>NZ_UGNX01000001.1:1346366-2692732 GCF_900452415.1 Legionella cincinnatiensis | reverse complement strand
AATTAATTAGGAAAAAGTATGACTAAAATTGTTTATTCCTTCGATTATGATGGCTGTTTAAATCCCGTCCGTTTCGCTATAGATCCGGATGACTTTCTTCAAATTAACGAAGATTTGCAGCAATTACTCATAAACAAAAACCGCAATTATGATAAAGCATACGTTTTGATTGGTTCCAATCGTCAATCTTTTGGTACCGAACAGTATAATGCCGATGAAAATATAAATGGTTATGCTTTTGAGAATATTCCTTGTTTTGCTAAAGAAATCGGAGCTGAATTTATTCCATTCTGGATGACTGATATATACAATGGTTTAAAAATGGGAACTGCTTTTGAATGTGCTACCAATGAATATACTAATAAAACGGTTGGTTCACATGCATCATACTTATTCGATGAGCTCAAAATCACCCTGATTTATGCGCAATTACAATATATCGCTTTAGCAAATCCAAATGATGAAATACATTTTGAGTTTTATGATGATAAAGCTACTATTCTTAATGCATTGTCTGATTTTTTCAAAAAGAACCAACAACTTATTCCAAGCAATATAACACTTAAATTAAAACAATACTTTGGTGTTAATGATAATTATAGGATTACAGAAAAAGGAGATATCTCTGGCACAGGTATACCTAACTCTAATTATCAAGAGCTTTTAAGAAAACTCGGTTTTGCCATACTAAGCAGAGCAGAGCATGAAAATATTTTATTGGATACAAACAATAATCCAACTACTGCTGAAAAAGTAATACTCAATAATTATAATGATTATTTCACCTTTCCCATTACAGCAGACGAGTATGAATATTTAAGTTGTCCAGAAAAAATTGAACAGACAAACATAAAACACAATGATAAAGTAGATTTAGCGAATCAAACAGAATATTTATTACACTCTGTACCATTGTGAATTAGTCAAATTTATTCGTAAGCGTTCAACAAATTAACTGCTACTTTGCAAGGGTCGCGCTACCTCGTGAAAGATTCCGGGACGTCCCAGTCCCCGAAATCGACTCGCCAACTCATCGGTACTGCATTGATTTTCAGTATACTGCCACAGGGACGATGAAGTTCAGCACTACAAAGCGCATCGCTATTCGATAGAAACTCTGAATCAAGCCTCGTAGGTTTTCCTTTTATCTCAACAAACTGCAGGTCCGTTTTCTCTACAGGCAATAATTTTTTCCTGATTTGGATTAGACTAAATCCCTAAATGACTGCCAATTTTCGAAGGCGTATAGTCACCCAATAATCCCTTGACTTGTTCCCATAACTCATCAGGAATTTGCCCTCGTTTTATTCGTGTAACTCGCCTGTGTCTAAATGCTTGTTTGACAGTTTCTAGTTTATTGGTGCCATTTATCATTAAGTCGCCTCCTAAATTCTTCGAGGATATAGCTAAACAACTGAACTGTCTTTAGTCACGCACGATTGCCGAAAACTCAGAATATTTGCGATGATCCTCGTAATATTTTTTGTATTCATCTCTTGTAGTAATAAAGGTTACTTTCAATGGGCTACAATAATACATTGCTGCTAAACACATTGGACAAGGATGAGCTAAAATAAAAAACTCACAATCTGTTAAATGTTCTGTCTTTAACTTAGCAGTTGCTTCACGTATGGCTACAATTTCCGCATGCGCAGTTGGATCCTTGGTTTGTGCAACCTGATTGGTGCCTTCGGCAACAATTACATTATTTTGGGTAATAATGCAGGCGAAGGGACGACCTCCTTGTTTTACATTCTCTGTTGCTAATTCAATTGTCCGTTTGATGAAATTAGTCATGATTTTCCTTAAATATTTTTATCATATTATAGCCTGATTAGAAGTTATCGCTTTCGGGGCTCATAGAAATGCTGCAGGTGAGCAACTGTGTTGAATAGAGCGATGCTTCATTGATTCGTTACTTTATTATCATGAGCCATTTTGAAGAGGGGTTAATTTTTTGGTTATTATTAGGGTTACCTGCTGTATAATGGTTGCTCATCAAGGTGCTTGTGGCATTATCAAATTTATTGTTACTGATATGCTTTTTGAGACAATTACTGATAGTTTCAGGAGAAGAGTTCAAACAAAATGCGTGATTGAAGTCATAATATTGATTGAGCTGACTTTTTTCGGTGGTAGAACCAATAAAATTATAAGTGACGTAGTTTTTCAATTGCCATGAAGAAGTGTCATTTTGTCTTGATAAATTTATAATTTTAAAGGAGGAGGCGTTGCCATGATCGGAACCAATGGAGGCTGAATAAATGATTGGGATCACATAATCTTTATTTTCAATTTTAATCGCGTGAATTTCATCAAAATGAGTATGTGCTGCAACCAGCCCGAGTATGATTTCGGGATAAGTTTTTATTATTTTTATGAATGATTCTTTATAGATTGACTCCCAATTTTGAGGTGGAACATGCATGGCTAATAAAACATTCTCATGATTTGCCTTGCTTGTTTTAATTTCATTTTCCAACCATTGAAGTTCTTCTTTGGCTCCCTCTCGAGAAGGGGAGAAGTTTGGTCTTGATACAAATACAACGCTATTTAATGAAATAAGCTTGAGATGATCCTTTAAATAAGCAGAATAATAACCGTAGTTTTTGTTTTCATTGCTGATGCAAGGCTTGTCATAAAATGGGCATTTTAAGCCTGTAGAGAGAAATCCATCATTATTACCTGTTACCTTTTGTAATAAATCGAAAGCAGATTGGCCTTTATAGGTAAAAGGGCCATAATTTCTTTGTAAAGAATCGTTATTACCAAAAACATAAAAATAGGGGGAGGGATTTATTTTTTCAAACAGTTGCTCAAAAACTAAATTAATATTATCTCGAGTTGTCTTACGTTTGTATGCATTATGAGCAGGTAAATCCCCGAGCAATAAAACAGCAGGATTTGCTTCTTGATGCAAGTCGATTTGCTCACCAATTTTTGCTATTAAAAATTTGAAACTTAGTGGATCTAATTCTTCAGAAATATTAGGTTGTGGATTTATAGGCGTTGAGTGATGTTTTGTAATATCCACATGAGGATCTGAAATTAAAAATACATCCATCTCAGTGCTAGTATTTGCGGCTATAGAAGAAAAACTAGTCAGATAAAGTAATGTTATGGTGCAAACAATTGTTAGTTTTTTGACATTCATCATTAATTCTCTCATTACTTTGATTCTTAGTAATTCTGCGGAGCTAACGATACAACACCTATTCGATATGAAAAATAAAATGATTTTTTATATCGTGCTCACACTACTTTAAAATAAGCATTACATTCTACGATAATCTGATGATGGTTTTTGAGGAAATTTCAAAATATACGTAAATTTTACAAACTATACATTTTTTGATTATTAATAATGACGTTTATTAGCGTTTGAGACATAAATTGGCGCAGAATCTAGAGAAATGAAGATATTGTCTCCGCTATTCGCTGAGACAATATCGTGAAGAATGAACTAGAGTTTGTTGAGGCTACTGTTTGCTGCCATTTCTTGAACATCCTCTGCGAGATGTTGTTTGTTATAAGCTTCGATAATTAACTTAGCGCATTGGCGTAAATTATTATTTTCCGTTGAACCCGTAAAAAATACGAAAGCATTAGCAAATTGTCTGCTAGGGACGCTTTGTGACATCATCATGTTTGCTGCAGTTTCACTGCAACGCTTGTTAACATCAGCGCCATTTTCTAATAGCAATTGAATTACTGATCGATGTTGTCTTTGCAGTGCTAGTTCAATAGGGAAAATTCCATCTTCGTTAGGCACTGAAATTGAAGAGGGGTCTTTATTAACAATTAAACGTACAATTTCTAAAAGCTTTTCATCCGGAGCATTTCCTATTGCGCGAAATAGAGGTGTTTCTCCGTATTGGTCTTTTTCATTAAACTTAATATCTTCGCAACTCGCTAATTTCTCTAATACATCAATATGTCCATTTGCAGCGGCAATATGGGCAGCAGTTAAGTCTTCAGATACTTTAATATTGGGATTCACTTTTCTTTCCAATAACAAATAACTTACTGTTTTTATGTAGTTATTTGCAGCAGCAAGATAGAGTACTGTGTTGAAGTCTCCATCGGGTACATCAAAATCTATTTCTTTAGGGAGTGATTTTAAGCTTTCTGTTAGTTCTTCATCTGATTTTAAAACTAATCTCTTTAATGTCGGTTTGGTAATTACTTCTAAATGCTCTGGATTTGTACTAGGACTAAACTTCATGTGATAAATTCCTACACTTTAAAAAGTGCACATTTTACCTAATCAAACGCATTATATCCAAGATTTTTTTTATTAATTTTCAATAAGGTGCCTAACAATCAATCATTGTATTTTTTGCATATATTTTTATTGAGATTGATCTCATTAAATTTTTTATCGGCTAATTGCAATCAGTTTTTATATTTAATACGATTGGACCTCAATTGAATATAAGGACGTATCAAATGAAGCTCACCGAATCTCAAAAATTAACATTAATTAATTTAAATCAAGAATTTAAAAGCATTATCAAAGAGCAACAGCAAGATTCTAGTAGTTTTGATACTCATGTGAATTGCTTAAAAAAGCTTGAGAAACTTGTTGCCCGTTGGATGAACCTTATGGCTCCTTACCTTTCTTGGCAAATGAATCAATCAGAAAAACTATTAGATGCTAAATGGAATATATTTAAGCAACTAAAAATAAAAAATGATTTAGGGAAATATAAAAAAGTAATTGAGGAAGCTAATTCTATATTTTTTGATGAAGATTTAAAACAACAAATGAAATTAGCGTTTGAAGGAAAACCAGTCACAGGGATCCATGTAAATATAAATGATGAGGAAAAATCAAAAATTAATTATCGAGGGAAATTTTTTGAACATAATCATTTAGCAACTTATCAAATTAGCTTTTTGGATGGTACAGAGCTGACATGGTATTCATTAGAGGATGAAAAAGAAATGCAAAAAGCAAGACAAATTTTTGAGAATAAGGTCCCTCAATCTAAAAAAGAAATTATCAATGAAGTAACCCCTAAGACTATAAAGGAGGCTAAAGAGCCTGCAATAGATGAAGAAAATTCTGGCTTAAATACAGATAATAGCTATTCTTATGGATGCATGCTTATGTAAAATGAATAACAATAAGTTAAGTCCAGTGTCTGCTTATGTTATAAGCAGGCTCAGTGGAAATTGCTGTTTGGCGACATCCGGGTATTTAAAAAAATGGCAAATCACTTCCTGGAGAACAGCGCTACAAATGTCGTGTTTTTCATTGTGAAAAAACGTTTCAATTAGTTCACGATGGTCGCGCGACCATCGTTATTAACAGACTCGAATTTCAGATAAAAGTGTGATCAACAAATTAAACGCAACACCCTATTAATTTTAGAATCGGTGATTTCTTATAAAATTTTCAAACTGATCTTGTCCACTAAGAGAGGTATTTTCTGCGCTCACTAAATCACTTCGGGACATATTATGACCGCCACCAAATAAGCCATGGGTGGCATAAACTTTATGGCCAGTCCTAATACCTTTTTTCTTCTCATCTTGTTTTACTCCTTCGTGCAATGATGCTCGATGAGCAATTACACCATCACCGTAAGAGCGAGCGGATTTTTTAGCTACATACATGTGATTTTTGTATTCATCTGGGATAGCGTTATAGGCTTTAGCAACATTGACATCCCATCCAGCTGGTTTCATTAAACTCCAGGATGTGTATTCAAAAGATGTCGCTAAAGTGTCGCCAAAAATATTATCTATTTCGGGTGCGACAACGCCTGCAGCTGCTTTCGAGATTGAAGCAAAAGAACGATCATTCCACAAATAAACGGGTTTGCCTAATTTATGAAAATGACTGGCAACTATTGTTGCAACCCCACCACCAAGTGATAAGCCATCTATTGTTATTTTTTTTGAATCAACACCACTGTCTAACAAACGTTGCACTTGCGCGATACCATCAGTCACCAGATCTTGAAAGGTCTCAGGTGTTTTTTTACTGTTGCCAACACCACGATAGTTAAAGCCAATGACGGTTACGTTTAATTTATTTGCATCATAAGCAAAATCACGCAATGCATCCTGATAGAACATCCCATTTCCATTAAATTTAATAATAAAATGCTGGTTTCTAAGGGGGAGGTTAGACTCTGCTTTTGGTTTTAATTCAATCGTATCTAAAACAGCACTATCATGTGTACCCACATAACCACCTTGAATAAGAAGGTCATTTGCATGAGCAAATTGATTCAAGGTCATTTCCCCTATATTTTGGGGTTCCCGCCATTGTGCAGGTAATACTAATTTGCCAATACTCTGGCTTGATGAAATAGAACTTGAATTTAAGAATGAAAAAAACGAGCCTTCATTGTTATAAGGATTTGGTGCTTCATATCTAAACATATTTATCTCCTGTTTATTAATAATCATATGGGGACATCAGACATAAACTTGGTTTTCAGCAGAAATAATTAAAATGTAAGATGAAAATCTGTTTTGTCGCAAAATAAAAGAGCGAGCACAGGATACTTTAAAAGAGCTCTCTATAATTAGGCTGAATCGTGATTACATCTCTGACCACGTCCCGTGGCTTGTCCGCGCGGGGTCCAGTGTTTTAGCGCAGTGCCCCTGGATTTCGCAGACAAGTCGCGAAACGTTGGAGAGTAGCGCTAGACCGGGTTTTTAGAGAGGTGTATCAGATTCCGCTTAGGGAATTTAGGCAAGAAACATGGTCAGTTTAGCGTTAAACGCAACTTTCACAAAGATTACATGCCAGAATAATTGGGGCCACCTCCACCTTCAGGTGCATGCCAAACTATATTTTGTCGTGGATCTTTAATGTCACAAGTTTTGCAGTGAATGCAGTTTTGCGCATTAATTTGTAATCTAGGCCCTTTTTCTTCTTCAATTATTTCATATACTGCAGCAGGGCAGTACCGACCCTCTGGAAAAGCATATTCATTGAAATTGATGTCAATTGCTAATTGTGGATTTTTCAATACAAGATGACAGGGTTGATTTTCCTCATGATATGTATTCGCTAAGAATACTGAAGAAAGTTTATCAAAGGTAATAACGCCATCAGGTTTAGGATAGTCTATTTTTTTTGCTTTATTTGCTGGAATTAAAGTTTTGTGATCAGCATGATTAGTGAGTGTCCAAGGAGAATGTCCACGAGTAATATAAGTTTCAAAAGCAGCATTGATTAAACCAGGGAAAAGGCCGTATTTAAACCCTGGTCTTATGTTACGTACAGCATATAGTTCTTTATCTAACCAGGAGCTCCTGACTTTTTCAGTATAATTGGTGAGCTCAACTTGGGTAGAATTCTCTTGTTGCAAAGTCTCAAAGCATGCTTCTGCCGCAAGCATTCCTGACTGCATGGCGGTGTGTATTCCTTTAATCTTAGGAACATTCAGGAAACCTGCTGCATCACCAATTAAGGCTCCTCCCGGAAAAGTCAGCTTTGGTAAAGATTGCCATCCCCCTTCATTAAGTGCACGAGCGCCATAACTGATACGTTCACCGTTTGTCAGCAGAGGCTTGATTAATGGATGTGTTTTGAAGCGTTGGAATTCTGCAAAAGGATTTAACCATGGATTTTTATAATCAAGACCCACTACAAAACCAAGAGCAATACGTTGATTTGATAAATGATAGACAAAAGAACCACCATAAGTTGCATGATCCATTGGCCAGCCTACAGTATGAATCACTTGTCCTGGTTTATATTGCTCTGCGGTGACCTGCCATATTTCCTTAATACCTAAACCATAGGTTTGTGGATTGACTTTATCTCTTAAATGATAACGCGACATTAGATTTTGACTGAGTTGTCCACGGCAACCTTCAGCTAATAAAGTTTGTTTGGCAAGTAAATGCATTCCAGGTTGATAATTATGGGTTTTTTCTTTATTTTTATCGAGGCCAACACAACCTGTTACCACTCCAATTACTTGATTCTGATCATTATAAAGTGCTTTTACTGCGGAAAAACCGGGATAAATTTCACAACCTAAAGCCTCTGCTTGTTCTGCAAGAAAAATACAAAGTTCACCTAAGCTAATAATATAATTTCCTCCATTGTGCATAGGCTTGGGTGTAGGGAGCTTATAGGAATGGTTTTGAGTTAGGAAATAAAAAAAATCTTCTTTTACAGGTGTATCTAAAGGAGCTTCTTGCCAAGTGCTAGGAAGTAATTCTTTAAGGCTTCTCGGTTCTAGAACGGCTCCTGAAAGAATATGTGCTCCGACTTGGGCTCCTTTTTCTAAAATACAAACAGATATTTCTTTTTGTGCGCTGAGAGCAAGCTGTTTTAGTTTAATCGCAGCAGATAACCCCGCTGGTCCTGCACCTACGATGATGACATCAAATTCCATGGTTTCGTAGTCCACACGCACTCCTAACAATGATTAAAAAAGATAAAATAATCGCTTTTCTGTGCATTAAGATCAAGATTAATATTTAAAATTAATGAAAAGTAGCAATAGGGTTCTTACATAATTCGAAAATTTAGTTATGATAATCTTCATTGCTCTTAAAAAGGAGATAACATGCCGGAAATTGTTACTAAACATCCAGACATAGTTTTTAAAATACTTAAAGAAGCTCATATTAAATGTGGTACTGGTGAAAATCAAACCATCCTTAAGACATGCCCTTCGGATAAATTCTGCTCATTACCCACTGGTGAATTATGTATTTACGGCATTAAAGATGTTTCCCAAATGACACAAATAAACGTTTTTGAGCTGTTTCGAGGGGCAAATACGCTTATGCCTTTAATGGGTTTGTTTATTATGATATTTGTGCTAGGGATATTAACTGGAATAAAAATTAGCAAAAAATAAAGGGCACCATAATAAAAAATTCGATAAGAAAATCAGTCGTACTATTCTGTTTACTATTTATTTTTTATACGGAAAATAAGCTACACTGTTTGGTAGAGAGTGCGAAAGGAGCTTGTCAATGAAAATAATACTTGGCTGGTTGTTTCTTAGTTTTTCAATGATGACTTATGCAAATGATAAGCTAACTCTAGATGTTAATGTAAGTAGCCCCAATTTCGAAGTCACTTTACCTGCAAATCCAACTACCGGATTTCAATGGTCCGTTGTTCATTACAATAAGAAGTTATTAACCCTAAGCAATAGTTATTATGAGCAACCAAAAACTAAACTTATAGGTGCTAGTGGCCAAATGCATTTTATTTTTACTTTACAAAAAGGAAAAAACTATCCTGCAAGTACTGATATCCTATTTAAATATGCACGCTCTTGGGAACCCTCAAGTGCAACAACGAGAAATATCAAAGTGAATTTTGTAAAAGCTGATGGAAAGAAGTAAAGTCTAAGCGTGGCCTGGTAATATAGTGCTATTACCAGGTTAAAGCTTTGCTTGGTAAGCAAGCCTTTCACCAAGAACAAGCATACCCCCCTGAACAGCAGATACTTTGCTTTTATCTAGAAACCATATCAGGTTTTATAAATTTAAACGGTAAATATCGTGGTTCCCAAAACATATCAATGACTAATTTTTCCAAGTCAGCCTCTTTATTTTTCTGAGCATACCCTGAATCAATAGCACAACGAGCCACAGCTATAGCAATTTCTTTAGCAACCGTTTGGGCATCGTCCAAGGAAGGAAGTAAAGGAAGGTAGCTTTCTTTTTTGCTTGGAGCAAATTTGCAAAGAGCATGTGCAGCAGCCAGAATCATATCTTTGGTGAGTCGGGTAGCATTTACAGAAAGCACTCCAAGGCCTATTCCTGGGAATACCAACGCATTATTACATTGAGCAATTTGTACCATACGGTTATGAAATTCCACAGGTGGGAATGCAGTACCTGTTGCAATCAATGCTTTTCCTTGGCTCCAAGTTAATATATCCGCTGGTTTTGCTTCACATCGTTCATCTGGATTAGAAAGTGGAAAAATAATAGGGCGCTCACAATGAGTGGACATCGTTTCTATGATGTCTTGCGAAAAAGCTCCGGGCTGAGCAGAGCAACCAATAAGGATGGTAGGTTTAACATGTCTCACAGTATCGGTAAGTGAGGGATGGTGTTTTTCATTAATTGCCCATTGTGCAATTTCTTTAGGATCACGAGTATAAGGTTTTTGGGCTTCAGTAAGATCTGGGTCTGTACTAAGTAATAAACCTTGTCTGTCAATCAACCAAAAGCGTTGATAGGCTTCTTCTGAGCTAATCCCTTCCCGTACCATAGCATCAACAATTTGGTCGCTAATTCCAGTGCCGGCTGAGCCTGCGCCAAAAACAACGATGCGCTGCTCTTGTAGTTTTGAATGTGTTACATCGCAAGCAGCTAATAAGGCAGCTAAGGTTACGGCACCCGTCCCTTGAATATCATCATTAAAGGTACATAATTGATCTTGAAATTTTTCTAAGATACGACGTGCATTACCTCGCCCAAAATCTTCCCAATGTAAAAAGGCATTAGGAAATTGCTTATGAATTTCATGAACAAAAGTAGAAATAAAATCATCATATGCTGCTGGATTAATGCGTGGATGACGACACCCTAAGTACATTGGATCATTTAACAAATCTTGATTGTTGGTGCCTACATCAAGAAATATAGGTAAAGTTCGTGTTGGTTCAATACCACCGCATAAACAATAGACCATTAATTTAGCAACTGGAATATCCATGCCACCGATGCCTTGATCCCCAATGCCTAGGACACCCTCACCATCAGTGACAACGATCACGTCGATTTCAGGATTAGAGCGGTTTTTTAATATTTCTTCAATTTGATTTTTATCGGAATGAGAAATATATAAGCCTCGAGGTTGTCTGTATTCATGACTAAAGCGTTTTACCGCTGTTCCTACAATAGGAGTGTAAATTGTAGGCAACATTTCACCTAAATGTTTAATAATTAGCTTATAAAAAAGAATTTGATTTTTATCGTGTAAGTTATTTAGGTAAATATTTTGTTGCAATCGTGTCGTATAACTTGAATATTGTAGGTACGCTCGTTTCACTTGCTCATCGAGTGTTTCAACTCGATGAGGGAGTTTGCCTAATAGACCGAATTCTTTTCTTTCTTCATTAGTGAATGCGGTGCCTTTATTCAGTTGTGGTGTAGTTAGTAGGGGTTTACCACAAATAGAAGTCTCAAGATATTGTTCACCAGTTTGTGGATCACGTTGCAATTTAAAATCAAGCATGGCTCTCTCATACAGATGGCGTTGGAGTTTGTCTAATGATAATATTGGTGTTTTGTAGTTTACAATAGGTTGAGTATGAATAAATGTTGGGTGGCACTATTAATTGCTTTGGGATTGGCCTCTTGCTCAGCGAAAAACGAATATTATTACCAAACGCATCCTGATGAATTACAACAAGCTCTGAAAGCCTGTCCGGAAAGACAACCTCAAGGATTAACTTGTGAACAAATGGAAACTCTTGCTACTCGTATGAATGAGCTTGCATATCAATTACAGATGAGTCCCCAAGGCTTTGGCCAAAAAATTATAGCGTTGCAAGAAGCTATTGCTAAAGAGCAAAACCAATTAAACACTGAACGTAATAATGAAAACTTAGAAGCAAGTTTGATGAAGAAGAAACAAGATTTGGCTGATCACTTGGCAGTGGTTAGATGGTTTGAATCTCCCAAGAGTTAATCATGAGAGTATTGATCAGTAATGATGATGGAGTTTTCGCGCCTGGGATTAATATCTTAGCTAAAGAACTTTCAACTTTTGTAGACATTGAGGTAGTTGCCCCGGATAGAAATAGAAGTGGGGCAAGTAATTCTTTAACATTATCTCAACCCATCACAGTTAAAAAATTAGAAAATGGGTATTACAGCGTTGAAGGCACTCCAACTGACTGTGTGCATTTAGCAGTAACTGGATTTTTAAACTCCGAAATTGATATGGTTGTTTCTGGAATTAACGAAGGGGGAAATTTAGGCGATGATATCCTTTATTCAGGTACAGTCGCTGCTGCCATGGAAGGTCGTTATTTGGGGTTGCCGGCGCTTGCAATTTCAATGGTTGGTCATGATATTCAACATTATGAAACAGCAGCAATTATTACGAAACAATTAGTGATGCAACTTAGTATACACAGGCTGCCCTCACAGACTATTTTAAATGTTAATATTCCTAATTTACCCTTAGATAAAATAAAGGGTTTGCAAGTTACCCGATTAGGAACACGTCATGGTGCAGAGCCTGTTGTCAAGGATACTGATCCCAGAGGACGACCTATTTACTGGATTGGTTTGCCAGGAGCAGAGGCTGATGCCGGGCCTGGAACTGATTTTTATGCTATTAATGAAGGGTATGTTTCGGTCACGCCTCTTCATTTAGATATGACAAATTATAAAATGTTTGATCAGTTAGCCCATTGGCTTGATGGTATCCATGTTCAAGAAGAATAATGTAACGTTAGAGCTATATCTCGTATCAATTCGTGCATTGTACGGGATAACGTTCGTAGCGACAAAAAGGCTTTTATACCTTGTATGTTGAGCTCACGTTAATTTAACCCGAACAATGCAGTCGCGCTTGTAGCTATAACGATTTCAGAAATAGTAGAAATCTGTATAAGGCTCAACAGAATTATTTAAGTTTTAGTTGAGGTAATTGATGATAAGTTCATTTTTCAAAAAACTTTTATGCCTTTTCCTCCCACTGATTTTGGTTGGTTGTGGAAAGAATTGGGCACCGGTTAGTGAGTTACGCTGGTATTCTCAAAAAGTACATGTTGTGAAACGTGGGGAGACACTTTATTCAATCGCATTTCGTTATGATACTGATTATAAGACCTTGGCGCGTTTAAATCATATTAATCCGCCTTATTCTTTAAGAGTGGGCCAAATCATAAATTTACGAAATATTCCGCGCCATAAGCAAGTTTCGCGCAATTTAAGGGCATATAATAAACCTTATTATGCTCCTCCAAAGCCAAGGCCAGTCGTAATCCATTCGCCTGCTAATCGATACGCCCGTTCTGCTTCAGGCTGGTTATGGCCGGTAAGTGGGCGTGTAGTGACTACATTTATCCCTGATCAAGGTAAAAAAGGCATAAACATTGCATGTAAAAAAGGTGAAAGAGTACTTGCGGCCGCAAGTGGAGTAGTCGCTTATGCTGGAAGTGGGCTGGCAGGTTATGGTAACTTAATTATTATTAAACATAATTATGGATATTTAACTGCTTATGGTCATAATGCAAGAGTTATGGTTGCTGAGGGGCAGCATGTGAAGGCAGGCCAGGTTATTGCGGAAGCAGGTGTTATCGACCATAAATATATAGGTGTTCATTTTGAAATTAGAAAGTCAGGTGTTCCTGTCAATCCATTGAATTATCTACAAAAAGGTTGACAGATTACTTGTAGTTATAGCAACTTAGAAGATTAATCTGGACCCCGCGGCCTCGCCGCGGAGATTCGATAATACTTTCTATGATGAAGTATAATGTAGTTAACGTGAGTTCGATATAAGATAAGATTTTATATCGAACTGTTTTATATTGAACTCAAAATAAACAATTTTGAAATATGGCTAAATACTATAGGTGAAAATAATGCGTGAAGACGATGAGCCAATTAAAGAGCCGGAAATTAAAGATGAAGAGTGGTCTGAGCCAGACGATGAGTCACTTTTAATTGAAGAGGATGATCTTGATTCGTTTATTGAGAAATCCGAGGAGGAAGGTTTTGATCTTCCTGATCTTCCAGATTTTTCTGATGACCATGCATTTCCATCATTTCGCGGTAAGAATGCGCTTAAAATGATGGATGCAACGCAATTGTACTTGAGTGAAATTGGATTTTCACCTTTGCTAAGTGCTGAGGAAGAGGTACATTATGCAACACTGGCTTTAAAAGGAGATGTTGCGGCTCGTAAAAAAATGATTGAATCTAATTTGCGCTTGGTGGTTAAAATTTCACGGCGCTACCTGAATCGAGGTTTGCCTTTACTTGATTTAATTGAAGAAGGAAACTTAGGATTGATGAAATCAGTAGAAAAGTTTGATCCTAAGCGAGGATTTCGATTTTCTACATATGCCACTTGGTGGATTCGACAAACAATCGAGCGGGCTATAATGAATCAAACACGAACAATTCGTTTGCCTATTCATGTGGTTAAAGAGTTGAATGTATATTTAAGAGCGGCCAGACAACTGACACAAAAGCTCGATCATGAGCCTTCTCCTGAAGAAATTGCTGAGATGGTTGATAAGCCTTTGGAGGATGTGCAAAAGCTTTTGGGATTGAATGATAAAGTAACTTCTGTGGATACACCTATAGGTTTTGATGAAAACAAATCGTTGCTCGATACTATTCCCGATGAAAACAGTGTTAATCCTGCAGAATTATTGACTAATGAAAACCTACGTTTACATATAGAATCCTTATTAGACAAACTCACTGAAAATCAGCAGCAAGTTATTGCAAGAAGATTTGGTCTGCGAGGCTTTGAAAAAGCAACCTTAGAAGATGTAGGTAAGGAAATTGACTTAACCCGTGAACGTGTTCGTCAAATCCAAGTTGAAGCATTAAAAACTCTAAGAAGCCTTTTGGAAAAAATGGGCTTAACACAAGAGGATTTATTTTAATTTTATCGCAACGAATTTTAAGAAGAGTTAGCCTGAGTGAGCAAAGCACGCAGATTTATTGTTTACTCAGGTTATTTTTTTATCCTAAAAACACAGTAAAAAGGAGTCGCTGTAATGCAAAAAATCACTTTATCCGCTTTAGCTTTATTTTCATCAATCACTTATGCGGAACAATTAACAACATTTGCTGATATCGCTGATGCAGTCGCCCAAGGAAAAGAAATTACTTTGGTCATGGACCTTCAAGAATGTACTTCTGATAAATTTCCTGCGAGTCCAATTGTAGGTTCAGTGAAACCTAATGCATTTATGGTGATTAATAATAATCGGATTACTGCCTCAGACAGACACTTTACTTTGGATAATCCTACAGTAAACGGTAATCCCACATTTGAATATATTAAATATAATATTAATTCCGACGGCAAAGTCTCTATAAAGAATACGATAATGAATGCTACTAATTACCAAAAAATAGATACTTTTCAAGTGGACTGTGCATTAAATAAAGGGTTTAAAGCATTTGCTTAAGCGATAAGTTAAAGTGAGTTTCGTATAAGTGAAACGTGGCTTTATGTCGAATTGTTCGGGTTGAGGAAGCGCATAGCGTTGTCTCGAAGCCTTAGCATGAATTTTCAAGTTCTGTGCTCAGGCTTCGAGAGGCATAAATGTCTTCTCAGCTTGAACGGCTTCAGAGAGAGACTTTGATCTAAATAGATTTTTTATCCGAAATTCACGTTAAGTTAAGGAGCTCGCTGCGCTCATGGTCATCCGGACTACGCTGTACTTCATAGGCCACATCTAAAGCTCCTGGATGAAGCACAGGAATTCTATTTGTCTTTAAAAAGATAACGATCTTTTAATCCATACTAAATCCCGGTTTAATTCCTTGCCAGCAATCAGCATAATTTTTCTGCCGTTCCGGGATACGCATTGCTTGTTCAGTGACTTGCCATATATCTCTTGTTTCAAACATAAAGGCTAATGTATTCAAATAAGCTTCGGGCTCTAGTGTTTGTGCTACGGCTTTTTCATAGCTTGTGTGATCAGGTCCATGGGGCGTCATGCAATTATGAATGCTAACGCCGCCTGGTGAGAATCCTTCTTTTTTGGCATCATATTCACCATGTACAAGACCCATTAATTCATTCATGTAATTACGGTGATAATAAGGAGGTCTAAACGTATGTTCAGCGACCATCCATCGAGGAGGAAAAATAACAAAATCTAAATTGGCTACACCTGGTGTATCGCTTTCTGAAGATAATACTGTAAAAATACTAGGATCAGGATGATCGAAACTTACTGTATTAATTGTGTTAAATAAGCTTAAATCATAACAGTAAGGGGCGTAATTACCATGCCAAGCCACTACATTAAGTGGAGAATGATCGCATTTTGCGGTCCATAATTTATTTTGATATTTGCAAATAAGCGTAACGTTCGCTTGATTTTGTTCAAATGCAGCGACCGGATACTGAAAATGTCTAGGGTGAGCTAAGCCATTCGCGCCAATGACTCCGAGTTGAGGTAACGTGAGGGGACTTCCGCTATTTTCACAAAGATAACCCTTTGCTTCTGGGCTAAGGAGCTCCATTTTGAATTTAACACCACGAGGAATAACGGCAATCATTCCTGGACACACATTTAATTTGCCAAACTCAGTGTGTAGATTTACTTCACCCATGTAGGGGACAAAGAGCATTTCTCCATCGTTATTAGCAAAGTATTTGTCATGCATAGAGCGAGTGCATTGATAGAGGTACGCATTGACTAGAGGAGTTCCTGCTAAATGGAATAGGCCTTCCACAAAGTCAAAGTTTTCTTCTTTGAATAAATTAAGAGGTGACCAGCGCAATGGATTGGGAGATTGCTCTGCATGATAAGGTTTAAAGAGTTCTACTTCATAAGGATGATATGTTCCTTGTACTACAGATGGCAGTATACGGTAAAGCCAGCTGCGTAAATTATTATGCCTTGGGCGAGTAAAAGCTGTGCCACTTAGCTGCTCTGCATAAAGACCTAAATTACAGTGTTGAGGTGAGTTTTGACTAATGGGTAAGGCACCTGGAACTGCTTCAGTTTGATGATAATTACCAAATCCTTGCAAATACACTGTTGCTCTCCTTTAGAGTTTATGGCTTATTGATGGTGATGAGACAGTTACTTAGGAAAGTTTTTCCAAAGTATGACTTTTCTTCATTTAGACCACAATGACTTAAAAAATAATAACTGGTGGCTACTATAGTCTAAAAAAGCTTAAAATGTCGAGACCAAAACAGCTTCGGTTATTCTTTTTAACAAAAGAATATGTATAATTTAGACAGGTTGAAATCAGGTTTTGAGGTATTGTATGGCTGGTCACAGTAAATGGGCGAATATTAAATTCCGCAAAGGAGTGCAAGATGCTAAACGAGGAAAAATATTCACTAAATTAATTCGAGAGATTACCGTTGCGGCTCGTCTTAATGGGGGAGATGAATCATCAAATCCGAGATTAAGAGATGCTGTAAAAAAAGCGCTTAATGCGAATATGAAGCGTGATACCATTGATAACGCGATTAAACGTGGCGTTGGGGGGCTTGATGGAGAGACAATGGTTGCTATGCGTTATGAAGGCTATGGTCCTGGCGGTATTGCTGTTCTTGTAGATTGTTTGTCTGACAATAAAAATAGAACTGTATCTGATGTCCGTCATGCATTCACAAAGCATGGAGGTAACTTAGGTACAGATGGTTCAGTGTCCTATCTTTTTACAAATCAAGGCGAAATCCTTATGGAGCCGGGTCAGTCTGAAGAACAAGTAATGGAAATTGCTATTGATGCTGGAGCAAATGATGTTTCTGTTGAAGAGGGACAGATTGAGGTGATTACACCTGTAGAGGCGTATCATAGTGTATTAAATGCTTTATCAGATGCGGGATTGAAAATTGAACAATCTCATTTAACCATGCGTGCCCAAACTTTAGTACCTATTGATGATGAGTCAGCACAAAGTTTACTGAAATTAATAGATATGCTCGAAGACTTGGATGATGTACAAGAAGTATACAGTAATGCCGAGTTTTCAGAAACATTATTAGACGCAATGAATTAATGACTATTATTTTAGGGATAGATCCTGGTTCAAGGATTACAGGTTATGGTTTAATAAAAGAATCAGACCGTAAAATTGAATACATTGATAGTGGGTGTATTCGCACTACTCCAGATGGTGAGTTGAGTCAAAAATTGTTACAAATTTATGATGGAATTTGTCAATTAATGGATCATTATTCGCCTGAAGAAGTGGCCATCGAACAAGTATTTATGCATGAAAATCCTAACTCTGCCTTAAAGCTGGGGCATGCACGGGGTGTTGCTATGGTTGCAGCAGCGTCACACCGTGTTCGAGTTAGTGAGTATTCTGCGCGAGAAATCAAACAAACAGTAGTAGGTTATGGTGCAGCGGAAAAAGTCCAGGTAAGTCATATGGTAGTAAGTTTGCTTGCGCTAAATAAAGCTCCCCAAAAAGATGCTGCAGATGCATTAGCCATAGCAATTTGTCATAGCCATATGCGTCATCATTTATCAACTGTGATCGGTAGGCGAGGATTAAGGAGAAGGAAAAGATGATAGGTTGGTTGGATGGGCACATTGTTGATAAACATCAGCCAGGAAAGTTAGTTCTTAATGTCCATGGAGTTGGATATGATGTGGAAACCTCATTAAATACTTTTTTTAAATTAGATGCTCTAAATGGCTCAGTAGGTTTGCATATACATACTATTGTTCGAGAAGATGCTTTACTTTTATATGGTTTTTTAGAGCGCCAAGAAAGAGAGTTATTTAGAGCATTAATTAAAGTAAATGGGGTAGGTCCAAAACTTGCTATGTCCATTCTTTCTAGTATTACTCCTAATGAATTCATTCAATGCATTCAACAGGAAAATGCTGTTTTTTTAATGAAATTACCGGGCATAGGTAAGAAAACAGCAGAACGATTGGTAGTAGAAATGCGTGATAGCCTAAAACAATTTTCTGGGTCTGCCTCTGAGTCGTTAAAATCGGATTACAGGATAAGTGGCCAGGATGAAGCAGTGAGCGCTTTGGAAGTGTTGGGATATAAGCCTCAAGAGGCTTTGAAAGCAGTGAATAAGGTTAATGATGGCTTAAAAAGTTGTGAACAGTTAATTCGGGAGGCTTTACAAGTGTTAGCGGCGCGATAATAAGGAGCCTGAGCGAAATAAAAAATCATCTGATTGAACTTTGTTTTGATTTTCAAGACTACATAGCTCCCAATACAAAATTTCTCAAAGCTCACTCTAAAAGCGCATATTTAGAGTGACTTAGAAAGTAGCTATCTGGGTAGTAAGCGAATATTACTGAGCCGTTTTTAATGGTATTGATAATAAGTTTTGCTAGACTTGCAGCAATTGCAGGACAGCCCCATGAACAACCAGCACGACCTGCTTTTTTGATAAAGGAAGGCTCAACATACCAAGCTCCATGCACTACAACCCGCCGATCGTGGGCATTAGAGTTTAAATTTTCCTCTAATCCTTTGAGATTTAACGAATAACCTTTATGTCCTACGTAAGTACCTTCAGTAATATAGGTTCCAAGACTGGATTCTTTGCTCCACATATCGTTAGAAAATTTATAGGGTACAGCGCCTTTGCCTGAATTTCGACCATGAGCAACATAAGTTTTAAGTACTAATGTGTATGTTTGCATATCAAAAATCCACATACGACGTTGGTTGGATGGAACAGAAAAGTCGATGATGGTTAGCATGGGATTTTTAACTTTACCTTGAACAAAGGCTTTTTTATAGGCCCTTAAAGCAAGCTTAATAACCACTTTATTTAACTTCGGAGCTGACTGACTTAATTTTTCTAACACTATCTGCTCAAAGGGGATACTTACCTTTTGTTCTATATTTGTGGGCGTGTCAGAAGTTGGAGAATGAGTAGCTATTGCTAGAGCGAATAAAAAAGAGATTAGTTTAATCATTGTGCCTCACGTATTTTAGGATTAAAAATAGGACCTCTCGACTGCATTGAAGAATCACTTCATCATGAGGTTTTGGCACGCAAATTGCTAATTTATGCTGTCTTGCTTTAACCCAATGAAATTATTTGCAAAGGTTTTAATTTAATCGTTATTTGTGTATAAATTTTAACCATTAAGGGTATTATGAATCCAATTGATTGTTTTTATATATCATATGAGAAAGACAAATATGTTATTGTTAACAATCAATTAAGGGCATAGAGTGCGAATAGGGATAATTCAAAAAACACGAATTTTTGAGAGTTGTGATGTGTTAATAAGCAAACATAGAAACTAAAACAATGATTTTTTTATCAGCACGAAAGAATGTTTTTATAATTAGCTATTTTCCTGGATAGGTAAAAAGAATCGTACAATGAGTCCTGTACCTTCTTTAGGGGTGTCTAAAAATAATCTGCCGCCGTGTAGTTCAGCAATTTGTTGAACAATTGCCAAACCAAGACCACTTCCTGGACTTTTATTTCCCAAGACACGGAAAAAGCGTTCAAAGACACGAGATTGTAATTCCGCTGGAATTCCTGGACCATTATCACTTACTTCGAGCATTACTTCATTTTGAAGCTTTGAGAGACGTACTAAAATGCGTCCGTGTTCATTGCAGTAACGGATGGAGTTATCTACAAGATTACGAATCAATATACCTAATGCGGTTGAATTCCCATAAACAGTTAGATTTTCAGTATTACTTTCGAACTCAAGATCAATTTGTTTTTCCACTGCTGCTGGTGCGAGCATCGCAAGTATCTCTCGAGTTAATCTGCTTAAATTTACCTCATCTTTCTCATCCATGTGAGCCGCTTCAGGAACAAGCCTGCTCATGGTTAGAAGCTGTTGTACTATATGAGTACTTCGATTAACACTGGCAATAAGCTTTTGTAATGCTTGATTTTTTTCTTCTATATCATTGGAATGCAAAGCAACTTGTGCTTGTGTTTTAAGTGCCGCAAGAGGAGTACGTAATTCATGTGCTGCATCAGCTGCAAAACGTTTTTCTCGCTCAAATCCTTCTTTAAGTCTAAAAAATAATTTATTCAACTCATCAATGACAGGTTTAATTTCCTCAGGTACTTCATGCAGATCAACGGGCTCAAGATGAGTAGGTGCTCGGTTTGCTACTTCTTCTGCTACTTTATCCAAACTATCTAATCCTCGACCAATAATTATCCAAATCAATAGACCAGATAATGGAAAAGTCAAAAGCATAATATAAAGATCGTCTTGAGCAATTCTATGTCCTAGTTCATTACGGGTATCATAACGTTCCGCAAGTACTGTTCGTATGCCTGCTTTATCATTATAAGTAGTGAATACACGCCAATCTTGATTGGATATTTTTTTGTCACTAAAGCCATCAATTTCGGAAGCTAATGGAATTTTGGGGGCTGTTGATGAATGAAGTAACAATTTTCCCCCATTAGTCCAAACTTGAAAATTAAATTTGTCGAGATAATTTTCTGGAGGTTCATCATTTAAAAATCGTTTTTTATAGAAGGTATCAATTTTCTGTGGAATTGTTTCAAGTGCATCTTGAATTTTGGTAAGAGGACGTTGATGGAGATCATCACCGAGTAGAGCCTGATAAGATAGTGCGGAAACAGCCATTAAAGTATCTAGGTGATCCTGAATATCTTTTTGATCAAGATAATAGTTTCCTATAGCAGTTAAGGTGGTCGTTATGGTAATGGCCAATAAAAGATTTATAAGGAGAAACTTACGTATAGACGATTTCACGATACAATAATACCATCATTTTTTTCTGCCATATATCCAACACCTCTTATTGTTCGAATAAAATTAGCATTTAGTTTTTTGCGTAAGTTATGAATATGAACTTCTAATGCATTACTATCTACATCTTCTTCCCAACCATAAATACTTTGCATCAATTGCTCGCGAGATAAAACCTGGCCGCTGTTTTCCAGAAGTTTTTGTAATAGGGCGAACTCTCTACGTGGGACATTGACTAACACATCATCAACAAATACAGAGTGTGCGGCTGGATCTAGAGTAATGTTTCGATATTGTAACACAGCATCAGCACGACCTTGTGAGCGCCTCACCAGAGCCCTAATTCTGGCGCTTAGTTCATTTAAGTCAAAAGGTTTCACTAGATAGTCGTCAGCTCCACTGTCTAAGCCTTTCACACGATCTTCTACAGACTCTCGGGCTGTTAAAATAATAACAGGAGTAGGATTCCCATCATTACGAATACTTTGCAGTAAAGCAAGTCCAGATAGTTTAGGTAATCCCAAATCGAGAATAATGAGTTCGAAGGACTCAGATTTTAAAGCGGCTCGGGCAGCTTCACCATCTTTAAGCCAATCAACAATATAACCAAACTGGGTTAATCCAGTTTTTACAGCGTCGCCAAGTAGTTCATCATCTTCAACCAGCAATAGTCTCATTCTCGCTCCTACTGTTTCTCAAGTTCAGTTCCATCCATGTGCTTTGTAAGATAAAAAGCTTGAATTAATACAAAAAGCAGGGTCAGACCAACCCCACCAAATAATTTAAAGTTAACCCAGGCATCAGTATTAAAGTTATACGCTACATAAATATTGACAGCGCCCATTAAAAGAAAAAATAATGCCCAAGCTGTATTTAATCGTTGCCATATTCTTTTAGGCAATGTCACATTAGTTTCCATCATTTTTTGAATCAAAGGCTTACCACCTATATACCCTGAACCAAAAAAGACTAATGCGGAGAGCCAATAAATCCCTGTTGGTTTTAATTTAATGAACCAAGGATTATGGAAAAAGAGAGTTGCTCCTCCTAGGATCATAATTATGGCTAAACTGATTAAATGCATTTTTTCATAATGCTGAAATTTTAATCTATAAAAAGCTACCTGACTTACAGAGGCGATCATCGCAACGGCAGTAGCGGTATAGATGCCGAAAAATTTGTATACAATAAAAAATAAAACTATAGGAAAAAAATCAAAGAGTAATTTCATATTATCTTAATATAAAAAGTATGTTACTTTGAGTATAACACAAGTTTTTGTGCTCTCATTCACGCTTTTAATTATTATTAAAGAAATCAGTTTGCAACGTTATGAGTTGCTAGATTCCAATTATTTTCATGATCCTCATTACTAAAGATAAACATACATTTTATTAAGTCAAGCTCTATAGTTTCCATTTCATAGCAGGAATGAACGTTAGCATTTCAATTTATAAGAAGATTACCATACTAATCTTAAGGAGCGATTAAGAAGAATCTGAGTTGTTGATGAAGGCATAATGTTCCTATAGAAATGGATTTTCGCTGCCGCGAAAATGAAGAAGTATAATATTCAAAATCTGGTGATGTGGTAATTTTTAACCAATAAATATTTTTTGCCCAAGGTATAAGGACGCATTCCTTGTAAGGCCCGGGTTAAGTGCTAACAGGCGTTCAATTTGAGTTTGGTGTTTTTGAGCAATATCCCGGAGGCTGTCGCCTTTTTTCACCATATAATAAGTGGGTTGGTTTATTTTTTTAAAGATAATTAATTGTTGGCCTTTATATAAAGGCTGATTGTTTGTTATTTTATTCCATATTTGTATTTGCTGCGCGCTAATACCATAGGTTCTAACTAAGGTATTATAGTTGTCATTCTCTTGTACAATGTGAATGATACGATGCTCTCTTGAAGCGAGCATTTGATGTTTGAGTGGGAGGATTGTTGCTGTTGGTTCTTTAACAACAATAGGAGTATTTTTAGTGCTTGGAATTAGAATAGATTGATTTGGTTTTAAATGGTTTGTAGTGAGTTGATTTAATTGTTTTATAAAATTTACTGTGGTGTGATATTTCATTGCAATGTTATCTAAGCTATCCCCGGGTTGAACTTGATACATTTCCCAGCTGACACGTTTTTGTTCCGGAAGATTAGCAAGATTGAAATAAAATTGTTGTACTTTTTCGGTGGGAATGAGCAATTTAAAAGGCTTATTAGGAGCTGTGGTCCAGCGATTAAATCCAGGATTTAGCTTAATGAGCTCTTTATAACTCATCCCTGCCATTTTTGCTGCATGGTTTAAATCAATAGGACTCCCTATATTTACCTCCTCGAAATAAGGAAGATAAGCAATTTCTGGAAGCACTAATTTATATCGGCTGGGATTGCTGATGATTTCTGCTAATGCAAGTAAACGAGGGACATAAATTTGGGTTTCGCGAGGAACGGATAATTCCCAAAAGCTTACCGCATTTCCTGACTTTGGTATTGCTTTTATGGCGCGATCGATTGTTCCTGCTCCCGCATCATAAGCAGCTATTGCTAATATCCAATCGCCACTGAAAAAATTATTGAGATAAAGTAAGTAATTAAGTGCTGCATCCGTAGACGAGCTAATACTTCGTCTTCCATCAAACCACCAATCTTGGGTTAATCCTAAATCTTTGCCAGTAAGGGGCATTAATTGCCATAATCCAGCTGCACCAGCTACAGAATAGGCAAAAGGATCGAATGCACTTTCAATCATAGGTAACAGTGCTAACTCACCAGGCAATTTTTTTTTCTTAACTTCGTTAATAATATGATAAATATAAGGTTCTGATTGACGACATACTTTGGTAATAAAACCGGGATGAGCTATAAACCATTGGATTTGATCTTGTACTTCAACTCGAGAAGTTTCATGGTTTAAAGTAAATTCATATCGTAATACTTCCCATACATTGGGTGCTGTGTGTGCTATGGATCCACAAGTAATACCCAAAAAAATGAGTGTGTAGAATAACAAAACTTTTATGGTGAAAAAGTTAAATTTCAATAGAATTTACCTATGGATACAATGACTCATCAGTTTACTAAAATTTACTTTGGGATTAAACCCTGGTTGTATTCAATTAACTCATAAGGGATTAAATTACTCCTATATGATACAAGTAACCACTACGCCTTTAAATATCGAGCTTTAATTGAGGAACAAAATTTTATTTTTCATCGCATTATTTTTGAATTCAAAAGATTAAGGTGATGGCAACGATTGCTTTGGAAAAATATTTTCTTTAATAGAAAAATTATAAGGATATTAGCACTTACTTAAATGAGTTTTTTTCTTCTCGTAATATTCGGAATATTTCTATTGAGTTAAGCGATTTTGCACCATGTTTTAATGCGTACTGTTGTACCTCTGGTTTATCAGTGCGTAAAAATGGATTAATTGCTTGTTCTAATTCTAAAGTAGAGGGGAGCGTGCAAGAGGATGAAGAGTCTTGTATTTCTTGCAAATGTTTTTGTACCGACAAGTTGTGAGGTTCCACCGTTTGTGCAAAGCGCAAATTTTGTTGTGTGTATTCATGCGCGCAGAATATTTTTGTAGTTGTGGGTAATTTTTGAAAAAGATGTAAAGATTGATGTAATTGTTCTAATGTACCGTCGAATACTCGTCCGCAACCCGCTGAAAAAAGTGTATCGCCACAAAATAACCATTGGTGTTGGGTTTCATAATAGCTAATATGGGTGGAGGTATGACCCGGATTAAATAATATATTGAAAATACAGTCTCCTACTTGAATGGTTTGATGTTCTTCTACCGGATTGTTTACATAGGGAATTCGTGGATCTTTAGGACCATAAACCGTACAAGAAGGATTGGCTTTAATGAGTTCACCTACACCACCAATATGATCATGGTGATGATGAGTTAATAAAATAGTACGTAGCTTGAGGTGGCTTGAGTGTGCAAATTGTAATACGGGTTCTGCATCACCAGGATCAACACAATCAAAGACCCCTGATTCTTCATCAATAATTGCCCAAATATAATTATCAAAAAAAGCAGAAATAGGAATTAGTTTCATCAATTGGTTTCCATAATAGAGAAAAAACTCTCTGGATTAAAATAGCTCTTAAGAGTAGTTAATACAGATTTCATTTCTTCGGCTAACGTAAATGGTGGATTAATAATCCATAAACCACAACCGTACATGCCATTAGTAGGAGCTGCTGTTAAGCTAAATTCAATATGTAAGGTATTTTTTATATTGATATCTTTCATACTTCTGTTTAACTTATCGGTTAATTTTTTATCCACAAGAGGATACCAAAGACAATAAACTCCTGTAGAAAAACGCGACCAGGCTTGTTTCAAGGCAATAGGAATTTCTTTATATTCTTCTTTTATTTCAAAAGAGGGATCAATAAAAATTAATCCTCGCTTTTCTGGTGGTGGAAGCAGCGCTTTCATTGCTGCTAAGCCATCACTTTTACTGAAATGCACTTTTTTATTAAAACGAGGTAATTGAGTAAGGGCCTCAAATTCTCTTGGATGCAACTCACAAAAATACATTCTATCTTGTATGCGTAGCATATTAATAGCTAAGTAGGGTGAACCTGGATAATACCTTAATGTATTTGTAGGGTTAAGTTGGCTCACAAGAGCGAGATAATCTTGGAAAAGAGGGTTTAGAGGCTGTTTATTAGAGCAAAGTAGTTGAATTCCGTGCTGGTATTCTTTTGTTTTTTCAGCTTGTTTGTTTTTTAAGTCATATAAACCTTTTCCGGAATGAGTTTCAAGATAAAATAATGGTTTATCTTTTAGAGTTAAATAACACAGAAGTCGCGTTAAGGTTAAATGTTTGATGACATCAGCAAAGTTGCCTGCATGATATCCGTGTTGATAACTAAGCATAGAGTTCCTAAAACATTTTTTAAATTGTCTACTATACTCTTTTTAAGAGAGTATAAAAGGGGAAAGTTATGGAACTTCACGAAGATTATGATGACCCATCATTCTCTGATTATAACTATGATGATGATGTTGAATCTATAAGTCATCGAAAGAACGTCAGACGTATGCTTGAAGAAAAGCTTGAACGCAAACGTTTAAAAGAAGAATTTAAGGATGATTTCGATGAGTTAAGCGGTGATTTTGATTGGGATGTCCTAGATAAATAATTCTTTATTTGGCATCAGATGGCTTTACTGCGTACCTAAAGATTGAAATAGTACATGTAGCCCAGATTAGACAGTCGTAATCTGAGAGTTTTGTACCACGCCTTCCCATGGATTATGGCTTTGCTTAATCCGGGCTACAGAAGAATGGAAATCAGTTAGGTACGTCGGTTAAAATTCCTGTAGCGGATTTTAGGGTGTTTTCAAGTAATGTCACTATAGTCATTGGCCCAACTCCACCGGGAACAGGAGTTATCCAAGAAACCTTATTTACTGCCCGTGTAAAATCAACATCTCCTCTAATACTGCCATCTGCTAATCGATGTATGCCGACATCGATGATTATTTGATTCTTACTAAGCCATTCGGTGTCAATAACATCCATTTTTCCCGTTGCTACAATTACTAAATCCGCAATACGTACTAGTTTTTCGAGTTGTTGGGTAAATTTGTGAGCAATGGTTACAGTTGCCCCTGCCAAGAGCAATTCCAGACTCATGGGACGGCCGACTATATTTGATGCACCAATAACAAGTGCATGTTTTCTTTTTACTTCAAGCTGATAGTGCTTTAATAAATTTATGATGCCAAGCGGAGTGCATGGACGTAATAACGGATTACGTTGTGCAAGCCGACCTAAATTGTAGGGATGAAAACCATCAACATCTTTTTCTGGTTTGATGCGTTCAATTATTGCTCTCTCATTAATATGTGCTGGCAAAGGTAATTGGATGAGAATACCATCAATTTGATCAGAACTATTTAATTGATCAATCAGATTAATTAATGCATCTTGCGTTGTTTCTTCAGGTAAATCATAGGAATGAGAGACTATACCTACTTCAGCACAAGCTTTTCGTTTATTAGCTACATAAACTGTTGAAGCGGGATCATTGCCAATAAGAACAACAGCAAGGCCAGGTGCGCGATGACCTTTTTCTATGTGATCTTGCACTTGCTTTTTTAATTCATTTCGACGTAGAGAAGCGACAACTTTTCCATCAATTAAAAATGCTGACATAATTACCTATGAGAAAAGCGAGGCGCTAATTATGAATTAGCGATTGGGGTAATGCAATAGCGTTTTACTGGCGTGAGCAAATAAATTGTTGATCCTATACTCCCCCTGTTGTTCAGAATGGCGGTACTCGAATGTATTGCGAAGTTGCTTCAATAAGAGCTAATTACTTGAATCAATTAACAAATAATGTTAGCTTTTCCATATTAAGTCCTAGTCTCGTTCAACTCCAAAGGATGTGGAGCTCTTGAGTGAAAAAAAATGTTTTATATTTAGCCTTATTTGCATTTATCCTGCCAGTCTATGTTCATGCCCTTGGTTTAGGAGAAATGAAAGTAAAATCTGTCCTGAGGCAGCCTTTTGTCGCGGAAGTTAATTTACTCAATGTGCATGGGGTTTCTTTATCGAATATTCGCGTAGGTATCGCTGATCCGCAAAGTTATCAAAGCCTTGGAGTAGAACGGTCTGGAGTAGTGGATTCACTTTTTTTTGAAATTAAACAAAATAAGCTCGGGAAATTTATAATAGTTATTTACTCGACAGAACGAATGACTGAACCCTATTTACAGCTTATTATTGATTTAGCTTGGTCTAAAGGAAAAATCTATAAAGTTTATACGGTATTATTGGATCCCCCAGATTATAAACTAACCAGTACAACTGCCCAAGGTGGCTTGACCTCTCAACGACAACCCTCTAATTACCATCCAAACACTGTTGTTTCATCCAATAAGAAGATTCATAACAAAAAGAACGAAGCCTATGGTCCTACAGTTGCCCAAGAAAATGTATGGCAAATCGCACAAAGATATAAAACTTCTAATGCAATTTTACCACAAATCGTTCTGGCAATTGTTGGTGCTAATCCAGATGCATTTACTGATGGCAATTTAAACGGATTAAAGGTTGGAGTTCGTCTGAAAATTCCATCGGATCAAGGATTTGTTAAGGTTCCTGCTGATTTAGCGACAGTTGAAGTGATGGCCCATGATAAAGCATGGAATGAAAAAACGTCGATTAATCATGTATTATCACCACCTTACATAATAGGACAAACATCCAATATAAATCCTCCTATTGAGTATTCACAAATTCCTCCGGTACCAAAACTTTCAGGTTTGGCTCTTGCTGGACCGAATCAGACTCAATCTGAGTTTACCTCAGTAAGCTTATTACCGTCCTTGGAAAATCAAAAACAAATAAGCTACGAACAAAGCAGGACTTTAAATGCAGAAATATCGCTTACAACCGCGGCAATAGAGTCTTTACAAAAATCTAATGTTTTATTAACAGAACAATTAAGCTTATTACAAACACAAAACCAAAGATTGCAGAAGCAGTTGGATGTACGCGATAAGATAATTGCATCGCTACATAAGCAAATGCAAATGTTGATACAAGAACGAATAGCTGGACAGAGTAGCCTTCGTCTTTTTAACAGTATGTTCTTTAACTTGTGGCCTTTAATTATTGTGTTACTTATTGCAACAGGTGCAAGTAGTATCACGTTTTATTATTTTAAACGTAGGGAAGAGAAAAAAAATAATATACCAAAACTAGCTCATCCTATAGAAGCCGATCTAATTAGATCCTTTATGAACACTAAAGAAGAGTCAGCGCGACAAGATAAGATAAGTGAGCTGAAGTCGAAACCAGATATAGAATTAACTTCTCCACTTCAGTTCTCGGATCCGTTAACAGAGGTAGAAAATGTAAAGAGCACTGATAATTCTCAGGAAAGTGTTTTTGCAGCGATTGAACCTCATCTTAAGCTGGAAGAAAGTGAAGAACAATTAGATGTCACAAGTGCTGAAGAAAACCTATTAGAATTTGAATCAGGCTTGTATAACACAATTGCAAAAGAGCCTATTGATACATCTTCTATTATCTTTCGTGAGTATTAAGGTTTGTTGTGTTCTGCTCTATGAGGGTGGGCTCCATGATTAATGAGTAATTGATGAATCATGGCGCCTTTCGAGGTATTTTGTTTTACTAAATCAAGCGGGGTCTGGTAATAATCATCGCTCAGATTTACGTCGATATTGGCACATTCGAGTAATAATTTGACAATATTTAAATGATTTGCTTCAACCGCATAATGTAATGCACTTCTATGTTCCATGTCTGTTTTATTAATTTCTGCGCCATGGTGAAGCAGTTCTTGAACTGCATTCATGTTATTTGCAATAGATGCCAAGATTAATGGTGTTTGGCGGTGTTTATCAACTGAATCTTTGGGACAGGTTCGAAGACATATTTTCATCATATCAACGTCACTATATCGAGCAGCATAATGCAGTGCATTACGTCCTTTTGCATCGGTTAATTGTTCCACTCCATCAATATAGAGCAATAATTTGGCACACTGATGTTGTGCATTTAAAATGGCTGCATGAATAGGATAATGACCTAAATTATTAGAGACAAAGGCAAGTTCTTTTGTTTGAGGCTGTGTGAGTACTTGTTCAACCAGCTTGTCATAGCCATATATGGCCATAATGTGCAAAATTGTATCATTAGATTGATTTCTTTCCTTTAAAATATTTTCGGAAGAGCGATTCAGTAGCGTAAAAATCAACTGCTTATTTTTTTTCATTCTTTCATTATGTTGTATAGGAAGCATTAAAATAGAAAATAGAAGAGGCTCGCCTTTTGTATTTTTTTCCTGTGGATTCGCTCCTAATGATAATAAAATTTCTGTCGTATGATAATGTCCTCGTGCAGCTGCCAATTGGAGTAATGTAATGCCATTTACTTTAGTATTTATTTGTTTAGCAGATGGGTTTAGTGTTTTCAAATAGATATCGAGTCCAAAATCTACGATAAATTGTAACGAAGTCATTCCTTTTAAAGCAGGTACTGGAAAAGTCAAATTATCGGTTTGCGTATTTGGTTTAATGTGCTCAAGAAAACCTGTTGCCAAATCTTGATAAGCCTCAAAGCGTTCTTGAAGCGTTCCCTCAAAATGGAGATCGGTACTTACTGTATGCTCACACCAATTAATTAATTTATCCAAGTCTTGAGCTGCTGGAGGGGATTTTATATCTAGACTTCTACAAAGCGCTTCAAACTTCGTTACCATACTTAGCTCCCGATGAGTCATTAATTTAACGTCAATTATGGATAAGAGATCGAGTTATTACTTCGACCCGTTCGGGCTGAGGAGGCGCACCAGCGCCATCTCGAAGCCTTAGCAGGTACTTTCGAACCCGATGCCAAGCCTTCGAGACGGGGTAAACGTCTCCTCAGCTCGAACGGCTCGTGATAGAGACTCGTTATAATTATATCTTTATCCATACTGACATTAATTTATTATACCTATATGAGTTATTTTATGACCCACTTATGAACCAAATATAGTCTATATTTTAAATAATCGCTAATCTTTGTACTTCAAGGTGATATTATGTTTGCTAAGTTTTTTGGCAAAAGAGATTCTTCGCCCCCGCTTAAAAAAATAAAATTTGCCAAATTACCTAAAGATGATCATTTGGGCTTATCTTTAACCGATTTTCAAAAATTTCGTAAAGCTCTGAATAATGCAATAATTGAATATAATGATGCTCGCAAACCTGAAACTAAAAAAGAAGCCTTAGTTAAAATGCAACAAGCAATAGACTATATTGACTTTCAGGTTCCACCAGATACCTTAGCCACCGCAATCGCATTTCATAAAGTCAAAAAAGATTTGTTTCTCCAAATGAGAAATGCTTATGCTGAAAATGGGGTTAACACCATGTTAAGAAGTGGCAGACATGATTTTTTAATCAATCGCGTCATTTCAGATATATCTCCTGATAAAGCAGACAGATTAATGGAGATTTTACATCAGGGTACAAGTGGCATGAGCCTGGCTAAGAAATTGCAAATACAAAATGATTGGGAGAACTTATACGATTCGCTAGATTATTCTCCGGAAGCGAATCAATGGAGGGAGTTTTGTACTAAGTATTCACTGGATTTTTTAGGAGGCAGTAATTCCAGGAATTACAAAGTGACCAATATTGATCCTACAGATCCCCAATATGGGAGTATTTACGTTCTTAAAATAGACAATCGTCTGGGAATGCCAAGACATATAGAGCAGCATCTACGTGAAAGTATGGGTGATGTTTTTAGCTCAATAGGAGCTGATCGCCAGGTTAGGGGTAGGAGTGATGAAGGGGAGATAGTATCTAGAACATTACTTGTAACCGATTACTGTACTTCAGGTTCAGTGGAAGATCATAGCAAACAGGTAAGAGTCAAAGGAGAGGATGAAACATTTCTCGGATGCAGTAATATTATGGGCCAAATGACTCAGTTATTTATGAGGATCCAAACAGAACACTGTTGTTTTCCAGATGCCAAGCTGACTAACTGGTTGGTGGAAGGTGGACAATTACGTTTAGCTGATACAAAAAGTTTTGTATTTACACAAGGAGGGGTATACCGTAAAACAATACCAGGGAATGAAAATGTTGATATTATCCGCACACATGGGTTTATGCCAACAGAAATAAATAGCTCCTCATTTAACGCAGAAAATCTACATGCTTCTCTTTTAGGGCGTAATATATACGCCTATCTTACTGGTGATTGGCCTTACTCGATTACTCTGAACGCACCGATATTTAAGACTGAGATTGGTAAAGAATATAAACAGTTGATAAAGGAGCTGATAAAAGATCCTCCTAGCAGCCGAATGAGTTTAAGCGATGCTTCTAAAAAATTACAAGAGTTAGGCCTTTATTCTGAGCCAGTTTATAAAGATATATTAAGAAAAGTGGGTGATCTAAGTACGGATCTCGATTTCGAAATTAAACCATTAGTCGTCGATATCATAAGGTCAGATATTAATAATGTTGGATTCGACAAAGATGCTACAGCCCTAAAAATAAATATTAAATTAGTTAAGGTGAAAGAAAGTGCTGATAAGTGTGATGTGCTTATGAAGCAAATCAGTGCTCTTAAAATCGATGATCAACATGATATGTCTCTAGCAGTTCTTCAAGAGGCAAGGAGAGATGCAATACGTAGTGCAACATCAATAGATGATTTAAAGATCAAATTAGACGAGTTTGAAGCGAAATTAAAAGAAGACCTAGTGAAACAAACAAAATTGAAGCAGAGCTCTGAGCAGTGTAACGCGCTCATGGAGAAAATTAATGCGTTTAAAATTGATAATCAAAACATCATTCCTTTAGCAATGCTTCAAGAAGCAAGGCGAAATGCAGTACGTGGTGCAACTTCAATAGATGATTTAAGAGGTAAGTTAGATAGATTGGGGGCAAGTTTAAAAGCTGATCATAATAAACTTGAACGACTATTGAGTGAAAACGCTCCTAGATGTGAGCAACTAATGCAGGACATTAGTAATCTTAAACTTAATGAGAAGAGTGTTATCCCTTTATTAATACTTCAAGATGCAAAGCATAATGTAATATATCATGTACGATCAGTAGATGATTTTAGGAACAAGTTAATTGGCTTTGAGACAAAATTACAAGAAGCCAAAGTGCAACTTCCTGATGATATTGCTGAGTACCAAAGATTAAAAAATATTTTAATTGGTTTAAAGGTTGGTAAAAACGACAGAGAAATGGCACGCTTTCTAGATGATTGTGATAAAGCAATAATGCAAGGCGGAAATTTGGATGAGCGGCGGGATGAAATAAAGAAGCAAATTCAAAAAATGCAAAGAGTTTTACCTGGTTTAACTTCCCCGGAAAATGAAGAGATCAAAAATCTTATTAAGAAATTTGATGCTAGAAACAAATGGTATACTATAGGTATGGATAGGAAAGCCCGTAAAATCGAAGCTTCTCTTGCGGATGTGCCAATCGAGGAAAGAGCTAGATTGTTAAGCTCAAATCATCAGACTGTTACCAATGTACTTGATGCTATTGCATGGAAAAGAAAATCTATTTTTAGCAGCGCTAAAAACAACGAAGGAAAAATTGACATAGAGAACTCAGCAGATTCATTTAAAGACTTTAAAGACAAATTTAAAGAGGCGATTGCAAAAAGACAGGATGTTAAGCTTGAAGAGATTGCGACACCTAAAAGATAATTTAATCACCGTATGCAAGTCACTTATAATTTATTCTACAAATTTTTTGTCAAAAAAGATAAGTCATACTGACTAAAATTTCATTGGAATGATAGGAACCTGAATTTAATGATTGGTTTGACCATGCCCCAACTCCATTACCAGAAGAGTATGGACCTAAGTCTTGATAAATATAACCTAAGGAAAGAATAAACTGGGGTAAAAAATGTACATCTACACCAGCACCTATATTGTAGGCAAATTCACTAGTATTGGCGGTTCTGAATCCTGGGCTAACTCGTGGTGTCACACCTGCTAAAGCCGTTTCATTATAATTAGAGACCTTATTAAAAGAACTTCCTATTCCTCCATTGATGTAAGGTGAAAACATTCCATGCTTGAATAGGTTCATTTTTCCTGAGATTAATAGAAGGTTCGCAGTAAAGTCTAAATTATAGTTGTAATTAGTAAATTGAGGTAAGGAGTATTGGGTAATTTTACCATGGAGCTGGGTCTTGAAAAAATACTGCCAAAATATACTAAGTGAGTAGGAAGGAAACCAAATATTGTCGTTTTGCCATCGACGTCCCACAGATGCTGCGAGCACTGCTCCATTGTTATTGTTGATTGAGTATCGATCATAATTGTAAGGTGCTGAAAATTCAGAGCCGTTATTTACTTGAATATTAGAGTGCAGCTCAGGAAATTGTACTCCTGCTCCAAGCGAAATAAACCAGTTACCTTGAGCACTAAAAACCGATTGCATTGATGGGTTTTGTACGTATCCAGCATTTTTAGAAAAAGAGGCGTTATGACATACAAGGAGTAAAGCGGCAATAGATGGATAAAATAAATTCCATTTCATAAATTTAAGTCTCAAATTTTTAATACAGAGTGTTATAAATACGTATCAATTAGCTAACCCCTAATTGCAAACCGAGAAGCTATCATAAATGAATTCAATAAATCAACAAGAGAGAACAAATCAACAAGAGATAGCAACGCAACGGTTAATTTATTGAGCATAAATAACTATAATATTCCAATAAACTTGAAATCAATTCTAGTAAAGTATAGACAAAACAAATGCCGTATTATAAATTGACCCTTTTATCAGGAATAATCAATGCGAATCGCTTTAGTGCTTGAGTATGATGGTAGCAAGTATCATGGCTGGCAAGCACAAACAGGATTGCATACCGTACAACAGGCTGTAGAAAATGCTTTATCTAAAGTAGCAGATCTCCCTATATCCGTAGTTTGTGCTGGGCGAACTGATACAGGTGTGCATGCGACAAATCAAGTAATCCATTTTGACAGCGAAAAGCAGCGCAGTATTCGTGCATGGATCCATGGTGTAAATTCATTTTTACCTAAAGATATATGTGTGAAATGGGGAAAAGAGCTCTCAGAAGAATTTCACGCAAGATATTCCGCAACTGCGAGACGGTATCGCTATGTGATTTATAATAGTGCCATAAGACCAGCACTGTTGCGTAGCAATGTAACGTGGCAATACAGGCAATTAGATCATCGTCTCATGCATCAAGCAGCTCAAGTTTTATTAGGGGAAAATGATTTTACTTCATTCCGATCTGTTGAATGTCAGTCGAATACTCCGATGCGGAAGGTGCATAAACTTCAAGTGAACCGAATGGGAGATTTGGTAATAATTGATATTACTGCTAATGCGTTTTTACATCATATGGTACGAAATATTGCTGGTGTTCTCATTGCAGTAGGCTCAGGAAAAAAACCCGTTTTTTGGGTAGAGGAAGTGCTTAAAGCAAAAGATAGGCGGTTAGGGGCTGAAACAGCACCTGCCTATGGATTGTATTTAGTGCAAGTGAATTACCCTCAAGAGTTTTCTATATTACAGAATTGCCCGGGCCCTATGTTTCTTTTGGAGAAATAATTGAATTCATCACGTGTACGAGTCAAGATGTGTGGTATGACGCGTAGCGAAGATATCGCATATGCTGTAAATTTAGGTGTAGATGCTATTGGTTTAATTTTTTATCCGAAAAGTACCCGATTTATTTCTATTGAGCAAGCAAAGGCTTTACTCAACGAGCTTCCAGCATTTGTGGATTCTGTTGCTGTTTTAGTGAATCCTGAACGAGATTTAGTGCAAAAAATCATAGAAGAACTACCCATTCAGTTATTGCAATTTCATGGTGATGAATCAGCAGAATTTTGCCAGCAATTTAAAAAACCTTTTATTAAAGCGATACATGCTGATTCGGCAGAATATATTCAACAAGCGGCACGAGAATTTGCGATGGCTCGTGCTCTGTTATTGGATACTCCTTCTACTGCAGCAAGAGGTGGAACTGGACTTACTTTTGACTGGAAAACTATCCCGCAAGAGATAGCAAAACCTTATATATTGGCTGGAGGCATAGAGGAATCTAACGTGCTTGAAGCAATTGAAGCATGTCATCCTTACGCAGTAGATCTATGCAGTGGGATTGAAGTCTCGCCTGGGATTAAAGATCATGGCAAAATGAGTCGATTTATGCAGAAATTATTGAACAGATAGTAGAGTAGGTGCCGCGACGCAGAGTCCGAAAACTGAGGAAACTTGGTTTTTTGCTTTGTTGTGTCCCAGACCAAGATACATTTTAAAAGGTTGATAAAGGTAGATTGATGAACAAAAAAGAACTTCCCGATGAACATGGGCATTTCGGTCCTTATGGCGGTATTTTTGTAGCGGATACGTTGATGCATGCTTTGCAAGAATTAGAAGAAGCCTATGCAAAATACCGGCAAGATCCTAATTTTCTTGTAGAATTGCATGCTGAATTAAAGGATTACGTAGGACGGCCTAATCCATTGTATCATGCTCGACGCCTAAGTCAGGAAATTGGTGGCGCACAAATCTACTTAAAGCGAGAAGATTTGAATCATACTGGCGCACACAAAATCAATAATACTGTGGGACAAGCCTTACTCGCTAAGCGGATGGGGAAAACTCGAGTCATTGCAGAAACTGGAGCCGGGCAACACGGCGTGGCTTCAGCTACTGTCGCTGCTAAATTAGGTTTGGAATGCGTGGTTTATATGGGAGCTGAAGATATAAAACGTCAAGCATCTAATGTTTACCGCATGAAATTGTTGGGGGCGGAGGTTGTTCCTGTGACAGCAGGATCACGTACGCTAAAAGATGCCTTGAATGAAGCCATGCGTGATTGGGTGAGCCATATTGATGATACATTTTATATCATTGGAACAGTGGCAGGGCCACATCCTTATCCGCAAATGGTTAGAGATTTTCAATCAGTGATTGGTGTAGAAGCGAAAGCACAGATTTTAGAAAAAACAGGTCGTTTGCCAGATGCTTTAGTTGCTTGTGTAGGGGGAGGTTCTAATGCAATTGGTTTATTTTATCCTTTTCTGAATGATACGGAAGTTGCTCTTTATGGTGTTGAAGCAGGAGGGAAAGGTTTGGAAAGTGGAGAACATTCTGCCTCACTTATAGCCGGAAAACCAGGTGTTTTACATGGTAATCGAACTTATTTACTTTGTGATGAACACGGTCAAATTAAGGACACTCACTCGATTTCTGCGGGCCTCGACTATCCTGGTGTAGGGCCTGAGCATGCTTATTTGAAGGATACTGGACGCGCCATTTATGAGGCAATTAATGATGATGAAGCCTTACACGCGTTTCGAACCTTAACCCGTATTGAAGGCATTATTCCAGCACTTGAATCCAGTCATGCTATTGCTTATGCCATGAAACTCGCGAAGACAATGTCCGTAAATCAAAATATTATCGTGAATTTATCGGGTCGTGGCGATAAAGACATGCATACTGTGGCACAAATTGATGGAATTAGCGTATGAACCGAATTGACAGCACCTTGATGCGCCTTAAGGCGAATGGCAAAAAAATGCTCAGTCCTTATATTACAGCAGGAGATCCTTATCCAGAGATTACCGTGAAGCTAATGCATGAGTTAGTAAGAGCTGGCGCAGATATTTTAGAGTTAGGTATACCCTTTTCCGATCCTATGGCTGAAGGGCCTGTGATTCAACGTGCTATGGAGAGGGCACTTGCCCAGGACGTGCACTGCCATACGGTATTGAATATGGTAAAAGAATTTCGTGTTCAAGATCAAGAAACCCCTGTGATTATTATGGGTTATTTAAATCCTATAGAGCACTTTGGTTATGAGCTTTTTGCACAACAAGCTGTAGCGGCGGGTATTGATGGGACCATTATAGTAGATTTACCCCCTGAAGAAGGCGAAGAAATTGCTAAAATCTGGCAAAAATACGGTTTGTACAGTATCTTCCTTTGCTCGCCTACAACTTCAGACGAGCGAATGGCCTTAATAAACAAGTTTGCTAAGGGTTATTTATACTATGTGTCTTTAAAAGGTGTTACTGGGTCTGATGCTCTTGATATAGCATCTTTAAAAGCTCAATATCAACACCGAAAAGCACAAACTACTCTCCCCTTAATGGTTGGTTTTGGTATAAAAACAGCAGAAATGGCAGCGGAAATTGCTCATTTTGCAGATGGTATTATTGTAGGGGCTGCCTTAATTACATGTATCCTGGATGCTTATAATACGAAGAATGATATGTTACAGGCCGGAGCAGATTTAATTTATTCCATGCGACATGCCATGGACAATAATGGATAAAACGATGATTGAAATAACTGAAAAGCGAGCTCATTTTATAAGACAATTGATTGCTGATGAATTAGCGAGTGGTAAGCATCAGTCTGTAGTTACCCGTTTTCCACCAGAGCCTAATGGTTATTTGCATGTTGGACATGCTAAAGCGATTTGTGTGAATTTTGGTTTGGCGCAAGAGTTTGGTGGGATTTGTTATTTGCGTTTTGATGATACAAACCCTATGAAAGAAGAAGAAGAGTATGTCAATGCCATTATTGAAGATGTTCGTTGGTTAGGTTTTGACTGGTATGCTATGACTCACTCCTCAGACTATTATCATGAACTTTATGATTTTGCTGTACTTTTAATTAAAAAAGATATGGCTTATGTTGATAGTCTTAGTATGGATGAAATTCGTGCTTATCGTGGTACTTTACAAGAACCTGGTCGTGAAAGTCCTTACAGAAATAGACCTATTGAAGAAAGCTTAGATTTATTTGCACGTATGAAGGCGGGTGAGTTTCCTGATGGGACCCATGTGTTGCGAGCAAAAATTGACATGGAATCAGGTAATGTGAATATGCGCGATCCTGTAATTTATCGCATTCGCCATGCACATCATCAACGTACAGGCGATGAATGGTGCATTTATCCTATGTATGATTATGCGCATCCTATTTCTGATGCCTTAGAAAAAATTACTCATTCTTTATGTACTTTAGAGTTTCAGGATCATCGGCCTCTTTATGATTGGTTTGTTGAGCATTTGCCGTTACCTGCTAAACCAATACAAACAGAATTTGCTCGTTTAAATTTATCCCATACAATTACTTCAAAGCGTAAATTACGTACGCTGGTTGAAAAAAAGGCGGTATCTGGATGGGATGATCCTCGGATGCCTACTTTGCGCGCGATGCGTAAACGTGGATATCCTCCTGCAGCAATTCGTCAATTTTGCGAGGTAATTGGTGTTTCACGCAGTGATTCAGTAATTGATATGTCAGTCCTTGAAGAATGTGTTCGTGCTGAGCTAAATCGAACAGCAAAACGTGCTTTATGCGTTATGTCCCCCTTAAAAATAGTTATTGAGAATTATCCTGAGGATAAAACTGAACTATTAAAGCCCGCCTATAATCCACAGGATCCAAATTCAAGTACACGGAATTTGCCGTTTACGCGAGAAATCTTTATCGAGCGTTCGGATTTTATGGAAGAGCCACCCAAAAAATATCATCGTTTATCACCTGGTGCTGAAGTACGTTTACGCCACTCTTATGTGATTAAATGTCATGATGTAATTTATGATGAACAAGGAACTATTCTTGAATTACGCTGTACCTATGATGAAAATACTTTAGGAAAGAATCCTGAAGATAGGAAAGTTAAGGGAGTTATTCATTGGGTATCTTGCAAACATGCTTATCCGGTGACTGTATTGGAATATGATCGCTTATTTAATGATCCTAATCCTGGTCGAGAAGAGGATTTCTTCCAGTTTTTAAACCATAATTCATTACAAATAAAACAAGGTTATTGTGAGCCAGCATTAGCTAATCAGCCATTAGGTGAAGTGTTTCAGTTTGAGCGCTTGGGGTATTATTGTGTTAATGAATTAAAAGAAGGGTGTGTTAGTGCTTTTCATCGAGTGGTGGATCTGAAGGACACTTGGGGAAAAGTAAGTTAAGAGGGATAAATATGTTGCATTTATATAATTCTTTAACCAGAACAAAAGAACCGTTTGTTTCCATTTCACCTGGAAAAATTGGTATCTATGTTTGCGGTATTACAGTATATGATCGTTGCCATATCGGCCATGCTCGCTCTATGGTTGCTTTTGATGTGATTGTCCGTTATTTGCGCTCTCAAGGCTATGAGGTGAAATATGTACGTAATATTACGGATATTGACGATAAAATTATTGCACGCGCACATGAACGAGCAATACCTATAGATGAATTAACTGCTCAATATATTACAGCAATGAATGAGGATACACAGGCATTAAATATTTTATCCCCAGATTTAGAGCCACGTGCTACAGAATATATTCATAGCATTATCCATTTAATTGAACGGCTGCTTGCTAAAGGTAATGCCTATCTTAGTGACAATGGTGATGTATGTTATCAGGTTAATTCATTTGAAGACTATGGTAAATTATCAAACAAAGATCTAGAGGGCTTAGTAGCTGGAGCTCGGGTTGAAATTGTTAAGGAAAAGCGTTCACCATTAGATTTTGTTTTATGGAAAAAAGCAAAACCAGGTGAGCCTAGTTGGCCTTCTCCCTGGGGCGAAGGACGCCCAGGTTGGCATATTGAATGTTCGGCGATGGCAATGAGTGAATTAGGGGAGCAGTTTGATATTCACGGGGGAGGGTTGGATTTGCAATTTCCTCATCATGAGAATGAAATCGCTCAGAGTGAAGCTGCTACTGAAAAACCTTTTGCAAATTATTGGCTGCATGTAGGAATGTTGCAGGTTAATAATGAAAAAATGTCAAAATCATTAGGTAATTTTTTTACTATCGCAGATGTTTTAGCAAAACATCATCCAGAGGTAGTGCGTTATTTTCTTTTAAGTAGTCATTATCGTAGTTCATTAAATTATTCTGAAGAAAACTTAGCTAACGCTAAAAAGGCATTAACTCGTTTGTATCAAACCATCAAGGATAGTCGTATTATTGCAGATGGTGAATTAGATAATCATTGGATTAACGAATTTAATCAAGCAATGAATGATGATTTTAATACCCCCGTTGCTTTATCTGTTTTGTTTCAGCTCAGTCATGAAGTTAATAAAAGTAATTCGCCTATTTTAGCCGCTACTTTGAAATATTTGGGAAATATTATGGGGCTATTGCAAACAGATCCTTCGTCTTTCTTACAGTCAGGCTTAGATGCCGAAGACAAAGCATCAATAGAACAATTAATCAATGAGCGACTTCAAGCACGTACTGAGCGCAATTGGGAACGCGCCGACCAGATAAGGGCGGACTTATTAAGTAAAGGTATCGAGTTGGAAGATGGAGCTAATGGGACTACTTGGCGTAAGGTAGAATAAATTTAGAGCAAGATTTGTTGTTTCTGGACCTTCCGCTTTCGCGGAAGGCGACGGATTTTGTATATAGATATAGAAAGTACCCCCTTAGAAGAACGTCATCCTATGTTCTCATAAACTTTAAACTAGAAATGATTTGGATCTATTCTTTACTTGCATCGTTCGAGCTGAGGACGAGGTCTAGCTGCTTCTTGTAAAAAGTTATCAATGTCCGCGCTTCCTAGATTAAGCGCAACTTCAAAATGGCTTTACGCCTCTTTCAAGTCTACTTGCATTTGCTCTACAAAAATTATCAAAATCATCAATGCAAGATACTTGTGGAAAATAGACATTAAATGTCGTTAGTGATGAGTTTTCATTTCTTTGCAATGCTTCATAAATTTCTGAGAATCCAGCATTATTAATATTACTGTTGGTAAGATCAATTTCTTTAATATGATTATTATGTTCGAGCAGATCAGCGATAGGCTCTGCAGTATCGAATAGATTGCTATTAAGATCAATAATAACAACAGATGAATTTTGTTTTAACCCACGGACGATATGAATAATATCTTCATTATTTAACTCATTGGTACCTAACTCAAGTTCCTCAATTGTTTGATTCTTCTCCAACATTACGCTTAAGGCTATAGCTGCATTGCCACTCGAGTTATTACCTAGATATTGTACCTTAGTGACAAAAGTATTTTCTTCCAATGCTTTAAAAAATTCTTGAGACTCTTCAGGGGTTAAGTCCTTTTGGCGAAGGTTTAATGCAGTGAGGTTGGCATCATTTTGTTTTAATCGTCTAATGATTTCTTCATATTCAGATTTCATTATTTTTCCCATAAATTTATTTTGTTAAACGATGTCCTAAAAACGAGAATTTACTGCAATAAGAAAGACTCATACCTTCTCAAATGCCTCGATTTAGTAGTACTAAGTACTTAAACAATCAGAGTTAAATATTTTACTCATCTCAGTCCACAACACCAGAAGGTCTATTAAATATTATGATCCTTTCAGTAGTAATAATTGGTCTTCATCTTTTTTTATTGGAGCTTTGGTTCTTTTTAAACGAAATAAAAAAGCGATGATTAAAAAAATCATCAAAACGAGTGTCATCCAACCCATGAGGTAGAAGCAGTCATCTAATGCAAGAGCAGTAGCTTGTCGCGTCAAATAGTAATTTAATTGAGCAGAGGCATGTTTTCCTTGAATATGTAACAGTTTTGCTTTTGCTAAAAACAACTGGGTTTCCTGTGAAAATGCGGTCAAACTGCTTCCTAAGCGCAAATGAAAAAAAACCTCTCGTCGGTGCCATAAAATGGGGAATAATGCGACCCCAAGCCCACTTCCAATTAAGCGTGATACATGGAAAAAGCAAATGCATTCAGCCAGTTTTGCTTCAGGAAAAGTATGTATTGATAATTGGAAGAGGGGAGATAAAAATAATGCAAGTCCAACGCCTGCTAGACCTCGAGAAAATGCAATGCGATTGAAATTAATATCTACATTAAAATAGCAGGTATAAAAACAAGAAATGGCAAAAAAAAGTAAGGCAATTATTAATGGAGGAAATGGTTTATATTGTTTTTTATTAAGAACCACAGGAATCCATCCACAAAATGCCATGGTTCCTATAATTAAAGCAATCCAATCTGGAGTGTAATTGACATAGAGTTTCAGCCATAAAGACAGCAAAATTACCATACCAAAATAAATTGCAAAAAGTAATGCAATGTAGATCATTGCCAGTGAAAAATAAAAATTTTTCAGCAGTTGCAAATCAACAATTGGATTTTTAACGGACCAACTGCGTAATACAAAGAAAATAAAACAGATTACTCCTGAGATCAGTAAAAAAGTGATCAGAGAAGAACGAAACCAATCTAATTCTTGGCCGGTTGTTAAAGCAGCCCCGATAAAAACCATGCTGATGCAATAATAAAAATATCCAAGTTTATCAAAAACTATTTCTTTTACGGGTTCATGGTATCTTCTATAACCATAACCCACATACAAAATTAAAAAGACACATAAAGGTACATTAGAGAAAAACAGAAATCGCCAATGATAGTCATAAGCAATCCATGCTCCATATGAGGCGCCAATGACGGGAATTATTGAAAGACAAATTAAGACTAAGGAAAGAATATAGACTTTATCTTTATTAGAAGATAATAAGGGAATAAGTGTATAAGTAATGAGAAGAAACATTGGCCCCGAAGCGAATCCCTCTAAAAATCTAAATAAGATAAAGTTAAAAAAATCAGTAGCAGTGGCACATCCCCAAGAACATAAAGCAGTCAAACTGAGGCAGACTACAAAAAGTTGGATGGGGCTTAAACGTGTGGCTGCAGGTTTTCCCAAAGGGACTCCTAAAAGATTTCCAATACAAAAAAAACTGACGGTATAGGCAGTCATATAGGTGCTGCCACCTAGATCACTTACAATATAAAGACCAGCCATTATTGGCAAGGTGAGATTAAAAATGACTGCAGCAAGTGCTAGGAGTAAAATATAGAGAATCATTATTTTCTTCTCTCATTTAAAGCAAATTTATTTAAAATGAGAGGTGTATTAGCATATGCCAGGAGATTTGGATCTAAATTGCTTTTAATAATTTCTGCTATTAGTTCCTTATCACCAGTTTCTTCTTTTTGAAAAATATCAGTCACATAATGAGGCGAGTCTGAAGTAGATGTAGGTACTAAAGAGCCATCTTGATCAGTCAGATCAGTTGTGACTTCTAAAGAGAGGCCGATTCTAAGGGGATGTTTTTTTAACTCATCTTGTACTAGTGCTACTCGAACAGGTAATCTTTGGACGATTTTAATCCAATTTCCGGAGAGGTTTTCAGGGGGTAATAATGAAAAAGCATTGCCTGCTCCTCCAGGTAAACCCACAATTTTGCCGTGAAACACAACACTAGAACCATAAAGATCCGAAGTAAATTTAACTTTTTGTCCAAGACGCATTTTTTTAAGTTGTGTTTCCTTATAGTTGGCGTTAACCCATATTTGATCCAGAGGAATAATGGACATCAGCGGATCTTTAGGAGAGACCCACATGCCTACTTGAATGGTTCTTTGCGCTACCAGACCATCTACAGGAGCATAAATTTTACAGCGATATAATTGGACCCAGGCATCACGTACTTCTTGTGCTGCCTCCTGTACCCATGGATGTTCAATAATTGAAGTGCCTTGTACAAAGGCGAGCATTTTTTGATAATTATTCTTAGTGCTTTTTAGCGACGCTATTGAGGCTTTAAGATCGTCTTGGGCATGCTGATAATCCTCCAAAGAAACCCCTTTGGCATCAATTACATCATAGCGGTGTTTCAGATTTTGCTGTGCTTTTAGCAGTTCTGCTTTTTTTACGTCTATATCTGCGGCTAATATAAATACATCGTGAAATGCCTGGCATACATCACGTACAGTTTTAGCAAGCTTCTTTTTTGCTTTTTCAAGCGCGATAATGGAGTCAGTTTCATTTAAAGAAACAATCAGCTGCCCCTTTTTCACTAGAAAACTATCATCCGTATAAATACCTGTAACGAATCCAGGATGTAAGGATTTGATATAGACTTGGTTTCCTTGGACGTAAGCATCATTAGTGTAAACTTCATATCTCCAAACAAACAACCAATACAAAAAAAGAAAAAGAAATAGAACAAGAAGAATGATTGCGAAATAAAAAGAGGAAGATTTCTTTTTCATGAGTTTTTCACCAAGGGTATCGTATTTTGGTAATAACCGCCTCCTAAGGCTTTGGTCAATTTTATTGAGGCTAAATATTGGTTATACAGTAAAGTAACATCTACAATTCTTTTTTGAATGACCTCTTCTTGCAAAAAATAAAGATCAAATAGACTATCTAATCCCTTTTTCTGACGCAAGTAACTGAGTTCATAACGCTGTTTTGCCAATTCAACTACGCGCTCTTGTTCTACCTTTTGTTGATAAATATCCTCAGCAAATGCTAAGACATCAAGAACTTCTTGAGTGCTGTAGAGGAGCAGGTTGTTATATGCATCAATTGCTGCATCGAATTGTGCTTTAGTTGCTTTGATATTGGCTCGTATCGCTCCCGCAGTAAAAATAGGCAAACTTAATGCAGGTCTAAATGCTGCTGTACCACTAGATATATCGAAAAGTTTTTTCCAACCAGTACTTTCCAGACCAAGAAGGCCAACAAGATTTATATTGGGATAAAACTCAGCCATTGCTGCTCCTGTTTTATAAGCCAAAGCCTTAGCACGCCAAATTTGCGCCATAAGATCAGGCCTGCGAGCCAAGAAATCTAACGGCAGTATTTGCGGAATATTCAATGACTTAGGCAACCTTGGAAGTGAGGAGTTGATTGATAAAGGATCATCAGGTCCACGTCCGGTTAAAGTATTAATCAAGTGTTTATTTACAGTAAGTTCGTCAGTAATACTTGAGAGTAATTTTTTTGCTTCAAATAATTTTTCTGAAGTTTCTAACGCGGGTAATTTTGAAGAAAGTCCTTTTTGTACAAGTAAGTTTTGTAATCTTGCAATTTTTTGTCGTACGTTAATTAATTGTACATATAATTCTTTTCTTATGAGATTTGTTTTATAAGCAAAATAAGCTTGTGCAGTTGCTGTGCTTGTAATCAATTCTACTTCAGCTGCTTCTGCTTCTTGTGCTTTTGCTTCTCCTAGAGCAGCACGAAAAAGATTACGATTTTGTCCCCAAAAATCAACTTCATAATTAAATGAAAGTGAAAGATCTAAAAGGTTAGCATTTAAGGGAAATGAAGGATTGAAGGCGCGATATAAACCGTTGTGACTGATATATTGTCTATTCTCATCTGCGTTAAAAAAGACTAAGGGGAAGAGCACAGAGCGCGTCACCATCGCTTTCTGTTTAGCGACCTCAATGCGCTTTTTGACCTCTTGAATTGATGGGTTATGGCCTAAAGCTTCTGTGACTAGGAGATTAAGTTCATGAGAATTATAAGACATCCACCATTGTTTGTTTGGCCATGTTCCTTGAGAAAAAGTATTCTTTTTTTGCAGACTTTTTTTAATAGCATGTTCCATGTTGGGAACCGCTTTTATATTTTTAACTTGGCTTTGTTGAGGCAGCGAGATAGTGCAGGATGCTAATACATACAAGCTCAAGCAAGCAATTCCTCTGATTAGCCACATAATAGATCCTTTAACAATAACCTAATTTCCATTTTATCATCATAAAATTCCTTATATAGTAACCATTAGCACTTGATTTTCATAGGAGTTTTTTGTTCGTTTAGGATAGTATTTAATATGTACACTGCAAAAAATACGCTATAGTAAATATCATAATTACAAGGAGAGTATTATGAAAAGGAATTCACTAATTATATTAAGCTGCCTCACTATTTTCTTTTCTTCAACAGATATTTTTGCCAACGATACCATTCGAGTTCATGTGAAAACAAATGAAAAAACGGCGGCAGCATTGGGATTTGTAGTAGAAGGAAAAAAAAGCGGTACTGCAGGAAAATCTTATTCAGGTAGAGGACCTTCAAATAAGAAATATGTATTTGGCTTTAGAAAGCATACCGTCTTTGGAGCGGATATTATCTGTGGTTCTAAAACTTTAACAAAAGACAGTACAGTAACTTTGTTAGTTCTTGGGGACAACTGTTCAATTATAGTAGATTAATAACAACTACGTTTTCATTCTTCCTACTTTCGCTAGGGGCAAGCGTTACAGGATATGTTCGTTTAGCGACATAAAAGACATGTCTTCACTTTTTATGTCCGCTTACGTTTATTTATACAAACCGATCTATAAGCATTTTTAATCGATTTTTTAGTGTTTTTGTATCGGGTAAATCAGATTTTAAACCCTCGACTGCCAAGACAAATAAGAGGGCAATTTCCTTATTCTCAAAAACGTTCTCTATACATTGTAGCGCGAGTAGTTTATGTTTTTGAGCAAGTTCCTGGAAAAGTGTTTTATAGGTCCAATACAAATCAGCAGACATAGGTCTTTCCATCACTTGTTCCCACGGTTTTAATAGCAAAATCTCATAAAATTTCATGAGTTTTTGTTTTTTGGATTCATAGGTTTCTAGGGCTTGCTTTGCTTTTTCAATACGCCCTTCTGTTAAGTATTCAATAACCTCAATATAAAGTTCTTCTTTATTTTTAAACTTTAAATAGATGAGTGGTCTCGATAAATGAGCTTCTTTAGCCACGTCCTCCATTGATGTTTTATTGTATCCAAACTGTAAAAAACATTTAAGAGCAGCTTTAAGAATTATTTCCTTTCTTTTATCACAATGTTGTATGGTGAGTTCCTGAGTCATTTTTTGATTATCTAAAATTGAAATAAAAAGTCAAATTATAAAAAATAAGAATATAATAAAGTTTGACAATTTTTACTTATTATGTCAAATTGTATATTTAAATATGCTTTAATCTGCAAAGATGTGTGGTTCAAAATGAAGTTAACAAACTGGATGCAAGAGCGTAGACGTTTTTTGCTTATTGGTGTTCCATTTATTCTTTTTTTGGTCATTTTATTGTTTTATTTGTTTGGTGGTCGTTACGTTTCTACGGATAATGCTTATATCCAAGCCGCTAAAGCAGCTATTAGTGCTAATGTATCCGGCCAAGTTGTAAAGATTTATGTACATGATAATCAAAAGGTAACAGAAGGAGCTCCTTTATTTAGCCTTGATGATGAGCCTTATAAAATTGCGTTGGAAAAAGCCAAAGCAGAATTAATCAATACACGTTTACAAGTACAAGCGCTCAAAGCAACTTATAAACAACGTGAAGCTAATACAAAAAAAGCACAACAAACATTTAGTTACATGCAACAAGAATATAATCGCCAAAAAAAATTGGCTGCCTCAGGTATTTCCTCCCAAAGGCAATTAAATAAAGCGACCAATAACTTAGAAAATGCAACACAGCAATTGACAGCAGCTCAACAGCAGATGGCAAATGCACTGGCTAATTTGGGCAATAATGAGAACATATCTGTGGATAAGCACCCTTTAGTGCAACAAGCCAAGGCCCAAGTGAATCGAGCAAAGCTTAATCTTTCATATACAGTAGTTAAAGCGCCTATGGATGGCATTGTAACTAAGGTAGAACAAATACAGCCTGGTGATTATATCCATGCAGGCGCTGCAGTATTTGCCTTGATTTCCAATAAAAATATATGGGTTGAAGCTAATTTAAAGGAAACCCAAATAACCAATATAAAACCGGGACAAAACGCAATTGTTGTGATTGATGCGTACCGTGATAAAAAAATATCAGGTTATGTGGTAAGTACCAGCCCTGGGACTGGTGCTACTTTTTCTCTATTACCTCCAGAGAATGCTACAGGAAACTGGGTAAAAATTACACAAAGAATACCTATACGCATAGCCATTAAAGATGTAGAAAAGATGCCTTTTTTAAAATCCGGCTTAAGTGTTGTGGTGACTGTGGACACTCAACATCGTCGAATTTTTTCAGCAAATAGCAATGACTGATTTTTCTACAACAACGCTTTCTAGAGAAAGTATGCCTTATAAGGCAATTACCTTTTCTGTAATGCTCGCTACCATCATGCAATCACTTGATTCTACTATTGCCAATGTAGCTTTACCTCACATGCAAGGGTCGCTGGCTGCGACCCAAGACCAAATGTCCTGGGTTCTCACTTCATACATTGTTGCAGCAGCCATCGCAATCCCACTGACAGGATGGTTGGCAGGTTATTTGGGACGAAAATTGGTTTTTTTAACATCAATAGCAGGATTTACTTTTTCTTCGATTTTATGTGGAATAGCGGGAAGCTTACCTGAAATGGTTGTTTTTAGACTCATGCAAGGGGTCTTTGGGGCCGCATTAGTACCTTTATCACAATCAATTTTATTTGATATTAATTCGAAAGAAAATTTTGGTAAAGCAATGGCCTTGTGGGGTGTTGGTGTAACCCTTGGGCCTATATTAGGGCCTGCATTAGGTGGATGGCTCACTGAAAATTATAATTGGCGTTGGGTTTTTTATATCAATGTTCCTATTGGTATCCTTTCGTTCATTGGACTTTATTTTTTCCTATCAGAGACAAAAACCCAAAAAAGCCAATTTGATTTTATGGGTTTTATCACCCTAAGCATTGGTGTCAGTGCTTTACAATTAATGCTTGATCGAGGAGAGTTAAAAGATTGGTTTAGCTCTCCAGAAATTATACTGGAAACGATTATTTCTGGACTAGGGTTTTATCTTTTTCTGATTCATAGCATTACTTATAAGACACCCTTTATTAATCTTGAAATATTTAAGGATCGTAATTTTGTAGCAGGTAATGTGCTGATTTTTGTTCTTGGAATAGTTCTTTTTGCAACCCTTGCTTTAATTCCTCCTTTGCTCCAAAACCAATTGAATTACCCAGTGATCACTGCAGGTATAGTCACTGCACCCCGAGGAGTTGGTACTATGGTTGCTATGATATTAGTGGGAAAAATTATTAATCGCGTAGATCCTCGTTTTTTGGTTGGTGCAGGCTTGCTCACTACTGCTTTTTCTCTTTGGGGAATGACCTCTTATTCTTTGTATATCGACTCTTGGGCAATTATTTGGGTGGGTGTAGTACAAGGTTTTGGTATCGGTTTAGCCTATGTTGCTTTAAGTACAGTTACATTTTCCACTCTAACGGGAGCCTTACGTAATGAAGGCACTTCATTATTTAATTTGATGAGAAATATAGGCAGTAGTATAGGTATCTCAATAGTAACCAGTTTATTGACGAGTAATACACAAATTAATCATGGCGTACTTGCCTCTCATATAACACCTTATAATATAGCAGCAAATAATGCTTACTTTGCTAATCATATTGATGTATCAACACCAGCAGGGTTAGCTTCTTTAAATTATATGCTCACTAATCAAGCAACGATGATTGCTTATATTGACGATTTTAAATTAATGATGCTTATTACCCTTGGTGTTCTTCCTTTGCTCTGTTTTATAAAAAAACCTAAAGACAAAGTAGAACATTCAATTGCTATGGATTAACCTATGAACTTGTATCCGTATTATTTACTTTTTGGGGTGGGAATTAATTTATTGACTTCGTGTGCTGTTGGCCCTGATTTCGTGAAGCCTAGCGCTGTACCCAGTAAAACGTACACAGCAACAATAAAAAAACAATTTGGAGGAAGAGAGCTTAAATTAAAGTATGTGCCCACAAATTGGTGGACATCATTTCATTCATCGGCATTAAATGAAATGATGCAGCAAGGGAAAAAACATAATTACTCCTTAACCGTCATGCAAGAAAACCTGGCTCAAGCACGTGAAATGGTAAAAGCTGCTAAAGGACAATTATGGCCCCAGGGAACCATGGATGCAGGTATTGGTCGCCAAAAATATGGTGCTGCTTCATTTGGACCAATTGATACGTCTATTCCAGCATTTACTTATTATCAAATAGGCCCTAGCGCAAATTATATACTGGATGTATTTGGGGGAACTCGTCGCACCATTGAAAAACAACAGGCTATAGCGGATTATCAGCAACAAGAATTGAATGCTACCTATCTTACGGTTACTGGTAATATTGCAGAAGCTTTTTTAGAAATAGCCGAATTAAATTCTCAGTTAACTGCTACTCAAGAAATCATTCTTGATGATAAAAAAAACGTGCAATTGGTACGAAAAGCTTTTGATTTAGGAGCAACTACTCAAACACAAGTTTTAAGTGCTCAAAGCCAATTAACTAAAGATGAAACTCTATTACCCCCTCTATATCAACGAATAAAAGTCGCACAAAGTAAGTTAAGTATTTTACTGGGTATTCCTCCGGCACATTTTAAAATAGATACTTTTAAGTTAAAAGATATTACTTTACCCAAAGAATTACCCTTAAGTCTTCCATCTAAACTGGTACATAAAAGGCCCGATATTCTTGCCGCAGAATCCATACTTCATGCTGCAAGTGCAGATATTGGAATTGCCACGGCACAACTTTACCCTAACATCACTATATCAGCTACAGCCATGCAAGAAGCCCTTATCCCATTGAATGGTTCTTCTAATGCTTGGAGCCTTATTGGAAATTTAACTACACCCATTTTTAATGGAGGGACATTGCGTGCGCAACGTCGAGCATCCATACATGCTTATCAATCAGCTTATGCAAATTACCAACAAATTGTTTTAAATGCTTTTGGAGAAGTACATAATGTGCTGTATGCACTGCTGCATGATGAAGAAGAAGTAATGTTGCAAAAAAAAGCAGTGAACACAGCAAAAAACTCCTTGAAATTGGCTAGGGTTAGTTTTAATGAAGGAAATGTTGGGGTTTTAGAAATTCTTAATGCTGAACGGGATTATGCACAAGCTCGATTGGGTTATGTCCGCGCCCAAGCGCAACGTTATCAGGATACTGTCAAATTATATCTTGCGTTAGGAGGATAATGCGTGAATATCATTGAGGATGAAGATTAGGCTTGTCATAAATCCTATGTTGTAGCATGATCTCCAAAAATATAGGAATCAATAATGCCTCAGTTGACGCTTACCATTTCTCAAAATATAAATGCCAACTTTATTAATTTTAAAAGCCTTTTCGAGAAGATTCATAATGCTTTGCGAATTGTACCCAATATGGATGTGAATACTGCTTATAGTGGAGTTATTCAAGAGAGTTATTCTTATATTGGTTTTAACAACCCCAAGGCGGCAAAAGTTTACCTTCAACTATATTGGATGGAAAATGAAGAGCGAACTGCGATGAAACCAGAGTTAGGAAAAATGTTGCTTGAGATTCTGGAACATAGTATTGTCCCGGAAGTAGAGGGGCAGGGGCTTATATGTATACCAAGAGTTAGAATTGCAAATCTTGGGCGTTTAAATCAAAGTTATTTTATTGGTGCAGGTTAATAAAAAGAAAATTTTTAGTATAAAAATCAAGGTATCTGTTCAGGAAGTATGCTTGTCTCTTGATGGAATGATTTATTTTTATTCAATTTGTGCCAAATTAACCTTTTCGATGCATGAGGCGTGAACGCTTACTTGCCCTTCTGCTCTTACCCCACTACTATAGAAAAGTAACTCATTTAAAAGGAATTTCATGAAGAAGAATATTTTTTTAGGACTTATTTTTACATTGCTTGTTACGAGCTCATACAGTTGCACCACTGTGTTTTGGAATAACAATGATAAAGCAAAAGTAGTCGCTCGTACTGTAGATTTATTTATTCCCGACACGCCAACAATTCTTGTATATTCTCGTGGAATGACTCGCCAAGGAGAAGCCGGTCCTAATTCGTTGAAGTGGAAGTCAAAATACGGCTCGGTGGTTGTTACTGAATTTAAAACTTCAGCTGCTTCTGATGGCATCAACGAGCATGGTTTATCGGCTCACTTACTTTACTTAACTGGCTCATCTTTTGAAGCACGCAATGAGAAACTTCCTGCTCTTTCAAATACCTTATGGGCACAATACATTTTAGATAATTATAAAACTGTTGCTGAAGTAGTAAACTCTACCAATGATTTTCAACTAACAGAGACCGTTTTACATGATAAAAAGTGGCCACTTCATCTAAGTGTGCAAGATCCTAGTGGAGATGCAGCGGTAATTGAGTTTATTGATGGTAAAAAAATTGTTTATCATGGCTCTCAATATACCGTCATGACTAATGAACCTGCTTACAAAATCCAATTAGAAAACTTAAAAAATTATAAATCATTTGGTGGAAAATTAGCTTTGCCGGGGGATTGCGATCCATTAAGTCGTTTTGTTCGTGTAGCAACTTATCTAAAAACATTGCCGAGCCCAAAAGATATACGCGAGGCAGTGGCTGGAGTTTTATCAGTGATTAGAACGGCGATGGTTCCTTTTGGTGCCGTTGATACCTCAGGAAACGAAACAGAGGACGCATGGGCAACTCGCTGGGTTTCGGTAGCTGATTTAACCAATAAAACTTTTTATTTTAACACGACCATCACCCCGAACATTATTTGGCTTGATCTAAACAAGCTCGATTTTAGCGAAGGAAAGCCGGTATTATCTCTGGATCCTAATGATATGAGTTTAGTGGGTGATGTTCAAAATCTGATGAAAAAGAGCTAAGATTCTTGCCCGTAGTACGGATCTATCAAAATGTGTCGAGCAGCATGTATGCCTTTGTTTTAGGGAGGGCTGTGCTGTTTCGACAGAGCCGGATGGCTTACTACCAATTTTTTATCAATATTTGCGTAGTCTCATAAGATAGGCTTTGATAACAAAAGAAGAGATTATTTCTTTAATAACACTTCCCAGGATAACCTGAAGTGACAAATCTATCTCAAGAGACAATTCTGGGATATTAAACGATTGAATTACTTGCCAACAGGTGAATAACTCACAGTCCTTACTTTCAATTACTTTGGGATAAGTTAAAGGTGGGTTGAATTTGACCATGTGATAATTTAGTTCACAAAGCCACTGTATTAATCAAAATAGGCCTTTAGTTAAAAAAAGTAACTTTATATTCATAAATAATACACTTTTCTTTAACACTTGTTAAGTAGCAGATTAATAAGACAGATGAATTATCCTCCATTTATAAGGGGATTGACAGAATATGCACACACATATCCCTATCATTCTTCGTCATTAGGAGCTTTAAGTCATTTAACAGACCAGGAAATCGGATAGCATCCATGGAAATTAAGAGTTTTTCAGGAATTTATTCATTTAGAAGCAGTGCTCCAAGAGTTTTGGTCCCATCTTTTTATGTGTAATGTATTATCGCTACAATTTTGCGATGCTCAAGGAGCTTGGGATCCTGACAATCCAGGTACTTACCGATTAAATTTTTCCGTTTTATTCGGAGTCATGCACCAGCAACTGCAGCAAGTCGTCTTAGGAAACGGTGAGCCAGAATTATTCCAAAAACTTTTTGAGAGAGGCGCTTTGCGTGCAACAGTCAAAATAAGACAAACCGAATCTTTAGCCGAGACAAGGTAGGGAAACCCAAGCGACATCAAACTTTTCGGCGTGTTTGTTAACAAATACACACTTAAGTTGACGCCATTACGTGAATGCTTACAATCAAGAGTGGTTGCATATAAGAGCATTATAAATTGCTCGGGGTATATGCTTATTATTTTTAACTTTGGGTTGTTACTCGAAGAATTTCAGCAAGTGAAGTATCTCCAGCAAGTACTCGTTTAAAACCATCATCGCGAATGCTAGGACTTGTTGGGCGCAGATGTTCTTCCATAGTTTGCAAATCTTCGTGACGATGAATCATACCTCTTAATACTTCATCTATGGTGATAAGTTCATAAATACCCGTTCTTCCTCTGTAACCCAAGTGATTGCATAAGTCACACCCTTTAGGTTCACAAACTTTGGATATGTCCGTATCAGAAGTGAGTCCCATGAGCTCCTTTTCATCATCTCTTAATTGATGCGGAGTTTTGCAATGGGAACATAATTTTCTAACCAGTCGTTGTGCAATAAGTCCAACAATACTGGATGATAAAAGAAAGGACTCTACCCCCATATCACGTAGGCGAGTCAATGCTCCTAAGGCGCTATTTGTATGTAACGTAGAAAGTACAAGGTGTCCAGTAAGACTGGCTTGAACTGCAATCTCAGCAGTTTCGAGATCACGAATTTCTCCTATCATGACTACATCAGGATCTTGCCTGAGAATAGCTCTTAGACCTTTAGCGAAGGTCATTTGTACTTTGGTGTTCACTTGAGTTTGTCCTATACCCTCAAGATCATATTCTATAGGATCCTCAATGGTAAGAATATTTCGGGTGACTTGATTTAATTCAGTCAGCATGGCATATAAAGAGGTCGTTTTTCCAGAACCTGTTGGACCAGTCACTAAAATAATACCATGAGGTTCTGCAATCATCTTCCGCATCGCTTTTAGAGTCGCTTTAGGCATGCCTAGCAGATTTAAATCTAATTGGGCAGCTTGTTTATCCAAGATCCTCAAAACTACCCGTTCTCCATGATTAGAGGGAAGAGTAGAGACACGTACATCGATATTATGGCCACCAATGCGTAGTGAAATACGCCCATCTTGTGGAATGCGTTTTTCTGCAATATCTAATTTTGCCATCACTTTGACTCTGGAAATTACCAGAGGAGCAATGGCACGTTGAATTTCTAAAACTTCATGCAATACACCATCAATGCGATTACGTACCAAGACTCTATCTTCATAGGTTTCAATATGAATATCAGATGCTTTTTGTTTTATTGCTTGAGTAAATAGGGCGTTTAGCAAACGTATTATTGGGGCATCATCTTGGTTTTCTAATAAATCCTCACTAACAGGTAGTTGACTGGCAAGTAATGAAAGATCCATATCTTCTTCCATGCCCCCCGCAGCATCTAATATGGATGATTTAGATTGATAAACGTGAGCTAATTCTTGTTGGAAAGCCGATTCATCCACTTTTTTTAAAGAAAACCCACATTGTAATAAACGTTTTACTTCTGCCAGAGCTTGCAGGGACGTATTTGATAAATAATAAACGGTAGCCTGGTTATTGGTCATTTCATTAGCCACTACAATCCCGTTGTTTTTTGCAAAACTGTAGGGGATTTGTAGTAATTTTTCTTCATGTTCCATTACTTTGTCACTAATAAAGGTGGACGACTAAATGGTTTAGGTAAGTCAGCTCGTTTTAATGCAGGCATGACTGTTGCATTATTACTTTGTACAAATGCATCTTGTGATCTTAGCCAATCCAACTCATATTGGCGAATATTATTATATTTTTCGCCAGATAGATGCATATTATCTCTTTCATTACGTATGATAATAGGTTTGATAAAAACCATAAGAACTCGTTTTTCTCGGGTATTTATATTACGTTTAAATAAACGACCTACACCAGGAAGATCTCCTAGGATTGGTAGGCGGTTATTGTCATTATCTAATCTGTCTTGAGTTAATCCTCCTAGCACAACAATGTCACCACTTTCAACATGGACTGAGGTAACGATGCTGCTGATTCTAAAAGTTGGATTCACGGATGCTTCTGCAGTAGCTGGCGGATCTAAAGTATCATTGCCTTGATCGATTTGCATCTGAATTCCATTTCCACGTGTAATTTGGGGACGAACATAAAGATGTAAGGCCACATTGACGCGATCAAAAGTTGTATAGGGGCTTGCAGGTGTGGTGCCTCCGGCATTATTAGGATAATTTGTGGAAGCAACAGAAACTTGTTTTCCCACCAGGATCTTAGCTTGGCGGTTATCAAGGACTACAACAGACGGGGTTGATAGAATGTTGGCTTTATGTGCTCTTGCCAAAGCATAAATTTGTGCTTGGAAATCTGCAATTTGAGTTTTACTATTAATGATCGCAAAGCCATTTCTAAAGCCGCCTGGTTTTCCTGTTTGCTGATTGCTTCCCCATTCTATACCTAAATCATTGACATCATCTTGATTAATTTCAGCTACAAGTGCTTCGATAAGTAACTGTGCGGGTTTAATATCCAGTTGCCCTATGACTCTTTTTAGAATATGTATCACTGATGCAGGAGCATTGAGAATGATTGAGTTCGTGTTGGGTTCTGCAATAATTTGTACCGTAGGTTTAGTTGTTCCTTCATTTTGAGTTGTTGCCGATGTTGTATTGGCAGTTGCTCCAGGTGAAGCTAATGAACCACTGGATACAGGATAAAGAGATGTAGAACTTTGTGTGGTTGCGTTATTACTATTGTTGGCAAGATTGGAGGCAGGATTTGTACTGTCTAATGCAGGACGTGTTATTGTTCCAATAGTTGTGCCAACATTACCACTAAAGTTTGCTTGTGCGATCCCAGCAAGAATAGGCACTAAATCTTCTGCTCTGAGATAATTAAGATAAACAACTTGAGTATTCGCATTAAGACCCTCAGAGCTTTCCTTATCCAGCTTTAAGATCAACATTCTAATTCGTATTCGGTCTGTTTTGGAACCACTGATTAAAATGGAATTCGAGCGATCATCAGCGGCAATAGTTGTCTGTGCTCGTGCTCCTCCCATGTTGGGTTGAGTTTTTACCAGATCTTTCAAGGTAGCCGCAATATCCATAGCCAATGAATGCTGTAAATGGATCATATCGATTCCACTTGTAGATGAATTATCCACTTGTTTGATGATATCAGCAAGGCTATGAATGTTATTGGCTCGGCCTGATAAAATCAGCATATTAGAAGGGGCATAAGCTGAAATACTACTCCATTGAGGCATTAATGGTCGTAAAACAGGAACTAATTGCTCTGCTGGGACGTAGTGAACGGGTACTACTGCGACCATCATGTCATCCCCATGAGGGGGATGCTTTATTTCATTCAAAATATCAGGGGATTGTGTTTTTGCATCTATGTTAGGGATAATTTTAATAACAGCCCCACTTGGGATAGCTGCATAGCCAGATACTTGTAATACTGAAAGAAAAACTTGATAGAGTTCATCATTATTCATTGGCGTTGAAGAAATAATTGATATTTTTCCTTGGACCCGAGGATCGATGACGAAATTTTTGCCAGTAACTCGTGATACTTCCGCGATAACCGCACGAATGTCAGCATTTCTTAAATTCCATAATTTGCTGTTAATAGGGAGCGTTTGAGCTTGCTCCTCTGTATTTCCAGCTTGGTTCGGTGGAGCGAAAGAAGTAGTTTGTTGATTGGTGCTAGAATTGACTTTTTTAGATAATTTATTCTGCAAATCTCGTGCGCTAAGATAATCACTAATTGGGCCAATTTGTACAAGATAAAGTTTTTTATCCGATAAACTTTTAATTTCTACTGGTTCATTCACAAGCACGGAAAGTTCTTTTTGACGCTGTTGTGCATCTTTTTCTAAATTGAATGCACCTGCTTGCAGAAAAAAAAGAGTACTTCCATTTTTAGTCGTCGTGGAAATATTAATTTCATTTGCATGAGTAAATGCAGAGCAAATAAATATTAAAAAAATAATAACTATAGAGCGCATTGAAAAACCGCAAAATCCTAAGTAAGTAACATAATAACTAAAATTACTAACTTACCATAGTTTTTTTGGCGAGTAATTAAGGTATTTTGAAACAACATCACATTTTACTTCAAAAACCTTAACCATTCTGAAGATTAATCTACAATAGTGAGAATAACTTTTCCATATTATGATTTGATATTTATAAGAATTGTACAATTAGGGATATTTGCTCGCAGAGGTGTCTGATTGAGATGTTTATATTTCTGATAAAAATAGGAAAATTGATGCATGGTATTATTCGGAAAAGATTTTGCTTCAAAGGCAATATCGATATCCAGTCCCTTATTCACCGTATATTTCTGACCGATGTTTAGCTCCTCCGCTGTTGCGCATAGGTGCCAACTTAAGAAAAAATTGACTATGAACTTTGCGGAGGGTGATGTTTTTCACCTAGGCTGTCTTACACTCACACCCTTGAGCGAGTGCTTGTATGTTTAGAATTTTAGATGAAACATTTTCTCGTTGAAAACACGCGCTATCAGCGCGAGTCCAAAAATTTATACCATTCCTAGATTATATGACTCTCATTCTCCATTAAGGGCGATGAGTATGAGTGTATGAATTTGGATCAGGATGCTGGTGAGTATGTGAGTGTTGATTGTGATTATGATAGTTAGGATATTGTGGTTGGTAAGGAGTAAAAAAGCCATAAGGAGTAGAAGTTACTACAACAGTTTGCGGTGGATGTGTTACTACAACAGTTGGGTTTGTAGTAGGAGCATGAGTGTGTACGTGAGTTGTTGAGGGGTGAGTATGGGTATGAGTATTTCCTGAAGTTGATACATGTTTCATAGTTCATCCTTATTAGAATAAAGAGTTAATTTTTTATTTCAACTACAAAGAGAATGATGATTTAAATTTGTATATTTTAAATATCATCTTCATGCATTATAGGCAGATAGTTCTCTTAATGTATATAGGGTTTGTTGACAATTGGAACCCTTAAAGGTGCAAAATAAATTGTCAACAAACTCCATGTCTCCTGCTAATTTTAAAGCCCTTTACAGGAGAGATACCAAGCCAAACTTTTTTTAGTAAATCCCACATTCTGCAGTAGGCCTATTTTTGTTTATTCTTCGTTATTCGCACATAAACTGCACTGTGCGAATCATTTTTCTTGAGGTTCTACAGTGGAATAAAAGTTTGCTCTCTGTGACTAAGGACAACAAATAATAGTTTGAACTTCTTCAAGATCTGTATTACTGGAATGACTGAGATCGTAATTACCGACATATTCTTGACATGTGCTATTACTGATGAAGTGTTTTTCGAAATGATTACCTAATAGTCCAGCATTTTGTCGGCGAAGTTTATAAAATGAAGGTTCTTCTGCTTGGGGTTCAAATACTTGTATTAATTGATTATCTGATAAATCAGCTACGTTTGTTTTTCCACTAGTAATAAATAGAGTGTTGGTTTTTCTATCAAAAAATTTCATTATGGCCTCCGTTAAAAAACTCCTTGAGTGTTCGCTATAAGACTTTGTTGTTAAATAGTGACGCACTAAATGCAATTTCTACACTAATGATGCTACTTCGTCAACAGCCTCGTGCTAATTCGATATTTCACTTAAACAAATGATGGTCCCAGCATTGGGCCTAACTGATAAGAAAAAAGATTATGAAAACAAAACTTAATATAAAAAGTAAAAAATTAATTCTTTGTCGAGTTAACAACTTTAATAGAGTATAAAGAATAATACCTCCGCCGATTCCATCAGCTATGGATGCAGTGAATGGAATCATCATGATAGTAACCATACAAGGAGCTGTTTCACTAATATCTGGCAACTTCATATCCGTTAAATGTTTCATCATACAACAAGCTACGTACAAGAGTGCAGGGCCTACTGCAAAATTAGGAATCATCTTAGCTAAAGGGGAGAAAAATAGCATGAGAATAAAACCTATTCCAATGATTATTGCTGTTAATCCGCCGCGTCCGCCTGCTTCTATTCCTGCTGCAGATTCGATATACGGGGAAGTGCTTGCGGAGCCTAATAATCCCGCCATTGCAGAGGCTATCGCATCTGCAGTCAAACAATTACTCAAACGTTTGGCATAGTTTTTTTGTTGTTTAAATAGTGTAGGATTTAATAAACCAATTAAAGTTCCTGTAGCATCAAATACGGCAATTAAAAAAAAGGTAAACATCGCCTTCATTGCTAAAATAGTGTTTAGTCCAGAAAAATCGAGTTTTAAAAATGTGGGCATTATCGAAGGGGGCATGGACATCAATCCTTCCCAGCTTGATAATCCTGTTAATAAACTCAAAGTAGTAATACTAAGAATACCAATAATAATTGCACCTGGTATCTGAAAATAGTCTAAGGTGAGTATGAGCAGAAATCCCAAAAAAAATAATCCACTCTCAGGACGATTCATTGCACCAAGATGCATCAAATGATGTGGATCAGTAACGATGATTTGGTTGTTTTTTAAAGTAATAAGGGCGATCAATAAACTAATGCCAATTAAAATAGCGATTTGTAAATTATAAGGAATCGCCTCTATAAGTAGGCGTCTTAAGCTTGTGAGTGATACGAAAATAAATAAGACACCTGAAAGAAAGACAATGGCTAGAGCATGTTCCCATGGTATTCCCATTCCTTTTACTACTGTATAAGAAAAAAAGACATTTAATGCCATACCTGGAGCAATACCAATGGGGGTATTAGCGATTATTCCTGTGAGTAAACATGCAAAGGCAGTGATAAGACAAGTCGCAGTAAATACGGCCCCTTGGTCCATACCGGCATCATGGAGTATTGCTGGATTAATAAATGCTATATACACCATGGTTAAAAAAGTAGTAATGCCAGCGATGATTTCAGTTTTAAGGGTCGTATTTTGAAGGAAATAGGATTTTAACTGCTCCATTATGTTTTATTTTCCTATTATTAAAAGTAAATTATAAAGCTGAGATAATTTCTTATCAATATAAAAGTCAATATGAGTCAAGATATAGAGAATTTAAAAAGGGTAAGCAATATAAGAAATGAATTAATAGATCGGATTTTTAAAGAGATTAAATGAAACCAAGGAGCATCTAAAACAACAACTTTTTCTTGAGTAGTATAGAAGGGTGTCCCACATTTTGTGTTTGATAATCTACTTCCAACTGCAATTGCTAAGATAATATGCGCTAGCTTTCCCCTGAGCATTTCGGGGAAATTAAAGTTGAAATACAGCCAATTAGGGGATGTTCTCTCAAATTGTGTCACCATGAAATTCGCTTGTCTTGCACAATAACTTGTATTATATTGATCAAATTGATTAATATTAATTAAACTTTAATTTTTCCTACCAAAATGCACCAAAAATTGAACAGAAATGAATATAATGCCATTGCAAAAGAGGTCACTTTGCAACTACGCACACTTTTTCCTCAAGCAGAACCTCATGTAATTCATTCTGTTTTTGGTCCTGAAATTCTTGCTCAACCATTAAGGATTTCTACCTTAAAAACTAAAGTGGATTTTGAAGAAATTGAGAAGAAAGCGCTTGCTCAACTTCGGGAAGACATAAAATTAGAAAAAGACAAAACGATTCGTAAACAAAAGCTGCAACAACTAGAGAGCATTATCCTTTTCGGTCAATTGTTATTTTCACAATCAGCATGCTTGTATTTTTTTAGAGATTGTAAAAGTGCATCAATTAGTCCACAAATTACAAAGAAACTTATTGATATGAACAAGCTGATTGAACAAGAAGGTTTGGCAATAGAATCTTCTCGATTTGAAGTGCTGAGTCGCCGCAAAAAATTTGATGAACTGTTTTCCGAAATTCATCAACGACTCAAGAGCATGGTAAACACTGCGTCAAATAAACAAATCGATGTTTATAGATTGCAAGAAAGTTTGGCCAAGACTAAAATCTTTTACTATCAAATTAACGATTTGAATTTTAAATACGCGCAAAAACCATCAAGAAGTTTTTCAACATTCGTGAATACATTACAAAATTGTGGTTCTAAAGTAGCAATAACAGCAACTGTTATTGCCATAGGTGCTACTGCTTTATCATTTATTCCGCCATTAGCTCCAATTATGACTCCAATTGCTTTAGTTGCATCCTATGTATCTTTAGTTGTTAGCGTTCCTCTTGCGTTAAAAAATTTGGGAACGATACTTTATAACCTCTTTCGATTTGGAGCAGCCCCATCGGCTGGAGAGTTGATTGGAGTTGCTTTTATCGCCACTAATTTGCTAACTACAGGATTGAGTAAGCTTGCTAATCAACTTGTAACACTTGGTGTAACCGGGAAATGGGCAATTAAAACAGTAAATTGTCTTAAAGAAGCAGAAAATTTAACTAAAGCTTCGCTGGGTATAGTGGGTCAAATCGGCCAATCAAAACAAGATGTTGAAATTGAACAGGTGAATGAACACAGATTGCTTTTAAATTAAGTAAGTTCAATATAAAAGGCGTAAAAATGCTGCGCTTTATGCGCAACATCCAGCTTTGCAAGAATACAATATTGATTTAAATAGATTACGACGATCATATCCTGCGCATAAAGCCTAGGGAATCTTTTCAAAATTTAACCTAAAAAAATGCGTTTGATCCATTCTTGAAATGTTCAGCACACCCAAAAGATTAAAAATAAATCATAGTTTGTATTTTATGATCAAAAAAAGTATAATTATTGCTTCATTTAACTTTAAAGCTTGAATATGACCGATAAATTTAGTTACTACTTAGAAGACAATAATGAAGTTAAAAGTATGGATCATTTTGCTGCTTTGCAAATGAGTGAGCATTCTTTTAACGAATTGGGTTTGGAAGGCTTAAAAAGCCAATGGAGAAAATTAGCTACGGAGTTTCACCCAGATAAAAATGGTGGCAGTCAGCGTGCTGGAATAGTATTTCAGAGAATACAGCAAGCTTATGAGGTTTTATCAGATCCTATTAAACGCCAACAGTATTTATTAGATAAAAGGGTAGAATTTACTTTTGATGTCAATTTTGTTTATTCAGATATTGATATTTTGCTAGCAGAGCTCAGTATAAAAAGCAATCAACTAGACGAATTAATTAGTCGATTAGATAGATTAAATAACCCCATACCTTCCTTAGACTCGAGGAACGTCCGTATTTTAGAAGTTCATGACAGTTTGGAAAAAATAGCTCTGGACTTAAGTAAAATTTATAAAGGTTCTTTTGTAACCGTAGATGTTATCAATAAACAATTCCATCTATTTTCCCGAATTGAAGAACAAGCTACAACCGGAGGCGAATTTTACGCACTTAATTTAATTTCTAAGAATGATCCTATCCTTTCGCAACGAAGATTTGATTATATGCAAAAAGCTGCAGCCAAGGGCCACTTGGTTAGTTTAGCGCATATGACTAATGCAGTATTTTCTGGACATTTTAGACCACTAGAAGACTCAATCAAGTGGGGATTAAATTGCTTACGCTATTTGGAAGAAATAGTAATACCTCAACTTGAGATGGAGGAGCCATCTTCAGAAACATTGGCCCATATCAAAGAGCAATTAGCAGCTCTTAGAGAGCGTCGCAATGAGATTTTACCTGTGGTCATACCTAGAGAAACTAATGCTTTTAATGAGCTGGTTACTCAAGTGGTTGAGTACAGAAATAGGCGAGGAGGAGTAAGTTCTGAAGATTTCAAGCTTGATCCGAATATGATCGATGTATTAGAAAGAAATCAACCATTACCTCCAATTCGATTGATTCCTACAGAAGAATCTGTGCAATCATCACCAATTAATGAACATGATTTATTAGTGAAAATCTATGACACTTTCGCTCAAAAAGTGGCTGAATTGCGAAATACTCCTAAACCAAATCAGCATGCGTTAAGCGTCGCTGATCAATTAAGAATTCAGTTAGCTGAAGCGATTGATACTTATAAAATCAATACAGCAAATTCAGCGATGACAAAAGAGCAAGCAAAGATAGTATTTATGGATACATCCACCACTGCAATAAATAATACCAAGCATTTATTAGAAAAAGAATTAGGGTGGGGGGATTATCTAACCAATCTTTCAAAATCATTTGCTAATGTATTTATTAATGCTATTAATTCGGCAAGAAAATCATTAGGCTTTCAATCTCAATTTACTCTCTTCGCACTCACTAAAGCTCCTTTGATTCCTGAAGTAGAGAAAATTCAAGATGATTTGTATGAACAATTGTCTCCAAAGTAAATTAAAAGAATAATTATCGGAGAATCCTCAATAGAAGCGAACCCTATTGCAAAAACAGGGTTTGCTCAAATACATATATTTCTTCAAGGTCCTAAATTTTCTAAAGAATATCATCCTCTCCTTATGTAGGGCTGGGGGTAATATCTGTCTTAGGAGTGATCTCTCCATGAGAAGGGGGAGTAACTTGAGTTCCATATATCATTCGTGACATCGGGCTCCAGAAGAAAGAAAACGTTCTTGAAAAGACACTGCTTGTTTCTACTGTACCTGTTTCTGCTCCTTTATTTTCTTTGCTGCGATCAATGACACCAAAATTATCAATAGCATGTTGTTCTGCCAATTTTAAAAATGAGCCTATTTCCGCAATAGGTGGAAGAGCTTGGGGTCTGTCTTTATAAAATCGTTCTGCGGCTGTTACGATTAATCCATTAGCGAGTTTTAACGAATCCAGTTCATCAACTTCGATTTTATCATTAGGAACTATACTTCGTAGGGCAGCCAAATCATGAATAAAGGTCTGAATTTGTTGATAAAGCTTTGCAAAATCTTCAATAGTATCTGCGAATTGTTCTTCATAGCTTTGGGTGAGTTGCTCTAGGCTGTATTTTTCTAGGCCTTTTCCAGCCAGTTTTTTATAGATATGAGTTATTTTAATTTCGGACGGATAGTTGGGTAGTATTTTATATTCTTCGGAATTTATAATTTCATTTAGAGTTATTAGGGAGTTATTTTCGACGTGATTTAATTGCATCAATAATGCATTAAAAAAATGAGTTAAGCGATTGTCTATTGATTCTTGTAAGTAATGAAAGTCTTTTTCTAACCCTTGAGATTGGGTAATCAGTGTATGGTTTATACTGGTGAAACTTAAGAGCAGAAGTTCCGCTACAAACTGTTGAATCGTTGAATTATCCGATGCAGATAACTCTTTAAATTTAGTCAAAATATTAATAATTGCTTCATACAGGATTTCTTTTTCTTTTTGTTTTTCAACGGAATACCAATCCTCAGTTAAGTATTGTTGGCTTACTTGACGAATCACTACACCAAATGTTTCCAACACATTTTTGCGAGTAATTTCATAATCCAAAATAGATGCCTCTTTATTGTCTATTTTTTTAACATGTTCTTCTAAGACTAAGCTTGCTGTATTGATCATCTCGGCAGGGTTTTTTCGTTCAGTATCAAGCCCAAAAATTTTAAAAAAATGTGCCTGCATTAATAATGCATGCTCTTCATTAACATAGCCTGAGTATGTGGCAAAGATATCATTGAAAAGACCATATGTATGTCCTTTGAGTAATGCTCTGCGTTGATTGATGAGACCCATGTAGGAATAATGGGTTGAGTTATAAGCATCATAACCTATTTGATTTTTGGCAATTGCTGCATAAAGTGCCCGTAGAATAGTGGGAAAATCGAGTGTGGATACATTGATGAGGTCCGTTTCAATATGACTTCCTAAATATTTTCTACCTAAAGCGCTATGTTGATTAAAAATCTGGAGGCCATTATTAAATTCGACACCCTGTTTGCTTAAAAAATGAAGCAGCTTATAGAGCATTAATTTTTGGACATGAGTGGTTTTATAACCATCAGGGGAAACTATTATTCCCAGTTGGGAGCCATTATTCCCGCTTGATCCTGTTCCGTGATGCCCTGGCATAGAATAACGAACAAAATTTTGTTTTTCTTTAGTGGTTATCTCAGGAAAAATCGGAGTAAATCCCCAATCGGAATGTTCGTTTGTATAATAAATTAATTCAGTATTTTTTATAATTTCAGGCAATATAAAAAATCGCTCGTCATACCAAGTAATAGGGAAACAATCTCCGGGGACAGGATCTATACCAAAAAAGTTTATTGAAGCCTTAGGCAGAGCCATCTTTAGTTTATTGAACCACTGTTCTTGCTCCTCTTTGGGTATTAGATTAATTTGGGATTTTAGCGGTTCGATAATATCTGGCGTATTATTGGTCGGCTTTCCTTTATGTCTTTTGGTTTGTTGTTCGGTTAATTGCTTTAATACCTCCTCAAAAGTAGCACATGTCGTCATGATTTTTTGTATTGCTTCTAATTCATGAGCGATTAAAATTGATTCAACAGCTCCTCTACTATGAGCAATTATATTGATTTGCGTTTGTTCGCGGCTTATAGCATTTAGAATTACAGCAAGACCCAAGGCAATTTTCTCTCCTACGTTAGCACCATCAGTTTTTGGTCCATTAATTACAGTAATTTCATCTGCCTGCAAAGGATAAGGATTCTTGGCGTCTACTTTTGCTGTTTTAGCAGATGTATTCGTTTTAATTAAAGAAGAAACCACACTTAATGTTTCTCCTTTAGGGTAATCTTTTACTTTGGCTCCTTTTATATAAGGAGTAGGTTTGGGGGTTTTTTTTAAGTCAGGAAAAAAGTCAGTGAGTGTCCCTAGCATTGTCAGTGTGAATGATTGTTTTTCAATTTTACTGTCCATAGTATTTGCCCCATATTATGACACAATGAACCATTATAGGCATTATTTAATATAAAAATAAACAAAATACGTTCATTTTTTGCATTAAAAGAGATGCATTTGAATTATTTTTTTTAATTCTTTATTTTCATTTTTAAATCAATGTCATACCGATTTAGTTACATCCTATGACTGTTGCTGCTATTTCCAGTTTAGAATTAAGGGAGGCTTATGAGGAGTCGGTAATGTATGGTCTGATGGCCAACCAAGAATAATTGGAACTATAGCGGTCATTTTTTTAGGTATCCCTAACTCTTTTTTCCATTCCGGCAAATTTAGCGCAGGAACTGAAAAACCAATAACACAAGTAGCAAGGCCATAAGTAAGGGCAGCAAGCATTAAATTTTCAGCGGCTAGCCAGCAGTCAGCGCTAACAAATTTTCCTTTAAAGGTACCGCATATAACAATTAAAGTAGATGCATTATAAAAGACATTGAACTCTTTTTGTTGCACTACCTGCAAAATATGCTCTTCTTGTAAGTCTATTTTTTTCTTTTTTTCATCCATTGTTAATTGTTTGGCGCTTTCTGAAAGACGATCTAATAAAGACTTATTCTGAATGACTACAAACCCTCTGGACTCTTCATGAAGTGCTGAAGGAGCATATATTGCTGCATCTAAGAGCTGATGGATAATTTCAGAATCTACTTTCTTAGATAAATAATGACGTACCGCTCTGCGATGATACAAAGCATCCATTATATCCATTTTATACCGATTTATTAATTCTGGGTTTTCCATAACCGCTCCTGGCTTAGTATCTAAGTGTCTATCAATTCCTATTATAGTTATAGCAAAATTTAGAATAATTGCAGGGACTCTGGTAGTTGCATTTTCTTATCTAGGCGGGATACTCCTGCAGTGCTAAAAGTGTAGGGACAAGAATCATTGTCATTCACCCTGTTGATATGCACAGTATTTGTGATTATTTTTTGCGCAATATGGTGACAAATAACACGGAATTATGATAGTGGTTAATGTATAATATCAAATATTGAGACTTAAGGAAGCAGGGAGCATCCGTTGATTAAATACGAAAGGTGACAGAATGAGTGATATCTTCGATGCAATAAAAAATCTTGAAATGAAATTAATAGAGATTAATAAGGGAAGTCCATTAGTCATCAACACGGCTCTCTTCAGAGAAGAGCTTTCAGATCAGTGCCTTGTAAATCATAATCTTTGGCCAGATAACCCATCGAAATCTAAGCCTGTTGCAACCCCAGAGCAATTACAAGAATATTCAAATCAAGTTTTGCAGGCAGTTTTTAATATTGCAAATGCAAGTAAAGGCGGGTATGTTACTGCGATAACGAATATTAAAACGCTTACTAAATCGTTTGGCTTTTTGGATAAATACACCTGGGTTCCAAAAATTGTTGATGAACAAACCTATCAAATAGGAAAGGCCTTACAAGAATTTTTAAAAGAAGCACTGAGCGAAGAAATACTAAGCCAAGTTCCTAAAAGTGTTTGGATGGTGAAAACTATAGAAGTGAGAGAGCCCGCCAAACAACTTTTGACGGACTTGAAAGAAATCTTGGACAAACGACTCACTATTTATGAGCTCCATTCCAGTCCTGAAAAAATTAAAGAAAGTGTGGGTTACTTACAAGTTAAAAATGAAAGAAGGAAGCTCTGGATAAATCAAGCGACAATTTTGACGAATAAAAATACCGAAGCCCAGCAGCTTTTCTTGAAGGTTAGTCAGATGATAAACGAAGGGTTACCTACTGACACCCAACAGCTGGAAGAATATCATGAAACACTCAAAAAAATGCATAAGGCTATGGAGGAAATGCTTAATGAGCTAAGAGTAGCAAAGCAAAATTTTGATGAATTTAATCAGCTATGGAATGAAGAAAATAAACAAATGAATCTTCCTCATTCAATTAATACATCGTCATTTATTCATGCCTTAGCTATTCATGATCAAGTGATGGCAGAAACGGAGTGGATGCGATTGTTTAATGATATAAATGTAGCAGGCGAACTATATAATGCGGATATTGGAAGTAATCTATTAAAATATTTTGAATCAGGGAATAATCTTCTTAAGGATGCTGATTTATACCGAGAAATGATTTCAGATTTCGTTAATGAAGAAACAGGAGTACTTCACACACAGATTAAAGAGGTTACTTTATTGCAACAATATATCGAACAATTAAAAAAAGGTCATAGGGTATTATCTACTATTGAAAAGCCCTCTTCTCTTGGGGGCGAATTTCCTGCAATAAGCTTAAATGTTATTTTATCGCAGGAAAAAGCAGCTGCTAATCGCTTAGCAGCTGATAAAGAATCCTATACTGTTGCCATCAAAGAGCTTGATGTCTATCTACAACAATTGATCCAACGAAAAGAAGATTTAGATTTTCAATATCAAAACGGAAACCCTTTGCCCTCTGAGGCTAATGATTCCCGCTTTAAAGGAATTTTTATAGAAGCTCGTAGGAGTGAACAAGAAAAATTATTACCTCAAATTCAAGAAATGGAGTACCAAATTAATGCCGTTAAAGAATTAATACAAAAAGCAACCCTTGAAGTGAAAAGCTTGGAGCGAGGTTTGATCAAATTAAACCGAGACGAGGCTTTAACCACATCCACTCGTCGTATTCAAGAAACATTCTTAGAGTTACAAGGCTCTCAAATTAAGCTAAATAAATCTGAGTTTGCAGATGCGCTACACTATCAGAAATACATTAAAGAGACCTCGAGTATTATTCAAACTTATGATTCTTCCCTTAAATCTATAGCAGAAAATATGAGTGACACTCAAAAGGCAATTGAAGATGAAACACGCTCAATCGAAAACCTTATAGAAAAGCAAGCAGAGCGCAAGAAATTTTTAAGGGCAGCTAAGGATAAATTAATACAATTTAAGAAGGATTTGGATGAAAGCCCAGAACTTTATATTCCTTCTGCTAAAATTCCTAAAAACGAGTTAATTAACTATTTGGAATGTACTTCTTCACCGGCGTTAATGCAATTTTTTGATCAACTCTATGCCAATGAAGAACATGCAAATTCATGGGGTGGTTGGAACTTTACCCGTTTAACGGACTACTGGAATCATAATACTTCTTTTCTGGCAGAAAGCGATTTGGAATATGATTTGTCAACGACGTCAGAGTATATCGAAGACAAAATTCAACTTATTGAAAAAGAACTTGCTGGTACAGAGAATAAGCCGGAGAGTATATGGATTCCAGAGAATAATCTTTGGAGTTTACAAAAGTCTTATAAAACGGCTATTCCCCAAAAACAGGAAGGTGAAATTCGGTTATCGCAACTGCAAACTGAGCAAAGAAAATTAGAAGCTGAAAAAAATGAAAAATTAGAAGATTGGAATACTGAATATGCACAGACAAAACAGTCATTTGAGAAAGCAAAATTGACTCATCACCTTTCTCAATTATCGAACAGCCAAGCGGTTTGCGCATTAGATATTCTTAAGCTTGACTATGCACTTACTGATATTGAAGAAAAAGAAATAAGCTTTAATAAGGCATTAAAAGAATTTTCTCAGCTTAAAAATGAAGATCTAATAGCACAAATAAAAGATCGTGAAGAGGAGCTTAGAACGATTAGCGATTTTATGAGCAAAGCCCTTCCCAAAGAAAAATCGGTTGATGAATTGGTGAGGCAAGTAGAATCTAGTATTCTCTATTTAGAAAAGGAATGGGAAAACGTTTTTTCTTTTGCTCTAAGCACAGTACCTCCTACAAAAATTAGTCGTGAGTTGCATCAAGAATTGCAAATATTAAAAAGACAACTGTATGGCTCTTTGGAAGAAAAAGGACTCAACGCGACATACTCAATGTTGAAGGCTAAAGTTGCAGACCAACAAATGGCACTACCGATACTCAAAGAGCTTGCCGAAATTCAAATTAATAGTGCTCTATTGTTAGAAAAAGCAGCTTTAATTGAAAGTTACAGCTCTATTGATAGAAAGCAATTGTATGAAGAAATTAACCAATTACAAGGTCAGATAAAAGAACGTATGACCGCCATTAGTGAGTCCCAAAATGCTATCGTGAAAGAAAAATTTGGTGCAACTGCTCAAATACTTCAAGAGCTTACTCAAGTAAGAAATACCATAGAGCATTTAGAAAAATTGATAAAAATTAATGAAATCTACTCCGGATTTGTCAAGAGAATTGAAGCCTGCAAACCTGACATGGTATTAGCGCGAAGAAAATTACTACGAGAGATTGATGTTTTTGCAAATGGAGAATTGGGGACTTCTTTAATCGAGATTCGTAAAAATAACGATCCTACCGTACAAAAAGAGCTTGCATCAATACTCAAAATGCATGACAAAATTGATTTCTTTAGTAGCCTTTACGCCCCTAATTCTCTTTTTGATGAAATTGAAAGAGAAGAGGACAAGCAAAATATTTTGAAGCAATTAAACCAAGTAATTGATGAATATAAAATACTCATCCAAAGATATAATGAATTGCCACAGAGGGCAGCCAAAGTAAAACAAGCATTTTACACCGATATTATAAACTTTCAGAGCAGTGAATTTGTTACTGCTCTAGAGGAACTTCATAATAGTGACGATTCTGAAATCCAAGGAAAAATGAATCTCATTTTAAGCTTAGAGTCTAATCTGGATGAGTTTAAGAAAAATTATAACGAGAAAGAAATTAAGAAGGAAATCAAATTTGATAACGCTCGAACAAGTCTAGGAGCAAAATACTTTGGAGCCAAATCTATTTTTGATAATTATCTACAGGAGCGGGCAAACACATTCTGGTTCAGGGATTTTATAAGCTCCATCGCCTCTTTTGCATTAGGATGCATTGGTTATAAAACCGAAGCACAGTTAAGACAAGACTACCTTAATGAGCTGCAAACTACCTTGCAGGTATATCAAGAAAACTCTTGTGAGAGTAGCACTAAGAATTTGTTTCAAAAAATAAATTATGGGCTTAGCCAATTCTCGCCCAGACACAAAGCAGGTGAGGAGGGCTATGATAAATCCCTACACGCCAAACTGAGTGAGTTTAAAAAAGAGGTTAGGTTTGTACAAGAACAATTTGCTCCTAATGCATCAGAAGAAAATAAACCTCTTTTTCAAAGATATAGTTTTTAACAGTAACTTTTTTCAAAAAGTTACTGTTAGATCAAGTTTAGGTACTAAATATTTGGGCTCTATTTAGTCTTCATTTTCCATATCCCTTGCCAGTTTAGCTCAGGGGGGTGTTCCTTAAGTATTTTGCAGCGTTTAATATAGAGTTGAGATGGTTTGTCTTCAGGGTATAACATTAAAGCGTTCTGGAACGATAAAATGGCCTTATCCCATAAAGCCTCATTATAAAACTCAATCCCATTGTTGAAATGATTCAAAACATCAATCTGATTTGGGAATGAGTGCTTATCGTGAAAATCAATGATTTCATAAATTGAAACAGGATTTGCTTTCCCCTTAACAATAACTTTATCAATTTGTCTGGTTCTATAAGTAGACTTTAATTGTTGATAAGTGAATTCGCTAATTAAAATATGGACACCATAGTACTTACATAAACCTTCTACTCGTGAAGCCAGGTTAACACCATCACCAATTACCGTAAAATCCATTCGCTTATCGGAACCAATATTTCCTGCAACAACCATGTCCGTATTAATACCAATGCCATGTTTGATTGGTATTAAGCCTCTTTTATTGCGTTTCTGATTGAAATGATTCAATGCTTTCATCATAGCAATAGCAGCCCGAACAGCGCGATCAGGATCATCTTTATGAGGGAAAGGATTACCAAAAACAGCCATGATGGCATCACCAATAAATTTATCCAAGATGCCACTTTCTTCATGAATGCAATCGACCATTAGTGAGAAATATTTATTTAATACCTTAACTGTTTCTTCAGCACCGAGTGATTCAGATATCGAGGTAAAATCTCTTATATCTGAGAATAGAATCGTCGCAAGAGTATTAGTCCCGCCAAGAGAAAACTCATTGGATTGCAGCAATTTTTCTGCCAAATCAGAACTCATATAACGCGACATCGTTGTCTTCATACGTTTTTCAGAGCTGATGTCCTCTATAATCATAATCACACCCAAACGCTCTTTATTCACGCTGATTAATGGAACTATGTTGATATTAGCTGTAATTTTGGTTCCTAAAATATTCAATTCTATATCCATTAAAGTATCATGATTTAATTGTGAATCATGACTATTTATCGCCATAATTCGTTCAATCAAATTGTTTTTATCATCCTGGAACAGAAAGGAAGCATCTTTAAGAACTAGCTCTTCAGGATCAGATAAATGTAATAATTTCATTCCAGCTTTATTACAAGTTACAATCTGATTAGTCTCATTAAGGGTAATGACGGTACTCGTCATACTTTCTAAGATACTTTCGTTGTAATTTTTTATATTTTGAACTTCTTCAAATAACTTAGCGTTTTCTATAGCAATTGAAATTTGTGAGTTGATAGCAATTAGTTGATATTCATCCTCAGCAGTAAACTCTCCGTGCTTTTTATTTAAAACCTGGGTAACTCCGATTATTTTTCCACTCTTATTTCTAACTGGAGCTGATAGTATTGACCGGGTGAAAAAACCGGTTTTCTTATCAAAAGAAGGGTTAAAACGAAGGTCTACATAAGCATGAGGAATGTTGATTATTTCGCCTGTCATAAATGTGGAACCTGCTATTCCTAAATGATTAGGAAACCGAATTTCCATCTTATTTAAACCAATACTCGATTCTGTATATAATTCATGTGTTTTATCATCATTAATAAATAAGGTAGCTCGTTCGGCATTCAAAGCTAAGGTTATGGTGTCAATTATTTTTTCTAAGAGTGCGGAAAGATTAATTTCTGTAGAAACGGTTGATATAGTTTCTAATAAATGCATGTCTCGTTTGTGTGATTCTTCAATTTGTTCTATTGTCAATTTATTTTGAATCGCCATAGCTGCATGTTCAGTCAAAGCTTCGACCATTTGCACATCAGCCTCATTAAACTCCGAATCAATCTTATTCAACATTTGCGTTACGCCAAGTAATTTTCCTTCCATATTTTTTAAGGGGACACATAAGACATTTTTGGTTTTAAAACCTGTAATTTTATCAATATTTTTATTATGTCGTTCGTCAAGTTCAGGATGAGTAATGCAAAGCGATTCATTATGTGTAAACGACCAACCAGCTAAACCTGAATTATTGAGGATTCGTATCTCAAAATTTAGGTCTCCCTGGGCTATAAAAGAATAAAGTTCACCTGTTTCTTGATCATTTAGAAAGATCGTGCCTCGTTCACAACCAATGACGCAGGAAGTTACATCAATGAGCATGGTTAAGATTTCTTTAAGGCTGGAGGTATGTCCGGTATCTCGATAAATTTGAAATAGCAATTTATAGAAATTTTTTGATTTCATATTCTTAATAGATAGAGTATTATTCATACTATTTCTCCAGAAAAATAGGAGTCACCCCACGTCTTTTTCTTAGCTATAGTCTAAGGATTACTTAACCAAGTTTTTCTCTAATAAAACTCTCATTTCTTTAATTGTTTTTTGTAATTGATGAATTTCATCATTTTTTATTTTCACAATTTCTTCAGTTTTTCTTAAATTTTGCAAAGCAAGATTCTCCAATTGCATTCGAAGCCCAATAATAGTTTTTTCTAATTGATTAATAACTTGATGTTGTTTCATGCGTTCGTGTTCAAGTTCTTTTTTTGCTTCCAAATCGATAGCCTCTAATCTCAAACGTAACTCAATAATTGTTTCTTTAAGATTTCTGCATTCACTTTCTAACTTGAGCAAGGACATTGCTGTTCTCCTAGAAGGCATTATATATAAGTCACTAGTTATCAATTTAATTTCATCAGCTTCAATCCAGGTATTAAAGACATTTGTCATTACCATTATGTGCCAAGGTGATTCTCGTAATCTCAATTACAAAGGGATGACCATTTTGTATGGCTACCTTGCTGCTTCAGCCAATATTTTTACATGCGCAATAACCTCACTTAATTTAACGTGAGTTATGGATAAAGATTTTATTAGAACCAGCGTCTACCTGACTCCGATCGGGCTGAGGAGATGCATTAGCATCGTCTCGAAGCCTTGGTATGTTCGTGTTAAGGCTTCGAGACAGCGCTTTGCGCTTCCTCAGCCCGAACGTACTGAGGGGGAATAATCCGCTTTTTTATCCATAACTCATGTTAATTTAATACTCTTAATTTCTTTATCATGGGCTGTAGTTTAAAACAGTGATTTTATATCGCTCATATTTTAAAAGTGTGGTTCATAAGCGTGGCCTCGTCAAACAAAATTGATTAATAAATAATCATCTCATTTTAAACCAAAACGGATGACTACATTTCTTCTATAGAGATATTTCAATCCTACTATTTTTATAGTAGGATCTACTAAAAAAATAGTAGAGTAACTTCATTTCATTTTCTGGAGAAAAAATGTCCCCAAAAAAAGGACCACACACTTTTGCTCATGATCGTCTTCTTACCGAGGTAGAGCTTGAATTAATGAATATTATTTGGAGTCTTAATAAAGTAACGATTAAAGAGGTTGTTTCACATTTATCTAAAGAAAGGCCTTTGGCATATACTACTGTAGCAACAGTAGTAAAAGTACTTGAACAAAAAGGATTTCTGGGGTGTCAAAAAAACTCTTATGCCCATATTTTTGTCCCTATTGTGACAAAGGCTGAGTATGAAAGTAGGTGTATTGAACATATGGTCACTAATGTTTTTGATGGTGAGCCAGTAGCGCTTGTGCAGAGACTCTTGATGGCCAAGAAGTTACAAGATAATGACATTCACGCCATAGAAGAAGCGCTGAAACAATTAATTACTGCCGAAAAACAAACAGAGGAGCAGTAATGTTATTCATAGAAATTTTATTGAGCATCCATTGCTTACTTTGGGTTAGTTCATGGATCATCGGAACTCGTTGGTTAACCAATCAACCCTCCTTTAAACTTAAACTGGCGCGTTTTTTATTAGTTAGTTGTATTGTTTCTCCCTTAATTGTTCAATGTATAAATACTACTCAAAAAATGGAACGATTTAACTATGTATCATTTGATGCGGTGCAAGAATACGCGAAGCAACCTATATTAAAGGCAGAGCCCTTAAGCATTATTCGAGAGTCAGCATCGGTTTTTGCAACGAGCAACATCAATTATCTTCAACTTTTTTTGATAATATTGGGTTTGCTCATTTTGGTTCGTGGTTATCGGCTATGGTTAGGTTTATATCACTTAAGAGTAATGATAGCCGAGGCAATACCTTATCGAACATCTGGTAACCTGGTTATTAAAGTTTCTCACCGCTGTCATATTCCTTTCTCAGTATTTTTATTGAATAAAGCTTATATTGTATTGCCAGTATCTTTATTTTCTTCTTCTAAAAATGTGCAGATTGCAATCGCTCATGAGGGACAACATCATCGTAATGGCGATTGCTTATGGGCCTATTTTATTGAGGTCTTATCTATTATTTTCTTTGCAAATCCAGGCGTTACGCGATGGCGCAGGGTTTTATGCGAATTACAAGAATTTTCATGTGATGAAGTATTGGTTGGCTACCCAAAAATTTCACCATATGACTATGGCCACTGTCTGTTGGAGGTAGTGCAGACAGTATCTCAATGTTCTTTGTCTTCTAACCGAAAAATTGCATGCACGGTGGGTATGGCTATGGACAAAAAAAACGAAGACTGTACTTTTATCATAAGGAGAATTTCAATGTTATCGTCTTATCCACCCCGTGCATCTAGATCTCTATTAGTAGGAATAGCATTTGCAGGGTTTTCCATTTTAGCGCCTATATGTGTCGCTTATTCAGCAGCAGGTTCTTTGACCAGTACCAAGGCAAAGGCAGTGGATACTTCTCATTTAGATCCTAAAATGCAAAAAATTGCAATGAAAGAAATTAACGCGGCCGTCAAACAATATCACGCCAAATCTGGAGTTATTGCCATAGCTGATGCAAAGACGGGCACTATTATTGCATTTGCTGAATCAAGCAATAATAAAGATAAAAGTTGGATGTCTCGTATTTTTTCGCCCGGCTCGACTATAAAACCATTTATTGCAGCCGCAGCCATAGATGCAGGGGTAAGTTCTGAAACAAAGAATTACGATTGTCACTCACCTTATTATATAGAAGGTAAAAAATTTACCAACTATAATCCCAATGTGAATTCTGCCTCGTTGACAGAGGCGATTGAAAAATCGATTAATGTTTGTCTTATCAAAGTTTCTCAGGAAGCTGGAGCACCAGTAATCCGTCAAAAACTCACTGAATTTGGTTTTGATGCAGACAGTTGGTGGCAAGCAAATCAAAGTGATGACTTACAACTAGCTAGGGCGTCACTTGGTGAAAATCTCCCTGTCACTATTGAATCGTTGACAAAATCCTATGCCATTCTTGCTCATAACGGCTATCCATTTAATAAAGCAGATACACCCGTTATTTCAGAGTCGACCACAAAATCAATCAATCATATGCTTGAAAACGCTGTTGCTAATGGTACAGGGAAATTTGCAGTAATTCCTGGTATTGCTGTAGCAGGGAAGACAGGAACAGTGGTTGAAAATAATGAGAAACATCTTGCTTTGTTTGCTGGGTATGTTCCTGCTGATGCTCCACGTTATGCTATGGTAGTTTTGATTGAAGAAGGTCACTTAAATAACAAAGGTAAGCTATTGACTTCCGGTGGCGAATTGGCAGCTCCTGTCTTTCGTAAGGTCGCGATTAACAGCCTGAATAGTATGAATTGATAAGCCATTGATGGGTACGGTATCTTTGCTGTATCCATATCGCCATAAATTGAAATGATGTTGGAGTTGTTATGAAAAAAATAAGTATACTTCTAGGTATGACACTATTATTTTGCACGAGTACTTGGGCTCAAAAAACCTGTTTTTTAGCACGAGAAAATCAGACTGTATTAAAACACGAAGGTAATGATTGCGATCAACGCTATGCACCACAATCAACTTTTAAAATTGTCTTGAGCCTTATGGGTTTTGATGCAGGAATATTAAAAGATGCTTTTCATCCTGAATGGCCCTATAAAAAAGAGTATGAACTTTATCTCAATGTATGGAAATATCCTCAAAATCCGCATACTTGGATGAGAGATTCTTGTGTTTGGTATTCCCAAGTACTTACGCAACAATTAGGCATGAAGCGATTTAAGGAGTATGTTGATGCTTTTCATTACGGTAATGAGGATGTTTCGGGTGACAAAGGTCAAAATAATGGATTAACTCACGCTTGGCTTTCAAGTTCGCTTGCCATCTCACCAACCGAACAAATGCAGTTTCTGCAAAAAATGGTCACTAGAAAATTACCTGTGAGCCAAAGGGCTTTTGACATGACCAAGGACATTATGTACATCCAAGAATTAGCTGGTGGTTGGAAACTGTATGGAAAAACGGGAACTGGAGAACAGTTAACAAAAGACAAAAATCAAAAACTATCTTTACGACAGGGATGGTTTGTGGGCTGGATTGAAAAAGATAATCGCAAAGTTACCTTTGTCAACCATATCACGGACTGTAACGAAAGTTTTGCGGGTTTAAAAGCGCGAAATGAAGCACTGATTCAATTATTTCACCTGATTAATGAATTGGAAAAATAATTAACGAGGATTCGACATAAAAGGCATTTCTATGCTTTTTATGTCCCTAAACCAACGTTATCTCGTAAAATGCGTAGCATTTATATGGAGCCCAGTTCTAAATAAAAAGTGTTAACAATGCTTGACCCTATTGTTGCTATATACCTTAGATTTGTATTTAAGGAGGAAATACGATGACTCAATGGTTCGTAAAAGATTTAAGCAAATTAACGGGTGTTTCAGTGCAGACACTGCATCATTATGATCGTATAGGTCTGCTTAAGCCCTCGTTACGACGCACTAATGGGTATCGTGTTTACTCTGAGAAGGATTTATTGAAATTACAACAGATTATCGCTTTGAAGTTTTTTGGCTTTGAGTTGTCACAAATTAAAACCTTACTTACTGAAGAAAGCAGCGCCCTCAAACATTTTAACAGTCAAGTTCAAGTGCTTGAGCAAAAAGCAGCTGTTTTCCTTGAGGGAGCCAAGACTTTGAGAAGTATTATTGATTCTGTTGATGCCAATCAATCCATTCCATGGGAAACCATTATTCAATTGATAGAGGTGTATAAAATGACAGAGCATCTGGAACATAATTGGGTTAAGGAAATATTTACTCCTGATGAACTAAAGCAGTACATTGAGTTTGAAAAAGAACTAAAAGCGAATACAACGCTTGAGCAAAAAGAAGCGTTTGAAAACAATTGGCAGCAGTTAGTAGAAGCGGTGAAAAATAATCTGAAACAAGACCCTGATTCAGCGTTCGGTATTGATTTAGGGAAGAAGATTATGGATTGGGTTAATGGAGTCTATGGTAAAAAATACGCCCATTTAAGGACCAAGAAATTTGAAAAGGGCTTTGGAGAAGGAAAAGGTCTTGATGAGGTTGGATTGACACCAGAAATTGTATCATGGATGGATAAAGCGATGGATGCTTATTGGAGAGACCGGATTTATGGGATTCTTGAGCAAGTAGGAAAAAAACCTTCTTCAACTGTATTAGCTCTTTGGAATGCAATGCTTGTAGATATGTATGGAGAAGAGAGTTCACGCAAAAATTCTATATACGAAATTGCTTTAAATGATGCTAAGGTGAGTTCCCAGGCAAAAGCTTGGCTTAAAAGTATTTTAGATTCTTAAACTTAACGTGAGCTAGGGATAAAGCTTTGATTCGATCTGAGTCTATCTGACTTCGTTCGGGTTAAGAAGCACTTTCATTGACTTAAGGGTTATGTCATTTTCGCGAAAGCGAAAATCCATTTCTATAGGAGCATTATGCCTCCATCAACGCGGATCCGAGCTTTCGTAAGGGCGACTACAAATTCCTTAAGTCAATGAGGAGGTGCTTAAGCATCAAGTTTTTTAAAAATTCATTGCCTAAAAGTTTTAATTTGCTTGCAATAACGGTTATATCTTCCCTTTTTTCGGTGATTGCGGAGATTAAGCAAAGGATTTTTATGCATGCCTGGTTTGTAAGGTTGGCTTCATGGCAAATTTTTACAGTATTATTTCCATAACCGTTACAGAATGTTCTTTAAATTTATCCATTCCAATTTTACGCCAACCAAGGCGCGTGTAATATTCGGGAATCGTTGGATCAAGAGCAAAAAGATATAGATTTTTAAAACCTAATGTTTGTGCTTTCTCTTTGGTTTTACTAATAAGCTGTGTTGCGATACCTTGTTTTTGGTACGCTTTTGAAACCACTAAAGAACCGAGCCATGGCGTTAATTCAGGGCGAATGCCATCATTGACTCGTAATGAGCACATTCCAACAGGTTTTTGCTCATCAAAAGCAACGAAGGTAAGTGGTAATTGTTTTGTGTTTAAATGGTTGTGTAAATTATCTTCTACGCGCGAAATAGGTACATCAGGAATCCAAATTTGTCCTAGTTCTTCATGCCAAATTTTGGCAAGCTCTGGAATACACTCTGCATGATGTTTGAGGTAAGCTATTGTTCTCATGATAAGACCTGTTTCATAATATTTTCTCATCAAATCAATGTTGAAAGGGGAGTGAGTTTTTCATCCAAAATATTCCAGTAAAAAAGTGAAGAAGATGAAAAAAAGTCCCAGAATTAAATAAAATAAAAATTGATCTTGAATGAGTTTTTGTTCTTTTTCTTTGGGCCGAAGCATATTAAAAGCAATGAAAAGAAAGACAATGCCAGTTACTATGCATATAATTTGTACCAGTAAAAATAGAGATCTCGACATTTAGAATTCTCAATGAGTTCCGAAACTTGCGATTAATTTTTGATAATATATTTTTCTACATCAATTTTATAATATTAGGTTATTTTAATTAATTATTCTATTTTTTTAATTCAATAAAACTCACGCTAATATCCCAAAAAATGTTCCATTTTTTGAAAATAATTTTTAGGAACTTCTCAATATAAAAACTCGTAATATAATTGATGTTTTGTTTGGAAGACTAACCTATGTTAAAGGACTTAAAAGTAATTGATCTAAGTTCGGTTCTTGCGGGGCCCTCTGTAGGTACTTTTTTTGCTGAATTAGGTGCTTCAGTTGTTAAAATCGAACATCCTATTCATAAAGATATTACCAGAACATGGAAACTCCCGGATGAAGACTCCAATTCTGATATTTCAGCCTATTTTGCAAGCGTTAATTTTGGAAAAGAGTATCTGTTTTTAGATCTTACCAAAGAAGAAGACCATCTTTGTTTTCTTAACCTTATTTTAGAAGCTGATATTTTAATCATGAATTTTAAGAAAGGAGATGAAATAAAGCTAAAACTACAAGACGAGCATCTTCTTAATATTAATCCACGTCTAATCATTGGAAAAATAAATGGTTACGGTGAGGAAAGTGATCGGGTAGCCTATGATCTGGTTCTTCAAGGTGAATGTGGTTTTATGTCGATGAACGGGACTTGTGATAGCGGTCCAGTTAAAATGCCGGTCGCTCTAATCGATGTGCTTGCGGCTCATCATCTGAAAGAAGCGATTCTTCTTGCACTTTATGCGCGAGAAAAAAGCGGTAAAGGTAAAGTGGTTACTGTTTCTCTTTATGATGCAGCTGTTAGTAGTCTCGTGAATCAAGCATCCAATTACTTAATGACTGGACAGATACCACAACGTATTGGCTCAATACATCCAAACATCGCTCCATATGGTGAATTGTTTCGTACTGCAGATGGAGCTCATATAATCTTTGCAATAGGTTCTGATCGGCATTTCAAAAAATTATGTACGGTTCTAGGGCTAAAAGATCTTCTGGAAAAAGATGAGTTTAGCAACAATCAAAATAGAGTAAAAAACCGAGAAAGACTTGCTTCACTCATTGTGGCACAAACAGAGAAGTTGCAAAGCGATAAACTTCTCGAAATTCTACATCGCGAACATATTCCCGCTGGAAAAATTATGGATCTCAAAGAGGTTTTTGATAATGAGCGTGCGAAGGCACTCATCCGAGAAGAGTACATTAATAATATTCCTACAGCGCGTGTTGCATCCTTTATTTTTAAATAGAGGTTTATTGAGCTTTGTATGCTTATTTGGAATATAAAATAGAGGGGCTGGATGAGAATAAGTAATTGGCGAAGTAGAATTGTAAACAAAAATATTATTAATTAGATAAAGAGTATATAATCGATTTTCATTATAATTACTTCCAAGCAAAGTGATGATGGTTAAGTTTCATGAATTTCACCAGGCCGAGCATCATTTTTTTTCCTTGATTAGCGATGCTCAAGCTAATTATGGTCAAATGGTTGCGTTCGCTACAAGCGTGCCTACTTCGCATTTGAATCCTGTAATTGTAAAAGAAATAGATGCGCAATTTTTAAATACTTTACTGCAGTGTCATTCTTTTTATACTCTAAAACAATTATCGTGGTCTTTAGTACTTCCAGAATATTCGTATCTGCCTGAACTGGAAAAACATTTGCAATCGCTTAATTTTAAATATACTGAAAAAGGGATTGCTATGGAGGCTTTAATCGACTCGATGGTCTTTCCAAAGTCTGAGTCCTCGTTAGTGATTAAAGAAATGGTTGGTGATTTAAGTGTCTGGAGCCTTCCATTGCTTTATGGTTTTGAATCTACAATGGAGATAACTGATGTTTATAGAAAAAAACATGAGCTTGCTGCTGCATCCAGTGCAAAACTATATCATTTTTCAGGTTTTATAGAAGAGGAGCCTGTGTGCTCTCTTTCTTTATCTCTATGTGGCCATCATGCACGCATTGATGATCTCGCTACAACCCCAGCTTATCAAAAAAAAGGTTATGCAACCCAACTGATTCATGCGGCAATAGATTTTGCTAAAACACTCCAGATAAGCAAATGTTTTTTAGAAGCTTCAGTGACAGGATTAAGTATCTATCAAAAAATTGGATTTAAAGAGTTGTTCATTAATCGTTATTATGAACCGATGCCACTTCAACTTGAAACACCAAGAATGATCTTACGCTTAATGAATGAAACGGATCTCGATCACATTGCTGAGCTTAATAGGGATGCAGAAGTGAGGAAATTTTTCCCTGAAGGCGTACAAACTCGAGAACAAACGCAACAAAGAATCAAGGAGTTTATGGCTTTTTATCGAGAACATGGGCTTCCCTGCTTTGTGATTTGGAATAAATTAACCCAAGAGTTTATGGGAAGATGTGGTTTTGGTCCCCTAGAAACGGGAGAAATAGAAGTAGGTTATTTGCTTGCTCGCAAGTTTTGGGGGAAGGGATATGCTTCTGAAGCATTGAGCGCGTTACTTGATTGGAGCAAGAATCATATTGATGCAGAATATATTATTGCATTTGCACCTTTAGAGCATAAAGCGTCCCAACGAGTCATGGAAAAATGTAATATGACTTATTATAAAGAGGATTTGGGCCATGGAGTTATGTGCAAATTTTATCGCATCAGTAACAAATGACTTTGCAATTAAATTTTTGTTCTGTAACGAGCAAGGCGAGCTAAAAAAACTTGGATTACAACATTGACATTTTTTATTATTTTAATTTAAAATAATAATGGTATTTTTTTACCCATTACAACGGTAGGTTAAGGCGTCATGAAAATTACATCTTAAGTGCGCCCATCTATAGGGCAAAGTGAACTAAGTCATTTTTGACTTTCTGTTTTTTTTATTGTCCTAAAAGACATGCTTAAGAGTAAATCATGCACCATAAACCGATTCAATTTAAAGACATAAGTCTTATCTATCCACACAAAGCTTGTTTTGAAGCCTTTAGTAGCCAAATCCATTTTGGTGATCGCATTACATTGATAGGTCGTAATGGATCTGGGAAATCAACATTATTAAAGATGCTCTGCGGTCTTTGTTTGCCTTCTCAAGGTGACATTAAAGTGCCACCGGATGTTCATTTCGGCTATTTACCTCAAGTGATTGAAGGTTTTCCAACCTTAAGTGGGGGTCAAAAGCTAAACCAGCTATTGACAAAAATTTTATCCGAACATGCTAATGTACTTTTGTTAGACGAACCTACAAATCATCTGGATCACCACAATCGCCGTTCTTTAATACGCATGCTCGAACACTATCCTGGAACACTCATTATCGCTTCTCATGATACGGAGTTAATCAATGCAGTCACAGATACCTTATGGCATATTGATTCAGGGCAAGTCACTGTTTTTAAAGGCGATTATTTAGATTATCAGCGATTGCTTACCGAGCGAAAAACATCCCTCGATCACGAGTTAGCAAAGCTTTCACGACAAAAGAAAGAGGCGCATCTTGCATTAATGAAAGAACAAGAACGTACTAAACGTTCACGTATTCAAGGTGAGAAGAAAATAGCACAACGCAAGTGGCCAACGATTCGTTCTCATACTAAATTGGCTAAGGCTATTACAGCGGGAGATAAAAGGCTAAATCATATTAACTATAAGAAACAACAGTTGCTAGATGAGCTTTCCTCTCTCTATCAACCTGAGGTTATCCAGCACAAATTTAAATTAAACGGTTTGGAGCATCATAAGCCCTTGATAAGAATTCAAGATGCTTCTATTGGTTATGAATATGGAAACTTGATTCTGGATGATATTAATTTTCACCTTGGTGGCGGCGAACGGGTTGCATTGTATGGAGATAATGCATCAGGTAAGTCAACTTTTGTCAAAGCGATATTGGGTATTCCGCAAATTAATAGGACGGGTGAATGGAGGGTGCCTGACTGTACAACTTTAGGATACCTCGATCAGCATTATCAGCATTTAAACTCCGAAGAAACTGTATTTGATTTAATGCGATGCAAAATGCCGCATGCTTCTCATCCTGAAATTCGTGCCCATTTAAATGATTTTTTATTTCGCAAAAATGAAGAAGTAGGAATAAAGGTCACAAATCTTTCGGGAGGTGAAAAAGTAAGACTTTCTCTAGCATTAATTGCTGCAGCTCCTCCTAAATTACTTATTTTAGATGAGATCACTAACAATGTAGATTTAGAAGCACGCACTCATATTATTGAGGTATTACGTGACTTCCCAGGGGCAATGCTCGTCATCTCCCATGATCATGATTTTTTAGAATCCATTCACATTGAAACCAAGTATCAGATTTACCAAGGGAAAATACACCGTTTTAATGAGGTACATAGAGGTAATGAACTATGAACACTAATTGTTTACCGAATCATTTGGGCAGTTTTATTAGGTATTTTTTAAAACCGTATAAAGCTGTAGTTATTTTATTTATTTTGGTTGCTCTAGGCGCTGGATTTTGGGGGCCATTTAATAGTTTATTAATTAAATCGTTCATCAATACTTTAGCAGTAAAAACGAGTCCGGACATGTTCTCTTTATATTGGATAGCTGGATTATTGGTGTTGAACTTTATTATTTTTGACAACGTGACCTGGCGAACGCTTGGTTTTTTGAACTATAAATACGAAGCACGTATTAAAAACCAAATTATTAGCCAAACTTTTGAATATGTGTTAGGAGGAAGTACGCAATTTTTTCAAGATAATTTATCAGGGCGGATCGCTGATCAAATCAAAACACTTGCTGATAATCTTGAGATTATTTTGCATCGAGTGTCTGTGGATTTTCTTAGGGGTGCTTCACTCTTGGTTGTATCATTTATTACCGCTTATTCCGTGAATGCATTGTTCTTTTATATTTTATTATTTTGGTTCCTTGCTTTTGCTTCGTTTAGTATTTGGATGTCGGCACGATTAGTCCAATTGTCTGATGATCATGCAAGTTCGGAATCCCAGCTTTCGGGACAATTGGTCGATAGTTTGGCTAACCAATCGAATGTACGTATTTTTTCACAAAAGAAATATGAAGTAGCACGGATGAATCGTTTTTTTCATTTGGTGCAACAGGCATTTCAAAAAAAAGAGCTCTTTATTGTTTTGTTATGCTGTGCACAAGGTGGAATGATTGCGGTAATGATGGGGTTTGCCTCTTTTGCTTTAATCCACCTGTATGGCAAAGGTCTTGTGAGTATAGGTGATTTTGCTTTGATTCTTGGATTGTCTATGGAGCTAGGCCATATGATGTGGTATACCATGTATCAAGTAGATCAGTTTAACCAAGCATTGGGTAAGGCGAGACAAAGTTTAAAAGCATTAGTGATACCCCATGAGATTAAAGATAAAAATAAAGCTTCTCAGTTAATAGTGACTCAAGGGAAAATTGAGTTTTCTAAAGTTAAATTTCATTACCACGGTGGGTATTCTCTTTTTCAAAATAAGTCAGTGACGATTGCAGCAGGTCAGAAAGTTGGCTTGGTAGGGTATTCAGGAAGTGGCAAATCAACATTTGTGAATTTAATTTTACGGCTTTATGATGTTGTGGATGGTCAAATTCTGATTGATGGTCTGGACATATCTGCGGTGACTCAAGAAAGTCTAAGACGAACCATCGCGATGATTCCACAAGACCCAACGCTTTTTCATCGCAGCTTAATGGATAATCTACGTTATGGACGATTGGAGGCCTCTGATGAAGAAGTGATTATCGCTTCCCAAAAAGCACATGCTCATGAGTTCATAAATCTTTTGCCAGAAGGTTATGATACTTTGGTCGGCGAGCGTGGGATTAAGCTTTCGGGAGGTCAGCGCCAACGCATAGCAATTGCTCGTGCTCTATTAAAAAATGCGCCAATTTTAATATTGGATGAAGCTACCTCACAGTTGGATTCCATCACCGAATCTAACATTCAAGAGAGTCTCTGGGAGTTGATGCAGGGAAAAACAACTTTGGTTATTGCTCATCGTTTATCAACCCTTCTCCATATGGATCGTATTTTAGTATTCGATAAGGGGCATATTGTTGAGGACGGTACACATACTGAACTATTAAAGCTTGGGGGTTTATACAAAACCTTATGGGATGCTCAGGTAGGTGGTTTTTTGCCGGATAAAGAGGACGATGGCGGTAAAGAATCTTTAAGTAAGGGTGTGAGTGAGTACTAATTAAAGCAGGGCTCATAGTTTAGCATATTCAAGAGAGAGTAAACCATGTCAAACAAGCAAGAGCAACGGCTCATCGAAGTGAATCCTTATGATGCCAATTGGCCTATGCAGTTTTTACAGGAAGCAGAGCAGATTAAGAGCGCTTTAGGTGATAATTGTATTGAAATTTATCATATAGGATCAACATCAGTATCTGGTTTAGCTGCAAAACCAGTGATCGACATGATTCCTGTTGTTTTGGATATTAACAAAGTGGATAGCGCCACTGCCGCTATGGAAATGCTTGGCTATGAAGCAAAAGGAGAATACGGTATTCCTTTTCGCCGCTATTTCCAAAAAGGAGGCAATCAAAGAACTCATCACGCACATGTTTTTGAGCTTGGTAATCCTGAAATCGAACGGCATTTAAAATTTAGAGATTGGATGAGAAAACATCCAGAGGATAGAGCCGCCTATGCACGTTTAAAACAAGATTTGGCGCACCAATATCCTAACGACATTACTGCTTATTGTTTAGGTAAAGAGGATTTTATTACCACAATAGATAAAAAAGCAGGTTTTAATGGATTAAGAATGGTTAAGGCGTTAACAATACGTGAATGGAATGCGGCACGCCATTTAAGACAATTTTATTTTTTTGACAAGGCAAGGCTTTCTGATCCTTATACTTGGACTTTTACGCATGATGCCCATGTTCATTTTGTTTTATATCAGGGGGTTGAAATCATAGGTTATGCACATGTGCAATTATGGCCAAAAGAACGAGCTGCTTTGCGCATTATTGTTATTGATGAGGCAAGAAGAAATCATCGCTATGGTAGCCAATTTTTAACTTTATGCGAAAAATGGCTCAAAAATCAGGGGTATCAAAGTTTGCATATAGAGTCCTCGCCTGATGCGCTTAAATTTTATAGAAATAATGGTTATATCGATATGTCATTTAATGATCCCGATGGCTATGAAGGTGATGCTCGAGATACTGCGGTAGGAAAAATACTATGATTCAAATCGAAAAAATAACAGGGGAATTGGCTCAAACCTTGTGTCAGACAATTACAAAGAATTTGCCAGAATACTTTGGTTTGCCTGAAGCTAACGAGCATTATGCAATAGGAGTGGAAACACGGGTTAATTTTGCAGCGAAAAAAAAGGATGATTTTATAGGCCTTATTTCGATTGATTTTCCTTACTCTAATAATGCCAATATTTATTGGATGGCTGTGAGACGAGATTTCCATCGCCAAGGCATAGGAAGGTACTTAATTGATGCAGCCTGTCATTTTGCTAAAATGCAAGGCGCTATGACCATAACGGTGGAAACATTAAGTCCCTCTGAATCAGAAGAAAACTACTTGAAAACTTATCAATTCTACCAATCAGTTGGCTTTAACGCTCTTTTTGATTTAAAACCCAAAGGATATGAGTGGAATATGGTATATATGATAAAAGAGCTGCAACATTTGATAACAAATCAGCACGAAATGGTCATTAAATCATTGGAGTTAATCGATATTCCCATTCTTGTTGATGCGTTTCAGAAAGCAAATTGGCAAAAACCTGCTTCACTGTTTGAAACTTATTATCAAGAACAGCAGCACTCTGAGCGAGTAATATGGTTAGCTTATTTTCAAGATCAGATTGCGGGTTATGTGACTCTAAAATGGATGTCTCACTATGAACCGTTTGCTCATCAAAAAATTCCTGAAATTATGGATTTAAATGTGTTGCCTTCTTTTCGGAAACAAGGGGTAGGTAGCGCTTTACTAAAAGTAGCTGAAGAAAAGGCGGCCCTTTACCATGATGTTGTAGGTCTTGGAGTTGGTTTATATGCTGGTTTTGATGGAGGATACGGGCAGGCACAGCAACTTTATGTGAAACGCGGCTATTATCCTGATGGGTTAGGGGTTACTTATGGTTATAAACAAACTGTGCCAGGAGAAGTTTACCCTTTAGATGATGATCTTATTTTATGGTTTACCAAAAAATTAAAATGAGTTCTTATGTTATACTACTGCCATAATTTAGCAGTAGTATGTAGCACAATAATGTCACGAACGGAACGCCTATTCGATTTAATTCAAATATTACGACGTCATCGACTGTCGGTTAGTGGCAAGAGTCTGGCGGAAGAATTAGGTATTAGCCTGCGTACTCTTTATAGAGATATTGTGACTTTACAATCCCTTGGCGCGCCTATTGCAGGAGAACCTGGTATTGGTTATGTGCTTAAACCAGGATTTATATTGCCTCCCTTGATGTTTTCAGACGATGAGATTGAAGCAATGGTATTAGGAGCACGTTGGGTTGCACAACGAGCTGATACCCAACTTAAATTTGCTGCTCAAAATGTGCTTGCGAAAATTTCAGCCATTCTTCCTAATGAGTTAAAATGCCAACTGGAAACTTCGGGGCTCTTAGTCCCTCCGGGAAAATGTGCTGAAAGTAAGGACATGGATCTTATTCTCATTCGCAAAGCCATTCGGTTAGAACGAAAAGTAGAATTAAACTATCAAGATTTACAAAATAATCATTCGACACGAATACTGTGGCCCATCGCAATAGGCTTTTTTGATGAAGTACGCCTTATGGTTGCTTGGTGTGAGTTAAGACAGGATTTTCGCCATTTCAGAGCAGATAGAATACTTCGATTATCGATTACAGACCAAAAATATCCAGAACGCCGGCAATCCCTTTTAAAGAAATGGCGTACTCTTCATAACATCCCCCAATCCTATTGAATGATGCAGACAAAAACTGACTTTTGGTGATGCTTTTGTAACCTGCGATCTGGATAGTTCTCAAATTCCCTTTTTTTCAAAAAATGACGGTGGATAAAATTGGTTGTCTCTCCTTTAAGGACAATTTTTGCAGTAGAATACTGGTTTTATGTAACAAGGATGAATTCAAGATTGGATAAAATCAATATTACTGAATCTTTAGTGCGGACCTTAATCACACAACAATTTCCCCAGTGGAGCCATTTACCTATATTTGCGGTAAAAAATGGTGGTTGGGATAATAGAACTTTTCATTTAGGTACGGAAATGCTAATTCGCATGCCAAGTAGTGCTGAATATGCTGGGCAAATTGAAAAGGAACAAACTTGGCTGCCAAAACTTGCGCCACAACTTCCTATTCTTATACCGGCTCCCATTGCGATGGGAAAGCCAGATAAAATATATCCTTGGAAATGGTCCATTAATCGTTGGCTTCCAGGAGAAACAGCTCTAAGTACTCCAATTAAAGATTTATGTGAGTTTGCCCAACATTTAGCTGTATTTCTTAAGGCACTTCAAAGAATTGACACCACCGGCGGACCTATTGCAGGTCCCGACAATTTTTATCGTGGCGGTGATTTAGCAATTTATGATGCAGAAACACGAAAGGCTCTTGAAATATTGAAATACAGCATAGACGTTCTTGTTGCTACTGAAGTTTGGGAAAATGCATTAGCTACTTCCTGGCAAAATCCACCCATTTGGGTGCATGGTGATGTGAGTGTCGGCAATTTGTTACTTTCTCAAGGAAGATTGAGTGCCGTTATCGATTTTGGGCAACTTGCAATTGGTGATCCTGCCTGCGATCTCGCTATTGCATGGACATTGTTTGAAGGAAAAAGTAGACGCATTTTTTTAGACACACTAGAGCTTGACTCAAATACTTGGGCACGAGGGCGAGCTTGGGCTTTATGGAAAGCGATGATGTATCTTGTTAACAAACAAACCGATATGAATTTTGAGTCACAAAGAGCATTACGGACTATTAATGAAGTAATTGTGGATCATGTAGGCATTTGACATGAAAAATTCTCATATAGAATGGGCTATCAGTATTTTAAACGATTTAGGATATGCTCATGAACCCATAAAAACTGAAATAATTCTTGATACAGCTTGGTCACAAGTGTGTCGTTTTCAAACGAAGTTTGGGATGGTTTATTTGAAAGAGGTCCCCGTTGCATTGTCATTAGAAGTGAGTGTGATTCAGTTACTCCACGAACAATTTAATGCTCCTGTTCCCCATATCTTGGCTTATAATCAGGAGCTTCACTGTTTTTTAATGCAAGATGCAGGCATTCCTTTGCATGATGTTTTTAAACAAGAGTTTATGCCTAATCTTTTAATTGATGCCATGCACAATTATACACTGCTGCAATTAAACTCAGCGGATAGAATAAAGTTGTTTCTTGACATAGGTGTACCTGATTGGCGCTTGGAGAAATTGCCAAAACTTTATCATCAATTAATGACTGAAGAAGAGTTATTGATTGGAGATGGATTAACCCAACAGGAATTAAAACAATTAAAAAGTTTAGAGGGGCGATTACAATTTCTTTGTGAACAATTAGCCTGCTTCAAAATCTCTGACACGTTTGGCCATGCAGATTTTCATGATAAGAATATCTTAGTTAATCCAAGCACGCATCAAACAACCCTAATTGATTTAGGAGAAGTTGTTATTACTCATCCTTTTTTTTCATTCGTTAACTGCTTACATCGAGCCACAGAACATCTAAAACTTCCAATTGCTCAATACAAACAGTTACAAAAGGCTTGTTTTAAAAATTGGCTTTCCATAGAGTCTTCGTTTCATCTATTTAAGATTATCGCCATTATTAATCGATGTTGGACGATACATGCAGTGCTAGGAGAGTATCGTTTAATTAAAAGTATCGCCGCCACAGCAGCGGAATCTCTTTGTCGTCAAGGCCGATTTAGTTCCAAGTTAAGGATTTGGGTACAACAAGCAGCGACTTTTGGTTGATTGTCCAAGGCGGCTGATGGGCTTTAGGTAATTTTTTGGGTGCATTTAGAATTTGGCATTGAAAACCAATTGTTAACAGGCCCTGGCTTTTCTTATAAATAAAGACTTCACGATAAGTATTAGTGACCATCTATTGGGACAAAGAATTCTTTCTAGTGATTTTACTTCCAAGACCCTAACTTGTTCAATAAATGGGGCTGTTCTATAGTTATACATGAACGCACAAAGGAACGGTATGATTAAATTTTTTCGTAAAAGAAATAAACGCATCCTTTTTAGCCTTCGATTTAGTATTCTGTTTATTTTTGTTATGTTATTTGTCACTACTACTATTGTTATTGCAGTAGTGCGTTCTATTGCATTTTCAGATGAGTTGACTTATACCTCTTTTTCACTGATGCAGAAGATTGCAAACGTTGTTTCGCGTGAAGTAGATGTCGAAGTCAGGCCTGTAGAACATGCAGGATGGTTTTCTGCGAAGCTGCTTGAAGGAGGTGTGTTAAAAGATGGTACAACACAACTTGTTCCTTATATTTATTACATTATTAGCGCAACCAAGTTAGTACCAAGTGCTTATTGGGGAAATGAACAGGGCGATTTTATTTATTCGCAACGACAACCCGATGGAACTATTAGCACTGAAATTGTTCTTCGACATCATAAACCAATGTTACATACGATGATATATCGAGATATACAAGGTCGTATTGTGAAACAAGAGACATTACCTCCCACCTCTTATGATCCGCGTACAAGGCCTTGGTATTTGCAAGCGAAGCAGCAGCGCAAATTGATATGGACAGATATTTATATGTATTATTCTGACAGGAAGTATTATTCTGCTCCTGAGAAGGGCATTTCAGTTGCTACACCCGCCTATAATAAAGATGGAAAATTAATGGGTGTATTTGGTTTGGATATGAGTCTAGAGTATTTAACGCAGTTTATTACCCATCAAAAAGTAAGCAAACATGGTTATGCATTCATCATTACAAAGAAGGGGGATTTTGTCGCTTACCCGTTGCAATCTCTTGTTAAACAGTCTTCATCCAGTTTACAGCCATTAATGAATATACCTGTTATTTCACGGCCGTTAATTGATAAATCCATGAAATTTTACAATAAGACTCACTTGAAACAATTTAGTTTAACCTACAAAGATGATGCTTATCTTATTAATTATCAACCCATTTTTAGATTTGCTGAACAAGGTTGGATCATTGGTATCATTGCACCCAAAAGCGATTTTGTGGGTTTCTTGCAACAAATTAATTTTGTAACTTTATTGATTAGTATCATTGCCTTGCTGTTAAGTATTGTAATTGTGTCGCGTTTAAGCACACGGATTGTTAAGCCAATTGACTATCTTGTGCGTGAAACAGAAAAAATTCGTCAATTCGAACTAGAGTGTTCTATTAACTTACCTTCACGCATGAAAGAAGTGGTTGTTCTGCGTAATGCAATCATTTCAATGAAGCGGGGATTACGACAATTTCAACGCTATGTACCGAAATTATTAGTACGGCAATTAATCGAATCGGGTGAAGATATTCGTATAGGTGGAGTCAGAAAGCAATTAGTCGTATTGTTTTCAGATATAGAGAATTTTACTTCCATTGCGGAAAAAATGGATCCAACTGAATTGATGGAGCAAATATGCGAATATTTTGAAGTATTAACTCAAGTGATTCTTGTGCAAAAAGGTACGATTGATAAATATATTGGTGATTCTATTATGGCATTCTGGGGCGCACCTTTTCCCGAGGAAGCGCCTTGTGAGCATGCAGCTCTAGCAGCGTTACAGTGTCAAGCAAAAATAGCGGAGTTGAATGCTAAATGGGTACAACAAGGTAAGTCTAAATTTGTTACGCGCATTGGTATTCATAAAGGTGAGGCTATTGTAGGAAATTTAGGTTCGTTAGAACGGTTAAACTATACAGCAGTAGGAGATACAATCAACATTAGTAGTCGTCTTGAGAATATCAACAAAGTTTATCAAACCCATATTATGGTGAGTGATGTTGTTTATGAAGAAATTAAAGATAGATTTGTTTTGCGAATGATAGATCGTGTGGTAGTAAAAGGGCGTACTGGTGCTATTTCTATCTATGAGCTATTGGGGGATAATCTTGCTTCTATTCCATTTGATGTAAACGCGTATCAAGCAGAATTTGCTCAAGGATTTACTGCTTATACAAACAATCAATGGCAAGAGGCTATACGACATTTTCAGCGCTGTTTTTCTATTTTTCCCCAAGATACGGTTGCCCCATTATTCATTGAACGCTGCAAAAAAAGATCAAATACTCGATAAAAATAATTTTAAGTACGCCTCCTAATTTTAATTGTGCAGATGATGCATTATAATAATTCATTTTGAAAATAAATTGACGTTATGTTTTCTATCAAAAAGCAATCACAAACCTTATTTGCTAAGCCGCTAACTATTTATCCCTTTCGCCAGTATGATCTATTAGAATTTGCCAAACAACAAGGAAATAAAGGGCTTGATGAAGCGGGTGAATGTCACGCGCTTGTTTTAGCATTTTTAAGAGACGATAATACACGCGCAGCGCTTAAAGAAAATAATTTAAAAGTGATTTTACCGATTGTTCGTCGACTTAGCTTTCAACTCAATGGCGAAGCTTATCGTGAGTATGGATCTGAAAGCCCAGAGTACAATACTTATGAATTACCCGGTATAGAGCCAAGACAATTTTATTGCGCTGTTGATTGGAACAATTTAATTACTTTACTTAAAATGTTAGCGTTTAATCAGGGTGTAGTATTAAAAATAGGGGCTGAAAAGGTTGCGGCTCCCACACTGCAATCACCATATCCTACCCATATGCTGGGAATTAAAAAAACTGGCCAGGACGTATTCGAGTTATTTGATCCGAATAAAGGAGTTTATGAAGGCAGTATAAAAGATGTGACCTTTAAGCTGTTAGACCTTGTGACTCATTATACCGCTAAATCTAAGATAATAGGGTATACTACTACTCCAATAAAATCCCCGTTTATTAACCGTACAGCGATGTTTAACGACGATTATTCTAATTCTAATAAACTCATTTCAAAGTTATAAAATGTGTTTTTCAACTCACCATTAGAGTTTTAATTCAAAGCGTTCTTTCCCTGGAAAAGGAAAGAGCGTGTTGTGTTGTGCAATTCGATATTTTTGTCAGAATAAGTATTGGGTGAGAGTTAAGGACATTTGTTTTTTATTATTTCAGCTGCAAACTGCTCTGTGATTCATTCTGAATCTCCTCATTTTTTTTGTCTTCCACTTTAATCGCTGCCAGATTCTCTTTAAATGAATTGGTTACCTGACTAATCTTTTCAACTGCTTGTTGTGCGGCTGATGGGGGATTTTGATAAATTCCCCATTTACCGCTTTTTGCCAGAGAATAAAATCCAAGTGTAATGATATCTCTTAAAACGGAAAATACTTTACCAATTTTTTCGTTGAAGCAATGACATCGGCTTACTGCTGGTTCGACCTCGTGAATCATTCTTCGAATATTAGCTTCCAGAGTAGCCGTATCCTGAGTAAATCTGTTTCCTGAATAATAGGAATTAAATTGCTTTTGCCCTCTTCAATGAAATATAAAGTTTTTTTTCTATCGGGATTATGTTCATCAATTTTTTGGACTTCTACTGCTAATGTTTTGAATGCTTCGACTAAGTCCTTGATTTTGCTCAGTTCATTAGGTTGAAGGGTAATTTTTTTTAAAGAAGCAATAAAATTTTTATCGAATTTTTCAATTAAATTGTTATTCTCTTCAAGTAAATGATTCATTCCTTCGCTAAGAGCAATTTTTTCTTCGAGGCCTTGTTTGCCAGAATAATATTCAATTAAATGTTTTTCGATATCATCAGCCAATTTTGCAATTTTTTTATTGTCTTCTCGTGCTTGTTTTTCTTCCAGAGGATCCACTTTATCCTTGATCACGCTCCAAGATATCTCTTTTAATTGAGACAATAAAAGCATGATTGTTTGAATTTTATCTATATTCTTAGGTTCTTGTGCCAAAAGCTGAGGAGGAATTCTTCTTTTGCCAATTTCTTGCAGATGAACTTTTTTAATGTCTTGAACTTGATCGGTTAATTCAAGATTACGAAGAGAAATAAGTTGCGGTCCAGCTTTTTGAAAATCTTCAGGGGTATTTTTCACTTTTTCAAAGTCGAGTAGGACTTCCCTGGCTAATCGTGTATTCTCTTCGGCAACTTGCGGAAAAATTCTTATGGCTTGACCAATAATATCAAATATTTTATTTGTCCGACTCACTTGGGCTGCATCGAGGACAGGCTCATCCATGACCTTTAAATAACAATTGATGCCGATTAGGTGTGCAGCCAGATAATTTCTTCTTTCTTCATTTTCAACACCTTCGTCAGCTAAGTTTTCCCGCGCTCTTAACAAAAAAGTGACCATTTCGAGATTGGGTAATTCGAAACTCGAGAAGTTTATCCCATTTTTTCCAAGTGCTTTTTGGATATCCTCAGAATTTTTTCCAGGATATTGTTCTTGTAAATACTTGCCCAATTTATAAAATGCCGCGCTAACTTGATTAATGGAGTTTTGCTGGATAGCATTATTTATTTCTTGGATAAAAGGTAAAACATCGTCTTTAGTAGGCATGATCAACTCTCCTGACAGCGGTATATTAATTTTAATTACATGAACATTATGAGGAGGTTAATATGGCTATTCGAAATATAGAGGGGGTTATACTTTTTCTGTTCCGGTGCAGTCTTTCTGAACTATAGGAGCAATGGCTTTTCCTTGGCAATTTTGACGATATAGTTGATAACAGGGGTGACACATTTTTTACATAGCATATACTCATTTCGCTCTTCATCACTTATCTCTGCAGTGAGCTCAGCAGTCGCAGTTAATATAAAAACAGGAACTTTTTGTAGGTCTATTCGTAAATTAGCGTCAATTATGGATAAGAGATCGGGTTATTACTTCGACCCGTTCGGGCTGAGGAGGCGCACCAGCGCTGTCTCGAAGCCTTGGCAGGTACTTTCGAACCCGATGCCAAGGCTTCGAGAGAGCATAAATGCTTCCTCAGCTCGAACGGCTCGTGATAGAGACTCGTTATAATTATATCTTTATCCGAAACTAACGTTAAATTAAAGAAGGAATAATGTTTGTGTTAAGGCTTCATGAATCAGATCAATGAATCATGAGTGATTGACTTGCCTACACTACAGTTTATTTTTTGATATTTTAGCTTATCTCCAGTAAATCCTGCTCTTTTAATGTACTCCCAGAACAAGGTATAAAGTAGGCCAAAAATTATATTAATTTTAAACGACTTTATCTTGAACCCATGTTCCATGATATTTAATTGGAGCCTGATAGTATCTGATAGTTCATAAATACTCACTGGTCTAGGCGGCAAACCTAGAATTAACGGGAATATCGTCTCAGAATCATAATTTTGAGCGAGTTTTGCTAAAAATACATTCGCACAAATTTTGCCAATTTTGGGTTGTTGAATTAAATCATAGCGAAAATCTATGATGTCATGAGCAATTTGAATAAGCTCACCGCCTTGAGTAGCTTTAGGATATATAGGCTTTAGGGCTGAATAAGTTAACCCTTTATTTTGCTCAATAAAATCAATAACCCGGGGATCTTTTTTTATAAAATGGACTAACAATGCCATGTAAGCGCCGGATATCTCAATGTTAACAGCTGCGATTTTTTCTCTTAGCTTCATATTCTGCTTGGAATTGTATTGCAACGTTAATCGCGCTTGTAATGCTAATCTGTTGGCAAATAAATTGCAAAATGCATGCAATTCTTTCTTTGTAATTAACTTTTGCTCGATAAATTGATTAAGCACTAATAAATCATCTTGATCTAATAGTTTTTTTAAAAAGGGATTTAAGCTAATGCCTAAAGAAGCATCCCCTAAGGCGATGATCATTTCAGGTGGTGCAGTATCGATAATATCATCTAATTTACTGAAGAGTTTTTTTAAACGGTAAAAGTACACAGCTTTTCGAAAAATTAACCAATAATCCCTAGGATAGAAACGCATTATAGAAAACACAATCGCTAAACTTAAGGGATATTTAATCAAACGGCTATGTGCCATTGTGTAGACCCACAGTGACAGGTAAGGAATGTTTCTCCAATAACATATAGATTTTGAAAAATACTTGGCTAAAAGTAACTGGCTAATCATTATAGCCAATAAGGTTGCTGTTATAATAAAGATTAATTGTGAGTAGGGCGCTAACGCATGAATTAAGTTTTCATAGATGCTCTGCATTGAGATTCTTAATAGGTTAGTGGTAAGTTAATCAATACAAACACTGGGAGCTGACGTCTTTTAGATCCCAAAGTATTTCAAACAGTGTCTCTAGAGCAAGTGACACTTTAATAAAGCTTAGTTTGAAATTCTTAATAAGTCTAGAAAAAGAAAAATGCTGTTTTGACTCTTGGCGTACTTATGATGATTGATACGCTACTGTTCTATTTGTTTCGGCGGTATGACAGGAATAGTGTCAAAATCACATTTGCAATTACTCGTTGCTTCCGGAGGAAGTGGTACTTGTGCAAAATCAGAAGGATAACAAACTGAGACATTCCAAGCTGAATCGCCAGGATTGATAGCAGCAGGCATAGGCCAAAAACGTTTAGAAACATAGGTCTTATCTTTATCGCTTTCCCAAAAAACAGGAGAAAACTGTGCACGAAACATTAAACTCTGGGCTGCCGAACAGGGAAACGTTTCACGTACCCAAGATTTTCCCGCAGGTACTGTTGGCGTTATTAAAACTTTTTCTGTTGCCGCATCTATGACCTCTACAGTCACATTATATTTAGTCCAACAATTGTCCTTGACTAAGGTATAGTAGCAAGTAAAAGCCCACAATTGGCAGGAAGAAATGAAGCTTAGAGTAAAAATAAAGAGTCGTGCTAACATGATTAAATCCTTTTATTAATTAGGTCTGTTAACCATTTCTTTCTTTGCTTCAAAACGACGTTTTCATTTTAATTGTAGCATATTTATATTTTTGCTGATTTCTTCAGTAAATCTGATTTTTAAATGAAATAAAAAACAAAAAAGCTATTTAAACCTTTTCAAAGATTCTATGATTGCTTTGAAATATGGGCTTAAAAATCAATTTATTTTGGAATTTTTTAATTATTGACTTTATAAGAATGAATAAGCACGATAATGCTGCAGTTATGGGACAAGTGATTTTATATAAACCAAAATAAAAACAATAAGTTATTTTATTTTTTGCTTATAAAAAAGTAGAATTGTTTTTTTGTGAATCTAATCATAGAGAATATATTTTTTTAGATCACTATGTGCCATATCTATTGACGATGTCATAATAATATGCAATATAGGTATTTAATTTTCAATTATTAAGAACAAGTATTTTCAAGGGTCGTTTGTTATGGGTCAACATGCCAAAATTTCATTGTTTAGCGCAACAGCACTTTCTGCTACTGCTATGGTTGGATCAGGGTGGCTTTTTAGCGCTCAATTAAACGCTAAAATTGCAGGAAATTATTCTTTTGTTGCATGGATTTTGGCGGCATTATTAGTTATGGCAGTTGGGTTATGCCTTGCACAGGTTGCATCAATTTATCCAGTTCGTGGAGCAACTGCTCGCTCTAGTGCATTGTCACATAATAATATTTTCGGTATGCCTTTTGCTTTTGCGAATTGGTTTGGGTTGATGGTGACTATTGGTACAGAAGCTCAAGCGACTACACAGTACCTAGCTGCTGCAATCAAAAGTGATACTTTAATGACGGATCATTCATTAACTCTTTACGGTAAATTATTTGCATTGAGTATCTTAGTAATTTATTTATTAATTAATTACTTTGGTATTAAGTTGCTCGCCAAAATAAATAATACGGTTACAGTAATTAAAATTCTTAGCCCAATTTTTACCATTATTGTTTTTTTAATTATGCGTTTTGACACGAGCAATTTTAGTTTGGATACAAATTCACAATATGGAGTAGGCTCTGCAATTACTGCGATTATTTCGGCAGGCTTAATTTATTCCTATAATGGCTTCCAATTAGCGGTGGCTTTTGCAAGTGAAATAGAAAATCCCAAACGGAATATTCCTTTATCAATTGTGCTTTCAATTGTTATTGTGATGTTTGTTTATATGCTATTGCAATTAGCTTTTATGGGAGCAGTGCCTCACGATGTGTTAGCTGGGGGTTGGAGTAGTCTGAATTTTCATTCGCCTTTGATTAATTTAGCAATGCTATTAGGTGTGAACTTTTTAGCAATGATCCTAATCGCGGATAGTATAGTGAGTCCATCAGGTACAGGATATTCTTATTTAGGTGGGGCTTCTCGCATGTTCTACGCTATGGCCAAAGAGGGTCAAATGCCAAAAAGAACGATTACTAAATTACATCCGCGGTATAATCTATGTCGCCGCTCCTTACTGATCAATTTTACTTTAACTGCAATATTTCTTTGGAATTCAGACAGTTGGGCTTCATTAATGGTAATTGTTACCGGTTATCATTTAATTGGATATATGGCCGCACCAATTAGTATGGGGGCTTTAAAACCCAATACCAGAATATATGGAATAATCATCTTTTGTATCCTTGGTCTAATGATGAGCACTTTGCCTGCCGCTGATTTTCTAAAAATGAATCTGTCTATCTCAGTTTTGATGGTAATTTACGGAGTAATACAGATCACAAGGAAAATGAAAGTAACCACATTATTAGTATTATCAACACCATTTCTGACTTATTTGTGGTTAATTTATTTTTATCAAAATATTTATTACATTTTATCAATATCAGCTCTTTTTTATGCACTGATTACACATAAAGAATATGTCAAGTTATGTAAGGAAACTCAATTGATGGCTGAAGATGATGAAGTTACGCTCAAGGCCAGTCAAAGCCAAATAAGTACTCAACCTATTAATGAAGTGTACCAGCAATGAGCATGATTTTTCGCTATTGCTTGTAATACAGAATACTTAGGTCATTAATTGGGTCATTCTGAGAAGTTTATGACAAAGGATGTAAAAAAGGCGACCTTCCGTAACAACGGAAGGTCTAAAAAGCAACAAACGTGTTAGAAACTTCCTCGTGCAGCATCTTCAATAGACCTCCTGTTTCCGTGTGAGCATCCACACCTCCTGCAGTGAAAGGCAAGCATACACCCTGACAGATACGTTTCCGTAGAGGGTGTTATTGCAAAGCTAATTTGTTACGCTTAGATCACCTTCTCTGTTTAGGAGGATGATGCGTCATGAAGGGCTATATTTGATTGAAAAATACGTTAAATGTATCTTTTTGCCATAAGAGGACGCTTATTAACGACAGTACTATTAAAACTGTAAGATATATTTATTATAATTTTTGATGTATTGGTTTGAGAGTTCATATTGTAATAAGGCGTGATTAATTGCTTGTAATAATGCATTGTTATTTAGATTCACTGCGATGCCTAAACCATAGCCATAGAGTATAGGTCTACCTACAGTTTGAACTTCACCTGATGAATTTGCTGCCCAGTAAAGTGCGGAAGGATTATCCATAATTACAAAATCAATTTTTTCATTCTCCAATGCTTCTAACATCTCTTCAGTACTATGGCGACCATAAAACGGGACAATAGTGGGATTTTTTATGTCCATTTCTTTAACTTCACTTTCAAAGATAGAATCAGCATCTACTCCAATCCGTTTGTTATTTAAAAGAGCTAAATGAAATGGTTGATGAGCATAAACATGGTGTGTAAGAAATCTAGAATAGCTTAACAAGTAGGGATTGCTGAAATTAACTAATTTTAAACGTTCCGGAGTGATCGAAATTGCATTGATTGCCATATCAATCTCTTGTCTCATTATTGCTGGAATTAAATCTTTGAATCTCATGGCATGAAAAGAGCAAGTACGATGCATGATATTACAGAGCGCTATTGCTGTTTCGATGTCAAAACCAAAGAGCTCATTATCTGCTCCTTGCATGATAAAAGGAGGATAAAAGCGTCCTATTCCTACTCTCAAAGGTTGATCTTGTGCTTGAACGGCAGCAGTGAAACAAAAGAGGAAAAACAACAAACCTTTAAAAAATTTCATGAGTATCTTCTTTTACAATATGTGTGTTTAAAATAATAAATTAAATCAAAAAAAATGGCATCGTCAAATTTCTATTATTATATGAATAAATTAAGAAATTAAAGAAAAAAATAGTGAAGAAGATAAAATACATTTAATAAATCTCCAATATGTCCATTTTGTTCATCTGTCTGATGGCAATAAATTTTATTTTGATAATCAGAAGAAATTGATTTTTTAGTCCACTCATAAAAAGTGAATAAAGGATAAAATTATTTTTCGTTTACATGTATATCTAAATTGATGCTTTATTTTTATTAATAATTCTTAATCATTAATTTATAGAATAAAACTTCATTTTATTTGGTGGTTATTATGAAACAAAAGTAGAATTTGGTACTGGATTTACTTTAACGTATGAGAGAGGGAAATTTACAGAGGCAGAAATTAAATAGAGTGGTACAATTTTGGTTTTAAGTGGTTTATAAAATACAATAATGTCGTTTTTATATCTACCTGATTTATTAAGAAATAGACCCCATATATGTAATGCATTTCCTTGCTCTCCGAGGAGGGTTATGGGATCATTTAGCGATTTATGTTCGTTTCACTGTATTTTTTAGGATGATGATTCAGGAGTATAGCCTGCTGGCTTTTCTGAGCCTTCGCCGAAAAAGTATTTTTGCATTTCTTCTTTTAAAAAGTTGCGTGCCTTGGCTTCCATTAAATTTAAGCGATATTCATTAATAAGCATGGTTTGATGACTTAGCCACATATTCCAGGCTTGTTTTGATACTTCATTATAAATTCGCTCTCCTAATGGTCCTGGGAAGGGAGGTTTTAACATACCTTCCGCATCTTGTTTTAATTTACAACAATGTACTATTCTGCTCATATTTGCCTCTTGTTCATAACCACGTGCTATAGTTTACGTGTTATTTGGCAGTTTTGTACTGAAAATTACTTTTTATTTTTAGTCAGAACGATGTTTCGCCTGAGCTAATAAAATATGTTGTGAAAGAATTTGTTCCTGTTCACTTGTTAACTCATTGAATGATACTGCAGTACGGTAGGTATGTTCAGTTTGATATTGACTGTAAACTACAGTGCCTTCCACAATAATGGGTATCATTTTAGGTTTGGTATAAATCACTAATTTTAAACGTGTTTTCTCTTTAATAAGATCAGGAGTTTTAAATGCCATTCCACCTAAGCTTATATTGACCTTACGTAAATGAATCGTATTTGTCATGAGCATTTGTCGCGATAAATAATCGATTTTTGCATTGAGTAGATTAAGGTAATGAGCTATGGTTGGCTCTTTGAGCGCTATAATTTGGGTTAACTCTGCCATTTCATAATCAATCTCTTGAAAATAATGTGCTGCTTCCAGGTACCGTTGCCCATTTTTCCCTAAGAGTTGCTCCACAACTGCTCGATCGGGACATAATTCTCCCGGTTCCATAATTTGATAATTAAAGTAGATATGATCTTCTACCCGGAAATGTTGACGTCTTTCATGTATAGGCATAATAGCTCCATTTACTACCTTTTAATGAACAAATTAGCTCGCTTATGTTAAAGAGAGAATATAATTTGTTCTTGTTCATTGATTTCCTCGGTATTTGCTACAACAATTAACGGTTCTTTTATAAAAGTAAATCCTTTTTCTAAATCAGGTTTATTAATAATTATAGGATCAACTTGATTTAATTCACTATATTGTGTTTTTGATGTTAATAAAACTGTAAAAGATTTAGAAGCACGTAATTGATGTATTGTCTTTTCTATTGTATTTGATAATTCACGACTTTGTTGTTGGGCCTCAATATAGTTTTTGGTACTATTTCTCCTTTGAATGCACTCCTCCAGAAAGCATACAAATTGAGAATCATTAATCTTGTCGTGTGTTATTGCTTCCATAACCACAGAATTAAACTCCGATACTCTATCCAATTGCAATGCAGCAATAAATGCATCATTTAATTGAGTTGGAATTTCTAATATAGGCATGAGTTTCTGCAATTGTTGTTGGGCCTCAAAGTAGAATTTTTTTAATACGTGTTTGCAAAATCCTTTATCATAAGCTGTTGTGAGGTATGTTTTAAGTTGATTTTCTGTTTCAGTAATAAATACTATTTTTTCCTCCCTAGAACTCGTATCACAATTCATTTTTGTACGGTAGGAGGCAATAGTATTGATCACGCGAGACCTGTTTCCCACATTATAAGCTTCTTTAATAACGATTAAATCCATAAGATCTATATAGTTAGTGGAGGGATTTAGAATTAATTGATGTTCGGGGTGAAGTAGATTTTCAGTCAATCCCATCAATTGTTCTTTGGTTATAAGTATTGTTTTAGCTGAATTCAGGACTATCGAGTCATTTTTGCTGCGGCGTTTAATAAACTCAACCATAGCTGTAGAAATTTTATCATCAAAAGTAAGTTGAATAGAGCCATTGCCCAAATCATCTACTTTTTTAATTGTATTGAATTGTCTGTATGTCCATGGGTTTTTATAGGGGCGTCCATCATCACTAAATAAGATTGGATTATGGATCAATTTTTCAAAAATTAATGCTTGTCTTATTTCGATAGAACTCACTTCTCCAGTTGTTTGAGGCAACAAATTTTCAATTGTTTTTATACGTTCTTGTATTTTTGCTTTAAGTATCTCAGCATCTTTTTCAAGAATTATTAAATTGTTTAACTGGGTGGTGAGTTGATTATATTTTTCATAGCCCAGGTTTTTTTTAAGCTTGCGTTGAATTTTAGTTATTTTCTGATGATGTTGCCATGCAACATGATTCACATATTGAACAAGTTTGTCCTTTAGATTTTTTAGTTGCATGATGCTTTCAAATTTGGAATTGAATGATGAATCTTCAATAATAGTGCGATTACGTCCTATACCATGACGTGTATGTTTTCGAAGAAATTCACCGGGTATTAAGCAAAGGCGTGAATCAAGAATGAATTTGTCAGTACCCATCAAGGATTGATCAAAAATAAAAAGAGATTTTCCCTCTTTTAAGGCTTTGTTCTGACAATTACCGCCTATTGTATCCGGATCACTACATATATAAAACAAGCTTAGTGCCTTGCCGAAATCATCAATAAAACAATCTGCTTCTAGACCCTCACCTACAGGCTTAATCGTTGAATAATGGGTGTAGGTTTTACCACTTAGCCATGATGTAAATGTTTTTCCCGAAGAGAAATCACTTAATAAACGTATATCGGAAAAAATAATGAATAATGCTGGATGATTATTATAAGTAATTGATGTTGTAATAGCAGTATCTAGTCCCAATAAGCGAGAAATATTAAGTGCTATAGCTTCATGTTGCACCTCTCTAATATCACCGCGTTTAGGCAGTTTTATTATGGCCTCAGTACAAAGCTTATATTGTTCTCTTGCAGCATAATAATTATCTATAAGAAAGTGCTCTGAGCATTCACACAGATTGCGTAATTGCTTTTTTACACTCTTTAAGCTGACCAAAGGAATTTTTTCTGTAACGCCACCTATATCTTCTGCTAGTGTACAGTAATCGAGCGTAGAGCCATCGTCTTGAGCGATACACAATTGTTTTAATTCATTAATTTTCTTAAGATCGTGTAAGATAGTTAACTTTTTTCGTAGTTGTTCCTTTTTTGAGTCGTTATCAAGTAAGAGTATTTCTTCTTCTAACTGTGACATGTGTAAGATGATTTGCGAGGTGTTGGAGGCATCAAAAGTTAGCGTTTCAGGAAAAGCGTGTACCAAAGTATACAATTTTACTCTACTGTTTAAAATTAACTCATTTAGTTCTGGTTCTATTTCGGTAAGCACTTTGGCTGAACGCATATAATAATTATCATTTGGTAATGCGACGATATCATGCGCATTTAATGTATAACGTAACCCTTCTTCAGCCTTTTTAAGACTAATTCTTTTTAATAGAGGAGGAGAGCCTGGTTTAAAAGTAGTGGCGTATTTAATAATGCTACAAAATTCTCGCCATTGGTTTGGATCTGTTTCGAGAGTTTCAAAATTAAAGAGGCCATTTTGATGATGTTCAATATGTTCTAATAAAACATTCAGATCAGCGTAACTTGCTAAATCCTCATCTTTTAGATCCATTGCAATAGGATTTTCACTTTTTTCGGTTAAAAAGCGTTTCATAATCCTATTCTTTTGCTCCAACTCCATTTGCCTGTATCCTTGTGAAAAAATTAATCCAACTTGCTTATAAATATAGACAATTTTGATGCTTTTGGTCAAAAAGATATTAAAAATTACTTTAAGGTTAAGATTTATTGCAACATAAAAAATAAAGGGCCAGTTGTTTTATTCAATTACTGAGAAAACTACTACTTAAATGGCTTGTTTTATGCTTTAATAACTATTATTACTAGCTCAAAAAGGTTTATCATGACTTTTGTAGTAACAGAAAGTTGTATTAAATGTAAGTATACTGATTGCGTTGAAGTTTGTCCTGTTGACTGTTTTTATGAAGGGCCTAATTTTTTGGTTATTCATCCCGAAGAATGTATTGATTGTGCTTTGTGTGAACCGGAATGCCCTGTGAATGCAATCGTTTCCGAAGATGATTTAACGCCCGAACAGCAGCAATTTAAAGAGCTAAATGCAAAGCTTGCTAAAAACTGGCCCAATATTACCTCTAAAAAAGATGCTCCTTCGGATGCTAAAGATTGGGAAGAGGTTAAGGATAAACTTCAATATCTACAAGAAGAGTGGTAGAAATCACTTCACTTATTCAATCATGTCAGCGAGCTCTAGGAGAGAAAGGTCGACTTTCTACAGCGATCCCTGGATTTATAGCGCGCGCGCCACAATCCGATTTGGCTGTGGCGATTGCTGCAGCAATAGAGGAAAAATCTACTCTGGTAGCTGAAGCAGGAACTGGAACAGGTAAAACATTCGCTTATTTGTTACCCAGTTTATTAAGCGGAAAAAAAACACTCATTTCTACTGCCACTAAAACGTTACAAGATCAACTCTATCAAAAAGATTTACCGACCTTAGTCAAGGCATTAGGATTATCAGTGCGCGTACAAAATCTTAAAGGTAGAGCAAATTACATCTGTGAATATCGTGTTGAGCTCTATTCTGAAGAAGGGCAATTTCAAAGCCCGCAGTGTGCGCATGAAGTGGCTCATGTGCGAAGCAAACTCTCCCAAATGAAAAATGGTGATCGTTCTGAATTACCCGAGCTTAGTGAGGATTCTCCAGTTTGGCCCTATGTAACATCAACAGTAGATAATTGCTTAGGTGTTGAATGCCCTAATCATGAAACATGTTTTCTGGTTAAAGCACGTAAGAGAGCGCTAGAGGCAGATGTAGTAGTGATTAATCATCATCTTTTTTTTGCTGACTCGCGTCTAAAAGAAGAGGGATTCGGTGAGTTATTACCAGGAGTTGATGTCATTATTTTTGATGAGGCACATCAACTTGCTGAAATAGCGACTCATTTTAATGGAGAGCGAGTTGGTACGCGACAATTTCATGATTTATTGGATGATCTTATTAGAGAATGGCCTGTTTTAGATCTTGCAAATCAACCCTTAAAAGTTTTAAGCCATAAAGCAGATAAGTTGATGGATGAATTATTAACAAGTTTTCCTGCGGAGGAGCGAGTAAGTTGGGAGGAAATCAAGCGAAATAAAACATTTATGAACATATGGTCTCGTTGGTTGGCATTGAAAGATGAGTTAATGGAGTGTTTCAATGAGATCTCTCTTTCTGAGTTTCCTGGTCTTGCACGTTGTAGAGAGCGATTAGTCGATTTTGCCAGAATTTTATTGCTTTTCACTGAAGAAACTAACGAGAAAATTAGATGGTTGGAGCGTTTTAAACATACTTTAGTTTTTCATGCCACGCCTTATGATGTTGCTAAGTCGTTTAGCGAATTACTAAAAAGGCAATCTTGTACTTATATATTTACCTCGGCAACCTTAACTATGGCGGATTCCTTTGATTGCTTTTGTAAGCCTTTGGGGCTACATGGAGCTCAGACTTTAGTATTGCCTAGTCCCTTTAATTACCAACAACAAGCATTATTATATTTTCCAAGAGGATTACCTGATCCTAAGAATGCTACTTATAATGAATTATTAATCCAACGTGCTATTCCACTTATCGAAGCGTTAGGAGGACGTAGCTTTTTTTTATTTACCAGTCACAGATCTTTAAAACAAGTTGCGCAAATTATATCCAATAATTTAAATTATCCCTTACTTATCCAAGGAACAGAGGCAAAACCTATTTTATTGGAACGTTTTAGACAATTAGGAAATGCAGTTTTGTTAGGAACTTCAACGTTTTGGGAAGGGGTTGATGTAAAAGGAGAGGCATTATCTTGCGTTATTATTGATAAAATACCTTTTTCTAGCCCAATAGATCCTGTAATTCGTGGTAAAATGACTTATTTGAAGGAAAAAGGATTATCTGGTTTTGATGAGTTATCTTTGCCAAGCGCAGTGATTGCTTTAAAACAAGGAGTGGGGCGTTTAATTCGGGATAACACGGATAAAGGGGTATTGATGATCGCCGACCCCCGACTTACTGGTAGAGAGTATGGTAGACGAATATTAGCCAGTTTACCGCAATTACCAAAAACCCGAGATGAACAAAAAGTACTGCAATTCATTAAAGAATTAGAGTTGACCAATGAAGCTATTAGCGATTGATACATCGACTGAAATAGCCAGTATAGCGTTGCTAACTGGAAAAGAGTTACTTTGTGAAGAACAAAGCAACCCTAAAACACATGCACAATTTATTTTACCTATGATTGATAAATTAATGATCAATGCTGGTTTGCAAATGAATCAGCTTGATGGCATTGTATTTGGACGTGGACCAGGGAGTTTCACTGGCTTACGTATTGCTTGCAGTATTGCAAAAGGGTTAGCTTATGCTCATGACTTGGGATTAATTCCAGTAAGTAATTTGGTCGCTATAGCTTGGTCAGCTCGTCAACAAACGCAGGGAGTACATTTGCCTGTATTAACCGTATTAGACGCGCGCATGCATGAAATGTATTGGGCTTATTTTGCCAAAGATCAATGGGTGGCAGAGGAAAAGGTCAATCCAGTACATGAAATAAGTATACCCGAAGAGCACTCTGTAATTCTTGCGGGAGTAGGGGTGGATTTATATTGGGAAGATTTTACCTCCAAGACTAAATCACAACTCAGTGAAAAATTGCTTATCAACCCTTCTGCTGCTGCGATGATTCAATTTGCTCAATTTTCTGCATTAAAACCTGTTTCAGCCGCTGCAGCACACCCTATATACATCCGAAATAAAGTCACTTAGGAGTCTTTCATGGATAAAAAATTATTGGAAATCTTAGTTTGTCCTCTATGCAAAGGAAAATTGCAGTTAAAAAAACAAGAACTAATCTGTAAGTTTGATCGGCTGGCTTTTCCTATTCATGATGATATCCCGGTAATGTTGGAGCATGAAGCTCGAGTTATCCCCTTGGAAGAAAAAGATAAGTTATAAAAAAACATTATAACGGTTTAATATATCCTAACAGGATTCAATGATTGTTTGACGTGCCTCATTCAAAAACGTTCAAAAGAGCGTTATCCTCTGCGGCAGCCTGTCTTGATCACAACTCTGCTAACGCCCGCTGTTTTCGCCATGGGGATTCGGCATAAACCAATGATGAGATTTACATCAAGACATGTGTTGCTCCATACAACAACGCTGCTTTTGCAAAAGGTGACAAACTATAGAGTAAACTAGATTGAGTTCATGGCTCCTCCAAAAACAATGTGATTCTCCTCTTGCAGAATATCTTCCGGCATTTTATGTTGAAAGTGACGAAACAATCCCAATTTTGAAGCTTGAGGTATTATTATTGCAACTTTTAAATTATGGGTTGTTTTAAATCATTTTGATATTCACATAAATTTGATAATTTTTAAAACAATAAAAGCTGAAACACGGGACAAGATGTTAAAAATAAGTTGTAATTTTATGATTTATAATAATTTTTTTCGAATTTTAAATGATTGAACAGTAAGAATAGAGGTAGCATGGAGAAGGTCCGAGAGAGTGAACTCCGAATTTCATTCAGGCTATGAGAATGGCTGAAACAGTGAACGATTACGTTCGATGTTGAGACGTCCCCATAAAAATGGATTATTATTTGCTGATGTATTTTTTACGCCAATACAATAAAAATGCTGGAATCATCATCAATACAATTCCCATCGAAAAAACAAATCTAAAATGGGATGCGCTGCCAAAATTCATAAATTCAACTGGGGGAATAAACCCTACAATTAAAGTCATTGTGCAGCCGCATAATCCTAAAATACACGTTAGATAATAGCCGAATTTTTTCCCGGGTATAGCAAAAGGTCTCTCAACATGTGCAAATTTACCTTTTAATCTCCACGCAGCAATAAACATTAAAACATACATCATAATATAGAGTTCTGTACTTAATGCAGTAAATAACCAATAAATAGCATTCACGGTTGGAAATAATAGAAATCCACTACATAGAAGTGTTACAAGGATGGCTTGAATAATTAAAATTCGTGAGGCAACACCACGCTTATTTAATTGAGATAAAAAATTAGGTAAGAAATTGTGGTTTGCAGCCATAAGTAAGCCTTTGGCGGGTGAAATAATCCAGTTGATCATGCTGCCCAAACTACCTAATAACAAAAGCACAATAAGAATAGGTAATAACCAGGTTAAGTTATAAGCCTGTAAAAAGTTATTAAAGGCTTGTAATACGCCATCAATAAGGCTGATTTTTTCTTTAGGAAGAACAAAAGCTATTGCTAAAGAACCAAAAATCATTGTGGTTAAAATCAATAATACTGAAAAAAACATTGCTCGGGGAAAATTTTTCTGTGGATTATCCACGTTTCGAACGTGAACTGCTGCAAGCTCCATACCGAGAAATGAAGTCATAATTGCAGTGAGTGATACCCAAGATTGACTGTCCTTCCATTGTGGCAATAAATGAGGCAAACTTAAATCAATTGCTATAGGATTACCTTTAATGACCCAGACAGCGGCAAGAAAAATAATAAATCCCATAGGAATAATCATTCCTAAAATAGCGCAAAGACCTGCAAAATGCGCTGAGGCACGTAAACCCGATAAAGCAATTAAAGTGAGTGACCAAAATATAATGAGAATAACGGAAATTAAATAGTATTTATTTTGTGCAAGATCGGGGTTAATCAAATAAGCAAGTACCCCTGCAATAAAAGATAAAATAGTGGGATACCAGACTAAAGTATTTATCCATTGTAACCAAATGGTAAAAAAAGCGAGATTTTCACCGTATGCATGTTTTACCCAACTATAGATTCCTCCTTCTTCATCAGACCAAGTTGATGATAATTCCGCTGAAACTAAAGCAACAGGGATTAAAAATACAATTGCCGAAAAAATAAAGAAAAAAATTAATGAAGAACCGAATAAAGCTGTTCCTGGCAAATTTCTGATGCTATCAATTGCACCAGTAATCAATAAGACCAAAGCAAGTACAGATATTTTTTCAGAAGACCACTTGTTCATTAATTAATTCTATTTGTTAAAATGATATACATTATATAGGAAGTTATTGATTGATGTTACATTTTTTTATCTTACCAAGAAATCTTTATTCCTTTTTAAAGAAATTAACTATTCTGAAAAATTAATGATTTGATTTTAAGATAGTTTTATAAAATTTGGGGGAAATTATGCTTCATCTTTCTTAAATCCACCCTTACAAGCCGGGGATTGCAAAACAGTTTTGTTTCTTTTTTCCCATTCGTTAGGAGTAAAAAGATGCATGCTTAAAGCATGTAGCCCAAACTCAAATTCTTTATGAAGCAGATGATTTAATAGTCTGTGGCGTGCAATTCGTGATAAATCATTAAAATGAAAAGATACAACGGTCACTTTAAAATGGGTTTGCGCACCTTCTGGGACATGGTGATTGGCTGACTCATCTATGACATTTAAATAAACAGGTGTTAACTCCTGATTTAATAATTCTTCAATACGATTTTTACGCGACATATTTAACTCTAAATATTTATTCATTTATTTATATCATATCAAAATAAAAAAGCTGCTTGGAAGCAGCTTTTAAACTAAATACGACAGTTTGAAGGAACATATCGATCATTTTCAGCCTGATCAACTGCACAGGTCCAAGTAATGGCATCTGTTGGTGGGGTACCGGCAACAAGAGCATTACCGCCCGATTTTGGGGTTAAAGTAATAACGATATTTTTTGCTGGTGTATTATAAGTGATGGTGATTATTCCCGTATTCTGATCAATTCCAATACTTTTTACGTTAGCGGTTGCTGTAGGAGCAACCCATCCTTGATCTAATTTAGCAGCACCACTTGATACATTCTCAGAAACCGTGGTTTTTGCTGCAGAGGCAAGACTTAATCCTTCCGTAATACGAGCTCTAACCACGTAGTCCTGATACGCCGGAATAGCTATTGAGGCAAGAATCCCAATGATTGCCACTACTATCATCAATTCAATTAAAGTAAAACCTTTTTGCTTCATTGTTAGCTCCCTAATTAATTACATCTTAAATATACAAATACATCACAAATCCTATTTGATCTTTTCCTTTTTACTATGTTTAGCAGAGGTCACCTGAGAATGTATTATATTTGCATTAATTATATTTTATATGCTCATGACAAATATAAGTTTTTTGCAATAGTATAGAGTAAGCGGGCGAAGCTATAACCGAACTCAGGAGGCACAAATGATATTCGGTTTTACTTCACCCCATACTGTTAACTATTTGACTTGAAGTACCTTTGGTACTAGTTTATTTTTTAAACGAACATAATCAGGAAGGCCATTTATATAATCAGGATAAGCTTCGCCTTGAATCAATGGAGATAAATAACGTTTGCACGCTTCTGTAATTCCCATCCCATCTGCCGCAATATATTCTTTAGGTAAGGCTTTCTCTTGATTGGCAACATCCGCTAAGGCCGCATGACCTATGGACCATTGATAAGGTTCATCTTGTTCACGAACGATAATGGGCATAATAGCATTTTGGCCTTTAACGGCAAACTCTACGGCTGCTTTGCCTAGAGCATAAGCCTGTTCTAAATCAACTTTAGATGCAATATGTCGAGCAGCGCGTTGCAGATAATCAGCAACTGCCCAGTGATATTTATAATTGAGCTCGGTTTTAATAAGCTGAGCAATAACTGGGGCAACACCTCCCAATTGGGCATGTCCAAAAGCATCTTTTAATCCTGCATCACTTAAAAACGTACCTTCTGTATTACGAATTCCTTCTGAAACAACAATAACACAATACCCATAAGTTTTGACACACTCATCGACTTTGCTCAAAAACTTTGCTGGTTCAAAGGGAACCTCAGGTAATAAAATAATATGGGGTGGTTCATCAGGGTTTTGGCTGGCTAAACCACTTGCTGCTGCAATCCATCCAGCATGACGCCCCATGACTTCAAGAATAAAAACTTTTGTTGAAGAAGCGGCCATAGAGGCAACGTCAAATCCTGCCTCTCTGGTGGATACTGCTACGTATTTCGCTACGGAACCAAAGCCTGGACATGCATCTGTAAAAGGAAGATCGTTATCTACAGTTTTTGGTATGCCGATACATGTGATGGGATAACCCATAGTAGCACCCAACTGGGATACTTTATAGGCTGTATCTTGTGAATCACCCCCCCCATTATAGAAAAAATAACCTATATTATGTGCTTTAAATACTTCAATTAATCGTTCATATTCTGCCCCGTCATTTTTAAGTTTGTAACGGCAAGAACCAAAAGCGCCGGCAGGAGTTTGTAATAATTTAGCAATATCTGCATCACTTTCAAATGAGGTGTCAATAAGTTCTTCATGTAACGCGCCGATAATTCCATTTTTGGCAGCATAGACTTTTCCTATATGTTGAGGATAGAGTTTAGCTGTTTGAATCACTGCACAAGCTGAGGCATTAATGACCGCAGTGACGCCTCCTGATTGAGCATATATCGCATTTTTTATAGTCATTCGATCTCCTTGTTCATTTGAGATGCGCAGATGTAGCGCGCTAAGTTTTTATTTTTTGATTTTCGTATTCACTAATTACTGCATCAATGCTTTGAATTAATTCTGCAAAAGGAGTAGCTAACTCTTCGATTGAAGCAGCATGAGCGGCAAGTTTTTCTACTTGAACTACTTTTTTTTGTAAAGTGGGGACCCCACTAAAACAACATGCTCCATGAAGTTTATGAGCCGCTTCACCCAATTGTTTCACATTTTTTTCATGCATTAATTGGATAAACTCTTCGCGATTTTTAAGCAATTCCTCGATGAATCGAGTAAGAAATTCTTCAGCAAGCGATTGATTTCCAGAGGCTTTTTGAATACACAATTGCCAATCTATTGCAGAGTGTTTTGCTTTATCAGCAATACGTAAAATTTGGATCAATAATTGTTTCTCATCTATGGGTTTTTGCAAACAAAAATCCACCCCTGATTTTTTTAGATCAATATCATTTATCTCTCTACCATTTGCACTAATTAACACTATTGGTGTATGGCGATTAAATTCTGATTTTTGGCGGATAAGTCGAGCAGCTTCTAATCCATTTATTTTGGGCATATGTAAGTCAAGTAAGATAAGGCTGTATTTCTTTTCATTACATACCGATACAGCCATTTCTCCATTATCAACCGCTGTAATATTGGCACGAGTGCCTAACAAAGAGTCAAGAAGCATTTTATTCACTGGATTATCTTCTGCTATAAGAAGATCTGGATGTAAGAAACGTAATTGCTCCCTTAAACCTTCCAATTCATGATTAACTGATTTTTCAATATTTTCTTGATTTGTTAATGACTCAATAATATCTTGGAGTTTTTGAATACTAATGGGTTTATATAAAAATCCTTGTGCTCCAAGTGCTGTATAATCATTAATAAGCCATTTGGAGGTTAATACATAGGGAAAATAATTATGTTCAGCTATTAGCTTAGTAATTTGTTGTTCGTAGCCTTTATTGATATTAAGAAAAGCGATTTTGCAGCCTTTATTGTCTTCTAGCTTTTTTGCGAGTTGACTCAGTGAGTTTACAGCGATACATTTTATTCCCCAATATCCTAAACCATTACACAACGCTTCCAACTGCATCGGGTTATCGTCAAAACAAAGCATTTTAAAATGGGCAAAAGGATGCGTCTGATTTTTTTCAATTTCATAGGCAAGCAATTTTTCAACTTTGATGTAAGCAGTAAAAACAGAGCCTTTGTTGAGCTCGCTGGCAAAAGTAATACGACCTTTCATTTCTTCACAGAGCTTTTTGCAGATTACCAAACCAAGTCCTGATCCACCATAACGACGGGTAATACTTGTATCTGCCTGATTAAAGGCGGTAAACAATTTGTTTTGATCTTCAGGAGAAATACCTAAGCCTGTATCGGTGATTGTGATGCATAAAGTGTAATCTTTCTCTGTTTCCTGTTCTACTTTCGTGCGGATTAACACATATCCATGATCAGTAAATTTAACTGCATTAGTGACCAAGTTACTAATAAATTGTTTCACTCTAAAAGGATCACCTAAAACAATTTTAGGTACATTTAGCTCGGTTATAGGAATTAAGTCGATGCCTTTTTTATGAGCATTAGGTGCTGCAAGAGCGAGTACTTCATCGATACAATGACGAATGTTTAATGGAATACAATCGAGATGAAGTTTTCCTGCATCAATTTTTGAGAAATCGAGAATATCATTGATAATTCCTAATAAGTCTTGGGCTGATGATTTAATTGTTTTTACATAATCTAATTGCAAAGGATCAAGTTTGCTTTCAAGCAAAACATTAGTAAAACCAATAACTCCATTCATCGGAGTACGAATTTCATGGCTCATATTGGCGATGAACTCAGATTTTTGCCGACTTTTTTCTTCTATTTTTTTCTTTTCAAGAGAAAGTTCAATATTTTTTTCTTCTAGAAGTTCCAGACTTTGTTGTAAATCAGCAGTAGCTATTTCAATGTGTTGATTCAGATCATGTATGGTTTCAAGATGTTTTTTTTGTAAATGGGAACACCCTCGTTCAATGATTCCTAATTCTCCAGAGCTGGTTGTTTTTATTTCTGTTTCAAACTCGTTACGCAAAATTTGTTTCATGCTTCTTCGTAAACGAGAAATAGGTAAATAAATCTGCTTAGAGAGAAAGTAGTGAATGGTTAATCCTACTAATAACCCAAATAAAGTAATAAATATAGTGACAATAAGCATCTGATAACGTTTGATTATCATTGAACGAGTATCGATATCGATAGATAACCACCCAAGAATATCATCCGCACGCGATGTCATAGGACTTAAAATATTTTTAAAAGAAGAGTTTGAATATAAGTTGAATTTTGGAATTGTAACTGGTGCTATAAAATTAATAGTAAAAGGATTAATTTGTTTACTTTTGATGTAATCTCCAGTGAACTTAGGTGCAGTAAATGGTTTGTTTAGCGAGTGTTTACCACCCCGATAAGCAAGGAGTTGGCCGTCGCTACTATAAAAAGCAAGTGCTTTGACTTCAGGATTAATTGTTGAGGCATTGATAAGCCCTTGTAAGGTTCGATCGTCCCCTCGCAACATAGCGTACTGGGCGGCTGGGAGTAACTGTCGAATATATGCTTCACCGAGGCGAGACATGTGCTGTTTTAAGTCATTACCAAACAACCCATTATAAAAAATGGCAAGGAGTAGGGCGACCAGAAAAACAGGAATTAAAGTAGTAATTCTTAGTTGATACTTAATACCAATGCTTTTCAAGATGATTCACCAGATGGTTGGGATATTATATTTAAGCGCATTGGGAAAAAACAAATCTTTCCCTTTCACCCAGGCTATAAAGTCAGTTATTATAGCCCGATTATTTTATTCCTTACAATGTGGAAGTGATTATGACTGTTAGAACCCGATTTGCACCAAGTCCGACTGGATATTTACACGTAGGTGGAGTAAGAACTGCTTTATTTTCATGGCTTTATGCAAAACGTCATCGTGGTGAGTTTATTTTGCGTATCGAAGATACTGACCAAGAGCGTTCCACTCAAGAGTCTGTCCGTGCCATTTTGGATGGTATGACTTGGTTAGGTATGGATTATGACGAAGGACCTTTTTATCAAACTAAACGTTATGACCGATACAATGAGGTGGTGCAACAGTTATTAAATGAAGGGAAGGCTTATCGATGTGAGTGCAGTAAGGAACGTCTGGAAGCTTTACGAGAAGCTCAAATAGCAGCCAAAGAAAAGCCTCGTTATGATGGTCATTGTCGCAATAAAAATTTACCTATTTCTGACGCACCTTTTGTCATTCGCTTTAAAAATCCTGACCAAGGTACGGTATCTTTTCACGATCAGGTTTACGGTGAAATACACGTTGCTAATAGTGAATTAGATGATTTAATTTTGATACGTTCCGATGGCCATCCTACCTATAATTTTGCCGTGGTGATTGATGATATAGATATGAATATTACCCATGTAATTCGAGGGGATGATCATATTAACAATACACCAAGACAAATTAATTTATTTCAAGCATTAAATGCTCCTATACCTGTATTTGCCCATCTGCCAATGATTTTAGGCGAAGATGGCAAACGTTTATCCAAGCGCCATGGCGCAGTGAGTGTATTGCAGTTTAAAGAATTAGGTATTTTACCTCATGCTTTATTAAATTATTTAGTTCGTTTAGGTTGGTCTCATGGAGATCAAGAGATTTTTAGTATCGATGAGATGATAGCCTCTTTTGATTTGAAAAATGTAAGTCGAGGGGTTTCAAGTTTCAACTATGAAAAATTATATTGGCTCAATCAACATTATCAAAAAAATGATCCAGTTGAAGACGTGGCTGAAGCTTTGCGTTGGCATTTTGAACATGAAGGAATTAAATTGGAGGACGGGCCAGCATTAACTGATTTAGTGACTATTCAGGCTGAGCGATGTAAAACTTTAGCTGAAATATGTCAAATGAGTACGTATTTCTATGCAGATTCAATTAAATATGATGAAGCCGCAGTCAAAAAACATTTACGCCCGGTTATTTTAGAACCTTTAACTGCGCTTTATGAACGTTTAAAAACAGTAGAACCTTGGGAAAAGGAGCATTTGCAAGAATGTATTAATGACATCAGTGCGCAGTTTGATATCAATATGGGAAAAATTGCACAACCCGTGCGAGTAGCAGTGACTGGTTCAGGGATGTCACCATCTATTGACATGACATTGATGTTATTAGGTAAAGAAAAAGTACTAACTCGTCTTGCCTTTGCTTTGGAACAATTAAAAATAAGAGCGGATGGTCACTTATGAGATTAAAATTACATCAACTGGGTTTCACTTTAACGACGTTGTCTGCTTTTTTTATTGCACCGGCTTTTTCTGCTAATCCTAATACCTCAAAAAATAATCTTACTCAGCAATTTCAGGAGGAGATCAATGATTATTATAAAAAGTATAGTGAAAAGGAAAAATTTACAGCAATCGCTGCTTCGGTTTTGATTCCTCAAAATCGGACGAATAATAAGCAAGAAATTCAAACTGTAGTATATGGCACTATGGGGTATGCGCCATTATCCCAGCCAATTACTCCAAACAATTTATTTGATATTGGCAGTATTACTAAGTCATTTACGTCATTACTGTTATTGCAATTGCAAACGGAAAATAAATTATCTTTAGACGACCGGTTAGGTAAATGGTTGCCACAATACCCAAATTGGAAAGATGTCACTTTACGTCAATTATTAAACATGACCAGCGGTATTCCAAATTATTCTGAAGATAAGGAATTTTCGAAAAAAATGGAGGCTCATTTAGATACGGTTTGGACTGATAAAGAATTACTTGCTTATGCACATCCTGAAAAGCCACTTGTAACTAAAAAAGAGAATCAATTTGAATATTCTAATTCAAATTACATTTTGGCCGCAATGGTTATCGAAAAAGTGACTCAAGATACTTTTGCAAACCAATTAAAGCTACGAATTATTAACAAGGAAAATGGGTTAAATGATATGTTTTACCCAGCAGGCCCAGATGGACAAGCTGTTGCAAAAGCAATTCAAGAACTAAGAGTTCATGGTTATTATTATGATGAAGAAAAAAATAAACTCATTGATACCATTATTAATGATTTGTCTTGGGCTGGTGCTGCTGGAGCAATTGTAGCAAATACTGAGGATGTAGTACGTTGGGTGCAGTTGCTTTATCACGGAACATTAATTAACCCTATTTATAGAGAAAGTAGCTTGGCTGAATTAGAGTCTGTTGTTTCTATGAAAACGGGACAAACCATCCCTACAGTAACAGAAAATGATCCTTTAGGATTTGGTTTAGGCGTGGGCTCCTATTACGATAAAGAGCTTAAGCAACGCTTTTGGTTTTATAAAGGCAGTACTTTAGGATTTAGAGTCATGTATATTTGGCAGTCTTGCAATAATGTAACTACTGTTGTTGCCTTAAATAGCAAGGGAGGGGAGGGAAATCCTAACTCAAAATTGGGTGATGAAATTAGGAAGGCGAATGTTAATTTATATAAAATTATTTTGAAGAACCATCCTGAATTAAATTGTATTAGTGATTGATCCTTACTGTTTAATGATAAAGCTAAGATCAATTTTAACTAATTCTTTTGCTATTGAGTGACTTAAATAAATACAAATTGTAGTTTTTTGTTTATTTAATATGCTACAATTTGCGCGTTTAATATTTAAAATGATCAATTATGCCAATTACAATTAATCCGCAAGCTGATAAATTTTTTATTTCAATCAATAAGCAAGGAGTGCATTCATTTATAATGTTGGGCATTTATGACCAAAATAAAGCCAAACATTTGCTTTGTCGTGTCGGCAAATTTGGTGACAATGATGATAAAGATCCCAATTGTTCTTTAGTAACGAAGTTTCTGTGTAATGCGCTGTTTTATAAGAATAAAGCTAAATTGGGGGATGAGGGAATTACAAGGAGAGCAAAGGGATCAACACCTATAACGTATCAAGCTTATGATATTACCTACGCTCAATATTTGGAATTTATACAAATATTAGAATCATTACAAACAGATGAAAATAAATTTTTATGCTATAAACCTGTTGCAACACAAAACAATGAGGTTACTCTAGAGCTTAATAATGATTTGATTTTTGCTCCTCAACCCAAAAATAAGATCAAAGAGAATGTTAATGAACTACATGTTGGTAATACGTGCAGGCATTCAGCAATAACACTTGTAGAGGCAACACAGCATGCACCAGTTGCATCTTTAGTATCCTCTTCTTTTTTTACTAGCCTGCCTTATAAAACTGTATTAGATTACGGTAAACCCAGTGAAGAGATTCCGTTTTATGTTTTACCTGCTCCCCCCGTCGCTTTTTCTGGATTAGGGCAAACTAAGACAAAAATAATTACTAAATTATATCAACGCATGGAGCGCATGTTATTGCTTGAAACAAATTCCCAATCTACCCAAGATAAGTTTTTGCGCTTAAAAGAATTGTATTTAAATATAGTAGGACCACAAAAAAAATTGTCTTTTTCTGAGTTACTGCAAAGTATTCAAACTTGGAAAAAAGATAATGAATCAATACTCACTGCTTTACGAAAAAAATATTTTTGGGATTCATTTTTCACCCGAAAATCGGCTACTATGAGTTTAATTGAAGAAGTAGAACGTGATCTTCAAGTAGCACAAAAAGTATAGTTTTTTAGCTCGTTCGGTTATTAGCACATTTATATTGATTAAAACGATTATCATAAGGAGTTGAACATGAAACTGTATTATAGTAAATCGGCATGCTCATTAGCAGTGCGTATTGTTCTTAATGAGTTAGGGCGTACTTTCCAAGAGGAAGAGGTTGATTTAAAAGCAAAGAGAACAAAAACAGAGGAAAATTATTTAGAAATTAACCCTAAAGGTGCTGTTCCTGCGCTTCGTTTAGATAATGGCGATATACTTACTGAAAATCAAATCATTTTGCAATATTTAACAGATATTACCCCTGGCCAAAGGCTTCTAGCCCCTGTAGGTGATCTCATGCGTTATCATACTCTTGAATGGGTCAATTATATTGCTACCGAATTACATAAAACTGTAGGTATGTTTTTCCATCCTAATTTGCAGGAAGAAACAAAAAATTTGTTTATGTCTATCGTCATGGCAAGGTTGAATTACATGAATGATCATCTGGCGAACGGCCCATATTTGATGGGTGAACATTTTACTTTACCTGATGCTTATTTATTTGTCATTTTAAGGTGGGCCCATTATTTTAAAATGGATCTTTCAGCCTATAAATATTTAGAGCGGTTTATGAGTGTTGTGGGTGAGCGTCCAGCTGTTGTGACTTCATTACAACAAGAAAAGCTGTAATTTATTATCGGAGATAAACGTGTCTGTAAAAGCTGATTTTCAAGGTGGCTTAGATCTTAATTTTTTTGCAAAACGTGAATTTGAATCCACCGACGGTGTAGAACCTTCAAAACAGGCACCAATTATTGCTCGCAATGCAGCACGCTTTTTGATGATGGGATGGACTGATTCCTTGACTCAATTTTTGACCCCAACTGTACTTAATGCTGTTTTTGTGAAACGGGATCATGAGTTACTAAGAGAATTACGCCTTGCTTTTCAGCAGGGCTTTTTTGAAATTTTTGAACAACTTAAAGAAAAAGAACTTACTGAAGAACAAAAAGAACAGGTTCAGCTTTATCTCAGTAATTGTTTAACCTTGTTGCCTTATGGTGACTTAACACCTTATGAATCAATTAAAATTCCTCAATACATTGCAGGGAAATGGGAGATGGTTGAATACCAAATTACTCCAATTGAGTTAACAGCAACATCAGGTTGGCAACGTTTTTTCATCCAAGACAAAGATCGTGTTTTTGCTTATGGCTTAGAACCTCTTTTTCAAAAAAAAGCAGAATCGCATTTAATTTTTATGGGTACCACTTATCCTGCTGGTCAAGGTTTTGTGCCTCAAGTAAATACTGATTCTAAGGGTTTTGAAACGGTAGGTAAATCTTTATATCGAACAGGTCGAGCAAGAGTTCAAGAGTGGTTAAGCCAACAAGAAAATAGTATTCATGTATGCGGTGTAAGCTTGGGGGGGTCTCTAAGTTTATTACTTGCTATCGATCAAGGAAATTATAAATTATCACGGGTTGACGCATTAAATCCTGCAGGGCTTCATGATGCTTGGTTTAAAAGTCGAGATGACTATTGGGATAGTTTAAATTATAAACCCAAGGTAGTAGTACAAAAACAGGGAGATGATCCGGCTTCTGCTTTTGGAGTCTGGAAGACGGACTGGGACATTTTGCATGTGATTCCCCCCAAAGATAAACGAGGTCCTATTAGTTTGTGCGATCATTTTCTTAATTATGCAGGTTTTGCAGATACTCAATTTCATTACATCAAAGCAGAACAAGATAACTCCAAACGTTTCGCACGTAATTTTTGGCTTTATTCTCTTGGTAGGAGTTTGATTTATTATTGTTTTCTAACTCCCTATACTTATTTAATACGTCCATTCGTTCACTTAGTGTCGCAAAATTGGATATTGTCAGCACATATAGCGACCTTTTGCGTAGCTGTGGGTCTTGCCGTTGCCGGAGTTATACCTGGGCTTGTTTTTTTAGGAATTGCTGGCGGTTTATTAGCAAGCAGTCTTCTATGTTCTACACTATCCTCCATAAAAAAGGATGCAAAAGAGCCCACTCTTAGGAATCAGTATGTAGAAAAAGGGCTGGCAGAATTACATGATCCTTCACTTTCTCGAAATCCAACTATGGACATCTATAATGAGGATAATGCGGTAGAGATTGATTTCACTTATCAACAAATACATACTTATTATCAGCTGATGCGATCTTTAAAAAACAAGAATTTTATTCCTTGTGAAGAAAAGGAAAGCAAGCATGTAAGAGGAATAACTAAAAAAGCATTACTGGAAAACAGTCAAAATCCTAAAAATGCAGATGATGTTGTTTCTTTTAAGGTAACTAAGGCTAAAGCAGCGCACATACAACATACTTTATCTTTTGTTCAAAAGTTAGGTTCTGATAATGAACAATTGCAGTCGGTAGTGGATAAAAGTTATTCGAACTATCGTATGGGCAAATATGCTTAATGAGGGTTATATTCTGAGCGAAGTACCGTAAAAACCTTGGAAAGAAATTCATTTGTTGTGTTTAAAGCAATACCTGTTTGATTAGAATGTGAGCATTGAATTTTATCTTTATATTGAATGATCGTAAAATTACTAACAAAATAGAACATGGAGGTTTATTTTGCCTACTGGAATTGTTTTTAAAGGAGGTCTTGAGTTAAAGTTTTTTGAGCAAATGGAATTTGAAGATGTAGATGGAGTAGAGCCCTCACAGCAAGACGCTATTCTTGCGCGTAATATACTGCGTTTTTTTACAATGGGGTGGACACAATCCTGGACGCAATTTTTGACACCGTCCGTTTTATATTCCTTTTTCGTACAACGTAATTCCAATTTATTAAGAGAAGTACGTTTTGCCATGCAACAAGGGTTTTTGGAACTCTTTAAGCAGTTACACAATAAAGATTTGAATGCGGAACAAAGTGAGCAGGTTCAGCTTTATTTGAGTAACTGTTTGTGCATGCTTCCTTATGGTGACTTAACTCCTTATGAGTCCTTTAAAATTCCTCAATATATCTCAGGACGTTGGGAATTGGTTGAATATCAAGTTACTCCAATTGAGTTAACAGCAACATCAGGTTGGCGTAGTTTATTCATATATGACCATGACCGAGTTTTTGCTTATGGCTTGAAACCTCTTTTTCAAAGCAATGCAGAGTCCCATTTAATTTTTATGGGCACAACTTATCCTGCAGGGCAAGGTTTTTTAACTCAAATACGAACTGACGCGAAAGGAGTTGAATCAGTAGGTAATTCCTTGTATCAAATGGGTAGAGAAAAGATACATGAATGGTTAAACCAGCAGGAAAATACCATTCATGTATGTGGAGTAAGTCTTGGAGGGGCATTAAGTTTATTGCTCGCTATTGATAAAGGAAATTATAAATTATCAAGAATTGATGCATTAAATCCTCCTGGTCTTTATGAACCTATATTTAAAAACGAGCATGATTGCTGGGATGAATTAGATGAAAAGCCAAAAGTAGTGATACAAAAACAAGGCGATGATCCGGTTTCAGCATTTGGAGTCTGGAAAAAAGGGTGGGAAATTTTGCAGGTAACTCCGCCAAAGGACAAACAGGGGCCTAATGCTTTTTGTGATCATTGTCTCAATTATGCTGGATTTGCAGAAACTGAGTTTAGATATATTGCTGCAGAATACGATAATTGCAAACGAAAAACACCTTACAATTTCATCAATGCTCTTGCTAGGACTTTTATTTATTATTATTTTTTAGTTCCCTACACCTATGTTTTTCGTCCTATTAGCTATTTTGCGTTGAATAAGTTATTTACAAAAACTGATAATATGACCTATGAAGAAAATTCTGAACTCGCTAAAATTCATCAGCCTATGCTTTTAAGAAATTCTTCCATGGATATGTATCATATTAATAATTCAATTGATATGAATCTTACTTACAAGCAAGTCAATACTTATTATAGCGTGATGCGTTGTTTGGTGAAGAAAAAAGATTATTTATCCAATCAAGAATCTGAAAGCAAACATGTGAAGGGCATGAGCAAAAAAGCTCTATTGGAGAAAAGTTTAGAGTTTCAAGAGGGGGATAGTGTTGTTTCCTTTAAAGTAACTAAAGCTAAGGCAGCTCATATAAAACATACCTTAACCTTAGTTCATCAAATAGGCATTGATAATCAGGAAGACTTAAAACAGGTTTTAGAGAAAAACTATCAGTCATATCTCCTTGGCAAGCACTAGGGAGAATTGTAAGAGGACAGCTTCCGCTGTCTCATTGACGGGCTATGTCATTTTCACGAGAGGGGAGATTCTATTTCTATAAAAGTATTGGAGTAAGCGTTCACGTAAAGGCGTCATAACTTAAGGAAAACTGATTTCTATTTTTCTGTAGCCCGGATTAGGCAAAGCCGTAATCCGGGGGAAGGCGTGGTACAAAATTCCCGGATTACGACTGCGTCTAATCCGGACTACACGTATTTCCCTCCGTTTCGAAGATTCATTTGCACCCCGCAGCGAAGACCGGGGGGATTCGCTTGGAGTTTCTCATAAAGTCGAGTTAAATAAATTCTAATTTCCCGAGGAGTATTAAATTTCTAAAAAATATCATCCTCTGCAACAACGCCGTTGTCGCAGAGGGTGACGAGACTCTTATTTTTGAAGACTATTTACTTGGTCACAAATTATCTGCTCTGATAGTCCAGACTATTTCTCAAAAGCGATAAATAAGATGCGCTGCAACAGAGTAAAGAAAAGGATAATAGGTATCCACGGGGTTAAGTTGAGACTCTCCATAGCCGGCAGTAAAGTTTCCAGCTATTTCCCCCATAATATGCTCCGTAAAATTATAATTTACCCCAACAGTAAAAGTGGGTCCAGGATTCCAATCATTAACTATAAGATCTCTACGATGCACTCCAGCGACTCCAGCGCCTGAGAAAATTTTCATTTTAGAATGAGGAACAGGTACCATCAGTTTACCAATTAAACTGAGTGTTTCAGTATGAGTGGTCAACGTTTCAGAGCCTTCATGAAAAAAACTGAAGAGGCTAAAGGGATCAAAGTGAACGTTTGCGTCAGAAAAGTGCATATAACTTGCTTCAATTGCAAAATAATGCGTAAATTCATATCCTGCCAAAACGCCCCAAGCACTACCCCCTTCTTCAACATCTATTGGAGTAGATAACATCAATGCTGGATTTTGATTTTCTTGAGAGGGAACTAAACCATCCCAGGTAGTTGAACCATAACCAGCAATAGCTCCAAAATAAAAAGGATGTCGTACGGGTGTTTCTTCATATGCCAAACTAAAGGGGGCATATAAAAATAAGAAAGCTAATAGTGATAACTTTAATAGTTTAACAAGCACAATAAATACTCTAAGAAATTATATGAACTAATCAGAATTTCCGTCGGGCCGAAGCCCAACTTGAAATGGCTTATTATTGAATAATAAATTTAAAATCTCTCACACACAGATGCACACTTTATAGTGGTGCTACCATTTGCTTGTTCCCCAATACCTGATTTATAACATGTCCAATTAGCGATACAATCTTCAGGAGTAGTCTCTTGTTGAACTCTGGCTGAGCATGCATTCGCTAATGAACCATATAAATTTATCATTTGTTGATGTAAAAACTTCATGTTTTGACATACATATGGAGGTAATCCTTTAGCGGTACAATAACAAGTTGCAGCTGTTTTGAAAGAAGAGCAAAAACCTGGGTGGTCGATTGGTAATGCTTTACCACAGGCAGCTGAAAAAGTAACTGAGCTAAATATAAATAATAATCCTGCAAAAATTGTTCTTATCATTCTTATTCATCCTCTATGTAGATATTAATAACTGCGTTTACTGTATCAGAAAAATAGGTGGTCTGCAAAAAGAAATCTATGATAGATGGATAAGTTAAGTAGATTATTATTCTCTAAATTTTAGGCAGGATTCGATCCAGCCATTTGGGTAAGTACCATACCCAATTTTTAAAAATTGCCATTGTTGCAGGGACTAAAAAGCTACGTATTAAAAAAGCATCTACGAAAATAGCCACTGCGATCCCTAAGCCAAATGCTTTAACCATCAATACATCAGCGACTAAAAAGGAGCAGCTAATAACTATAACAATAAGTGCAGCACTAGTAATAATACGACTGCTCTTTTCAATTCCGAAAATAATGCTGTTATTATTATGTTTAGTTAATCGGTGAGCTTCTTTAATACGGGATAATAAGAATACTTCATAGTCCATAGAAAAACCAAATAAAGCACAAAATATAATTACTAATAAACTAATATCCAACATCTCTTGGGGTTGAAAATTAAGTAGCTGAGAGAGATAACCATCTTGAAATACAAGCACTAGAGCTCCATATGAGGCACAAAGGCTTAACAAAGTCATAATAATTGCTTTTAATGGTAAGAATATTGAACGTAATAATAAAAGAAGTATTAAATAAGAAAATACCATAATCCATAAAATGGAATAAGGAAGGAAATGATAGATACTTTTTAACACATCACTATTACTTACAGCAGTTCCAGTGAGCTCTAGAGTTAATCCTGAACCAACTTTCATATGATATAATTGAGTAATTAACTTTTTAGTCTCAGGCGAATTTGCAGAATATTTGCTAACAACACGAATAACTGTTAAATGCTTGGTTGTTGTTGTTTCTAACAATTGTTTCACTCGAGAATCGAGTAGTTTTTTATTCATATGATAGAGAGTGTAATATTGGCTTTTTTTCACGTCTGAATCACTGCTAATAATGCCATTAACTTCTTTGACTAAAGGATTTTGTTCTAATTTATGGACGAAATCATATAACTTAGAAAGATTGCGACGCGATAGAATAGGTGAGGAAGGGGATTCAACTAACAATACAATAGGATTTAGTTCTTCAATATTAAATTTTTCTGCATAGGTATCATAAAAAGCCCTATTTTCTGAGTTTTTAGGAAATATACGGTAATCAGATATCCCGAAATTAGCCTTTAAAAATGGATATCCTAGTAATAATAAAAAAATAAGTATGGGAAAGAAAAAGCGATAGGGATGGTTCACTACTCGTTCAGCTAACCAACGCCAATAACTGGAATGATTTTTATTTTTAAAAATACGTACGGAAAGGAAATTTATTTTAGTTTTTAAGACAGCAAGTATGGCAGGTAAAAGAATGGTCGAAATTAAGACAGCGTAAAATACGGCAGCTAGTCCACCTACTGCAACAGAAAATAGGATATTAACTGGAAATAGAAATAAGGCGCTAAGACTTACAAATACAGCCAAACCACTAAAGAAAATTGCTTTGCCCGCTGTTTCTTGGCTTATTGCAATAGCTTCTTCGATACTTGAGCCATTTTTTAATTCGTCTCTAAATCGACTGATAAAAAATAACGAATAATCCAGACAAAGACAAAGCCCTAATAATAAAGCAATGTTTATTGTGAATATAGACAGAGTAAAAAAATGACCTAAAAAGTAAAGAGTAGTCAAAATAATTAAGGCACAACCACCCCCCAGAATAATGGGGAGCGTTGCAGCTACTACTGAACCGAAAACAACGACTAAGGTAACGATTGCTACAGGGGTAGCAATGAAATCAGCTTTATATAGGTCTGTTTGCGTTTGTTTGTTTACATTTTGAACAAAAAGAGGTTCTCCTCCAATTTGCATGGTCATATTGTAGGGTTTCTTTATGGAATCTTTAAATTGTTTCAGTAACTGATCACTAATTGGCTTATTTGTTTTTATGATGACCACTGCATAGGCAGTATGTTTATCTTTTGAGATCTGATGTGTGTCATCAGGATAAATTATTTCATGCTTGATCGGAAAATCTTCCAAATCAGATAAGGATTGCTTCATTTTTTTCTTAAACAGAGAGCGAGTCGCTAAAAGTTTGGAGCTGTGATACATGACAATAAATTGATTTTTATCATCATAACCGAGTTTCTTATCCATATAGAGTTCTGCTTTCGCACTTTGAGAGCTTTCATCAATGAAGCCCGTTGTTTTAAAGGGAGCAATGATGTGAGGCAGAAAGGGAATACAGGACAAGACGACGAGCACCCAAAAAATTATGATGGGCCACCGTAGTTTATTAATTAACTTTCCTAAACGATACGACAATGTTTTTTTGGGCATTTTTCTAGTCGGAGTTTCCAAACTCATAAAAATTAATGACTCTCTAAATATATTAGTATAAATTAATCAGTATGTGTAAATTAATGAAAAAAGATATTAATGCATCATTATCAGGATTTAATCAATCTTTTTGAGATTTGTTTTGCTACTGAATATAACACAAAGCTTGTAAAAGGTGGTGATGAACCTATTTATTTACCTGCGGATGCAAAGCGATCTTATCATGCTTTGTGTTTTGCGCATGGTTTTTTTAGTAGTGCTTTACACGAATGTGCCCACTGGTTAATTGCTGGGGAAGAACGTAGAAAGCTGGTTGATTTTGGTTATTGGTACATGCCTGATGGGCGTAATGAAGAACAACAAACACTGTTTCAATGTGTAGAAGTAAAGCCACAAGCATTAGAATGGATACTTTCTAAGGCTTCGGGTTATAAATTTCATATAAGTATTGATAACTTAAATGGTACCGAGTCAGATACGATCTCGTTCAAACAATCAGTGTATAACCAGGTAATTTCTTACTGTAAGCACGGGCTATCAAAACGCGCGAAAAAATTTCGAGATACTCTATGTTGTTTCTATAATCAATCTCGTGTTTTAAGAGAGGGAGATTTTTCTTTGGAAGAGTTATAGCAACACATGATATATGTATCAGACGTCCTTGAAATGCATGAGCTTATTTTTATTTCTTAAGGCACGTCAAAGTCTGGAATTAACTGTGTTCGAAGCTAATTTTTAATGATGAAGCACAACACCGGTGGTCCAATCTAGATTCTTTATTGAAGAAATATAATTTACAGGTTGAGTTGCTGAGATCCCATAACCGTCAACCATTAACGCATGATAAAATGCCGGTAAGAGACAGAACGATTCTATATATTCATTATCAGGAAATTGCGTGCTCAGACCGTCCCATTGTTGATGACAAATCAGCGCGTTTGCTTGTTGCAATAAGTCTTGATTGGTAATTTGATTATTTTGAAATTGGAATGGTTCACTTTCCACAAGATTTGTTAATCCTCCGATAGCGTACCATATGTTAATACGATTGACAGTAAGAGTAGGTTGTACCTCGCTTTGGACTTTGTGCACACGATTGATCAATGACGATGCTTCCTGCTGACATGCAATAGCATCTCCCTGCCCCAAGTTGCCATCAGGAAGGGGGTAACCCTCTGAAAAGCATGAGTTTGCATCCAGTAACTGGTGTGTTACCTCGTTCTGCCCAAGTCCAAGAAAACTATGGACGAACAGATTAATATGTTTGCCATAAAGATCTAATTCTACTTGTGAGTTTTTATTAGTGTCGGTATTTTTTTGTATTGGAAAAGCAACTTGTACCGAAGCTCCACCAATATCCATGACACCTATGGGGTCAGCAGAGGGGGATTTAAGTGTGCCTATATGATAATTGACAGCAAGCCAATCGTATAACGCCTCATCATTTCCAGTGATTGTTTTTGCTTCAACCAGTTGCCACATAGGGCGTTGGTTAAACCAGTTTTGTATTTCTTTATAGTAAAGTTTCTGTTTGGTTTGTGGTATAAGACGCATTCCCCCAGTTGCATAAAAATAAACTGGAATGTTTTGGTTAGGAGCTCCGGAAAAGAGAATAGTCAGATAGGCATCTATGGTATTTTGATTCGCTTCGATTGTTGCAAGACCTGGTTTAATTTTTTTAGACCATATTTCATGAATTTGAGTCGGAGTGTTAGTTTCATCTAGATCATAGGTAAAAATATGTGCTCTTGAGCCGGTGCTTCCTGCATCAACTACCGCAATACATTGATGTTCAGTACATGAAGCAGACTCAGCATAAACATCAGTTACTACCAAAAGGAAAGAGATAATGAACCAAAAACAGCGCATAGCTAAGGAGCCTCGATAAAAAGTTTCCAAATGATACATTATGTATTTTTTATTTTCAATATGATATTATGCAGAAAAATGATGTGCTATTTTATTTCGTGTCGTAATTTTTTTAATTAGAATTATCAATTCGTAGTCTTGATGAATCCCAAGATGCCAAGCTAAAAATATCTGTATTCTATTTATAAATAGATTGGTACATCCTACGCAAGACATTGTGGCGTTTATAGCTTGATACTTATGCACTATTAGACTACTACCAATTACTTTTATTTTAATTATTTTCAGGCAGTAATTATCATGATGATGAATCAAGAATATCGAGGCTCTATTTATGCAATTTTATCTGGATTTCTTTACAGTTTTATCGGCTATTTTGGATTAAGTGCAATTAATGGTCATTTGTCAGCAAGCACGATGCTTTTTTGGCGCTTTTTGATTTCAAGCATTATCATTTTGTTTATTATGCTGCCAAAAATAAAAAAAAGTAGCGATTCTTATAAAAACATGGTTCTTGCTTTTTTAACAGGCATATTCTTTTATGGGATATCTACTTGGCTGTATTTTTTAGCCTCTCTATATATAGGCTCGGGATTGGCAATGGTAATTTTTTTTACTTATCCTGTTGTCATTATGCTGTTAAATTATTTTTTTTATGGCCAGTTGATTCCGCAAATTTATTATTTAGCGATCCTCATTATTTTATTCGGCATGGTGCTCATGGTGGATTTGGATGCATCATTTAATCTATGGGGTATGGTACTCGCTATTGCTTCTGCATTTTTCTACGCCTGTTACATTATTGGGAGTAAACGAAATTTACTCTCTCCAAATATGTCAACCTTTATGGTGTGTCTAGGATGTACGGTAACGAGTTTCTTTGTTTCATTTTTTAATCATTCTTTTGTTGTCCCAGCATCCATCACAGTTTGGGCTCATTTGTTTGGCATAGCTATTATTGCAACAGTAATACCTATTTTATTGTTATTATATAGTTTGAAATACATTAGTTCAGCAAAAGCTTCTATTTTATCGGTTTTAGAGCCAGTATTTGTAGTAATTTTTGGGGTATTACTTTTGGGCGAAAAAATTCAGCTTTGGAGTGTAGTGGGTATGGTTTTAGTTTTAGCTGGCGCAGTGATGACTTTATTTAGTCACAAAATTAATCTTGGCTACTTAAGAGTCCTATCAATGCGCCGTGAAAATGTTGGTTAAGTACTTAATGGAGTGCAACGTAACTTGGTTGCATTGCACTTCTTTTACGTTATGCCTTAATACCAACTTCCATTACAACCGCCACAACCCCCGCAGTCTGTAGCACAAGTTCCGCAACATGGGTTACTTGAACAGTTAGCCAGAAAGGCAGCTGAACACACTAAAATTACAGCCATTATTATTTTTTTCATACTTATCCTTGTTAGCACCTGTATATTAACTATACTCTAAGTTTTTGAATTTAACCAATTTATACCAAACTTTCTTCAGCCTGTAGCCATTGCAATTTCCATAAATTATAAATAAGTAATTGATTTTTTTTTGTATTTAAATAAGTGCTTAGCACTTTATAAGATAAGAAGCGATTATTAGCAATATAACCTAACAAATCCTTATCCACTCCCTCTATATCCCATGCACTTCCATTGATATAAAATTGATATTCAGATTGCTTATTTTGATGTTGATACGCAAATCGGCATGAAGCTTCTCTTATAAGATTTAATCCTGCTTTTATTTCTTTCATAAAACCCGATAAATCAATTAATTCATCTTCTTCCAAAGGAAGGGGTAAGTGGAATTCTGCTTGTTGATCGAGTCGTGTAGCAAAACAGCCAAACCAGGATTGTATCGTTTTTTCATCATTGATTAATTGTTGTAATAATTTCTGAGCATTATGCCAGGCAGAAGGCATGATTTCGGACGTATTTTGCAAATTAGACCAATCGGGATCTTGGTACAGATTTTTGAATAAACCTTTTTCAGATAAATAGTCACTAAAACTTTCTAATAATTCTTGTCCCTGATAACTACGATAGCCAAAAGAGTAAGTCATACATTCCTCTGACAGAGAGATACCATAATGACCCACATGGGGAGGAAGGTATAACATATCTCCCTCTTCAAGAATAAAACACTCTTCAATATCAAATTGATTCATGATACGTAACTCAAGGTCTTTTATATAGTTTTGGTTATTACACCCCTTAGTAGTTAACGACCATTCGCGTTTTCCTTTGGCCTGATATAAGAACACATCATAGTTATCATAATGAGGTCCAACACTTCCATGAAGAACAGCATAGCTAATCATAATATCGTCAATCCGCCATTGTGGAATGAAATTGAAATGATCAAGTAAGGCATAAACTTCAGGAACTAATCGATCTATACCTTGTACGAGTAAGGTCCAATGAGTTGGTGGTAAAGTGCTAAAGTCGTTTTCAGAAAATGGTCCACGTTTTAAATGCCAATAAGGTTTTTCATTAGGGGTTTCAAAAACCAGTCGGCTTTCAACATCCTCTTCCAGTGCAAGTCCAGCAAGCTCATCAGGAGATAATGGATGAGTGAATTCTGGCAAAGCCTTGCGAATCACTAGAGGTTTTTTTTGCCAATAGTCACTAAGAAAAGTTTTTAAAGAAATTTGCTGCAGATTGATCATTTACTGCGGTTACTCCCATGAGGTTGCATTGATTACCTTTAATTTGATTGAAGAATACGTTCTAGTTCACCTTTTGCTTGGCGAGAAAAATTAATTAAATCGCTTTCTTTATCAAAAAAATCAAATGAGCGAATTAATGTTGTTTCATCATGTTTTTTGAAGGCAGTCGCTTTTTTCTGAATATCTTCTGATTTATAGCCTAGGAATTTCATAATTTCTTTGGTCATAGTTAAAGAAGAATCAAATAATTCTCTAATAAAGTAATCCACACCCACTCGATGCAGTTCATATGCATGACGACGATTACGAGCACGCGCATAAATTTTGAGGTGGGGAAAATGGTATTTAGCTAACTCAACAATTCTTAGATTTGCATCAGGATTACCTACAGTGACAATCAATAGTTTTGCATGTTCAGCTCCTGCACTTTTCAATAAATCTAAACGACTTGCATCGCCAAAATGTCCAATGTATCCATATTTTCGCAGTAATGCAATTTGCTCGGGATTTTTTTCCAATACAGTAAATTTAATTTTTTCTCCATTGAGCAAACGACCAATGATTTGTCCAAAACGCCCATAGCCAGCAAGAATAATGCTATTTTTTTCATTAATAGAGTCATATTCGCGTTCAGGTACGAGGCTCATAAATTGGGGTACAATAAATCGATGGTAGATAAGCAATAAAAAAGGTGTGGCAAGCATTGATAACGCAACAACAAGAGTACAAAATGAGGCATTGTCATTGCTGATTACTTTGGTTTTACTGGCATAATCAAATAAAACGAAGGCAAACTCACTGCCCTGAGATAAAGCAAAAGCAAATCCCAAAGTTTGCAATTTAGTTAAATCAAAGATGCGTCCTAAAGCGGAAAGAATAAGCGCTTTGATGCTAATTAATGCAAGAACTGCTGTAAGAATGAGCCATGCTTTATGGGTAAAGAGAGAAAAGTTCATACCCATTCCTACAGAAACAAAAAATAATCCGAGTAAAATCCCTTTAAATGGTTGAATATCTGCATCAACTGCATGTTTGTATTCAGAGTTGGCCAATACAACCCCCGCAATAAATGCTCCTAAGGCAGGTGATACTCCTATTAATTCCATTAATAAAGTAATTCCTACCACTAAAGCAAGAGAAAAAGCAGTAAATACTTCGCGTAAGTTTGTTTTTGCAATGATGAAAAATAAATGTCTGGATACGAAATGGCCAATTAAAATAACGGCTCCAATGACTCCAGTTACTAAAAGAGCGTGCATCCATCTAGGAAAATGCATCATAAACGCTGCTTCATTAATATTGACTTTAATAACTCCATGCTGTTCAAGTAGAGGAATGATGATTAATATAGGAATTACGGCAATATCTTGGAATAACAATACAGCAAATGATGTTTCACCTTCAGCCGTTTTCAATAGATTTTTTTCTTGTAGCATTTGTAAAACAAGAGCTGTTGATGAAAGCGATAAAGCCATGCTTATCGCTAAGGTTTCTTGCCAAGCATACCCTAACATAAGTCCAAGTGCAGTGAGTATGCTCGTAGTTAAGATAACTTGTAATCCCCCCAGGCCTACGATAAGCCGCCGGAGTTTCCATAACATAGCAGGCTCTACTTCCAAACCGATAAGGAACAACATCATAATCACACCAAATTCACCAAAATTCATAATTTGTTGTGAGTTTTCTATGAGTTTAAATCCGAAAGGCCCAATAAGAATACCAACAGTGAGATATCCTAATACCGAGCCTAATTTGAACCGGCTAGCAATAGGGACCATAATACTCGCTGATACTAAAAAAATGAATGTATTAAGTAGCATGTGATTATTCATAATTAAACCTGGTTATTATTTGGCATGACAGTTCTTAAATTTCTTACCACTGCCACAAGGACAAGGCGCGTTACGCGCAACTTGAGGTTTATGGATTTTATTTAAATTTGGTTTATGTACGCCGCATACATAATACCAACGACCATTTTCTTTGTGAAACTCACTTAGTTCATGAATGGTTTTTATCTGATTGTGTTCAGAAAAACGTGCGGCAAACTCGACAAAACCTCTATGTGAAGTAGGGATATCGGATTTAATCACTGTTAAGTCAATCCATTTAACACTCGTAGCCCACTGAGCAGCTTCAAATTCATTAAAGCCTATGAGTGCTTTGCCCTTCATGGTGCATTTGATGTAATCAATTTTTCCTAGGCTGTATGCTGTATATCGTGAGCGCATCAACTGCTCAGGAGTTTGTGGTAGCTCCTGACTATCAAGATATAAACCACAACATTTTTCATAAGTATTTTGTGATCCACAAGGACAAAGTAACATGGTATGATCCAAAGCGAAACATAATCTAATTTTTGGGATTATAGATTATATTCGATATGGTATTAAATTTTTACTAAATTACACGATTATTTAGGGTAAATGAATGAATTCCTACTTATTCACGCAAAATATAGAGCAAATCAATCATCAAGAAAGTATTAGTCGGTTAGAGGAAGGGACGGTTTTATTTTTTCCTAAATACTTTTATACCTCTATAGATCCTGTTTTGCTCTCTGAAAATATCCTCGATGGGAGTCGTAAAAATATAAGTTACGATATCCGTACCCAAAAGCTCGGTGCTTATAAAAAAGAAATTAATGGGTTGAAGGAGCAACTTTCATCGATGATGCATGGGTATGCTGAGTTTACGCATCAATTAATTCAGAAGGTTCTTCCTTCTTATATCCCTCATTTACAATGGGGACGAACCAGCTTTAGGCCTGCGCAAGTTCAAGGCCGTGTTTCTTCAAAACGTAAAGATGATACTCGGTTACATGTAGATTCATTTGCAGCAAGCCCAGTCCATGGCTTAAGAATTTTACGTGTTTTTTGTAATGTCAATCCAAATAACGAGCCTCGAATTTGGAATCTTGGTGAGCCATTTACAGATGTGCTTCATCGTTTTGGACCTAAAATCGCATCTTACAGTAAAATCAAAGCAAAACTTCTAAAGTTTGTTAAAGCAACCAAAACTTTGCGTTCACCTTATGATCATTATATGTTGCATCTACATGATACGATGAAACTTGACGATTTGTATCAAGCAAAAGCTCAAAAGATACAAGTTGATTTCCCTGCTCAAAGTACTTGGATAGTGTTTACTGATCATGTGTCGCATGCGGCGCTTAGTGGTCAGCATTTACTAGAGCAAACCTTTTATCTTCCAGTGGATAATATGGCTAATCCAGATTTTTCACCCTTGAATCAATGGAAGAGGATTCGTCCAGAATTGCATAATACCCACGTTGCTTTATAAAATATAGGCCTGTGTTGGCCATTGATTTCCACTACCAGTTCAGGCATAAAGTGCAGGACATAGGAGAGTGAGTTGTACAAACCCTGGTTATATTGGGTGTTAGATGCTTAATAGTGTCTTTTTAACATTTTAGGATGCTTTAAATACTTTTCAATTTCTTTAGATGTTAGCGGTTTACTGAAAAGAAAGCCCTGCACTTCATCACAATGTTGTTTTTTTAAAAAATCCAATTGCTTTTGATTTTCGACTCCTTCAGCAAGCACTTTAAAATTAAAACTTCGTGCCATAGAAATAATCGCTTCTATAATAACTTCATCACTATGTGATGTTGATATATTTTGGACAAACGATTGGTCTATTTTTATGCAATCAATATGGAGCTGTTTTAGATAGTTGATGCTGGAATTTCCAGTACCAAAATCATCTAGTGCAATTTTAATGCCTAATTGTTTGAGTTGATTCAGCATATAAATAATATCTTGATGGGTTATAACAACATTCTCCGAAATTTCAAACTCTAAATATTGGGGATTAAGCTGATATTCATTTAGAATTTTTTTAACAAAATCAATGAAATGAGGTTGTCGTAATTGTCGGGAAGTAATATTTACAGCGACCTGAACATAAGGCAAGTTATTTTTATGCCAGATATTTATTTGTTGGCACACTTCCCTAAGAATCCATTCTCCAATGGGTATAATGAGACCAGTTTCCTCAGTAAATGGAATAAAATCCATAGGAAGTAATAAACCTTTTTGTGGATGCTTCCATCGGATTAATGCTTCAACGGATAATAATCCTTGTTGGTGAATATTAAATTGAGGTTGATATACTAGAAAAAATTCATTATTATTCAGAGCATTATGCAATTCAGCTTCCATTAAAAAGCATTGTTTATTGTGTTCATATAATCGAACATCATACAAAGAAAATTGGTTTCCTCCTTGTTCTTTTGCTTGATACATTGCTAAATCAGCATTCTTTAATAGATCATTAGCGGTTTCTCCATCTTGAGGATAGATACTTATCCCCAAAGCAGTAGTTATAAATAAATCCCGATTTGTGATTTTGAATGGTTCCTTCATAGAATTTAAAATTTTATTGGCAATTGTATAAATATTATTTTTCTCAACTCTATGACAAATCATTACAAACTCATCTCCACCCATTCTTGCCAGGGTATCTCCATCTCGAACTAATAAGCTCCATCTTTGTCCAATCATACGTAATAATGTATCCCCAACTTCATGGGATAGACTGTCATTGACTAGTTTAAATCGATCTAAATCAAAATAGAGTATTGCAAATTTTCGTTTTTGATTATTTGCATTATTGATACTTGTTCGTATTCTATCGATTAATAAAACGCGATTGGGTAATTGGGTTAATGGATCATGGAGTGCTTGATAGGTCAGTTTTTTTTCAAGATTGGCGCGTTCGGTGATATCATGGAAACTCCATACCCGTCCAATGATAACATCATTTAAACGATGTGGAAGAGAATAGCATTCTAGTGTCTTTCCATTTTTAAAAGACACGATACTACTACTGATTTCAGCTATATTTTTTTTAAGGCGGTTAAGGTCTTCCAAATATGTTTTAGGTTTAAAGAGCTGATTGAGCATGTAATATAAGATGATTAATCCATCATTGGTTTCTAACATGGATTTTGGAATATCCCACATGGAAATAAACTTAGAATTACAATCAATAATTTTATAATTTAGATCAGTAACTAAAATTCCATCTGTAGATGACTCAAACGTTGAACGTAGAATCGATAAAGATTGCTGTAACGATTTGGTTTGTTCGGCTACAGTTTTTTGGAGTATTTTTTCATGATGTTTTGCATTATTGGTCAAAATCCATTTTCTTGTCAAAGCACAAGCCAGTTGCCTTACGACAACTATATCAAATGGTTTTCTCAAAATAAGATAATTGTCACCCATTCCTAACTCTTTTACAGTTTCTCCCCAACTGAAATCAGAATATGCTGTGCAAATTACCACTTGGATGTCAGGATCAATTTGCCACATTTGTTTAATTGTCGAAATTCCATCCCAACCTGGAGGCATTCTTATATCGACAAAAGCTAAAGCATAATGTATCCCATTCTCCAGATCTTGTTTTATTTTTTTTATTGCTTCCTGTCCTTGGTATGCTGTATTAAAAATAAATTTAGGTAAAAAGCGCTCCATATCAGCATTTTCTGACTCATTTAAAAGCGGATCATCGAATAGTTGTTGTTCAAAATAAGCAAGCTCAGCTCGGGCATCTGAGGAGGTAAGAACTTTAATAAAATCCATATGAATGGAAGAATTATCATCAATAATCATAATATGTAATGGTATGTCACCCATAAATTTCTCCTTGTTTGCTTAAATCAGCAACAGGTAATGTCAATATAAATTGGGCGCCGTATCCTTCTCCACAACTTTCTGCAAAGAGTTTTCCTCCTATTTCTTTGGCTGATAATGCTGAACTATGTAAACCAAAGCCATGACCGTTTTTTTTAGTGGTAAATCCATAGGCAAAAATATGGTGCAAATTATCTGAGGTAATTCCAATACCATTATCACTGATAATTATTTGTAAAGATTCTTTATTTAGTTTTTGTATGCTTATCTTAATTTCTTTTATCGGAGTAGGCGATTTATCAAGAACAGAATCTTTAGCGTTTTGGAGCAAATTAATTAATATGTGTAAAAGCTTGGCCTTATCAACAAAAATCAAGGGTGCTGGTTGAAAATCCTTGACAATTGTGATGTCTTTTTTAGAGGAGTCCATCGTGATATTTAAGGCAATATCAATTAACTCAGGGATATAAACTGATTCCTTAAAGTTTGAAAGCCCACTAATTGATTTTTGCATGTCTACGATTTGATTAATATGTTGCAAGTGATGCTGTAGGTTATCAATTTCAATATTATTTCTCGCATCTTCTTCTAAAATAATTTTAGAAAGCGATAAGAGGAATTTGGGGATAATCATTCCTTTGGGATCATTATTTAAAAAATAAGCTAAATCGCTGTGGTGTTGTTCTATCATGGTTAATATTCTTATTAATTTTTTATGATAAGCCTGTTTGTAGCTATTTTTTATTAAAGCAATGGAAACATTAGAACTGTTTAAGATATTTCCAATGTTATGCAAAATAGTGGTTGCAACTTCAGCCATTCCAGCACGACGCGCAGCAGATGAAATTTGATGATTTAACTCTTTAATTTTTTCTTCAGTTCTTTTATTTTTATGGATATCAATCATAATACCAGTAAGATGCTTATCAGCATCTGCACACTGCCCGATCATCCGGTACCAGCGGTACTCTCTATTTGGATTTTTTACTCTTATCTCACATTCATAATCTATATGTTCACTTAAAGCTCTTTCTACTTTTTGAACAAAATCACATCGGTCTTGTATATGGATTAATTCGATAAACTCACGCAAAGAAGGAGGTTTGTTAATAGGATTTAAATGAAATAATTTGAATAATTCATTTGACCAAATTGTATGATCAGTATTTCCATCATAGGACCAATATCCTAATCCAACAATATGTTGTGCGCGTTCAAGTTTCTCCTTTAATTTCATCATTTTTCGAGAAGAAATTGCTCTGGCTCGTTCACGCATGCAACGTTCTTGCTCTGCTTCGATATAAGTATTATTAATGTGATTTAAGAAGGTTAGCCATTGTTCTGTATTTTCCGGTTTTTGATTCGGATCAATTTTAGAGCGCGCTAGCTGTCTCTTTAATAATTTATGAATGTCCATAATAATTTTACAGTTCACATATCGTAGTAATGGTCATTGATGTACTCGAGCTTTTGCACGTTTTAAAGTCGTATGAGCGAATTTTGTCGCAACAACAGCAATACTGATCAAAAATACAATTACCGAAAATTTCACCTGTAGTAGAACAATTAACTATTTTTAATGGAGAATAAACATCAGCTAATTGCAGTATTGGCGCATGAAAATCATAGGATTTTGGGGCAGCAAAAATGAGAACCAAGGTATTTGCTGAATCAAGTTCAGGAAATTTTTTTAAGCTCCATCCTTTATGTTTAAAGAACTGAAATGTTTTAATTTCCATACCCGCTCCTTGTTCTCTTACAGGACTAATTGATGAATAATTATTCATCAGTTAAAAGTATAGTGTTTCTCTTAAGTTTTTTCAGCCATCATGAAGACTCAAAAATCCCAACATCTTCAATATTTTTGTCTTATTCGCTAGATTTCAATGATTTTTTGGGGATAACAACAGCATAGAATGCTCATTAGCCATTACGATTTTTTTTGCTACCCAAACAAAAATTCGTTATGATGACTTCGATTAATTTGTGTAAGGAACGTGGTTTTTATGGAAGGAGAAGCATCACCTGCCAAAAATAAAAAAAAAATGGTGATTTCTAAATATTGGCGAGAGCGATTTCCATCAGAGAACTTTTTAGGGTTGATTATCATTTTAATCACTTTAGTAGCTTTATTGTGGTTCTACTTTGCCCATAAAAAACCGAAAGAAATTGGCCCCAAACCGATACCTATAGTGGCTGGGGTTTCTACAACTCGCGATGTACCTATTTACCTTTCTGCTTTAGGGACAGTAACACCGGTTTATACTGTATCTGTTCAATCTCAAATCAATGGCATATTAATGAAAGTGCTCTTCAAAGAAGGTCAATTGGTCAAAAAAGGACAGTTGCTCGCACAAATTGATCAACGTCCCTATGAAGCATTACTCACGCAGTATGAAGGAAACTTAAAAAGAGATTCAGCGTTATTAGCCAATGCAAGAATTGATTTAAAACGTTATCAAAAATTATGGCAAGAAGATTCAATTTCACAGCAAACATTAGCGACTCAGCAAGCATTAGTCGAGCAATATGAGGGAAACGTTAAATCGGATTTAGGGCTAATTCAAAGTACTAAAATTAATCTTATTTATTGCAATATAACTTCGCCAATTGACGGGCGAATTGGATTACGATTGATTGATCCTGGCAATATTGTGCAAATATCAAATACACAAGGCATTGCTGTTGTTACTACTATGGATCCAATTACTGTGATTTTTCCTATCGCAGAAGATTATGTACCGCAAATAGCTCCAAAAGCTTATAGCAACCAGGAAATGGAAGTTAGCGTTTATGATAGGCAACAAGAGCATTTACTTGCAAAAGGAACGTTGTTGGCTTTAGATAACCAAATTAGTACGACTACCGGAACAGTCAGACTAAGAGCTGTTTTTAATAATGAGAAAAAAAAATTATTTCCTAATCAGTTTGTTAATGTGAAAATATTGGTTGACACATTACATGACGCTACTGTTGTACCAACAGCTGCTGTGCAACATACAACAACGGAGGATTTTGTTTATGTTATTAATTCAGATCATACTGTAGCAACTCAGAAAATTGTAATGGGACCCGCTAGTGGCGATGATACTGTGATTAAAAGTGGTTTATTACCTGGTCAAAAAATTGTAATTAATGGTGCTGATAAATTAATTAACGGTTCTAAAGTGCTGATAGAAGCTGAGCATTCTAAGGAGATACCTGTTAAAACAGCCAGTATAGCCGTTTCGCTATTGGGGTGACATGAGTATTTCAGGCCCATTTATCGCAAGAGCAATAGCAACTTCATTATTAATGTTTGCTATCTTCCTTACAGGGGCCTTATCTTACAAATTATTACCTGTTTCTGCTTTACCTGAGGTGGAATATCCAACGATTCAAGTGTCTACTTTTTATCCTGGCGCAAGCCCAGATGTGATGAGTACGACGGTGACTGCACCACTTGAACGCCAATTTGGTCAAATGCCTGGATTGGACCAAATGACATCAAATAGTTCAACGGGCTCATCGATTATCACCTTACAATTTAATTTGGACATGAGTCTTGATGTGGCCGAACAAGAAGTGCAGCAAGCGATTAATGCGGCAAGTAGTTACTTACCTAAGGCTCTTCCCAATCCACCTATATACAGCAAAGTAAATCCCGCAGATACACCCATCCTCACTTTGGCCTTAACTACAAATACCTTACCTTTAACCAAAGTAGAAGACTACGCAGAAACACGTCTTGTTCCTAAAATTTCTCAATTATTGGGTGTTGGTTTAGTCAGTATAGGTGGCGGGCATAGGCCTGCAGTGCGCATCCAAGCAAATCCTGATGCTTTATCCGCTTATGGATTAACTATGGAGAATATACGGACTTTAGTGATGTCCTCTAATGTGAATGCAGCAAAAGGAAATTTTGATGGACCAAGGTTGGCCTATACCATTAATTCTAATGATCAATTATTATCTGCTGCTGATTATCGTCCCTTAATTATTGCTTACCAGAATGGAGCTCCTGTTCGTTTATCTGATGTAGCTCGTGTTATTGATGGATCAGAAAACAACATGCAAGCAGCATGGATGAATAAAGAGCCAGCTATTATCATTAACATACAGCGCCAACCAGGAGCTAATGTTATCGAAGTAACAGAGCGAGTCAAAAAGCTGCTCAAGCAAATGCGGGTAGCAATTCCTGCGGGTGTGGATGTAAAAATACTGACTGATCGTACCACGAGTATTCGTGCTTCTGTAGAAAATGTCCAATTAGAATTACTTTTGTCTGTAGTATTAGTTGTTATGGTGATTTTTCTTTTTTTACGCAAACTTTCCGCAACAATTATTCCGAGTATTTCAGTGCCATTGGCTCTTGTAGGTACATTGGGGCTAATGTATTTGCTCGGTTTCAGTTTAAATAATCTTACATTAATGGGGTTAACTATTGCAGCGGGTTTTGTAGTCGATGATGCGATCGTCATGATTGAAAATATTACGCGCTATATTGAAATGGGTGAAAAACCTATAGAGGCTTCCCACAAGGGAGCTGCGCAAATTGGTTTTACCATTATTTCATTGTCTATTTCTCTAGTTGCCGTATTAATTCCCTTACTTTTTATGGGCGATGTAGTAGGGCGATTATTTCGTGAGTTTGCCCTGACTTTAACTATAACCATCGCGATTTCAGCTTTTGTTTCTTTGACGTTGACTCCCATGCTTTGCTCTCGGATTTTAAAACCCCACAGTGAAAGTCATACAACGCGTTTAGAGCAATTTTTAGAGCGAAAGTTAAATTCTCTTGTTGATTATTATAAACTTTCTTTGGGTTGGGTTCTTTCGCGACAACCTTTGATATTGTTGGTTTTCTTTATTACCGTACTCATTACCGGTATTTTATTATACCTAATCCCTAAAGGTTTTTTCCCTATTCAGGATACTGGAGTTATTCAGGGAGTTTCTGTAGCTTCTGACTCTGTTTCTTTTCAAGAAATGGCTAATCGTCAGCAAGCTTTAGTAAAGGCAGTACTTACTGATCCTGCTGTTGAAAATGTTTCTTCATTTATTGGTATTGATGGTACAAATGTTACCTTAAATAATGGACGCATTCTAATTAATTTAAAACCCTTAGATGAACGCCTAGGTGTAACCGAGGTGATGAATCGTTTGCGGTCTAAAGTTCAGCAAGTTGTAGGGGCAACGTTATACATGCAGCCAGTGCAAGATCTGACCATAGATACACTGACAAGTCGCACCCAATTTCAATACAGCATTAGTGCTCCTGATAAGGAAGAGGTTACCAAATGGTCTAATTTAATGTTAGAAAAAATGCACCAAATCCCCATTTTGAAAGATGTGAATACTGATCAACAAAATAATGGGTTGGTGACTGCAATTGAGATTGATAGAGATACTGCATACCGACTTGGAATTACGATGCAGATGATAGATGATACTTTATATGATTCTTTTGGGCAGCGACAAATATCCATTATGTTCACTCAACGTAACCAATATCGGGTCGTGTTGGAGGTATTCCCTACGTTACAAAGAGAATCAGTTGCTTTTGATAACATCTATATTAATTCTATAATCACAACTACTCCAAATAGTACAGTGACTACTGCTCCTGTTCCTAATTCTCCTACCACGTCTTATCGAGTGGCAAATCCATCAGTAGCTAGCTCGCTGAATCTTGGGTCTACCACAGGGGTTAGCGTCAGTGGCTCTGTACCCATTAAAACTTTTGCCAATTTAAAACAACAAGTAGCGCCATTAGTGATTGCTCACAAGGATCAATTTCCCTCTGCAACACTTTCATTTAATCTTGCTCACAATGCTTCATTAGGCGATGCTGTAACCCAAATAGAAGCAGCAAAGAATAGTCTGAATCTGCCATTGAGTGTAGAGGCTGATTTTCAAGGAACAACAAAAAGTTTCCAAAAATCACTTGCCAATGAAGGATGGCTGGTATTTGCTGCTGTTGTAGTCGTCTATATTATCTTGGGTGTTCTTTATGAAAGTTATATTCATCCATTAACTATTTTATCTACTTTACCCTCTGCATCTATGGGAGCATTATTAGCGTTATATCTCTGTGGGAATGAATTAACAATTATTGCTTTAATTGCAATTATTTTATTGATTGGCCTTGTCTTAAAAAATGCGATCATGATGATTGATTTTGCGCTTGAGCAAGAACGCGAATACCAACGTCAACCCAAAGATGCAATCTATGAAGCTGCTTTATTACGCTTTAGACCGATTCTAATGACTACGATGGCCTCTATGCTCGGTGCAATTCCGTTAGCTTTAAGTCATGGCATAGGGGGGGAGCTGCGTCGTCCTCTGGGTATCGCTATTATTGGTGGTTTAATTGTGAGTCAGCTAATCACTTTATATACCACTCCTATTATTTATCTTACTTTTGATCGTATATCGCGTAAGGTAATGAGCTATGGTAAACGCAATTCTGATGTATCGGAGGCTGGATTGTGAATTTATCATCCTTATTTATTAAAAAACCTATAGCAACTATTTTGTTAGCATTAGGTTTAAGTTTTGCAGGAATTCTTGCCTTTGATTTATTGCCTGTAGCGCCATTACCTCAGATTGATTTTCCGACAATTACCGTACAAGCTCAGTTACCTGGAGGGAGCCCAGAAACCATGGCGACTTCGGTTGCTGCACCATTAGAACGACAGATAGGGCGAATCGCCGGGATTACTCAGCTTACTTCTTCGAGTACTTTAGGACAAACGCTCATTATTGTACAATTTGATTTGTCGCGTAATATTGATGGGGCAGCACGTGATATTCAAGCAGCAATTAATGCCGCAATGAGCCAGTTGCCTACAAATTTAACGAACAATCCTACCTATCGCAAGGTGAATCCTGCTGATGCACCGATTATGCTTCTCGCATTGACTTCAGATGAATTTACTCCAGGACAATTATATGATGTGGCATCGACTCTGTTACAACAGAAGATTTTGCGTATAGAGGGAGTAGGACAGGTCAATGTGGGGGGAAGTTCATTACCCGCAGTACGTGTTGAAATAAATCCCACTGCTTTAAATAAATATGGGATAGGACTAGGCCAATTAGGGACAATAATTGCAGAGGCTAATGTGAATTTGGCAAAGGGCCAACTAATTCATGATCAGACTGTCTCAGTAATTAAAAGTAATGATCAAATGCTTAAGGCATCAGAATATGCGCCACTGATTATTAGCTACTTCAATAATCAGCCTGTACGTCTCTCAGACGTAGCCCATGTCTATGATTCTGTTGCTAATGTACATACGGCGGGCTTAGCAAATGGAAAACCTGCAGTGCTCTTGGTTTTATTTAAACAACCAGGAGCGAATGTGATTAAAACTGTCGATCGGGTAAGAGAAATTTTACCGCAACTTGAGGCCTCTATGCCAAAGAACATCCAATTAAATATTTTAATGGATAGAACCTCAACAATTCGCACTTCATTGCATGATGTAGAGCTTACTTTACTTATTTCCATGTGTTTGGTTATTTTTGTAACGTACCTTTTTCTTGGCAGTTTCAGGGCAATGATGATCCCAGGTATAGCTGTTCCATTGTCTTTGCTTGGAACTTTTGCGGTTATGAAATTATTAAATTACAGTCTTGATAATTTATCGCTCATGGCTTTAACCATTTCTACAGGATTTGTGGTCGATGATGCTGTTGTGGTATTGGAAAACATTTCTCGCCATATAGCACTGGGTAAAAAACCATTACAAGCTGCTTTTGATGGCTCAAGAGAAATTGGTTTTACGGTACTTTCCATTAGTATTTCCTTAATTGCGGTATTTATTCCAATTTTATTGATGGGGGGAATTGTTGGTCGCTTATTTCGTGAATTTGTCGTAACGTTATCCATAGCAATACTGATTTCACTTGTTATTTCATTAACATTGACTCCAATGATGTGCTCACGAATGTTACATGAAAATGAGGGAGAGCAAAGTAATTTTTTTATGCGTTTTACTGAGCGAGTGCGATTACGTTATGCTAATGGCTTACATTGGGCACTATTTCATCCAAGATTCATGTTGGTTCTTATGTTTGCCACGATTATTTTAACTGTTTATTTATTTATTATTATACCCAAAGGTTTTTTCCCCCAACAAAATACAGACAGGATCGCAGGTACTTTGCGAGCAGATCAAGATATCTCCTTTCATGCAATGAGAAAAAAATTAAGTCAATTTGTTTCCAAAATAAAAGAAGACACTGCTGTAGCAAATGTTGCAGCATTTATAGGAAGTGGTCCAGGGAATAATACAACGAATACGGGCACTGTTTTTATCATGTTGAAACCACCAAAAGCTAATAGCCCTACAAGCGACCAGGTTGTCGGCCGTTTGCGAAAAGAACTGGCTTCAATTTCTGGTGCAACTTTATATATGCAGTCAGCCCAAGATTTAACTATTGGTGGTCGAGCTGCTGCAGCCCAATTTCAATACACGGTTTCTGCTGATAATTTGCAAGATCTTGCGATCTGGACTCCCCGTATCATGGAACAGTTATCAAAAATTCATGGGATTGTTGATTTGAATAATGATCAGCTTAATCATGGGTTACAAACCTTTGTGAACGTAAATCATGATACGGCATCACGTTTTGGCATTACGCCACAACAGGTTGACCAAGTGCTTTATCATGCTTTTGGACAAAGTCAGATTTCAGTGATGTATATGCCAATGAATCAATATTATGTGGTCATGAATGTCGCTCAAAAATATTGGCAATATCCTTCTGTTTTAGATGAAATCTATGTCAAATCCTCAGCGGGTTACGAGGTTCCTTTATCGGCGTTTGCTGAGTTTAAGTCAGGCTCTACTTTATTATCTGTAAACCATCAAGGTCTGGCTCCTGCGGCAACATTTTCATTTAATTTAGCTCCAGGGAGCTCTCTTGGTGGCGTAGTGAATAAAATTACTACCATGGTTAATAAATTAAATTTACCACCAACTATGCGAGGAGCATTTCAAGGTACTGCACAAGCATTTCAAGAGTCTTTTGCAAATGAAAAATTTTTGATTTTAACTGCTATCCTAGCAGTTTATATTGTGCTTGGAATGCTTTATGAAAGTTTAGTTCATCCAATAACAATTTTATCTACTTTGCCATCAGCTGGGGTTGGTGCATTATTGGCATTATTATTATTCAAGTCTGATCTGAGCATCATTGCACTTATTGGGATGATTCTTCTGATTGGAATTGTGAAAAAAAATGCCATTATGATGATTGATTTTGCTTTGGAAGCGGAGCGTTTGGAGAATAAATCCCCACGTGACGCAATCTATGAAGCGGCACTATTGCGTTTTCGTCCGATTATGATGACTACAATGGCTGCTATATTAGGTGCTATGCCTTTGATCATTGGGTTTGGGGTTGGCTCCGAATTACGTCGACCCTTAGGTATTGCGATTGTTGGGGGGTTAATTATGAGTCAATTATTAACGCTCTATACCACTCCAGTAATTTATTTAACAATGGACACTGCAGGCATTCGGGTTCGTCATTTTATGAAACGGCTTAAATTAAGAGGTGCCTATGGACACTCATAATCCATATAAACAAAGAGTGGCGAAGTTCAGCCGAAGAATAGAGTTCTGTCAAAAATTCCATATCACTTCGATCCCACACTTTTTATTAAAAAAGTGTATGATTTTAACTTTAACATTATTTCTTCTGTCATCATGTATGGTTGGTCCTAATTATGTTCCTCCAAAACTAGTGGTTCCACCTCAATTTAAAGAAGCCAAAGATAAAAAAGTAATAGAAACTAAGCGTAAAAATTGGAAACCTATTAAACCCCAGGATGATATAGAGCGAGGTGAGTGGTGGAAGATATTCAATGATCCCATATTAAATGAATTGGAAGAACAGTTGTATCATTACAACCAAAGCATTGTTAGTGCAGAAGCTAATTTCAGCCAGTCATTGGCCATTGTTGATCAAGCTCGCGCTAGTTTATATCCAACATTAATAGGCGCGGGTAGCGTATTTAGGCAGCGGCAAGCTGGGGGATCAACAACAATTATCAGCTCTTCTGGAGCTAGCGAAGGTACGGCAACGACAAATATTATTCCTAGAGCGACTGCATCAACCATTTATACTGGATTTTTGAATGCGAATTGGGAGCCCGATATTTGGGGTTTAGTTCGCCGAACTATAGAAGCAAATCTTTCCTTAGCCGAATCTAATGAAGCTTTAATTGGTGTGACACGTTTATCCGCTCAAGGTGCTTTAGCACAATATTATTTTGAGCTTCGCGCGTTGGATAAAAGTCAAAAATATTTAAATGAAACAGTAATTGCTTATCAAAAATTGTTACAGTTTACACGCAATCAATATACCTCTGGTGTTGCTTCTCGTGCCGATGTAGTTCAGGCGCAAATTCAGCTTGAGACAGCTCAAACTTCTGCAATTAATAATGGTATTTTACGAGGTCAATATGAGCATGCTATTGCCGTACTTATGGGAAGACCGCCTGCTTATTTTTCATTAAAACCAGCAATCTTAAAACTGAAACCGCCTCCCATTCCTCTTCAAGTCCCTTCTGAATGGCTGGAGCGCAGGCCGGATATTGCACAAGCAGAGCGTTTGGTGCAAGAGGCAAGTGCATTCATAGGTGTGGCTATTGCTGCTTACTTTCCCACTTTGACTTTGACAGGTACCACCAGTGCTGCAGGTCAGAGTTTCCATCAGTTGATTCATAAACCATCAATTAGTTGGTCTGCTGGCATGCAAATAGCAGAGACTATATTGGATGGTGGGTATCGTGCAGCAGGGGTACGTGCGGCAAAAGAACAATATATTGCTCAAGTTGCAAATTATCGCCAAGTAGTACTCAATGCATTTCAAGACGTTGAAGATAATCTTATTGCATTGCGTCTTCTGGAACAGCAAAGCATTGTGCAAGACAAACAAGCAACTGATGCAATCTATGCACTGAAGCTCACTAAAAATCAATATAAAGCAGGAACTTTACCTTACGCTAATATACTCACCGCTCAGATTAGCGCACTAGCAGCAGAACAAGCAGCAACGCAGATAGACGGGTTACAAATGGCATCCGCAGTGAGTTTAATTAAAGCATTAGGGGGCGGTTGGGTAGCAAATACAGCGTTACCTCCTAAAATAAAAAATGAAAAACGATAGCGGCTATTGGATGGTTTATAAATTATTACCCTAAGATTATTCTCCTATTTCAGCTTATTAATTAATTTTGGGTAGCGGCTCTATATTCACTTTTTTATTCCATGAAGTGATATGTCGCTCAACCCTATAGAAAATAGCAGCTAAGAGCACTGCTCCAACAACATCGATAACTGAATGTTGACGAGTAACCACCGTTGAGAGCGCGATAAGGACCGCCCACCCGCGCAGCCCATAGATAAGATATTTCATTTTGCCTTCTGCACTTAAGTAAAAGGAAATCAACAGTACATGTGCTGCATGAAGAGTGGGGAAACAATTGGTATTGATATCCACTGAATAAATATAGCTTAGCAGCTGGTGATCTAAAGTTGGGCTTGCCAAAAAAGTTGAGGACCAGCGGATCGTAGAAGTTGGAAAAAGAAGAAAGCAAAAATGTGCAAAACTACTCATCAAAAATACGCGTCGTGCCATTAAGTAGCGCTCTTTCTTTTTGAGAAAAACTGGAAAAATCATCAGAAGAAAGTAACTGATATAAATGAAAACCCATATGCCTTTATAGCAAATGAAATCATTGAATAGCTCATCCAGTATTGTGGTCGTATTCCATGTGCGCGCTAATTGAAATTGATTATTAATCATACCAATTAGGCGATAACTAAATGGGAGATACAAAATTAAAATATGATAAGCATACTTTTCAAGTAACTTCATCACCACTTTCCTGCAATTTCCCGTAAACCTTGGATTCTGCGATTTTTTGCTCCAAATTCTTTTTTAATAAATGGTTGCCATTGCCATACGGGTACATCATAGTTTTGTGCGTGAAATATTTCATTCAAATGGGCAATTAAAGCGGTTTTTTCGGGTACATCAGGAGTGACCTGAATGGAAAATGAGTTTAAATCATGTTGTTGAATGGTGTAATCATCAAACTCGAAAGGAAACGAAGCCATTTTCTGACGAATGAGATCTGCAAAAATGGGCAGTTTTTTATTGTTCTTAGTAGCATAACAAATATCACCTATGCGACCTTCGATTCCAGTCAGCTGCGTAAACACGCTATCTGATTTTTCTTCGATGAGAACATCATCCAAACGATAGCGGATTATTGGTTGAGTAGTACGTAAAAGATCGGTGATAATTGGAATAAATCGTTTTTCGTCCAGCCATTCTTTTTCAATAATTAAATATTCTTCATTCATCAATAATTGGTTATTGTCTTTGTCACTAATTGCCAAAAAGCCTTCGGTGCATTGATAAACCTGAGAGACTTGGCACTTAAAAGTATGGCTTATAGTTTTTTCATCTCGTGCCTCTAAAACTTCAGCTACGGCAAATATTTTTTCAGGAGTAATTGATAGGCGGTGTTTTTCTTTCGTCAAGGCTAATAAAACAGAAGTTGGGGCGGACAAAATAGTAGGTTGAATTTCATTTAAACGCTTAATATGTTTTTCGAAATTATCGAGTAAATCAAAAAAATAAAATTGAATTTTTTTACTTTTACTTAAGTTCGTATAGAGTTTACTATTTGCTCTGAGAAAAAAAGCAATACGTTCTTTTTTCTTTAAGCCTTTAGGTAGTGCTTTAGCTAATAAAATACCAGCCCAAGCATCACGCTCTTTTGCACTGGCAAGAAATAGACCTCGGTGTCCTGAAGTACCCGAAGAAAGACCAACAGCAATATTGTTGATTAAAGCGGTAAAATCACGAGTGTTTTCTGCTGTTAAAGCCAATTTTAAAGCCTGATCTTTTTTTATTCCTGCCGTATTTATTTCATCAAAATGCTCCATCATTATCTTTTTGTTGATAATCGGCCATTCACTGAGTGGTTTGTCCAAATAATCTTGATAAAAAGGGGACTTGGATAAAGTTTTTTTGACTAATTTTTTAAATCTCTTTTCCTGGTAAGTCGATAATTGTTCACGTGAATTAAAACGTTTTCGCAGAAATTGAGTTTTAAAATAATAATATAAAAGCCGTAAAATCATGATTTAGTCTCTAGAAGGCGAGCTCGTATGTGTTGACAATGAGCAGGAATAATGTCCATTGTTTGATTATTTTTAAAAAGCTGATGCAAATTTTTTATGGTTTCTTGGTAGGCTTCTTTATTATCATGAATTAAATAAGTGAGATTACTAGGGAGAATCAATTCCTTAAAAGCCTCTTGATGCCAACAACTATCTGCAACCAGAAAGGTTTCTTGTACTGATTTAAAATACAGACCAATTTGACCTTTAGCATGACCAGGTAAAGATATAGCAATCAATTGCCCATCGTTAAACAGATCGAAACCTTGAGTAAAGGGTAATAAACTCGATGGAAGGACTACCTCATTGGTTAACAGAGTTAAACGTTCATAAAAGTCTTTAGGTAATAGGTCAGGTAAAAATCCTTGAAGCAAAGCTTTTATTCTTGTTTTGTTGCGAATCCCATTTATTGCATCAGGATGACAGAAAAACTGAGCGTTAGGAAAATCTCTTAAGCCACCAATATGATCCGCATGAAAATGTGAAATTACAATGGCATTTATCTCTGATGCTTGAATTTGGTTTTCTTCTAATTGTTGTTTCAGAGATTTTTGTAACACCACAGGTGTTAAACGTCGGTAGATTGAAAATGGAAATTTTTGGGTTAATTTGTAGAATCGGTTGCTATAACCTGTGTCAAATAAAATATAACCCTTTTGAGGATGCTTGATTAAAGCGCAAAGAGCTGGGTATTCGCATTGTTTAAACCGTCCATTTTTTAAAGTCATTCGTTCACAATGCTTGCAAAAACCTGCTTCAAATAATTGATATTCTATCATGATGGTTGATACCACTGAGCAAAACGTTCTATCCCTTGGGTGATACTGATTTGCGGTTGATAACCCAAGTCTTTTTTAGCAGCATCAATATTTAAAGTTTGCCCAAAGTATAAGACTGCTGCACTGTATTTAGTTAAGAGGGGCTCTTTAAGCACAAACGGTAGACTATAGATTCTTTCCATACAACTAGCATATATTTTTGCAATGGAATAGGGGACAAATTTGGGCGTAAACGGTTTTTCCAGTGCATTAAAAAGAGTGGAAATAATCGTCAGTAAGGTTTGAGGATCATCATTCGTGATATTGTATTTTTTGCCGCAAAATTGTTCGTCGGCTTGAGCTGCCAGGAGCAAGCTGTCCACTACATTTTCGACATAGCTAACATCAATTAAATTATTTCCATCCCCAATAATGGGGAGAGTACCGTTTTTTTCATTCTGTAATAAGCGCGGTAAAATCGCACGATCATATGGACCAAAAATAGCCCTGGGGCGCAAAGTAATGACCTTAAGCTTTTTTTGTTGATAAGCTTTATCAATCAAAGATTCGGCTATTAATTTGGTTTTGACATAATAGTTGGCTGGTTTATTAGGTAAGAGCGCATTTTCCATAATATTATGCTGTTCTGTAAAATTAAAATAGATACTTGGGGAGGAAACATGCACCAAGCGTGCATTTTCTGGAGTTGCCTCAATTACATGTTGTGTCCCCAATACATTTGCGTTATAAAATTCCTTATAACGCCCCCAAGGACTGGAAAGTGCTGCGCAATGAAAGATTGTCTGGGCATCTTTGGCTATTTTTTTTAAAGTCACTTTGTCTTGCAAATCAACAGCAATAAAGCGTGCGCCTGTTTGGCTAATCATCTTACCAAGCTGTTCATTGCGCCCTAAGGCGATGACATCTTGACCTTCTGCTCGCAAACGTTTGGTTAGATTTATTCCGAGACATCCTGTTGCACCAGTAACCACACAAAGCATTTTAATACTCCAAAATAATTCCGCCAGCAGCCAAACCAGCGCCAGTACCCATTAAAAGAATCAATTGTCCACGTTGCAATTGTTTGGTGTCAATCAGCGTACTTAAGGCAGTAGGTATAGAAGCTGCTATTTGATTTCCATGATAAGGATAGATAGAAACAAATTTTTCTGATGGAATATTCAATCTTTTTTGAATATGATGCATGGCAAGCATACTGGCTTGATGTGGAATAAACCAATTTATATCACTCATACTTACCTTGGCTTTGTTAAAAAGATTCTCCATAAGGCTATCTAATAATTTTGATGCCAATTTGAATACTCTTTTACCCTCCATGTAAAATAAGCCTTGTTCCACTTTTTTGAGTGGATCTTTTGCCGGTAAGCGAGTACCTCCTGCTTCAACTTGGCAGTAAGTAGAACCAATACTGTGGGTTTCATGGTGTGACGATAAAATTCGACTCGTTCCATCACTTTTTTCAACTACACAAGCGGCAGCACCGTCACCAAAAATAGTACAGGTTTCCATATCCTGCCAATTGAGTCCGATTGAAGCAATATCACTGGAAACAATAAGAATGCGCTTAAAGCGACCTCCTTCAATTAAATAAGACGCAATATCCAAGGCGCTTACAAAACTTAAACAAGTGCTATTCACATCAAAACATGCAATACCCGATTGTTCTAGTCCCAGTTGTTTTTGAATTAAAGCAGAGGTACAGGGAATGGGTTGCTCTCCGACACCACAGGCGCCAATGATGGCATCAATGTCTGTGAGGTTGATATTTGCTTGTTGCATTGCCATTAATGCTGCTTGGGCACCCATATAAGAAGTTGTTTCATCTGCAGAAACAAAATGACGGGAAATAAGGCCGGATTTTTTTTGTACGCTTCCTATGGGCAAATTAAGTTTAGTATCTAACTCAGTAGAAAAAACTTTGTTTCTGGGTAAATAGCGGCCCATTCCAATGATTTTTACTGCGGGCATGGTTCAATTCCTTAGATAATTAGTTTGCATCGTGTTGTTTATATCAGTTTATTTTATTAAAAAAACAATAAGGCTTGATTTTGATTATTTTGTGAGGTGTTATTAATTATTCTATCTTTGATGAAGCACTCTGATAAATAATTTGACAATTAGTATACTGGATGTTTATTTGTTATTCAATATGTTTTTTCATATAGGCTGTTCTTATGTGATGATGAGGCTGCCTTGTCGCTTCCTTATTTCTACGTGCCGTAACGTGTTAGTTGCATAATAACATTTTGAAAAGTAAAGAAATTTTATTATTTTAACTGTGACTAAAATAATTGACTTCCGTTTATTTACCGGATATTATGATCAATAATTACTCACGGCGAGGGATTTATGCTGGGATTAGCAGCCTTAGATGATTTATCTTATGTACTGGATAGTAGTAACGATCTGCCTGAGGATTTTTGTTGTTCTGGTGAGTTAAGACGATGTATCAAAACTTATAACAAAAGGCCTGGCTTTTTTAAGCCCTACCAAAATGGCAAAGAATTTGCTGGTGGAGTGATTGCACCAGTGGTTTATCCGCTAGGATTAGCCTCTTTAGGTACAGCAGGTACGTTTGTTACCGCCATTGCTCCAGCTATTTGTGTGGGAAGTTTGCTTTTTGCGCTTGGTGCTGCTGCTTTTGGTGCCTCAGAATTCAGTGAAAATGCTCTAGATGTTGCTGCTCTTTCTTTATATGTTACAGGTTATGCACTTGTTTTATCTACAGTAAGCTTTTTATTAGCGATTCTTAGTATTCCTTGTTCCTTAGTTTCTTTGGGGACACGTACTCTTTCTACTGTAGGTTCACAGGCCATTGATTGTATGGATGATAATGTAACGACTGAAAATAAGAATGTCTTTTTAAAGGCATAGTAAATCAAAGGACATCTATTGAGAATAGAATAATAAGCTCAATAATTTTTAATGCTTGGGAGAGATTGTGCCGGCGTTTACCTATTTATGTAAAAATGTCCATATTAGTGTAGCTCATAATACCGTGACTCTATATGTGCCCAAAACAGTACCTTGGTATTCTTTGTATCAACAAATAATGCAAGCAAATTATTATGGTTCCACTCAAGCGATACTAAAACCTATTTGGCCCTTACATATATATAATCCTTTTGATCCACAAGATCCTTTTGTTAAAAGGCTATCGCCGGTGCACCCTGTTCATCGTGAGTATCCAGATCATGAATATTATCATGATGATGCTTTGGACAGAGAAGCCACTCATTTTCATATGAAGTTTACTAGAAACATTAGCGCCCAAGACTTTGATGTGTTTTTAACCATTTTAGTTGAGAAAGATATAATTGATAGAAATGAAAAGGAAGCTTGCTTTATTGCGTTTATCCATGCAAGCCAAGATGCGGTTTCAAAATTTTATGATGAGTTGGCTGTGGTTCAGTTAAAAGCATTTGCATTGCGTGAAAAGACTAAAACCAATCCCCAAACGTATCAGAAAGCTGCAGATGCGGCTGTAGAACTTTATGATACTTTAAAGAATGAAGCAAAAACTTACTTTAATAACAAAAATGCAAAAAATTATGAGTTATTTCGTAGCAATTGTAAAAAAGCCATAAAAAAAGCATCTATTGAACTCAAAAATCATCGTGGTTGGGGTGATGTATTGCTTAATGTTACTGCAGCCATTCTTGGTTTAGGGGTTTTTTATGCTGTTGCTCTAGGAATTAATTATGCTTGGACCCATGGAGAGCATTTGTTTTTTCATTGTGATACGGATTCTATAAAAAAAATTAAAAAGCTCGAAGAAGCCCAGTCTGCACTATTGAGGATTTAACACTGATTTTCGATTGGTGGTTTATATAAATCAGAGAACAATATATGATTGTTTAAGTTACTAAATTGAATCAGCCTCTGTTTTCGAGTACCATTCTGTTTCATTTAGAGTCTTCATTAAGTTTAATTAAAAATATGTCTAGTGCTAAAATTCTTATTGTTTGGTCCAATTATTACGAAGAGCTTGCTGAAAAACAATTAGCCAGTTGCTTAAATTTGTTAAAAGCATCTGAATATGAATACCAAGTTGAAACAGTAAATGCCGGAACTTATGAAATTCCAGCTGTCATTCAGTATTATCATAGTCATAATCCATTTGATGGTTACATTCCCTTAAGCTTATTACTCAAAGGAAAAACGGATCATTACGAGTTCATTTGGGAGCATGTAAAAGAATGCTTTATTCAATTTGCTATGAAGGGTTTAATGATTGGTAATGGTATTATTTCCGCTCCTAGTATGAAATTATTACAGGAACGTGTTGAAAATGGCGAAAGAGTGAGGGAAGCGTTCCAAGCAATTACGTACCTCATACAACTGACAAAGAATAAATGTTAATCCATGGCAAAAATTTTAATTATTTCATCTTGCATCCATAAGGAATTATCAGCCCAGCAACTTTCCTACTGCATTGAGGTTGTTAAAGGTTCTGCTTATGAGTATCAAATTGAGTCATTGCAAGCGGGAACTTATGAGATTCCTTTCGTTATTAATACATTTCAGAAAAAAAATCCATTTGATGGTTATATTGCTCTAGGGTTAGTTTTGAATTCAAATAGAGATCACTATAATTATATTATGTCTCATATTAATACTTGTTTTACCCAATTTGCGTTAAATGATGTTATTGTAGGTAACGGAATTATTTCAGGTTGCGATCTGGGTGATTTATCTAACAAAATAAATAGTTCTAATCCTTGTTTTTCAGCTTATACATCAGCATTTAATGCGGTTGATTATTTGATTCAATTAAAAAATAGGATTTTGTAAAGTAAAGGACTATAGTCATGTTTCAATGGTTAAAAGCATGGCGGCAAAAACGAATTATTCAACACTCTCTTATCACTGAGGCTGAGTGGAATGATGCATTTCAGCATTTATCGCTACTTCAGCGTCTGAGTGAACAAGAAAAAATAAAGCTTAAGCAATTAGCAATTTTGTTTCTTCATTACAAGTCTTTGGAAGGAGGCAATAATTTTCAAATCACTACGGCAATGCAATTGAGTATTGCATTGCAGGCTTGTCTTTTGATTTTAAACCTGGGATTAGATTGGTATGATGATTGGGTTTCCATAATAATATATCCCGAAGCTTATTCACGGCAAAATAGGGTGATTGATGAATACGGTATTGAACATCTAGGAAGTTCACATTTAAGTGGTGAATCATGGCAACGTGGCCCAGTAGTTCTTTCCTGGAACGATGTACTGCATCATGGTGGCACTGAGGGGCGCAATGTAGTGCTCCATGAGTTCGCACACAAATTAGACATGCAAAATGGCCGGGCAAATGGATTTCCGCCACTACATAGAGGAATGTCCGCTTCGCAGTGGGCTACTGAATTTAATGGTGCATATAATGATTTTATCAATCGCATACAACAAAATGATTCTATTCCCATTAACCATTATGCAGCTACATCTCCAGCTGAGTTTTTTGCTGTCTTAAGCGAATTATTTTTCGAAAGGCCCGAAATTATCAGATATTATTATGTAGAAGTTTATCAGTTAATGGTTCAATTTTACCGTCAAGATCCACTTATATTAAACTAATGTATCTGCATTCATTAGTGTACTTGAGACAATTTTTACCACTTAAATTTATATTTGGTATCTCTGGAACCCCAACCATCAATAACACGTACATCAAGTTGTTTTTCTGAGATTAGATTGAATTCAATGCGTGACCCCCAGTAGGGATTATAAAAATTAAAGTCGTGTTGTGTTTGTGCAGTTATAAATGAGCAATAAAGAGCCCGCGGCTCAGGAGCTCCAAGTCCATCTCCATAACTTAAATCCAATTGTGTTGATCCTTCCGTGTTTCCCTCTGAAGTAACGGCGCTTAACCCATTACATTTAATCATAGCAAATTGAGGATGTTGATTTTTTAATATGAGACAACTTCTGTAATGGGAGCAAGGTTTAGCAAAACCCATACTGGCAATTAAACTTAAACTAATAAAAGTATAAAATTTTAACATTTTTCTAACTGCTCCAGGAAACAGAATTATTTTTATCATGGCTATTAAGTTTTTGTCAACAGACCCTGTAGCTCCATTAGAAATATCGGGAGTAAATACTTGAATAAGTGCCATCTCTCTCCATAGCATCCAACGCATTATTGATTCTATAGATAAGTGCGCCTTGATTGAGGTTAGCCATAATTCCATAACCCATACCGAAAGGTATTGCTTTGCCAACTAGTTTAAAATTGGCTGGGTTGGTATGTACCCAATATGATGCGCCAATAAAATCAAACATAATCAGATCAATGTCTTCATCAGCTAAGTCTCTTAACATATTTTGTTGATTATCGTAACTGATCACTTTAACGTTATCATACTTCTGCTCTAGAAGAGATTTGAATACGGTTCCGGCTTCAACGCCGATACGTTTTCCTGTATTGACGTTAGTGCTATCAATATTAGAATCAACCGTTGTAAGTAATTGGGCTTTAGTTTGTAAATAGGGTAGGCTAAATAAATAAGAGGCAAGCCGTTCTTGAGTAATAAAAAAGCCGTCTATACCTAAATCAACTTTCCCTGTTGCTACAGCTTTCATAATATCTTCAAAGGTCATGGGTTCATAGACACATGTAGCGTTAATTCGACGACAAATTTCATTGAGGAGATCAATTTCAAATCCTGTAAATACATTATTTGTAGTCGCTCGCATTTCCATGGGTGGATTGAAGGATGATGCCCCAATAATGAGTTTTTCTGCAAATAAGTTTGCACTCATTAGTGTAAATAGAAGCAAGGCTAATAGTATCTTCATAAAACTCCCTGTATTTTATTTTGAAGAGGTGGCTCTTCGTGTCGTTGCTTTGAATCTTATCAAATAATCAAAAACCAACTCATTAATGGGTAAGCACCTGGCCAACGAGAGTCAGTTAGAGTGGATGTTGCGGAGTATTCCTTTGGATCTAGCAGCCACGCAGGAAAAAATGGCAACATCATTTCCTTATGATCAGTTTAAGCCACGCAAAATGATACTGCAAATATCATTTGGTATTTGTGGCATATCATGAATTATCCTAATTAGCGTGAGTTCAATATTTTATGTCTTTTGTGGCGCTAAACGAACGTTATCCCGGAAAATGCGCGACATTGATACGAGATCCCGTTTTAAAATTGGAATGGTTCGACCTAAAAAATTACATTATTTTTTAGGTCGAACTTCCATTAATTATACGTTACAAGTTAAAGAAGATGCTTGATGACTTTCTCTGTTTATTCGATTTTTTTTGTTAAAAAGCATGTTTTGTAGTGATGTTTTTTTAGGAATGAGTTCTTCTTCATGGGATAAACTTGCTTCATATTTTAAGATCTCACTTGTTTTGAAAAAGCGCTGTGTTTGATAGCGTGATTTTTGGCGCTCAGTATTTTCTAAGGCGTCAATAGTGGGATCTGTAATTTGTAACTCTTTTTGTATTTTAGTAATTTGTTGTTTACAGCTCTCTTGTAGCGAGGATATAAGCTCGTGTTTTGTTTGTTGCAAGTGAGTTTTTATGAGCTCGATTCTTTTATCATCAAGTAATTGATTATGATTTCGTAATCCTTCGATACACTCAATTTCTTCATTTTGAGCTGCTTGTATCAGTTGGTCGTATTTTGCGATTAATTGATTAAAGTAAATAATTTTTCCTTGATGATAAAGGATTTGACTCATTAGAGAAGCGCTTTCTACATAGCCGCAATCAGACTGTTGTCGGCGCTCTTGTGCTGCTTTAATTCTATTTTTTGTCTCTAATATTTCTTTCTCTTGTTGACGGATTTGTTCCTCAGTATTTTGTATTTTACTACGAATATTTTCAAGATTCTTACTTATTCTTGATTGTTCATCAAGGAGATCAATAAAAAATTCATCTGGATTTGTATTTAACATCATTTTTAGTTGACCGAGATCGACTGGGTTTTTGGTCCAATTCCATTGCCTCATTTCATCAGTCTGGGTGAGCCTTTTTTGAATGAATTCAGGAAGTTCTGAGCGATCAATATTTATGCTATTCCAATCTTCTGCTCCAAGTGCTTTTAATCTAAATAACTTCTCAAATTCTGCGCGTTTTAGCAGAGGAAGAACGTCAATTATACGTTTATCAGATAAGTTAAGAAGAGCTTCTTTATTCTCTTCAAGTGTTACCTGTAGCTTTTTGAGTTCATTTCGTTCATTTTCTATTCGGGATAAGAAGGCAGATTGATATCCTGTAAACCCTTCTTTTAAGGGAGCATCTGCCACTTGTATTTCTATATAGGATTGGATTCCATCAGTACCATTTTGAATACGAATTTGCTCAGGATTTACATTCAATAAGTGCGCAAATTGAGTTGTTTTTTGGGTCAATAAATTTTCTAGAGCGTCTTGGTGTAATCCATTAGTATTATTTAATTCCTTAATTGAACTAAGAAGCTTTTTTTTCAATGCATTAAGTTGATTTGAATAAGGCTTGTATGCTTCATAAGTACTAAATCGTTCTGTGGCTTCATAGAGTTCTTGTACAATATGACTTGGGTTATTCTGGCTCTGATAACTTATATTAAGTAAGGCTTCTTTTAGATGATTCCAAATGGGATCATAAGTTTCGAAGAAGTACGGTGATGTGCTTGCCAAATGATGACGAAATGCGGCGATGTGGTGGTCTGAAATCACTTTGTCATGACAGTTTTTTTGAAAATCAAGATCACAATGTAGGGGATGAGTTAATGAATCTATTGCATTTAAGGCATCATTAATCACATTGCGAGGGGATGAGTGGCCTATTGAAAACAGATACTTATCTTTTAAAATTGCTTGCTGTTTCTTAAGTCCCATATAGAGAGCCTGAATTTTATCTTTGTCTTGGCCTGAGGTCATTACATTCTCCGCTAGCTTATAAAGAATTAAGGCTGCTTCTTTGGCTACGGTACGTTCAAATAACGCATGAAAAGGTTCTGGCTTTTCTTTTACCCAGTAAAATTCCGCACAAAGACGTTGGGCCAGTTGTTTCATTACTTCTTCGTTATAATCTGTTTGGAGATTTTTTAACTGGATATCTGGGGGTAAACCTGAATTTTGATATAGAGTGCAAAAATTAAGAACCAAGCCTTGAATTTTAAATTGTTCAATTAATGGAAACTGACGGGATTCTTGGCAGTGATTGAGCATTAATGACTTCATTTGAAATAACAATTCTTGGACTTTATGGCGATCGGCCTTCATCAATTTCTTTTGATAGAATTGAATAACACTTGCAGTCAGTTCTTCCTTTTCCTCGTTATATAAAATTTTATTTTTTTTCTCGATTACTTTGTTAATCACATTGGTGATTATTTCAGGTATAAACGAGGAATTTTGTGAGTGAGTTGGGAAAAATTTTTCTATTGCTTCTGGACAAACAGCGCAGAATTCTCCAATCAGTCGAGGTAGAATCTGTTTGCTTTGTGCAAGCTCCAAATCGGTTTTCATTTGACCAGTAGGTTTTGTGTAGTCAAGCACGGCTCCAGCTTTATCAGCAATAATTGTGTCAAGGTTTTGCTGTATTAATGCGTTGGTCGCATCTGTAAATGGTTTGGACTGTTGCAGTAATTGAGTTTGTACGTTCAATTCTTGAGCGAAGTCTAATTGTTTTAAATATTTTAGTCTTAGACTTTGTTCGTGAGTCATGTGTGTTGCTTTTTCTGCTTTAGCTGCCCATTTTTCTTCGCGAGCAAGTTCCCAAAGTTTGCATGCAAAGCTTTTAAATTGGTTAATGCTTGTAGCAAGAGTACTCTCGGAAATACTTGTTTCTTGGGAACGAGTGAGTTCCCCTAAAAGAGCTTCACGCCACTGATAGAATTCAAATTGTATTTTAGGATCTTCTGGGTAAAGTTCTAGGAGTAATCCTTCCCAGGCTTCAATTTGTTGCATTAATATGTGTTGTGCTTCATCAATCGCTTGAGTGTATAGTCCATCAATAGTCGCTTGTGATTTGATTTTATTTCTTAATAGTTCAACAGCACGTTCATTAATGCGTTGGCGTCTCCAGGGAAAAACATAATAAAAAAATTGGGTTAATAAATCCTCTGGTGGCTTCACTTGGTAAATAGGCAACCATTCACCTGGCTTGCCATTTCGAGCGGCACGTCCAGCAATTTGAGTGGTCATCCTTTCTGTATCGGGGTAGGTTTGGATGACGAATAAGCCTTTAGGGTGATCTCCTGTATTTATATCGATGCCTTTTGCAAGCATTGCTGTACCCACCGTAATGGTATTGACTTGTCCCGCTTGCTTAATAATGCGATCTAGTTCACTAGAACTTTCTTTTCCAGTGATAATTTGAATTTTGAATCCTTGATCTTTATATGCTTTTAAGCTGGCACCAAGTGCTTGTGCCTCATCAAAATCTTCACTAATGACCAGGATAGGTTGGGTTTGAGTGTGGCTCCATTTTTCAATAGCACTTTTAGTTTGCGTAATTAATGCTTCACGCTCTGCATAAGTTTGAATCTCGGTATCAGGATTGATTTCCATTGTTGGTTTAGTAATAGAACATTTAATCTTGTCCAGGGTTTTATGCATCGCTTGAATGGTTTCTTCACGATTTAAAGTAAAAACAGGTTCGTGATTGATGCGTTTATCACCAGCGTAGGGAGCAACACTAATTGCTTGCGTACCAATTGCAGTGGCTAGGCTTTCTAGTTCTCGCTTATCTCCAGGTGTTGCAGAAATACCAAGCAGGCGTCCATTTGTATTTTGGTAAAACTTGATTAAACCTCGGGCTGATTGGTTAGATAGTACGGAAGGAACTGGATCAATCACAAAATATTGAGCATGATCTTTTCGCTCAGCTTTCAAACGAGCTTGTAACGCTTGCTGTACTGCCTCAGTGAAAATAGAGCCTGCTTTAGGAGTACTGCGTATTAGTGGCACACAAATAATTTTTTTGGTTGCTTCATGCCCAGACTCATCTTTTTCTTTAAACGGTTGAATAATAAAATGTTTGTTTTCTACAAGTGTTGCTGCAATACAACTGGCATGAATCCATTGTTTTAATTGAGTATTGCTTGATGCCATCAAATAATTTTGCTTTTCAACACTGCCCTTGAATTGCTCATTGATTTCCTTATTTAAAAATAAACGAAATTGCTCCAGGTCTTCTTCTTCATCCCAAATTTTGCCTTGTGCTGGATCAATATTGCGAAATGTCGGTAGATTGATAAATTGATAAGCAAGTGGATAAATCCACTCAGCAGGGTTGTTATCTAAATTTTCATTTTCTGCAACTAATTTATAAAGGGTTACTTGATCTAAGAGGGCATCATCACACTCATCTAGAACAACATGGATAGGTCCGTTTGTTTCAAGTAGGTTTTCTTTTTTAGATTCTTTTGCAGACAAGCGGAAAAAGGCCATATCTTCAACCGTAGAGCAGTTGATTCCATCCTGTTTATAGACTTCTGGAAGGCTGTCACGTTGAATAAGTGCTGTTTTAATTTCTAAAAATTTAAAAAATGGTTCGCAATTATTTTCGAAATCACGAATTAAAAGTTGTGGGTTAGCTGTACACTGATCAACGGTTCCACCTTGGGTCCATTGTAATACTGAGAGCATTGGGGTATTGATGCTTTTTCCTTCTCCAGTTTTGATACGCATTAATAAATTGGAAGAGGGATCATTTAGAGCAAGTAAAAGGATAAGCATTTGCGTTGTGTTTGGGAATAATCCTGTAGTGCGAAAATAAATTTCTCTAAGATAGGCTAAAAGCTCTAAATAGGTGATTTCGACTTGCTCTGGATCAATTGATTTTGAACGTAATTGCGTCAGTAATGTTTTTGCTCGCTCTTTTAAATCGTGCCGCGAACTTGCAGTTAATTTTTTTAATGTTTTAAAATCACTAGGGTTTAATGGATCGGTATAGCCCAATGTTTCGATAAAAGTTAATTGCTTGGCAAGTTTTAATTGTAATGAATGAGGTAAATCTATTTCATGAAGTGAATCTTGCAAGCTTATTAATGCTTCTTTTACTCTATCGGTTGCAAATTGTTTGCTTAAATCTCTTTGTTCCCCTGTTTTGGCAAAGGGATTCGTATCAAAGCTTAAACAATAGGCCCGGAGTTTCTCTGAGTCATGGGCAAGTAATGCGGAATTTAAGCTTTGAGTATTAGGGTAGGGAGAAGTGGCAAACAATTTTAAAACTTGATCAATATCTACGGACGAACGTCGTCCTAAACCTTTAGTTACTTCTAATAGAGCAGATAAATTGACTGTATAGTCTTTTTTGTTTTGGGCAAGGCCAGTTAAAATTGTTGCAATTTTTGCTCTATTTTCTGAATTGATTTGCGTCAATTGTTGAAGAATAAGAGGATAAGCAGTGAGATCCTGATGGGGGTTTTCTGGGGAAAAACGGTTTAATAAAGCAATACAAAGTTCTGCTTGACCTTGATTATGAGTTAAGAATAATTGAGTTTGCTGGACAAGACTTTGGACGAGCTCGGGAGAGGTTGTCCCTGAAAGTTCGGTTAAAATATGAATTATTTTTTTTATAATTAATGACTTAATATGTTCGGGAAGATCCGATTTTTTTAATTCATTTAATGCAGCTAAGGGAAAAGGACTAGTGCTTTTTAAATTATGAGCCATGCTCATTTTCAAGAACATGACTTGAGCTTCATGATCAAGATCAGTTAACTCGAAGAGTTCAACTAAACCATGAATTCCCCGTTCAATGGCTGTACTGTCTGCCTCAGGATTTTCTTCCAAGGCTTGTGTTGTTAATTTTAAATAGAGATCTAGATTTTCGATCTTTTCTTGAATTAATTTATTAATCAGAATTTGTTTTTGAGTATAATTTAAGCGAGCTAAAGCACCTGAATTCAGTTGTTTATAGATTTTATTAAATTGTTCAGGTAACCGTTCATGAATATCAATAAGTAAATTGAGATAATTGGCGATGGATTCAATTTTGTTTTTATAATCGTGTAAGGATTGATCAGAAGGTGCATTTTCAACCAGCAAGGTTGCTTCCTTAAGAATACTTCTTTCAAACTCGGGATCTTGGGTATTGAGTTGTTGAAGTGTTTTCTTTAATGCGGGTAAGACTTTCTTCTGAATGAGTTCTTCTTTGAAAAAAAAGGTTAAAGAATGGGTATCATTAAATGCAGCCATCCAAGAAAGACTTGTATTTATATCTAAGTCTTTCACCATAAGTTTATTTTGGGGATTACTAAAGAAGGCATTCATTTCAGAAATAAATAATCCATGCAACTGACTTAAAATAGTTGCAAATGCTGAGCCTGTAGTATTGTCATTCACACTTCTTTTTCCCGTAAGCAAGAAGCTTAAAATATATTCCCCTTTTGTTTTTCCAAGAATACCTACTCCATACATGCCATTAAGTAATATAGGTTTTTTCTCTTCAAAAAAACGTAATTTGTCAATCACATCTGGAAACTTGGGGTTTGGGCTTTGTAATAAAGTAACCAGATCATTTACTGCATCAAAAAGTGGTATTAATTCTTGATTCAGTTGTTCTCTTAATTGTTGTGGTACGATAAAGCTTTGTAGATTTTTTTGTAACACCGCTTTTAGGGTATCGATTTTAAATGCAGCGCTTCGCTTTTTTATGGCATCAACTAATGCATCGACAATCAGATCATCAAGCTTAGAAATATCGCCATTGCCTATCACGCAACCTGGTAAAAGATTTTTTTCCATGATGTATTCTTTTATCCAAGCTTCTTGTTTCTCGACTGTTTTATTTTCAGTTGGAATGGAATCTGGTGAGTTTGCCAGCATTTCAAGTAGTGTTTGAATTTGCTCAATTTTGGGCAATGATTGTGATTTAGAGATATTAATTTGACTTAAAGCGCTCAAAACGATTTCTTTAAAAGCATCACCTTTTTGAGTGTTTAAATTTTGTAAGGCTAATAATAATTTATTAATGTTTGGCTGAGTTAAAGCGGGCTCATTGAGTTTTGCTAATAATTTGATGAGATCAGAGGACAAAATTTGGCGGCTCTCTTGTATTATTGTCGTGAAAGAATTTATGACGGAAAGTGAGTGTAGATTGTCTTCTGGAGATGGTGCAGTTTTTTGAATGCGTTCTTGTAGTATGTTAAATACATCAAATCCTTCATTCTCTAAGCAAGAGAGAAGTGGTTCAATCAGATCATTTTTAAAATTTTTATTGGGAAATGCATCTTTAATGTCAATGCATTGTTTTAATAAAAAATCTATTTGTGCCAAAGAAGGGATGGGTTTAAATTTAAAGCAGCGTGTAAAAGCCTGTAATAAATCGCTTCGCTGATTTTGATGTAATTGTTGTAATGAGTGAATACAATTTGTTAGATTTTGTTTCCATTGTTCGCTGTTAAGAGCCACTTTATCGGCAAAAGTGCAGGTTAAGATAAAAATTAATTGTTTTCTTTGTAGCGGTGTCCAGGAGCTAAGTTTTTCAATGTCATGCAGTTGAGTTTGAATATCGGACAGTCTGAGTTCTTTTTTCCAATGTTGTCCCATATATCGAAATAACCATGGTGTGAGTTCACAATGTTCATTTTCGATTTGTTGGTAAATGATCTCTGGATCAGTAATTGTATCTTCAGGATTTTCGATTTTCATGCAAGAAGCGACTTGCTTCAATTGTTGAGGGGGATATTTTTGCGTCATCGCATGGTGTACGCCTGTTGGCCCCCAATTAAGTTGCGTTAAAGAAAGACACTGTTCTTGTGGGTTTTCTGCATGCTCTATAACATCTAATACCCGGTTTAATGTAATAAGAAGATGGCCCTTATGTTCAATGGGGCATGGATTCGGGAGAGTCAAATTTTTTTCTGCGATTCTCGGTAGAAATACTTGAGTATAAGCCTCAAAAAAAGTGTTAAAGTCAAAACTATTTTTATCATAGTTCAGATGAGCAGTGACTAAACTATTCCACCATTCTTTTTGTTCTGCGGGGAGATGGACTAGTTTTTGAAGATTTTTAATACCCCGGGTAGTCAAAAGTGAATTTTGTACTTCTGGATTCTCAAGAAACGTAAGATTAATTTTTTTATTTAAGCATGTATTAAGTAGCCTTACTAATAAAAGAGTATGTGCTTCACCACCAAGTATAAATTGTTTGCACAAAAATGGAACTATAGACTGGATTTGTTTTTGTGAAATAATAGATTGGCTATTGGGTTTAGTAATTTGCAGTAGTGCTTTGAGTTCATCTTCATATTTAGGAAATAAACTGATTAAAGCATTTTTTTGTGCTGTTGAGTAAGAGGTGTTTATTAGTAACGCTATGGTGCTTTGAGAAATATTCGGTAATAAATTAGTTATTAGTTCTGTAGTGGGTAAAATTAGTGGGGTTTGATTTTTAAGTGTAGGAGCTAATGGAGAGGGAAGTCTTCTTGGGGTATCAGTATAACAAAGCGCTTGTTTGTCTTTATTAATATAAAATCCTTTGGGTAGATTATTGGGAATAATTCCATCCTTAAATGCATAAGAAAATTCTTTAATTTTTAATGCAGCGGTTTTTTGGAAGTGCTTAATACCTAGAGCTTTAAGCTGCCGGGTAAGTGCAGGAAACTCAGGCAATTCAACAGAAATTAGCACAGGATCTTCTGTTACTATATGTTCCATATGTTCTTGCCGAATATCTTTTTGAATGCTAGGAGCTTTAGGTAATATAAAGTTTTTTTGAATTTGGATACGAGCTCGAACAGATTGAGAGTTTGTAGCCAAAGCTTTTTTTAAAGGATAAATTTTAGGCCCACTCAAGGTATTTTGGAGTATTGTTTCTGCTGTTTTATTTAATACTGTTCGACGTGCATTAAGGGCGAGTTGATTTGAAGTTTGTTCATTACCAGGGATTTTAAAAATAAAAAGACGTTTGCGTGGTTCGTTAATAAAATCTAATAAAATATCAAGGTCCTGAGAAGAGACCTGTTCTGGATCCAGTTCAATTTCTAAGGGATTATAATTGACCTCAGTTTCATATGAAGAAATCAAGTTTTCGAGTAGGGATTGAAGATATTTATTTTTTGAAGATTGAGCCACAACGAAACTCCTGTAGAATTTAGAAAAATATACAGAACTATTTTCAACTTTGTTCAGCAGATTATCTGGCAAAAAAGAAAAGTATCTGTTCTTTTTTCATTAAAATTGATTTCATTATAATGAAAAAAAAAGAATGTACAAAGCGTGTCATGTAGATTAAATATTCATAAAAATCTTTTTTAAATCATTTGATAGCGATAATAAAAATGGGTTTTTAGGGGGGCTGAGTATTTTCTTGCACTCAACCGAGCTATAAAAGCAGCATTATTTACATTGATAGGATCATCAATTATTTGAAAATTTTATTTGCTCAGTAGTTTTATTCGGATCCTCTATATTTTTAATTTCGGATAAGTTTTCCTTAATTGTCTGTTGTTTTGAAAGCAAATTCATATGGTTGACTATATCTTGGGCATTATAAATATAGCGTAAGCCTAAGTGGGTTTGCCGATCTTCGTGAGAAATATCTGAAAGAACCTCTTCAATATGACGAAGCTCTCCGGAACTATGTACAACTCTTTCTGGTAAATTAATAGTTTCTTTCGTAAGAGTATTTAATTCTTTAGGTTCATCTAAAAAAGAAACTTTGATCTGAGAAATATCCACATTTTTTTCTGCCAAATATTTTAAAGTTTCATATATGTTTTTAACTCCCGGTCGGTAATGGCCACTATAACAAGTAATCACTTCGATTTGACCGTTTTTAATTTGCATTTCACCTGCGCCTAATACTAATCCACCTTCAGTCATGGTTGAATGAGCCACTTTATCCGTTTTATCTTTATGATTAAAAAGATACATGTCTCCATCCGCGTTAATCGTAAAAGCGCAATATCCTCCTTTACCATGAGACAACATATCTGCTGTATCAACAGGAGTTGTTGTGGTTAACTCTCTATCATATCTTACAATCTTTCCATCTCGAATGAGTGCACGATGTGGATCACGCTCTTTAGGCTCGAGCATTTTTGTTTGTCCACTGATGTCTTGTTGTTTAGACACCTCGTTCACTTCCAATAATTGTCCTCGCTCCTTGGCTAAAGCAAGTTTTGCTGTCCTCCTCCATCTATATTTTGCTGTACTAGTAGCATTATTCTCTGCAGGAATCTTATTTAACTTAATACTTTCGTTAGGTACCAGATTATATTTATCTCCATCCAGCTTTAATTTTTTTGGTAACTCATCTTCATTATTAATTGCTTGGTAAACTCTTTTAGCTGCTATCAATGTCAGTGTATTATTTGTTCTATTACAAAGAGTTTTCATTATATTCATATACTTTTCTGCTGTCTTTTGTAATTCTTCTTTTTCACTGGGCAATACATAGTCCTTTTCTAGCAATGCTTTTTGGCAAGTATCATAAATATGATAAGCATTAGCGATTGTTTGAGTTAGGGTGTTCTGGGCCTTTTTTTCTTCTACTTTTTTTTCTCGATTGTTTAAGATCTCGACTTCTGCAATTAAATTACTTACTTGTTGTCTTTTTTCACACATGTCATTAATGTTTGTTCCGCTGATACCTTCCTTGAGACAATATTCATTTAAGTCTTTTTCAATAATCTCTAGTTTCTGAATAACTTCATTTTCATCATTTTCGTCGACTTCTGGACCAAAAAATCCATCATTAAAGCTAGCGATGTATGACTTGAAAGCAACAATAACTTCAAGTTTTTCAGCTAATGAACCTGCGTTTTTATATTGAGAATTATATTCTTCAATATCAATAATGAGATCGCTGTTCATATATTACACCATTTGAAATACATATATATTATATGATAGCATATCAATCTAAATGAAATAAAAATATACAGTCAGGGGTGAGTAGTGGTGCATAAGGAAGACTTGAGTCTGAAGAATGATGGTGCTATTGCACTCTAGAAAGCTATTCAGCAAAGAATTGAGATTATTAGTGCAAGAACTAAGGGTTAGACTGAATGGTTTAATCAAACTTAGATATATGCATAAGCACTTTAGGTTTCTAATAGGATTTATATAATCAAGCAATAGAATAGAAGCTATTTCTTTTTTCTAAGCTTACGAAGTGGATCGTATAATCTAGGGTTATGACAATTCATGTATTTTAATTTAATCATGTAAAGTATTAGGGATGTGACCTAATTTTGGGAATTAAAAGTATCTTCTTTTGGAAAAATGTAAAATTTACTTGACAGAGCTGAGGGAGCTCATTAAACTGCGAACCTAATTTTGGGGTTATAGCTCAGCTGGGAGAGCGCTTGCATGGCATGCAAGAGGTCGGCGGTTCGATCCCGCCTAGCTCCACCATCAACATCTTAGATGTTGATGGGTAAAAAATGTTCCAGGTCCCCATCGTCTAGAGGCCTAGGACATCGCCCTTTCACGGCGAGAACAGGGGTTCGAACCCCCTTGGGGACGCCATTTTTGTGTTGATAGTAGTATTAGTAGTACATTTAGTTCCAGGTCCCCATCGTCTAGAGGCCTAGGACATCGCCCTTTCACGGCGAGAACAGGGGTTCGAACCCCCTTGGGGACGCCATCGTTTAGTTTATACCGTTAAATATAAATTGACCTTGCTTGTGTTGGGTCTTCCCCAAATTCGGGGGCATTAATCAAGAACACAAAACTTTAACCCTTAACCTGTAATTTTCAAAGTTTCTAAACCCATAAGCACGCCGCTGAATCAGTTTCATCTTGCGATGGAAGCCTTCCGTAATGCCGTTGTTTTTAGTAAACCGCCACATTCTAACCACTTCTTCTCGCCATTGATATAATGTTTTACCTAGAGTCTTTAGTGATTCAAAAGGACTTTCTTTCAGACTGGCAACGAGTTTAAGAAAGAGAGGTATTAAACGCATACACTGCTTTGCAGTGCGGTGTTTTGGCGTAGCCTGGTTGCTTGCAACCAGGATTTATCAAAGGCGGCAAAGATTATCAGGCTTTTGCAATAGATATTAAAGAGGCTATTTTATGTGGTGCAAGTTCACAAGGAAAAGCAAAAACCTCAGGGTCAATTACAGATGAGACAAAACTTGGGACGGTACGTATTTTTTTATGCTGGCATTAAAGGATCGAACATCAGGTGAAATCCTGGTTGCAAGCAACCAGGCTACGCGTGCTATATATCGCGGTTCTTTCCCATGTACGGGCATTAATCAAGAATACAAAACTTTAACCCTTAATCTGGAGTTTTCAAAATTTCTAAAACCATAAGCGCAATGTTGAATGAGTTTCATCTTTTGATGAAAGCCACTTAGTAAGGTTTTCATTTGAGCTAAGCGTTTCCGCAATGATGTTAACTTAACGAATCAGGCATGCAGGGAATTAAAGCCTCTCAAAAATTGTCCTTGTATTAAACCCAAACAATCGCTCATGCATTCTATAGGTATATTCATCAGTCATATTAGCGATATAATCACAAACAATTCGATATGCAGCAAGCAATGATATGGACTCATCCTCCCTGTTACCCGGCAACTATAAGAGCCAAAAGGGTAAGGTCCACCCAACCTTATCGGAAGGAGATTCCAATGAAGAATATTACGTTATTAGGCATGGATTTGGCAAAAGAAGTATTTCAATTGCATGGAGTAAATGAGCATGGAAAAAAGATACTAGGCAAAAAAGTAAAGCGCTCAGAATTGCCTACGTTAATTGCAAATTTACCTTCTTGCAAAATAGTGATGGACGCTTGTAGTAGTTCAAATTACTGGTCTCGAAAATTCATGTCCTAGGGTTATGAGGAAATAAAAATGATAAGAATGATGCACGAGCAATAGTCATAGCAGCACAACAAGATAATAGGCCAACTGTTCCAATTAAAACGATAAAATACGAACCTGAGTTTTGCAAATAACAGCTGATGTGAAAAGGGTAAAATCTACTCTGTAAATACCTGTGGGCTACGGTGGGCATTATTGTCCGTGCAAGCGATAAAGGAGGCAGAGTGCGAATATCATCAGGGCCCGAGTGAATAAAATAAGTCGCTCTTTGGATGGTCGGATATACGGATGCAAATACTTCACTTTTCACAGCTAATTACTTGCAAAAACGGATGAGTCCATAGACGTAGCCTGGTTGCTTGCAACCAGGATTTATCGAGGCGGCAAAGATTATCAGGCTTTTGTAATAATAAAGAGGCTATTTTATGTGGTGCAAGTTCACAAAGAAGAGCAAAAACCTCAGGGTCAATTACAGAGGAGACAAAACTTGGAGCGGTACGTATTTTTTATGCTGGCATTAAAGGATCGACAATCAGGTGAAATCCTGGTTGCAAGCAACCAGGCTACGCGTGCTATATATCACGGTTCTTTCCCATGTACGGGCATTAATCAAGAACACAAAACTTTAACCCTTAATCTGGAGTTTTCAAAATTTCTAAAACCATAAGTGCAATGTTGAATGAGTTTCATCTTTTGATGAAAGCCACTTAGTAAGGTTTTCATTTGAGCTAAGCGTTTCCGCAATGATGTTAACTTAACGAATCAGGCATGCAGGGAATTAAAGCCTCTCAAAAATTGTCCTTGTATTAAACCCAAACAATCGCTCATGCATTCTATAGGCATATTCATCAGTCATATTAGCGATATAATCACAAACAATTCGATATGCAGTAATTTCATCCTCAGCCTCTTTAAACAATATTCTATTTTTATTATCTAATAAACTGCCAGGATTTGAGCTGATGGCATCAAATAATCTAAGTACCACTGTTTGGCCGCCATACTCAAAAGTACGTGCTTCTTGAGAATCAATAACATTGGTGTAGATGCATTGTTTTAAATAATGGAGCAGTGCATCTGCCTCCGGAATTAATGCAAGATTATATTTAAGTAAATTATTTTCAAAATTTTCGTTGGTGATAATGATCTGAGTAGAAGTGATGAAATAGTTAACCATTTCACCAATAGTTTGTTTTCTTGAATATAAATCTGACGAAAATAAAGAATCAATGAGATGAGTTTTTCGATGATTTAATGAAGTATTCGCTAAAAGTAGCCTGAACTCTTGGGTATCTAAATGGGCAGGGTTTATTAATCTTAAATGAATGGCATCTTCGAGATCATGAACCCCATAAGCTATATCGTCAGCGATATCCATGATGGAACAATCAAAGCTATGATAAGCGGATTTACCTGCCTTTGTTCCTTGGGGGAGGTGTGTAAGCGATTGAAATAATTTTTTATCATTATTGGAAAAAGGGGAAAGTAACCAATCAATCTCGGGCTGTTCGCAATCAAAATAAGCTTTAGGAGGCAACCAGTCGTTAATTTTGATTGTTTTATGAATGGAATCATGGACTGGGGGTTGCTGAGGTGCAACTACAGAAGATCGTTTTACTGGATATTTGAGAATACCAAGAAGTGTACGTCGGGTTAAATCAATGCCATAAGTTCCATAACTGCTTTCTACTTTAGTAAGTAGCCTTAGCGTTTGTCCATTTGCTTCAAAACCACCATAATTGCGCATCATATAGTTCAGCGCTACTTCACCTCCATGACCAAAAGGTGGATGGCCAATATCATGAAGTAAACATATAACAGAAATAAGATCATCATTGGGTAATAAACCAGAAAGCATTGAATGCTTTTCTTGAGTTATCAAAAGATTATGGACAATACTACGGCCTATTGAATCTACTTCTAAGGAGTGTGTGAGACGAGTACGATGGAAATCCCCTTCATCAGTTCCTAAAATCTGTGTTTTTCTTTGTAATCTTCTAAACGCCGGACAATGGATGACACGTGTTCGATCTCGCTCGTAGGGATCTCGATGATCTTGAGAGCCTCTTTGATTGGTTTGTCCTGAACGTCTGTGTGTCCACATAAGTGATTGCCCTAATAAAAACAATTACTGTAAGACATAATTTGTTCTTTAACAACACAAAAACCTAAAGTTTTTTCTAAATACGTAGATATAGTAATCAAGAGGAATTGTAAATACTAATAGGTTGAATACATGCTTTGAGTTTGGGTAATAGTGTCCATTTAAGTACGGGTAGCCCGGATTAGACGCAGTCGTAATCCGGGAATTTTGTATCATACTTCCCGGATTATGGCTTTGCCTAATCCGGGCTACAGAAGAATAGGAACCAGCTTTTCTTAAGTTGACACTGTTGTGAGTTCAAGGCGTAACAAATAATAAAAAGAATTATAAATTAGGGGAATGATCATGAATGATACATTTAAGTTAGCGCTTATAGGGATTTGTGCTGTTAGTATGTCTTCTTGTTCAATGATGGAGAATAATGAATATCCAAATTATCCTACCTATGTTTATGATCCTGCCCAACCATATACATTAAATAATTACAATACGATGAATTATGATTATAGCTATAGGCAAAAACAAGAAGTTGTGGTTCCTGATTCATATCATGTAGGAGAACTTCATTCTCCGGTATCATTTAAGGATAGAGATCAAACTTGGGTAAATAGCCAGAGTCCTCAAGGTTATACGATTGAACTGGCTGAAGGAGATAAGGCATCTCAAGTAGCGCAAGTCCTCTATAAAGCCCCAAAAAATGATCGTATGGCTCAAGTAAAATATGATCGCGATGGTAAAACTCATTATAAAGGAGTATATGGTACATACACGAGTGCTGAAGAGGCTCAAAAAGCACTTAATGCATTACCACCTGAAATTAAAAATAGGGCTTCAGTGATTAATTGGAGTAGTGTACAACAATAGTTATACTTAGATTAAAATAGGTGCAATAAGGGAAAAAAATGTTCTCTCATACTTATGCTTTTCTAATTATATGTCTCGTTTCTGGTTGTATTGCATATAAAGCAACAAATCCTACATCTTTATTGATCGCGAGGATTATTTTTTCAGTATCTTTAATTGCTCTGTTGGCTCATGCGCCACACCCAGAAGACCTTTAAAAAAAGTGGTTTTTTTCAGTCTAGCTTTTTATGTTGTTTTTGCTGTAGAACTAATGAGGATCATTAAACGAGTTACGCCTGGTGTTTTTGTGCGATCTGCTTCAAATTGTTTCACTGTGATGGCATATCCTTGATTAATTTTTTCCAGCCAAGCAATAAATAAGTTAAATGCAACCGCATCAAAAGTGAGTTGAATATCACCAGAACCAGTTTGTTGCAACTGATAAGGAAACTTCAAAGTAGGATCATTTTTAAGTTGGGTTGCTAATGCAGTTAATAATTGACTATTATTCACTATTTGTTTCGTTTGTGTTGTACGACCTTGTCGCTTTATCTTTTTCATCCACTGTAGCGTGTTCATTTTATCAACTAATTGTGCCGATTTTTGGGTTACGCTATTATTTAATGGGGTATATAAGAAAAGATAATATATGTAGAGAAGAAGACACAGTCCCGTTCCAATAAGCATCCATTTTTCTCTTTCATTGAGTGTACTCAAATAAGATTTCATGTTAACTCCAAAGTTGCAACAACTTGCTGTTCATGGGTAGATGCTTGGGTTTGCTTTAGTTTTAATTGAAGTTTTTTTAACTCATTCTCTAATTCTTCCAGACTGGCAAAGTCAGTACTTATTAGAGTCACAGAGAGAGTTTTATTTTGAAACCGTAATTGCTCTAGAGTAATTCGATCATTTTTCATTACTTTAGCAAATTGATTGAGCAAAAACCAAAAACGATTTTGATCTTCTTCATTATTGTTTTTTAAAAGTTGTGTAATACGAAATTTAGGACTAATAATCTGTTTCGCATCAGGAAAAAATTCATGATAGATCACAGCGATCTGATCATCAATTTTTTGGATTTGTTTATTTAATGAATGTAACTGAATAGCATTCACTGATAAAAGCGATATTAACCAAAGGCAAAAAAATGCAGCAGTAAGTAAATATCTCTTTTTCAGTAAATTTGCTTTATCTCCATGTTGCATTTCGCCTTGACAGAGATTCATTAATTTAGTTTTTAATATTCTTTGTGCAATCCAGACAGATGATGAGCATTCCTGTTTTTGGAGAAGGCTGGGGTAAGCTGAGAGGCTATCTGTAAAAAGTAGAGGCTGTTGATCCGGATGATTTTTAAGATAGATATCAATCAGTTCTTCTTTAAGAGCGCCTTTAAATTCGTCGGTATTAATAAGTAGGGTTGCTTCATTAAAGCAGAGTTCTTTGGGTTCTAAAGCAAACCAGTCCAATGTAATTCCAACAAATTCGATGTCGTGCTCCTGAAACAATTGCATCAGGTAGCGAATTCTTTGCTTGCTTACTACGGTAATTAAGTATTGGTTATTTTGATATCTTGCTCTATCAAATGCAAAATGCAACTCATCGACTGATTGTGCTAATTTGTCTTCTAGCGCATAAGGGATTGCTGCTCTGGCTTTTCGTTCAGGAAGCCATGACAATTCAAGATTGAGAAGGCTGGCTTGTTCGCTTGTTTCAATGACTAAAGTTTTACAATCATTTTGCAAGGTTTTGATTTCAGTGAAATCACGTTTTGCAGGTGGAACGATTAATGTTCCATCTGCATCAATTTTTAGACAAAAACATCCGTTTTCATCCAAATGTTTGGTGAATAGAAAAAGAGTATCCATTCCTAAGTATAAGCTCTATGTTTTTTGAGGTTCATTGTTGTCCATTGCTGTTTTAATTGTTGGGCTAATAAATAAACTACAAGCGCATATTGAGGACTTGAATTGTAACGAGTAATGACAAAGAAATTTGGATAAGCTATCCAATATTCATTTCCTTGGGCAGTAGTAAGTTCAATCAAACCTGCGCGTGAAGGATGATTATGCGCTGCTGTTATAGGTCTTACTCCATTGGCTATTAATTGTGAATAGGAGTAATTTGCTGTTTTAGGATTCACATGAATATGTTTATATTGGTTTCCTCTTAATACAGCATGTTGTGCAACTCCATCATTTGACTTCCAACCATGATGATAGAAATAATTTGCAATACTTCCTATAGCATCATCGTTATTAGTGATTAGGTCACGTTTACCAGTATTGTTAAAATCAACAGCAAAATTACGATAGCTGCTTGGCATAAATTGAGGTTGACCTATGGCTCCAGCATAAGAGCCCTTATATCGTGTTGCAGGAACCCCATGCTCACGACAAAGAAGTAAGTATTCTTTTAATTCTTTGGTGAAATAGGGCGAGCGTTTAGGATAGTTGAATGCCAGCGTTGCTAAGGCATCAAGAACTCGGTATTCACCTTGTTTCTCGCCATATAAAGTTTCTACGCCTAAAATTGCTACAATAATCTCTGGGGGAACACCGTATTTTTTTTGTGCTTTTTCTAAAGATTTTCTATTCGCTACCCAATAATTTAGCCCACTATTTAAACGGGCTGGAGTTAAGAATAGGTCTCGATACACATCCCAGTTTTTCTTTTCATAAGGCTTTTCCATAGACTCAATGATTTGAGGCTGAATGACTACCTGATTCATTGTCGCAGTAAGTTCTTTGGCGCTAAAATGATATTGTTTCACCATGCTTTTAATAAAAAGTTGGACATCTTTTCTTTGCGTAAACGCAGTATCTGAATAAGTTGAAAAGGAGAAAAAGAACAGTATTAGTGCAACAAACCCCAAACGATGTGCTCGTCTCATAGCATACTCTATATATATATATTAAAACGTAGAGACAAATTTTATTAAAAATATGATGCATTAGCAAATACTTTCAGGCCGAGCATATTTAAGCTAAAATGCACTATTTGCAAAAAGGTTATGACAGTTGAGTGATTTAAAGCGAATTCGTAATTTTTCAATTATTGCCCATATCGATCATGGTAAATCAACCTTGGCTGATAGATTTATTCAAATTTGTGGCGGTTTAACTGAGCGTGAAATGAGTGCACAAGTTCTCGATTCTATGGACATTGAGCGAGAGCGAGGAATCACAATTAAGGCTCAATGTGTTTCCTTAAATTACCTGGCAAAAGATGGTAAAACTTATTTATTAAATTTTATCGATACACCAGGACATGTGGATTTTAGCTATGAGGTGTCTCGTTCACTTGCTGCTTGTGAAGGTGCTATTTTGGTTGTCGATGCTGCTCAGGGCGTGGAAGCACAGACTGTTGCAGTATGTTACACTGCAATTGATCAATCATTGTCTGTATTGCCAGTGCTCAATAAAATTGATTTACCTCAAGCAGAACCAGAGCGCGTGATTTCTGAAATTGAAGATATTATTGGCGTAGACGCACACGATGCAATAAGAGTAAGCGCCAAAGTTGGTTTGGGGGTTGAGGATGTTCTTGAGGCATTAGTCAAACATATTCCCCCACCAGAAGGGGATATTAATGAACCTTTACAAGCATTAATTATTGACTCATGGTTTGATAGTTACCTTGGTGTGGTTTCTTTAGTACGTATCGTTAATGGCTCAATACGCAAAGGTGACAAGATGCGAGTGATGTCTACTGGTCGATCTTATGAGGTTGATCAAGTAGGTATATTTACCCCAAAGCGCACTAAACTCGATGCGCTCAATGCAGGGGAAGTAGGCTATGTTGTTGCTGGAATTAAAGAGATTCAAGGAGCTCCAGTTGGTGATACACTGACTTTAGAAAAAAATCCTGCAGATAAAGAGCTGCCTGGATTTCAACGGGTTAAACCTCAAGTTTATGCGGGTTTATTTCCTATTAGTGCTGATGATTTTGAAGCTTTTCGGGAAGCATTAGCTAAATTAAGTTTAAATGACGCTTCATTATTTTACGAGCCTGAATCATCAGAAGCGTTAGGTTTTGGTTTCCGTTGTGGTTTCTTAGGAATGCTGCATATGGAAATTGTCCAAGAACGTCTGGAAAGAGAATATAATTTAGATTTAATTTCTACAGCGCCTACGGTAGTCTATCAAATAGTAACTCAAAAAGGGGAAATCTTACTTATTGATAATCCCTCCCTTCTTCCACCAATTCCACAGATTAAAGAAATGTATGAGCCTATAGTCAGAGCTAATATATTAGTACCTCAAGACTATCTTGGTTCTATTATCACTCTGTGTATCGAGAGACGTGGCGTGCAAGTGAATATGACTTATAGTGGTCGACAGGTTTCTGTAACGTATGATATTCCTATGAGTGAAGTGGTTTCAGATTTTTTTGATCGTTTAAAATCAGTAAGTCGTGGTTATGCTTCATTAGATTATAATTTTCTACGCTTTCAGGAAGCGGATTTAGTAAAAATGGATATTTTGATCAATAGTGAACGTGTTGATGCTCTTTCTGTCATTGTTCATCGTTCCTCGGCACATAGCCGAGGTAAATTGATTGCAGAGAAGATGCGTGATTTGATTCCACGACAAATGTTTGATGTAGCAATTCAAGCGGCATTAGGAAGCCATATTATTGCGCGACAAACAGTTAAAGCTTTACGTAAGAATGTTACTGCAAAATGCTATGGTGGTGATGTGACACGTAAACGAAAATTATTGGAAAAGCAAAAAGCGGGTAAAAAGCGAATGAAACAAGTAGGGCATGTGGAAATACCCCAAGAAGCATTTATGGCTGTTTTTCAAACAGATAAAAAGAAATAGGTGTACTATTTAGGATCTAAAGTTATGAATTTTGCTTTAATATTAGTTGTCTTATCTTTTGTCAGCGGGTTTATCTATCTACTTGATATTCTATTTTGGGCAAAAAAACGTGGAGAGGATCAAAAACCTACTAAGATTATTGAGTATTCACGTTCATTTTTTCCTGTTTTTTTTATTGTTTTGATATTGCGTTCCTTTCTTATTGAACCGTTTCGTATACCCTCTGGATCGCTTGAACCTACTTTGTTGGTTGGTGATTTTGTGGCAGTGAATAAGTTTATTTACGGGTTGAGACTTCCTGTGTGGGAAAAGAAAGTTATCTCTATATCCGATCCTAAAATTGGCGATATTGCTGTATTTCGCTGGCCTCCTGATCCTTCTTATGATTACATCAAAAGAGTGATTGGTATTCCTGGTGATAAGATCAGTTATCACAATAAGGTATTAACCGTAAATGGAAAAGAAGCAAAACAGACTTTTATTGAGTACACAATTGATGAAAGTTCTGGAAAAGCGGTATCCAAATATCAAGAAAATTTGAATGGAACAGTGCATGATATTTTTGTTAGAACAGATGTTCCTGCCGTAGATTTTGATATTGTCGTTCCCGAAGGCAATTATTTTATGATGGGAGATAATCGAGATGATAGCGCAGATAGTAGATTTTGGGGGTTTGTACCTGAACCTTATTTAAGAGGAAAAGCATTTTTGGTCTGGATGAGTTGGAATGGCAAAACAGATAATGTACGGTGGTCAAAAATTGGAAAATTAATTCCTTAAATAACGTGAGTTTCGTATAAGCGAACATGGTTTTACTTTGAGCCGTTCGGACTGAGGAGGCATTTATGCCGTCTCGAAGTCTCAGCACGAATTTTCAAGTTCTGTGCTAAGACTTCGAGATAGCGCTATGCGCTTCCTCAGTCTGAATGGTTCAAAGTAAAGACTGAAGCTAAAAAGATTCTTTATCCGAAGCTCATGTTAAGTAATGGGTAAAGACAAGGTTTTTTAAAAGTACCCCAAGAATTTAGTTTTTTGCTTGATAATAACAAGGAATTGCGCATGCATAAGCAGCAGGGAATGACTTTCATAGGAACATTGCTGACTATAGTAGCACTCGTTATAGCAGCAACAGTGATCATGCGCGTTGTACCTGTTTATTGGCAGTATTACTCTATAATTAAGTCGATTGATGAATTAAATTCTATACCTGCATCTAATTTGACAGGCGATTCAATGCACGATATTAATGAGTTGAAAAGTGTTTTGGACAAACGTCTTGATATTAATGGAATAGCAAGTTTAAATGAAAATCAATTAACTATTGAACCTATTGGAGCTAATAAGTTTATGGTCCAATTAAAATATCAAGTGATAAAGCCTTTAATATATAATGTACGTTTATTATTTGATTTTAATCATACTGAAGAGGTAGTAGCAGGTAGTGAAAATTGATTTAGAACGATTATGCAGACGATTAGGCTATCACTTTAAAAATAGTGCATATCTCAAACAAGCATTGACTCATTGTAGTGTGGGTAGTGAAAATTATGAGCGTTTTGAGTTTCTCGGTGATTCTATCTTAAGCTTTGTCATTGCAAATGAATTGTTTCATCGATTCCCTTTGCAAAGTGAGGGCCAATTAAGTCGTTTACGTTCATTTCTTGTGCGAGGCGAGATGTTGGTCGAGTTAGCTAAAGAAATTGAGCTGGGTGATTTTCTTTTTTTAGGCCAAGGAGAATTAAAAAGCGGGGGATTTCGTCGAGCTTCGATTCTTTCCGATGCGCTAGAAGCTATTTTCGCTGCTGTTTTTCTGGATGGTGGAATAGATTGTGCAAAAGAAGTGATTCTAAAATTATATCGACTTCGACTTGAAAGTCCTAATTTAAATGACTGCTTAAAAGATGCAAAAACGCAATTACAGGAATATTTGCAGGCAGAAAAAATTCCTCTTCCAGAATACATATTGACTCAAATAGAAGGTGATGAGCACAATCAAATTTTTTATATTACTTGTGCTGTTCATGGAATGAAACAAAAAACCCTTGGCCAGGGTTCCAATCGACGAAAAGCAGAGCAGTTAGCAGCCAAAGCAATGTTAGAACGATTACGTTCAGATAAGTTGTAATACTGACGCATCATGTATGGATGATACATCATTGACTATATCTTCAACGAAGATTCAAATCTTCTAAACTACTGCCGATCTCTAACCATTCTTCTTCTATTTGATTTAAAGAGGAATGAGTGAGCGAGCGCTTTTCTAAGAGCTGGTTTAATTTCTTTTGTTGCTTACTGTCCTCATAAAGGCTTGCATCACTAAGTTGAGTATCTAGTTGGGCGATTTCATCGTGATAGTGTTCGATCAATTGCTCTAATTTTTTAAGTCGATTTTGTAACGCTTTTTTTTCTTTATAGTCATTCGCCGTAGAAAAAGAAATGTTTTCTTTGAGGGTATCTTTGCTTTGCAACCAAGAATAATAATCATCCAAATCACCATCAAAAGCTTCGACTTTTTGCTGATAAACCAAATAATAACTATCTACACTGGTTTTTAACATATGGCGATCATGAGAGATCAAAATTAATGCTCCTTCATAACTTTGTAATGCGAGTTCAATTGCTGAGCGCATGCCAAGATCCAAATGGTTAGTGGGTTCATCCAGCAAAAGTAAATTAGGTTTTAACCATACGAGTTTTGCTAACGCAAGTCGTGCTTTCTCTCCACCAGAAAAGTGATGAATGGGTTGTACTGCCATATCACCTATAAAATTAAAGCCACCCAAAAAGTCACGTATGGCTTGCTCACGAACCTCTGGGGAAAGTATTTGGATGGTTTCGACTGGACTTAATTTACAATCCAATTGTTCTAATTGATGTTGCGCGTAATAACCAATTTTTAAATGTGCAGAGCGATGGATTGTACCATTCAAAGTGGATAAAGATCCGGTTAATGTTTTAATAAAAGTAGATTTTCCTTCACCATTGGGCCCCAGCAAAGCGATTCTATCGCCAGGATTAAGAGAGATATTTATTTTTTTTAAAATAGGTTTCTCAGGCTGATAACCAGCATCTACTAGGTTGCATTGTATTAAAGGATTGCTCGCACGTGGGCATGGAAAAAAATCAAAAGAGAAGGGGGAATCTATTTGTGCAGCGGCAATAATTTCCATTCGGGCTATCGCCTTCAGACGGCCTTGTGCTTGTTTTGCTTTAGTAGCTTTTGCTCTAAAACGATTTACAAAAGACATCATATGATTAATTTTAGCTTGTTGTTTTTCATATAAAGCGTGTTGTAATGCTAATTGCTGGGCATGAGTTTTCTCAAAACAACTGTAATTACCACTATAAAGTGTCAGATTTTGTTTCTCAATATGCAAAATATGAGACACAAAAGCATCAAGAAATTCACGATCATGAGAAATAAGAATAATGGTGCTTGGGCTTTGTTTTAAAAAGCGTTCTAGCCAAAAAATTGCCTCCATATCTAAATGGTTGGTAGGCTCATCAAGTAATAGTAAATCAGCGGGTTTCATTAAACAACGTGCAAGGCTTAAACGCATACGCCAACCACCGGAAAAGCTATTGACTGAAGCTTGTTGTTGTTTCGAATTAAAACCCAGCCCGGACATAATTGTAGCTGCCAGAGCAGGCTTACTATAGCCAGCAGTATGGTTTAACTCTTCATGACATAACAATACTTCAGCATCATTCCCTGATGTTTCTGCCTTTTGTAAACGCTGACATAACTTAATATAGCCATCATCACCACCTAATACAAAATCTAATGCATTTTCATGGCTATCAGGCAATTGCTGGGATAAATGACTGATAGTGAGTTGAGGATTAATTAAAAATTCACCTGTATCAGGAGTTAATTTTCTTAGTAAAAAATCAAATAGCGTTGATTTGCCGCAACCATTATGGCCAATTAGGCCAATTTTTTGTTTTTCATAGAGAGTAACATTGACCTTATCCAATAAAATTTTATTGCCGCGGCTTAAAGTAATTTGACGAAGAGTAAGCATGATAAATTTTTAACTATTAGTAAAATTAGAGGTACAAACTCGATACTTAATTGATGTGTATCTAAGGCAGAGCATAGTGTAATCCGGGTTATAAAGATTTATTTTTATTAAATCAGAATATTTGGCTTATGTTGCACCCACTTAGCTACGGATCAAAAGCATACTTTTTTTAAATTCTATCATAAATCCATTCAACTTGGTTCTGGTTCTATAGTTTTTTTCCGAGCGGATTGGTGTCGCGCTTTTTTCTCAATATCAATATAGCGATCTGTAGTTGCACTGGAGCTATGGCCCGCATCATCACGTACATGTTCGCGTGGACGGATCTTTACATCTTCGGAAATTCCGGTATGTCTTAACCAGTGGACTGTTGCTGCAGCTAAATTGTCGGCTTCTTCATCATGACCTTTGATCCGCAATTGTTCTCCAGCAAGGTCAAAGCATTGTTGAATAATTCTACGGATAGGGGCAGTATCACTCATTGGGCCATTACCCCGAATTTTAGGAATGAGAGGAGAGTTATCTGCAGATGAGGGAAGGGGTGTTAATCCTAGGAAACTACGCCATCGCATTAAACTTTCTAACATTGCATCACTCACTGCGATTTGTCGTTCTTTATTCCCTTTACCAACAGTGGTAAACCACCAATGACCATCGCTGTCTTTAGCAAAGTTATTCATACTTGGTATCCAGCGATCGCTAGCTACAAGCTCAGATATTCGCAAATACATTCCAAATAGCATGCTTAACATAAAACGAGTTCTCTCATGTTTTATTGGTGAGTCATTAGCAAGATATTCAGCAGCATCTAATACCGCACTCCATTGAAGTAGGCTTAAGCGACGTATAGGGGCATTGTGCTGTGCTTTACGAATAAATTTACTTTTTTGACGAATTAAAGCTACTGGATTGGCGGCTACATATTCCTCAGCGATTAAAAAATTAAACAATGTACTTAAAATGGCGAATATTTCTTGGAGGGCACCTTGGGATAAATTAAATTGATCAATCGTTGGTTTTTGACCTCTCTTCAGCGCAGCTTTACTCAAAGTTACTACAAATGGCCTCCATTCTTCATTAGGCATTCGTTTTCCCTCTTTTTCTATAAAGCGGGGTACTTTTTTTAAACTTATCCAAGCATTGGGTGGTTTTTGGCAAAAGCGGATGTATTGTTCTATATCATCCCGTTTTAATTGATCCAATGTAGAATTTTTAATAAGCCATGTCCACTGCAATAATCGTTCGGATTCTCTTCGATAACTATTGAATGTACCTTGGCTGCCTGTATAACTTTTAAGGAAGCTCAAAGTATAATTAAAATCATTTTGAAATTTTATATCAGGAAGTACGACATTTTCCTGATTTTTATGTAAGTAATTGAGGTTATCAAAAATAGGCAGTAATTTAACTTTCATTATTTTTTAATGTGAAATGAATAATGATCAATGCTAGCGGAAAATTAAAGAAGATACGAGTGGGCAATTAAAACGTTGGGGTGGGTTGGTTTTTGTCTATATGGATTAAAAAAATTCTCTTTGGTTGTTAAATCTAAATATAAAAAAAGATAAATTAAAATTAATGAAAATTTAATGATCTAGGATATTGACCTTAATGATGGCAGCTAGTATTATCAGCGCTCTGTCCTTGAGACGGGTTTCGGGGTGTAGCGCAGTTTGGTAGCGCGCCTGCTTTGGGAGCAGGATGTCGGGGGTTCGAATCCCTCCACCCCGACCAAATTTTTGCGCCCGTAGCTCATCTGGATAGAGCATCGGCCTTCTAAGCCGAGGGTAGCAGGTTCGAATCCTGCCGGGCGTGCCAGCCCAGATCATTCCATAAGAGTTCTGGCGAAAAATTATGGTGAGCGTAGCTCAGTTGGTAGAGCCCCGGGTTGTGATCCCGGTTGTCGTGGGTTCGAGTCCCATCGTTCACCCCATTTGAAAAACAAATGGTTTTAACACGAAAGATTTTATTTCGGTCTTTACAAGACTGGATTACTGATTGATAATCCAACCTGATTTGCGAAAGTGGCGGAATTGGTAGACGCACTGGATTTAGGTTCCAGCGGGGCGACCCGTGAGAGTTCGAGTCTCTCCTTTCGCACCATTATCATTATAAATTCCATGAGGTGAAATTAATGCAAGTTTCGGTTGAGACCCTAAAAGGTTTGGAACGTAAGGTAACAATTTCTGTGCCTGCAGAAAAAGTAGAGGAAGAAGTGAGCTTACGTCTCAAGAATCTGGCTCGCAAAGTCAAAATAGATGGTTTTCGTCCCGGTAAAGTACCTTTACATGTTGTTACGAATCGTTATTCAAATAGCGTTCGTGAAGAAGTTGCTCGAGATATGGTTCAATCTACTTTATATGAAGCATTGCAAAAAAATGAATTAGTTCCTGCTGGCTATCCTTCTGTTGAGCCCGAACAACTTGAAAAAGGCAAAGATTTTAAATATAGCGCAACATTTGAAGTAATGCCTGTATTTGAGATTGTTGAATTAAACCAAGCTCTGGTTGAATTATCTCGTTCAGAAGTCACTGATAAAGACGTTGAACACATGGTTGATAAACTTCGTGAACAAAATAAAGTATGGGATGAGGTTTCTCGTGCGGCCAAAAATGGTGATAAAGTAGTAATTGATTTTGCAGGCTTTCTGGATGATAAGCCTTTTGACGGAGGCAGTGCAGAGAACCATGAGTTAACTCTTGGTTCAGGAGCTATGATCCCTGGTTTCGAGGAAGGAATTATTGGTAATAAAAAAGAGAAGCCATTCGATATTAAAGTTAATTTTCCAGCTGACTATGGTCATAAAGAATTAGCGGGTAAAGAGGCTGTTTTCAAAATCACGATTCATAAGATCATGGAAGGAAAGCTACCCGAGCTAGATGATGCATTTGCGGAGAAATTTAATATTAAAGAAGGGGGTGTGGATGCTCTCAAAAAAGATATTAAAGAAAATATGACTCGTGAATTAGAGCGTCGTGTAAGTATGATGAACAGGGAAAAAATGTTTGATAAGTTAATGGAGGTTAATGAAGTTCAGTTGCCTTTAGCATTAATCGACAAAGAAATTGAGCATTTGAAGCATGACATGTATCATCGTATTTTTGGACATGAGCATCATGAGAATGAAAAAATTCCTGATTTTCCACGCGAACTTTTTGAAGAACAAGCCAAACGCCGTGTTCACCTAGGCTTACTGTTCTCTGAATATGTTAAAAAGCACCAAATCGTTCCTGATAAAGATAAAGTAAACGCTATGATTGAGAAATTTGCCGGTGCTTATGAAAATCCAGATGAATTACGTAGCTGGTATCAAAATAGTAAAGAGCATATGGCTGAAATTGAAGCTCTTGTTTTAGAGGAAATGGTTGCAGATAAAATCGCTGAAGGTGCAAAAATTGAATATAAATCAAAGGACTATGAGTCAGTAATGAATCCTAAACCAGCGACTGAAGCGACAGAGAAGAAAGGAGAGTAAGTATATGTCAGGCTATTCAGAGAATATCATTCGTAATGCCAGTGGATTAGTCCCTATGGTTATTGAACAAACCTCACGAGGGGAGCGTTCATATGATATTTACTCAAGATTATTAAAAGAGCGAATTATTTTTCTTTTAGGTGAAGTTGAAGATCATATGGCTAATTTAGTGGTTGCTCAATTGCTGTTTCTTGAGTCTGAAAATCCTGAAAAAGACATTTCTCTATATATAAATTCACCTGGTGGTGTAGTTACGGCAGGATTGGCAATTTACGATACTATGCAATTTATCAAGCCTGACGTGAGTACCTTGTGTATAGGTCAAGCCGCAAGTGCTGCTGCTTTATTGCTTTGTGCCGGAGCTGATGGAAAAAGATTCTGCTTGCCAAACTCACGAGTAATGATTCATCAGCCTTTAGGTGGTTATCGAGGTCAGGCAACTGATATCGAAATTCATGCACGCGAGACTTTAGCAGTAAGAGAGCGACTAAATAATATAATGGCAAAACATACTAAAAAAACGCCTGATCAAATTATGCGTGACACAGAGCGTGATAATTTTATGAGTGCTACACAAGCCGCTGAGTATGGTCTTATTGATAAAGTGCTTTATGATAGAGAGTCAGCAAGCAAAGCAGAATAATTATTTTTGTAAACCAGAGTTTGTTTATAATTCGCTAGCTTGAGTTAAAATGCTTTGATTCTAGAACATCAAGGCATTTTGATCCAGATTATAATACAATTCATTTCGCTCTTCTGCGTTTCGCCCATAAAGTGTGACACGTAGGTAGTAGAAACCAATTGTCAATACCCGGGTAGGATTGTAAGCGGAATTCAGAACTGAGCCGCAATTGCTAGGGAGTTAAAACTTATTTATTCTTAAATTTGTTAGCTCCTACATATGCGGTTCACGTTTTTTAGAGTACTATGGTTTATAATGAATTACAGTGGCATATCTTTTTCTGATTGACTAATATTTTACATATATTATCTTTTTCGATAATCGTTGTAAGAAGGGGTTTGGTTATGAGTAAATCCGGTAACGGAAGTGGTGAAAAAGTTTTGTATTGTTCTTTTTGCGGAAAGAGCCAACATGAAGTAAAAAAATTAATTGCTGGCCCTTCCGTATTTGTATGTGATGAGTGTGTTGAGCTATGCAATGATATCATTCGTGAAGAAACACATGATGCACAAGAAGAAGCTGAGGTTCGTTTACCCTCGCCTAAAGAAATTGCATGTTTCTTAGATGAGTATGTTATAGGGCAAGCACATGCAAAAAAAGTCTTGTCTGTAGCAGTTTATAATCACTACAAGCGATTACAACATAAAAGTGAAGATGGTGTTGAACTTGGAAAAAGCAACATTTTACTTATAGGCCCAACAGGAAGTGGAAAAACTCTTTTAGCACAAACATTAGCTCGTATTTTAAATGTTCCTTTTGCTATGGCGGATGCCACTACACTTACTGAAGCAGGTTATGTTGGTGAAGACGTAGAAAATATTATCCAGAAACTTTTACAAAAATGTGATTATGATGTAGATAAAGCACAGCATGGTATTGTTTATATCGATGAAATTGATAAAATTTCACGAAAATCTGATAATCCTTCTATTACTCGTGATGTTTCAGGTGAGGGTGTTCAACAAGCACTTTTGAAGTTAATCGAAGGAACAATTGCCTCTGTCCCACCTCAAGGTGGCCGTAAACATCCACAACAAGAATTTTTACAAGTAGATACTTCAAATATTTTGTTTATCTGTGGTGGAGCCTTTGCTGGTTTAGAAAAAGTAATCAGAGAGCGAAGTGATAAATCAGGCATTGGGTTTTCTGCGCAGCTGAAAAATAAAAAAGATACCAGCGATGAAGTTTCTAAGGTGCTGAGCCAGTTAGAATCTGATGATCTCATTAAATATGGATTAATTCCCGAATTTGTTGGGAGATTGCCTGTAATTGCTACCTTGCAAGAACTTGATCAATCAGCTCTTATTGATATTTTAACTAATCCTAAAAATGCGTTGACGAAACAATTCCAATCTCTTTTCAAAATGGAGGGAGTGGAGCTTGAGTTTAGGGATGAAGCATTGGTAGCAATTGCTAAAAAAGCTTTAGAAAGAAAAATGGGTGCTCGAGGCTTGCGCGCAATACTTGAAAATATTCTTTTAGATACAATGTATGAATTACCTTCTCTTGAGGGAATAATTAAAGTTGTGGTTGATGAAGGTGTTATAACTAGTTCATCAAAACCAATTCTTATTTATGAACAAGATGGGATGAAGAGTGCAGCAGGTGGCCAAGAGTAGACATTTTTCTACTCTGTATCTCTCCTGCACATAATGTAGGAGAGAAGTTCTTATAAGGGACTTTCTCAATTATAAAGCTTTGATTTCTTGCAATAACTCTCCCTTCCTCTTAAATTATAAGTTAGTAGTCATTAAAATATTAATTTTAAGTTTTCTGTTTAAATAAGGGTTCATTATGTCCATTGAAAATAAAGAAAGTTCGAATGAGACTGAAAAAATGTCCAACATACCTGTATTACCATTAAGAGACGTAGTGGTTTACCCTCATATGGTTATTCCTCTTTTTGTTGGCCGAGGAAAATCAATTAAAGCCTTAGAAGCGGCTATGGTTGATAATAAACAAATCTTTTTAGTAGCACAGAAGAAATCATCCAATGATGACCCTGGAGAAGCTGATATTTTTCAGATAGGTACATTATCAAGTGTGCTGCAGCTATTAAAATTACCTGATGGAACCGTTAAGGTTTTAGTCGAAGGTGAAAAACGTGCTAGAGCAAAAGAATATCATCAGACGCAAGGTTATTTAGAAGCGGAGCTTGATGTAATGGAGGATGAGAATGCTGCCATGCAGGAACCGGACATAGGCATTTTAATGCGTTCTCTCATGTCGCAATTTGAGCAATATATTAAACTTAATAAAAAAATCCCTCCTGAGGTTCTATCTCCTTTATCTGGCATTGAAGAGCCTGGTCGCTTAGCGGATACTATTGCCGCTCATCTCACTTTAAAAATTGATGACAAACAAGAATTATTAGAAACTTTAGATGTGGGAACTCGTCTTGAGCGTTTAATGTCTGCAATTGAGAATGAAATAGATCTATTACATGTTGAGAAGCGTGTAAGAGGCCGCGTGAAACGTCAAATGGAAAAGAGCCAGCGTGAGTATTATCTCAATGAGCAAATGAAGGCTATTCAAAAAGAATTAGGTGAGTTAGGCGAAGAAGGCAATGAAATTGAGCAATTAGAAAAATTAATTAATAAAGCCGGTATGCCTAAAGAAGCAAAAGAAAAATCACTTGCGGAACTTCATAAGTTAAAAATGATGTCACCCATGTCTGCAGAGGCTACGGTTATTCGAAATTATCTTGATTGGATGCTTGAAGTACCGTGGAAAAAAAGAACAAAAATTCAATTTGATTTGCTAAAAGCCGAAAAATTATTAGACAAAGAACATTATGGTTTAGAACAGGTTAAAAAGCGTATTATTGAATACCTTGCTGTTCAGCAACGAGTAAAGCGCCTAAAAGGCCCTATCTTATGTCTTGTTGGTCCTCCAGGAGTAGGTAAAACTTCATTGGGACAATCGATTGCTAATGCTACAGGACGTACATTTATACGTATCGCTTTAGGTGGTGTTAGAGATGAAGCTGAGATTCGCGGTCATAGAAGAACGTATATTGGCTCTATGCCTGGGAAAATTATCCAAAAACTCTGTAAGGCGGGTGTAAAAAATCCATTAATTATGCTTGATGAGGTCGATAAGATGGCCATGGACTTCCGTGGTGATCCGGCGGCAGCTTTATTAGAAGTGTTGGATCCAGAGCAAAATCATACTTTTAACGATCATTATCTTGAAGTTGACTATGATCTCAGTGATGTTATGTTCATTGCCACAGCTAACTCTCTGGAAATACCTGCACCATTATTGGATAGGATGGAGGTAATTCGTCTTGCAGGATATACAGAGGACGAAAAAGTAAGTATTGCTGAAAAATATCTTGTGCCCAAACAAATTGTCTTAAATGGTTTAAATAATGAAGAAATTCATATTAGTGAGGGCGCTATACGAGAAATTATTCGCCATTATACGCGTGAAGCTGGTGTACGTAACTTAGAGCGGGATATTGCTAGTGTCTGCCGAAAAGTCGTAAAAGAAATTTTATCCAATAAAAAGATCAAGAAAATGGCTGTATCACTTAATAATATTGAAAAATATCTTGGTGTGAAAAAATATAGATATGGTCTTGCTGAACAATTTGATCAGGTTGGTCAAGTTACAGGATTAGCTTGGACAAGTGTGGGTGGAGAATTGCTTACTATTGAAGCATCAATGATGCCAGGTAAAGGTAAAGTGACACATACAGGTCAATTGGGTGAAGTGATGCAAGAATCCATCCATGCGGCGATGACTGTGGTACGAAGCCGAGCTAAAAAACTTGGTTTATTGGATGATTTTTACGATAAAAATGACTTCCACGTTCATGTTCCAGAGGGGGCTACTCCTAAAGATGGGCCAAGTGCGGGTATTGGTATGTGTACGGTTTTAGTTTCTGTAGTAACACAAATTCCTGTTAAGGCGGATGTAGCGATGACGGGTGAAATTACGCTAAGAGGGCAAGTGTTACCTATTGGTGGTCTTAAAGAAAAATTATTGGCAGCTCATCGTGGTGGAATTAAACATGTCATTATCCCTGAAGAAAATGTTAAGGACTTAGAAGAGATACCCGATAATGTACTACGTAAGCTAACAATTCACCCTGTTAAGACTATCGAACAGGTGCTGGAACTCGCTTTACAACGCAGTCCCTGGGTGGGTGAGCCAACAAATGAACAATCTGGAAAAATTGTTGGTAAACGCTCAAAAAAAATTAAAAATAATGATTTACATACCCATTAATACAGGGTATAGTTCGTTTCGTGGCCCGCCAATAGCGGGCTCTGCAAGGAAGTAACTACTTGACCGGTTAATTTGATTATTAAAGTTAAATTAGCTTAGAAGTATGGAAGATTAACTGTATAGGGGAAGCAATGAATAAGAGCGAATTAGTTGATGCTATAGCAAGTGGTTCGGGTTTAACAAAAGCTGACGCAAGTAGAGTTCTGGAAACATTTACTAGTACTATTACTGATGCGTTAAGAAGTGGTGATCAAGTAGTAATACCTGGTTTCGGATCTTTCTCAACAGGTAATCGTTCAGCACGTACTGGTCGAAATCCACAAACTGGAAAAGTTATACAAATTAAAGCGTCACGAGTAGCCAAGTTTAAAGCGGGTAAAAACCTGAAAGAAGCAGTTCAAGAAGCTTAAGTTTTCAGGGTGCTTAGCTCAGCTGGGAGAGCATCGCCCTTACAAGGCGAGGGTCGTAGGTTCGATCCCTACAGCACCCACCAAGTAATGGAGTGGTAGTTCAGTTGGTTAGAATACCGGCCTGTCACGCCGGGGGTCGCGGGTTCGAGCCCCGTCCACTCCGCCAAATTAACGCGTCGAAAGACGCGTTTTTTATTAAGTGAAAACTCAAATTTTTCAGGGTGCTTAGCTCAGCTGGGAGAGCATCGCCCTTACAAGGCGAGGGTCGTAGGTTCGATCCCTACAGCACCCACCAATAGTAATGGAGTGGTAGTTCAGTTGGTTAGAATACCGGCCTGTCACGCCGGGGGTCGCGGGTTCGAGCCCCGTCCACTCCGCCAAATTAGCGTATCGAAAGATGCGTTTTTTTTGGGCTCATCCCCAAATCCGGGGACATTAATCAAGAACACAAAACTTTAACCCTTAACCTATAATTTTCAAAATTTCTAAATCCATAAGCACGTCGTTGAATTAGCTTCATCTTGCGATGGAAGCCTTCCGTAATGCCGTTGTTTTTAGTAAACCGCCACATTCTAACCACTTCTTCTCGCCATTGATATAATGTTTTACCTAGAGTCTTTAGTGATTCAAAAGGACTTTCTTTCAGACTGGCAACCAGTTTAAGAAAAAGAGGTATTAAACGCATACACTGCTTTGCAGTGCGGTGTTTTGGCGTAGCCTGGTTGCTTGCAACCAGGATTTATCAAAGGCGGCAAAGATTATCAGGCTTTTGTAATAATAAAGAGGCTATTTTATGTGGTGCAAGTTCACAAGAAAAAGCAAAAACCTCATGGTCAATTACAGATGAGACAAAACTCAGGGTGGTACGTATTTTTTTATGCTGGCATTAAAGGATCGAACATCAGTGAAATCCTGGTTGCGAGCAACCAGGCTACCCGTGCTGAACGCCCCTCAACCACATCAAATATTTTATGTTTGGCCAAGTCACAAAAGGTTGTGGCATACCCCACCTTTCTATTGAACGAATGCTCATCAAGACCTAATCCTCGGGGACAGGAACGAGTCGCTATCTTTTTATAACGTAGCTCATAACCGTAATGATACCAGCGCTCTACAGTCGATTTACCCAGCTTTAAATCACGAGCCAAATCCTTTTGACTCACTCCTTTGCTAGGATAGTGAAACACCTGTTTACGCAAACTCTCACTCGCCCTTTGATACTTACCTATCTCTGGAAAACGCTGATTAAAATAGCGACCACAAGCAGGACAATAATACTTATGAGCCTTGATACACAAATAACTACGACGCAATCCAATTGACTCATGGCGGATTCGCCTCATGAAACTATCCTTTTTACGTAACTTTTTATTACCACAATGAATGCATCGTACAACACATCGATAAGTGACTTCGATATAAACCGGGTTCTCTCCACTTACTTTTTTAATAGAATATCTAGGCAAATTTAGTACGCGTAGCCTGGTTGCTTGCAACCAGGATTTATCAGAAGCGGCAAAGATTATCAGGCTTTTGTAATAATAAAGAGGCTATTTTATGTGGTGCAAGTTCACAAGGAAAGCAAAAACCTCAGGGTCAATTACAGATGAGACAAAACTCGGGGCGGTACGTATTTTTTTATGCTGGCATTAAGAATCGACAATCAGGTGAAATCCTGGTTGCAAGCAACCAGGCTACGCGTGCTGAACGTCCCTCAACCATATCAAATATTTTATGTTTGGCCAAGTCACAAAAGGTTGCCGCATACCCCACCTTTCTATTGAACGAATGCTCATCAAGACCTAATCCTCGGGGACAGGAACGAGTCGCTATCTTTTTATAACGTAGCTCATAACCGTAATGATACCAGCGCTCTACAGTCGATTTACCCAGCTTTAAATCACGAGCCAAATCCTTTTGACTCACTCTGCTATGATAGTGAAACACCTGTTTCCGTAAACTCTCACTCGCCCTTTGATACTTACCTATCCCCGGAAAACGTTGATTAAAATAGCGACCACAAGCAGGACAATAATACTTATGAGCCTTGATACACAAATAACTACGACGCAATCCAATTGATTCATGACGGATTCGCCTCATGAAACTATCCTTTTTACGTAGCTTCTTATTCCCACAATGAATGCATCGTACAACACATCGATAAGTGACTTCGATATAAACCGGGTTCTCTCCACTTACTTTTTTAACAGAATATCTAGGCAAATTTAGTACGCGTAGCCTGGTTGCTTGCAACCAGGATTTATCAGAGGCGGCAAAGATTATCAGGCTTTTGTAATAATAAAGAGGCTATTTTATGTGGTGCAAGTTCACAAGGAAGAGCAAAAACCTCAGGGTCAATTACAGATGAGACAAAACTCGGGGCGGTACGTATTTTTTTACGCTGGCATTAAAGGATCGAACATCAGGTGAAATCCTGGTTGCAAGCAACCAGGCTACGCATGCTATATATCGCGGTTCTTTCCCCTTTACGAGCATTAATCAAGAATACAAAACCTTAACCCTTAATCTGGAGTTTTCAAAATTTCTAAAACCATAAGCGCAATGTTGAATGAGTTTCATCTTTTGATGAAAGCCACTTAGTAAGGTTTGGCTCTTTCCCCATTCCGTGGGTAAATAATCAAGAACAGGTCATTGGTTTTTGTTTTTTTCTTTATCCTATTGAGATATAATCAGCGTCAAAAAATTTACAGCTTTATTAATATAAAATGGATCATCGGATATGTTGCAAAAGTTAAATGAACGTATACAGGGTGTTGTAGCTTGGTTAGTGGTCATCTTAATCGGTATTACGTTTACACTTTTTGGTGTCGATTATTATTTGCAATCACGTCAAACAACAAGTGCGAAAGTAGTAGTTAATGACTACCCACTGACTTTACAAGCATTTGATACGAATTACAGACGTGCTCGTGCGATGCAAGATATGTCACAATTGACTGCTGCAGATGAAAAAAAACTGCAAAACCAAGTTTTAGATCAAATGATTAATAATGAGGTCCTCGTACAAGCGGCGCGTAAGAATGGCTTTAATGTGAGCGCAGATCAAGCGAATGCAGCAATTTTGAATATCCCACAATTTCAAGAAGATGGCCATTTTTCGGCTCAGAAATACCAACAAGCGTTAAATGCTGCATTATTTACTCAATCAAGTTTTCAAAATGAAGTAAAACAAGGAATGCTCCTTAATCAACAACGGTTTGCGTTCATGGGAAGCTCTTTTGCTTTACCTGATGAAATTGATCGTTTTGTAAGTTTGTATATGCAAAGCAGAGATTATGAGTATTTAATCGTTCCCGTATCTCGCTTCGAAAAAGACGTCCAAATTTCTCAAAAGGCTATTGCTGACTATTATAACAAACATAAACGTGAATTTATGTCTCCAGAAAAAGTCAGTTTGGATTATGTCACTTTATCCATGCATGACATTAAAAATAAAGTTAATGTATCTGAGGATGACGTTAAACGCTATTATGAAGACAATCAAAGTAATTATTTAACTCCTGCGCAATGGCAGGTGGCTCATATTTTATTTGCTGTTCCCCAGGGTGCAAATAAAGATGAATTAGAAAAAATCCAAAATAAAGCGAATTCTGCTTATCTTCTTTTACAGAAGGATCCAAAACAATTTGATCATCTTGTTTCAAAATTGTCTGATGATAAACTTTCTATCGCTGACAATGGGGTTCTTCCATGGATCACCGCGGGACAAAATGAATACAGTAAGTTCTTGTCTCATTTAACTACACCCGGGCAAATTTCATCTCCAGAGAAAACCAAGCATGGATATGAAATTTTTAAACTAATTGATTATAAACCTGTTACAACGAAACAGTTGTCTGAAGTGGATGCATCAATTAAAGAACAATTAGTTGTGGAGATGGCGCAGACTCATTATACACAAGCTATGGAACAATTATCTGATTTAAGCTATCAATCTCCAGATTCGTTGAAACCTGTTGCGGATGCTTTAAAGTTAAAAATAGAAAAAACCCAGCCTTTTTCTAGAGAAGGAAGTACTGAAAGTATTACAAAAAATAAGCAAGTAATTAATGCTGCTTTTAGCAATGATGTACTTGATTTAGGGAATAATAGCGAACCAATACAAATCGATAATGATTCTGTTGTAGTAGTAAGAGTTAATCAACACTGGCCTGAAAAAGAACAATTTTTGGATGCAGTTCAAGATCGAATCAAAAAGATTCTAGTAAAAAAAGTTGCAGAATCTACAGCCAAAAAAATTGGAATGAGTTTATTAAATCCAGGTGAAGAAAAGCAACAGCAAGAGCTCATTATTTCGAATCAATTAGAATGGAAACCTGTAGTTAAGGCGACTCGAGATAATGATAAAGAAGATGCAGAAATAAACGATATGGCATTTAATCTGCTACGACCAGAAAGCAAGGATGGTTTTGTGTTGCCTAATGGTGATTATGCTGTAGTAAAACTAAAGCATATTAATGATGGAAAATTGAATGAATTAGATGGTGAAGCACAAGATAGTTTGACTCAACAAATAGAAGCAAGTTATGGCATGATGGACTATGACTTGTATGCAAAAAGTTTAATGAGTCGTGCCAAAATTGTGAAACACTAAATTTAATAAGCAAAATTATCATGAGTGACATTCTTTATTGGATATAGAATGATTACTGCTTTAAATATGAATCATGCTCTATTTGTACGAGATGATCTAATCTTTGCGGATTCGTTTGGCCTATTGCCTCAATGAAAGGTATTGCTTTTGAGAGGTTTTATATCAGTTAAAAAGTAATTGTTGTTGCGCCTGGTGAGTATGGGGCGAAAAGCTCGAGAGTGTGAGCAACACCTGTGGGTAACGTCTTTTTGTTATTTATCGCTTTGTCCATACGCCCAGAAGACAGAGGGTGGTGTCCCTCATATCTAACCTGTTGCAGCTCCAGGCGTCTCTAAAGTGGTTTTTAAGCTTTTCATGTATGTCTTGAAGGCCTGACCCTTATCGCTCCTTTATTCCAAGTGGCACGCATTTCTGTCCCACCGCTGAAAATATCGGTCATTGTAATAGACCAGACAAAATCACCCATGAGTGAGGTGCCGCAATGGGCCACACAGTATCTGCCTCCATAAAATCAACTGAGCGGTTTGTATTAATCGGAATAGGGTGAGTTTAGTGCCACTTAAACCTTTTCTATAGCGAGATTTAATGGGTTTTAGCAAACGATCAATTGTTTGCCGCGCTCATTTGCGAGCAGGTGAGCCGATAGCTTATCTAATGAAGACTCATGATGTTTGTTATAATGCGGTAACCAACGAGGCAAAGCTTCTTTTAAGCGCTTGCCGAACGTCTGATCCGTAGCGAGCCCAATCTTTTTCAGCGGCTCCAATAATAAACTTGGCTCATAAGTTTTCTTTTTACCTGGTTTTTTAGGCTTTTGAACGGAAATGAACAACTGTCTTAATAACCATGCTGCCGACTTACGATGATAACCACGCGTTTCGCAAAATTCATCCAATATACGTTTTTTTACAGCACGATTGCCATGGCAATAACGTAAAGCGCTGTGTTTTAAATATAAATCCATCCTCAATGCTCCCATGTCGCTTTCTCTCCTTCGGTAACAGTGATCTTGAGGCAACGATGCAATTTACCTGCTTATCAGCATTCGTCTTCGGAAACAGGTAATTGGAGGCAATGCGTAGGGATTCATACAGTTAGAGTCGTTACCTAATAAAATCTTAATAAATAAATGATAGAATAATAAGCACAAAATACATTATTTGTGCAATTATGGGGTTGGTGGCTAGTCTATAGCTAATGATGTCTGAGTATTCTATTGCCAAATAATAGACTAATTGTCAACCAATAATTCATACATGAATTAGAAAATTCACATAAAATTTTTAAGAAGGATAGTTCTTTATGACTAATACAAGATCAAAAAGCGACTCCCAAAGAGAATCTCTTATTCACAAAGGAACATACAGGGGTGAAGTAGAATGTGGGCCATGTAAATTCGATACAGTGGCAATATTTAATGAAATAGAAAAAAATCACTATAATGTCAATGTATCAATTAAAAATAAAGGTAGTTATTCTTGTCCAATAAAAGAATATGAAGGGCCAGCGGAAGTTAAAGACAATGGAGATGGTACTTTAACAGCCAAAGGTATGGTTCCTTATTTTAAAGTAGAAGTAGAGCAAACAGTGCCTGTTGTGAAAACATCGGACAATTCGTTATCTGTGGTCACTTCACTATTTGGTCTATTTAAACTTAATGGTCATGTAAAACCAGAAACTATGCGTGCTATTAGCACAAACGATCAAAAAGAAGTAACAAGCGGTTTTGGAAATAAACGTTAATAAAATATCTCAAATCAGTTTAGAAGATCAACTACTTTATTTAATCTTCTGAATGAATTGATGATAGAGAATAGCAATAAATTAATATAATTTTGTTTATAGAAGGCTTTTAAATATATTCTTTTAATGTTTTATGGTAAAAAATTAAGTCTGAATGAAGAAGCTCATGCAGATGATGCATAATGCACCCACAATGATTTAGTGGAAACTTTCTGGCGGAGAGACAGTCCGCCAAACTGGTGTTTGCGCATGTTCGTAGTAGTTCATTAAATCCAGTATTTATAATGACTTATGATATATTTTGCTCGTAATGGTTCGCCAAAGTTTATTACAATCCGCGCTTAATGGGTACCCCCAATGGTAACCCATTAAGCGAGAAGAAATATGGCGAAAATTAAAGTCCTAACAGCACGAGATGTGAGCACTAAACCAAATGGTTTTCATGCAGTGGAGCAAATTTATTTTTACGTGTAAGAGACGATTCTCGAGTATGGATATTTCGTTATAAAAAATAAGGCAAACAAATCTCTATTGGCTTTGGTGCAACTCATACACGAGCACTAGGTGAGTGCTCGAGAGATTGCAGCTTTAATGAGCAATGCAATTGCTGAGTTACAATATAGTACATTTGCCTGATTTTAACTCCGGGAACTCCATCATTCCATTTTTAGATAAATACTCTTTAGCTGCTTTATAAATTATTTCTAATTTACCCTCAGCTGAGTCTACACCTTTGTAATGAGAACTATAATGAGTTTCTTCGATGATTTTTTTTATAAAAGAGTCATCCAATTTATTTTCTTCTAAAAATATCGCATTGTCTTTAATTATAAATAGATTTTCTTCACCTTTAAACAAAATACCAGCTAATTGAATCTCCTTTAAACCTTCTTTATCATTGTTCTTTAAACAGTGTTCAAGCCATATTTTAGCGGCCACCAATTTAGTTAGAGCAACAAATTGTTCCTCTCCACCTCCATGCGCCATCATAAAAAAGTTCAATGGTATTAAACACGAAGAAATAGGAAATACTTCTTCTAGTGAATGCTCATAGTTTTTAAATCTTTCCTCATTGCGTGTAAAAAACATAGGATTCATCATTTTATTACATTCTTTGTTATAGTTTTCCACTATTATTTTAAAAACAGTTTCTTTAGGTATCTGATGCTTAAATAAATATTCGCATGCCTTAATGATTTCAGTTGTAGGTAATGTAACCTTCTCATTATTTAATTTTTCTACATAATAACTGCATTTTTCTTTTCCTAATACAGATGAGCTTCCCTTATGCATTTTTTTTGAGGTTTGATTAAATTTTCCAAGTGATTCCCGATCAAGATGTGCGGCAATCAATCCCAATACACCTAGCGGGACTTCATTAATTGACGTGGAGGGTTTTTGTTTAGTTGGTTCCTCTTTTTCATCTTTATTGATCATAATAGTCTCCATTTGCATTATGTTTATAAATAATTATAGTCAATCTTCAAGTTTTTTGATTTGACAAACGACTCTCCTTGTACTTTAATGAAGGATTATGCGCTGCTGTGTTACTACAGCGCTCAATGATCCAGATAGAAACAAAGCGATTAAACGGCAGAGATTATATTCTTTGAGAATTAGTCTAGCTAGAAATTTTTAGATGTCTGTTTAGGTACTGAGGTAAATACTTAATATTCTAGTTTAGGTAAATTAACTAACCCTTTACGTTGCTACCAAGGCTTTATTAATGACTAAACACTAAATCACTAGCTCTCATACAACAAAACCAATTAACAATGTCTTGGAAAGTAATTTTGTCATTACTATTCTTTTTAATAATAATTTAATTATGACGATGGGGTAGCCTAGAGGGTGCTCTTAAATGATTTATAAAAATTAAACTTGAAGTATAACAAGAAAATATAACAGTCCCTTGGCGGAGAGACAGGGATTCGAACCCTGGGAAGGTTGCCCTTCAACGGTTTTCAAGACCGCCGCAATCGACCACTCTGCCATCTCTCCACGGGCAATACTATCCCAACCCTTATATTTTTGCAAATACTTTTTTATATTCTATTCAATAAAATTGTATATTTTTGATAATATAAAATTTCTATTTATTTCATTGTCTAAAAGACATAAGAATATTCGCAAATTCAATAGTCATAGGTATAATGTTTTCTGTTTTTTGAGCCCTTATGGCTGGTAGTAATTGTGGTGAATATATTTTAAATAGGTGTGGTTTATGAAACGAATTCAAATGTTGTTCCTGTTTGCCCTTATTGTGTCTTTAGCTGCTTGTAAGTCATGGTGGCACAAAGATGAAGAAGATAATAGCCCTTATAGAGGAATGACTGCAGAACAACTTTATACTGCATCTCAGAAAGATTTGCACAAAAAAGAATATGCAACTGCAATAAAACACCTAGAGGCAATAGAGACAATGTATCCTTTTAGTGATTATACCGAAAAATCACAAATGGATTTAATTTATGCTTATTATAAGAATGAAGATTATCCTGCAGCTGCGGCTACGGCAGAACGATTTATTCATCTTTATCCACGTGCTAAAAATGTAGATTATGCTTATTACATGAAAGGTATGGCAAACTTTCAACAAACGCGTGGTGTTTTCGCAAAATTTTTACCTTTAGATGAATCATGGAGAGATCCAGGGACACAAACCCAAGCTTATTCAGATTTTGGTATCTTGGTTCAAAAATTCCCTGACAGCAAATATAAGGCAAATGCGTTACAACGAATGGTATATTTACGCAATATGTTTGCACAGCATGAATTGAATGCGTCAACATTTTATTTTAAACGTAAAATGTATGTTGCTGCTATTGAGCGAGCAAATTATGTCGTGAAAAACTACTCACAGGCTCCTAGTGTAAAGCAAGCCTTAGTAGTTATGTATGAGGCAAACAAGGCTTTGGGCTTTAATAAAGCAGCTGAAGAAGCACTGTCTATATATAACGCAACTTATCACACCACTAAAATGGAACGAATAGTGTAGCGCTTAAAATAAAATCTTTGAAGAGGTTGGTATTTTGTATCATGCCTGGCGTTTTGAACGCCAGGATATTTAACACTTACCGTATTGGCTTCTGCTGCAATAGCATCCGAAAAAATCAAACCTATAGAAAAGGAACAAAATCGAGTAAAAGAAAAACTAAGCATCCAAGACCAATCTATAAATGCTTTAGAAAATAAAATTTATCTCTAAAAGAACAAGTAACTAACTTACAGCAACAGGCCTCTTCAATAAAACAAGCTGGCAGTATGGTTAATAATGCTGCAAATTGGTTTCATGATAAGTATAAACTGGAGATTGATAGTAAGGATGGACTCCAATATACATAAGAAAGATAATACCGGCACAATATTGTAAGCTGATAACAAAAGAGGAACCGTTTAGATAGATTCCTGCTTTACACACATAGAGAGGTGTCAAAACTTAAGGAAAACTGATTTCTATTTTTCTGTAGCCCGGATTAGGCAAAGCCGTAATCCGGGGGAAGGCGTGGTACACAATTCCCTGATTACGACTGCGTCTAATGCGGGCTTCACGTCCTTACGTTGACGTCTATGCGGCAATAATATAACTATCTTCAAGAGAGTGTGCTTATACTGCCTCTAATTCGGTTTTTGTCTGTGTCTCTTTAACTATTAATACTGCTAAAAGATCATTAATTAATTCTCGAAGCTCTCCTGATAATAAAGCAAGTGCAGCATCACGCTGCTGGTATTCTTCATCAATTTGTTTGATTTCATTAAAATCGTCAATGAGGTAATCAAGGCTTTTCAATTTTTTAAAGGTAAAGTCATGTGTCAAGGTCAATTGAATTCTTTCTTTCCAGATTAAAGAGATTTCTGCTGTAGCCATACCTTGGGAGAGTAGGGTTAAAATTTCTTCAGCAGGTAACTCATAGCCCTTACAATGCACACGTTTTTTTTCATCATCAAGAGAGAAAAGTAAACAATCTGAGGCTAATTGAAAATGCTGAGGAAGTGTTTCTGGAGAATGAATCCATTCTGCAAATCGTAAAGCAAGATTTTCTGTATGAGATAGGGGCTCAATAGAGATTCCTGCTACTGACTTACGTAGAAAGGAGGTGAGTTGTGCTGCTTGATTTGGGCTGGAAGTATTAATAATGAGTCTTTTACTGCTACTATCAAGAATGGCAAGCAATTTTTTTTGGACGCAAAATGATTTTGGTAATAATTCAAACTCAATATCTTCTGCCATTTGTGCTTTTTCTGCTCGTTTTACCATGCGTCCTTGCTGTGTCTCGAGCAGTTGTACCTTTTCGGCAAGCATTTTATTAATCACACCTCGAGGAAGTAGGCGTTCTTCTTTGCCTAAACAAATGAGAGAACTCCCAGCAATCTCTTGAATCATTTCATCCCCAATGAGAGGGAGCCAGCCATACACAAAGCGTGCATGAGGAGGACAAGGTTTTAGGATGTTTTCAGCTAAAGAAACAGTGAACTCACAAGTATCATCCTGTTCGTATTGATAGATAAGGGCGTTATTAAACCACATATAAAAGCTCCTGAATTACATAATATAGTAAGTGCCAATTGCCATAGTTCTATTGTAAGGTAATTTATAAAAATCTATATTCAAATTAGTTGAATAATTACGGATTAAAAAAGCGAATAATTTTTCTTGCCAGAAGAAAGTTAATGATCTTTTTGTTTTAGAGGCTGAAATATTGGGAATTTCCACCATATATGTTGCACGATCGATATTTAATTTAAAGGGAAAAAGATTTTTGTTCGAAGCTCTTTCCAATGCTCTAGGTATGGAAATGGTCTCCATAAATCCGTAATGCAAAGTTAAGTTAAATACTTTTTCGTGCAAACAAGTGATTTCATAACGTTGGCTGTAATGTACATAAGGAATATTATCTACAACGTAATTAAGAATAAGTACTCGATTTGGAACTGCTCGGCAAAGCTTTAAGAAATGAAGAAAACTTCCTCCACTTTTATCGTAAATATCCGTTATAAAAATTGCTGTTAGATCAGTGAGTTGGTTTAAACTTTTATATTCGAGTTGCTTGAGAATTTTAGAAATATCATCTTTATTCATGTAATAATTTTGTTGTAAATATTCCAGCCCACATTTCCATGTATACATAATGGTCGCTATAAGCAAAGCAAAGGTAACTGGAACCCAACCACCGGTGATAAATTTATGTAAATTTGAACCTAAAAATGCAAAATCGATACTTAAAAACAGCCCAAATATCAGTCCGACTCTAAATTTTGACCATTTCCAAATGGACAGAGCAGCATAAGCGACCATTGCATCAATTAAGAGCATATACGTATTTACCGCGATACCATAGGCATGGGCAAGATTATCTGATGTTTTAAAAGTAAAACAAAATGTTAAGGTTCCAATGAACAAAATGATGTTAATTTGGGGTACATAGATTTGGCCTGAATAGTCTTTGGATGTTTGTACTATGGGGATACGTGGACATAAGCTTAGTAATACCGCCTGTTTTGTTAAAGAAAAGGTTGCTGAAATTACTGCTTGTGATGCAATTATTGTGGCAATAGTAGCCAGAATAATTAAAGGAATATAAAACCAATTAGGCGCGATCATATAAAAAGGGTTACTAATGGCCTTGGGGTGTAAAAGTAAATTAGCTCCTTGTCCAAAATAGTTTAATATTAAGGAAGGAAGGACAATGGTGAACCAGCTGATGCGAATCGGTTTTTTGCCAAAATGTCCAATATCAGCATAAAGTGCTTCTCCTCCAGTAACAACCAGGAAGATTCCCCCTAATAATAAATAGCCTTTATACCCAGTCTCATGGATCAATGCAAAAGCATAATAAGGATTAATTGCGGTAAGGACTATAGGTGCTTTAACAATTTGTACGATGCCAAGGATTGCTATAGTGAAGAACCATATAAGTATAAAAGGGCCAAAGAGACTTCCTATATTTCCAGTTCCTCTTGATTGCAGCATGAATAAGAATATGAGAATAACTACGGCAATAGGCAGTATATAAGGTTCAAATGAGGGTGAAAGAGTGCTAAGACCTTCGACAGCACTAATTACGGATATAGCAGGCGTGAGCATACCATCACCTAAGAGTAAACCTCCTCCGAAAATGGCGACGATATAAAATATAGGTACATATTTAGTACTTTTATGTTTCATTAACGCTAAAAGAGCAAGAATACCTCCTTCTCCATCATTATCCGCGCGAAAAATCATGATTAAGTATTTGAACGAAATGATAATTATCAAACACCAAAAAATGAGGGATAAAACCCCCAAAATTGTTGATTGAGTAATTGGTAGATTATCCATCGTCACTTTTAAAGCATATAATGGACTTGTACCAATATCGCCAAATACCACCCCTAAAGCACCTAGAGTAAGGCCAAAGGATAATTTGGGTGTTTTTTCCATATTGTTACCAGAATGAATTAATAGCTAAAGTATAATGTTCGAAACATGATGTATTATTCTTTAAAACAGGAGTACATACACTATTAATAATCACAGTATATGAATTAAAATTGTATTTTAGATTGAGAGCAAGTCCCTTTTTATGATCTCTAACATTATTAAATAGTGTTATTATTTTTTGCGACATAATGGGCCTTGTATTTTTATTTTTCAATTAGTTGATTACGATCGAGAACTGTTCTTTTCAGATTGTTAAGAGAAAGATTATTGCAGGTTTTTCGGTCTTTGTGTAGATTAGCCGATTTTTGTTTTTGGGGAAATAGATAAATGAATGCAAAAATTACATTGCTGGCAGCAAAGCAAAATACAGTTCTACGAGGGCATCCATGGATATTTCCTAAAGCTATTGCAAAAACAGAGGGGAAATTAGTTACAGGCCATTTAGTTAATATTTATAATGCAGATGAAGAACTTATTGGTGTGGGAGTGTTCAATGAACATTCTCTGTATAGAGTCCGGGTATTAGCACTTACTTCTGAGTCTATTGATACCAGCCATTTAAATGCTTTAATTGTTGCTCGCTTAAGACAGGCAATGTTGGTGCGGGAGTGTTTAAATTTGCCTAATGCAGAAACTACTGCTTATCGATTGTTTAATAGCGAAGCAGATGGTCTTTCTGGCTTAACCATAGACAGATTTAATCAAACATGTGTTATTGCGAGTTCGGCTTATTGGGTAGAGCTTCATAAAGAAATAATAATACAAGCTCTTGAGAAATTGTTGCCTGCAGATCAATTGGTTTGGTTGCCACAAAAAAAACCTTTAAGCCAGGATGGATGGAAGCAAAGCAGTGAACAAGAAGCGCATCATCATGCGAATGTTCTTGAAGGAGGAGTGATTTATGAAGTTGAATTTGCCCAAGCACAAAAAACAGGCTTATTTCTTGATCAACGCGAGAATCATCAACGTCTTGCTCAGTTATCTCAAGGTAAAAATGTATTAGATCTTTATTCTTATACAGGTGGTTTTGCTTTACATGCAGCCAAGGCAGGGGCATTAAAAGTAACTGCTGTGGATAGTTCTGCTCAGGCTATTACCCAAGGTAGAAAAAATGCACTATTAAATAAGTTAACTCACATAGAGTTTATTGAAGCAGATTCTCGTGATTATTTAACAAAAGCAGGGGAATATGATGTTATTATTCTAGATCCTCCTAAGTTAGTTCCTTCCCAACAGCATTTACAACGGGCGAAAAATTATTATCGTTTTTTACATCGTGAAGTATTTAAGCACATGAAGAAAGGGAGCTTATTAATGACCTGTAATTGCTCCGCAGCGCTTTCATCCCAAGAATTTTGTTCTTTAGTGAGTGCACAAGCAGTGGCTGTGGGAATACAAGCACGCATATTAGGTGTCTATGGTCCGGCAAGTTGTCATCCTACATTAGCCTCTTTTCCAGAAGGAAATTATCTGACAGCGGTTTTGTTGGCAGTGGTCTAATATCTGTTCGGTATCAACGTAAGATAAGCCTAGGTACAGATCCAGAGAACTGAAACTCACGTTTCACCTAGGCTACCCTCCATTTAGGTCATTAGCTATGCACAGTTGCATTTCTGTCTTGTAAGCATTGTAAGACATCGTAAAAATTTAACTCACAAGCCTTTAATAAAACGAATAAGTGAAAAATTAAATCGGCAGATTCATTTACTAATTCTTCACGATCATTATTTACGGCGGCGATGACTGCTTCCACAGCTTCTTCACCTACTTTTTGGGCGCATTTGCTGCGTCCGGATTCTAATAATCTTGCTGTATAACTATTTTCATTTTGCGCATCAGCACGCTCATTGATGAGCTCAATGAGTTCATGTATAAAACCAAGACTTGTATTATTTGTAGGTTGAAAGCAACTCGCATATCCTAAATGGCAAGCAGGGCCTTTAGGTAAAACTTGAATCAATAAGCTGTCATTGTCGCAATCGACACTAATATGCTGAACCGACATGCTATTACCTGAAGTTTCTCCTTTACGCCATAATCGTTTACGACTTCGACTGTATAAATTAAGCTGGCCGGTAGTTAATGTTGCAATTAAAGCTTCTTGGTTCATGTAACCTAACATCAAAACATTACCATTTTCTGCATTTTGAATAATGGCAGGTAATAAGCCATTCATTTTTTTCCAATCCAAAGCGTTAATTTCCAGATGGTTCATAATCGTACCTCAATATTTTCTTTTTTTAATGCTAATTTAATGTCGTTAATTGTTAAAATTTTATTGTGAAATACACTGGCAGCCAAAGCTCCATCTACTTGGGTTTTAAGGAAGACTTGCGTAAAATCATTTAATGATCCTGCTCCTCCTGAGGCAATTAAGGGTATCTCACATAAAGACCGCATAAGGTGTAACTGAGGTAAGTCATACCCCATACGCACGCCATCTGCTTGCATGCAATTTAATACAATTTCTCCTGCGCCTCTATCTTGAACCTCTTTAATCCACTCACCTGTTTTACGTCTGGAATTAATTATTTTTTTCTCATCTCCCGTATATTGATAAACATAATAATCATCATTTATCCATTGACTATCAATTCCAATAACCACACATTGACTCCCATAATTACGACATAATTCGTTAATTAAGTGAGGGGCTTCCAACGCGGGGCTATTGATGGATATTTTATCGGCTCCGGCATTTAGTAGTGATTTTGCCTGATCAAGAGATCGAATTCCACCTGCTACCGTGAATGGGATGTTAATTAGTGCCGCAACTTGATGGATCCATTTAGGACAAACAGAACGTTGTTCAGAACTTGCAGTAATATCATAAAAGACCAGCTCGTCTGCTCCAGATGCAGAATATTCGGCTGCGAGCTCGAGAATATGACCCACAATTTGATGATTGCGAAATTGGACTCCTTTGACGACTTGATCCTCGCGTACATCAAGACATGGAATAATTCGTTTCGTTAACATAATTTGCACTCTTTATTAAAATGTAGTTTGAGTATTTCACTCCATTGATGTTACTGGGCTTGATAACAAGGATTTTAAGTTAAAAGCATCTTGGTACAGAGTCAGGCCTAAGATTGCTGCTTTAATACCTAATTTCTGAAGCTTGGTAATATCATCTTGATGGCGAATGCCTCCAGAGGCTTGCCAAGCAATATTAGGAAAACGTGCTACTGCTTCTTTATAAAGAGCAAAACTGGGTCCTTGCATCATACCGTCATAGGCGATATCGGTACATAATATTTGCGTGATGCCCAATTGTTGATAAAAGGAAGCAACCTCCCATAAATTCATAGTTGAAGTAGCTTGCCAACCATGAGTAACGGGTAGAGGAATGCTGTTTTCCATACGAATATCAAGAGCAAGAATAACCTTTTGGGGTGTAATTTCATTAATAATTTGTGTGGTTAATGGAGGGTTGGTAATCGCTATACTTCCTATGACCAAGAGCGATATTCCTGCAGAAAAACAAGCTCTTGCTTGTTCTAAAGAACGAATTCCACCACCTGCTTGTACAGTAATGCCTGTATTTTGCATGGCAGAAATTAACGGTAGTTGTTGCATAGTTCCGGTTTTAGCTCCATCTAAATCAACAATATGTAATCGTTTTGCTCCTAATTTGGCGAAATAAGATGCGCGATCTATAGGTGACATATCAAATTGAGTGACTTGATCAAACTGCCCTTGGCGTAATCGCACACAACGACCTGCTTGTAAGTCAATTGCTGGGATAAGAATCATACAACCTCCGATAATAATAAGATCTAACTTGCGTAGGAATAATTCACGTGCTTTAAGTACTGCAAAAATTTTTAAGCAATGTCATTCCGGTGTCTGCTGATTTTTCGGGATGAAATTGCATACCCCAAATGTTATTTTTTTGGATAATGGCTGTAAAAGATTCATTATACTCACAATAGGCCAAAGCATGTTCAGAGGCGTAAAGCGCATAACTATGCACAAAATAAACATAATTATTTTCATTTAACCCAAGTTGTAAGGACGTATTTTTACACCATTGCAATTGATTCCAACCCATGTGCGGCACTGGATAACCTTTTTTGCGGGGTAGGCGCTGTACTTTTCCAGGAATGAGGCCTAAGCATTGCACATCACCTTCCTCGCTGCTTTCAAATAATAATTGCATACCTAGACAGATGCCTAATAATGGCTGTTTTAATGAAGTAAGAACATCCACTAAACCATATTGACGTAGCGCATTCATACCATAAGATGCAGTACCTACACCTGGGAGAATCACATGGCTTGCGTTGTGTATTTCTTGAGCATCATGAGTGAGTTGATAGTTAAATCCCAATCTTTGTAATGCATTCGCTAAGGAAGTTAGATTGGTTCCACTTACATCAATAATTGCAATCATAGAACCCCCTTAGTCGATGGTAAAAAATTAGTTGTTTTGGTACACGCTTGCCCTAGTGCTCTACCCAGTGATTTAAAGCAGGCTTCGATCATATGGTGATGATTTTTACCGGTAACTTCGATGTGAATTGTCGCTCCTAAAGCATGGGCTAGCGAATTAAAAAAATGAGGTACCATCTCTGTAGCCATGCCTCCAACAAACTCACGCGTGAATTGTCCTTGGAACAGGCAAAAACCTCTGCCTCCTATATCTATTGCGATAGAAGCAATGGATTCATCCATAGGTAAAGTAAAACCATAGCGATTAATGCCCCATTTGTTCCCAAGAGCTGCTTTCAATGCTTCTCCTAAAGCAATTGCAGTATCCTCGATTAAATGATGGTCATCGACCTCTACATCCCCATTAGCGTATAAATCCAGACTAAATCCACCGTGTTTTGCTACTTGTTCGAGCATATGGTTAAAAAAGGGGATAGGGGTGTTGATAGAGCTGGCTTGGTCAGAGTCCAATAGCACTGATAATTCTATCGTTGTTTCTTGTGTTTTTCTTCGAATAAATCCACTACGTTTGTTATTCAGTATGGTGCTCGTAATTTGCTCCCATCCATGTTCTTTGTTGATGGGTAAAAACTTTATCCCTAAATTATCGGCTAATTGGCGATCAGTTTCTCTATCACCAATAACCCAAGAAGAGGTTTTGTCAATTATGGTTTCGTTCATAAATTGATCTAACAAACCCGTTTTAGGTTTGCGACACCAGCAATTATCTTCGGGCATATGTGGGCAAATAAAAATTTCATCAAAATAAATGCCTTGTGAGGAAAAAAGATCTAAAGTAAATTCATGACACATCAAAAAAGCATCTTCGGGAAAAGCGGATGTACCTATACCGTTTTGATTACTTACCATAATGAAACGAAATCCTTCTTTCTGCAGTTGCAGGAGAGCGGGGATTACACCAGAGGTAAGTTTGATTTTATCCAATGAATCAACTTGAAAATCATAGGGTTCTTCAATTAAAGTCCCGTCACGATCAATAAATAAAATTTTTTGCATTTTTAAATCCTAAAACATTATGGTTCATTTGTATCCCTCTAAGGACGAATTAGGTTGAAAAGAAGATAATGTATTCATAAAAAACATATTCTGTGCTTCATCGCCTACAGTGATACGTAAATGATCCTGTAAAGAGGAATGTGGTGGAAAATTTTTAACTGCGATACCGTGATGAAAAAGCCACGCGACGAGTTGTGACGCATACAAAGTTTTAATGAGAATAAAATTGGTTTGGCTGGGATAAACCTTCTCGATAAGGGGGCATAGTGTTAATGCTTGAATCAATTGAGTACGAGCCTTTATAATCTTGTTAATCGATTCGGAAAACCATTCTGGCTTTGCCAACGCTTTTAGCGCTATATTAATTACAACAGTGGAAAGCGGAAAAGGTGACATGATTTTATTTAATGCTTGGATGACATGAGCTTGAGCTAAAACGCTCCCTAAGCGAAGATTCGCAAGCCCATAGGCTTTGGATAACGTTCTCAGGACGATTAAATTATCGAATTGAGGAATGAGGCAAGCTGCACTTTGATGCTGAGTAAACTCTATATATGCTTCATCGACAACGATTATGGATCGGTCTTTATATTCTTCACATAGAGCTGCAATTCGAGCGATGTCGATTAAACTGGCGGTAGGATTATTAGGGTTACACAAAATAATCATTTTACAATTTTTTTGCCAATAATTACGAATCTCTTCTACTGAAATTTCAAAGCAATTCAAAGGTTTTAAAGGACAGTCAATCAATTGGGCCTGTTGTAAATGAACATAAAATGAATACATGGGAAAGGTAGGTGAAAATTGCATGCAAGCATCTTGACCTGCGCTTAAAAACAACCGTGTGATTAAATCAATTCCATCATCCGAGCCACGAGTCAAAACAAGTTGATCCACATCTATTTGATACAGCTTTGCTAATTGTTCCAATAGTGGTTGTTGTACCATTTTTTCAGGGTAAAAATTTAAATCAATTTCCATGTTTAATACAGACCAGGGAAGCTCATTAGCGTGTAGGCGATGGTTGATTTGGCCACTAATTGGGATGTAAGCTTGGTTGTTTAATAGCTCAGGGCGTATTAAGTTAAGTACGGACATTTAAACCTCCAGTGAGTTTAGTCTGATTGCTACTGCTTGTGCATGTGCATCCAATCCTTCAATGTGTGCTAGAGTGATTGCTGCGGGACCTATATTTTGGATTCCTTCCTGATTAATGGATTGCACATTAAAACAAGTGAGGAAATCTAGCGTGTTTAAACCATTATGATTGCGAGCAAAACCATTGGTTGGTAATACATGGTTTGAGCCTGTTACATAATCACCAAGAGTTTCTGCTGCCCAAGGGCCAAGAAATACGGTACCTACAGCATGGATTGAGTCGATCCACAATTCTGCATCGTCACGGTTTATAATTAAATGCTCTGGAGCATAAGTGTTAATTATATGCAATTGTTCTTCTTTTTCAGGGCAAACAAGGATGACGCTGTTTGCCAATGATTGTTTCATAATTTGTATTCTTGATAAGGGTTTTAATTGTTCTTTTAATTGTTGATTCACTTGTTCTGCCAGTTGCAGGTTCTCGCAAATTAAAATCACTTGTGAGTCAGTTCCATGTTCTGCTTGTGCCAATAAATCAGCGGCAATGAAGGTAGGGTTTGCTTTATTATCGGCGATGATCATTACTTCAGAAGGCCCTGCTGGCATATCAATAGCGGCACCATAAGGATCGGTGGAAACAAGAGTTTTGGCCTCGGTAACGTAACTGTTTCCTGGGCCAAAGATTTTATCCACTTTAATAATGGTTTCAGAGCCATAAGCCATAGCTGCAATTGCTTGAGCACCGCCTACAGTATAAATGGTTTCAATACCACATAATCGCGCAGCAACAAGTAGATGTTCATTAATAGAACCATCACGATTAGGTGGAGTGCATAATATTTTCAGAGGGCATCCCGCAACTTTTGCAGGGATTGCTTGCATTAGTAATGAGGAAATTAAAGGAGTTTTATGACCTCCAGGGACATATAATCCTACCCGTTGAATCGGCCTATAAGTACTATAAATATTCACTCCTTGAGTGGTATTTATCTTTTTATTTTCGGGTAAAAGGGCTTGGTGATAATTGGTAATATTTTTTATGGCCTCATTAATTGCATTTAAAGCTTGAGAACTAATGCGAGCATTTTTTATTTGTGATGGTGAAACTTGAATATTTTCTAAATGAACTCCGTCAAATTGTTTTGTAAGCGCAAATAATGCTTTATCTCCAAAGGATTGTACTTCTTTTATAATTTCTTGTACCTGGTTTCTTACCGAAGATATTTGCAAGGGCCGAGTAAGATATTGTTTTTTATCTGTTTGAGATAATGCTTGCCAGTTTTTAATTGTTAACATAAAGTTACTCCAACATTTTTTCTATGGGTAAAACCAATATAGAACTGGCTCCCAGTGTTTGAATGGTTTCCAATGTGTTCCAAAAAATTCGCTCACTAGAAACAACATGAACAGCGACTTTATTGATGTTTCCCGGTAAGGGCAAAATAGTGGGTGATTCAGCTCCAGGTAATTTTTCAGCTATTGCTTCAAGAGCTGATTTTGGGGCATGAAAAACAATATATTTTCGTTCTTGGGCTTGCTGTACTGCGAGTATTCTACGCGCAAGCATTGCAAATAAATCTTGAAATAGGGGAGAGCTTTTTCCCCCGCCTTGAATCAATACAGCTTGGCTTTGTAATAGGGTATCCACTTCATAAAGTTTATTATCTTCCAGGGTTTGACCGGTTGAAACTAAGTCACAAATTGCATCAGCCATCCCCATACGAGGAGCAACTTCAATAGAGCCAGATAAAACCAGGATTTCCGCACATATTTTTTGTTTGTTTAAGTAATGCTTCAGTAAGTTAGGGTAACTGGTCGCAATTCGTTTGCCATCGAGACTTCCTGGTCCTTGATAATCCATGGCTTCAGGGACAGCTATAGAGAGGCGACAGGTACAATTACCTAGTTGTGCTATGGTCTTATAAGATTTTTCTGGATTGGCAAGAGCACTCTCTAAAAGTACGTTTTCACCTACGATGCCTCCATCACAGAGTCCATCAAAAACTAGGGTAGGAATATCATCATCACGAACGAAAAGCAGGTCGATAGGGAAATTATCTACGTGAGTGAGTAAGCTATTAGGCTTAATGCGAAATTTTAAACCGCATTGCTGTAACAAGATTAACGATTCTTCAGATAACCGCCCCTTTTTTTGTAAGGCTAAACGTAAACGATTTTTCACGATACCTCCGATCTCTTTGCGATTAACTCATAACCGCCTGTACCAAAACTTAAACAACGTGCAACTCGGGTTATAGTGGTTACACTAACTCCAGTTTGCTCATGAATGGTTCTATAAGGAATACCTTGCCGCAATAATGGAACCACTTGCCAACGATCTGCCATTGCTTCCAATTCGGCTGGAGTACATAAATCGGTAAAAAATTGCAACGCTTCCTCTTTATTTTCCAGCAAGCTGATTGCATGCATTAAATTGGGAAGGGCTGAGTGTTTTATGGAAGTGTGTATTTTCATATTAATGTATTATCGTGATGTAACATTAATACAATATTAATATATTTATTTAAATATTGTCAATGGGAGTCAGTATTTTTATTGTGTCAAGGCTGCGAGACGGCGTTTACGCCTCCTCAGCTCGAACGGTTCGAAGTAATAACTCGATCGCTTCTCCATAACTGACGTTTAATTAAGGTGTTTTCTTGGAGTTCTTTTCGGGTTCCTTTATTTCTTTAGTAGTGGTTTGGGAGTTGGGAGTACCGAAAAAAACCATATCTGTTTTATTTTTTCTTAATGTATTCTCTGGGCTTAATGTGTCTTCCAATGCTGTTAGTATTTTGGGACTATTTTTCATTTCCGTAGGAATGTATTTAGAAATACGGGGGGTTATCTTGATGAGTTTGAGAATGAATGAGTCATTATTTCTTAGCTTTTCACTGGCAAATAAAATGGCTTTTGGATTACTTGTTATGGCAAGAGTTACTGCCTCTTCATCATTTTGAAATACTTTTCCTGCAAATCTCAAGGACAGTCCATTTTGTTTAAGCGCAGGAAAAACAATAGAAATGTCACGTAGTTTAGTAAATTTTAATGCTAGACCATTTTGCTGAACGGCAATTTTAACAATGTCAGGATCATTTTGGTACTTAGGCAAAAACTCTAAAACAAGACCATTTTGACGTACTGCTACATTGATAAATTCTTTATCAGAAAATAATTCGTAATTGCGAACATCAGGGCCTCCATATTGAATAATCATTGCATGAGTTAAGCCACCTCCTTTAGAGGTTCCCCACAACTTATACATTAAATCAGGATCATTTCTAAGTTCCGTGTCTACGTATTCAATGGCTTTTGCGTTTTGTTGAACAGCACAAATGACTAACTCTTTAAAGCGTTTATGATGATGAAGTTTTTCTCCGACATCTTTTAACACTAATCCATTTGCTTTTACGGCTTCCAGTATAAAATCAAAATCATTTTTCTGTTTCTCACTAAGATAGGTACTTGCATTAGGATTTATAATAGCTGCTTTTGCATATAAACGTGGATGTTTGGATATATCTTTTTCAATGAATTTAAATACCCAGCTATTTTCTTGAATTGTTTTGAAAAGAGACATCTCTTCGCTGCTTTCGAGTTTTGCGGTGTCAAATTCGAGGATGCATTTAAGAATTTGTTCTTCAATAATTTTCGAGAGATCGGGAATAGTTTCTGCTATGTTTTTTGCCGTTGTTTTTAATGTATCTTCAAACGAATAGGATTCTATTATACTTGGAGCAGTTTCATCAGATTTTGTGGTGATTGGGAGAGAAGGGCTATCCATTAAAGAGGATGATGGATTTTGAGCAACTAATTCACTTTCTGGGGATTTATCAAATGAATTCTTAATTGCTCTATATAGTTTCGCTATTAATAAATTATTTTCATTATCTTTCTTAGTACCTTTTATTTTATCAGTACCTGATTCGGGATGAGCCCAACTAACAATTGCATCTTCAAAGGGTGTAGCGTGTATGATAGCTCCTTCTACAAGACCTTTAAACATATGAATAAATGCACCTGCAAAATTTTGATTTGCATATTCGCCATGGTCTGGATCTTGGGCTGCTTTCATAAATGCTTTTGCATTTCCTAATTCATGAAAAAGTGAATATTTATTGGGTTGAAATGGTCTCAAAGATTTTTTGCTACTTTTAGCGACCTGTGATGAAATTGAAGCTAATGGTTCTGCATGTAATGGTGTTTTGGCTAAATCATGGCCCTTATTTACTGGGCCAATAGCTTCTTCAAAAGAAGGACCTGCTTTTTTTATAACCGAGTCTAATTGCGAGCGCTTGTCACAGTAAAATCTTTTTTCTTCGGTGAAATGAGGGTACTCTAATCCGGTTTCCGCTTCGAGAGATTGTATTTTAAATGCTAATTCAAAATTATTAATACAATGTTCGGCTACTTTAGCCCATTTAATAGCATCAGTTTCTTTATGGGCTTTTGGATATGAACACTCTGATTTATCAGGTAGTTTCGCTTTTTCCGAATCCTCTAAATAAGACGGTTCTGATAGCTTTTCTTGAAGACTCTTTTTTAGGGTAGGAGATATTTTATCGGATAAGTTTTTAGCTGTTTTTTGTATTTCTTCAGAGAGCTTTTTACCGTGGAGGCTTTTTAATATATCTAAAACTGAATCATATTTACTTTTCATAATGGGCTTCATAAACAACATACGTCTATTGTTAATTATATAATCAATTTGACTATTTGTTGTGTTTGAAGGTGCTTGTTTTTTATTTGATGTGATATGAAAACCAGAAGAAGGATTTCCACTGGTTTTTTAAAGGGGCACAGTTAAAGATGAATTAATATCTATATAGCCATACTAGCAACCATAAGTTGATTGATATTCTTCCAGTTTTTTTACTTGTTCGGATTGATTTGTGCTTTTTAAGTAATCAATTAAATCAAATAAAGTAATAATAGAGTAAACTTCAATACCTTGAGCTTTAATTTCAGAAAGTGTTGATTCGTTTGTTAATCCACGCTCGCAACGATCTAAAGCAATAATAACTCCAGTCAGCTGACCACCATGCTCCTTAATCAAAGCTTGAGATTCTCTAAAAGCAGTGCCTGCGGTTATAACATCATCAACAATCACTGTTTTACCCGTTAAAGGGGCTCCAATTAATTGACCTCCTTCGCCATGATCTTTTATTTCTTTACGATTAAAAGTAACCGTTACTTCTTTACCTAATTCAGAGAGGGCTATAGCGGTAGTGGTAGCAAGCGGTAATCCTTTATATGCTGGGCCAAATAAATGATCCAATCGAGCTTGATGTTCGATCAATGTTTTGGCATAAAATTGGCCTAATTGGCGTAAAGAGCTCCCTTGATAAAATAAACCTGCATTAAAAAAGTAAGGACTTTTTCGTCCCGATTTTAATATAAATTCGCCAAATTTTAATACCTGACAATCGAGTGCTAATTTTATAAAAGCTGATTTTGTATGATTCATTATGTGTTTCCATTATATAAAAAAAGATAAAGATAGCGATTTTTTCAAAAAATCCTTAACAATCAATAAAAAGCTGCTATGCTAATCTATATGTACGGACTTATTTCGTATATGTAGAAAATGTTTATTATAACGCAGCTTTGGAATAGTAAGTATTTTTATGCTGGAAATAAACATCTGTAATAGTTGGATTGTAAAGCTTAAGACAAAGGGGATCGCTAATGTCGCAAAGAGAAACGGGCCATGTAAAATGGTTCAATGAGAAAAAAGGATTTGGATTTATTATTAATGAGAATGGTGACGATATCTTCGTTCATTACAAAGATATTCAAGGTGTTGGATTTAAAACACTCCATGAGAATGATCCTGTATCCTTCGTGCTAGATAAAGGACCAAAAGGCTTAAAAGCACAAGACGTTACTATTATTACTGAATAAGTAAAAGAGTACACGTAAGTATTCTCAGCTCTCGCTGCTAGTTAAATGGACCTGGGCTAAGGCCAGCCGTAACCCGGGTATTTATTTTTCATGCAACGAAGAGAATGAAAGCTATTTTGAGAAGGAATATATTTATATTTCGTTAAACGCTCATGCTGTGTCTTAATTTAATAGCTGTCACAGGGATGTGTTCGTTATCGAAAAAGTATATGCCTGTGTCTTTTTCACGAGTTAAATCATTGAGCTCTTGAATTTTCTAGAAATGCCCCTCATATGTATTCTTCTTGTTATTTTTCCAATTTAGTTTAGAGAGATGCTATGAGAACTTTACCCATCTATCAAGTTGATGCTTTTGCCACCAATCTTTTCGAAGGAAATCCCGCTGCTGTTTGTCCATTAGACAATTGGCTTACGGACAAAGAATTGCAGAATATTGCTTTAGAAAATAATCTTTCAGAAACAGCTTTTTTTATTTCTGAAGAAAACGGATTTTATATTAGATGGTTTACCCCAAATGAAGAAGTAGCTTTGTGTGGTCATGCAACCCTTGCAAGTGCCTATGTTATTTTTGAAAAACTGGGATTTAAAGGAGAGGAGATAAAGTTTCGTTGCTTAAGTGGAGAGCTTAGGGTTCGAAAAAATGGCAATGGATTGATGATGGATTTTCCAGCATTACCTTATCATGTCATTGAATACTCTCAAGCACTATCTGAGTTAAATTTAAACAAACCGCTACATGTTTTGAAAAGTGAATTTGATTTAATGTTTGTTTATGAGCATGAACAAGAAGTAAAACAGGCTGCTCCTAATTTGAATGCCGTTGCTCAGCTGGATTATAGAGGTTTGATTTTAACTGCACCTGGAGTAAATTCAGATGTTTATTCACGATGTTTTTATCCCGGATGTAACGTTGCTGAAGATCCAGTAACAGGCTCAGCTCACTGCGTTATTGCACCTTACTGGAGTGAACAATTGCAGAAATGTGAAATTAATGCGATACAAGGTGGAATACGACAAGGAAAAGTGCGATGCGAGGTAAAAGGTGAACGAGTTTTTCTTTATGGAACGGCTCATCTTTATTTGCAAGGAACAATTTATTTGCCATAAAATCACTGAAGAAAAATAAATAAAAAGCATTCACAGGATGCAATGATGCCAATTCTGAGTTTTACTCAAATGAGAGTCTTTAGTTCCAGACTAAAAATGGTAAATTTAAAGAGTGCTGGTAGTTGGTATAAGCATTATAAAGATCTTTCGGTGGAGGATTTCTAAGCAATTCGGTGCGTGGATGTTTTATATCCGCTATTTGAGTGAGCCTGCTTGGGCCCAATGCCCATTGAATGGTTTGTTGAGCATTACGCCAAACGTATAACTCTTGGATAAGCCCAATTCGAGTGAAGGGATTGCTCATATCACTCACAAAATTACCCATAGAATAGGCGATTAATCCTTTATGTTCAGAAGATTGTACGAGTTCAAAAGGTTGTAGTACATGAGGATGGCTTCCTATGATTAGATCGGCACCATTTTGAATTAATTGGTAACCAATATCTTGAATTAAGGGATCGGGATAGAGTTCAAATTCAAATCCCCAATGTAAAAATAAGATCTTAAAGTCAACTTTGGCCTGCTTCATTTCATGAAGAGCATCTATTAATTGACTGAGCTCCACTTTATTTTTATCAAGGGGAGCAATTCCTCGTAAATACCAAATAGGGGTAGTATTTTGAGAAAATTGAGGATTAACGCCCCACGTAGCAGTGGTTACACCGAAGCGAATTCCTTTGATTGTGTAAGTGATAAATTTTTGCTGATCTGCCCCATGAGCTTGGATGTCTCTTGATTTTAGCTCTTCCATGGTTTCTTGTACTCCTAAATCACCGCGATCAAGAACATGGTTATTGGCCAAAGATAAAAAATCAAATACTGGTTTTCCATTCAAAGTTAGGGCATTGAGATAGTTATTAGGAACATTAAATTGAGACAATGCATTACGAAATTTTGAAAGAGCACTGGATGATGAAACAGGTGTTTCCAAATTACCTAAGACAAAATCCATTTGCGCTAAAAGATTTAAAATTTGGGGTGCGATAAATTGTTTATCATAATTGGGAACTGCCATTAAATCACCTACAAAACCAACACGAACAAATGTTTCTTCAGAAGAGGGTTGTGGTAACTTGGCTAATAATTTTTTTTGATGAGCAAAATATGCCGTTTGGCCAGGAAATGGATTTAAAACCATTAGGGTTGCTTTTTTTTGGTAATCAAAGAAATGTAGAAAATATTTTAAAACTCCTTTGCCTTCAGTACGCCATTGTGCCCAAGATGGTCGCTCAGTTAAAGCAAGCTCAGAAAAGCTTTTTTGGGTCGAAGGGATTGAATAGAGGCGATAATAAACGGCAATAAAAACAAGTAGAACAAATAAAATGATCACGCTTTTTTTCATATAGTTTCTTTAAATGAGCAAAATTCAATTAACGCATGATGCATAATTATAAACTTAATAATCAAATTTACTTAATGATATTTATTTAATGACAATATTAATAATTCTATTTTATCATGGCTTATATGTTTGGATTTATCGTTTGAAAAGGAGCATCAATGACCATTTACATGTTTCCAGGACAAGGTTCTCAAACAAAAGGTATGGGAATTGAATTATTTTCCTATTTTCCTGAACAAATAAAGCAAGCTGATGAAATTTTAGGGTATTCTGTCAAAGAGCTATGCTTGGATGATCCACAGCAGCAATTGAATAATACCGAATATACTCAACCTGCTTTATATATTGTTGAAGCCTTATCTTTTTTGGCACGAATATCTGAAGAGCCACCACCTAATTATTTAATAGGGCATAGTTTAGGTGAGTATGCTGCTTTGTTTGCTGCTGGTGTTTTTGATTTTGGAACTGGATTGAAGCTTGTGAAAAAACGTGGCGAATTGATGGCTAAAGCAAGTGGAGGCGGAATGCTCGCAGTGATTAATTTAGCTGAAGACCGAATTAAATCATTGTTGCAAGCCAATGGGCTAGATTCTATAGATTTTGCTAATTTTAACTCACCGAAACAAATCGTTCTTTCAGGGCCAGCAGCAGATATAGCCAGGGCAAATGAAATACTTGCTCAAGAAGCGTTGATGTGTGTGCCATTAAAAGTTAGTGGTGCATTTCATTCCCGATACATGCAATCTGCTGCCGATGAGTTTAAACAATTTATGGAATCTTTTCAGTTTTCGCCACTACAAATTGAAGTGATTGCAAATATAACTGCAGAACCTTATACCAATGAGAGAGCGAAAGAAAATCTGGTGAAACAAATAACATATCCAGTTCGTTGGACCGACACTATCCGCTATTTAAAAAATCAAGGCGAGCGTATTTTTATAGAGGTCGGACCAGGAAATGTACTTACTCGTTTGAACGCACAAATTTAATAAATCGATTAAAACTGTTGTGTAAAAAAGGTGGAATAAGATTTTTAGCTAAATTGACTGTTTTCCGCTTTTGAAGAACTAGGTCTATTTTTGAAATTTACTCGCGAAGATGGACCTATAAATCTTGGGCGAAAAATATAAAAAATTCATCATTATTGCATCCCCCTTTTAAATATCATCTACACTTAAAATTGTAGTTTCATTTATAGAGGGGAAGGGGATATGACGATTAGGTTAAAACATGAACATGGCAAATTGGAGTCGATAGAGCTTATCCAAGTACAACATCATTTGGCTCTTCCTCATCTGAATAAGTACTTACAATCAAAAGGAAAAAGACGCTGTAAATTTATAAAAAAAATTAGTATTGATCATTCCAATTTAAATGATAAAGATTATGAAGCCTTACATGATATTTTAAAATTAGCTTCAAAAGTCAATGAAATTTCATTTTATGCAAATCATATTGACACAAAAGATATTCGTTATTTATTTGATTCCTTACCCCGTAGGAAACTGAATACAATTAAATTTATTGATAATTGGATAGGTGACAAAATACCTGCTGATTTTTTCTCATGTTTAAAAAAGAAGAAGTTATCGGTTTTAGATTTATCACTAAATTGGCTTCGTGATTCCGGAGTACAACGTTTATTAGAATCGATTAACTCAAATACGGAGTTAAAAGAACTTGTGTTAAGCTGTAATGATTTTGGTTTAGAAGGGATGAAGGCATTGCGTCATTTTGTATTGAAACACCCTTCATTAGAGGTTCTTGATATATCCTATAATAATTTGAACGAAGAATGTGCAAAAGAAATTGCTACTATGATTAATGAGTCTCGATCTTTAACTCATTTAAATATTAAAAGTAATAAAATGCATGATGAAGGGGTTTATCTTATTATGAATGCATTAAAATTGAACACTCATGTCAAGTATGTTGATTTATCAGATAATGAAATTTCTGAGATAGGTTTAGCTAAACTCTTACGTGAAACAGAGGCTCATGATACACTTAGGCGCTTGATATTAGAGCCTAATCATCTTGTTCCTTCCACACCCTAGGTGAATAGACCAAACTTTCATTTTATTGATAAATATCATAAAAATAAGAAGAGTGTAATTGCCCCATCTCCTGCTCGATGAGGGCGATTACGTATTACTAATGGAGCCTTATGCATGGGTTATGGTGCTTTTTACCTTTTGAAAGAACGTAAATTTTTGCCTTTTTTTCTGACTCAATTTTTTGGTGCTTTTAATGATAATGCCTTTAAGTTAGCAATGCTTACTTTAATTAGTTTTCATCTCACTCATAATCAAGCTCAATCTGAGTTCTACCAAGCAATAGCAGGTGCTTTATTTATAATCCCTTTTTTTCTTCTTTCAGCGACTTCAGGGCAATTGGCTGATAAATATGATAAAGCGCTTATAACACGCGTCATTAAAATTTTAGAGTTATTTTTAATGATTATCGGTAGTTTTGCCCTTTATTGGGAAAGTATTTTTTTGATGATGGTTACTTTAACGGGTCTCGGAGTTCATTCGACTTTTTTTGGGCCAATAAAATATGCTATTTTGCCTGATCATTTACCTAAAAAGGATTTACTAGGAGCAACGGGGTTAATTGATGCGAGTACTTTTATAGCCATTTTATTGGGAACTACTATGGGTACTTTATCTATAGGAATCAATAGTCCCCAACCTTATATAGCTGTGTTTTTAACCATAGTTGTTGCTCTTGCAGGATTTACCTCCAGTTTGTTTATACCTAAAGCTCCTTCAAGGTCGATAAATATTGAAATAGACAAACAGATTTGGCGTGTGACTTATAAAATGCTGAAACAGGCTACTGAGCATTTCGGCATTTTATTAGCAATTTTGATTTTGTCTTGGTTTTGGTTTTTAGGAGCAGTAATCCTCACTAAGCTTCCTGATTATACAAGCTATGTATTAGGAGCTAATAATACTGTTTTTGCAATATTTCTTGCTTTGTTTTCAATAGGCATTGCTTGTGGTTCCTTAACTGTTAATTTTATTTTTCAAGGAAAAATACATCTTCCTATTGTTCCTTGGGCAATGTTTGCTTTTACTTGCTTTACAATGGATCTTTATTGGGCTACACCTCATTTAAATGAACCGAAAAATGTATTTACTCTAATTAATTTTTTTACCCAGTTTGCTCATTGGCGCATTGCATTTGATTTATTTATGTTGGCTTTTAGCGCTGGTCTTTTTATCGTTCCCTTATATACCTATTTACAAGTGACTAGTCCCCCCGAATCAAGAGCGCAAGTGATCGCGACGAATAATATCTATAATTCCATGTTTATGGTTGCTGGAGCATTGATGGTTATTGCTTTATTACATTTTTCAGCTGCGATTCCACAAATTTTTTTAATTTTGAGTTTATTAAATGCTTTTGCGGCATTGTTAGCAAAGATTTACTTAAAGAAAGTAGTTTTACCAGTAAACCACGAAGTAAAAGAAAATGATCCATTAAACTCGTAAGAAAATATCGTTTTGCGAAAGGGAGAAGCTTTTAGACTCTCCACTGTTGCGGTGTTGTTGCAGAGGGTGACGCAATGGGTAGGGCTCTGATTAATCGTTATATTAACCAATTACGGTGTGGTAAAAAATCAGTATAAAGTTTTGCCTCTGCACTATTGGCTTCGGGATGCCAGTTATATTCCCATGTTACCTCAGGAGGTAATGACATGAGAATGGATTCCGTTCGGCCATTTGATTGCAAGCCAAATAAGGTTCCACGGTCATAGACGAGATTAAATTCAACATAGCGCCCACGACGATATTTTTGAAACGCTTTTTCGTGTTCCCCGAATGGATGAGATTTGCGACGACTTACTATAGGGGCATAAGCCTCAATATAATGATTTCCTATACTTTGCATTAATGAAAAGCTGTGCTCAAAACTTATTTCATTGTAATCGTCAAAAAATAAGCCCCCGATTCCTCGTGCTTCATTTCGATGTTTAATGAAAAAATAATCATCACACCATTGCTTAAATTTAGGATAAATGGATTGACCGAAAGGTTGGCAAGCTTGTAATGCAGTTTGATGCCAATGCTTGCAATCCTCTTCAAATCCATAATAGGGCGTCAAATCAAATCCTCCGCCAAACCACCAAACAGGATCTGCATCTTCTTTTTCAGCAATAAAAAAACGGACGTTGGCATGAGAAGTAGGAACATATGGATTATCTGGATGGATGACAAGTGAGACACCAAGAGCATTAAAATTTCTACCGGCTAATTCTGGGCGATGGGCACTCGCGGATGCTGGAAGATGCGCTCCTAAAACATGGGAAAAATTAACACCTGCCTTTTCAAAAACCAAACCCTGGGATAAAACACGTGTAATACCACCGCCGCCGGCAGAACGTTGCCAGGCATCTTCAATAAATTGGGCCTGTCCGTCTAAATTTTCAAGCCTTGAGCAAATGGTATTTTGCAGTTGTAATAGATAAGTTTTTACCTGCTCTATTGCATTTTCAGGAAGAATATTGCTCTTTAACATAGATAGTACCCCAAGTGATAGCAACTAATTTTCTCACTTATTTGAAGTTGGCACAACGTTTGCTTTTATAATTAATGTAACGTGCCTTAAAGTTAAGTGAATAAGGGGAAAAGTAATGACAGATAATTCATTTAATGAAACGGATACAGTTAGTTTGTCTTTTGAACAAATTGATTCTCCGCTAAAGAAAAATTTGGAAGAGCAGGATTTTTTATATTTAATGGCGGAACAAATTGAGAATCAAAATATAATGCAACGGCAAGTTAATCATGAGTTTTTGTTTCAACTGGCACAATTTGCCACTCAGGATGGGTGCATCGAAATGCAAGAGTCATGGCAACAAATGTCCACTTCATTACAATCAAATCAAGCATTACAAGCTTCGGCTTTAGTTGGACGTAAAGTTTTGCTGGAGAGTGATATTCTTCCATTAGGCACTGAGGCTTCCGTAAGAGTTGCACTTGATGTTCCTGCTAATCTTAGCATGTTGCGTGCTTCTGTATATACCGAAGCAGGAGAGATGATAAAAACAATTTCTTTAGGTAAACCAGAATCTGGCTTTTTTCAATTCAGCTGGGATGGCATTGGATACGATGACAAGAGGATTAAAGAAGGCATATATAGGATTGCAGTGCATGCTATTTATGAAGATAAAGAAATAGCATTGAAAACGATGATATTAGCCAATGTTAATAGTGTGAGTCTTGGACAAAATGGAGAAGGATTAACATTGAATATTGCGGGAATTGGACCTATATCATTAGATCAAGTAAGACAAATATCCGTTTAAGACCAGCAAACTGAATTAAGGAAATAGCAACTCAGTTACATTTTTGTAGAAAATATTTCTAACCAAAAATTAGCGATATCGATTCGTCTTGTTATCCAAATGTCTTTATGTTTTACTAAATGATTTAAAAAATTCCTTAACACCCAGCACCGATCGGGTTTTCCGCTAAGACGAGGATGCAATCCTACTGTCATAATTGCGGGTCTTTTTTCTTGATAGAGGTAGTTAAAAGTATTGATTAATCGATCATAAAATTCCTGCGTACTACAAAACCCAGGGCTTGTTGTAAATCTGAAATCATTACAATCAAGAGAATAGGGAATTATCAGATGATGATCCACATAATAAGGTAACTCATCGGCATAGCTGTCCGAATCATAAAGAAAACCACCTATTTCGAGTAACAATTCTCGCGTGTTTTCGCTTCGTCTTCCAGTATACCAACCTTTAGGCCTTTGTCCGGTTAGTTTTTTCAGGGTTTCAAGGCACAAAAGGATGTGTTCTTTTTCTTCTTTTCGTGGAACATTTGCATAATTTAGCCAACGCCATCCATGGCCAGCTACCTCATGATGGTGTTGAGCTAAATAATTTGCCAGTAGAGGGTTAAGCGTTAGGGCATGTCCAGTCACAAAAAAAGTAAGTTGTATTTGATAGGCGTCAAATAAACGCAGGAGCCGCCATACTCCTACACGACTCCCGTATTCATAAAATGATTCCATACTGAGATTACGCTGTCCTTTAGCTTTGGGTAGGAAGGGAAAGTCTGCGCCACTTGTTTCAGCTTGTCCATCATGATTGACTGGGCTTAACTCAGAACCTTCTTCATAGTTAATGACAAAATTAATCGCCACTTTGGCTTTGTTTGGCCAAAAAAACTCTTTTCCTTCCGGTCCATAGCCTACTAAATCACGCATTGCTTATCCCAATTCAAAAGAGGTAATGCCATAAATTCCTGGAGTAGATAGTTTAGGCTCACCTTTTAAATACATTCTTGCAGTTGCAAATACCTTAGACATCTTCAATTTTTGTACTAAATCAACTGCAAAAGGATTATTTTCAGGAATGTCTAAGTAGATTGTTTCTCCTTGAGCAAACTCTGATAAGTGCGCGAATAATTTTTCTGCTATGGAAGCAGTATCTGCAAAAAGTGGGCCTATTTTATAGCCGGCAAAGCATTTTCTAATAACTCCATAGCCTCTTAATTGATCTTCTTGAACATAACCAAGCGCTAAAGCGGTGTTTTGTTGAATCCAGGCTGTAAGAAATTGAGGCCTTGGTGCTGGAAAGAAATGGCGATCATAGTGGATGAGCTGGGCAAAGGGCACTGTCTGTAAGTTCACTATGGATGGCTCGGGTTTGGGAGAGGGTAGTTTGTGCTCTAAAGCATATCGTGCATTATTATGCGCAAATTTATAACCAATACGTGCATAAGTGTCGATCATATCCAGTACCCCATCGAGTCCAGCATTGCGATCACCGATATAAGTAAGCCGAGCTTGGGTTAATTCTATCCCATATCCCTTTGAGCGGTAATTTTGGTCTACGATATAAAAACCACAAAATGCAAAGTAATCGTCGTAAATTACAGCTGATCCAACAGCAATGATTTGATCATTTAATTTACCTGCAAAAAAACCTTGGGGATCAGCACGATAAAAACATTCTGCATCATGTAACCCCGGATTCCAACCTTCTTGACGTGCCCATTCCACCGCAGTTGAGACTTCATCGCCGGTCATTCGCGTTATTTGATAATCGTCCATAATAATCACTTTAAATAAATTATTCGTTAAATTTAATATTAAGGAGAGACTAAAGTAAATATGTAAATTCCTATTGAAATAAACGGGTAGCTTCTCAATGATATGGTGATGAACAAAAAAGAATGGTAAAAACTATATCATTAGGTCGGGCATACTTAAGGAAGGTTTTCGCAGAGAGTGACGTTTTTTTTAGCGTTTCGAAAGTGAAATAGATGATTTTTTCACGAAGCGTTCTACGAAGCTCATCTCCAGATTCTTTATTAATTTGTAACGCAGCATAGGCCATCCCTGCAAGTGCTGGGCTGATGGGGGCTGAATAAACAAATTGATCAGACTTGACTGCGATATTAGATTCATATTCTTCAGGCATGCCTAGAAAAGCTTTATGGGTGCAAAATGCTTTGCCAAAGCTGGAGATATAAAAAGTCCTGCGTGTATCGCCCTTGAAATATTTGATAATACCCTTTCCACCTGAACCCCATGGATTATCGATTGACGGTGATTCACCGAAAATACCAAAACCATGAGCATCATCAATAAAAAGCCAGCTATCGTATTTTCTGCACAGAAACTGTAATTCAGAAACTGGGGCAATGTAGCGTGCTAAACAGTCCTTTGTTTGTTTAGTGTTCTTATATCATATTTATATTATCCAAGTGAATTATAAAACTGATATCACTTTGTATGATTTTTACTTATAAGTTCATGATTATTTTGACTTATAGAGGTTGATGGTTAGTAAGTGTATTATTTAGTATTTTCAGCGTTCAGTAAGTGGTATTAAATACTGAAAATTCCTGTATGATGTTAATTTTTAAAATGTAAGGAAACATGATGAATTTCAATATTCGGAATACCTTAGGTCCGTTATTCCTGATTCTTGTATGCCCTGTTTTTGTGATGCTAATGTGGTATACCAATACTCAGCTTGAAGGATCTTTGTTGGCATTATGGAACTTGATGCTCCAGAAAGGGTTTTCACAATCGATTTATTCAATATGGCAACCTTATTTTTGGGGTTCAGCAATCGCTTGGAAAATCATAGTCGTATTTATTGTATTTGAATTGGCGTTAATGCGATTACTGCCAGGAAAAATATTTCATGGACCAATTTCTCCTAAAGGAAATGTACCTGAGTATAAAGACAATGGTTTTTTTGCATTTAGCGTGACTATGGCAACATTTTGTGTCGCTTCCTTTGGTTTTAATTTATTTTCGGCTTCTATTCTCTATGATAATCTTGGGGCTCTTTTCGGTGCACTTAATCTATTTAGTCTTATATTTTGTGCTTTTTTATATCTTAAGGGGCGTTTTTTTCCTTCATCCACTGATTCAGGGATAACCAAGAATATTTTGTTTGATTACTATTGGGGCACGGAACTTTATCCTAAAGTGTTTGGATGGCATATTAAGAAATTCATCACCTGTCGTTTTGGAATGATGAGCTGGGGTTTATTTTTGATTTCTTATTGTGCAAAACAAGCAGAATTAGGTGGTTTATCAAACTCCATGCTTATTTCTGTTTTCCTACAATTTGTTTATTTAAGCAAATTTTATATGTGGGAAAAAGGTTATTTGCGCTCCTTAGATATGATGCATGATCGCGCTGGTTTTTATATTTGTTGGGGATGTATGGTATGGGTTCCTTGCGTTTATACTTCGCCAAGCATGTATCTTGTTCTTCATCCTATTCATTTACCTTTTGTTTGGGCAATCCTCATTTTGTTCCTGGGTTTTGCATCCATTATGATCAATTATCTTGCAGACAGACAAAGATTGATGGCTAGAGCAACACAGGGTGAGTGTACAATATGGGGTAAAAAACCAGTTACTGTTTTAGCTCGTTATAAAACTACAGAAGGTGATAAAAAACAAACTATATTGCTTGCTTCCGGATGGTGGGGAGTCGCCAGGCATTTTCACTATATTCCAGAGCTTGCTGGAACATTTTTTTGGTCTGTGCCTGCTTTATTTGAAAATTTCTCACCGTATTTTTATCTGAGTTTTTTAACAGTGCTTTTATTTGATAGAGCTTTTCGTGATGATAAACGTTGTGCGACTAAATATGGCCAAGATTGGAAAAAATATTGCGAGCTTGTGCCGTATAAGATTGTTCCTTTTCTAATTTAATTTAGAAATTCAATGATCAGGCGGTTATTTTAAAACAAAATAACCGCCCGATGATATTAAACTATTGTAACTTATTTGTTGATGATTCGATTTTCAATAGTTCTTTTAATTTTTGACCCACTGATTCATCTTCTAATAATGGATTTAACGCATCTCCAAGGTATCCAGTAGTTAATATTGTTATATCTTGCTCCTCTAATTCTGATACTTTGTCGGTTTCAAAATTCTTAAATAATTTATCTATGGCATCGAGTTTTTGCGTTCTGGTATATCCCGACATGCCCACATATGATGCCATATAGTTAAAAAGAGTTCCGACCGTCCCATAATAATATTCACTGGTTCTGTTTTCAGTGGACTCTATGTAAGATTTTAAGCCCTCTTTTACTTTTGCGAGCATTTCTAACTTAGGGTTAATTGCTGCAATAACTTTAGGAGCAGTTACATCTTTTTCAACGGCAATCACTTCATTTTTTAAGTCGATGATCGGTTCATCTTTAACTGCTACAGTTTCTAAAACAGAATCCTCTATAATTTTTACATCTTTTTCAGCGTCTAATTGATGTTGGACTAAACGTGCCTTTTTGTGCAATTCATTTATTTTTTCAGGCAATGTAACTGAAGCCAATTTGATTAAACTCACAATAGGATGTTCAGGATCAATAAAGATTCTTAATTGAGTTGCATTGTTCATTAATTCAGAGTTTTTCAAATCAATCAATGCGCTTTCTTTTTCTTCTCGTGAATTACTAAGAAGTGCGTTATCAAGAAGAATAGATAATTCTTTAGATTCTTGTTCGAGTTCACGTAGTTTATGCATATTTAGTCCAATTTAGAGTAATAATATAGGAGTCATCATAATATAAAAATATTAAGTCTACATTAAGTAAGTTAAGGTATAAATGGCCCTCTTATACTTTAAATGTTTCATTAAACTAACAATTTCTTAATTTGATTTTTGAATAATTATTGTACAATTTTATTATAAATAATAGGGAGGAAAGGATAATGTCAATAATTATTATTTATACCGATTTTGATGGTACCATAACTGAAAAGCCTGGGGGAAATGTTGTATTTACAGAATTTTATCAGTCACTTTTGCGAGGTTATAAAGAAGGTGTAAGACAAGACTATAAAAGAACTCCAATGAAAGAGTTAAGTGAAATTCACTCTATATTTGAGGCTAAGTTTGGAAAATATAACGAAAATTTTCAATACAAGCAAAAAGATATTAGTTTTCTTATGAATCCAAATGCGGTCAAATTTTTTCATAAGATCTTAAGAAATCCTGATATTGCAGTAAATATTGTGACAAAAAATCGTGTTGAATATATTAAAGCAGTTTTTAGATATCAGGGGTTTTCTGACGCAGAAATTAATCAATTAACCATTTTTGATTCAGGAGATAAATTTTTTGATGTTAATTCTCAACTTGCTCACCAAAAAGATAAAGCAAACCGTATTTATATTCTTGATGACAGCGAGGCAGAGTATATCGAGATGTTTCGTGCCGTAAAAAATAACGGATATAATGAGAAAGAAATCCGAGGATACAATAAGAAGTCTGGACAATTTGCATGGATCCAATACCTAAAATATATTGAGGAAATTGTTCCACTTTTAGTCAGTTATGAAGAAACAGTTGGAGGTGGTGCGCTGAAGGAAAATTCTTTACTAATGAATAGGAATAAACCAAATTTATCCTCTAATTATTATATTCTAAAAATGATGACTATTTGGGCTGGTATAGGATTTACAGCGGGCTTAGGAATAGGATTTAATCTGGCTGAAACAGGAATGCTTGGTATAAATAGATTAGGTGTTTTAGCTGTAGGTGCTCTTATTGCCGTTGGATGTGGGGTTTTATCAAGTGTTATTGGATTTGACATTGCCAAAGGAATTGAATCTAAGTTAGATGAGAGTCAAAAAGAGAATTCTGTTAATGAAAACAAGCATGAATTTACGCGAGAGCCTCATATTAGGTCAAATAGACCCACGCTGTTTGGAGTCCGCAAATAAAGCGTATGAAATGTGAGGGGGCATAGTTAATTGTCCACAAACCTTATATTTGCTGTTAAAATTGGATTTTATGCTAATGTCTAAGTATGATTTTGGACCTTCCCTGCTTAGTACACAATGAAAGGATAAAGGAAATGAGCAACTTGCCGAATTGCCCTAAATGTAATTCTGAATACAGTTATGAAGATGGTGACGTCTTTATTTGTCCTGAATGTATGCATGAATGGCCAAAAGATATTGATGAACGTCATGATGAGTCGGTGCGAATTATCAAAGATGCCAACGGAAATATGCTGCAAGATGGTGATACAGTGACTGTTATCAAGGACTTAAAAATAAAAGGTTCATCTCAGGTTGTAAAAGTAGGCACAAAAGTAAAAAATATTCGGTTAGTTGAAGGAGATCACGATATTGATTGCAAAATCGATGGCATTGGGGCTATGAAATTAAAATCTCAATTTGTTAAAAAAATTTAATCAATTGTTTTTGCGGCCATTTTATTTGCAATCCGAGGTACATGTTATGGACAGAAGGATGAGTCTACCTGTGAGTTTAGCTCTAAAGAAATATCCGCAAGCAATTGTTGCATTGTCTCTATTCCTTTTACATTTAATAGATGTGTGAATGTATGGGTCCATCCTGAAGAGGATTGTTTAACACTCATATTATAGTCACTCATATATTCGTTCAGTTTTGTATTAATTTGTGCATATAATTGGGTGAGCGAGCTATTCCACTTCATTACATCTTCTTTGTTGGGAAAATCACTTGTAATTTTGATATTTATATAAGGATTTTTTTGTGACGGATCATAATTTTTTACTGCCTCATCAAAAGCGCGCTTATATGCAGAAAAGCAAGGCTTTGCGGTCATTAGATTTTCATTGTGTTGGTTATTAAATAGTTTTAATTGAAACATTTTTACTCCAATAATTTTTACATAAATGGCAATTTAATCGTTAAATTTAAATCAGACTGTGCTTTATGAATAAAGAAAGTAATATTTTAATTTAAAATGATTAAATTGCAATAAGTGTAGTGCTCTAAATGGTGCTGTTGATAATGGTTTAATATTAATGTAACCATTGGGCTAAGTTGCGAATTCCTGAGTGTAAATCTTCTTCATACCCACCAAAGGATAATCGTACATAACCTTCATTTCCAAATGCAGTTCCGGGTACAAGAGCAACATTGGCTTCTTCTAATGCCTGTTTGCAAAATTCCTCTGAGTTTTGATTTTTAACTCCTAAGTTATTTAAGGAAAGATAAATATAAAGTGATGAAAGGGGCGGTGTTATTGTAAGTCCAAAATAGTTATCTAAGGCATGGATGATACAATCCCTTCTTTTCTGCATGCATTGTTGAACCCACAGACCAACATTGGTTTCCTTCAATACTGCAACGGCAGCCCATTGACCAAGTGTTGTAACTCCACTCGTACTTTGACTCATTAATGTTGTTAATGGCTGAATAATAGTTTTGGGGGCGAATACAAAGCCCACTCGCCAACCGGTCATGGAAAAGTTTTTTGAACAACTTTGAATAATAACGACGCGCTCTTTAAACTGAGAAAATGAACCACAAGATATATAAGTATGACCATCGTAAATGAGGCCACTATATACTTCATCTGCAATCACTAAAAGATCATGTTCATGCGCAACTTGTAAGAGTGCAGCTAATTCAGATTTTGTATACAGTGCTCCAGTTGGATTGGCTGCATTATTAAGAATAAGTATTTTACTTTTGGGGCTGCAGGCATTTTTAAGTGTTTGAGGGGTTAATTTCCATCCTTCGCTTTCCTTGGTTTCGATGATTATAGGTGTGCCTCCAAACAGGTGGGTGATTTGTGGATATGAAACCCAATAAGGAGAGGGAATGATGACTTCATCATTGTTTTGTATCAATAACTGCATCAGTAAATAGATTCCAAACTTTCCACCGTTAACAACCAGGCAGTTTTCGCTTGTGAATGAGCAATTGTAGGATTTGTTCATCCATTCACAAGCAAGATGGCGTAACTCTGTTATTCCAGATACGGGGGGATAAAGAGTTCGCCCTTGTTCTAAAGCTTGGGTGACCGCGGTGGTTATGATGGGATGAGGCAGTAACTTGGGTTCGCCAGCACTGAGATTATAAATTTTAAGACCCGCGTTTATTTTTTGTTGGGCCAGTGAATTAATAGCAACAGTGGCTGAGTCTTTCAGTAAAAATTGTTTAGAATGATTCATTGTTTTTGCACCTTTTTCGAGTTTGCAATAATTATTTTGAATAAGCGAGCCACAAAGTCTTGTTGTAAGTGGTACTGATTGGACAACTCTTCGTAATATATAAACAATTTTTTTTCACGTTGGCGATCTATTATTTTTTTACCTTCTTTTGATTTTATCTCTCCTATTTGTTTTGCCAATTCTTGGCGTTGCGCTAATTTTTCAATGATGTAAGCATCTGTTTGTTCAATTTGCTTTCTTAATTCTTCAAGCGTACACATAAAATGCTCCTTATTTTAGGACAGTAGTTTTATCGTTATGTTTTTGGACTAAGAGAAACGCAGTACGATTAGGAGAACTGTCTTGAATATTTTTCGCTTTTATTTCTAAACCATAGAGTTGTGCACAACGCTCTGGAGCAATTACAGCAGAATGGGAGGGTAAGACTCCTTTTGCTAAGTCTTTTGCAGCTTTTGCTGTATCAATCCATTCTATTTGTCCTGTATTTTTAAATTGTTCCTTTAAAAACTGCTGACATTGAGCAAGTCCTTGTGGATGAGAGACGATATGCTTGATTTGACTTAGATCAGTATCATTCCTAGCGAGAAGACATTGATTAATTTCATGCCAAAACTCATCAACTGGTGTGAAGGAATGTTTTCCCATTGCAAGAAAAGCAGGTTTTACTAGCCCGCCTAAAAGATTGACAACCGGGATGATGCCTAAATCAATTACCCCATCTTCAAGAGCATTGAGTACACCTTCCATATCCAATAAATAAGCAAAAATAGAGTCGAGTCCCTTCTTTTTGGCATAAAGATAGGCGGCTTCTTCAGAAAATGACCCAACATCACCAGCAATACCAAATAAAACAGCCATTATTGCACCTCTCTTTTATTATTCATTTCTAATGTTTTCAATGCTGCTAACTCTAAAAGAAAAGACTCTGTTTGTTCCCAGCTTAAGCAAGGATCAGTAATGGATAACCCATTTAGATCTAGTTTATTAGGATTGATGGGATCGACTTTTTGGTTTCCTTCTTTGAGGTAACTTTCTACCATGAACCCTTTTACCAACTGTTTTAAATCGGGTCTATTTTGGAGACTCTCGATGATGGATAATGCAATTGATGGTTGTAACTGATGATTTTTTTTGCCATTAATCAGACAGTTATCATGGCTAACATCGATAACTACAGAAGGATTAATGATTTGATTGAGGTCCATCTGATGTTTTACTTCCTCAAGATGTGCAATAGAATAATTGGGGGCATGATTAGAACCACGTAAAACCAGATGAGCATGATGATTGCCATGTGTTTGTACTTCATAGCCATCAAAGACGGCAACATGGGGATGTTGTGATGCGATAATGCTATTTATTCCTACTGTCAGTGAACCATGGGTAGGGTTTTTTAATCCAACCGCGCAGTCTAGAGCAGACGCAAAAATGCGGTGTTCTTGATCTTCTGAGCTGCGAGCACCAATAGCTACCCATGATAAAAGCTCAAGAAAACCTTTGGCATTGTGGGTGAATAGAGCTTCATCAGCGATAGGAAGGCCCATCTCAATAACTTTAATCATCATATCTCGTGTGTATTTTATTCCTGAGGCAATATCAGGTGCTAAGAATAAGTCGGGTTGATTAACAGGACCTGTCCAACCCTTAGTTGTACGAGGTTTTTGGATGTAAACACGCATAATTATTTTTAAGGCGTGTTTTACTTTATGATTTAATTGTACTAAACGATTTGCATATTCTAAAACAGCTTTCTTAGGCCAGGCAGAGCAGGGACCAACTATCATTAAGAGACGTGTATCTCGCCCTTCCAAAATCGCTTTAATTTCCTTTCGATCTTGGGCAATTTGTTGATAAGCAGAAGGGGATAAGGGTAATTCTTGGATAATTTTTTCTACTGGCGGTAGTTTTTTTAAAATTGAATAACTCATCTTTGCCTCCTGGAACAAGAAACAATTATGGAGAGTTCGTGGGGATGATGAATTCTTGGGGGATGGCGCATGATTTACACTCCTCTTGGTTTCATCCAACTCCCTTACTTTTACCAGTCTGGGAATTCGGATGTCCAAAGCCCCCCAGACTAAGCTGGGGGTTGGAGCGTTAGTTAACTCTACCTACCACCCAGCCGCGGGCTAAAAAAGCTAAAATAAAAAAAGCCAGCAAAGACTTGTATCAAATCTGCTTTTTTATTTAACTTGGTGGTCTCAGTAGAATGGAACATGAATATTTATAAAAAAATCGCTGTATATTTAAAGTACACTATTGCGGTAGTGTTTGTCAATACACTTTGCGTTGTTTATTTTTTGTTCATTGGTAAGTTCTCATTCAATCCATTCTTGATTAATATGATTAAAATTCGATCTTTTATTGCTATGAACCCAGATATGGCTTTATTTGTAACAGAGAGTTAAATTAATGAATATTTTCTTATCATTTATGAGGTTATGAGTAATAATCAAGCTGTTAGAGAAGATGATCTAGATAACTAAATTAGCTTACTCGACAATACCCACGTTATGACTTAATACGTAATGTAATTTTAATACAAAACAAAAGGTAAATTATCATGCAAGGTATGGTTAATATTGCTGGTGGTGAAAAAAATAATGAACTTTACCAAGAATATCTCGAATTCTATCGAAAGAAATTTCCTAACCATGCACGCATTTTAGCAAATATATCAGTCTTTTTATCGGATGCATCACTCATAGCAAAGTCTTTGCAAAACTTAGAGCAAGAAGTCAAGTTTTTGTGGGATTTAGAGAATTCCAATAGAAATGGGTTGCAAGCGCTAGAGCTTAGGAAACCGAAGCAATATTGCAGTTTTATGGATCTCTTATGGCCTAGTCCGGACGAAGAGCTCACTACAAATAAAACAAATAATCTACTAAGCAAGGTTTTGCTTTATAAAGAACAAAAGTATGGAATAAATTTACATGAAACTCCAATTCAAAGACCAGTACCTAGTTTTATTGGATTTATAAGCAAACTAGAAGCAGATGAGGTTTTAGAAAGAAACGAATTATGGAGTGAAGAAAATAAGATATCCCCTTTATTTTTTCATGGCAAAGAAACTCATCGTTTACAATTTAATTTAATTATTAGTGCAGTTGAGCAAGGTATTCTTGATATAGGTGGATTAAGTATTCTTGAATTAAAAACTATTTTTGCAAAAATCAAAAATACTGAAACAAATCTGCCTGCTTGGGACTTAATGATTGATACCGTCGCTGTTGGAAACAATGCTAAAATGAGGAAAGATCATCCTTTACTTAAAAGACATATACCTACATCTATTACCAATGCGGCTGAACATAATTCACCCTATATTTATGTAATGGATCCCTATTTTTTCCATTCCTATTTAATGACTGTAGCAAGTACTAATTATCCTTATCTTGCACAATGTATTATTGAAAAATTTTGTAAATCTGCTTTTAAATTAAATGCAATTGAAAACTCGTTAGGTTATGAGAACACTTCAGACGGTTATCCTAATTTAGAAGAAATACCGCAATCCAAGCGCTCAGTAATGCATACCTTAGAAAGACAAGCATCTTCTTATAATAAGGCTGCAACGCATATTGTAAATAGCGAACACATTTTGCAATATCAACAAGCTAAAGAAAAAGGAGAGCAGGGCTGTGATGCAAACGATCCTATAAAATTACCACTTCGTAATGGAGAGGCCAGAAGCAATGGTTATATTTTTAGAGATACTGTTGGAATTGTTTTTTATAAAAAACCATACCATGGCTGGCAAGAATATAAAAAACAGAGAGAGCAACAACTCGATAATTTATCCATAGAAAATAAAGTTATCTAATTTATAAGTAAGTGTACCTAATCCCCATAAGCAGGCTATTCCCGCTATTTTGTGTGACTGTGCGTCATTTGCGTTTACCCTATCTTTTGTTATGGGGAAACACCGACATTAAGGTTTAGAACGAGTATTTCTTGAACCTCTAGCTAATGGTTTTTTACGGGGCTTAGCATAAGTTGAAGTCGTTTTTTTCTTTACCTGAGAATATTTTTTAGTTGTGGAAGATATATTGGTTTGAGGTACATTATGTTGGGGTTCAAAATCTTCGATTTCAATACGATTTAATTTGTGTTGAATCAATTTTTCTATTGACTGCAATTGATTTACTTCATCGGCACTTACTAGGGAAATCGCTAATCCTATTGCGCCAGCACGACCGGTTCGACCAATACGATGAACGTAATCTTCAGCAACTTGGGGTAAATCGAAATTAACGACACAAGGTAATTGATCAATATCAATCCCTCGAGCGGCAATGTCTGTAGCCACTAAAATATGTAACTCCCCAGATTTAAAATCATTTAAAGCCTTGGTACGTTGGGATTGGGATTTATTGCCATGGATCGCTGCTGCATGGATTTGTGCTTCAGCTAATTGTTTAACCAATTTATTAGCGCCATGTTTTGTCTTAGAAAATACTAATGCCTGGTTCCATTTATTTCTATGAATCAGATGGCTGAGTAATGCTGCTTTGCGGTTTTTATCAACTGGATGTACCGTTTGTTTTATTTTAACTACAGTTGTGTTCCGTGGTGTCACATCAATTTCTATGGGTTGATTGAGAATGGTTTTTACAAAACTACGGATTTCATCAGTAAAAGTGGCCGAGAACATAAGATTTTGTCGGTTTTTAGGCAGATAATTAATAATTCGTCTCATGTCATGAATGAAGCCCATATCGAGCATTCTATCGGCCTCATCGAGTACCAGAGTATCAACTTGATCAAATTGTATGGCGCGTTGTTGATATAAATCCAATAAACGCCCTGGTGTTGCAACTAATATCTCTACTCCAGAGCGTAGTTTCATCATTTGAGGATTAATTTTTACGCCACCAAAGACTACTGCTGAACGAAGTGATAGATAACGTCCATATTGAATGATATTTTCATGCACTTGACTGGCCAATTCACGCGTTGGAGTTAGAATGAGTGCTCGTGTTCTATTGCTTTGAGCTCGAGGTTTCGCGCTGAGTTCTTGCAAAATAGGTAACACGAAACTTGCAGTTTTTCCGGTTCCGGTTTGTGCTGAAGCAAGCACGTCTTTACCTGATAATACTTTTGGAATAGCTTGAGTTTGAATAGAAGAGGGCTCTTTGTAGCCTAATTCATCAATAGATTGAAGTAAGGGTTCGATTAAACCTAAAGATTTAAAACTCATGCTGTTTCCTTTATTTATTGGTATTTGTGAAAGAAGAAGCTGGTATTGATATTATTACGCAGTATGCTTATTTCATTGGCAATTATACCACGAATGATAATAAATATTGCTACATTATGATTTTAGTAAGCTTTACTTCTAAGTAGGAAACAGTTATTCCTAGTACCGGAGAAAGAGAAAGATAAGGCATGGATAGCTATAGCATGCAGCTATCCTGATATGGATAATCAACAGCTCATAAATATAGGTTAAGCATGGTAGCTTAATGGTGGAATTTTTTAATAAGCTCTAAGCGACAAAAGAGGATGTTGGGCAAAGCTTATATCGATTTTTTGCAGTCAGTGCCTCTAATCTTCAAAACTCTGAAACACCTCCCACTTCGATAATACCTAAAGATAATCCATTCCTCTCAATCGTAAAAAAACGAAATTATAATATTCTTTATTTTTTTTCATTTATAGTAGTATATTCTAGCCAAAGAAGAAGCTTACTTTGGCTAATTGTTCATTGTATTACCTATACTTACAATGTTTTTCTAACCCTTACTTTTAATGCATAGCCTCAAATTTAACTTTATAGAGAATTACTGAATGAAAAAGATTATTACTGCTTTAATGATTCTATTAACTCTAGTTCAGAGTTCTTATGCTAATTCATCTGATTTTTCCCAAGAATTAATAAATCAACTGCTAGAACGACACCTGAAAAACTTTTCAGGTTTTGAGCACCAGTACTTTGGGGATCAGATTAATCTTCGCTTTTATAATAATAATTCTGATAAGTTGTTGCATTTGCCTAATGGTTTAATCCTGACTTATGGTCAAATCGTAATGTTAGCGGGGGATTTATTTGGTGATCCGCAACACCCAATCTCAACGTGTCCCATGGATAAACGCAAAGAATGTTTTAATCTTCAATTTTATGCTTTGGCAGGAGATAAGGACAAAAATAATTGTCAAACTCCTCGTACACAAGCGGAAAATCTTATTCAATATCAGGAACAGATTGCACAACTTCTAATGGATTGGCGATCCCAAGGAAAGGCGGATTCGGAGTTTTATAAGGAATATGGTTCAGCAATTAATAAAAAACTAAATCGCTTGACTTGTGGTGGTAGTTTTATCAGTGATTATATTCCTTTTGGTAATTACTTAAAGATTTCGGAAGCTAATTTCGATCACTATCAGCCTGACTCATTAATTGCTTATGAAGTTGGTCATCAAGTAGCTCTTGATACAGCATTGCTTGGTTATCAACAAAAGATTAAAGGTAATGTTGCTCATGCGGAGCAGTTATTGGAGTTAGCATATGCTCAAAATGCTTTTGCAAATCACTACTTGAGTGATTCTTTTGCCTCTGGTCATATACGAACACCTCGACTTGCAATAGAAAAACAAGTCTTCTTACCTTCTATTCTAAATTTACTGCTCGCTAATCTAATGCATGATGAAGATAATCGATTAGGGTTAAATGTTGTTAATCAGGAGGGTACTTTTTGGACTGTCTATGGCGATAACTATCTTTTTAAAGAAGAAGCAGAATTACAACGTATTATCTTATTGCAAGCTATGCAGCGCTCTGCAGATAATATTTATGATACTTTTGAGTCAGGTAATTTTCCTGAACATTTTAGTGAACTAAAGTTAGTACCGCTATTAAAAGAAGTGGAGCAACTAAACCAGACTTCACCTTTATTTAAAGTGGACAATGGTATCTTATTAAAGAGAAAAGATGGGCATGATCCTTATAATTTTGAGTGGACTGAAAATTGGTCTGGATTAATTACATTATTAGAATTGGAGTGGTAAAAGCGTACTTAACACTTTTGGCTCGAACTTGTAAAAAGTCATAGGATTGCTATAAGAGTTTTTCATTTTGCGACAGCGGAACTCAGTGTTTACAAGATTGCATCTCTCTACAAGGTTTAAGAGATTCTTCTTCATATTTTTTTATTTGATGTAAAGTGGTTAAAAATTAGCTTCCAATCAACCATTGTTTCACCAACTCAATTTCATTTTTTTTCATCAATGAAACAGGGTGATCAATATCGGGAATGCTTATTGTTTTTAAAGTGGTTTGCAATTGCTGCATTTTTGCTACTGTATCATTCGATAAAACATCAGATAATGATGCATGAAGCAATAAAATCGGACATTGAATTCTGCTCCATAATGCCCATTGGGGAATATTATTTTGAGTGGCTAAGATCACATTTTCAATTATTTGAGGATCATAAGCTAATTGATATTGCTTCATTGGATTCTGCCATACGCCACACATCGCAAGGTGTTGCCATTGCTCAGGGCTTAATTGCGCAAAACTTGAATAGATTTTTTTTAAATATGCTTCTACCTCGCCTAATGTTTCAAATGATCGCTCGCTTCCTTCTTTACCATAAGCAATAATTCGTTGTAATGCCTTTGTATCAACGAAAGGCCCTATGTCATTGAGAACTAGTTTTTTAATAGGTGATTTTTTCATTGCCGCCATTACTATACCGATAATTCCCCCCATAGAAGTACCTAAATAGTCAATTTTTGTTACAGCTAGCTGAGCTAATAGGATGGTGATATCAGAAAGATAAGTCAAAGTAGAATAATCTTTAGGGCTACCTACTTTATCACTTAATCCACGTCCTACCATGTCGGGACAAATAACACGATAATGCGATGATAATACTTGAGCCAAGTCATCAAAATCTCTCCCATTACGAAATAAACCATGCACACATAACAAAACTTTGGGGTTATTAGAATCACCCCATTCATAATAAGTCATATTATGAAAACCCTGACTGTCTATTCCCATAACCTGATGTTTTTGCATGCATCAGCTCCTTTTAGAATACTCCATCTTTCATAGATTATAGACTACCGAGTTGTATTGGCTAGAAGAGATAACATACTTGTCTTGTGACGCTTAAAAAGTAATTTCATTCGATGATGGACTAGTTTTTGGTGTGAAGGAAAGCATCAGTTTTAATGGTATTTTAAATTGCATTCATAAAGATTACTAATATACCATATGGAGAAATGATTAAATTAGACCAATAAAAAATAAATCTAAATGAAAATCTCAGGACGCTTAAAAAAATTAGCTTCAAAAAAAACTTCAAAAAAAATCACTTTTAATCATTTACTCAATAAATTTCAACAAAAGGATAATCTTTTTTTGATTATTTTATTGGCTTTTTTTGCTATTACTCCTATATCTTTTATTCCAGGAGTTACAGTACTATTTGGATTTTCTATCGCCTTAATTTCCGCCCAAATTTTAATAGGTCACAATAAAATTTGGTTGCCCATGAAACTTAAAAATAAGCAAATACCTGATGATTTCAATGAAGGAATATTAAAAATCGTACCGTATGTGGTATTTCTAGAAAAATATATAAAAAAGAGGGCATTATTTTTTAGTTCTAAATGGATTAAATACCTTTTTATTGGTTTTATATTTATTTTAAGTATTTTATTAATGATCCCCATTCCGTATCTAGATTTTATTACCTCCTTTGCTATTATCTTGATCTCTATAGGATTAATCGAAAAAGATGGGTTTCTTTTAATTATGGCCGCTTTTTTGATAATAATTTATGTATTTATTTTGTTTTATGCTTTAAATTCCAGCATTATTATAATTTATAAAGGATTTCATTGGATTAAGTCACTTTGAAGGAAAGATTTATCCTATTTATTAAGAATACTGAGATAATCAATTTATCTGCAAATAAAATAAAAAAAGCAGAGGACCACATTGCCAAAATTTGGCCTCAAAAAAGGGATTGGTATATCGAATAATTGATACGATGATTACCCAACTTTATTCGGGTGTTACAAAATTACCCCAGAAAAGCACTTAATTTATTGTCGATCTTAGGGTTTTTCAATAAAAGTGCAATTTGATGCTCCTGTATATGTCCTAATCTTATAAACGAAGAATGATTTATAGGTAACACCATAGGCAAAGCACATGATTTAGGTTAAAGTTCTTCAATTAATTTAAATGAGTCTATTTCCTTTATGCAACATCGGTTTGTTCATTTACGTATTCACACAGAGTTTTCTTTAGTTGATGGTTTAGTGCGGGTAAAACCTTTAATGAAGGCTCTACCTTCACGAGGAATGTACTCTGTTGCATTGACTGATCATTGTAATTTATTTGCTGCTGTGAAACATTACAAAAGCGCGATTGATGCTGGAATAAAACCTATTATTGGCAGTGACTTACCCTGCCATAATCCTGAACATCCTGATCGTTTTTTTTCTCTGATTCTTTTATGCCTTAATTCCGAGGGATATAAAAACTTAACGTGCCTTATTTCAAAAGCATATCAGGAAGGACAGTATCAAGGTCAACCAAGGGTACAACATCAGTGGATTACAGAATATTCAGCTGGACTTATTGCATTATCGGGAGGAAAGTGCGGAGATATTGGACAAGCTTTATTAGCAGATGATGAAGAATTAGCAATAAGTCGAGCATTATATTGGCAAGAGCTATTCCCCAATCGCTTCTATTTAGAAATCCAACGAACAGGTAGACCTGATGAGACACTTTATAATGAAAAGCTAATTGCTTTAGCTAATAAATTGAAATTGCCATTAGTAGCAACAAATGATGTACGTTTTCTGGATAAAGACGATTTTGAGGCACACGAGGCACGTGTCTGTATTCATGAGGGGTACACTTTAGCTGATCCTAGAAGAGAACAGAAATACAGTGCCCAACAATACTTACGCTCAGCAGATGAAATGATCGCTTTATTTGCTGATTTGCCTTCAGCACTTACAAATACTGTAGAGATAAGCAAACGATGTACTGTGAAACTAGATCTTGGGAACAATTATTTACCTAATTTCCCTATTCCTGATGGTTCTACTGTTGAGGACTATTTGTCTCATTTATCTAAAATTGGCTTGGAAGAACGTCTTCTGCAAATATTTAAAAACATATCGCCAGAGGAGTTACTCATTTCTCGACAAGAATATGACGAAAGACTCCAGATTGAATTAGATGTGATTAACAATATGGGATTTGCTGGTTATTTCCTGATTGTGGCTGATTTTATTCAATGGGCAAAGAAAAATGGTGTGCCTGTTGGACCAGGACGTGGTTCTGGAGCAGGTTCATTGGTTGCTTATGCCTTAAAGATTACAGATTTAGATCCTTTAGAGTATGAGTTGCTGTTTGAGCGGTTTTTGAACCCTGAGCGAGTATCCATGCCTGATTTTGATATTGATTTTTGCATGGAAGGGCGCGATCGGGTCATTGATTATGTAGCCGAAAAATACGGCAGACAAAGTGTGTCGCAAATTATTACTTTTGGTACTATGGCTGCAAAAGCAGTCGTGCGTGATGTGGGACGTGTATTAGGACATCCTTATGGATTTGTTGATAAATTAGCTAAATTAATTCCTTTTGAATTAGGCATCACGTTAAATAAAGCATTAGAACAAGAAGAAGAACTTAAGCGTCGCTATTCTGAAGAAGAAGAGGTTAAAGAACTTATCGATCTGGCATTAAAACTGGAAGGCATTACGCGAAATGCAGGAAAACATGCAGGAGGTGTAGTGATTGCTCCTTCCCAGTTGACTGATTTTACAGCCATTTATTGTGAAGAAGGCTCTACGCAAATTGTAAGCCAATTTGATAAAGATGATGTGGAAGCAGCGGGTTTAGTTAAATTTGACTTTTTGGGTTTACGAACGCTAACCATTATCGATTGGGCCCTAGCCATCGTCAACAAACAACGGAGTTGTGAAGGATTACCCTCAATTGATATTAGCCACATCCCAACTGATGATCCGGTATCCTTTGATTTGCTAAAGGCGTGTAAAACAACTGCGGTATTTCAGCTGGAATCACGTGGAATGAAGGAGCTCATTAATCGCTTACAACCTGATTGTTTCGAAGACATCATCGCTTTAGTTGCTTTATTTAGACCAGGTCCCTTACAGTCAGGAATGGTGGATGATTTTATTGATCGTAAACATGGTCGTGCTGCGGTTGATTATCCTCATCCTGATTTGGAGCCTATTTTAAAGCCTACCTATGGAGTTATCTTATACCAAGAACAAGTTATGCAAATCGCACAAGTTTTAGCAAATTATACTTTAGGTTCTGCAGACTTATTGCGTCGCGCCATGGGAAAGAAAAAACCTGAAGAAATGGCGAAACAACGAGAAATTTTTACCGAGGGAGCGACGGCAAGAGGAGTTGATGAAAAAGTAGCAACTCATATTTTTGATTTAATGGAAAAATTCGCGGGCTATGGGTTTAATAAATCTCACTCAGCAGCATATGCTTTGGTAGCTTATCAAACTGCATGGCTTAAAGCCCATTATCCAGCGGCTTTCATGGCGGCAGTAATGTCTTCGGATCTGGATAACACAGATAAAGTAGTTACTTTTATCGATGAATGTGCCCATATGAAGTTAAAGGTTTTACCTCCTTCCATCAATCATTCCATGTATCAATTTACCGTTATTGACGATACTACTATTATTTATGGTCTTGGTGCTATAAAAGGGGTAGGGGAATCCGCAATCGATTGCATTATCGAGGCACGAGACTCAGGAGGGAGCTACTCCGATTTATTTAGTTTTTGTCAACGGTTGGATTTACGTAAAGTGAATCGGCGCGTATTAGAGGCCTTGATCAAAAGCGGTGCCTTTGATGATTGGAAGGTAGAAAGAGCAATATTGGCCGCTTCCTTAGAAAAAGCATTAAAAGTAGCAGAGAAAGAACACCAAAATCAATCCAGTGGTCAATTTGATTTATTTTCATTATTAGATGATGGTACCAATGAGCAAGAATACGTTTTATGCAAACCTTGGTCTGAAGCACAACGCCTGGAGGGTGAGCGGGAAGTATTGGGTTTTTATTTGACTGGACATCCAGCAGATCAGTATCGACGTGAATTTAGTGATTTTATTGTACCAATAAGCCAATTAAACCCATCAATGCATAAAAAAGCAACTGTATGTGCCCAGGTAGTAGGACTTCGTAGGGTTGTGACAAAACGAGGTAAAAAACTGGTGATTCTTGGCGTGGATGATTCTACAGCACGAATGGATATTGTTATTTTTGATGAGCTTTTTGAGTCTTTTTCATCTACTTTGGCAATAGGCAATATGCTTGTTGTTGAAGGTGATGTAGCGCATGATGATTATAATGGCGGGGTGAAAATGAGCGCGAGCTCACTTTATGATGTACCCACTGCACGTACAAAATTTGCTCGGTGTTTGGAGTTGCGTGTGCATGCTGAACAACAAGGCATTTTACCATCCATTCAAGCTTTGTTAAAAGCACATATTGGACGTTGTGCTGTCCAGTTTTCCTATTCTAACGAATATGCAAAAGCACAATTAAGTTTGGCACCACAATGGCAGATATTACCTAGTGATGAGTTACTTGGACTTTTAGCAAATCTCTTAGGTGACGATAAAGTTATAATGAAATATTAAGTTTAAAATTTATATAAAAGCTGCTGGCGCATTTTGAAAAATCTATGAGGCAGGACTTAAGTTTTTATATTTCATGTTCGTAAAAGATCAGCCTGCTCGCTCAGCCAAGATTCACCATTCCCCTGACCTCTTACGCATGCTCAAAACTCAAGTTCCAATTTCTGATTTTTTACCCTAGAATAATCCGTCAGGTATGCATATCCTTTAAATCTGTATCGCTAGGGTACATATACTCTACTCTTGGTAATTTTATTCTTAGTCGGCTAATAATTTATCCATTTTCGCAGCGCAAATGAAATCATTATGACTCAAACCTTTGAGTGCATGGGTCATGAAATGAACATGACAATAGTTATAACCGATTTCTAAATCCGGATGATGATTTTCAATATTGGCTATCCAGGCAAGGGCATTGACAAAGGCCATAGTTTCATAAAAATTTTTAAAGGACAAACTGCGCTTAATGCTACAATTATCCGCACTGACTACCCAATTTTTATCCAATTGAGGTAATAAATTTTTTATTTGCTCTGCATTTAATGCAGTCCCTATACCTTCGCATGATTCACAATGTTTGCTGCTTAAGTCACTAGTCATTTTATTTCCTTACTTATAATAATTATTTAATGCCTCAAGAAAGCGAGTGTTTTGCTCCTGGGTGCCTATGGTGACCCTAATGTAATTGTCCATTTTATATGGATGTAAAGGACGAACAATAATACCTTTATCCAAAAGATAGTTATAGAGTGGCATTCCATTTTCTTTACAATTGAAGGTAAGAAAATTGCATGCTGAAGGTAGATAATCAATATTTAATTCATCTAATCCTTGGCGTATTTGCTGCATTCCATCTGCATTAGTCTGTAAGCTCAACCGCAAAAAATCTTCATCATCTAAAGCTGCATAAGCGGTATTGAGTGCTACCTGATTAACGGTAAAAGGCAATTGTACGCGTAGTAAAATTTCAATAATAGACGGATGTGCGATGGCATAACCGAGGCGCACACCCGCTAATCCGTAAATTTTTGAAAAAGTTCGGGTTACTATTAGGTTAGGGTGTTGCGCTATCCATTCAATGCTATTGTAACGCAGTTGCGATTCTGCAAATTCAAAATAAGCCTCATCAACCACTAATAAAGTATTTTCTGGTATATATTCTAAGAGGCGTTTTATTTCATTTGGATCCACGGGCACGCCTGTAGGATTATTTGGATTTGCTAAAAAAATGATACTCGTTTCGGAGGTGCAGGCATGAATTAAGTTGTCTATATTGATTTCCCAGTTTGGATTAATTGCTACGGTACGAACTGGAATATTGAGTGAGTGTGCTTGAATGGCATAAGTACTGAACGCATACTCATGGGTCAGTATATGCTTTTCATTATGTAAGCCGAAACAAGTAAGTAACATATTGAATATAAAATCTGAACCATTACTTAAAAAAAGCTGATTGCTATTGATCTTGAGTTTATTTGCCAGTTTGATCATTAAAGGATGATTGATTGGCGAAGGATAAGTAGCAAGCACATGAGAAGACATATTTTGCAATGCAGCTAAGGCTAAGGGGCTACAACCTAAAGGATTTTCGTTACTCGCCAATTTAATAATATTGCTTATTCCTTTTTCATGCGCTAATTCCTCTATAGATTTTCCTGGTTTATAAGGAACTAAAGCGCGTATTCCTGGATGAGGTAATTGTTGAAAATTAACTGCCATAAATCATTCCTTGCCTTTTTAAGAATTTAATATTATTCAACTAAAATAGTCTATTACGGTGCATTTTTTCAAAACAAACTTTACACTGCTTTAGCAAGCTCATTCAAGTATTTTCGTGGCTGAGACATAAGATCGTTATTATCACTCACCAAATGACCCGATAATGTTGTTTAAAAAGCTCATAATGATAAGTTTTTGATTTTATTTAATGATTAATAAAAAAATAATAGATGTTTTTCTTGAATTTTTTATTTCATGACATTACCCTTTGAGGGGCAAATCCAACTGAAGGAAAATGGAATATGAATCAGCAAAAGGGATTTTCCCTTATCGAAGTATTATTGTCTTTATTATTAGTAACTACTCTAGCCCTCGCATTATTACAGCAACAATCACAAAGCAAATATATGTTAAATCAGTTGATGAAAAGGATACAAGCGACTCATTATTTGGATCAAATTGAAGAAACTTTACCGATCCAAATTAAAAAAATCCCATTCCCTCCTACGTTTTTCCATCTAGTGTTACAGCATCAAGATCGAGAAATATTTGTAAAACTTGCCTGGCATGAGCAATTAGATTTCATAATTCGGAAACATAGTTCTATTGAGCTAAAGTAAAATGAAAAAACAAGGCGGTATGAGTCTTTCAGAGGTCTTGATCAGTCTTTTTTTAGCAAGTGTGATTATGACTGCGTTAATTCAGTTTTATTTAGAAAGTAAGCATCAATACCTGGAGATGGAAAAAGTTCTAGAGGCTGAGTTTGATGTGCAATGGGTGGATGATTTATTAAGTGACAGTATTCGGCGTGCGGGATTCACTCCTTGTTTAGGCCTTGATCAATTAAAAGTGACTGATCACAGGAATTATCAGAATAATGTTCATGCATTGAACGTTAAAAATCAGCCCTCGCAATTCATTCAAGTGAGTCGAATGAAAGAACATTTTGCAAAGTTAATTAAAATAGAAAGTCCAACTACTCTGTTAGTGCAGCATTTGGTTTCGCTAAATGAAAAACGACCTTTATTAATTGCTGATTGTAAGCATGCTGAAATACATGAACTCATAGGTGTTAATCAGCAAGTTAACGAAACACGAGTTATTTTAAAAAAGCCCTTACTCCATTTTTATGAAACATCTGCTTACGTGGGTGAGTTTTTAGAAGAGCGTTGGTTTATTAAGAAAAATGCTAAAAGAAAAAATGCTCTTTATTATCAATCGATACAAGCCGAAGAGGTAACCTCTTTAGTTCATTCTTTATCTCTGGAAAAACAGTTTATCCAAGGCAAACAGTTTCTTGAAGTCACTTTAGGCTTAGAAGATGATAAGACGCATAAGATTATGGTTGCAGTACGTGGATCATGAAAAAGGAAAAGGGATTTATTTTTACAGTAACTTTGTTGATGATTACAGTGATTAGTTTGCTTTTGTTAGCTTCTATGCAACATATTTTGTTGTACCACAAGGTAATTAGCAGACAAGAAGAGTCACATAAGAATTTTTATAACTTAGAAAATGTAGTGAGACAATTATCCCAAAAATACTTGGCGTTATCTGCTCCCAACTGTGTTATTGAAGAGATCTCCCAGAGCCAAGTGCTCCATAAATTACTTCATCATCAAGGTTGTTCTTTGTCGAATGAGGGATTGCGGTATGAGTATCTTATTGAGGATTTAGGTAATTTTCCTTGCCTAGTTACTCGTGTTAAGAATCAGCAGTATGCAACACATCATCAGCGATTATCTGTTGTTCAACTTGATAAGGGCAAACCTTTATCTTTTTTACAAGTGAGATTAATTGCTGTTGGAAAACTGACAAATTGTCTTGTTAAAGAGCGTGTTACTCCTCTAGGGATAAGCAGTTGGTGCTACTTAGCCTTGAGTTAATTCAGAGCGATGGATGACACAGTTTTGAATTTTTGAATAAAATACAAATAAATTTCAACGAATTTTTATTGTTTATTTACAATTTTTAAAAAGTATTTAAAATCAAAAAATTATTAATTCAAATTTTTTCTTAATCCGATTAGGTAAACGCACTTAAAATGTGAAAATCGCGCATTTTTGTTGCAATACATTCCATAACGTGTAAAAATTGTCCTCCTTATGAAAACGAAAATACTTTATACAACATTTTTTCTCACTTTAATCGTCTTTAGCATTTCGCTCAGGGTATTTTGGTTCATCAAACAGCAGCCACCAAAGCAACCTGAAATTATGTTTAAAGAGGCTGATTTTGAACGATTACCTGGATGGAAGTCAGCTGATTTAAAAAAATCTTTGCAGACATTTCAAGTATCTTGTCGTGCTTTCATTCGCCAGAACCCAGAGCAAATTGTTGGTACCGAGCAGATTGACCTGCGCGTAAAAGATTGGCAGCCTGCGTGTGAGGCAGCTTTAAAAATTACTCCTGTTGCAGAAAAACAAGCCAAGCAATTTTTTGAAGAATGGTTTACTCCCATAGAGTTTACAGATAACAATGGCAAACCAGGTTTGTTTACAGGTTATTATGTACCTGCTATTAAAGGCAGTTATACTGAATCCAAAGAATTTCATGTTCCTATTTATGAAACACCTAATGATTTAGTGACGGCTGATCTGGGATTGTTTTTTAATGATTTAAAAAATCGTCGTATTGTAGGTCGATTAGAGGATAAGAAATTTGTTCCTTATTACACACGCGCGCAAATTAATAATGGTGCTATCGAAGAAAAAGCAAAGGTTCTTGTTTGGATTAATAGTCCTGTTGACCGTTTATTTTTAGAAATCCAAGGTTCTGGTGTTATCGAGCTCGAAGACGGTAATAATATTTATATCGGTTATGATGCTCAAAATGGGGCACCGTACACCGCAATTGCAGGTGTATTGATTAAGCAAGGAGTTATGACCAAGCATAATGCATCCATGCAGGGAATTAAGCGTTATTTAGAAGCTCATCCGAAACAAATGGATAAAATAATTAATCAAAACAAATCATTTGTTTTTTTCAAAAAAATGGCTGATGGGGCGGCTCTTGGTTCACAAGGTGTAGCATTAACACCTGGATATTCTCTTGCTATAGACAAACAATGGGTTCCTATGGGTGCTCCGCTTTGGTTAAATACCTCGCGACCAGATAGTGCAAAACCTGATGCGAGTAAGCCCATGCAACGTTTAATGATCGCTCAAGATACGGGTGGAGCTATTCGTGGGAAAGTGCGAGGAGATGTTTTTTGGGGCGGGGGCGAGAAAGCAACGCTAATCGCAGGTCATATGAAAAATGAAGGACATTATTGGATTTTGTTGCCCAAGCAAGCAATTTCTCGATTGGAGAAGAATAAGTTGATTTCCGAAAAATCAACTCAATTATGAAGCGAACTGTGTCCAGGAAAGCTTAAAATGTCCAGTGAGTTTTTTCATCCTGATTCCTGAAAGTGTCTACAAATAAAGAAGAGAACTCAGAAAGCTGTCATTCCCGCATAAGCGGGAATTTAGTTATAAAGTGTGTCAATAGAATTAACTTTGATGCTCAGTTACTGTTTTAATCGTAGCTGATTTATTTTCTGTTTCTTTTTTTTCAGATTTGGGATTATTAGGAACTTCTACACTATTTCTTAATGGTTGTGCTGTATTTCCTTTTAAAGCATCAGCAAGACTGATGAATTTGTATCCATTTTTTCGATACATTTCTATAATGTCTTCTAAGCATAAACTGTTTAGAAGATTTGCGTGTATCAATAAGATCTGTTTTACAGGTTGGCCATCACCTTTTTTGGCTCTGTGTTCTGCTAGAAGAGTTTGTTTCCAAATGTACGCCAAATAGCGTTTTTTAAAATCAGGAAGATTCTGTGCTCTTTTTCTATAGGGTATTTTATAGAATCGCGCATTAAACTCATAATCTTTGCTATCAATAGTTACAGGGGCTATTGTGTATTGATGCTCAGCCAAATACTCATAGACTTTTTGTTTTTTTGACCCCTTGCCTTCAGCCAGATAAGGATAACGGAAATATTTAGGTTCGGTCATGACTGGCGCTAAAATAGAATCTGCCCGATCTATATCTGCAATGTATTTAGCAGCACTCATGTTATTGAGGCTTTTGTGGGTATAAGTATGATTGCCTAAAGAAAAGCCTTGATTACGGAAAGCTTCTAACAAGTACCATTCATTTTTTGCTACTGCTTCGCCAATAACAAATCCTGTTGCGGGAACTTGGTTATCAACAAGTGCTTTAACTATAGCCATGAAGCGATCTTCAGTTCTTTTCAGGCTGGCTGGGGTACTAGAACCAGAGCCTACAAAGGGTAAATCATCAATGGTGATTGCAATTTCTTTTTCTTCAGCAAAACATGGAGAATTAAGTAGACACAACAAAAGAGCTACACCTGTCCATCGAAGTAACATGATATCCCCTATATTTATAATTGTTTTTAAATTTACTATAGTAGACAATTTTAAAAAATGCGTAATTTTTTATAACTTATTGTTTATAAATAATTTTATATGTTTTTATTCTTCAATGTAGGGTAGTCTGGTATCTTTTGTAAGGTGATTATCTATAGACTTTATATTGATTTCTCATTGTTTAAAATATATTAATTAACTCTGGCCCATTTATTTGGATGGTTAAAAATGAAATTTATCATTACTAAAAAAAATAGTGCGGACTCAATAACTTTGAATCTTGAACCAACAGCAACAGTTAATGATTTATTTTTAGCTCTTTATGAGTATCGAAGTAAAAGCTATAGACATTTGTCTTTTAACGAATATCAAAAGTATATTTCGGTATATCAATATTTTTTATACGGAGATCAATTTAAAAAGAAATGGCTTCCTGATCTCCCTTTAGTCGATTTTCAACCCCAAGATCCGTGTTATTTAACTTGGGAAGAATCTACAGAGAGTCAATACCTTTTAACGGGTAATAACTTTGAACCTAGAGGAAGTAGTGTTCTTTTTTGGCAAGCCAATACGAAATCTAATAAGGGTGAGATTGATGAAGATGTGCCAGTTCAGAGCAGAGAGGGCATGGGCTTTAGTTAATCTTCAGTAGAACGACTCAATTTAAAAAAATGTTGCAGCCAATAAAATTCTTACTCCAAATTCATGTTAAATTTGAGTATGACCTCCCCTAAGGCGTTATCTACCTTAGGGGATATCCCTTTATAAGCATCTTTTATTAGGATTATTCGCGCAGTAGTGGGCATAATACATTCTTAGCTTAGAGGTAAATGCATTTGGTTCTTGATCTAGAAGAAAAATTAGCTCGGGTTGTAACAATAGATAATCAGATTTTCTTAAGATATGAGTATAAAGTGACTCACTACCTGGAGAAAACCATTTGGTAAATAATGGAATAATGGTGGCACTTTCATTGGAATTAATACGACGATGAATGTCTGTAATTAATTCTTTACGGACATCAAAAAAATTTTGAAAGCTATGAGTTTGATTTTCATGGTAGTAACGCAAAATAATTTGACCATATTCATCTTTTCGAATCCCGGCATCAAAGTTTAATGACACGATTACTTTTTTTGCTTCTTCAATGTTAAAAGGAGCTCCCATTAAATCTTGCCCATTGTGTTCATGAATATAGTTTTTTAAGTATTCAATTGCTTGATCGGTTACAGGATCAAAATAGGCATTAATAGTGTAGTTCTTAGCAATATCGGGGTTTTCTGCATCATAACTACAATAAGCGATTATATTATAATAAATCATTGTAACGGGGAGCTTCTTGACAAAGAATTCATTAATTTTTTGGTGTACTTGCTCACAATTGAGAGTAGGGTCTTGTAGTGGTATTTCTTCCATACGCACTACATGGGTTGGGTAGTCTATAGTTCTTTGCGCAATGGGTAATCCAGAATCGCTATTTATTGGGTTAGAATACCTTTTGACGAGTGTATCCGGTGGGGCTAATTTGGGAACAACTATTTCCGTTGCAGCATGTAGTGTATTAAATAATAAGCTTGTCAGTAATAATACATAAGAAGGTATTTTCATTGTTCATCCTTGTTAAGTTAGAAATCCATTTCACAACAACAAATTATTCTAGAACCAAAAAACTCAATGCACAATGTTAGATATAATTTCTTCGAGAGACTTTCTAGAGAATCAGCAAAACATACATTAACTGACTAGTGGATGGTCCAGGTAATAATGCTGGCTGTATAGTAAGAGATATGACTTTGGTTACCGTACCAATACTGATTGATAGGTAAAGAAATACCAACCTGAACAACTACCTTAGGAGTAGAAAACCAAAGGGAGGGAGTTACGTAAATGATATTTCCTCCTGTATTCGGAACTGTATTTGATGCGAGTGTAGTCTTGGCACTATATTGGCCATTTAATTCGAGTAATCCTGCAAATATGTATTTTTTTTCTTTACTTTTGATATCACGGCCTATTCCCAAGTTATAATAATATTGTTTTCCTTCCTGAATTAAATCATGCTTTTCAATGAGTAATGCCCCAGGAGCTAAAAAACCATACCAATCAATGAACATCCGAGAATATGTAGCACCAATAAAATAGCTATTTACACTAAAGCTGGCAGGTGAGTTTTTTCTTGAAAATCCGGATACTCGTTGCCGTGGATTATTTTTTTTAGAAATTGCATCCAAATTACTTATCGGGAACGTGGGTGAGAAAATAATGGTTGCCTGGTCGGAATATTTTGAATTTTCGAAATTATAAAAAGCATATTCTAAATCAATAGCAAGATCGCCTATTCCAGATCGAGTTATAGTGCCATTATTATATCTGAAAGCATAAGGTAACGTGACCAGGAGAGACATGGAGTCTGTAATTCCATAAAGTAGGGAGGAATCTCCCTCTAAAATGCTTTGTCCTTTGCTATATATATAACTGGGAAGATATGAAGCGATGAATTGATTTTTATCAATTATATTTTGCCCAAAGGAAAAAAAAGGACCTGGTTGTTGCGATGTCTCTAAAGAATAATTCCCTAGGAGGGGGGCTCGTTCGTTAATGAAGGCTGATTCGCCTCGGGTTTACTGGTGTAAATGATTAGTAATAAAAATAATCCTCTAAGTCCTAGAAGATAAATTCGTTCTTGCATCCTGCATTTCCTTTAAATCAATTGGTTTTATCAAACTAATTAAATTATCTTAATGTACATCCGGTTTTAAATATAATATACACAAAAAGCTGGCCACCAATGCTGTAACGCAGCAAAGTATAATGGGTAAAATAAGAGAAACCACGATGAGTAAACCACCAAAAAGACAAATGAAAGCATCACCTAATGTTCGTAAACTTAATTGCGCGCCCATAACTTCTCCTTGAATAGCAGAGTGAGCCCTATTTGAAATATGAATCGTCATGGTTGTCGTAACGCTAGTGATGCTAAAACCAATCAGCGCGAAAAATAAAAACATAGGAACACGATATTGAAAAGCAATCATGCAGGCAAAAATCAAGGCGGTGGCCATCATGGAAAGAGTAATGATTTTGTGAACAGGGATGTGTTTTGAAAGATGACGTGGAAGCCATGACGCACCTAAAGCAAGGGTTGCTGATAAAGCTGCATTATAAATAGCGATCATTGCCGGCGACATCAGCCATTTCCCAGCAAGATAAACTGGGCCAAACTCGTAAAAAATATCTACTGCGAAGGTAAAGAGGGTGCTGATAAGCAGCAACAGTTTTAAATGAGGGTTATTTTGAAATAATAACACGAATTGACGAACAATATTCAGTTGATCCCATACGGACTCTTTTGTCGAAATGCTCTGTCCTTTATGTTCTGGTAATTTCCACCAAGCAAGTACCAATGTTGCAATAGTAGCTAGGGCTGCGATAGTAAAAGGAAAAGTCCAGGAGAACCATGGAAGAATCTTTGAATCTGATAATAAACCACCAATGACTGGTCCAATAATATAACCAATAGCAGCCATGCTGTTGATTCTGCCAAAACTCACAAATTTGTTGATGGTGGTCAATTCAGAAGCGTATGCTCGTGCCACAGCAAAGGTTCCTTCCATAAATCCAGTGAAAAAGCGACTGAACAACAAGAGCCAAAAGCAATTTGTCCAAAAGGAGAAAACTGTGAATAAATAGCCAAGTAAACTCCCAGCTAAACTTAGAATGAGTATTTTTTTTCGTCCATATAAATCAGAGTTTTTTCCTAGAATGGGAGCGCCAATGAATTGTCCTAATGGAAACGTTGCCAGAGTAATTCCCAGTAAAATGCGTCTTCCTGTTTCACTCCAGTCAGCTCCAATAATTGAATGGCTACTTGAGTGTAAAAATAAAGGTGGAAAAATTGGGTAAGCAATGGATGAGCTAAGAAAGCTGATTAGAACAATTAATAAAATAATCCATAATTGTTTTTTTTCTTGATTGATTTGGGTATTCATTATTTATGTCAAAATAAATTTACCTTAGAAAGGTTCAAAGCTTAACATATGAATCAATAGGATATCCAACAATTTACCCAGACGCTTTAAAACCTATTAAAACAGGTGTTGCATCATTGCTGTCCTCTTTATTTGCTGTTATAAAAACACATAAGTTATTTAATTCTTTTTCAATATTAGTGGCTAGATGTTCTACAAATTTATAGCGCCCTTTGGAGTGATCATTTTTATATATGGTCAGATAAGTGTTACAATGATCTTGTATGGTGCATAAGGACTCAAGTCGTTTGGCCATACTGGTATCGGGAGGCAAATTTTTATACACTTCAATTGCATCTTTAATTTTTTGAGCTTCTTTCGAAGTAGTTATTCCTATAAAACCACTATCCCATAAAAGTATATGTGCATGGAAACTTTTAATTACTGTTATAGGTTCTTCTCCTGGCTTATTATCGATATTAATTTTCGTATATGCAAAATCACGTCCATTTAGGGCTGTGGTGCTTGATTCAGAAATTAAGTTGTTATAGATGGTGTATTCGTTCATGAGATCAAGATCAATCTGATTTGCCAATTGCTTGATTTGATTACTCCATTGCAGTTGTTCATTCGAAGGATTAGATTTGTTACATTTGTCACAGGCTAGTTCAATAACCTCCAGCGCCAAGTCCTTTTTATAAATTTCGCGTTCATATTGTTCGGGGAGTAAGTATTTTATTGTGTAATCGATACTTTCTTCCAATTTAATATACTTTTCTAAAGCAGCTTTTATTTCCTGCATTTGAGGTTGGGCAGCAATATCTGATTTTACAAATTCTTTTAAAGTTTCCTGGCTCTTTTTTTGCTGGGGAGTGGGGATGGGCCTTGCTTTGCTTTTATTTAAAAGTGCGATTTTTTCTTTTGCGTGATTTATTTTATCTAAAAAATCATGATCATGTGCTGAAAAAGCGCTTCTCATTTTCTTCCAGGATGTCGCAGATAGGGTATTTTTCAATTCACCAGCAGCTGTGTATACAGAGCCTACTGAGATCATCTCAGAGCTTATATCTTTCACAAAGAAAATATCAGGAAATACGTTAGAAACAATATTATTCCAGATATCTCCAGTTGCCTTCACTATATTGCGTAACGGTTTTAAATTTTTTAGTGCATGCGACAGTCCCGAAAAAATTTGTCCTCCTACAATGTAAAAAGGGGCGAGTACAATATCGAAAATCATCCACTTGACATCGCTTGGACTAGGACCACGACCGTAACTTATGGCTTCATTTGCCATTTTTACAACGGAAATGGCGGAGGCTGTATAAGAAATAAATCCGATTGTACCTAATATACCTGCGATAGGGAGAAGTGGAGGGAAAAAAATACCGGCTATGGCAAGGATTGCTGCCGGAATGCCAACTCCTAGGCCAATAAAGGAGGTTATTGTGGACAGATCGTTAGCAAGAGCTTCACGAAGCGTCGATTTCTTTGCGCCTTCATAATGACAGTCTAAGAGTCGCTTTGACAGAACCTCCAATTGAATTATTTTTTCTTGCTCATTATCATCAGCTTTGTTCCTTAAAGCATAAGCAAGCATCGTTATTTGCTTATGGGCTTTTAAACAATCCTGACGGGTTTGCATATTTAATAAAGCAGAGATATTAAGTGTTTTTTGAAAATCCTTTTTGATCTCTTCAAGTAATTGGGCTTCTTTTTGCTTTTTAGAACGATTAATTTCATATAAGGTTTGTGCAATCGCATGGAGTAAGCATCTTTCCTTTAGTAGTGCTAGGTATTTTGTGTATTTTTTTTCAAAATCATTGATTTCCTTAATTTTTAAGGGATCGTCTTTATATTTCTTTTGTGCTGTTTTAATTACTTCAGTAATTTCTACACTCGCAGGACTATCTTTGCCTTTCTTTTCTATCTTTGTTTCAAAAAGACGTGCACCAGACCACAATTCGGGAAAATTCAGGATGCTGTATTGCTGATTAACTATTTTAATAAAATCAAGAAATGAAGGAGCATTTTTTTTAACCCAAGTTTCATGTTCTGTTTGAATAGTTTGGTTAATGCTATTTATGTCTATATAATTTAGAGAAATAGCCATTTTAACCTCGAAACAAAGTACATCTTAACGTAATTATAGGCTCATTTTGAGGATGCTCACGGTTACAGAAGGTAAAATTGGAGAAATCTTTACGATTTTTTAGCATGGTGCATTCTTTAATGGCATTAAGCGTCCAAATCTTCTTACATCTTGCCGACTGCTAGAATCTCAATTTTTTTCTTTATCAGTGAATAGGCTAAAGTTTTTGCTGAATTCAATATAAAGCAGCATCAAAAATGATTCGATATTAATCATTTGATGCTGCTGTTTTTTTTAAAGTCTAAAGATCAGTAGTTGTAAATTGTTAAGGATCAACGTGCGGAATTTTCCGATTTTTCATGTCACCGATTACTATAATCACTGGCTTCTTATCCGTTTGTGTATTGGTTCCATCCATACCTAGAAAATCATCATAAGAAAAGGCGTAAGCATTAGTATAGCTCTCTTGTGGATGCTCTATATTTTTATCGAAACTCAATGCATGCATGGCCTCAGAATAAACATTCACACATGGAGCATCTTGAGTCACTCCGCATTGATTTACACTATAATCTACAGAATTATCAATATTATTGAAGTAATAGGGAAGTAGCTGTTGCATTTGCTCTTTATTTTTAAAAATAGGATTGCCTTGTGAATCAAAAAAATCCTTATTTATAAAAGCTGATTCTTTTCGCATCAACATTCCTGAAACAATCGCAGCAGTCAGATCTCGGGCGAGGGTTGAATCTATTGCATTACGATTATTAAATGGTGTTTGTGCGCCCATTAAAATGGAATTACTTGTTTGTGGTGAATCCAGTTTATAGGACAAAGATTCATAACTTGAGCTGTTTTCAGGTGTAAAGACTAAGGTTTGAGTGTTAGGTTTAAAAGCGCCTGACCAAATCCCCTTGTTTAATTCTTTTAAATCAATCTTGATGGAACGATTTGTAGATGAGGAATAGTACCTACTGAGTTCGTTGATATAGTTGGCAAAATATCCATCAAATCGATGACCAAATCTTCCTGGAGCATCAATTCGCATCAATGCATTTTCTGAATTATAAATAACGAGACTTGACCATTCTGAATGTGCCCAGCGTTGAGCGCATTCGGATGAGTTTAGTGTTTCTCCGGCGGCATGACAAATAATGGATTTCATATTTTTTATGACACCATCAAGCCCACCAAAATGTCCATATTCATGGCCTGCCTGCTGAATGGTATAGGGAATGGCAATAAAATCGACGCCAGTTGGATTAATAACCGTTTCGCCATGAGTATTGTAATTAAATTCGACCTTGTCAAAAAGTGTTCCATTTGTAGTTGTTTTGGGGTTATTTACATCAGGCTGGATTGGCGTTAATGTTCCTTTGTCAGTAGGGATATCTAATGCATTTCCAAAGGAAATATAAATTCGTCCTGAAGTAAGATAGGGTATACACGCTTGCGCCATCCCTTCTGAGTTAGGTGTTAATTCTGATAATGAAATCCCATAGTCTTTTCCATTCATGTTGGCATCTGTAATATCAATGAGTGAGCCCACATGATTTCTTTCATTAAATTTTACATAAGCATGTCTTTTGGTTGTGGGATCAATACCTAATACCACGATATAAGTATTTATATTTTCAATGCTTGTATTGTTGGTTTTTGATAAGTCAAAGCTAACTGACATGCCACCATTCTTGCATTCGTTTTGTGAGAAAGCACACTTACTTATAGTTAACAAACCAGTCAATCCCAGTATTAAAATACTTAAATTATTTATTTTAAAAATTTTCATGAGGAAACCTCTATTAAGGCAAAAAATCAATTTAGTATGCTGTTTAGGCAAATCCATTGATGTCAAAAGGTACATATTTTAACTCATCTTGTAAAGTATTTGATCTTTTCTAGGCGTGAGTGGGGCAGTGGTATTTGCAACCTGTGAGTTATAAATGTATTTCTCCATCCATTTCAGTTATTTTTAATAATGGACTTATTATTAGATAGAAAAATTCTTTGATGAGCTTGGCACTACTGCCATTGACTTAATATCCCCCGCCGTTGCAGTGGGGGAACGCTTCCAAAACGTCACCTTCCGTAAAAGCGATAGTCAATTTTTCTTTGAGTTGACGCGCTAGGAGGACGGCAGGTTCCTTAAAGCTCAGAACTGAAGTTGTAAATTTTTTTATGATATGGTAGTGTTTTAGCCCTTTCTTACCTCTCTTTCAATGCGTTCGCCAATTTGTTGATCGATTTTTTTCCAGTATGCAAATGCTCTTTCTAATACCGGTTGGGTGACGCCATTTTTTAGATGGGTGACTACGTTATTGACCAATCTGTTACGAGCTTCATCGTCCATAACTTGGCGTACAAGTGTATTTGGTTGTACAAAGTCATTATCATCCCTACGGAGGGTGTATGCTGCGTGAACGAAATCTCCATGGGCCTCCCAGGTCGCTACCTCAGGGTTTTTTGAGCTATCTGCTTGTGGGCCTCCTTTAGAATTAGGGGCGTATACAGGATCAGAAATATTCTCAATACGCATGGCACCATCTTTACTATAGCTGTGTACAGGACATTTAGGTTTGTTAACGGGTATTTGTTTGTAATTCACTCCTAACCGTGCCCGATGTGCATCGGCATAAGAAAATACTCGAGCAAGAAGCATCTTATCAGGACTGATTCCGGTGCCAGGTACCATATTATTAGGTTCAAATGCTACTTGCTCAATTTCAGTGTGATAATCAGTGGGATTACGGTTTAGGGTAAGTTTTCCTACTTTGACCAGAGGATAATCAGCGTGTGGCCATACTTTGGTAAGATCAAATGGATTAAAACGATACGTTTCAGCTTCTTTGAACGGCATAATCTGCATGTACAAAGTCCAACTTGGGTAGTCACCACGTTCAATTGCTTCATATAAGTCACGGGTGTGATAATCACCATCGGTACCAGCAAGATGATCTGCTTCTTCTTGGGTTAGGAATTCAATGCCTTGGTCAGTTTGAAAATGATATTTGACCCAGAATTTCTCGCCCAGTGTATTTACCCACATGTAAGTATGACTTGAATAGCCGTTCATATGGCGCCAGTTTTTGGGGATCCCACGATCACCCATCAGTAATGTTACTTGATGCGCAGACTCAGGGGAAAGGGTCCAGAAATCCCATTGCATGTCATGGTCACGTAGGTTGTTGTTGGCTCTGCGTTTTTGAGAGCGAATAAAGTGTTGGAACTTCATGGGATCACGTACAAAAAAAACAGGAGTATTGTTACCGACCATATCGAAGTTACCTTCGCTGGTGTAGAATTTTACTGCAAAGCCACGAGGATCTCGCCACGTGTCAGGACTTCCACGTTCTCCAGCAACAGTTGAAAAACGGATGACTACCTCTGTTTTTATTCCGGGTTGGAATACGGCAGCTTTTGTGTATTTTTTTACATCTTCTGTTACTTCAAAATGACCAAATGCCCCGCCACCTTTTGCATGGGGTTGGCGCTCTGGGATTTTTTCACGGTTAAAGTTTGCCATCTGCTCAATTAGATAGTGATCATGTAATACGATCGGACCATTTGGCCCAATGGTTAGTGAGTATTCATCACTAGGTACAGGTATTCCTGAATCTGTTGTTGTAAATTTTTGATTCTTATCCTTGTCAGTCATTCAAATGTCTCCCTTAATATTCGACCCGTGGAGTAGTCCTTTTCAAACCTGAATTATGGGACTGTGTATTAGTATATCCGTGAAACTTAAGATTGCTAGTTTTATAATTTTTAAAATTTTTTTTTTAATAAAATGTTTTTAGGGTATAGTTAACAATAATTTGATGATGGCATAGTTGTTAAAATGTATTTCCAACATATTTTAAATATGATTAATAACTTCATAAAGAATTAAAATTATCCTTTAATTCACAATGATTATTGCAGTACAGAACAAAAAAATTACTGACTAAAGAGAGGTATTTTGATGAAAACGATTAGCAGAGAAGAGCAGCTTAATATTACTCCAGATCAAGCCATTGATTTGCTTCAAAAAGGAAATCAGCGATTTGTCCAAAATCTGCGTTATAACCGTAATCTTCTCCAACAAGTGAATGAAACAGCTGATGGACAATATCCTTTTGCCTCAATTTTAAGTTGCATCGATTCAAGAACAACCGCTGAACTTATATTTGACCAGGGACTTGGTGATATTTTTAGTATTCGAATTGCTGGTAATATTGTGAATGACGACATTATCGGAAGTTTGGAGTTTGCTTGCAAAGTGGCAGGATCTAAACTGATTGTAGTTCTTGGCCATACAAATTGCGGTGCAATAAAAGGAGCGTGCGACCAAGCGGAATTAGGTTATTTGACCCAACTCTTGCATAAAATCACACCCGCAATTGATCAAGAAACTTCTTTTAAAGAAAATCGCAATGGAAATAACCTTCCTTATGTGAATGAAGTGGCTCGTATTAATGTTGAAAACAGTATGAAAACAATTCTCAATAAAAGCAGTATATTAAGTGAATTAGTTGCTCAAAAAACCATTAAAATAGTCGGTGGTTTGTATGATGTGGTTTCCGGTGAAGTCTCATTTTTTGGTGAGTAATTTATAATTTCAGTAAAGTAAGACAAGAGGACTAACAAGCCTCCTTGTCTAGAGAAGACTTTACCGAGAAAACAAGCCAGTCAATTTATTTTGTTCACTTTCTTCTTTAACTGCTGGATGATTTTCACAAATGTTTATGTGCAGAGCTATATCTCGTTTAAAACGATCTCCATCAAATAAGTTAATTTTTTGAACAAATCAACTATAATGCCCCCTACTTAAAAAAATTAAATAGTGGGGGAGTTAAATATGGGCAAAAAAGGGATGAAAGAACAGGCATTTGAGTCGGATACAGAGAAAAATTATAAACAAAAATTGAATATTGATGTTGCAAGTGGATTGCTTGCTGGGGCATCAAACTCAGGATTGTTTAATCCATGGGATCGTGCCTTATATTTATCAGTGAAACATAATCGTTCTTTTCTATTATTGCAAAACTTTAAATCTCCTTATCAAGGTTTTTCTCAAGCATTCGTACAGCGTGCTTTTATTGGAGGTATTTACTATGTGGCGCAAGGAGAATTAAATAGATACTTGTTTCCTTATTTACGTAATAATTTGGGGATTAACCAAACCCTGTCTCAATTTTTTGTAGGTATGACTGCGGGCAGTATTGGAGGAATATTGACAAACAGTATTGCTGCGATCAAATACCATACCTGGGGCCAAGAAAACGCATCTTTTCGTTCAAGTATTCATGAAATGTGGGGGTTAGGAGGTATTAAGCCTTTTCTAAAAGGAACCACTGCAACAATGACGCGTGACATGGTTTTTGGAAGTACTTATGAAATGTTGCGAAGTCTTATGAGTAGTACGGTAAAAAAATCTGAGAATAAGACTGCTCATGAACATCCACCGAGTCTTGAGTTTATCCATAATGCAACGGCAGCTGGAGTCGCTACAATCGTATCAAGCCCGTTTAATTATGTTCGTAATATGCAATATGCCACTCCTCCTAATCTCAAACCACCGACTACGAAGGAAGCACTCACTAACGTTTGGAATGAATCAAAAAATTCCCAACGCTCTTTTCTAGGCCGGATGAGCTTTTTCCAACAGCAATTTAGGATTGGATGGGGTACAGCGCGAGTGGCAGTGGGAATGGCTGTGGGGCAAAAATTATTTAATTGGACTCAAGAGCAACTTTCTAATTTATCAGCCAATACTACTGCATCGAGTTTGAAAAAATAAAGTGGAAGATCTAAAAAGCAACAAATCTTGCTAGAAACCTCATTTCGCAGCATAGCTATCAATAGCTCCCTGCTTCCGTAAAGGGTGACATTTTTACAAATGTTTGGAGTCGCGTCACCTTCCATAAAAGCGATAGTCAAATTTTTCTTAAGTGACGCTGATTATGGCCAGCACGGCCTAATCTATTCAAAAGATTCTTGCTCTCATTTTGAGCAAATATGAGTGATTATGATATAATCTGTAAAATTATAATCACAAACTCATTCATGAAAATCAATAATAAATCATATTTGTTCGATTTATTTGCTGTTTTAATGACTAAATTTAGGAAGTATTACATGAAAAATAGAGCTCTTAAATTTTTGATTCTATGTGCCATGAGCACAGCAACTTTTGCGTATGACGCGGATAAAAATAACTCTATGATTTCTGGTTGGCCAAATTACTTGGCGATGGGAACTATAACTAATGGAGCTTTGCAAGAGCCAACGAATATTCGTGTTGATTCTGTATTTACCTACAATGGTGCTGGCGGTGATGGTGACCCTGGAAAAATAGAAACCCCATATAAAATTTGGAATATGATTAACATGGCTAAAAGTATAAAAACGAATACTGGCTATCCTGTTAATCCTGTCTTAGTTGAATATGGCTGGCAACTCAGTGGGGGTTGGAATACTGATAGCGTGGCGCATTTAGAAGATTTAACAAAACATTTTTTTAATCTTATGTTTTTGGCTAAGACTTTGGAAGACAATGCTTACAGCAATACTGGAACTTATGGCACTATATTACTAAACCCCGACATGCTTGGTTATTTGGGCAATACAAATCGTGTGGAGACTGTTCAATCGTTAACTATCCCGGTTGGTCAAGCTGTTGCTGATGCATATTGTATGATGACTAAAACAGTTAATTATAATGACACCAATACACCAAATTGTACTTATGGCTGGAATAATAATCCGGTAACTGTCAATGGTACTCCTTCTGATTTACTTCTTTGGCTCAAATCTAAAACTGATAATTATACTGCAGGACAAACTTTTGCTGCTTGTATTAATGAATATGTGCAACCCCTTTGTAATGCATCAAATGCAACAAGTGACATTCCTGTTTTTACGGATAATTTTAATGGTTGGTTACAAGCGCAAAACTGGATGGCTAAATATTTTGGACCCCATGTTGCTCTTGGCGTACATGAAAATATTTCTGCAGTTCCAGAAGGGGGATGGTGGATACATCAAGGCCCTTCTGCTGTAAGACCCTATGTTGATAAGGTACTAGCAGATTTAAAGAGCTTTGAATTATTCACAGGTGTTTACAAACCCGATTTTATTTATTTTGATCGTTATGGTGCTGATGATTACAGCAGTAAATTTCCTAGTTTACTGAGCAATCAAGCGACGTTTTATAATGATGTTGCATGGCAAAATTTTCTGACTATGACCAAAGAAATAAGCGAGGAATTAGGGAAACAAGCGGGCAAAAATTATATCCCTGCTATGTTATGGCAAATACCCGCGGCCCATATTCCTACACAGGATGAGCCTATTCTCGATGCACATGAAGAAGGTACCGCGCCGGTATACTTTTTTGGTGACGCCAACTTACATCAAGATTTAAGCAATATCGCCTCCTGGATTAATCATGATATTGCCCGTTTACCGGCTGCATATAGTTTATGTGCTGACAAAAGTGCAACGCAGTGTCTGACACTAAACAATTTTAATTGGGCACACAATAGTACTGATCAATTAAAAAGTGCTGTTGATGCACATATATTTGCAATTTTATGGGGAGCAGGTGCTTTTGCAACAGGTGTTTGGGAAGTACCGGGAACAACTTTTCCAGATAATGGCTGGATGGCTAAAAAATTATCGATTTATTATAAAAATCCTCAATCTTTATAATAGAGTCTATTTTTGTAAGGGACTACTTGGTTTTGAGTATTATTTAAAAAGTTGTATGCGTTTCCTGGGTATGTCATCCGTTGAGCATAGAATAAAAACCAGTGGTTATCGCAACAAGGTGAGACAAGCCAGTTCAAATCTTCAATGGGAGATCGTTCTGGATTGTTTTGCCAAGGCTTGCAAAGATAAAAGAGGCATACCTCTGGAACGCTTACGAAAATTTAAATTTTTACTTTCTAAATGTAGTATTTATTAAATTTGAAAAATCTGATAACTGCTCTTCTGTTTTTTCTATTGCAGTTTTGTATTCTCGTGATGATGAAGGTTTTATATGAAGAAATTTCATGATCAGGGTTATAAGCGAATCTTCTTTTCGGTATGTATTTAAACACGTATTTTCTTCAATGGACAAGGTTCTAGCCTTACGTAAACTTTTTATTTGCCTTTTCATCATCCCTTGTAAATGATCGTTTATTTCTTTATGTGCATGATAGGATTCAGGTTTCATGTCCGATTTTATTTGCTGTGCATAATTATTGAAGTCGGCTCTCATTTTTACAATTTCTGTTCTAATAATCTCTATTTTTTCATTTAAAATTTTAACCTTAGGATCATCTGCTCCGTATTTTTTACTTAATCTAACAGCAATTTTGTTAAGATCACTCACTAACTCATCAAAAATAGCGCAATGCTTTTCATTAATGGTGGTGAATACCTGCAATAAAACAGTATTTAATTTTGAAGATTCCTGTAGTAAATGGATGTTATTTTGATTCTTGATTGGCTCCATTTTATGTCTTAACGGATCAAAATCTTCAATATGATTGATCTGTTTTCCCATAGAATCCTGGGTCCAATAAAAATTTTTAGTTTGCTTTAAATACTCTTTGGCTGGATAAACATTATTAGACCAAGGATCACAGATATATGCTTCATCTCCCCATGTTTCAGGTTTAGCAGGGTCACTATCGCTTTTACGACCAATGACTAAAAAAACGTGATCACCGCCGCTAATTGAATAAACTTCTGCATTGACATGAGGGTGATTTCTTATCATGTAATCTAAAGCCATTAAGGCCAATTCATAACAATTTCCAATGGAAAATTTTTTACAATCAGCGATACGTTTTTCAAATTTTGTAATGGCAGTTTCAACATTTAGAAAAAAAGCTTCTTTTGCAAGAGTCTCTCTAATATCACCAAGAGCTTTGTTGAGAGCAGTTTGTTTATCAATATCATATAAATTATTTTGAAGTTGGGTTGTACCCTCATATATCTGTGCTCGGGAATATTCATTTGCTAATTTAGCTAGAGTTTGGTTGGCTATTTCTTGAGGATAAAACATAATTATCAAACGTATTTCTTAAACTTTAATAACGATAATTTTAGTACATTATTTGGTTTTTTTGTTTTAATTATGCTTAAAATGCTATTTTTGAGAAAATAGTTACTATTAAAATATCAGTTGTGTTAATTGATTGAGGTGATTGATGAGAATAATTGAAACAGAGAGGTTGATATTGCGCACGTGGAGCGCTGGGGATGCTACTGAATACTATCGTATAAACCAAGACCCTAAAGTGATTGAGTTCTTAAAAGGCTCACTGACTATGAAAGAAGTGAGGGATTTTATTTCTTGTATGAATAAGCAATTTGATGAACTTGGTTATACACTTTGGGCTGCTGAAGAAAAAGCAAAAAGGCAGTTCATCGGTTTCATTGGCTTAAATCTTATAAAATGGGAAGCTCCGTTTGGGCAGGTAGTGGAAGTTGGCTGGAGACTTGGTTCGCAGTATTGGAAAAAGGGGTATGCTACAGAAGGAGCAATCGCTTGTTTGCAGTATGGGTTTAATCAATGTGATCTTAAAGAAATTGTTTCGTTTACTGTACCGGCTAACACTCGTTCTTTTCGGGTGATGGAGAAGATTGGAATGATACGTGATTTGAATGGTGATTTTGCTCATCCTAATTTACCCTTAGATCATAGACTTTCAAAACATATTTTATATAGAATCAGCAATAAAAATTACGAATAAATTTCTTTTCTTCAAGAATAATGAATCAACGCTGAACAAGTAGGCATGTCATTCCATGAGAGTTAAGATTTTTCTAGCCATTAAGGCATGGATTGGTACAGATCAAAATAACTAACCCTATCAAATGCTGCGTGACCATCGAAGCATGTTTGAATTAATCGCCAGCCTTACGCTGTTTGATAGGAACTGCTAATATTACAAAGTGATCCTTGTTGAACGAAAACTGACCAACAATTTCCATACCAAGTTTTTTATGGGCATTTATTGATCTTTGATTTTGAGTAGAAACGAAGACAACATATAACTCTAATTCTGGACGTTCGCTCAATAAAAAAGTGGTGAGGTGATGATAAAGACTAAAAAATAGGCCTTGACCTCGATAGTCTTTATCAATACAAACAGGACCAGAAATTGCAATATTATAAGTTGATAGTGTTTTCCCTTGATAATTAATATGAGGAAAGCAATCAAGCATCGCAGCAACTATTGGTACACCTTTATTATACTTCACTGAACCTGCACAAAGATAGCCACGGACCAGATCTTTATCCTTACATACAAAGACCCCAATATCTTCGTCCATGGATTTTAATTGCTCCACTGAAAAAGCACCCGAAAGAAAGCCGTCTGTCTTGTCTGAGGAAGATAGGTTAGAAGCTTGATATTTATTTTGAAGGATAACTATTTGTTCAAAATCTTCTGAATGAGCCCTTTGATATTTCATATAAGTTGTTCCCAAGAATTAGGTAAGTAAAGTTTAGAACAATTCGAAAAATCTTGCGCGTGGTATAAAACGATTTCTTTCTGTAGTATTTTTAAAATCTCTTTAAATTTCATGCATTCACTGCTCAAAAAAAACTGTATTCATCCCTAAATTTATCAAATGCAAAGCTATCTACCTTATGGGCATTATCATTATTTCATCCATAAATAGTTTAGATACATACGAATAGTTACTAAAAAGTAACTAATTGACTGATTAATAATGACTTTATATCCTGTAAATGAATTTTAATTAATAATAAAGGAGCATGCGTATGAAAGAGAAAATTATTAAAAAAATTGTCCAGCAAAAAATATTAAAAAAAGACAAAGGTTGGTGTAGACCCTGTACTAGTATTGGATAATTCCACGGAATCACAGCATATTTATGGATATGCTGTGTGAATCAAATATCATGGCTTTGAATAAAGATTTAATTATGAACCTACCTAATTTAAACAAATTGATGAGTTATAAAAATAATAAAATTATTTCTCGATACCGTAAGGACTATCCTACTGCTAAAATGAACGCAGAAGAAGCACTCCAAGAATTCATGAAATTTGTTTGGCTTTGTCATAAGCATAGGGTAGAAAAGAAGATTCGTGCGGATGATAATTCACTTAACTTTTCGTGCGCCATACACGCGGAGATGAGTGACATAGATAATATGTGGCATACATTCCTTTTATTCACCAAGGATTACCATGATTTTTGTAACCATTATCTTGATGGTGTTTTCTTTCATCATGAGCCGTTAATGAATTCTGATGATAACGTGTTCGATAAAAATGATGAAGAAGAATTAACTTTATATTTATCCTATATCTATGACAATTTAGGAGAAGATACATTAATAAAGTGGTTCAATGATTCCACTATAGAGGATGTTTCATTGAGTTGAAAATTTTTTAATGAGAATAAACAAGAATAGCCCGGTGCTTATCAGGATGCATTTGTTTCTTTAAAATTATTCTCAGCGGTAATTATTGCATCCATATTTTTTTCGGTCCATCTTGTGAGTAAATTAAGAATATTACCCAACTCTTTACCTAATGCTGTTAATGAATATTCGACTTTCATAGGTAATACTGGAAAAGACTCCCTATTTATAAACCCAAAACGTTCTAATTTATTGAGCGTTTGTGCTAACATCTTCGCAGAAATTCCACCAATTTCTCGTTTTAATTCCCCGAATCGGTAAGTTTGATTTAATAATAGATTAATTACCAAAATTGACCATTTATCGCTAATCCCCTCAAGAACATTATGAGAGGGACATTTTTCACTGTAGACACTAAATTTTTTTAAAGACATTCTGTAAGCCATATAAAGTTAAAATTTTATAAAAAACTAATATTTTTTTAACCCATTTAATAGGCACTTTAATTGAGGCAAACGCTAACTACAAGTGTGGCTGCTAAAATCATGTATATTTTTTCTTTGATGATTAAACCCCTTTAGCGTTGTTACTTAGGTGATCTGGTTCTTCCACTTGCATTTGTAAGGGAACAGGGGGGGCGTATTGGTGTTGCATTTCCTGCATTGCTTGTTTCATCGTACTGAATTTATTGCTATTGCTTTCTGTTGTTAATACTATATTTCGAATTTTTGCAGCACATTCGGGTATGCTTATAATTTTCTCAGTTTCAGTTGAGAGTTTATCATAGCTTTCTACCGCCTCCTTAAGAGCTGCGAATGTTTTTCTATAACTTGAGCTAAATATATTTAGAATCCAATGGGTGAAACCGCTGGACTTATTTATTATTTCTCTAGTATGTTCAATTATACGCTTATCTGCTTTAACGCCAAATTGATTGTAGGTCATTGCTTTAGTATGTAGCTGACTAAACTCATCTTTGATTTTATTTGTTGCCTCCATTTTTTGGTCTATTTTGCTCTTTAAGTGATCAATTTTTTGCATTATATTTAATTCACTGTAATTCTTAGGCTTTTCTTCATACAGCTTTATGCCTTGTTGATATACTGCTTCAACATATTGGTCTAAAGAATGGGATATTTCTGTAATATTTATCTCTGAATCTTCAAGTTTTTTTATAGATAGGGCAATAGTACTTAGTTTTTCTAGTTCATTTTTATAGCTTGTTAAAGTTTGAATTAAGGCTTGCGCATGTTTTTGAATTTCTCGCATTGGTATATCACTATCTCTGGTTTTAAGAGATTGTTGAAATTGTTGTTGACTCCCAATCCATTCGTCTATAGAGATTTCTTGTAACGTGCTGTCAAGTTGATTCAGCTCTTCTGCTAATCTTTGAATTTTCATTTTCTGATCGGTAAAAGACACAAGCGATTGCTGAAGATCGGATTTAACCTTATTATGTGCTGTTTCTATTTCTTTACTGTGCAATATTTCTGAAAGTCTAGGTGGCCCCCATGGGTTAAATTTTTTATTTAAATAGCTACCTACCGAACCTCTGACATGAATTAATAAATGGGCTCTTTGTATTGAATCAGGCTCTAAACCAAGATCATCACATAACTGGTTCATTTTTTTTTCAGTAGGATAATTTATCCAAAATCGGTCCATATTTAATGGATTTTGAGCCATAAACTTAGAAAATATGGCCATACGTTTTTGTTTTTCATGAAATGGTTTTCTGCGTTCCTCATATTTTTGCTGTATATTTTCTAAAGCTGATTTAAAGCTAGGTGCTGCACCTTTTGATTCTTCAAGTTTTGCTAAGGCATCTGCTGTAGTTTGAATCTGATAAGGAACCATAAATTTTTTGACGGTGTCTAGATCTTTTGCTCGTGCCTCCTCGGACTCAAGCCAGTTTTGTATGGCACGAACAAGGCCTCTATCTTTTTGTAATATTTGTTTTACTGAATTTGGGGCACTGCTTAATAACGGTTCAATATGTTTGGGATTATTTTTTAATAAGGCAGATACGATAAAGTTTTGTTGCTCTTTTAAGTCGGTACTTTTACCAAGCAGCTCTAAAGCAAATTCTGGATTATTTCCTAAAAATTTAGCAAAATTTTCTGCTATACGCGTAGTCAGAGATAAAGAACCAATAAGAGAGGGCTTTTCTTTAAAAAGGTTTAGCGCAATTGCTGGTTGCTTATCAAGAAGTTCCGATAATAAGCTGTTGTCTTGGGAATAATAGCTCAGGGCTAATTGGGGCGCTTTTAGCATCAGTGTTTTTTTCGTTTCGGCTAGGACTGTAAACGCATTTGGAATTTTGCCTTCGACTCTTGATTTATTTTCAATGAGTTTCGTTTCTAAGATGTTGACTAAGGTAACCGCTGCGATAACAGTTTCTGAAAACGCTTGAGGGTTAGGTTTATTGGGTTCCAAATTTTTAACCCATTCTTCTATACCCCCTAATAATTTATTAATCACTTCCTCATTTATGGATATACCACTCAAGGACAAGCCACCAAATCCCTCTACCCAACCTTGGTTTAACCCATCAATTATTTTATCAAGAGGTTCGTGTTCCGGACTATGTTGTCCTATTTTTTCTTTACGGAGCGCTGCTAAAGCGCCAATTGCGAAAACAGTGGTCCAGGTTCGTTTTTTTCCAGACTTTTCTTCTAATTCAATAAAGAGCTCGCCGCCATTTGACGAGGCTTCGGCTGTTTTTTTAAAGGTATCTCCATTCAGATCTTTTGATTGTTTGTCAATAAATCCACTTAAGCTCGTGGTAATGCCTTGTATATACAAAGGAATAGCCCCATCATTTTTGGTTATTCCTTTATAAGTTTGTAATTGGCGGGCATATTTATTTAAAAAAACGTCATTAAATTCTTTGGCAAACATATCTATTATCAACGAGTTTTATTATTAAATATAGACAACTTTGATTAAAATTACCTCATAATTAATTTATATGGCTCTTAGGCCAATGCCTCTGTCATTGAATCATTCCTGAAAATGAGATACATTTTTTAAAAATCAGGGGCTCACAATACAAGGAATGTCTGTGATGATGCAAACCATAATTTTCTCTTACTTGAGATTTTTGGGTATAAAGAGACGTTAGATTCGAATTTTATTAATTTTTTCTTTCTCTATGTCTTTTTCCTATGCTGAGCCAGTACGACCACTTGTAGTGGCTACAGAAATCTTTAATCCTCCTTTTATTATGCAAGGAGCAAATAATCAATTATTTGGTTTTGATATAGAAATGTTGGAAGATATTTGCCAAATTATACATCGTGAGTGTCAATCGTCCTCTATTTTTCGAAAACACCATTATATCTAATATAGAAAAACATGAGGCAGATATAGGTATTGCCTCTATTACAATTACTTTAGATCGAAGTCAGCGCATCAATTTTTCCATTTCTTACCTTCCAAGTGATGTTCAATATCTGGCATTAAAAAAATGGGCTACTGTGCCTTTTTCTGAGGATGTTTTTGATGGAAAAAAAATAGGTATTCAGGTTGGCACCATTTTTGATAGAATATTAAAGACTCAGGTTTTTCTAATGTTAAAATTGTAAGTTATAATTCTACCCCTCAGCTTATTAATGCTTTGAGCGAGGGAGAGGTTGATTTTGTGTTGCAAGATGTATTGTCAGCACAGTATTGGGCCACCGAGTTTCCTGAGTTTACTACATTTGGAAAATCGTTTATCTATGGATATGGATTTGGTATTGCTGTAAATAAAAGTGACAGTGAATTATTGCAGCAGATTAATAATGCTTTGCTTGAATTTGAAAAAAATGGCCAGTTTAAAAAGACTTATGAGCGGTATGTTCCAGAAAATTATGTCGAAAATTTTTCAACAATAATGAGTCACTTGCTCGTTTCTGGAGCATAACTATCAGCTCTTTAGAGCTTTCTTGAAAGTTTGTTTATTTTGAGAGACTTAAAAGGGATTACTTTAGTTCGTCCAAAGCTTCCAATTCAACCTGGTACATTACTTCTAATTCGAGTCATTTTTTTATCTCTTAAATGACTCGAATTAATTTTAAGTAAAGCCAATAAAGATACGAACATCATTGTAAACACGGTAATTAATGCCATCGATGCATAAATCTCTAAATGAGTTGAAGCCCCAAAAGGGTCAACTAATTGGGTTAAACCTTGTATGCTATAAATAGCGACTGCTTCTCTCCAAAAGTTTTTAGAAGAAAATGCGTTACAATTGTTTACAGCGATAACATCATACTTGGCAATATAAACTGCAAAAATTTGATAGATAATATAAACTACTAAAAACCAACCAAAATAATTTTGTAACGGAACACCAAAATACATTCCTCCATTCTTCCATACCCATAATGAATAGACTGTTGAAGAAAGAGGATCCATACATACATCCCATATCACCATAATAAAAGTGGCAATCAAAGGCACAAAAAATATCTGTTTCCCAGTCAGTGGAGCAGCGTATTGTCCCAAGAGTATATGAGCTAGAATCCAAGAAGCATAACCCGTTCCAAAATAAGCAAACATAATAATGAGGGGTACTTGAAATAATCTTGGTCCAGCTAATTTATCATAATAATAATGTCCAAAAGGAAATCCCGTCTGAATACTTAATGCCTCAAAGAAATGACTGACAAGCCAAGTTATTATAAAAAATAAAATTATATTCTTTATTCCATATCGCTCTTTACCATGTAGACAAGCCGCAATAAAAATAGTCAAGACAAGAATAATGGGTAAAAAGATTACTGCGACCGGGCCATGCCAGGCAGCAGAAAAGAGAGTTGCCAAAAGATAAAGAGTAATCACTATCCATCGGATGATGCTACTTCTATTTCTCGTCGTTTCGTTGTTGGCCATTTAAGCGTCCTTACTCGTATATCCATTTGAAAAACTTACACTATAAGTTACTCGATTTAAACCTCATCTTTCAATAAGAGCAAACAAGTATAGAAAAAATCTAGAGGGTAAGAATAAAAGGGGTATTCACAACTATGTGATATATTTAATTGAAGTGACGTAAAAGTCTGTAATGAGGGTAAGTTTATGGATAAACCAATTATACCACATTCTATACTAACAGAGATCAAAGCAAATCTGTTGCTTAGTTTACCATTAATGGCAGCCTGGTTTATTCATTCACTCGGGCCTTTTGCAGGCACGGCGATGATTGCTCATTTGGGAAAAGATGCATTAGCAGGTAGTGTTTTAGTGGGAACAATTTGGATGGCTGGCATTACCTTCTGGTTTGGTCTTTTTCATGCGGTGAGTATTTTAATTCCACAACAAATGGGAGCCAATAATAATGAAGCTATCAGTGAAATCATGGGACAAGCCTTGCTGTTGAATTTTTTTTCTTGGATTCCAATGATGGGGCTTTTGTGGATGATTCCATTTTTAGTGCATTGGAGCGCACGTAATCTAGAGGTATTAATGTATGCAGCGGAGTATGCGCATGCACTTATATATGCTGTTCCAGGTGTAATTACACTTGCAATTATAGGCCATTTTTTGGCCGGAATTGGCAAAACGAAAATGAGCTTATGCATCAGTTTAATAGAAATTCCGCTCGAGATAGTATTTATTTATATTTTTGTTTTTGGAAAATTAGGTATTCCTGCTTTTGGGATAGCAGGAGTAGGTTATGGCTTAGCATTTTCCTTCACATTAACGAGCATCTTTATCTTCATATATTTATATGGTGCAAAATTTGCAAAACCCTTTCAGATTTTTAAACATATCGGGACATTCAATTGGGCTCCTTGTAAAGAAATGTTAAGGATTGGTTTGCCTATTGGATTTACCTATTTTATCGAATTAGTTGGATTCACCGTAGTAACTTATTTCGTTTCTCGATTTAATAATATAGCGCTTGCTGCTCATCAAATCATTCTACAGTTTGAAGGGGTTATTGTTAATATTCCTCATTCCATATCTCAGGCAATTACGGTTCGTGTTGGAATCCAGGTAGGACGAATGGATAAAACAGGAGTAATTTATGCGAGTTATGTGGGAATTATTCTTGGTTTTCTTATTTCATTAGTGATTTTTTTAATTTTGGTATTATTTCCTATGAAAATGCTCAGTATTGATTTCAATATTCATGAACACGCAAACATCGTTCAGATTGTTATACCGCTGTTTTTTACTCTGGGAGTATTTCAGGTTTTTGATTCTATTCGTGTGTTAGAAGCTGGAGCATTACGTGGATTAAAAGATACAAAATTTACGATGTATGTCAACATATTTTGTTTTTCCATTTTAGGGGTTTTTTTAGCCTATTTAATGGGAATTGTATTGAATCATAATGTTCAAGGTATCTGGTATGGTTTAACCTTTGGAATGATATTAGGTGCGATTATTCTCTTTTTTCGTTTAAAAAAAACAATAAAAAATGCCGACTTATCTCACCTATTAAAAATTTATTAAAAACAGATCTCATTATTAATGATATTAAAGGATAAAGTTACTTAAGCACAATAAATAAAAAATTAGCTTAAGTTGAAAAAGATCGCCCGCATGCTACTCTAAATAGTAGATGGATTTTAAAAAGAACAGTCTGTTCAATTTGCAGACATATAACTGCTAAGGATAGCGATGATAAAAATAGAAGCTTCCAGCTACCAAAAGAATTTCTATTTAGAATGGAAACTTGATCCTGACTCAATTAAGTATAACTTATTTTTATTGTTTGAAATTCATGGGACTCTTGATATTCAATTACTTGAAAAATCAATCATTCAGTTTATTAATTACGGGCAAAATCAAAGAACATTTTTTATAGAAGAAGAAAATAAGCTGAAACAAGTCATTGTTGATAATATTAAAAATTTTGAATTGGAATTTTATGATATTAGCCACTTAAACGAAAATGCAAAAAAATGCTGCCCAACAATTATTAACATCTATTCATCAAAATAAGTTCAATCTTAAAGTTTTACCACTGTATCGTTATGCACTCATAAAGCGGTCTCAAAATGAGTATCTTTTCACTAGTGTTTGGCATCATATAGTGGGTGATGGGGCATTTTTAGTAATTTTGTTGGGTATATTTCGCGGACTTATAACGCTCTCATCGCAAATAAAGTAGTTCAAGAGCCCAAATTAGTTAATATTAACGAATATATAGATTATGAAAAAAAATACTATACGAAAAATGAATACAAACAAGATCTTATATTTTGGGAGAAAGAGCTTGCTTCAACAGAACTCCATATTAATTTACCCAAAATTAAATTTTCTCAGGAAAAACCGACACATCAACTGTTTTCATTGGACAGACAATTAAGTCAAAAAATATTATCTGCTGTTCGGCAAAACAATACCACTTTATTTATTTTTCTGATGAGTGCATTTTCTTTATTAATTGAAAAATACACTGCTCAGAAAGAGTGTGTGCTCAGTTATCCTGTTAATCTTAAGCCAAAAGCATTGCAACCCTTATTAGGATGTTTCGTTAATATGGGATTGATTAAGCTCTCTATTAATTCAAATAATACAGTTAAAGAATTTATTGAACATGTGACACAACAAAGAGCAATTTCAAAACGGCATCAGAAAATTCCTTTATTTGATATTGTTTCACGTTTACGTAGAACTAATAATTATGAAGAAAATGCTTTGAATGTTTCTATAGCTGAGACAACACTTGGATTGGTGCCACTACAACTTGAACATTGTGAATGTCAAACATATCCCAGGGAGTTGCAACATATAGAAGATTTAGGATGTCATTTTCAATATTTAGAGAAAATATACTTAAAATTCGATCATAATGGCACGTATTTTGATGATGAAAGTATTAAAGCTTTATTCGAAAGTTTTAAACTGATTCTAGAACAGTTTGTTGCGTTTCCCAAAAAGCAACTTAAAAATATCCAAATCTTAACTGAGCAACAGCGATTGCAAATTCTGAATGAATGGTGCGGAAGAGCGAAAGGGTATTCCCTAGATAAAACGATTCCTCAACTCTTTGAAGAGCAAGTGTTAAAAGATCCGCAAAGAATCGCAATACAATATGATGAACATGTTTATACTTATGAAGAAATTAATCAAAGGGCGAATTAACTCGCAAACTTGATTCGTAGACTCTATCAACATAATCAAAATGACTCTTTGCATGCGGATACTTTAGTAGGAATTTGTGTGCCTAGATCTTTGAATATGATTATAGGAATTTTGGGTATTCTCAAGGCTGGAGCCGCCTATGTTCCTTTAGATCCGGAATATCCAGAAGAGCGGTTAAAATATATTTTGGAAGATTGCCAACCGCTATTAATTATCACTGAGGAGGATATTGTTGCGAAATATGCTTTTATCTCTAAATTATATTCTAATAAATTACTTGTATTAGATGACATTAAAATAAAAAAACAGCTTGCTGAGTGTGATAGTGTCAATCTAAAGAAAATCAGTGGGCCTAATTGTTTAGCATATCTCATTTACACCTCAGGTTCGACTGGTAAACCCAAAGGTGTGTTAGTGGAACAACGAGGTGTCGTTAATTACATCTATAATCAAACTGAATATCTAAAGTTGCAACAGCCAAAAAGTTTTTATTTTATTCATTCATATGCTTTTGATACTTCTATATCAAGTATTTTTGGCTCATTGCAAATCTTAAAAGTTATGAAAGTGTTTCAATGCCATGAAAAACCTAAAAAGAAATGCTTTGCTCATTTCAACAATAATTGGGGATGATGAGTGTGCTAACTCAACATGAGCGTCATACAATAAGATTCACTTTTCCCTGGGGCATAGGGGCAATGAACTATTAAATTAACGTGAGTTTCGTATAAACGAATGTGGATTTCGGGGCTGAGGAAGCGCAAAGCGCTGTCTCGAAGCTTTAATAGGAGCATACCAAGCCTTCGAGACGAGGCATTTTGCCTCTCCTCAGGCTGAACGGCTCTAAATAAGGACGGGCTCCTCATTTTTAAATTTCGTGGGGATAGAGCAGGTCTCGAATTGAGAAAGGCCCACAAAATTAAAACTAAAAAATGATTTTGTTCGATTCTCCCCTTGGATCGTTCGAGCTGAGGAAGCGCAAAGCGCTGTCTCGAAGCTTTAATAGGAGCATACCAAGCCTTCGGGACGAGGCATTTTGCCTCTCCTCAGGCTGAACGGCTCTAAATAAGGACGGGCTCCTCATTTTTAAATTTCGTGGGGATAGAGCAGGTCTCGAATTGAGAAAGGCCCACAAAATTAAAACTAAAAAATGATTTTGTTCGATTCTCCCCTTGGATCGTTCGAGCTGAGGAAGCGCAAAGCGCTGTCTCGAAGCTTTAATAGGAGCATACCAAGCCTTCGGGACGAGGCATTTTGCCTCTCCTCAGGTTGAGAGGCTCTAAATAATGACTGGATCTAAATAGATTCTTTATCCGAAACTCACATTAATTTAACGGTCGTTTAGCGACATAAAGGGAATTGCTATGCCTTTTATGTCGAACTCACGTTATTGATATATGCGGGCTTACCCATGATGTAAGTCGCTTTAATATTATCCTCAGATCCCAAAGTCATCAAAATAAAAAGCAACTCGAAAATATCATCTACTTTTTCACGACGATATTTCAGGTACGTTGTTGCATCGGGATCAATGACAATAAAATCAGCTTCCTTTCCTGGTTTAAAAGAACCAATTTGCTTATCCAGTTGTAATGCTTTTGCTGCACCTAAAGTTGCCATATACCAGCGCACCATACTAGGTAATTTGACACTGTTTAACATAGAAACCTTATATGCATCGTCTAAAACAGCAAACATGGAAAGACTGTTTCCGGCTCCCCAATCCGTTCCTAAAGTAATTTTGTTGGTATATTTGGATGTTCTTGCAAAATTAAATAAACCACTGCCTAAAAAGTTATTACTCAATGGACACCAGGATATAATTGCACCCGATTTTTTAAATAATTCCAGCTCTTCATCGGTTGTATGGATGCAATGGCCAAATATACTTCGGTCTGTTACCAAACCAAAATGATCATAAACATCCATATAATGTTTACTCCAAGGATAAAGTTTTTTTACTGACGCCACTTCATTCACATTTTCATCCAAGTGGGTTTGGATGTAACAATCTGGATGTTCTTTTTTAAGGGATCCACACAATTCAAGCATTGTATTAGAGCACGATAAAGCAAATCGTGGAGAAATACAGTAGGATAAACGTCCTTTATTGTGCCATTTTTTAATTAATCGAACACAATTGTCATAATTCTCCTGTGTCGTTAAGCGGAGTTTATCAGGAGAGTTTTCATCCATTAAAATATTACCAGTCACAAAACGCATATTTCTTCTTTGCAACTCGTCAAAAAAGATGTCAGAGGCTTCATAAAATAATGGTCCATAAGAAACGGCTGTGGTCGTCCCATTTCTTAAAAGATGGTCCAAAAAGAAATTTAAATCTTTTGTTGCACTCTCTCTATCACTATAAACGCTCTCACCAGGGAATACATAGTCTTCCAGCCATTCCAGAAGCTTTTCCCCATAAGCGGCAACTATGGAGCTTTGTGAAGCATGTTGATGTGTATCAATAAACCCAGGAGTAATTAATTTATCTTTATAATCAACTTGTTTTATCTCACTAATTTTATTCTTTAAATCGGCATAGCTGCCTACATCAAGAATTCTTCCCGCTTCAACGATCAGTATGCCATCTTCGATATAAACATATTGGCATTCTTGTTCTGATGGTTTGTCTTTCTTAATAGGAAAATTTTCAAGAGTTGCTGTGTCCTTAAAATAAAAGAGTGTACCTCGGTAAGCTATTTTATCACTCATAACAATCTCCATGAGTTATGGGCTTGTGTCCTTAATAAAATAAATCAACAAAATTGAAAAAAGTATGAAAAAAGGTAGTATCCATAAATAAGTAAAAAATTCTTTGGAAACAGTAGTGATGAATAAATAGGGAATAAAAAGCAAAAGCGTATTAAATAAAAAAACAGCTGTATTCAATACACTTATCGCTACACCTCGTGTGTTATCTGATGAAATTTCATTAACCATAGTATAAAAAAGCATTGAACCAGAAAGTAAGAAACCAATAAAAAAAGAAACTATTTTGGTGATGATGTCAGCACTAGTGTTGTAATGAGGAAGATAAATACCAAGCAATAACGCCATCGTTCCTGTGACTAAGGTAATATGTATGATCATAAGTCTTGATTTGACTGCATTTGAAAGCCAACCTAATAGGGGGGTACCAATGCCAATTCCTGCAAAAATCAAACTGCTAATCAGGATTGATTGTAGAGTATCTACTGAATAATAGTTTTGAATCGGCATAAACCACAGGCTTGCATAAGCAAGTAAGACACCAAATGACATTGCTGCAGCAAGCGAACACAGTAAAATTTGTTTGTTTTTAAACACGAATAACAAAGAGCTCTTGAGTGATACAGAGGTGTCTTTTTTATTGGGAGCACGAACAATAATCAAAGATAAAATAAATAAAATGATACCAAAAATAGCAAGTTTTTGATAAATCTCATTCCAAGTATGCGATATCAATTCAACTTTAAAATAATAATGCAGTACTCCAGCTAAAATACATGAAAGTGTTTGCGTTAAACCAAATAATATAGGAAAGACTTTTGTTGAAAACCATTGCGAAATTAAAACTGCTGCGGCGACAAATGCAAAAGAAGCACCTACTCCTTGTATCAAATTAGCAAAGGTAAAAACAGGCAAATTATCCGCAATAGAAATAAAAATATTTCCGAAGGCCAATAAAAAAACTCCTCCGCTAACTACTATTCTTGGACTAAATTTATCAAGAAAATAACCCGCAGGAATTTGCATACAAGCGAAACCTAAAATAAATGCCCCCGTGGCAATAGAAACCCCATAATCACTGGTACTTAGGGTCTGCTTTATTGGCTCAGAAAATACTGCTGCGGCAGTATTTAAACAAAAAGAATAAACAACAAATAAGGTAACGATCAACCAAACAAGAGATCCATATAGTTTGTGCATCGTCTATCCTTATTTTGATTGATGGTATTTATGCATAGATGTAACAAAGTATAGCAAAATTTTGGCACAAATTTTTGCGGTAACTCCTTTGGATATTTCCTGAAGCAAAGAAATATAAAGAGTCATTTGATCCCAAACTTTGGATAAGCTTGTGTGACTGATAAAAGAAGGATGAGGACACTACCATAGTTCATCAGCTTGATATATTGAAGCTAGATTTTGGATTAGAAAAGTAGAGTGAGCTCTAATTTTACAAATTGATTATGATAAAAGCCATGTACCAGTAGTGGTAATTATTTCGGTTCAGTGGCAAAAGCAAATCCCTAGTAGCGCAACTAAATTATATTTAAATATAAACTTAGTTGAGTTAAAAACATGGGTTTATCCATTTGCAAGGTATAGCTGTGATATACTGAAAAGTAAGTGATCATATTATCAACGCTTTTAACATATTATTTGAAATGAAAAACTTAATTTCGGATGATTTTCGAAAAGAGCAGGATCTTATAAAGATTTCTATTGCCCTTACTGCTGTTATGGGAATAATAGGTATCCTTATTGGCGCGCATATTGATTCTACCGCCATTACTATCGATGGGATGTATTGTTCGATAGGGATTTTTAGTACCTATCTGATTTTTCTGACCAGTCAGAAAATGAACTTGCATTATTCTAAGAAATTTCAGTTTGGTTACTATAAACTTGAACCACTGGTAATTCTAGGTGAAGGTGCATTGATTATAGGTTCTTGTGCCTTTGCTTTAACCTCTGCTGTTAGAGACATCATCCATTTACATCATATCAAGAATTTTTTATTGCCAGCTTTTTATCAAGGAATAGCTGCTGGTGCCTGCTTTTTGATGGCATTTCTTTTTTATCGTTTTGCAAGACCCAAGAACAATCAGTTGTTATTGTCCCAAGGACTGGTGTGGTTTATTGATGGGTTACAAAGTATTATGTTGAGCATTGCATTTTTCTTGGGTGTCGGTCTCAATGGCACTGCATATGCTTTTATTATTCCTTATATTGATCCTGTGCTCGTTATTTGTTTAGTTTTTATCATTATACGTGAACCGATTAAATTATTAAAAATAAATTCAGAGGAACTTTTGGATGTAATGTCCGATAGTCAATTAGGCAATAAAATTGATCGTATCGTTTATGAGCATTTTAAAGAGAAAAATTTAGATAAATTTATTACAAAAATATTTATACGAAAAGCAGGAAGGGCTATTTTTGTTCATATTATTGTACTTCCTGAAATCATGCTCCCGCTTACGTCATTACATCAAATAAAAACAGAACTTATAGAGAAACTAGATCAACCCTGTCTCTACTTATTTATTTCTATATAGTCTGTATCAAATCTACCTGCTTAACAATGAATACAGTACAGATAACAGGTTAAGACTATAGTGTTTTTCATTCTAATTTAACAATGAATGGCACAAACAATTACGAATGACTTTTTTATTGTCAGAGAAGATAAGGGCATGGATTTTACCAGGAGCTGAAATGAAATCAGTTTCTTACTGTTTTTTCACTTTTTTTAGGGGATTTAAGTGTAGAGGTCAACCCAATAATCAACAGACCAAGAGCAGCCCCTGTTAGAGTTCCTACTCCTCTGGATTTTAGGCTACCGATAATCGCTCCCAAACCCATTCCGATGATAATTTCTAGATTGATCCAGAAGGATGCGGACAATACTTGCACGATATTATCGTGTGATAACACAGGATAGTTTTTAGTTTTTTTATAAATTTTAAACAAAGTTATAGTGATAGTAATGCCTCCTCCTAAGAGTGCCCCCGCAATTAATCCTAAAAGTGCTCCAACCATAATTCCTGGAGTAAGATTCAAAACAAAGTTACTGGGGTTGTTGCAAAGAGAAAATGACTGACCAATGAACCCACCCGAGAAAAGGCCAATGGCCCCTCCACTACCGCCGCCAAGCAGTGCACTGACTGCCAGGGCAACATAGAGATTAGGATTACGAACAAGTTGCTCAATCCAGTTCTTTAACAGCAGAATTTTCTTTTCCTTGCTCATCAAAATTTCCTTTAAAAAAAATATATTTTATAATGCTTTCTCAATAGAAGCTACGTTATCATATCAATCATTCTTTTTAATAAACATAGAATATGTCAGTAAATAGCTCTATTCATTCAGATCAAATGATGTATAGACTGGTCAATTTCGTGTTGCTTGGCCTTCCTTTGTTTTTATTAATTGATAGTCCCTGGGCAGCTCAATTCATTAGCCATGGACAAGATATCTGTAATATAATCAGTATCGTCACTTATAGCCTCTTCCTTTTTTATACTCGCGAAAAACTGTATTGGCTGATTTTATTAATGACTTTATGCGGTTTGGGTGGTGAAATTTTTGGCTCTTTGATTCTAGGGCTTTATGAGTATCGCTTAAAAAATATTCCAGTCTATATTCCGCTGGGTCATGCTCTTCTCTATGCGATGGTTTACTACACCAGTAGACACCCCTGTATAATTCGGAACAAAGTAAAAGTGAAACAATGTCTGGCTCAATTTGCTTTTCTAGCCGCATTCCTGTCGTTATTTATGATCAACGATGTTGCGGGCTTCCTTGGTTACCTTACATTTCTGGTCGTTTTACGTTTTCGCAAAAATAAGCTTTTTTATTTGTTTATGTTTGCTATGACGTACTACTTGGAATTGATGGGCACCATATTTTACACCTGGTCATGGTATGGGGTTACAGGAGCTCATCCTCATTTCCCTCCTATCGGGTTTACCCCTTCCGCAGCCGCAATTTTATATGTATTTGTTGATTTAATGATTAATTCACTCTATTTTTATTTTTTGAAAATATTGCGATTCGTATATCGAATAGTGCCGGAACTTAAGATAAAAGAATTAAGGACCCAAGAAAACTGAGCCATCGTTTGGATGAAATGGGTTTTTGCTAGCGATATTTCCTAATTGATTGAAAAAATTAATTCATTGTTCCGTAAGCAAAAGAAATTGCTACGTTTAGTGATCACTTCACCTAAAAAAAGAGTAGGTGGCTTTTCCTTGTGCTTTAGCATGATACATAGCAATATCAGCGTTCACAAAAAGTGTTTGCGTATCCGAACCATGTTTAGGATACATTGCGACTCCAATACTGATGGATGCTTTGATGAATAGATCATCTATTTGAATCGGATTATGAAAAGCGGATAAAATGCGTTCGAATATTTTAATTAAATCATCATGTTGATGAATTTGTTCAAAAATCAACCCAAATTCGTCTCCTCCTATTCTTGCAAAATAATCAATTTCCCGTAAATAAGGAGTTATAATTTCAGACAAAGCCATTAATAATTTATCGCCATAGGCATGTCCAAAAGTATCGTTAATCACTTTAAAATTATCAATATCAATAAAACATAAGCCTAATTGGGTTTTGTTTCTGCACGCTCGACCTAAGGCATGTTCTAAGTAGTCAAAAAAACTCTGTCGATTGGGCAATTTGGTTAAAGGATCATAATGAGCCATCTTTATTAATTTTTTCTCATTATCCAATCGTTCAGTAATATCACTAAAAATGATAGCAGCACCTATAACTTTGTGATTTATTATGACAGGGATGCAGGTATATTCCACTGAAAGGTAACTATGATCCTTTTTCCAGAATACCGCTTCTTTTGCTCTAATGATCGTTTGCTCCTGGATCGCCTTATAAATTGATGTGCTCTCAATTTTGTTGGGAGGAGTTATTTTTTCGCACAGAATTTTAATTATAGATTCATTTTTCAATTCGTTACTTGAGTAGCCTAGTAATTTTTTGGCAGCTGGATTAATAAACGTGATTTTATAATTGATATCTATTCGAAATATGCCTTCGCCTGCTGCATTTAACAGTAATAAATTTTTTGCCTTTTCTGTTTTTAGTTGCATCGTTTTTGCATAAGCAAGATATTGGATTAAATAACGCTGGCCGTAGAGAATAAATAAAATGATATTCATTAACACACAAAAAAATAGAGTTGTTGTTAGGGCTAACCATGCATGCCAAGGAAATCGACTAAGCGAAAAGTATGGAGATAAAGTAGCAGTAATATTCCATGCTGAATCTGCAAAATATTTTGTATAAGAAATACTATATGATTCGTCAGGATTGTATCGCATGGTTTTATTATAAATCTCAAAAATAGGGGAATTTAAATCAGGTGAGCTTATTTTAATCATAAGGTTTGAGTAATTTAAAAAATTATCAAAAAATTGATTGAATAACTGAACAAAATTAATTTGTAAAATAGTAAATCCTGCAATTTGATTAGATCGATAAACCGGAGAAATAATGAGCATCTTATCAATTTTTCCTTTACTTCCTAATAGTACAGGTGTGTCGTTTAGCCTGTTAATGAGATTGGGGTTTGATGATAAATCATAACCATTAGGAAAAATATTATGACTTTTTGAAACGGTAAAAAGAATAGGGTAATACACCGATTTTTTCTTTGAAGAGGAATAGTTTTTAGAGTTTTTTCCCAAAATTTCAAGATGATATTTTTTTTCAAAATTCTCTCTGTTGGTTACTTTGGGTACCCATTGTATGGATTGAATGATTGAATTTTCTTGTAACAGCAAAGTTCCTAGGCGTTGAAACTCTTCTTTATTGATAATGGGTGCTGCGGCAAGGAAAAGAGAAGTTGTATGGGCAGTTTCCTTTGTTAATTTAAGTTTTTCGGTGAGCAGGTTAAATTTATATTGAATGGCTCCAGCGAATTTTGATTGAATGTGTTTAAATTCTGAGTATCTATAAAATACATGAGCAATAATCACGATAATGAACGTCAAACATAAGGGAACGAGGATAGGGATTATTCGGCTTCGCCATAATTTTCTGGGTTTGGCAAATAAAATCAGAAAAACTGGAGTAAAAATCAGCACGCCAATACTGTCTCCTATCCACCAGGTAATCCAGCTTAAAGAGAGATTTTCAGAAGATATTACTCCTAACCAATATAAGCCTACATTACTTATAGTTGCAGCAATAACACAAGAAACTGGGCCCGTAAGAAGTGCAAAAATAAGAATATCCTTAGGGAGATGTAGGGGGTTGTTTAATCGGACAAATCGTTTGACAAGCCACCAACCAAATAATGCCTGAAGTAAAGCACCGGCTCCTGTTATTAATCCTGGAAATAATTTCGAAAAATCAAATAAATCCCCAACATTGTTAAATGTTATATAACAATTAAGGATAAATGAGGCAATAAAAATACCAGGTAAAGTTCGCAAATTCCAAACGAGCACGGAACCAAGCGCAATCCCTGATGAGGCCCAAATTGTGGTCGCATAACCTGGAGGTACGGCAAGCATAAGCCCTAAAAAGCCGCTTAAAATATAGAAAAAAATAACAACCAGATTATATAAGACTATTTTTTTAAAAACGATTTTTTCTTTCATTTTTTAAAAAAAGTGGGTGCAATTTTGTATTTAAAAATAGAGCAGTCATTTCCTATAATGCTTTTTGAATGTTTCATTAAAGTGTAGCCGAAAAATAGACTTTAATTAAGAAAATATCACCTTGTTGAATTAGCGGCTTCTGATAACCGCTTTCTTAACAATCTAATCTTGAAAATGAGTTTTTAAAGAACTACACCGTATCTATCACATCGTTATTTTGATAAAGTTTTCATGATCATCATAATTAATTAAGGATAATATGATGTATGTTTTCAACAAATTGGGCACTTACGTTGTAGAGTTTGTTTATTCATTTATATTATTTTTACGTTTCATGGGGCATTTATATTGCAGCCTTATTAATATGCTGATGGGACGATTACGTCTTGCGTGGCTTAACATTGTAAGGACAATATATTATGCAGGTGTCAAGCTTGTAATTCCTTTTATGTTCATCAGTACTTTCTTAGGCATTTCAATGGTTATGAAAGTGAATAGCATTCTAACACCTTATAATTTGCAACGTGATGGACGGTTAATTGCACAGAATATTTTAACCCATGATTTAGTGCCTTTTGTCATTGGAGTATTGTTATGCATACAATCTGCATTAAATTTCATTAATGTGAAAGTAAATGAAGAGGAGCTTAATGCACCTCAGCAAGTTGTTGTTAACCATATATTGCCAGTACTCATTGGCATTAATATTGCGGGTGGGTTGTTGTATGCCTATGCTGTTGCGGCATTTTTTATAAGCATTTATATTACGTACCAATATTTTTTGTATACTAATCTCTATGTACCCATGGTACGTATACTCACTGCTATAACAATTTACGACGTGGTCTACTCCATTTTAAAAACGACACTGTATTGTACCATTGTTAGCTTGACAATAGGGTATTACTATTATGACATGACTGTTAGAAGCCTTTCATTAAGGCTAACCGTATCACGGATGATGACGAGAGGCTTTTTATGGCTCGCTCTAACAGGGCTTTGTTTGAATTATTGGGAATAGGACAATTATGCATCAAGAACGATATTATACATTCGTGGGTATTTTTGTTGTGGGTGCACTTTGTTTGATGATTTTTGCCGCTAGATTTTTGTATAAAGAATACTTAGTAGCACGTCATGATACTTATGTAATGTTTTTTCAGGGTTCATTAACCGGTTTAAAGGTTACGTCAAAAGTAACTTATCGTGGAGTTAAAATTGGTGAAGTTAAGCTTATAGAAATTGCAGAAAATAAAGATAAAACCGAAGTTGAAATACCTGTGTATGTCGACTTTTATGTTGCAAGGACCTATGGAGCAAAATATCATCCCGTTGATATTTTAATAAAAAAAGGTTATGCAGCCACTGTAACGCAGACTAACTTTTTAACTGGAGATGCAGAAATTGCTCTCATCCCATCTAAAAAATCTACAGAAAAGTTCACTAATAAAAAAAGTTTTTATAATCAATATCCAGTTTTTCCCACGGTAGAAAATAAGAAAACAACCTCTTTAACTGATGCATTAACATCAGTTAAAACAACGTTAAATACTATTAATAATTTGCTACAATCCAAAGAAGTTGCGCAAGTAATTAAGCAAACTAAAGCTATGGCTGATAGTATTGAAAAATTAGCCAATAATCTAGATCTAAATACACCGCCATTTATTGCTTATTTTACTCAAGCTTTAACTCAATTTTCAAAAGCGGCAAATTCATTTGAAAATTTAACTGATTATTTAGCGCGACATCCCGAATCTTTATTACGGGGTAAAGCGTAAAAAACTAAAGCAATTTTAATAGTATTTTTTATTAGTTCATTATGACGACAGTGTTATGATTTATCATGGAAAGAGCGAAAAGCTTTAGCAATGTCTTGTGTCAAATGCGTCAAGTTATTGTTCATACTGGCTATAAGATTTTCTATCGTGATGTGGGGAACTTTTAATCGATAATAAACGTTTTGTTTCTTAAAAATATTATCTTGATGATAAAGAATGAATTCAGCACGTAATATGCTATTGCCTTGCATATCGATAGTAAATTGTTCAATATCAATTTGTAATTGATAGTTTGGTTTGAATTTAACATTCCAAGGTGAACTTTCAACAATGGCGCCGGGTAGTAAACTGCTTAAATTAGTTGAAATGACACTTTTTATGTTTTTATCAAGAGCTCCAGCCCATTGATGGTATTCTTCCAATTCGACTCGGTTTGGTGAGTAAGAGATCATTATTTGCGGTTTTTCAAGGTAGGCGGGAATGGTAATGTCATCAATGCCCAAATGTAAATTATTATAGTGATTCATCTGTTTATTGGGCATAGCGATAGGATTTAATAGATAATACTGGGGTTCTTTGCTCCGAGTACAAGCAACTAAAATAAAGCCTAATACGATGAGACTTATTTTTTTTATCATTGCATTTTCCTTGTAGTAACGGTTCTAGGCATGTTGATCAATTATCCTAAACGTGCGTCTCGTAGTAGATTCAATTGTTAATTTTAGGATTATATAGATAAACTATGTGTAATGATTATTATTTTTGTAATTTACATTGAAGAAATTAAGAAAAAATTATGAGGCTACAGAAAAGTTCTAAAAAACGATTGATTACAGTATGTTAGATATTCTTTTGAAACATGGTGTTTTTTCTTGCGAAAATTAGATAAATTACTTGAGTTACTCTATTTTGCTGTCACTTAAGATCTTGTTCATTGACTGTTCCTCTCAATACGTTAGATAATATCTAAAATAAAGTTCGTGGTAATTGGTTTCGTCAATGTTACATGAGATGCATGACCATATATGACTTCAACCCTAGCTCACTTGCGAATTTTGTAATCCATGCTCACTTTTTATGTACGGACACACTATGAAAAAATGTTACTTCATGAACAAGATATTCGGTGGGTTATTGACTTTTTTTTCTATATCCATGGCTATGGCTTCTACTGCAAGTCCTTTATGGACATTTGTGCCTTTAACTGACACTACATTAACCATCATTGGAAACAGTAAGCAAACCGTAAAATATACAGTTACCAACCAATCAAAAAGAACTCATTCTTTGGTAATGACTCCCATACCAGGCATAAGTCAAATAACAAGCCCGGGATATTGTCCCAATGTATTTACGCTAGGATATAAGCAGTCCTGCATTTTAGGTCTGTATGTCGATGGAAGTGAATTGAAAAGTAATATAGTTAGTGGACCACAAGTATGTCAACGAGGTAATGGTCTTCAATGTTATCAACCAAGCGAGGAAAATTCTCTTAATATAAAAAACATCCAGTCATTATGTGATACAAATTTATGTACTGAGAAGCTCTCAATTTTTAGTGGAGAGCAATCAACTTTCGATAATTATTTTACTATCGTCAATGGTTATCATGTTGGGACACAAGAATATCAAGAGTACCTGCCAAAGAATATTACTTTTATCCCCAAAAATACGGAATCTCCGGCTTTTATTAAGTTATCAGCGATTCCTTCCGCTGATTTTCCATGCATAGGAAGAGGATACGTTGATCCAAACAATCGGGCTATAGTATCTACCGGAACATGCACATACACATCAGGAGCTTTTTATTCATATCGTAAGGGTTTTTATGTTAATAAAGATTCTCAAGGAAAAACTATTAATCATGGTGGTATAGAGATTAGACTAAGAATTGAAAAAGAAGATCCCAATTTAACAATGGACCAGCTTTATCAAAAAGGAGCGTGGCCTGCTGTATGGATGATGTCGCCCTATATAGATGATACATTTCGCTTTAATTCAGAAACATTTATACCAAAAAATCTTTGGCCATCTGCTATGGAAATTGATATTTTGGAACTAATTAACGGTGGTTGGACTGCAACCACTCCTATTATTGGTTCAATACATTATGGTTATTTAGCCAATGAAACTGCAACCTCATGGAATTATATTAATAATATAGGAGATTATGACAGACAAATATTGCCTTTATATCCAGTTGCAGATTCATCTAACTGGCATAACTATGGGTTCACTTGGGAGCGAAAGGATGGAGTCTCACTTACTAGTTATGTTCTCAGCTGGTACTATGATGGCATTAAATATACTTCTCTAACTATAACTCGTAAGAAAAGTGAGACAACAGGTAACATGATTTTTAGTGCAGAAAGAGAAGTTAATGGGGAGCAGCAACTAATATGGTGTACAAGTTCTAGTCCAAGATGTTGTACCGTGGAGTCAAACAGATGCAATCTTGTTTTAAATGTACCTATGCCTTTAACAGAGGCTGAAGTTATGTTCGACTCTTTAACACACGGGTTTGATAATGGTTATTATTTGAATGTTAATCTTGCTGCAGGTGGCGAAGGGATAGGCGTGTATGACCCTAGTATACCTGGTTTTCCTCCTCCTAGTTTTGGACGAGCAAATATGCAAATTAGCCATATCAATCGCTTTGTAATTAAATAGTGTTCATAATGTTAGGATAAAGTTTGGATTAAGCTGGCAGCACCAATTGATGGTTAATCCAAATTATCTAGTAATCCACCTCGGATACTCATTTATGGGGGCAGTAAATGACTAATTCCGTTGTTTCATTGTATTCTTTGGAGGATAAAACCATAGTAGGGGTGATATTTTCCTCTGTTTTGCAGGAGAAGCCCAACTTATTTTGGTTGAGGACAAAGAAGAAGTATTGCCAATATACTTTTAACTATCAAGTACAGCTATATAAAAGGTCGAGGAGGAGCTTCTTGTGTTTTTTCTTGTGCTTGTTCTTTTTCAACGTGTGTCTCTTTTTGTTGATTAAAAGTCTCTTTAAAGTTCTTTACGATTTGCTGTGTTTTTGTAATTTCGAGATCGAATGGCTTTTTTAACCAAGGATTAATGATTGATTTTACAGTATTGAGAAAAGAGGAAAAGAGACTAAGTTGTTCTCCGTCTAGTCTTTTTTGTCTCAAATTAATTGCCTGATCGCAATTTTTAATAAATTGCTCGCCGGCCTCAGAAATCAAAGCATCTCTATCTTTTGGCATCTCTGAAATGATGTTCTCTAGTTTTTCACTATAGCTTTGTCTATGTTTCTTTAAGTCTACCAATATTTCTTCTGAGGCTTTACGAGCATCTTCGTTTTTTATGTCTGGTATTTTAGCTTCTAAGGCACCTATCGCATTATCGATTTTTTGAAGAGTTATATCTTTTCTTTTTGAAAGTGCTTGAGACTGTTGAAACAATTCCTCCTGCTTGGTTTTTTCTTCGTTCAATTTTTTTATATCACTTTCTAGTCCTGAGTGAATTTCCTTCAATTGTTTACATTTTTGCTCATCCTCTCCAAGGGCTTTTCGATTTGTCTCAAGTTTTTTTGACATTTCCCCAATTTCTTTTTCTAACTCATCAATCTTAGAAAAATTAGCACCTATTTCATTTTTAAATTCACCCATCTTTGCAGCTTGAAGATTTACTTCTTCTGATGCTTCTGTTTCTTCTCTTCTGGCTATTTCATAAATCTCGCGGAGTTTATCAATTTTATTCGAAACAGCATTATTTAGAAGATTTTTTTTATCTTTATTAAATTGAAGGAATTTTTCATACTCTGATTTATCTTGCTCGACTAGGCTCAGTAATAGGTCAAACCCTTTTTGGGTGTGATGAGGAGCCGATTTTGCAAAATCTGAAGAATCTACAATGTCATTTAGCGCATTTATCGAGAATTCATTATCTTTAAGATATTCTTGTACGGATTCTAACAGCTTAATTTTTTTATCTATTGAGTCTAAATTAGAAATTTCTTTAAATCGTTCAAATTCTTCTGTTATTGCAACTAATTTGGGCTGTATAAAATGCATAATTCCATCTTTGCTATCAATCTTATCAATCCCCTCAGTGGGAATGTCTATTGATTTTAAGTAAGATTGCATTTGGCTTAATGTTTTCTGGTTGTTACTCTGAAGTTCATTCTTTATGCGGATTTTTTCACTGAGATCTTGTTCTAAAAGCTTTAATGCTTGGGAATCAGTTTTAATTTTTTGGCTTAATTCCCGTTGCATTCGCTCATTTTCTTCTATTGAGCTCGTTTTAGATTTAATTTGGCTGTTAGTATCATTAAGGCGGACTACTATAGGAGGCATTTTCTTACAACTTTAAATAAACAAATAATATATATATTGTAGTATTTATGCTCAAATGATCAAATTTCGATCTTCACCAATTAATCAGTCTTATCCTCTTTGCTCCAAGAGAAGACGCTGAATCAAGTAGGTTTCAACTTCGATATAAGTGTGTTGTCAGAGCAACCAGATTATTGAGTAGGTACTATGAAAATTGATAAAAAATTATGGTGTGCTGAACTAAAGTCTGCATTTGTTGAATAAAAATCTTTTTTTGGTAAACTCATCGATAAATTCATACTCATTTGAAAGGGATTGAATTTAGGTAAATTGTAGTTGCATATATGAGCTTAATTCTTCTTTTTTTGTCACTATGTTAAAGAGAGCTGGCATTTTTTCATGGATTTGTTCGATAAGAATTTCATCTGCTTGCTGATTGTTTTCAAATAGTATTATTTCATGGGAAGGCTTCTCAAAAAATTTATCCATCTCTTTGGCATATTGCGGGCTTACTGTACTTTCTTTATTTTGAAATCGGCTGGTGATGAAACTTTTTCGAAGTTTTGGTGCGACGTCAATCATTACAAATTTAAGCTCGGATATAGCATTTAATAGTTTAAGTCGGTTTTTGTCGAGATACATGGCTTGTGAGATAACAAAACTCTGCGTCGGGGTTTTTTCTTTTTGTGTCTTGATAACATCAATCAAGACATTGACAAACTCATCGATCATTTCTGGGGTCATTTGTTCATCTTCAATTAAACAGTCTAGCATCCTTGGAGTGATGTGTTTATCGCCATCGATATGGATGATGTTGAGCTGTTCGAGTAGCCTTCCTATGTAACTTTTTCCTGAGCCAGTTTTACCAAACAAAAAATATATAGCCATTGCTTGCAACCGAATAATAAATATTTTAGTGAGTAACATACATTAAAATAATAGGAATGTGTATTTTATTTTTTTACTCTTTGCGATTGGGCAATGTCTCGGCTATACGTAACAGAGCCTCAATATGATATAGTCTCTTATCCCAGTGGTTGCTTTTCACAGCCAGAGGGTATTGGTGAACAGTTGAGAAACATTTTCTTAAAATTGTAATAAGGGTTTAAGTAACAGAATATGTTGATTGGTTTAATGAAGGTATTCTCATTCCTGCTTATTATATTAATAGACAAAAAGCAGGGCAGATTTGGATCATTGTTTGGGTGAAACATAAATAGTGAATGCTTAATAGCGACGTAGATTCACTACTAAGGGACTTTATGGACTTTCAAGATTACTCTCAATTATGGTCTCAGATTCCTGGTTATGCGGCTATGAAAAATGCTCAAGGAATCTACTTAACCTGTAATAATAATTTGGCAGTACTTATGGGCCTTAAATTTCCTAGCCAAATACAAGGACTGAGTGATTTTGAGTTGTTGGACTATTCTGAAGAAAATTATAGTTTTCATCACAAAAATGATGTCCTAGCCTTAAAAGGTAAAACAGTGCGTTGTATTCACCGTTCATCCTCACCGTATGATGGTTCTTATTATTATCTTATAAAAAAACCACTTATGAATAAAGAAAATGAAATTACTGGAATCCTTTATCATTGTATGCCATTAATTCAATCCAATTTTATAAAACAATTGATTGCTTATGATGTAAAAAATAATTGCCCAAACCAAAAACCTTATGAATATTATATAGATGCTGTAGACAATCCCTTTCAGCTTTCACATCGAGAATTGGAATGTTTATTTTTTACTCTTAGATCGATGACTGCAAAACAAATAGCGGAACAACTTGATTTATCAAAAAGAACTGTCGAATTTTATCTAGAAAATATTAAAAATAAAATGGGGTGTACATCAAAAGCAGAACTAATATGTCTTGCAATAAACAGAGGCTATTTAAGATACATTCCTTCCCATTTTCTGAGCAAAAAAGATTTTAATCTCATTTAAACGCTACTGTATTTATACGGTAATAAGATTGTTTTAATTCAATTACTCTCCACTGACCTTCATTGAGATTGTTTTGAGAGTTAATTAAATGAACCTGTTCTGTTTATTGATGATCGTCTTGCTTGCAAGTCTAGAAAGCCAACATGCCTATAGTGCATCAGACAACAAACCATTGACACTAATTACCCATATAAAAACAACATCATTTTCAAGAGATGCCTTGATTAATATGAAATTAGAGACAATAAAAATGGATTACAGTCGGGCTTATCCTAAGAGATTAATGAATTATAAGGGGATTAGATTATGTAATTTATTGAAGAATGATTCCATTAAACCAAACAGCATTCTTGAGTTTATCGCTGAAGACAATTTTTCGGTATTAATCCCTGCTCACTATGTATTAAACTGTAAGGAAACTGCATCTGTAGCTTATTTGGTCATTGAACCAAAAAATAAATGGCCAATTCTGGAGAATTATACTAATACCACAGCAGGGCCTTATGCCCTCATATGGACAAATCCAGAGCGCTCTTATATTTCAGATGAATATTGGGCATGGAGTGTTACTAAAATAATCGAACATACTTCAATGATGGGAGTGATACCGGCTCCAAAAAATCTCCCCTTATCTCGAAAAAATCAAATTTTAAATGGCTATAAAGTCTATGTGAGTCATTGCTCTTCTTGCCATACGATAAATTATCAAGGAAAGGCAAGTATAGGGCCTGACTTGATGTGGCCTAAAAATCCATTTGATTATTATCCAGACATAAAACAATTTAAGCAGTTTGTACGCGATCCTCAATCAGTAAGAAAAATTCCTAATGGTCGAATGAGTGGTTCGAGTTACATTGGATTGCATGATAAAGATTTGGATGATCTAATCTGTTATTTCAAATTTATTAATAAGTTAACAAGTGATAAACTTGGCTAAGTCGCATGTTCATACTACAATGCATTGCGCCTATTAAACGGAAGTGGAAATAATGAAAATTATCAATAAATCAGTATCAATAGTGCTGTGCTCCTTATCTATGACAGCCATAGCATCGACGAGCAATCCTAGTTTATATGATAAATTGTATAGACTCGCAGAAAAAGTTTATTACATTGAGTATTCATTAAGTGCCGAACAACTAAAAATGACAGGGGAATTAGCCAATCAAATCGATGCTGTCATAAGCCAACCCAGTGAGACTACGTGTGGTAAGAAAACTGAAGTATTTCAAGAGGCTTATAAATGGGCTTATAGTTCTAGTGGCCTGAATGATACAGCCTCTGATGCAGAAAAATTTGCTACGTTAATTACAAATCAATATTGTCCAGCAGCTTACTTTAAAGTGTTTAAACCCGCTTATACTTTTGCTTATGCAAGCACCGGTATGGATAAAACCAGGTCAGAAGCAAAGAAAACTGCTGCGAAGATTAGTGATTATGAAGCGTCAAAATTTTACATAAGAAATTCATTGCAATGTTATATTGATAGTTATACTTTTGCCTATTCAAGTGGTGGTATGAATAAAACCCGCTCCGAAGCGGAGAATTTTGCTAATAATCAATGTTTAGTGTAACTATTAGTATCTTTCACAATGCCTTCAATAAGTTGAACGGATCGTAGTACTGATCCGTTGGTTCACACCCAAACATAGTTAAAAAAATATCAAGAATGACCATTATTTCAAAGAAGCTCTAATTTCCATTTATTTTATGCCGGTTTTATTTATACAATAATTGAAGCTGTAATGAAACGTTGTATCATGAGCAGAGTGGGTTATTAGAAAGGATTTATTTCACCAAGGAATAATATGGTTAAGTTGATCTCTCGTTATCGATTTCTAGCTTTATTTATCATCCTGATTGCATTTTGTCTCTTTAAAGCGGTCTATGCCGAATTGGGGTGGACTGATCGAACTGATGTTATTTTTGGGCTTCTTACAGCATCAAGCTTATTGATCATTGGACAGAATAAACATGTGCTGTTATTTATTACAGCTCTTGTTTTGCTGAAGATTATTTTATTAATACTACAATACTACTTTAATGAAACGGCTGTAAATGCAATAAGGTTATTCACGGTTGTCATTTTTTTAACTCTAATGACCTACTTTTGTCTCTGTTTCACGTTGCGAGATCAAACAATTAGTGTAACTACCTTATTTGGTTCTTTGTCCGCTTATTTATTTATTGGTTTTATTTTTGCCTATATTTACTTATTGATTGAACTAGTAAATCCTGTATCTTTCGCGGGGTTACAGACAATGGATGAAATACAAGCAATTTATTTTTCATTTATTACCTTAACCACCGTAGGATTTGGTGAAATTATTCCACTTAAACCGATTGCTCAAACTTTTGTATGGCTGGAGTCCTTTACAGGACAAGGTTATTTAGCAATCATTATTGGCCAATTGATTAGCCGTTATGTGGCAGGCCGCTTGAAGTAATTAATTATTCTTGCAAAAATTAAGCCATGATATAAAGAATATGCCTATGCTCGACTCCGTGATTCCTGCTTAACTCTCTTCATGAGGCTCTATCCCATAGCTCGAAGAGTGGGTTCATTATATTAATATCATCTACCGTGCAATATTTTCGTGAAAGAATGTAAGTAATTTTATCATTTGAAAGTTCATCCTCTGAATCAGCTGCTTTCAATGTTCCAGTTTTCTCAATATAACTGATCCTTTTGTTTATAACATCCCAAAACGTTGGATCATCTGAATAATACTTATTCACTATATCCTTACTTAATTTAACTAATTCTTGAAGCGTTATAATTTCCATTATTTAAATCCTCTATAATTTTCCACCAGTGATAAAGCTAGTATAAACCCATGCCACGAACATCTTTTAATTTAGTTATTCCTTCATCAATGCCATTAAGTTGATCATCGATTTTATCTAAATCATCTTTTGTTAACCCCCCTGTATTATCGTAGGGTACGCGTAAATTATTTACTGGTGTTGGAGTACATTCAGGAACAACCACCCTAACATTCAAAAATGGGGCATTGCCGTTTACTTTAACAATTCTTACTTCTCCATTATCAACATCATAAATAGGATAACTACATCCATTCTGAAATTTCTCCATGGTTTTCTTTATATTTTTATCACTAGGAGGTTCATTTAAATAAACCTCATCTGCAAAAGGATTCCCCTCTCCTCCGGTTGTTTTGCTATGACATAATTCAGTACCTTCTTTTACTTGAATGGTGAGTATATAACCCTTATAACCATTATCTGGTGGATTTTCATAATTTTTCATCCAGCTATTATAGGCATTTTCATATTTGGGATCTGATTTGATCCCCAACGCCTTATCTTGTAAATATTTATATCCATTTTCAAGCAGCTCCCTGTCTTTTAATAATTGATGAAATGGTCCTACTGAAATATTTAATAAATAAGCGAGTTGTATCGGATGCATCTCGATATCTTTGCAATCTTTTAAACCACAAACGGGTAAGCCCCGAGTATAATAAACGCCTATTTTACCTTCGTTAAATTTTTCCAACCCATGCTCTCCCTCAAAGCGAACCAATGTCGTTTCAGTTTTAGTTTTTTCGCTTTGTGCTACCGCATTTGGACATCGATAGGCAATTTCATTGATTAAACGTGTAGCGCTGATATACTCAAAACCATCTATACTCATTGTTTCTGGGAGTAAAACGATATCGTTTTCTGTTAAAATGTTAGGGTCAAGCTTTAACCCTTGTGATTCTGCTGCTTTAATCAATGCATCGATGAACTCGTCATAATTAACAGCCTGTTTATTTTGTTTCTTGCAATACTCTGTATAATCTAAATACTTTTCTCCTAGTGATTTTACTATATCAACTGATGTTTCAAAGGTGCTATTTCTAAACCCTTGAATAATATGATCAAAATGATGAAAATGATGTTGTAAAAATTCACTGCATGTATGCCAACTTATGTTATTAAAAGATCCTTTGAATGATTCATTATCTATACCTTCAATGCCATTATTTGCTTGTTCTATTCCTTTTTTTAATTTTTCCAAATACTTGCTTATGTTAGTTACAACATAATTATCTGGTATGTATACAGTCTTTTTTGTATTATTTAAGTTTGATTGATAATGATAATATCGTCTCCGTATATCATTTTTACCAAGCTCTTGATTTGCAATCATTGGATTTTTTCTTGACTTTGATAAATTTTTCTTCAGTACTTGCTGTCTTGTAACTATCCTGCTCTTGTCAGTAGTAATTTCATTGAATCTTTCTGGGAGTGGATATTCAAATTTTGATTTCTTGTCTGTTATCCCCATGCTTTTTCTTGCTTCCTTTATAGCCTCATTAATTATTGGTTTTAATTGTTTGTCATGTATCGGGCTTTTTTGTATTTTTCTTAGTTCTTTTATTGTATCGCGCAGCTGAATATTGTATTTTGGCAATGGAAGGGCTGGATATGTATGATAATCGTTTGATGTAAATTCCATTTGTTGCTTCATACTTGGTAATTGTTCCTTTAATGCTTTTGGATCATGAATAGATTCCCTTAGCATTATTAAGGCAACCTTTTCATTGAGATCCATTATTTCCGTTCCATTGAATTTAATAGACATTTGGTTAAGAATTTCTAGTTCTTTCCATGAAAGAGGAATATTCTGAGCCGTGCTTAAGTCATGTTCTTTACTTATATAGCTCTCTATAACACCATCTATATCGATTACACTTACACTGAAATCATCCCTGGAATCAAAAACATGGTTCCACATGGCGCCTGAACCGTAATTACTTGAGTCGTACTCTTCATTTTCATTGATAACTTGAGTTGTATTTTTTTCCTCATAATTATTATTACTTCTTGTGCTCGTATTTTCTTTTGCATTTAATTCATTACGCTCATTTTCTTTTGAATTAAATTCATTTTTATCACTTTCACGCCCATTCTCTTTTGAAGTTGGTTGACTTTTATTAGTTGATGCATAAGAAGGTTCTCTTTTCTCTCTTGGTTTTTCTACGAGGTCCTTTGCATTTTTTTTCATTAACTCTTTAAGTATTTTACTCTTACTCATTTTAGTTCCTCATAGCGTATTTAAGCACAATAAAGTTAAATTTTATTCACAATGAATACTATTAGTATAGTATGGATGTATTTAATATGAGTTTTGATTTTTTAGTTTATGAAAGAGGGTTATCGCAGGAAATTTGAAAGTTAGAACAAGCATCCTGATTTGACGCGATTAGGTTGTGGGGAATGGAATTACTCAAAAATTGGTACGGTGTCTGAGGTATCCTCAGATGCCGCCCATATTTTACAATCAAACGCTGGAGTGATAAATAATGCCATGAAAACACTCGCTCCAAAGCCAATCTTTGTTATTATGATAGGCCTTAGTTCGCCAAGTGTTCAATAAAATGGTGTATTTTTGTAGGGTAAGTTATCTGCTTTATTCAATGTCGAAAGCAAGGGATTGAATTTTGTAAATAAATCGGGAAAATCATAAGATCGCAATAAAGTGTGTTGGATTTGCTGTAACTTTTCAATGTCTTCAGGGAACAATGGAGATTTATTTTTTTCAGCATGCTCAATTTTTTGTACTGCCTCTTTTATTTCTCCCCAAAATTTAGGATCATAAGCGCAATATTTTTCAATTAACTTATAACTTTTTTCATACGAAGAATCAGAAATAAATCGCTTCCCGAGAAAAGTAATTTTATTGTTATCTTTCAAATTCTTAAAATTACTTGGAATTTTTTTCCACATATTAACGCTCCAATAATCTGATTTTAGTCAGTAGAATCATCTGTAATTCATCCTAATATGGTATCATAAAGCACATTTTGGCAAAGCATATAGTTGAATATTATTTGGTGATAAAGTGAACACCTCTTTGCCGGAATAAAAGACAACTCCAGATTGAAATTTTGCCAGATTGAATTCTGCCAACTTGATTAAACCTTAAAAGTCTTGTTACCATTATCGCCACCGAACTGTACTTGGCACTAGTTGCCTCTCCATATTCTGGATCTTTAACTTTTAATGAATCCATTTGACTGATGAGTCCAATAAGTATGATAAGCGCTCCTCATTGCTAGTAGTTCGTTATGGGTTCCTGACTCTACAATATAACCATTAAAGACACTGCAGCTTTCTACAAATGTGGCGGCTTTTATTTGACCTGCTTTGTTTACCATTAACTCCTTTAAATTGTTTGGAATAGTGCAGAAAAGGAAATAAGTGATTTTTAATAATTCCTTCATATTTTCTCTTCATAATAGTCGATTATAATTCAATATGAGCAAATATTTATATTTAAACTTAGTGGAACTTTATGAAAAATCTTATCTTAAGCTTTAATTTTTCAAAACTTACTGGTGATGTCAGCCCCAAATTTACCTCATTTGAAGAAAAGCTGCAGCTGTATCTGAGTGCTTTTGAAGATGGATATAACTTAGCAAAACAAAAATTTCCCAAGCATAGAATCATTCTGCTCACTCATGAATATGCAATAACAAAGGCCAACCCTTCAAATTCGAAAATTCTCGATTATTCCGAGCATCTGAGGATCCAGGAAAGATTAAAAGAGTTTACTCGAGTAAATCAAAATTGCGTTATTATTTTTCCATACGCCTTCGCCAAAGAATATCAAAATGAATATCAATTTCCTAAGTTGCTAAAAATGGCGCAACGCTACCAAGAAAATTCGCACAAAAAAAGTGCTTATACTGTTGAACAAGAAGACTTTGAAAACTATTTAAATAAATCACAAACCAATAATTCTGACCATACAATTACTGTTGTACGCAATGTTTGTTATCTGTTAAGTGGGGGGATAGTATTGAATAAAGTGGACAAACGTGTCCCTTGTTTTGAATATACTTTACCTAATAGTTCAACGGTGAGAGCGCCCTTGGTACAAGGCAGTACTTTATTTCAGCCCGGTACCAATAGAAATATAATATCTTTAAACAAAACTCAATCATTAGCTATAGAGATTTGTGCAGATCACGCCAGTGGTTTATTAAAATCCACCTGGAAACCAAATAAGTCTCCGGCAACCTATCATTTGATCTTGGCAGACTCTACTTCTTTGAATACTAAAAACTTAATTGGAAAATTTAATATACTTTGTGACGCAATAACAGGTACATCATTAATCCAACAAAAGGGCATGGATAAGAAGGAAGCTCCCATAGTAATAGCTATCAAACCGGAATTTAACGAAGGATTACTCGAATACACCCATAAATATGTAAAACCGGAAATATTGACTGACAGTGCTATAAGTCTATCCCCTAAATAAAAGGGGTTGTCGAAGACAAAAAAATATACAGACTAGCTTATTCAGAAATTTTCTAATAGTGCTCATGTGGCCCATAATAGTAGTGTGTTTAATTTTTTCTTTTCAAGGAAAAAATACCTTAGTGAATGTTATAAGAAAGTAAAATCCACCATAGAACCCTTGTATCAACGTCATTACCAAGAGCAAAATAAAGAGCTACTCCATCAATAAGCCCGCCCCGTTGTTCTTGGTATCAATGAACATTTCTTTAGTAAAAAAGAGGGGTTGCTACCATATTTTGTGATTTAAGAACACATAAGTTATTGAGTCGCTGCTCTTTTTTTACTATTTAGTTCTAAGTCATTTTGATTAAAGAACCCAAGAGTCGAAGAAGAAATTTTTGGTTCACTCTCACGAGATCGTTTAAAAATTTTTTCTGCATCAGCAAGAGGTGAAAAAATTTTAGCTATTATTTTAAAATATGAACTATCGGAGAATAGTTTATTTAGAGCTATTTCATTATTTAATAAGAGATTAAATAAAATTTTATGTTGTTCTGTCGTATGGAATGTATCAGCTAATTCTTCAACATCATAGGCAAAGGAAAATAGCTCATTCAGGATTGCTTCGTTATTTATCAATTTATTGAATATAATTTATTTTTGCTCAGGTGCGTTGAATATTTTGGTTAATGTTTGAATATTAGAAATATTTGTGAAGAGTTTATTGCAAGAAGAGGGGTTATTAGTTATTTCGATTAATAATTTATTTGTGCTTATTGGAGAAATTGAGATTAAGTGGCGAGCCTAATGTGTTACTTACGTGTTGCCATGCGGACAATAAACCATATTCATGCTTATCAGCTTGTAGACATCCATCGATCACTAATCGCCAAGTATTCGCGGCAGATAATGGGTTTTTTATGGGAGTTACATTTTTAGTCATAGTTAAATCAGTAAATGAAATGTTTAAAAATTATACAGAAAATACAAAAATAAGCAAATAAATATCGCTTTATCTTAAAAGTTAACTTAAGAAAAGCAAAAGAGACAACACAAGAAGGGACGGTAATTAGTTTTTAATATTTTGGTTGTTGTACCCCTCAAAATCCCCCCACCACACTTTTGTGGTGTTCGGGAAATCACCGTAATTCGCTGATTTTTATGGGGGGGTAGCAGTGGAGTCGAACTTTTCGCTACGAGGTCAACTGCTTTTTCTAGGTTAAAATATTCTGCACTCTAATTTTTCAGTATTATTTTCTTGATCTTTATTATCTTTAGCGCTGTTAGCAAGTAATCCTAAAACTCCGACTAAACCCACTCCCATCATTTTAAAGCCTTTTTCTAGCTCATCAATTTCTTTATCGCCCTCAATTTCCTTGAGTTGCTTTTCCATCTCTTCCATCATTTTTGGCGCATTATTTATCAATGCCATGGGATTAATTTGAATCTCTTCCTTTGAATTTTCTTTTATCTCTTCCTTTGAAAGAGAATCATTGATTTTGGAGATTGTTTCATATTGATCATTAGAATTAGTTTGTGTTTCTTTAGAAAGAGATTCCATGATTTTAGACATACTATTACTGCGCTTCATGGAAAGCTCTTGTGATTGAGTTAGATTTTCTTTTTTTTCTTGCATTGGTAACTCCATTTAAAGTTAAAGGTTAAAATTTTCACCAAAGGTATCAATACATTTATAATGTGTCAATATAATAATCATTATAATGCGGGACAATCATTCTACACTGAAAGGAGCAATTAACACTCTAAACTATAAACTTAGGTAGGAGACAGGCATGTTGAAAAAATATGAATTAACTTATTGATTAATAATACTTAATTTACCTTGAGCACGTATCTTTTATTAAATTCCATCGCTTTGAGTTAGAGCTAAAAGAGGCAAAATGAGCAGGAAGAATAACAATCGCACCGATTTTAAAAGGTTGGCTGACTTAGACATAAGGTGTTTGCAAGTAGAAGTAGTGTATAGCCCAGCCTACGTTATCTTAATAAAACCAATTATTCGGGTTAGAGGCATAATCTCCGTACACACAATACCTCACTCTACTATCTTTTTTGGATTGATAAAGTGCTAAATCTGCCTTTCTAAATAATTCGTCTATTGACTGAGCGTGATCCGGAAACATCGCAACACCTATACTTAAGCTTAACAAAAGGGGATTATCCTGAATTAAGAATGTATTTTTTATTTTTGAACATACCTGTTCTATATATTGGATACCCACTGATAATTCAGCGTTAAATATAAGAACTGCAAATTCATCTCCTCCAATTCTCGCTGCTATATCATACGGTCGACATTTTTTTTTCAATTTTCCAGCTACATGTTTTAATGCTGCATCGCCAGCTAAATGGCCGTAGGTATCATTAATATGTTTGAAACTATCCATATCCGCTAAAATGAGTATTAATTTTTTTTGATCTCTTCGCGCGATTTGCATGTAATTTTCGAAAGCTTCTAATAATTTATGCCTATTCGCTAATCCAGTTAACTGATCGAAATTAGCCATTTTTGCAATTCTTCTTTGAGCTTTTAGTCGTTCAGTGATATCTCTAGAAGAAGCATAGATATAATGCTGTCCATCAAGAACAATTCCTTTTGCATTAATTTCAACATCAAAAACAGAACCATTTTGCCGTTTATGTTTGGTTTCAAATACTTCAACAGAATGTAATAAATGCTTAAGAATATTGTGCATTTTTTCTTTAGGAATTTTTGCGTCCCAGTCCAGCACGTTCAACTTTAGTACCTCCTCTTTCGTATATCCTAAAGATTTAGCAAATGATTCGCTACATTCTATAACAAAGCCATTCTTATCAAGAATATGGATACCATCTCCAGCTAATTCCAAAATGGTTCTGACCTGTTTTTCCTTATTTTCCAAAGTTAATTCTATGAGTTTTCTAGCAGTAATGTCAGTGCATACGGAATAGTATTCAAAAGGCTTCCCAGTCTTATCCAGTTTGGGAATGATACTGATATCAATCCAATATAAGTGGCCGTCTTTCGCTTTATTACAAAAAATACCTTTCCAAATACTTCCCATGGTTATAGTTTGATACATATTTTTATAAAATATTCTATCGTGATAATCAGACATAAGAATTCTATGATTGGCCCCAAGAAGTTCATCTTTCGAATAACCAGATAGCTCACAAAATTTGTTGTTCACATATGTTATAGTGCCATCGGCATTTGTTATGGCCACACTGCAATGGGTATCCAATATTCTTTTATGCAAAGATAATTTACTAATTAATTTTTTTAATTTCTCATTTCTTGATTCAATAATTTTTTCTAATTGCATTTTGTGAGTTAATAGCTCAGCTTCGATTTGTTTTCTTTGACTGATATCATTAACAAATGCCAAGGCGTAATCATTCCCATCATGCGTATACAAATGAGCATGAATTTCAACTGGAAATATTTCTCCAGATTTTTTTTTATGTTTGGTCTCAAAATGAAGTCGTCTTTTTTTGAGGAATTCCTCCCAAAAGCCAGGCCAACTTTCTTTTGGAAAAAGAGGGTCCCACTCCCAAACATACATACCAATTAATTCCTTATTGGTATAACCAAGTTTTTGACATGCAGAGTGATTGACATAGACAATGCTAGAATCATCCCTCATTAAAAAGACTTCATCAGCGCCAACTTCTGTTGAAAATCTAAAAAAATCATCTTTAAAGGGTGTTTCTATCACCTCTTTTTCTTTAAAAAAAGGAAGATTGTTGGGATTGAATTCTTTACCATATGGGTGTGTATCATTCGCTAAATCTATCAATTTTTGAATGAAATCGGCTTTATTGTTTAAGCATAATCCATACAAATCACTAAATAAATTAAGTTCTAATTTACGGAGTTGCATTTGCCAATTTAAGAGCAGTCTCTGCTCTACATGCTGTTCAAGAACTATAAAGTTGCCCATATTTCTAGGATCATTAAGTATAGATGCATAAACGTCCCTCACATCTATCTCACTTCCCTCTAATAACTGCATAAAGGAATGCCCAGAATAAATCAAGAGGCTAGTAATATCCTGTTTTAAATTACGAGCTCTTGACTGGTTCAATAGCATTCTGAGTTCTTGACTGGTAAACACTTTAGTTGCTGAGCTAATATAAATTAGTTGCAACATAAGATAGCCTTTATTTTGTTCGTTCTATTCTAATTTTAGTCAATTTTGAGAAAGACGTGGTTTGACCGTATTATTTGTTTGAGGAGATTGATCTTGCATAAGCAAAGAAACAAAGTTAATTTTAATAATTAACCGCCGCGATGTGACGGTTAACTTGATGACTCATTACTTACAAAATGGTCGTACCTAATTATCATAGCAATATGAAGTAAGTCATCTCTTGATAAATTAATAATTGAAATTAGCTAAAGCCATAATTACAGAAGTATCTATAGATGTTGCTCCAATAATAAGTGGACGTCGGGTACCAAAGAAAGTATTTTCATGCCCTTGGATAGTTCTTTTTTCTTCATTTTTATCCTTCATGTTTTTTTCTTGCGCATCTGGGTTAGGCATTCCAATGTGAATCATCTTGGGTCTGAAAAAACTATTTTTAATACTTTTTTCTTGGTTGGCATTCGCACTTTTAAGTTCTTTTTTTTCAGCAACTTGTTTCTGTATCTCTTCCGGAGAAATATAAAAAGTTGGCTCCGTAAGAATTACTTCGCCACTGAGAGTCTGGGGTTTTCCAGTAAACGCAGCAGCTTCAAGTTCGGAATATCCCTCTTTCTCCACTAGTTGTTTCATTTGAGTATCTAGCGTTTTTTTAGATGGAGTAGCACTCGGACCAACTTTAAGGTGTTGTTCACTAATTTTCCCTTCACTTTGGTTGTCATTCCAAGAAACTGTTTTCTTTTTTTTTCTTGCTGGAAGGGCAATAGTATTTTCTTGTTGACTAAGCACTTCTTCTTCAGTAATCATAAAAACCTCATTTTCAGATCAAAAGTGACGTGATTCTATCAATAAATAATTAAGAGAATATGAACACAAATAATGGATGGGATAGTTACGCATTTAATCGGGAGTTTTCAGCAGGGTGTCAGTAAACGAGTTATCATATAATCTTTACTATCTAATCTTCCTGAAAGCAAATCCAAAATATTATTAGATCAAATGAACATTAATTGAACTCAATTTAAAATCCAAATTGAGCCTTCAGTTCGTGATGCATTTCTTTTTTTGCCAATAACACTTGAGTGTACTCTAGGGTATCTTTTAGAGCTTTATCAAAAGCTTCTTCATTTCCATGGAACAATAAAGTTGTCGCATTGATTTGCTCAAACCCATCAATAAAGCTAAATTCTTTTTTGATTTGGGGTATTTCCAATACACTTAAAAACTCATTGAAACAATGACCACCACTGTTAAATAATAAACTCGACATAAAACATTTTAAAAAAGTAGAAAATTTTTCTTGCGAATTAAAGGGTAATTGTCCCTCGTCCTCCTGTAATTTTTTCATGACACGTAATTGACATAATGTAGTGCCTGATATGGAGCAGGAAAAAGGATGAACTAATTTTGAAAAATTCTGTTTAGACCACGCTGATTCTGGATTAAACGTATTTTGATCGGAGGGCTTTAGGAACGTGAAACCACTCTCTGCATAGGCGATATCATTTCGAGGTACTGGCATGTAGGTTTTCATCAGCCCAAAATGATTGGAGTAGTAAGGTGACTTTTCAGTAGGTAAGCCTGGTTTTTCTTTAACGATCCTTCCTCTATTTGCTTCCGAGAAAAATCCAGTACCATAAAGATTAAGAGGGACTTGTGGATTCTTAGCATGTAATACACCTAACCAAGAGGTTTTTAGTATTAATAGTACTTTTTCTTTTTGCTCTGGTAATAATCTTTGGTAATTTTCGTGGTCTTGCACTTTTTGTAGTGCATCCATATATTCCGTAGCAAAACTATCCTCTTTTGAAGAAATTTTACCTTCTATAAAATGATTATATTTATTTTTAATTACTTCAGGCAAGGTGTTGTAGAGTGCTTGATAATATTTTGCAAGATCTTCTATGTTTATTTTACCCAAGGAATTTAATAACGTTTCAAATGCCAAATGGGTCTCAAAATAGCGCCGGGAAGGATCTTCATCGATCTCTTTCTCACTGTAAGAAATTTCGTATTCTTTTGTTAAGCCACTTTCGTCAAATAATTGTTGAATGTAATTGAGCTCTGTTGGTGAAACTATGCCTTGGATATAAAATTGTTTCAAATTATTGCAGGTGAGTGGAGTATCTTTGTACTTATTCATTAAAAGTAATAGTGCTTGGCCAAAAGAAATTGTTACCATAGTATAAATCGCTATGAAAAAAATAATATTACTAGTAGTATAAATAATGATCATTAAGAGAGCGTTAAGAAGAATCCTCTGTATTGGAATGGACGAATTATGCGAGCACTGTTAAAAACGAGCAATAACACTTTTTTTGCCTCCCAGACGAATAGAAAGCTAGAGAATATACTCCTGAAAACTGCCCCTATTAATGAGGACATGGTGCGTTTAAATAGAGCGAATAAAGTGCTTGGTTCTTTTGGCGAAACGCTCGTCATCTTTCATGATGTGACTACGCCTATAGGCCAATTTATTCGTAACTTCCAAAAAGAATTACTCACCTATTTTTCCAAAGCTATTCCAAGTGAGGAGAAAAAGGAGTTCATTTGTGAATCCAATGAACCAATAAAACCCACTTCGTTTGCTGTAATTGATAATCCTCATACTACAATAACTGCAATGAGAGTTATTGATTCTTATGATAAAAGCAGCTGGGATAACTGCCTTGTTCGATCTTACTTATATGTAAAGTTAATCCAATATCAACCAGCGCCAGAAGAAATTGAGAAAATTAATCAGTGTAAAGCATTGCTTCTCAACAGCATGAATCTAGAGGAAATTTTTACTCATTTAACACCTGCTCTTTTGAGAAAAATATTAAAAATTGAGAGTGAAACTATAGATATTCACCGTTTTATCACCTACGATAGCCATGCCTCTTTAGTTACAGACTCTGTTGATCAATCTATTGTTAATCAAATACAAAATAATCCTCTCGTTAAGTTGGAAATTGAATCCATATTATTAAATGCGAATGGAAGCTTAGGGATTAAATGGAAAATAAACGAACAGATTCTTGATTTACGTAGAATTCTTAGTCAAATTGGGGGAATTGCTAAGCATGGAAGCAGTGTGATTACAACAACTATAGGATTTTTTCCTTATTGTTCTGAAGAGCATCGCGATGAAATAGAACAAGCGCTCCAAAATATTCTTTTGAAGATGGAGCGTTCAGATAATTTCACAACTGAGTTTCTTTTTAATTTACTGGAAATGCAATTTGTTCAGTTTTCCCGAAATGATTTGCATCAAGATTTCATTAACAAAACGTTATTTCTGGATCATCAACATATTTCAAACCTTATTCAACAGCAAGAATTTCCTAGCTCTTTTGAGACTAGGCTTTGTACATAATAGGGGATATTGTAGCCATTCATGTCTGATGCACTGAATGCTCACCTTTTGTTTATTGCCGTATAGGCAGTTTTAATAGAAAATAGTCGAAGTCAAGTCTGTTTTTTTAATTTTGATTTGTTTAAAATAGCCAAGCAATTATTTCCTTTTCCCGCATTTTTTCCTGTGGATATTTATTACACCAAACACCCCTTCTTCAAACATCGAATTAGTAGGCGCCTTGTTCTATATGGGTTTTTTCATTTAGTCGATAAAATACCTTATCGTTAGTTATGCACATTTTCTGTGGATAAGTCTGTTTATATTCTGTCAAACCCCGTATAAAAATAGATGTTGCTTGTGTGAGTAATTATTGTCCAACATGTTCTTTAAAATGCGCTACAATTTTGCAAGTCCTGGGTATTGCTTTTTTTGATAAGGCAGATGAGTATTTTTCATGAGTCCTGTAAAAACAATTTGATATATCGGAAAATTCCGATATACTGATCTACATGAATCGATTAATTGTTTTAAAAGCGCTCTCTAATAAGAATCGCTTACAAATCCTTGAATGGCTAAAAGAGCCAAGCAAACACTTCACTTCATCGCATTGTGATGTAAGCACTGATGGTGTTTGCGTGGGTTTAATTGAGCAAAAAATAGGTTTATCACAATCCACAGTCTCCCAATATCTTTTGCAGCTTCAGCAGGCTGGACTGATTATAATGGAACGCCGAGGTCAATGGACTTACTATAAGCTCAATAAACCCTTTATTAGTGACTTCATGGATCAATTGAAAAACGCACTATAAAATTTTTTACAGCTATTAATCGAAAATTTGCGATATATAGATTTACTTAAAGGAGGCTGTTATGAATCTTGATTTACTTTTATCGCCATTCCAATTAAATAAAGAAATCCGATTAAAAAATCGCATTGTAATGGCTCCAATGACGCGTAATATGGCTAATGATGATCTTAGCCCAACCTCATTGATGAAAGATTATTATACACGAAGGGCCGACGCAGGATTAATTATCACCGAAGGGACCATTATTCGTGCTGACGCAAAAGGATATAGTAATGTTCCAGGTATTTTCACGCGCGAACACATCGAAGGTTGGCGCCATATAACAGATTCAGTCCATGCAAACTCAGGCCATATTTTTTCACAAATTTGGCATCTGGGTAGAGTGTCGCACCCTCATTTTTTAAATGGTCAATTACCTATTTCCGCCTCAGAAACACTAATGACAGGCAGAGTGACGCGAGCTGAGGGCTTAAACTATGGAGCGTCGCGTGCAGCTACATTAAATGAAATAAAAGACATTATTAATAGTTATGCAATTGCCGCCAAAAATGCAATCACAGCGTGTTTTGATGGCGTTGAGATTCACGGAGCCAATGGTTATCTCATCGATCAGTTTTTACATTACCACACAAATCATCGGAGAGATGCTTACGGGGAGACTCCTGAAAATATGGCGCGTTTTGCCTTAGAAGTAGTTAAAGCCTGTGGTGAGGCTATTGGTTATGAACGAGTAGGCATTCGACTTTCACCAGGAGCGTATCTTAATGAGATTATTGGCGATAACCGTGATGCTCTTGTATTCAAATATTTATTAGAACAACTTAATCTCGTTCCAATTGCCTACGTTCATACCGGCAATTTTAATGATAAAACGACCTTCGAAGAGTTGAATAGTCAAACTATGACAAGTTTTATACGTTCGCATTACAAAGGGACGCTAATTGCTTGTGGAAGCTACGATTTCAAAGAAGGGCAAGATCAAATTGAAAACAATGACTTTGATTTACTTGGAATTGGCAGGCCTTTTATCGCAAATCCAAACTTAATCCAACAATTACATAATAATGAAATGATTCGTCCTTATGAAGGGGCTATGTTACAGTCATTATATTAAAAGGTTTGTCTCCTACAATTTCGGAGAGATCTGGCAAATTTTGTACAGTTGATGTATTATTTTACACCTAAGATGAGTAACATTGGGGTGGATTTATATTCTATGATAATGAAAAAACTAAAAATTTTATTAGTAACTGCATTATTAGGGGGCAGCTACCAAGCCTGCGCTATGGAGTACACACTATTGCCTCCTGTCGGTGTCTGTGTGTTTGATATTGATGGGACTTTAACGGAACCAGGATCACTCGAAGCCACAAAAATTTGCGCACAATTAGGATATGGCGTTGGAATTAATACTGGTGAAAATAAAGACACTGCACAAGTGTCGATGAATGCTATTTATAATGGCGTTTCAGAGCGTGGCAAAAGCTTAGAGGCTTTACATCCTGACACTGGCGATCGCTATTATGATTTTGTGTATGCTGCTTATAATACTTACCACCAATCTACTGATTTAATTGATATTATTGGAGAGGGTGAAGAAACAATGGAACATCCTGGGGATGTCAACCGTGACACTTTATTTCAATACAGTGGTGGTTGCAAAGAAAACTTTAGTCATTCTTGCACTAGCTGGCCTTATAAGCATGAAGGGTTAGAATCAATTGCTGAATTCTATTACGAAGATTATGTACGCTCACCAGATAATTCTGGTACTAAAGGTGGTATGTCGGATGCGAAAAACGAATGTATTGTATTATTTGATGATCAAAAAAGTACTATTGAAAATTATGCAAATAACATTAGTGAAGGCAATAGTAGTATTAATTTAGCAAATACCACTGGCGATTTTAGCAAGCTATTTCGTGGCGTTTATATTCAACAACCAGGCTGGACTTTTGATAGTGCTGAAGAAGCTAAAGCAACCATTTGTAAATCAATAAAAGCGTTGCCAGCAAAATGTCAAGTTCCAACCGAAACTTATCAAAAAGTATGTGGTGGTTAACTTTAAATTCATAAAATGAAGTTGAAAAGCTGATTAATTAAGATCAGCTTTTTGAATTCACTAAGTAATAAATTCTGTCCTATATCAAAAAAATTTATTGCCAATCAATCATTGTAAGTAATGTGGGAGAAAGAATTTACCCCTGGTATTTAAACGTTAATTATTTCCTTAGCTTTTAAATAGCAGGGTATTGGAGTAACCTATTGAAGGACACAATTAGTCTGAATTGAAAAATTGTAAATATAGTCAGATATTACTTCATACGAGCTTTGAAGAAAACCGGGAATTTGGTGTGTGGGAATAGCTTCTAGAACATTTTGAAGTTCATTTTCTGCGATTTCAACTTGAGCTTGATTAAACTTATATAGTGCAAAAGCTGCGGCTAAATGCCAGACTACATGTATTGCTGGACCAATTTTATCTAGGTGCTTTCGTGTAATTAGTGTATCCATAATATTGACTCCTAAGGCCGCCGTTCCCCAAGCAAGCACCTCTGGTCTTTCCATGATTATTTTATATTGGCTAATTGCTTTTCCAAAAATGATAAAAACGCCGAGCAGATCAAGATCATGTAATCTTTGTAATGGAATAGCATGACTCAATGCAGAAAATGTAGCGGCAGCGAGAGTCGCATAATCTCCATAATAATAGGCTACAGCAAAAAGGCCTAGATTTGATATAGTGCAGAAGTATTCTGCAAAGTAATGTGAATATTGATAATAACTTTCACGTCTGCTTTTTTGAGAAGTAATTTCGGTCAGAAATTTTAGTGCTCCTTTTACATGCTCTTTCCCGGGCATTTTATCCACTGCATCCATGATACGCTGGATGCAATCTTCATTAATTTTCAATGTTTTTAGATTATTAACAATTTCTAAATGTAATTTAGTTTGCATAATACATTCCTTTTATTTGTATTTTTAAATCAATTTATATAGGATAACTTCTGAATGTAAAGAGTTCCATTTTCAAAAGCTGATTAATCAATGACTAAAACATGCTCTGCGTTAAATTCGTAAGCTACTGGAAGCTAATGTGTCAATAATTCGATTTATAATGTTATCCAGGAATTAAACCAAATAACAAAACTCTTTTTTTGTAGCTAATTATAAATTGGGTGCATATTTATTTATGTTGTCGTAATTTTTGCGGACGCAGCCGAATTATTCTCTTGGTCAATAATTGGCGTAATTTTTCTTGCAATCAGATATAGAAAAAAAGCACCCACCAGTGCCCAAATACCTAATTGATTAAATACATGCAAATAATCATGATTAGATATGATTGGGTCGATTGAATCGGTTTTATTCATGGCGTTGGAAAAGTAATGGGATAGTGATGCAGAAACGCCTGATGCCATCATCCAGGTGCCCATGAGCACACCTTGTAATTGTGGTGGAGAAATTCTGCCGATCATTGCATAGCCTACAGGCCCGATAAGTAATTCAGCGATACTTTGTGTGATAATATGGAAAATCACCCAATAGATGTTACTGTATCCATAACTATCGGCTGAAAGAATGCCGCTAGATAAGAGGAAGAAAGAGAGGGCAAGTATTATAAAGGCCCAGATAAATTGTGTGCTAACTGAAATCTTGTATCCTTTTTCCTGAAGGTTTGTCAATAACATTGATAAGAGTGGAGCACCAATAATAATAATGACGGCATTGATATTTAAAATCCATTGTGTCGCCATTTCATAATGAAAAATGTGTCGATCAACATTATTTTTGATGAATAAGGTGATCCCCATTGGTCCGGTAAAGTAAATCATCCAGAATAGAATGGATGTGACTGTCAAAATCAGAAACGTCATGATCTTTTGTTTATCTTGTAGTGTTTTTTGCTTAAAGCCTAGGTACAAAATAACAAAAAACATGATAGTGCTGAGGCCCACAACAACTCCGTTGCTTAATTGAGAGATATGAAAGCAAAGTAAATTAAAGGGAATTAGTGATAAAACCAGCATCCAGCCAGCTGCCTTTTTCAGACTCATAGTGGCTTGGTTGCTTTTAAGCAATGGAGTATTACTATCATTCAAGCTTGGCCAATAGCACCACATTAAAATAAGCGTAATTACGTTTGGAATAATGCTTGCGTAGAATAAATTTTGATATTGGTTCGAATAATCAAAAAATCCGCTGATGATATAACCAGCTGAGAATCCAACATTCATAGCAGCATAGCTTAAGAAAAACGCTTTGTCTCTTCGATGATCATCTGGTGCAAAACGTTGTGTCAGCATGCTGTTGTACGCTGTAGTATTTAAGCCACATCCAACTAAAAATAAACTCAGGCCAATATAAAGAACCGATTTCAGCAAAAGCGCTACGAATAAGATACCAATAGTTTGTATTGCTGTACTAATAAAAAACAACGCACGGTTGCTTAGAAAGCGTCCACCAATAACACCGCCGAGTAAATGTAATACATAATTAAAAGCTAGGAATAACCCAACGATACTATTGGATACTGTATTAGATAAACCTAACTGTTTAGTAAGAAACAATGACAATGACGAATAAAAGATAGCGTATGAAAAGGTTGAAAAAGCCTGTATTAAATACAGAGGGATAATTCCTTTGGGCATTTTTACAGATGATGACAACATATTTTTCCCTAAAACTAGTTTCGTGGGTGACTCTATCATTAAAAATGGCTAGCATTAAGTTTTTTTTACAATTATCCTCATTGCTTTTGTTTTAGAGTCGCATGTTGATAATTTATCTCCCCGACTATGTGCCGCGACTTGTTCCTGAGAGACCCCCACAAAAATTATTCAAATACTGCAGTCTCCAATTGAGCTGCGGTGTTTGTATCGAAAAGTAGTTGTAATAATTTTTCAAACAGCCTTCTGGCAAAATCAACCCAGAATCATAACAATTGTGATAATGCTCCTCTAACATAGTTTGTACATCATTTATCGAATAGTCACCAAGAATCGCTAAGCCCAACTTTCCGTATTCTTTAATAAATAAGTTTGATGTGATAGGATTTACTTAGTCAATAGGTGATTTTTTAAGAAAATGACCAAATCAGGTTAGTTATTTAAATAACCGATAGTACATTGATAAAAACTGAGTCAATCGAATAGTCACGCTCTTATTCTTCCTATTGTGAAGGACTGGTTAGGATAAGAAAGATGACTCTGTTTTTCTTATTTAGGGATAGCCATGATATTAAAAAATTTATTGATTGCCAGCGATTTCTCAAAACATGCCGATTGGGCTTTGCAGCGAGCCATTGATTTAGCAAAGTCAAACCAGGCAAAGATTCATTTCCTCCATGTCATAACATCGCCATTAAGTCGTATAGTGCCATCTTCAGATATGGAATTGCTGTCTGAAAAAAAAGAAATCGAAGAGCAGATTTTAAAAAAATTAAAAGATAATACCTATAAACCCTTTACCAACGCGGCAGTGGTATGGGGTAGAGCATCTGAGGAGATTGTCCGATATTCTGATGAAAATCATTGTGAACTAATTGTTGTTGGTGCCCATGGCCGTTATTATATTAATGAGTACGTTTTAGGTACCACTTCTAGCTCCGTTATTAGCCAAAGTCATGTTCCTGTGTTGCTGATAAAAAAAGAACCTGACTTTGCTTACAATCGGATAGTGATAGCAACAGATCTTACAGAAGCAAGCAAAGAGACGGTACAATTTACGTTTAACCGTTTTCCCAAGGCTATTTTTCAGTTGTTACATATCATTAATATTCATAACCAACAATTCTTCAATCCAACCGACATAAGTGAAGAATTTGTAGACCCCAAACAGCCTAAAACAAAAAGTATTTTTGAAAAACTGGATGATTTTCTAAATCAATGCCAGGTCGATAAAAGCAAGTTCGAAAAAAAAATTATGGGTGGCTACTATGCTGATTGTATTATTAGACAAACCCAAAAATGGAATGCTGATTTGTTGGCATTTGGGACACAGAGTAAATCGAGATTACATTACTTACTTATGGGGAGTGTTGCAAAACGAATTCTCCATCTTAGTACTGTGGATATGCTTGCTATACCTCCAAAAACTGATTTTAAACACGATCATTCATGATTTTCCATATCGTCTTAAGGCATATTCTCCCATACTTTTAGCGATTTCTCCCTCAGCAAAAAATACTTTGCCGGGAATTTCTTTCTGTAATAACGCAGCTTCTTCTTCATCATGTGTACGGACAACAATTTCTATTTCTGAATTAAGTTGATAAGCATATTGAATCATTTTTCTTAGGTGGACAGCATCTGATATAACAATCATAAGCATACTGGCGTGAACAATATGACTTTGAATCAGCACGGAAGGCTCGGATGCATCACCGTACACCGCAGGTAACCCGGTAGCCCGAAGACTTGCGATTAATTCTCTGTTTTCCTCAACTACAACATAAGGAATGTTTTTTTCAGAGAGCAAGTGAGCAACGTGTTTCCCAACACGTCCATAACCCACTAAAACCACTTGCCCTGCAAGATACTCATCTTTTGTGGATATCGGTAATTCAGCCAAAGAATCATGAGTGTGTTCAAAAAAATGAAGTAATCGAGGGTAAGACTTTATCCACGCATGTACAGGATTTATTAATTTAAATATAAGAGGGTTAATCGCTATGGATATCAGTGCACCAGCCAGAATAAAACTTTGACCTTTTTCAGGAAGCATTCCTAAGCGAATCCCTAGCTCAGCAAGGATGAATGAAAATTCACCAATTTGTGCCAGACTTGCTGATACGATTAATGCGGATTGTAATGGGTAGCGAAAAGCAAGAACTAGTATAAATGCTGCAATTGACTTGCCGATAACGATAATACCAACCACCATTAAAATTTGTAAGGGTTGTTCAACCAAAACAGTGGGATTAAACAACATACCGACTGAAACAAAAAACAATACAGCAAACGCATCTCTAAGTGGCAAGGATTCTTCAGCAGCACGATGGCTAAACGAAGACTCTCGCATGATCATACCAGCAAAAAATGCGCCTAATGCAAATGAAACGCCAAATAATTTAGACGCCACGTAGGCAATGCTAATTGCTGCAGTAATCACACATAAAGTAAATAATTCACGTGAGCCGGTTCGTGCAACAAGCCAAAGTAACTTAGGAAAATATCGTCGGCCGAGTAAGAGCATGAACGCAATGAATGTTGATACCTTAAGGAGTGTTAGACCAAAAACAAACCATAGAGGCTTGTTATGAACGCCAACGGAGGAGTTGTCACCCTGCCAATGTGTCAGTGGTGGGAGTAACACCAGCACAATAACCATAGCCAAGTCTTCGACTAGAAGCCAGCCCACAGCAATGTGGCCATTAATCGACTCAAGTGCGCCTCGTTCTTCAAGAGCCCTCAATAATACAACGGTACTGGCTACGGATAGAGAAAGTCCAAAAATTAGAGCACTGCCATAATTCCAACCCCATAGGATTGCAACACTACCTCCAAGTAAGGTTGCTGCAATGATTTGAACTAGCGCTCCAGGGATAGCAATTTTGCGAACTCGCATCAAATCGGACAATGAAAAATGTAATCCTACACCAAACATCAGCAGCATGACTCCAATTTCGGCAAGCTCCTGGGCAATGCTGATGTCTGCCATTAATCCAGGAGTAAATGGTCCAATAACAACACCAGCTAATAAATAACCAACTAGTGGAGAAATCTTAAGGCGTGCAGCCATTAAGCCTAAGATTAATGCTAAAGCAAATCCCATCGCGATGGTGGTAATCAGGGGGAGCGAATGATGCAATTTAAATAGTCCTTTTCTTAATTTTTTTCTATGCTCACTGCCTACTCAAGAAAATAGCCTAAAATGTAATTATTAAAGTTTACTCTAAAAATCAATTAAATAAAGTAATGAAGGTCAAATTTGGCTTATGAACTCATGGAGGAAAAAGGATGAAGCAATTTCATAATATTCTGTTTGTAAGTAACGGAATTGACGAAGAAACAAATGCCTTAGGACATGCTATAAGATTGGCAGCTGATAATAACGCAAATCTTGATATTTTGATAACATGTCCTCCCTTCCCTCGTAGTCTTGATGAATATAAAAGCTCGTATGAGACTTTTCTTATAGAAAAAATGCATCGGACCATTAACTCTGCGAAAAGCTCTTTATCTCCTAATAAGAAAAAACCATCAATACAAATAGAAATCGAGTATGGAAATACACCTGATATTCGTATCATTCAGCGCGTACTTCGTCACTCCTACGATCTTGTAGTGAAAGCAGCAGAAAAAAATGGGAATAAAAAAGGATTTAGAGCATTAGATATGGCTCTATTACGCCAGTGCCCTTGCGCTTTGTTTCTTCATCGTCCGATAAGCTCTGATGAAACCATTCATATCGCTGTTGCTATCGATCCCAAAGATGAAGAAGTTTCAGGCCATGATCTCGCTATTAACCTTTTAAGGTTATCCCATGCTCTTTCAATTCATTATAAGAGTCGATTAAGTGTTATTACTTGCTGGGAATTGGTTTTGGAAGATTATCTGCGCTGTAGCGTTCTTATTGATATTCCCCCACCAGAGCTGGATGAAATGGTTATGAAAGAGAGTCGCTCGCATTATAGTGCCTTAGGTGCACTGATTCATGAATCGGGCATAAAAGATCAACCAACCATATATCACCTGAAAGGGCGTCCTACAGAACTTATCCCTTCGTGCATCAAGGAGAATAAAATTGACATTTTAGTAATGGGGACAGTAGCACGAACAGGAATATCTGGTTTTATTATTGGTAATACAGCCGAAAATATTCTGCAAAAAATCGATTGTTCGCTTTGGGCACTTAAACCACAGGGTTTTGTATCACCTGTAAGGGCTTATTGATTGATGTTGTGGGGCAAGGTCTTGTTTTTTCCTAGCCTAGAAATTGTTAAAAAAGCAAGCATGCCATACTGTATTAAATATTTTTTGAGAGGAAAGATAATGCCACTAAAACATCCAGTAATTGCTACTGATTTTTCTAAATACGCCGAATATGCCTTACAAAGAGCTATATCTTTAGCTGAGCGACATCATATCTCTCTTCATTTTGTACACGTATTACCACAACCATCAGTAAGTTTTGGACCGTATTCAACCAGAGAACAACAAAACGATATTCGTTCATTAGAGAAAGATACGTTGGATAAGCTGTCTTCCCTTATTAAGAAATATTCTACCAATATTTCAGTTGATCTGTCAGTTCTTGCTGGAAGGGCAGCAGATGAAATCATTCAATATACAGAACAAAATCAAGGAAATTTAATCATTTTAGGAGCTCATGGACAGTATTATATTGATGAGCATGTGTTAGGAACCACATCGAGTGATATTTTAGGAGAAGGGAACACCCCTGTTTTGCTAATCAAAACGGAGCCCTCATTTTCCTATAGTAGAATACTTATTGCCACTGACTTTTCAAAACCCAGTAAAAAAGCCATTGAATTCACTTTTCAATGCTTTCCAGAAGCCAGATTTCAGCTGCTGCATGTTGTGGATATTTTTAATAGTCAGCAATTAAATGGTGATGCTGTTGGCACACTTAAATCAAAAATAGATCATGATGAATCAAAGAATATTATGGCTCAGCTAGACCATTTTTTAAAAGAGTGCCATGTTAAACAGGATCAATTTGAGAAAAAAATCATGGGTGGTTATTTGGCCGATACAATTAATCTGCAGTCAAAAAACTGGAAGGCAGATTTATTAGCTTTTGGGACACAAGGACATTCTAAACTACACTACTTGCTAATGGGAAGTGTGGCTAAACGATTATTACAGCTCAGCAATGTTGACATGTTGGCGGTGCCGCCGCCGGCATAAAGTAAAACATTTACTCAGACAATAATGCCCGGTATCGTTTGCCCAAATTATAAAATAAAAAGTAGCAACTTTTTAAATTTTATTTCAAGACAGTTGGAATTGAGTGCCTCATCATAACGCCAAAGCAACAAAGCGTTTCAAGCAATTAATGAAACTGTATTGCTGCTGATGAAAAGCACCTTTGATAAGTAGTTAATTTTATTTAGCGCATAATTATAAAAAAATCTTTATTCGTATTACCAAACGTGCTTTACAGTGAACCTTATGTGCCATTATGTTTTTTTATTGATTATTGTGTGTGCATTGATAGACATAATGGTGAAATTAGGCTTCTGATTTATGAAAGGACAAGACTATGAATCAACATTGTTTTTAATTTAAAATAGTTCTTATTAATTATTTATCTACAATGGTTTGCTTACGGCATCTGTAAATAATTTTACCAGTAATAAGATCTATGATTTCTCCGTTAGCTCCTGAAGACTCCAAATCACATTGTACGCTCAAATGTACCTTCAACGGATCAACTTTTATTCCAGTAATTTTTGATATTATATTATTCCCAATTTTAACTCGAGCTTCGTAGATATCTTTCATCGTAGATAAGAACATATTTATGACCTCCATTTAACGCATTGTTTAAATATCAAACATACTACTTTAATTATAGCTCATAATCTCATTAAATGTCTGGGCTATGAGGATGAATAAAAATTTAATACTTAATTAAATGAGTTTCGCTTTTGTTTCAAACCAATGAGGAAATCTCAACATGAACTTGTTATGGGTGGATTTGTCCTTATTAGTAATCCAATTGTGTTTACTTGGTTGTATTGAGCAACCAATTGTGCGAATACTTTTCTGCCTTCTTCATTATTTGTCCTACTGGTAGGATGGATACACCTAAGGAGGGGTGATAATGGCAGTATTTTATAGAAAATAAGGTACAAATTTTATGCTAATTGACATCGATCAAAAGGCAGTGGAATTAGCAAGAGTAGGCTGGGCGTTAAGCCCAGTATGGGTAGAGTTAATTCTTAATCACATTAATTTATATTTTATACGATTGATTAAATGGCTGAGGATTAAAATCAATTAATTCTTTCTTCTGTTCTTTATCTAGATTGCGAATTTGTAAAGTGAGATATTGATTAAGCTTTTTTATGCTGGGATTATCATAAAAACCCATACTTCTTACGTGCGAAGTAATGTTAGAGCTAGGATATCCTTTGTTAAATAATACTTCCATAAATGCGTTGCGATTATCAATATAAATATCACCATCCCAGCAACCAGTGTGGCCTTCAGTGAATAACCCGTATTTGTCGAGAAAGGTAATCAAATCTTGATTTATCTTAAAAACTGATTCTGTAGATAAACCCATGTATCTCAAAGCTGCATAGTCGTAAGAGCGTATAGTCGCACTTTTTATAAATTTATGCTCATTTTTACCTTGGGTATACAACTCTTTATGTACTTTCTCTACGTGTTTCTGCCATTCTTTTTGATACTTTGCCGTTTGTTCCTCTCCAAGCTTTTCTATATCCGGTGTAACACCTGTTACTTCACCTAGTTTATTCAGGTTGCTGAAGGGGTAGCGGGTACTACTCTCAGTATGGAGAGAATATTTCTTAAATGCGCCCCTGTTATTGCAGTTAAAGAATTTAAGCTTGGTCAGCTTGTGGGATAAGTTTTTACTCATGAATGATTTCATAACATGTTGCCTTGTGTTTATTTATCGGACTGTTTGTATCAAGGCCATGTTAATTGTTTATGTTATAATGAACAACATAGATAAAGGTGAACAGATTGTTTACTGATGGGAAACAATAAATGGAAAAGCACTATTATCAACTTATTATTTTTTATTATGTTTCTCTCTTTAAGAGTTTCACTAAGGCTGCTCATCACCTGAATTATTCAAAGGGTTATGTGAGCAAGCAGGTGCATGAATTAGAATCAAAAATTGGCGTTATATTGTTACATCGTAATACTAGAGTCATACAGCTTACACAAGCTGGAGAGGCAATATTTGAACATGCGGCGTTGATTGTTAGAGAATACCTAAATACTGAAAATACTATTGCAAGTTTGCAAAATAAAGCAGAAGGGTTGTTACGCTTAACCGCTCCTCCTACCTATGCCAACTGCATTTTAGCATCTAATCTGCCCCATTTTTTTAAGGATTATCCTCAAATCAGAGTGGAAATAAACCTCACTGGACAATTAGTCAATTTAGTTGATCAAAAAATAGATGTGGCTATCCGCTTGACTCATGAGCCTCCACTAGATAGGGTGGCAAAAAAAATCGGTGTATATCAAGAGATTATTTGTGCATCCCCACAATATTTAAAGAAAAAAGGGGTGCCTTCGCATCCGAAGGAATTATTAAATCATAATTGTTTAATCTATTCGTATAATCAAAGACAGAGTCATTGGCCTTTTTTAATTGATTCAGCAATGATACCAGTTGTTATCAACCCTAAATTGGAAGTGAATAGTAGTTCAATATTATTGGAGTCAGCATTAAGTGGGTTAGGTATTGCGAGATTGCCAAATTACATGGTCAATCAGGCCATCAAGCGTCATCAATTAGAAGAAATTTTATCTAATTTTTATCCTCCTCCAACCCCTATTTACGCTATATATATTCAAAGTCGTATTATTCCTAAAAAAATACGTGTTTTCTTGAAATTCTTACAAGAAATTCATGAGAAAATGCTTTAAGAAAACCATAATATCGTTGATGTATTTGATAAATCTGGTGGCAAGCAACCAAGATGCGCGCTGTAACTAAAACCAAGTTATTTTTCCAACCATTTGAAAGGACAGTCTCCTTGAGCTATTTATAAAAAAATTGGCTATAATTATAAGAGATTCTGCAATGATTTGTATGGAATTATCAATATTTATCTACTAAAGATCAAACCGTTGCTTGCTATTTCAGAAATGGATATTAATGAAGTGAAGCAATGGCAAATTAATGGAATGGAAAGGCGTCCTAATAGCATGAAATATTTCAAATAGGGAGATTATCATGAATATTGATTTAGGAAACGCAGATGCTGCAGTTGGAATTTCTTTTAGTGTAATCACTGATTTTCTTCGTGAGTTAACTCGGCTTGGCCGATTACCGGATCATCTGGAGTTTGACCGGGACATTGGAGGACAACTATCTCATATTACTGTTCTTCTCGATCCGTTAGAGTTTGCAATGATAACTCAGGGACCTGATTCTCCCCGAAGTGTATTACGTATTTTGGGAACGATCGAAATACGACCTGCCTCTGATCCAAATGCACCTCCATTGACGGTCCCTCTTGATGCTGCAGCAAAATTAACAGTCATCTTGGTAGATTCTGATCCAGTTGCGGAGATCGGCTTTCGCTATGATGGAGTTGACGGAACTCCTTCACCTGCTGAAATTGCAAGTGATATCGACAATTTCATGAATAGTTCTGAAGTGCAGGATATACTGGCAAATACACGGCTGCCGATCGCCAATAGTCTGGTGGAAGGTCTGAATAACACAAGATTCATCGTTCCCGATACTAAGCCCGAAGCTTCTGAATGGGATGTTGAGATTACCTTAACACCGGCTGGTTCTGACAGTGTCGATGCCTTCGTAGTATCAGCCAGCCCGCCAACAACGTCTGCAGCATTAACAATAACAGAAAGTTTTGTCGCACCACGAACCGGACTTGCTATAGCATATAACAGGAATTTTTTGGACATGGTGTTGGGGAGAGGCGCCACTGCCAAAATAGGTCAGGAAGTTGACAGTGCCAAGATAACATCCTTGTCAATGTCGATGGCTGATAATGGAATTCAAATAACAGGACATGTAATTCGAGCAATTGATACACCTGTTATAGATGTGGCTCCCGATGTTGATATAGACTTTAATGGTGTGGCTATTCCGGTGCTGATCCGTGGTACAACAGGCATGACTATGGATACATCCGGAATTGATGTAGATGTTGATGACAGCGATGAGATATTCTATGGAGCGCTGAGATGGGTAATAACCGTTGGAGCATCGGCACTTCTCTTCACTGGAGTAGGAAGCCTAACTGCTCTAGGTATTCTTTTGTGGCTAACACTGGTGCAGAAAGTTTGGAACAGCGGCGTGGAACTTGACAATGCCCCTAATGTTCTTCGAGACAGCCTGGGTTCCGGCCTAGGTGCTCAACTAAGCTTACTTGCTGATTCTCTTGATGATTCAACTCCTGCCGGTGAACTATCTGTTGATGGTACTCCTGATTCAGCTTTAGTAGTGAATGGCAATATGGTCTTGTTTGCTCAGGTTATTATTACTTCGATGATGGCGAGGATGCGCTCAGCAGAATACTCTCACAAATTACGACGTTTCGTAATTTTTGAACTTGAGGACAGGAGAAAATTTCGTGCACAAGAATTGGCCAGATTGATGCAGAATGGCAAAATTTATGTATCTAGTTTTCACCAAGTCAATGGGAAATATGTGAGATCGAATCATGATGATTCATCGGCTAATAATTTGCTGAAGGTATTTAAGTCCAATGAGACTAGGGAAGTTGTGGTGAGAAATCAATGACGTATTTGTTCTCATTCTTCTGAGTCAAATAATGTTTCATTACTAGAATCTTGGTTTGCTTGCATCCTACATTACGATACCTGGTTGCTGCGGTTCTAACCTAACTAATACATCATTAAGTTTAGAAATAACAGTATCAACGTCAGGACGTATAGTCGGATCATTATTTGTCATTTTCTTTAAAATTTCCTTTATCTCGTTACGTAGGTCAGTTTCTTCTGATGGAGAAATGATGAGAGAGTCTTGGATGTACTCAAATAAATCATGTCCCATCTTGTCTGGATCGTAACATCCATTCTGTTGTAGTTGTTCAAGCGCGAATTGAACAACCTCATTACCATTCTGTGCATTTAACTCATTTGGAAAGTAAGCGTTAGGATTTAAAGTAGGATTCAAACACGCTATCAACAATACACCAAGTTGAAAAATGTCTCTTGCTTGAGTCACTGGTATTGTATTTGATGATGTAATTTGAGAGAGCTCTGGTGGTAAAAAGCCTGGGCTACCATAAGCAGTATCATTTGCACCAAGTTTTAAAGCACTATCTACATCTAAAAAATTAATTGTAGATCCCAACACAGATAGATAAGCTCGTATGTTCTCTAGTTTGATATCTCTGTGAACAAAATTTTTATCGGAAATTTGTATTTTATATGCTTCCAATATAGGGAGCAGGACACGTTTAACCATTGTTGCAGTGTCAGGAGCAGCATTATCAATAAAATCGTCAATTTCTACATCAAGATCTCGACCTTTTAACTTATTCATGATCGCATAACTTTTTGAAAATAAGCCGAGTTGAGCGTGAGATTTTTTAACCTCAATAGGGGATTGCATACCTATATGACTAAAGTTTCTAGTTTGTTGATAATCTGCAACTGCTTCTGAATGGCTATATGGAGTTGTACCCGCATCTTGTCTTTTCTTTTGGGCGTACTTGGTGTTTTTTACTCTAATAGCCTTGTCTCCACTTGGTGTATATGAAACATTACCACTTGCTATGTCAACGTCAATATAACCCATAGCTCCTCTGGCCTTACTGAAAGCCCCTTTTCCTAGAAAGTCTTTACTTATAACATAGTACCGTTTAATGTTAGAATTGTTATTTTCTTGATCAAGAATCAAATTATGAGTTATTTCTAGTTCGAGAGAAGGTGTTACCTTATGTTCTCCTTTCTTTTCTAGAAAAGCTAAATCATTCTTAATCAAGTAAGCACCTAATGCTTGTGCTTCCTGAGGGGAGTTATTAATCAAAGTGGGGTCAATTTTTAATTTCATGGCAGACTAAAAATTAATGCAACATGTTTAAATTATAGGCCATAATTTAATTATATTTTCTAATGGGACTAGGATAGGGAGGGAGATTAGATGATTTTAATCTAATCTATTTAAGAGAGATAAAAAAGCGTTTGACTTATTGATTATACTCGGATTCTCATGGTAGCCAGAGGCAGAGTCGAGCTGCCGACAGGAGGATTTTTAGTCCTCTAGTTGAAAAATAGGCAATTGATTTTATTATAATTCATATCTCATAGAGTCACTATAAATGTCCTACGATGTATAATAGTGTCGTACTCAAATACGCAAATTCCCCCCAGTAATTTATCGGAGGAATCCACTAAAAATGTCATTTCGAACAGTACAGTCGAAGCAGGCAAATTCATAAATTGATTTGAAAATTGAAGCATAAATTAATAATACTACTTCTGCAGGACTTAGCCCTTAGGGCACAGAGCTTCTCTGGAAGCTCTTATTTAGTAGTTATTTTAAAAATAAACCTGTTGGCAAAGCATATAGTTGCACATTATTTTGTGAGAAAGGTAATACCTCTTTGCCAGAATAAAAGACAATGCCATATTGAAATTTTGCGGGATTAAATTCTGCCAGCTTGATTAGTCCTTTAAAATCTTGTTGCTTTATAGTAGCAGAGGCCTTAACTTCAATTCCGATGATTTGATGATTATCTCGCTCTAAGACTATATCCACTTCATTCTTGTACTTATCTCGAAAATGAAAAAGACCTACCTGTTCATTTGACCAACCATTTTGTTTTAATAATTCCATGAAAATCAAATTTTCTAAAAGTCCGCCAAAATAAGAACTATTTATTAATTGATCTTTGTTTTTAATACCGAGAAGGCTACATGCCAGACCAGTATCAATCATTTGAAGTTTAGGCATGCTAATCGCTTGCCGCTTAGCCTTGTTTTTTAAGTAAGCGGGAACGATTTTAATGATGAACATTAATTCAAGAATCTCTATGTATGCTTTTATCAGTTTGTCTTCTTGGCCAAGATCATTCGAGATATTTGAGTATTTAATAAGATTTCCAGCAAGACCTGCCAGATAGGGTACTAATGATTTTAATTTGGAGCGATAGTCACCTCGAGCAGCATATAATGTTTCAAAATCTTTAAATAAGCGACCTTCAAGATAAGAATCATACCAAATCCGTTTACCTCTCGAACTTTTATCTTGGACTTCAGGATAACCCCCTTGAAGGATCAAATCTGCCAATTGCTGACGGCTAAGATTTTCTATCAGATTAATATTAAAATTTTGGTTACATAATAAATCGATGATGTTGTTTTGGGTATTAAATTTTTCCGATAAGGATAGGGGGTAAAGTTCAAGGCTGGCCATGTGGCCTGGCAAAGCTTCCTGAGTTTTTCCAGATCTGAAAATATCAGCAGAGCCAGTTAAAAGAAATTTACCTTTCTCATCTATAGGAAGATTATCTGATGCTTGTTTAATTGCGGGAATTAATTCTGGGATATATTGAAATTCGTCTAATATCAACTTTTTGCTTTTAAAAGAGTCTATAAAGCCAATTGGATCGTTTTGAGCAGATTGAAGTATATTTTGATTATCAAATGAAACATATTCAAGTCCGTAGTCAGGTGAAATAGATTTTGTCAATGTGGTCTTGCCTGCTTGCCGTGGTCCAGTAAGGTAAACGATGCGAAACTCTTTTAACAATTCAATAACAACAGCAGTTAATTTTCTTTCAAACATTTTTATCGCCTGATAATTTGAGACTGAATTAATATATTATTAAAGTATATTGTTATTTATTCCGAAAAATCCAGATTATTATTCCGATTTATCCAACATATTATTCCGAAAAATCCAATGCATTATCCCGAAATTTCCATAAAAAGTATATTAATTCTTTCCTAATCTTGGACACTCAGGTATGGATCCACGGCCCTGTAAAAATTACGGAAAATGAAATACCACGACTTTTCCTCGGCCGGACACGGATAAAAAGGCTGACGTGCACGATTCATTTAATAATGTATAAACTTTCATTTTGTAATTGGATTTGATTTAGTGAACTTGAATTATCATCATATTAGATGGCTGTACGTGTATTATTAATTTGGCTGCTAAGAAATTCGTCTACACTTGAATAAAATTTCATTAATAATTGGATTTATGTATGCAATAGTTTATTTTTCATTAGCCGGAAACTTGTGAAAACGGATGAGCCCATATACATTAGGCCAGCTATAGGGTTTTCAATGATTGGTGTTTTAGATAATATGGGAAGTATACTCCGATCGAGGGCATTGAATAGAGCCAATTATTGGAATAATGATTATCATTGCTATCCACTTATACCAATATTGTTTACTCACCAATATTAATACTGTTAACTATAAGATTATTAAAAGCATGGGAATGCTTTATTGCAAAGGCTATCTGAAAAGAAAAAGATTAAAATTGAAATTAACAGGGATATTTATTCAGAAATAAGGTTCTGCAAAAATGGATATTCGAAAAATTAACCTTAATTTGTTATTACATCTTAGTACCTTGCTAACCGAGCGCTCTGTATCAAAGGCAGCCGAAAAGTCTTGTATCAGTCAAACTGCAATGAGTCATATCTTAAGACAATTACGGGATCTCTTTGATGATCCTTTATTCATTCGAAGACCTCAAGGACTGCAACCAACGCAAAAAGCACTGAAGTTAGAACCCAAAATTAATGAATTTTTAAATACCTCCAATTCTATTTTTCAGGAAGACATTTTTGAGCCGCAAAGTGAAAAGTTTCTGTTTAAAACGGCTTTAGCTGGTCATGGAGAATACATGATCCTGCCACGTTTATGCGCTTATTTAGCTAAAAATGCCCCTAATTTTTCCTTACATGTTTCCTCTGTAAGTGAATATTTTAGTCTCGAACATTTATTGGCAAATGAGCTGGACTTTGTTATCGCTCCAGGGTTTATTGAGACGGGACCTACTATTAATAAAGAATTGTTACTCGAAGAAGAAGCCGCCTGTATTATGAATAAAGCCCATCCACTTGCAAATCGAGAATTAACTCAAGACATGTATTTAGAGTCGGAACAAATAGATATAAAAGTCAGTTACTTGGAAGGAGATAATATTTTATATAAGGCTTTACATCAATATCGTCACAGAAATATAAAAATAACAGTGTCTAACATTATTAGCGCGATGGAAATAGTGAAGTACATTGATTTAATTGCAACAGTTCCAATGAAGCTGGCTGTTTTTTTGCAAGACAGATATCAATTTATTATAAAACCCTTTCCGTTTCCCAATAAGGAATTCAGTATTTATTTTTTTTATCATATGCGATTAACTAATTACAAACCACTACAATGGATGATTGAAATAATTAAATCATTATTGCAGAAACCCAATTGTTTCACATAATCATGAGAATGTTTTCTTTTAAGAGACAAGACGTGCTTAATATTTTTCGGCGATAAAAAACGCACAAATTCATATTACGTATTGATAAATATTAATTATTACTAGAATTAATATCAGCTATTCATATAATTCACTGTACAAAAAAAACACCCATTGATTAAATATAAGCATCAACTGTAATCATTCCTGAAGTGGATAGTCCTTGGTGATTTGATAAAAACTTACAGGATAATAGGAGTAACAGCGATGAGTTTATATCAATGTATAGACCTTATTGATGAATATTTAAAGAAATATGAATCAAGAAGACTCCATTTCTTTCGCACAGCCTCTTTTCTATCTCCAGTGGATAAAGAATTTGTATTAACATTGAGGGATAAACTCAATAATCGAGTGAATCAAGATGATTATGCAAATCTGTCGAATGAAATCGAGTTAATCGCAAAATATCTTCAAATGAATACCCACATCTCTAAAAAAAATGAACTGCATTTTATTTTAAATGACTTAACAATAATACAAAGAAAATATAACAGAGTTAATACTCCATCAAACTCATCTCTTTCCATAGAATATCAGAAATTTCAAGTTTTCCCTTATAGAATTGCGGAATTAAAGCAAGGAAAATCCTTCAGATTAGGAGGTTCTAAAGGCGAATGTTATGGTTTTACCTTTTCTATGGTGGATCCTGAGATTTCTCCATACAAAAATCCTGATTATTTTGTGCAGCTTAATGAGAAAATTCATAATTATCAAAAAAATCAATTGGATCGTAATAAAGATCAAGACATTATAAAACGAAAACGACTGACTCGAGAGCATTTTTGCCCTAATCCAAGAAAACAGGCTGAAAAAATATATAATTTTGCTAAACGACATGAAGAAAAGGAATTGCTTTTATCAAAACGAGCATCAGTAGGTGCACATGCTTGCTATGTAAGCCAGCAAAAAGAGGGAATTAGATATATGGACCCAAATCATGGTGTTTATTTATTTAATAATAAAATCGATTTTATTGATTTTTATGAGGCTGCCTCAAAATTGGATAAGAAATATGGCGCTGATTTCCGTTTTTATCAAATAGATGAATTAAAATATGATCCCAATAATGAATTGACTGAATCAAAAACCATAATGGGAAAAGTCCGTACTCTTTTGACCGGTAATAAGTATAGAGATCATCAGGGTTTTTATGGGATCACAATCTTGGGTATTTATTTTACAATGGGAACAGGAATCGGAGCTGTAATTGGTGGTTTAATAGGTTCTGCAATAATGCCCGGCATAGGTACGATAGTTGGATCGCTCATTGGTGGAACAATAGGTGTTTTTACTAGTGTAGGATTATCATTTATGGCAATTAGCTATGAACATGGAGGTGTATTGGGAGTACCGCATTTCATTGAAAATTTTATGTATAATGTGGTGCAAAAAATAAGAAATATTTTCTCTCCAAACCCTGATAATACTGTTCGGTCTGAAGTAAGACACAATCGGGTAGAAAAACAGGAGAAGTCCAACTTGATAATGCCTTCAATGTCAATATTGAATCATCCTCGCTCTTCTAACAAAACAGCCATTGTAAATAACCCACCGCCCCCATTAAATGTTACCCATACATTTTGGAAAAAACACCCAGAGGTAAAAATACAAATTGAAGAAGAGCGCAATCCTATAATTAATTGGAATAAACGGTGACTCAATAGACTGTTCTTATCCAACGCATAATGCAATAAGTTGATAAAATATAAAAATCTCAAATACGCAATCTAAAGCTCAAAATTCATTTGATAGTATATTTACTAAGAGTTTAGAGGTTGGGTTTTGAACAAGTTCCTCTTTTTGAGTTTTCGAAAGTGTTTTGATGTAACGCTCTATGCGCATAGCTTTTGTTTTATTGCCCTTAATTTCCCAACTTTGAGCAATTGAAAGTGGCTTGAAACTTCTCGTATATTTACTTCCTTTGCCTGCGAGGTGATCTTGAAACCGTTTTTCAAGATTAGTTGTGTAACCCGTGTAATAGGTGTGATTGCTACATCGCAAAATATAAACCCAATAGATTTTCTCAGACATGTTGCAGAATATATATCGCGAAGATTAGAATTAGTTCGACTATACCGAGTCGCGCATCACTAATCAAACATATAGAAATGTCATTTGATAGATAAGATTTTATGTGTCTGTATTAATTAGTCTATCTCTTATCATCAAACAAAAGTCAGTCTTGAGATTATAAAAATATTGTCTCATTCAAGTTAACCATTAAGCAGTGAGCGTGAATTTGAGTGAGACGGTTAAAAATGAGGTTTAATATTTTGATGAGGTTCAATGATTATTTCAGGGTGTCGTTCATTAAATTCACCTAGGATGTCTAGGAAGGCTTTTCGAAGGCTTGGTGCACTTTTCCATTTTTGGTTTTCAGAGTACTCAATTTCATAGCCAAGCGCCTTTAAGGGGAACACGAAATCAATTGTTTCTATAACCAAAATTCGGGTCAAGGTGTCATCCTCTTTGTTCTCTTCTAATTCTCGCAAAAAATCATTATTTACCTCACAGGGAAGAAAGGTTCTCTCTTTAATTAAGTCTGTTACAGATTGACTGTTATCTGGCGAATAAGCAAGCTCATGCACAAGCATAAATAAAAATAATAGATCTTTTCTAAACGAGAGATCATCAATCTGGTTTAAATTTTTTTGCTCTATTAACTTATTATATAGGTCCTTATATTGTGAAAAAGTTTGTGGAGACTTTTCTTTCAAATCTAATAGTCTCTGATAGGCATGCCCATAATCATGTTGGCTTGAGGAAAATGATTGATTTTCATATATGCCTCCATGAACAGGATAGGGAGAGGAACTAAATCCAATTGGAAAATAGCCATTTAATTCAGCATATAATATTGTATTAAAACCTAAAGTCCCGTTCTTACTAAAAATCGGCATTGTTAATTTAGTATTTGCATAATCTTGATATGTTCCAGAACTTCCAACGCGTTGAACACATTTTTTAAAAAGATGGGTTTCAGCTAAGGGAATTGCAAGCCAATTATTTAGTTCTCCATCTGGAAAAGAGTCTGTTCGTAACGTATTCCGTGCTAAATCACATAAGACACCCAACTTAAAACAACATACTTCTATAATTTCTCGTGAAATAGATAAATTCTCTTTTATTTTTTTAATCTGTATCTCAAGTTCCAATAAATGAGATTCAATAAAAGTGCTAACCGGCTTGTTTTTCATGATTTCAGAATAGCAATCCCGATAGGCTTCATCAATTAAGTTATTCATTTCATCGCGTAATAAATTAATTTTATCAATATCGTTTGCTGCTAATGCGTCCTCATATTTTAGATAGACAAGTACGCTACTCATTTTTTTATCATACAGTAACATTATTTTTTGTCTTTCTTTTTCATCAATAGGCGATACTAAATCACTCACGCGGATTTTTTTATTTCCAGAGGCTTGGAAGAAAGTGTGGTGATAATTTTGTGGTTTATTTGTTTTAAAATAAACATTTATATGTTTCATGGTTGGACTATAGGTTTGTATTTTATTCAATTTTATAAAAAATTACTTACAAGAAAATTAGTTAGGAAATAATTTTTGGAATGAGCTTTATGTCTGTTTGTCCCGCCAATTTCATGATTGGAAATCATTTTTTTAAATTTTAAGCATAACAGAAACTGAATGGTTGAATTAGCCCCTTGCATGTTTTATTTTTCAAACGAGAGTTCTAATAGTTGCTGAGTTAGTGTTGTTTCTACCCAAAGAAACAGCCAAGAAATTTCTTTTTAATAGATAGAGTCTGTAGGTAAATTGCGTTGCATTTAGAGAATATCAGGAATCAGGGCCCACTAAATTTAAATGGCGATACCGAATATGTAAAATTCTAAAAACGATGCGTTTGGGAACCAAAAAGGGGGTTAAATAATTTGTAATTCACTACGGATACTAGTTTGAAAACTCGATACATGAATCAATGAGCCATACTCAAAATGGCACATATCATGTAAGAAATCTCTTAATTTGAGTTAGCATCCTATAATGGAGCTGGAGTACATTCATTAATGTAATTTTTTATAATTTAGTTCTGATCATATCTGAAACATCTGGATGATCAGCATAAATTGCTTCCTCAGCTGCCGTCATTTTGTTGATACCTTTAATTTCAGTGTTGATGGTAGGCATGTGAAGAAGCATTTCAACTATCTGTTTATTACCATTAGCTGCAGCCAGCATTAGTGGGGTGAACTGAGTTCTTTCGGTTCCTATATTTGGATCCACACCAGGTATCTTTAGTAAATATTGCATCAGGGTAACATGTCCATTAGAAGATGCCGCTATCAGTGCTGTATCACCAAATTTATCATATTGATTTAACAAAGATCCTTGTTCAGATTCTGGTACTGACCTTAGAATATCTCTAATCCCCCAAATATTGCCCTTTCTACAATAATCTACAATTTTCTGGATAATTTTTTGAGTATCATTATCAAAATCAGACATAATATCTTTATCACCATCTTCCATACTTATTCTCCTCTGTGATAGCAAGATGAATATAATTTAATCATAATGTAAGCTTTTATGTTAAACTGTGTCAAATTTTTTTATTTCAGTGATATACTGGGTCATCACATTTGCGGTATTAACCTCTCTTCCTCCTCCGCATCAGGCTTCTGTTTCTTGATAATTCTCTCAATCATTTCTTGCTTTATTACTGGTTCTGCTTTTAGCTTCTCAGCGATCTTTTCTGGTATCTCGTTTGATCCCATAAGTTCTAAAACTTTTTTCACCAATTTGATGTTGGTACTTTCAGGAAGCTCTCCTTTTTGACGATCTATTATCTTTTTTATTGCAACAATTATTTCATTAATTTTTCTTTCTCGAATGCTTTCTCGCTGTGGAGGAGGAATTTTAGGATCCGTTGTAAAGTCCCCTTTTACCAATTTTACTAAATGGCGTAATAGATCATCCATCCTTTCAGAATCCATTGCGATTGCTTTAATATTTCTTGGCCCTTCAGCAGCTCTTTTCGAATGTTTATTATAATTCTTCATCAGTTTCTCAAGTTCTCCTATCATTGAATCGATTTTTTGTAAATGATAATCTTCCTTGTTACTGAGATCGTCTGGGAATTCCTCTACTATTTTATTAATTACTCCAATCTTCTCGATTAATGATTTTATAACTGCTTCTTCAGATGCAAGACCCAGCCTATCATTTCGACTCGATGTACTTATATCTTTAAGTATCTTCATAATGTTGCTGTAGAAATGACTATCCATCAGATCAGAATACGCTTTATCAGAATATTGCTGCGCTTTTGGAAGGAAGTCCATTTGGTCCGAAATTTCCGTTATAAGAAGCTTTAGAGACTTATTTAATTTAGTTAATGCTTCCTCACCATACTTTTTTTGACCTCTTGTTACTGGCAATTCAACCTCACTCTGACTCCATCCAGAACCTTTAATATGGTGTTTTTCATGTCCTGACTTTGCTTTGGAAGAGACAAGTGTATCCATCTTACTGGCTCTGTCCAGATGTATCATTGTATCTGGTGCATCTATCAAAGTATGTAATCTATCTTCTTTAAGGTAAGCTAGTTCAACCTTATCATGAAGATTTTCATGTAACTTTTCTCGTCGTTTAGATATATTCCCAAATATGCATAACTCTTCTGCTTTTCCTTTGGCTTTTGCATTTAAGTAATATGCCCCAGCACCAGAAGCAAGTGCAAGTCCAGCAAGAGCTCCACCAACTCCTAATCCAATTGCAGTAAACTCACTTGACCCAACGGTATGTTCTGTATGTAATACCTCAGGGCTGGCTATCTCAACTGGCCCATGAAAAATTTCTACCCCAGTTATAATCATAACATTAAGTATTGTATCTCCTAATTCCGCTGCTTCTTTTGCTTTACTCTCTTTTTTTCCTGATTTGTTTTGACTTTGGTGAAATCCATATTCTTCATGATGGAATCGGGAATCTTTCATATAATCTATTGCTGCAGAATAGGATCTATGTTCTTTGGAGTTTTGCTTTTTAGGTTTATCTTTCTCTCCCATATGTTCTATATCTCCGAACATTCCAGTCATTAGAGCCTCTTTAAGACTTGGTTTTAATTCCCAAACATCTTTATACTTCTCGGCAATCTCATCATAAGTAGCGATCGTATCTCCTAATGATTGACGAATATCTTCTAATATCTCTTTCCGTGTCGCTTCATCCAAATTGGTACAGAGGGCTATCTGGTGAGCTAGGGTTGCTAAAGATTCTGCATTAGAAGCAAGCTGAGTAGCTGCTTCATATGCAAGATCTTTGGAGTTTCGGACAGAGATATGATCCTCAATAGGAAATTCTGGGAGTGATTTTAGCCCGCCCATAGCTCGAGCGGCCCCTATTTGCGTATGACACATGGAGGTAAACTGTGTGGAAATATCTAGTGCTGAATAGGTATCAAATGGCGGTGCAACAGTGAGTCCGGCTGCAGCTTGTAATGCTGAATCAGCAGTGCTTGATCGGATTATATCATGCAACATTGAAAAATAAGCATCTCTGCTAGCGGCGAATTCAGAACTTAACCTTATTCGAAAATCTTTTTCCAGTAGTTCTTTTTCGTGAGGATCCATTACATCATACATCGGATTAGTCAATTGGTATTGGTAAATCATTCTCTCAAAGTCGGCTTCTTGCGGTCCCTTCATTAACCAAGCAAATGCTTCCCGAGTCTTGATACTTGCTATACCTACATCCATAGAGACTGATTTTTCAAATTTATGATGAGGATCTTTAAATGTCTTTGCAAGTTGAGCCTGGTACATGGCCTTTGCTTCTTTATAAGCATGATACCCCTTTACTCCACCAAGGATCCCTCCAGCCACCAATCCTACTGTTGCTCCTATTGCGGTTCCTACCACGGGGACAACAGTTCCTGTTACTCCAAGTATGGCAACTCCTGCTCCAGCACCACCAAGTGCAAAAGATACTCCAACAAGAGCTGATCCAGCTAATTTTAGATGCGTAGCTTTTTCTTCCGCTTTAGCTGCAGACATTGCTAAAATCACTTGAGCTTGTACCAGTTTTAGTTGTTTATTTATTTCTGCATCCAATACAGCTTCGTCAATTGTTCCACCATTTCTTTCTATAATTTCTATAACTTGTCTTTTTTGTTCCTCTAATTTAGCCATAAATGCCTTGTAATCATCGAAAAAGTCTCCAGCAACTTTCCGAAGATTTTTATCTCCAAAATGGCTTAAGAATTCTTTTTTTACTTGTGCGGTAGGGTTCTTAATCTTATCTAATTCGCCTTTAAATTTTTCATTTAATTCCACCCAGGTTGGGTCTGCAATTTCATCTAGTTTTTTGCTCTTTAATAATTTATTTTCAATTTTCTTATATTGTTCATCCGCCTTTTTAAATAAATTTGGAGCAATTTGAATCATCCATTCTTTTTCTTTTTTACTTATTAGAAGAGCGTCATGTAATTTTGCAAAATCCTCTAACCGTTTATTTAAAATGATTAATTGTTCTTTTGTCATTGACACAAATTTATCAACTAATTTATTTAATTTTTTCTCTAAATCTGGACGTTTACTTTTTAGGGACTCTATACTATCTTCTAGATCTTCCTTAACCGTCTCAAGTGGCCTCTCGATTTTATCGTGTGACATAGTAGAATCTCAACTTAACTAATTGGTATTCCTTGCAAGCACAGTGATTCTTACCCTTTAAAAAGGAATATCATCAATAATTGATTTATATATGTACTATTTTAATACATCAAGGGTGTTTATCAAACTAATTGATTATTTTAAATGTCATTGGTTGAAAGTTGAAGAGATATCTTCCTACACTCCCCATACCTAAAATGGGCTATTGGCGCACGCCATCAACCCGAACAACACAAATAGATAAGGTGGTGCGCTAATAATCGGCCACTGAAATTCGAGCATGATTGGTAAAAACAAATACGGTACCACTGAAAAAAGAATTTTTCACGTTTACCTCAGAAACTCTTATTTAATCTTAAGTTGACGAGACACACCTTTTATGGTTAAGTTTAAAACTTCATGATTACAAAGGATTGTGACTATGAGATTTATTGTTTTAATGGTGTCATTCTTGTTCGCCCTATCAATACATGCAGAAGAAACTGCATCCTCACCTGAATATCTAATAAAAATAATGAATCATTGTTATGAAGATGAAAATAAGATTGGTGCTGAATTAGCGGAATGTATTTTAGATAAAATGAGAAATGTAAATAACCCTCACCAATATCATGCGGTCATTAAAGATGAAAATTTCAGCAAAACCGTAGAAAGCAACTTTTTTTTAGTTATCTATGATAAATACGGAGATGTTCTTGTATGCAAAGGGGTTGCAAAAGAAAAAATAGTTTTTAAAAAGTGTGACAGTAAAAAAATTCCTAATTTTGATCCGAATAAAATGCCTATTGATATGGAGTTTTAAGTAAATATTTAAACATGTGCTTTAGGTATATTTAATAAAGCAATTACATCAAAAATTTTCTCAGCCCACGGATCACATATAACAGCATCTGGTCCCCAGGTACTCATATCTTGTATTTTAGAAAAAGCGGCTCTATCTAGTACTACAAAGGCATGATCAAAGACTTCTTTAGCCAATGGGTCTTTATGACCACTTGGGTAATGAAATAATATGGTGATGCGTCAGATTTATTGATTAGACATTTCTGTGGAACTCGAGTTAAAACAATAATTCTTCGGGGGGCGCTGTGCTGCGGCTTGCATCAATTGTTCTTGTAGCTGACTGGCATCATGGTCGGCAAGTTGCTGCATTTTGGCTAGCAATTGGGATCGCCCTAATATCTTTTCTTGGAATAAGTCAGCGCTGATTCTGCTGTCATTATGTGCGACTCGACTATTATGGTAGTCACCCAAGCGACCATCAGCCTATCCATCCTGGCCAATTAATAAAGTATCAGTATCTAATTGCGGGAGGTTAGAAGAGGGAAGTCAAAATAAATACTCATTAGATTCAGTTAATTCCCCCATTATCAAGTGTATAGCGCACGTCTGGCACGAGAGGGTCAGATATGAATAAACTCGTGGTACATCTGATATTTCTAAACTAAAACTATATAAAATTCTATTCCGCAAAAGGATGGAATTAATTACGATTTATCCCATGTATTTTTATACATCAGCAAATAAATTATTATTTTGTTGAGGATTGATAGGTTGGTTTTCCCGTTTGCAAGCAAACGGGCTACTTGCTAATGGAATCACAGAAGGGTTCCATCGCAAGATGAAACTGATTCAGCGGCGTGCTTAGGGGTTTATAAATTTTGAAAATTACAGACTAAGGGTTAAAGTTTTGTGTTCTTGATTAATGCCCTCGGATTTGGGGATGAGCTAACTTATTGATGATACTCGGGTTCTCATGGTGGCCAGAGGCAGAATCGAACTGCCGGCACGAGGATTTTCAGTCCTAATTTAATCTCTTTTAACGCTCCTTATCAAATTTTAAAATCCTTTAATATCCCTTTAAAATCAAGTATATTAGGCGCTATTCAGATTTTTTTATTTTTATTGCGTTTTAAATAATCTGTCTACATGGTGTCTACATGTAATTTTTGTGAAGGTAATTTTATGGAAAGTAATAAAGCAATCAAACTGACCAAGTCGATAATCGATAAAATCAATGTAACTGAAGGGAAAGATCAAGTTTTTTACCGGGATGAGCAATTAAAGGGATTTGCGCTAAGAGTTACAGCCAATGGAGTAAAAAGCTTTATTGTAGAAACACGAATTGCTAATAAGGTAAAACGCATTACTCTTGGAAAATATGGGCAATTAACGGCCGAGGAAGCGCGCAAGCAGGCAAAGCACGTGTTAGGTCAAATTGCAAAAGGTGATAATCCAATTGCGGAGAAGAAAGCTAATAAAATTAAATCAATGACTTTGAATCAAGTATTTAATGATTATCTGAAAGCACGCAAAGATCTTAAATCATTAACCATTAAAGATTATCAAGGCATTTTAAAGCAGGTAATGCCAGATTGGTTGGATAAGCCACTAATCAATATTACACGAGAAATGATCGCCAAGCGTCATACTCAATACGGCCAGACTAATAGCAAGGCTAGGGCTAATTATGCCATGCGGGTGTTGCGTGCGGTGTTTAATTTTGCAGTTCACGAATATCAACTGGATAATGGCCAGCCTGTGGTTGCAGTTAATCCAGTTGAATATTTATCTCATACACGCAGTTGGTTTCGAGTGGATCGTAAGAGTACGGTGATTAAGAGTCATCAACTTGCTGCATGGCATGAAGGATTGACTCGTTTAGGGGAACAGGATGATTATCCCCAAGCCATGATGTGGAAAGATTACTTTTTATTAATTCTGTTCACTGGATTACGCAGAATGGAAGCTGCTTCCTTGTGTTGGAATGATATAGATTTCAAAGCCAAAACATTTACTGTTCAAGATACAAAAAATCGAGAAATCCATACATTGCCTATGACTGATTTTCTATATGAACTGCTTTGGCGTAGAAAACAGTTCAAATCTAGTGAATTTGTTTTTCCTGCACCAAGCCAAAGTGGGCATATTATGGAACCAAGAAAAGCTATGCTTAAAGTAGCTGAGTTATCTGGCGTGCCATTTACGGTTCATGACCTAAGAAGAACATTTGCCACAACAGCAGAAAGTTTGGATTTGCCTGCCTACGCCTTAAAACGTTTGTTAAATCATAAGATGACTAATGATGTTACTGCAGGGTATATTATGCGGGATGTGGAGCGTTTACGAAAACCTATGCAACGAATCAGTGATTTTTTAGTTAGTCAGATGTCTTGTGATGTAGAAGTACAATAGTTAATTACCGAGGATTACTCGGTAGTTCGTTTAGTAATACTAATTTGAAGCCTCTTCAGAGGCTCTTGTTTTAGTAGTTATTTTAAAAATAAACCTATTGGCAGAGCATATAGTTGAATATTATTTTGTGAGAAAGGTAATACTTCTTTGCCAGAATAAAAGACAATTCCATATTGAAATTTTGCTGGATTGAATTCTGCCAGTTTGATTAGTCCTTTAAAATCATGTTGCTTTATGGTAGCAGAAGTCTTAACTTCAATTCCGATGATTTGATTATTATCTCGCTCTAGGACTATATCCTCTTCATTCTTATTCCGAAAAATCCAGACTGTTATCCCGAATTATCCAATGCATTATTCCGAAAAATCCAATACGTTATCCCTAAATTTCCATATCAGTCTTCATTAGTCGTTTGTCCTTTTGTAGAATCTTTCCATCACAAAGACTCTTCAAAAAGTCGGTCAGCTCCAATTAAAGGAATTATCCGAAATAGTACCTCCTCCATGACGGGATACTCCGCTTCTATAATAAATTTTGCCTTCCTATCTTTCCAAGATAAGGTTTGGATTAAACTGGCAGCAACAACGGATGGTTGATCCAAATTATTCACTGGAACTTCGGTACTTCCACCGCGGATACTAGTGCTAATAGGGCAGCAAATCACTAACCCTGTTGCTTCATTGTACTCTTTTGAAGATAAGACCAAAGTAGGGCGATATTTTCCAATTTCTTTGCCTTTTGTTGGCTCAAAATCAAGCCATATAATATGATTGCGTTCTGGTATATAGGATTTTCCCATTACTGTTCAACCTCATTGGATAAAGGCGAAGCCAGTAAATCGGCATGAGCTTTTTCAGGCGATAATCCTTTTAAAAGATCTGCTTCCTTAAAGGGAAATCGATTTTTTCTTTTGGATTTTGTCACTGTAAAGCCATCTTCAGTAACTTCTATATCTACTTCTGATCCTTCTTTAAATTGAGGGATTTCCCGTATTGAACCACCTATACGTAATGCTAAACCATTACCCCACTTTTGAATTTTTGCATGTATTTTCATAAAGCCCACCAATTGTATCAACAATGTATCTATTTAGTATATACGATGTATCAATGCTACTGCAAATATTTGTAGTACTATTAAATAATAAGTGGGACAGGTGGGGCAAGTGGGACAACTGCATAAGCATTGGGTTTTAGGTGTCCCAATATGCAATGTTCACTTGGGACAAATGGGACAGACTCTATCAGAAAAATTTTTTTAGTATCAATGAATATCATTGAATATCAATGAGATCACAGGCCTTGAAAGCGCTTGACTCCCTTTTAAATTCCAAGCAATACTTCTTTCGAGCTGTAAACTTTTACGGGTCCACGGTCCTGTAAAAGTCATGGAAAAATGAAATATCACGACTATTCTCCGGCCGGACAGTCAACTGATATTCATCGAGCAGGACGCATACCGTCGGCATTAAGCTGAATGAATAATCATTTGAGGTTCTATATGAATAAAAAACCATCTCGTTTACAACTGTTAAACGAATTTGAGTCTGCACCAACTTCCGCATTGTTTAATCAACACACTTTGGCAGCTGTTTTGGATTGTTCCACCCAACTTTTGGAGCGCAATCGCTGGGAAGGAAAGGGCGTACCCTATCTTAAAATAGGCCATAAGGTTTTGTATCGCAAAAGTGACGTGCTGTCTTTTCTCCAACAACAAAAAATCTATCGCTCTACTGGTGATGAAGGGGAACTCCTTTCACTGGTCAACGAATAAATTCCATAGAAATAGATTGTTCAGGATAGAGTTTCTATCTTCCATGAATGCTGCTGGAGAAACATTGATGCTGCAGAATCAACTTATTACATTAAAAAACAAAAAAGGTCACAACCCTATAACCTATGAATACGCTGGCGGTTGTTTTAAATTAAATGAGCAAGGTGTGTCTTTCCTTGGAAAAGACAAAGACGGTAATCCAATGGCGCCGCGCTGGATTTGTTCTCCTTTGTATGTGGTAGCTAAAACGCGTGATGCCAAAAGCGGGGAGTGGGGTCGATTGCTTGAGTGGCTAGATGATGATGGAGTTCTCCATCAATGGGCAATGCCCCTGGCTTTGTTACAAGGCGATGCTTCCGAGGTTAGGCGGGAATTGGCGCGTCTTGGTTTGAGCATCTCACCCCATAAGATTTCCCGAGATTTACTGACTACCTATTTGCAGGTCTTTCCAGTAGAAGACAGAGCGCGTTGTGTCGATAAGCTGGGCTGGCATGAAAACCTCTTTGTTACCGCGTTACAATCATCAGAGAAAATTGTTTTTCAAAATAGACATGCGGTCGAATCAGCGATGTCTGTCTCGGGTACAGTTGATGATTGGCGAGAATCAATAGGACGTCTTGCCTCGGGTAATTCTCGATTAATTTTTGCCATCTCTGCTGCTTTTGCCCCTGCTTTGGCAAAGATTGCTGGTGAAGATTCAGGTGGGTTTCATTTTAGAGGTGCTTCTTCAAGCGGTAAAAGTACTGCTTTAAAAGTAGCGGCTTCGGTCTGGGGAAATCCACAAGCATATTGCAGATTATGGCGCAGTACGACCAATGGGCTTGAGGGGCTGGCAGCTTTACATAATGATGGCTTACTGATTCTGGATGAGTTAAGTCAGATGGAGCCTAAAGAAGCAGGGGAGGCTGCTTACTTGCTGGCCAATGGTCAAGGCAAAACACGGGCCTCGCGCCAGGGCACAGTGAAACAATCATCTCGATGGTCATTATTTTTTCTCTCAGCAGGGGAGGAATCTTTAATGTCTTTGATGGCCAGAGCTGGGCAGAAACCCAATGCAGGCCAAGAAATAAGGTTAGCGGATATTGAAGCCGATGCTGGGTTTCACATGGGGATTTTTGAAAAAATTCATAATCAGCTCAGTCCGGCTACCATGGCTTTATCCTTGAAAGAATATTCCAGCAAGTATTATGGTGCTGTGGGTATGGCATGGTTGCAAAAGGTGGTTGCAAACCAACAAAGCATTGCAACACACATTACTGATGGAATACAAGAATTTGTGAATAGTGTTATTTTACCAGATTCAACGGGACAGATTATCCGCGTGGCGCGACGTTTTGCACTGGTCGCTGTTGCTGGTGAAGTGGCCAGCCAATACGGATTGACTGGATGGAAAGAAGGCGAGTCTACTTACGCAGCCTATAAATGTTATCGAGCATGGTTGGAACATTTTGGCATGGAGGGTAATCGAGAAGACAGGGCAATCTTAGCGCAAGTTAGAGCCTTTTTTGAGTCCCATGGCGCCAGTCGGTTTGATAATGTAAGAACGCCAAACAATGAACGGATTCAAAATCGTGCCGGGTTTTATTCTACCGATGATGCGGGATTTCGCGTCTATATGGTATTAGCGGAAGTATTTAAAAAAGAATTATGTCAAGGATTTGAACCACGAACAGTTGCTCGTGTGTTAATAAATGAAGGCTGGTTAAAGCCGGCAACAGATGGCATGCCTACTCATAAGCCAAGAGTCAAAGGAGTAGGAACACCCAGGGTCTATGTATTTACAGATAAAATCTGGAGTGGGGAGTAATATCCTAGAAATTTGTCCCATTATTTTTAAGTTATGGGGCATATTGGGACGGCTCGACCCCAGTGTTTATGCGCTATCCCACGTGTCCCAATTGTCCCAGCTAGTTTTTAAGATATAACCACAAAGTATTTCGCGATTTAATTCCCATCTCATCACGAATCTGCCAACACGCCTTGTAATTTTCATATTTAGGCAGAAGGTACGCATACATTTGCTTTGCATACAAATAACGCCAGCTTTTAGTGCAGGATAAACGGTGCTTGGCCAATTCACTGCGCCAGATGACACGGATTTCTCCATAAGATTTTAATTGGAGCAGATTACCATATTGTTTTGTGAGCCAGTTAAAAAGATTGAGTACCGCTTTCTGGCTTTCAGTTCGTATCGGTATGGTGCGGTCGGTGGAGTTAAAAGCAATGTCTCGGGTTATCCAGAGAGAACATTCACGAACTTGGATATGTGGTTGAATCAGAATCGCTTCTTTGAACGTGAGTCCAAACTCGGTTTGTAATCCCATGATTACTCTTGCTAAAGGGTCATTAAGTGACCTCCAAAAATCTGGAGGGATTATTTTTTTCCTCTTTTTTCTTGCTTTAGGTCTTGATAGTTCAAGCGATTGATTATCGATATTGGCTACAGAACAATCGTTCATCTGTAAAAAGCGGCGGATAATGGTCATATAACGCATGATGGTGACTGGGTTAATCCAGTAACGCACCAGCTTGTGAACCTGCTCAGACTGCAAAGCCTGCCATGAAGGTGGAACCTGTCGGATAACAAACAAATCATCAATCATCTTACGGATGACATAAGCACGGTGTTTCCGGTACAGGTATTTACCTTGCCTGTCCAGTTTAATATATCGATTAGCGAATTGTCTTAAGGATTGTGTACGCATCTTCCCATCTGCAAAAATTAATTAAAAAAGAATTTGCCCTGTGTATTGTTTAGTGTTGGTCGAGCGGTTCACTCTCTGTTGAAACCCGGTAAAACCGTAAAGCTCGAAGAAGGGGGCAAATCAATCGTTATAAGGCAAACGATCTCGCCATTACAACTAGGTTTTTCTGGTTCTTTTCTCCTCAAATAAATAAAGGTAAATGAAAGCGATAAAGTAGGGCTTTATCCCCAATCCATGGTCAAATTAACAATGACTTAGAGTTCCAAAGAACTCCCCTTACCGAACGGTAAAGGTTCCTGAAAGGTTTCCCGACTGTACGTCCAGCCACAAGGTTAGGGAATGAGAGTGGCGTAGCATAAGACGCTTAAGCGTTTCATCGGAATTTCACCGATTCATCAGTCATGCTTTATTTAGAAAATAGCAAAGTGCAGATCTGGGAGCAATACCATTTCAGGGAATATTTTGTCCTATCTTATTTGGTGCGTAAGGACAAATGGGGTTTTAAGTATTGATGTTGGAGTGTTTGTAATGTCGGATATTCCTGCGTCACTGCACAGAATGGCAGTGACGCAGATATAGACGGATATGAACTATACTTAATTGTATCGAAAAAGGAGATGTATTATGAATACAAGGAAATGTCCAATAGGTACACGTGGAAAAACAGGTGGTGTTTGTCCAGAAAGTGGTGTTTGGAGATCTGAAGGTATTGCCTCGACAACGATACCTCTTGCAAAAGGCAATAGATTTCCACCATATAATAAAAAGGCGGTAACTTGGATTTTACAAAGTTAGGCATAATTTTGCTCTGCATATCATGCATGACAGTTCAAATACGCGCTCATCCGGTTCGGCGCAGTTTTTCCCGTACATATTAGTAAATAAAAACACGATATCACTTTGGACAAATTTTCTCCACTTTCATTAAATCCAGCGTACACTTTCTTTGCATGTTAAAATCTTGAGCCATAATATTTGATCAAGTTTGTAATGAGATTAATATATAGAAAAGGAGATTGATTGCAAGAACGAAATAATTGAACTTGGAGATTAAATGGAATTTGATTACTCGCAATTAAAACAGGAAGATATTACAAAAATTTTTATTGAAATGCTTAGAAATCCCAGATATGGAATGTATTCTCAATATGGTTATGATATTTATCTTCCTAATTTGATAAGAGTTTATTTTTCAATATCTAATGGCACTACAAATGAAGCGGATGCTATGAGTTATCTTATGCCTTTATTTTATTCTGTTGCCTGGGAGTTTTGCAGAAGAGGTATTATACGTCCAGGGATTTCAAGATATAATGGACAATCCACAGAAGATGGTAATGCTGGTAATGGATACTCAATTACTCCATTCGGTAGGCAATGGTTAAATGAATCCTCACAAAATGATTTTATTCCAACTGAGCCTGAAAGATTTGCTCAAATGCTTGAGCCATACAAGGATAAGTTTGGATTTGGATTTCATCAAAAAGCTCAAGAAGCCATCAGATGTTATGGGGCTCATGCATATTTAGCTTGTTGTGCCATGTCTGGTGCAGCAGCAGAGTCAATTTTACTTGCTACTGCTATTTCAAAAATAGAAGATGAGTCTATAATCCTACAACAATATCGCTCTGCTCATGGACGAAGTAAGATAGAAAATGAACTAATCGGAAAAGCAAATAAAAATTTACAAAATGAATTCAAAAGTTTTAGTTCACTTTTAAATTATTGGAGAGATGAGGCTGCTCATGGCTCCAAATCTCGAATAGAAGAAAATGAAGCATTTACAGCTATTGCCATGCTTTTAAGATTTGCAATGTTCATTGATGCCAAATGGGACGAGTTAATAAGCAAATAGCTATTGTTGAAATGGATTGCTTCACTTTTAATTCTCGTATGGTAGATTTTTATAAAAAATTCGTTAGATTACAGTAAAGTTATTATCGTTTTTTATTTGGGTCAAAATCTTTAGGAAGTTGATACCATTTACCTTTTCTTTTTCGGATCATCCGATTTAAGGTCAGAGTATCAGGATTTTGAGGATCGAAATCTATTTCATCTGGATTAATAGAAGGTGCATTAGCCATATTAATAATTTCTTCTGCTATTTTAGATTCAACTTTTTTTTCGTCAATCTCCTTTTTTGTACGCCAATCCAGAAAGTAGTGATCCCAAATTTGACTTATAAAGAATGAGCCTTCTTTGGGCGGTGTCTGAGCAAATGAACTAACTCCTCTTTCCTTTTCTAAAAGAGGTAGTTCATCATAATATTTATCAATTTGTTTTAAACCTTCTTTTAACTCAATTCCTTTAATGAACTGTTGCGGCTCTTCAAGAAATAAAGGTGCACATCTTGAGTGCAACTTATCATTTGAGACAAAAAAATCGCAAAAAGGAAGGTATGCAAGATATGCAATATCTATTGAGTGAGAGGTTCTTTCTCCTGATTCAACCTTGGAAGCAATAAGGATATGAAGAAATAATTCAATTGTAGCCACATAGGCGGCATAGGGGGCATAACGCACAATTGGCATATTACCTATGCTATTCCAAGAGGCAAATATATTATGCATGAATTCTTCTGGTATTCTTAAAAGAAGACAGATTAAATGCATACGTTCAAATATTTTATCTTCACCATAGATAATATTTTCAGCAATTACTTTGGCTTGACCGTGTGTTTTACATGATTTGGTATCAATACCTAGTTTTTGAAGTTCAGAAGAAAAACTAGTTAAATCTAAGTTTGATAATTTAGTTCGCCACTGCTTAGCATAATTTCGTTCAACTTCAGAAAAATTACCTTTCATCCATCTATTGAAGGCATCTTGTTCTGGAGTTATTTCATAAACGACCCCTGACTTTCCTCCGCTTTTTACTAATTTTCCTCCTTGTAAAGGAATACCTCTTCTCATAGGTACTCGAGATCCAAGTAGATTCATTAAACTTAAATCAAGATGAAAAGTACAAGGAGAACCACTTGTTTCTGGAAATTTTTGTGCAATTCGCTTTACTATTTCTTCGGGATGTTTTCCATCTTTAGATGTTTTTGCAAGATCTGCCAAAGTTTCAATATAAAATAAAGGACAAACTATAGGATTAAAAAAATTGCTAAACCAGACTGACTCATTAAGAGAGAGTGATTGTAAGAACGACTTATCAAAAAGAACTATTGGACCCATAGTACTCACAACTTGTCTACATTGCGGCTCTACACCAATTAAGGGGGCACTTTAATCGAGTTAGTATAGACTAACTAATTGATTTCGCGATCAAATTGGAGATTAAAGTGCCTAAGCATAATCTTATCTTAAATTTACCTGGATTTACTATAGAAAAGGTGAGTGGCTATCAACCCCTTATATTGGATATTTCATACCATCGATTACCCCGCTGTGCGCATTGTCATAGCAAAGAGGTGCGTAAAAAATCATCTTATATGCGAACAGTGGCTCACGAGTTAATTGGTAATCGTCGTACTTTATTACGTTTCAAAGCATATAAACTTTATTGTAATCGATGTAAGCGATACGGTAACCAACAATTCCCTGGTATCAATAAGCATCAACGTTCGACATGGCGTTTACAAGCGTGCGTGTTTCATGACCACACACGGGGTATATCTCAAAAAGACCTCGCTCAGCAATTTAATAAAGGTAAGGCAACCATAGAACGCTGGTATCATCGGCACTATCAGGAACAAGCCAGAGAGCTAATGAATACACCATGCCCAACCATTCTGGGTATTGATGAACATTTTTTTAGTCGAAAACAAGGATTTGCCACAACGATTTGTGACCTTAAGAAACATAAAATTTTTGATATTGTTAAAGGAAGAAGTGAGACAGACCTTTCGAGTTATCTTGCTTCTTTGGTAGGAAAGGAACGCGTTAAAGTGTGTATGGACTTAAGTAGTACGTACCGTTCCATTGTTAAAAAACATTTTCCCAATGCCAAAATAGTGGCTGACCGCTTTCATGTCATTCGCTTACTTCAACATCAATGTATGATGACCTACCGCGAATTATCGGGCCAAATAAAAAATAACAGAGGCATCTTGGCTTTACTGCGTACACGCCCTGATAGATTATCACCCCAACGAATGCTTAAACGTGATGCCTTTCTCGAAGATAACCCAGCAATAAATGCTATATATCAATTTCAGCAACAACTTCATTCATTGCTCCTACATAAATCCATGAATAAAGATTGGTGTAAAAAAATGATTCCTCTATTTTTAGATAAGCTTGATGAGTTAAAAAATAGTCCGTTTAAAGCCCTGGCAGCTCTTGGAAAGACTTTCTGTCAATGGAAGGAAGAGATAGTGCGTATGTGGCGTTTCAGAAAGTCTAATGGGATTACTGAAGGCTTTCATAGAAAGATGAAGTTGATTCAAAGAAGAGCTTATGGCTTTCGTAACTTTGAAAATTACAGAACTCGTGTTAGGGTCCTGTGTTGTTAAATAGTGAGTGCCCCCGTAAATGGGAAAGAGCCCGTAAGTGCTTGATTCTCATGGTGGCCAGAGGCAGAATCGAACTGCCGACACGAGGATTTTCAGTCCTCTGCTCTACCGACTGAGCTATCTGGCCCCGAGGGTTGCTATTAGACTCCGAGATAGGTTTTGAGTCAAGTGTTGATTGCTGTTTTTTTTAAAAATTTATGATTTTTTATTTTTTATAAAAAATAATGCCTTATTTTTATTATTTATGTTCAAAAAGTACCTTATTTTTTGATTCGATATCCAGGATCAATTATTCCATTTTTATCTTTTTATTTGATAACCGTAGATAATGCGGATTAGCGTCAATGAAAGCTGTTACCGAAAGAAACTCTAAGGCGGGTGGTTCAAATTTGAGGTGATAATATTTCCTTAAGCTATATTGTATATAATTTGACCTTTATTTTTTGGGCTTTTAGGAGTATCACATGCCTTTGCAACAAACACATGAACTAATGAAAATATATGGTGAATCTTTAAAAGATGGCACAATTTCTGAACAAATGCTAGATCAACTGCTTCTTCCCAATGTTTTTAAACGCGCTCCTGAAAGTGGCTATGTTGATCCAAATAAACCCGTTACTGATTCAAACCATACGCAAATGGATGCGATTAAAGATTTTGTCGAAACAGTTGGTAAAGAATTAAGTCCTGAAGTTTTGCATACTTTAACTCATCGCATCATCCAGAGAGCACCAGACACAGGTGAAAACACCTTTATGCGTAATTCAACATTAGAAAAAGCGTTTCTTGCTTATGAAATGGCTCTATATCCCCAATTAGCTGAAAGTCATTTTGATTCTGATCGCATAAAAACAACATTTCCTCGAGAAAGTGATATTTTTAAACTTAAAACAGTCATATTGCATCCACTAGTAGAGTTCTTCACATATAAGAATGCACTACAAAAATTAAAAGAACAGTTACAACAAGATACTTTAAATATTCAAATTAGAGAGCATGCGCAGAAAGTCGTTAGCCAAATCGAAGCATTAAAAACTGAAGGTAAAGAATCAATTGTGGATCTAACAAGAATTTTAAATAATACCCAATCTTTATTGAAGGGTGAAATGCCTGTTAAAGATTACCAAACCGAAGCTAAGACTGTACAAGGTAAGCCTTCTAAGGGTATGAAAATTCTTGGTGGTTTGATGATTGCGTTAGGATTAGCGGTTGCTGCTGTGGGTGTCGCTTTGGCTGTTACTGGTATTGGCGTAGTTGCAGGTGCTGTAACTGCGGCTGTTGGTGTAGGTGTTTTGGCTACAGGGATAGGCATTTTCGCGAAAGGAAGAGCATCTGGCTTATCCAAAGCTATGGACGAACTTGCACTAACCACTAATAGGAACATACAACTATAATCGCCCCACATTAATCCTTCATATTGAATTCGGCATAGAAAACATTAAATATTCTATGCCGTACAAATATTATATATAAATCTTAATTGCACTAAAAAACTTGTTTTGTTTTTTAGATTTAGTACTATCCTTGGATAATTTGTAGTCCTGGGTGCAGTAGATTTATTAAAACTTAAATAAATCCATTTTCTTTTACTGCATTTGCAGAGCGTTGGCAAAATCTACAGGGTATCGTTTATCTATGCTTAATGTGATTAACCTTGATTTTGATTATCAGGATCAACTTTTGTTAAATAATGTATCTTTTCATTTGCCAACAGGAGGATTGCTTCATCTACGTGGAGCAAATGGAGCTGGAAAAACGACTTTATTAAAATTAATCGCTGGTTTATATCGCCCTCAGAATGGTGAAATTCAATTTTTTGGACAAAATATTGATAAAGATCGGTCTGCTTATCAACAACAAATGTGTTTTGTTGGTCATAAGACAGGCATTAATCCTAATCTAACTTTAAGAGAAAATTGTTATTTTGATCTTCATGCCCCCTCTATTTTATCTCAAAAAATAGAAGAAATAGAGGAGCTCGCCACGATTTTTAAACTAGGACATTATCTTGATTTTCCATGTGGTTTATTATCAGCAGGACAACGCAGGCAAGTAGGTTTGCTTCGTTTATGGATGTCCGATGCCAAATTATGGCTTCTTGATGAACCTTTAGTTGCGTTGGATGATCGAGCGATTGCAGTGATTATGTCTAAAATTGAGGCTCATCGCAAACAAGGGGGGGCTGTATTATTAACCTCTCATCAGCATTTATCTCTCAATCGCTCTGACTATCAGGAGTATAGCTTGTGAGTTCTACTTATTCCTTGTTTGTGAGACAATGTAAGCGTGAATTATTGATTCAAGTACGTCAGCCGCGCTTTTTAGTGAATTCTTGTTTGTTTTTTTTAATTTTTCTTTTTATGTTTCCTCTGACTATAAAACCAGAAGTAACATTATTACGTACCATAGCCCCTGGTTTAGTCTGGATGGCAATCCTTCTATCATTATTGCTTTCTGCAGAACGTTTATTTCAACAGGATTATGAGCATGGAGTTATTGAACAATGGCTTGTTTCAGGTTATTCATTGCCATTACTTGTGAGTGCAAAAGTAATCGCGCATTGGTTGTTTCATTTATTGCCACTGCTTGTTTTATGTCCTGTAGTCGCTGTCTTGTTTTCTTTAAGTGGATGGGAGACTTGGGTATTAGCATTGACGATTGTTTGTGGAACTCCCGCTTTATTGTTTCTTTGTGCCATGGTTGCTGCTTTTGGAGTTGGCAATCAAAAAGGCGTTTTAATGGCATTGATTTTATTACCACTCACATTACCTTTATTGATTTTTGCAAGCGGAACGTTGAATATAGCGATGCAAGGCATGCCCATTAGTGCTTATTTGGCTTTGTTATTAGCCATGTCTGTGATTGCCATTGGTTTTTTACCTTATGCAATTGCTGGGATAATGCGTATTAGTTATGCTGAATAATTTATTCATCGTGTTTTGAGAAAATCAGGATACATGATAAAATCCGGTTTTTTTGATTTCAATTATTCCTATGTGGAAATTTTTATACCAGCTGGCATCGCCAAAATTTTTTTATACATTTTCGGGACGTATTACGCCAAGTTTAGCCGTAAGCTCCATAGTGTTACTCATCGTGGGCGTAGTTTGGGGATTAGCATTTGCTCCACCTGATTACCAACAAGGAGATGCTTTTCGTATTATTTATGTTCATGTTCCTAGTGCGTTTTTATCTATGGCACTTTATATGTGGATGGGTTTTTTAGCAGTATTGCTTTTAGTTTGGCGTATTAAAATAGCAGGTCTTCTCATTCACATTGTTGCTCAAGCAGGTCTTTATATGGCTTTTTTAGCTTTAGCCACGGGTAGTATTTGGGGAAAGCCCATGTGGGGCACTTGGTGGGTTTGGGACGCGCGTTTAACGTCTGAGCTGGCACTTTTTTTACTTTATGCTGCAATTTTGGCTACATATCAGGCGGCAAAAAATAAAGAGGATGGAGATAAGATTATTGCCATTTTGGCCCTAGTCGGTATTATTGATTTGCCGATTATTCATTACTCAGTTTATTGGTGGAATTCCTTGCATCAAGGTTCTACTTTATCTATTTTTGCTAAGCCTAAGATTGATAGCAGTATGTTGTATCCTTTATTGTTGACCCTAGCGGGTTTTTTTCTTTATTGCCTATGGATTATTTTAGAGAAAGCCCGTCAAGAGTTATTGTTTCGAGAAAAAAGGCAGTCTTGGGTCAAGATTCAATTTGAAGGGGAGTTGAAGTGAATCAATTTTTAGAATGGCTCACTATGGGCGGGTACTCTATCTATGTTTGGTCCGCTTATGGCTTAGTAAGTGTGGTATTAGTCATGAATTTATTAGGGATGAAATGGAAAAGAAAGCAAACACATCAAAAATTACAACAATGGTTTAAGCGATAAAAAATGGTTTCAGCACGCAGACGTAAGTTAATCATTTTACTGTTCAGTTTGGGCATTATCTCTATAGCTGCTGCATTAGTTTTATATGCGCTAAGACAAAACATCAGTCTATTTTATACGCCAACTCAGGCTATTACAGGTGAGGCTCCCCAACATCACTCTATTCGCATAGGTGGTATGGTAGAGAAGGGATCGATTATCCGTGCCCAGCAGGGTTTAGAAGTGCAATTTAAGGTAACTGATTTTGATCAAACAATTATTGTAACTTATACAGGCATTCTTCCAGATTTATTTAGAGAAGGGCAAGGTATAGTGGCTGAGGGGCAACTCATTGATAATCAACATTTTCGTGCCTCACAAGTACTGGCGAAACATGATGCCAATTATATGCCGCCTGAAGTAAAGGCTGCTTTATCCCAAAAGGTGCGTTCATGATTGCAGAAATAGGACTGTTTTCTTTAATTTTGGCTTTGATTTTTTCCATCATGTTAGCTGTGATTCCTTTAGCTGGGATACAATTGAATCGTAATGACTGGATGAATGCCGCTCCGATATATGCAGTTTGGCAATTTTTCTTTATTGCCTTGTCTTATTTATTGCTTACCCTGTGTTTTTTACAGGATGATTTTTCAGTAATTTATGTGGTGAGTAACTCTAGTCTTTCCTTACCTTGGTTTTATAAAGTCTGCGCAGTGTGGGGAGGACATGAAGGCTCCATGCTATTGTGGGTTTCAATTCTTAGTTTTTGGACGTTGCTGGTCGCTTTTTTTAGTTCTGGTCTTGACAGGAAAATGCGTACACGGGTTTTGGTTGTTTTAGGTTGGCTAAGTATTGGATTTATTCTTTTTTTATTGACTACATCCAATCCTTTTTTACGCCAATTTCAAGTGTTAAATACACAAGGGCGTGATTTAAACCCCTTATTACAAGATCCCGGTTTTTTATTTCATCCCCCTATGTTGTATATGGGGTATGTTGGCTTTTCTGTGGCTTTTGCTTTTGCAATTGCTGCACTTTGGGCTGGCAAAGTAGAGGCCAGTTGGTCAAAATGGACAAGACCCTGGACGCTGGCTGCATGGTGCTGTTTAACCGCTGGGATTACGTTAGGAAGTTGGTGGGCTTATCGTGAGTTAGGTTGGGGGGGATGGTGGTTTTGGGATCCTGTTGAAAATGCTTCATTTATGCCTTGGTTAGTGGGCACAGCTTTATTGCATTCTCTTGCAGTGACAGAACAACGACAACAATTTAAAGCGTGGACTATGTTACTTGCTATTGCCGCTTTTTCTTTAAGCTTAATTGGTACTTTTTTAGTTCGCTCAGGTGTTCTAACTTCGGTGCATGCATTTGCTGTTGATCCCCAACGGGGATTATATATTTTAGGGTTTTTACTCTTTGTTATTGGTGGTTCTTTGGTATTATTTCTTTTTAGAGCACAAACACTACATTCAGAAAAGAATCCAAGCCCTTTTTCTCGGGAAAGTGCTTTGTTATTAAATAATGTTTTTTTAGTGGTTATTATGCTGACTGTTTTAATGGGCACCGTTTACCCACTTCTTATCGAGGGTTTAGGATTAGGTAAATTATCTGTAGGTGCTCCTTATTTTAATTCTGTATTTGTTCCCTTGATGGTTCCTATGTTGTTCTTAATGGGAGTTGGTATTCATTTAAAATGGAATAAAGATAATTGGCGGCTAGTATTAAAAAAATTTTGGGGAACGGCTGCGCTGAGTTTATTGCTCCCATTTATTTTATTAATGGTTACTAGAGAGTTTGATACTTCAGCCTTTATGGGATTGTGTTTGTCTTTTTGGGTGATTTTAAGCACTGCTCAGGCAGCATATAAACGAGTCACCGAACGTGGTTTATCTCATGTAGGACAAGCGTACTGGGGTATGGTTGTGGCGCATTTGGGTGTTGCCGCTACGGTGATTGGTATTGCAGTTTCTACTGCTTATGGAGTAGAAGATGATGTGCAGATGGCGCCAGGAAAAAAAGCATATTTGCGTGGTTACTCTATAGAGTTTATGCACCAAGAGCCGCTTTCTGGCCCAAATTACAAAGGCACCAGGGCTCAATTTAAAATAAGCTATAAGGACAAAGCGAGAGTTATTTATCCTGAAAAAAGACTTTATACTGTAGGTCAAATGGCTATGACAGAGTCTGCAATTGATGTTACGCCATTTAGGGATATTTATGTGGCTTTAGGAGAGCCTTTAGCCAATGACTCATGGTCTGTAAGACTCTATTATAAACCTTTTATTCGTTGGATTTGGTTTGGTGGTTTTATGATTTTAGCTGGTGGTTTTCTTGCCCTAACCGATAAACGATATTATCAAATACGGCGTTCAGCAATAGTAGGCACTGAGGAGCTTAGCACATGAGAAAAATGTGTTGGAAAGCGATTCCTATCTTTCTTTTTTTACTGCTAAGTGTTTTTCTTTGGCGAGGATTATCTCTTAATCCCCATGAATTGCCTTCTACCCAGATCGGGAAAACCTTACCTGATTTTCACTTACCTCAATTGCAAAATCCAAAGCTTTTCTTTAATTCCAGTCAACTTCGCGATCACGTGGTTTTGTTAAATGTTTGGGCAAGTTGGTGTGCTGCTTGTGTGGATGAACAGGTTTTTATGTTGCAATTAGCACGTCAAGGAATACCCATTTACGGGTTAAATTACAAAGACAAATCAGCTGCTGCATTGCAATGGTTGTCACAATGGGGGAATCCTTATAAGGAAGTCTTTCAAGATAGAAAAGGAAAAGTTGCTATTGATTTAGGTGTTTATGGAGCACCCGAAACTTTTGTGATTGATAAAAACGGAGTTATTCGTTATCGCCATGCTGGTATTATAACCCAAGAAATTTGGTTAAAAGAAATTGCTCCCTTAATGAAGCAACTGGAGCTGGCTTGATGAATAAACTTCTTATGAAACTTATTTTTTGGAGCCTCTTTCTTTTTTTAGGTTCATATACTTGGGCAAACAGTAGTTATCCTTTTGATTCAGCAAAAAAAGAAGCTCAATTTAATCATCTTTTAAAAGATTTGCGGTGTTTGGTGTGTCAAAATCAAGACTTAGCAGACTCCCATGCAGAATTAGCTAAAGACTTACGTGATCAAGTTTACCAAATGGTTAAAGAGGGTAAAAGTGATAGCGAAATCAGTGATTATATGACAGCACGCTATGGTGATTTTATTTTATTCAAGCCACCAGTGAAATCAATTACCCTTTTATTATGGTATGGTCCTTTTTTATTTTTATTGCTAGGGTTTATTATTTTTTGGCGCACTTGCTTAGTGACTCGTGAGAATAAGCAAGTGTAACTTGCTCGTGAGTGTACCTATGTTTCGCTTGCCCAGGATATTATAAAGTGAGTTATTATGAATGAGTGGTGGTTACTGAGTTTACTGTTTGGACTAACTGTACTAGCAAGTATTTTTATAATTTATCCGTTGAGGCGTCGTTTCCTTGCTGGTTTCTTACTGATTCCAATTGTTTTTGTAATCGCCTTCTTAGGTTATTTTTATTGGGGGGATTTTGGTTCATGGCAACAATATGTTCATCTCCTTGACTCGCAAAAAAAAGCGAATGAAGTACTTAAAAACATTAAGAACCCACAAGAGTTAATTGATAAATTACGTGCAAAATTAGATGACAATCCAAAAAGCGCTAAGGGTTGGTATCTTTTGGGCCGTTTATACAGTAGCCAAAATGAAAAACAAAATGCGGTCAATGCTTTTGCAAAAGCGTATCAATTTGATCCAACAGATGAACAGTATGCGGTGAATTATGCCCATAGTTTATGGGTGCTCAATAATTATCAATTTACTGAACAAACTACAGAAATCTTTAGTCGGCTATTAAAGCTCAACCCGAATCAACCTGATGCATTATCTATGCTCGCCATGGATGCATTTACCAGTCATGCGTACGAAGATGCAATAGATTATTGGCAACGTTTGTTAAATATAGTGCCATCACAATCAGAAGAGGCTCAGGCGATTCGCAAGGCAATAGCTAAGGCTGAAGAACATATTCGATTAAAAAATAAAAATATCGATTGATTTAAATCAGTTAAGAAAATAAAACTTGAATCATGTACTCTCGCTAAGTCTCCATTTATAATGCAATTAGTTTTAAATCTGCTAGTCTTTAAATAGTATAAGAATTTTAAGGAGAAAATGATGTATAAGAGGGTATTGTTTGCTACTGACTTTGATGAGGTTGGTATTATAGCCGCACATAAGGCAAAAAAAATTGCTGACGAAAATGGGGCTGATTTAATACTGGTCCATGTCGTAGAGCCTATTCCTGCTTATGCTTATCCTGGTTTTGCTGGATTTGCAGAAGTTGAAATGTCTATCCGGGAGCAAGCTGAAAAAGAGCTTAATGAATTAGGCGAAAAATTAGGAGTAGATGCAAAACATAGATTCATAGAGTTTGGTTCTACCAAAAATGAAATATTAAGAGTAGCACAAGAGCGAAATATTGATTTAATAGTTACAGGGAGTCATGGAAAACACGGTCTTTCTTTACTATTAGGATCGACAGCAAACTCTATTTTGCATGGTGCTGAGTGTGATGTATTAATTGTTCGCGCTGTTCTTCCAGAGAAACAAACTCATTAATAAGTGCGTTATTATTTGAACTAGGGATTTCTTAAGTCATGGGAGATCCTTAGTTTCATTAGATTCTAATTTTTCTTAATTAACGTTTGCCCTTCATTGTATTTCTCAAGAGACTAGAAAACCGGTATACTATTAAATTCCGATTTATATGATGAATCTACTTATGAAATTGTTGCGTGGCGTTCAACATTTTTCTGCTTTTAACAAAGGTGTGGTAGCAACTATAGGTAATTTTGATGGGGTGCACTTAGGTCATCAAAGTCTTATCAAAACTTTAAGAGCTAAGGCAAATCATTTAAAATTGCCTTTGGTTGTTGTTCTATTTGAACCACAGCCTAGGGAGTATTTCCAGAAAGAGAAAGCACCAGCAAGACTTTCAAGTTTAAGAGAAAAGCTAGAGGTATTACGCTGTTGCCAGATTGATTATATTTATTGCTTTAAGTTTAATAATGATCTGGCACAAACATCTGCAGAATGTTTTGCTCGGGATTATTTGTTTTCTATGTTAAATGTGAAACATCTTCTTGTAGGTGAGGATTTTCGTTTTGGTAAAAATAGAGAAGGCGACATTGCTCTACTCAAAGAACTCAGTAAAGAATATGCCTGCGATGTCGCAATTTATTCTAATTTTTGTATTAATGAAGACCGAATTAGTTCAACAAAAATTAGAAGTGCTTTACAGAAAGGTGATTTGAATACGGCGGCAAAATATCTTGGCAGAGTTTACAGTATTTGTGGGCGTATACTGCATGGAGATGGACGCGGGCGTCAGTGGGGTATTCCTACAGCAAATCTTGCTCTTCATCGCTGCTCTTTGCCCTTGCATGGAGTATTTGTTGTTCAAGTTCGTGTTGTCTCTAAAATGGTATATGGAGTCGCAAATGTGGGATGTCGTCCTACAGTAGATGGTAGTAAAAATATTCTAGAAGTTCATTTGTTTGATTTTGATCAATCGATCTATGGTGAGTTAATGCAAGTGTTTTTCTTGCACAAATTGCGAGATGAGGTTAAATTCACTGCAGTGGATGCTTTGCTCGCGCAGATTCATGAGGATATTAAAGCAGCTAAAACATATCTAGGGACTTATAGCTATTCACTACAAAACTTTAGTGAGCGGTCAGCTGTTCCATAATTCCAGGTAAATAATTACTATAAAATTAACGATTTCGCAGAGTGAACTCTTATGGCTGAATATAAAGATACATTAAATCTTCCTAATACTTCATTTCCAATGAAAGCTAGCTTGGCAACTCGAGAGCCAGAAGTCTTAGCTGATTGGAAAGCAAAAAAAGTTTATGAAAAAATTCGTAAAGCTCGAGTAGGAAATAAAAAATTCATTTTACATGATGGACCTCCTTATGCGAACGGCCATTTGCATTGCGGACATGCGTTAAATAAAATTCTTAAAGATATTATTGTTAAATCCAAATCATTAAGTGGATATGATGCGCCGTTTGTTCCTGGCTGGGACTGTCATGGGTTACCTATAGAACTCAATGTAGAAAAAAAAATAGGTCGAGTTGGAGATAAAGTATCTGCTCGCGATTTTCGTGCAAAATGCCGTGAATATGCTGCGAGCCAAATTGATATTCAACGTGATGAGTTTCAACGGCTTGGTGTTTTTGGTGATTGGTATAATCCGTATGTTACTATGGATTTTCGTTATGAAGCCAATATAGTCCGTGCTTTAGGTTTGATGATCAAAAATGGTCATTTACAGCAAGGTTTCAAGCCAGTACATTGGTGTATTGACTGCGGTTCGGCGCTGGCTGAAGCAGAGGTTGATTATGATGAGAAGGTTTCGCCATCTATAGATGTTGCTTTTTTTGCCGTAAATTCTGCAGAATTTATTCATTCTTTTCAATTAAAATTAGAAGTTAAACCCGTTATTCTTCCTATTTGGACAACTACTCCTTGGACTTTACCTGCTAATGAAGCAGTGTGTTTGCATCCAGCAATCGATTATTCTTTAGTAGATGGTGGTGAGTCTTATTTGATTCTTGCTACAGATTTAGTTGAATCCGCTATGGCGCGTTATGGCATAAGCCAATACACGATTCTTGGTTCTGCAAAAGGAAGTGTTTTTGAGCATTTAAAACTAAATCATCCACTATACGAGCGTATCGTTCCTGTAGTTTTAGGTGAGCATGTTACTACTGAATCGGGTACTGGAAGTGTACACACTGCGCCTGCTCATGGCCCCGATGATTACTTAGTTGGTAAAGCCTACAATTTACCTTTAGTAAATCCAGTTAAAACAAATGGTTGTTTTGCAGAAGATGTTCCGCTATTTGCTGGACTTCATGTGCTCAAGGCTAATGAGCGTATTTTATCAGCTTTAGCAGAAAAAGGTGTTCTTTTCGCGAAGGAGAGCATTAAACACAGTTATCCTCATTGTTGGCGGCATAAATCTCCGATGATTTTTCTGGCTACACCGCAATGGTTCATTTCTATGGATAAAAGTCAATTAAGACAAAACATTATCAGAGAAATTGACAAGGTCAATTGGGTCCCTGATTGGGGGAAGGCACGCATTTATAATATGGTTGAAAACAGGCCTGATTGGTGTATTTCAAGACAAAGAGCTTGGGGAACTCCTATGCCCTTATTTGTACACCATAAAACACGTGAATTGCATCCTGATACGCTTGAATTGATTGAAAAAGTTGCTTTACTTATTGAAAAATCGGGAATTGATGTTTGGTTTGAGTTGGATGCTAAAGAATTATTGGGCAATGATGCGGAGTTTTACGAAAAGATCACTGATACTATGGATGTATGGTTCGATTCAGGTGTTACTCATTTCTGTGTATTGCAACAAAATATAGATTTGGCTTTTCCTGCAGATATTTATTTTGAAGGTTCTGATCAACATCGCGGTTGGTTTAATTCTTCATTAACTACTTCGGTGGCGATGTATGATGTAGCGCCCTATAAGACTGTATTAACACACGGTTACACTGTAGATGCAGAAGGTAAGAAATTATCGAAATCCAAAGGAAATTATGTAGCGTTAGATCAGCTCGTTAATCAGTATGGGGCCGATATTTTGCGTTTATGGGTAGCATCTACGGATTATCGTCATGAAGTCAGTATTTCAGATGAAATTATAAAGCGTAATGCAGATGCTTATCGACGTATTCGTAATACGGCTCGCTTTTTATTAGCTAATTTATTCGATTTTGATCCTGCTAAAGATTGTGTAGAAGCAAACGATCTTTTGGAGCTCGACAAATGGGCTTTAAGGCGTTGTCAGCTACTTCAAGAGGAAATTATTGAAGCTTATGATAATTATCAATTTCATATTATTTACCAAAAGATTCATAATTTTTGTGCCGTTGACATGGGCAGTTTTTATCTTGATTTGATTAAAGACAGACAATATACCTCGGCAAAACACAGCAGAGCCAGGCGCTCTTGTCAAACAGCTATGTATCATATGATCAGAGCATTTACTCTTTGGTTAGCACCGATATTATCCTTTACTGCTGAAGAAATTGGTCGTTATATACCGGGTTATAAACAAGAATCAATCTTTACTGAGCTTTGGTATGAGGCATGGCCTAAAGTTGATTCAGTAAATATGAAGAATTGGGAAGAGTTGCATTTTATCCGTGATGAAGTAAATAAAGCCCTAGAAGAAACACGACAAAAAGGTGAGATTGGTTCTGCTTTGGCTGCAGAAGTTACTTTATATGCAGACAATACAGCCTTACCTAAATTAACTCGTTTGGGTGAAGAGTTGCGTTTTTTATTAATTACTTCGGAAGCAAAAGTACATCCTATACATTTAGCTCCGGCTGGATTGGCAACTACTGAATATGGCATTTCTATTGCAGTTGCAGCAAGTCAGTATGAAAAATGTGCTCGCTGTTGGCATAGGCGTTCTGATGTAGGCCAAAATGAGCACCATCCCGATTTATGTTTACGCTGTGTAGGAAACATTCAGGGCCAAGAGGAAACGAGGCAATTTATATGAAAAAATGGTATTGGTTTATGCTGAGCTTAGCTGTAATCGTTTGTGATCAGCTAAGCAAATACTTAGTTAGCATATTTTTAACTCCATACCATCCATTGCCTGTTTTCCCAATGTTTAATCTTACTTTGGCTTATAATACCGGCGCTGCTTTTAGTTTTTTAAGTGGCGCAGGAGATTGGCATAGATGGTTTTTTGCAGTCTTTAGTTTTATTGTAAGTATTATTCTTGCTGTTTGGTTGTATAAGGCTGAAAATCAAACCTGTTTACTTTCCGCAGGTATTAGCCTTATTTTAGGGGGCGCTATTGGTAATTTATTTGATAGAGCCCTTCATGGCTATGTGATTGATTTCATCGATCTTTATTATAAGCACCATCATTTTGCTACCTTTAATATAGCAGATAGCGCTATTTGTATTGGTGCCGGACTTTTTGTTTTGGATATGTTAATAAATAAAAAATAATTAGAACTTAGATGTATTCGTAGCAAAAGATATCCCTATCTGTGTAACAAGATAGGGATGGGGCTCACTCTATGAGGATGAGTTTAATTCATAGACATTGCGTGTATCGGTTCTAATATTTGAGCCTGTTCTTCGATACAATCCAATTGTTTTTGACTTGCAGTCTTTAACAGCCTAAATGAAAAACTTCCTGTTTGTATCTTGCTTTTTATTGCCAAAGCCGCGGGTACAATCCCCAAAGTTGCGATTCCCACTATGAGTTTGGCAAAGAAATCTTTCCATCCACGATGCTTTTCCAATACTGGCCTTGCTTCATCAATGGCATTAGTACAGAGCTCGTTAAATATCTTATAGTTTTTTTGTGTCACATATTGAGCCTTAAAGTACTCCATGCTTGCTGTAAATAATCGAGTATGCAGCTGAGAAGCTACTTTGGCTGCTTCGGGTTGATTATTATTCTTAAATGCTGTAGCTTTATTCTTAATCTCATGTAAAAGATTTAAAAACTGAATTTTAGCATCCAAGCTAATTATCAATGAATCAGGCTCAAATTCTTTTTTACGTTTTTCCAAATCATTCATAACCAGAGTAAAACGTAAATCAAATTGCTCTTTGGCACAAGCAGGATATTTTTCGGGAGCTGAGGTGATTTTGTTCACCATAGTCCTGAAAATATCTTGATAATGATAATCAACTTTGCCGATGGTTATGACGGTATCTTGTTCTAGCGCCGCTTCTATGTGAGCACGATCATAAAATAGATGGATAACTGTCCCTTCTAGCATTGCATTAGGACTATTAAGAAATTTCTCACATAAAGAATCCAAAGTTTCATTTTTTACTTCGTTAAACTCAGGATCAAATTCAATTTCCAAAGCTGAACAAAGATGGCTGAAACCGCCCTTGACCTGACTACGCATACTTCGAGAAGTATATCCAGGAACATAAAGTAATTTATCTGATTTATCAGCTTTTTTTATGTTATCAATAGTGGCAACAATATGATCAAATTTGTCAATAAGTGATATTTCATTAGAGCTGTTATCCACAATATTTTCAGTAATACCCGCCGCAATTTTAATATTTTCTACGATTCGAGTAGTATTTTTATCATAATTTGCTTTTTGAGCTTCGTATTGCTCGGGTCCAAATTGTTGTTCATTGTTGGTCATGAATTTAATGACCATTAAACCGTCATTAAGGCCATGAAAAATAGCATCTTTAAGAGCAATCATACCGCTTGAATTACGGAATATTTTACTCTCCTCCGTTGGTTCATTAGTAAATAAATACTCGATAACTTCTGGAGTAAGAAGATTAGCTATCTTTTCATTCAAAAGCATGAGCCGATTTAACGCACTGTTACCATAAAAAGACTGATTATAAAACTCGTGGTCACATATTTCTTTTACTTGAGCAATATTATGGGCTATTTCTGGAGTTAGATTCTTAGGCTCTTTATTATTGAAATGAGATAATAATTCTACTATTGTCATAATTCTACCTTAATGTGTAAATATTAAACATATTATGACAGCATAACATTATGGTGGAATTAGAATGCTATTACTTATTTTTATTAGTTATAACCAATTTATGTATATTTTTTGTGCGGCAATCAAAATTGGCCTAGTATTAATTTAAGCGTATCGTAAAGGATGTTTAAATAAATGAACATTACCGACCTGCAATCCTTTCTAGCAGTTGTAGAACTTCATTCCATCTCGTTAGCAGCTAAAAAGCTACATATTACTCAACCTGCTTTAAGTAAAAGGATTAAAAAACTTGAATCGGAATGGAATACCCAGCTTTTTATTTCTTCTGGATTAAGAACCGAGCTGACGGAGAAGGGAAAGCAATTATTGCCTTATGTCCGCCAAATGATGCACCTTAATACTGAATTGCTTAAAAATACAGGAAAAAATGTAAACCAACCACAAATGTTACTGAACCTTGGTACCACCGCATATGTAGCAAAAACTATTGTTCCTCCTATGATGATTTATATGAGTTCTCTAGGCTTAAATTACTTTATTAACACTAATCTTACAGCTGATAAAGACGTAGTTCATAGTTTAAAGGAAGGGGGCAATGATCTTATTATTTCACCATTTGTGGACAATACCCCTGAAACTAAATCCATTCGATTGTGGAGTGAAAAACTTATATTTGTAGTAGGGCCATCACATCCATTGGCAAAGATTAAAGAAGAATTATCCTTGGCTGAATTGGCAGAATTTGATGCCATACTTATGGAAAAAAACTTTATGATACGTAAAATTATCGATAAAGAAGTCGAAAAACAAAAATTGACCCTGAAAATAAGAGCTGAAGCCAACATTATTTATAATAATATTGCTCTTGTGGAATATGGAATGGGCTGGTGTATTATTTTTGAAAGATTATTGAACCCTAATCTTATTCCATTAAGACTAGCTAATTATACACCCACGATTGATTTCTATTGTCATTTTCTAAAAAAGCGTGCTGACGAACGACTTATCCGTATTTTTGTTGATAATTTAGTAAATTGGGTTAGTACAGCCAGTGGGTTAAGCCTTTTTACCTCTGATAATTAATGAAAATAAGATCTCTAATATCAGCCGTGAACTTCAAACGAAACATCAACAAACAAATGTATCCGTCATTTCCAAGTGTCATTAATAATTGATGCGTACCAATCAATTGGCTATGCGCACCATGTTGAACTCTAGATTTAAATAATACTTTTTATGCTAAAATATTTGTTGTAAGCGCACTTAGTTGTTTGGCATCGGGATTATGAATACTTACTGCCGCTACAGCAGGTAAGTTTAAGAAATGTTCTGCTTCTTCCCATTCAATTTCAGCAGGGAATAATCTTAAGTTGGGAAGGCATTTATTTAAAAGTGTGCAAAAAGTCAGATCGGCAGGAAAAGGGCGAACATGCATATATCCCAGGCTCATCGCCGCCATCGCTTCGGAAATAGTTGCAACTCCAGGTAAATAATTCATTGAATAAACATTTGCTGTTTGTGCTATCGCGGGTAAATAACCAGGGCTGGTCGCAAAGTGTACGCCAGCCTGATAACAGTTTTCCAATTGTTGCGTATCAATAATATTACCAGCACCAATTCTAATCGATGGACAATGTTTGATTGCCTGTTCCAATAGTTTTTGATCTGTAGAGTTAATTTCTACTAAACTGAATCCAGCTTCTCGAATTTGTTCTAACCTTTCAAATAAAAAATTGTCTACATCTAGTGATATGATTACAGATTGATTGCCCAGTAATTTATCTAAGATCATGGTAAATTCCGCCGATAATTATATTTTTAGTAAACAATATTCATATTGGTTAAGACGCAAAACCCAATGTTAGAAGAGTTAGCTTGTAATGGCAAGTATATTGTTATTCTTATTCAAATAAATTAATAATATTTCTTTGTTTTATAAATAATAAGGAAATTTTCTGAGCCATAAATGCGTTGTAGCCTAGACGTTGTTTTTGTATTCTCTAGGCTACATGATTTTTATTGCTTCATAGGAGTGTTGCTCTGCTCTTGTTGGGGGTCTTGTTGTAATTCTAATGGACTCTTTAATGAGGTTACGTCAGGATCATATGGGTTTTGTGAGTTAGTAGCCATATTTTTCAATAGATCTTGCATTGTTGCATCAGGGACAGGCGCTGCGCTTAATGTGTTTTTTAACCATGCTTTAAATTTTTCTGGGTGTTTCAATATATCTGCTAAATTTTCTTTCTGTTTGGTATTTTTAGGATCTTGATCCAGTTCCTGATCTTTCTCTTTTTGATACTGATCGACTAAAACTTTATTTGCATCATTTCTCGCTTTGGGATTAGGAATTTCTTCTACAAATTTAAATAACATACCCCAGGTCATAGGTTTTGGAGCGTTCTTTACAAAATCACCAAACACTTCTTGCATAGGTCGTGCTGGTTTTGGTGAGGGCTTAGATACCGCAGTAGGATGATTAATTGATGCTACTTTTTGTGGGGTCATGGTTGATTGAGGAACATTTAAATGAGTGTTTGGGGTTAATGCCTGTTGTATTAACTTTGCCCTAGCTGCGTGCATCAAATTAATTTGATTTTGGAGCATTCTGTGTTCTGCTTTATCTCTTGCGAGTTGCAATGCATTTAATTGTAATTCCTCCTTTTTGGCATCATGTAGGCCATGCCTAACAATTTGGAGATCTTTTTTTGCATGGGTATACATTTGGTGAGATTTAGTTTTTTCCTCTTCATTCATCGCACTTAATGTTTGTCCTTCTTCCAGGAGATAACATTTATCGTGTTCTTTTTCTATCTTTTGATTTTTAGAAAGAACAAAAGCTGCGTTTTTGAAGGTAATTGGGTTACCATTTTCATCCTCAAAACGTCCATTCGCATCAGCAAATCGTTTTTCACCTTTTAGAACAGATCGTATATCTTCCAGGTTTCTTATTTTGTGGTCGCATTTTTTTAACTTATGTTCTAATTGGTGTTTTTCCTGCGGGTCATCTGTAACATTAATTGTTTCATTAATCTCATCTTTTTCTTTAGTAAGTTTAGCGACATCTTCATTGATTTGTTCTTCATTGGTATATAAATGAGAGGACTCATAAAAATCATCAAGACTTTTTTCATAATCATCATATTTTTCGACAAGTAATTGTTGTTCCTTTTCTAACTTTTCTATACGTTCACTAAGCGCGCGTTGTTCTTTTGAAAGTTTGTCTATAGAACTATCATAACCTCTTAATGTAGTATTAAAATCCGATTTAGGTTTAGAAGGCTGGGTTGAGGGGGTATGTTCGTTTTTATTAAGAACCTTTTCCTGTTGCTCCATGATTATTTCGTCTTGGATTTTTTGGGCTTCAGCTTCTTCTTCTAATAGCCAATGAAATAAAAAAGCTCTTATCCGCTCCTGCTCTAAAATTTGCTGCTGGATTTCAAATTGCAGTTCTTCTTCGCGGGCCCGGTCAAGAGATATTTCGGTACCAATTTCATGAATTACTGTTTCGCCTGCGGGCGTTAATAAAAAAATCTTTATATCCTCAGGATTTTTTAAGCCATATTTACTAAGATCGATACTTGAAGGATTAGGATCCATATCACTTTCTGAGGAAGACAATCGAAGTTCACTAGTATCTTGCTTTAATTGAAGCTCACCAGAGTCTTGTTTTAATTGTATCGCGTTATCCAATTTTTGATTGATGGTTTCTAGTTCCAATGGTGTAAGCTGAGGAGCTTCAGAAGCGATTTCTAAAAGTTCGGTTGTCATAAGTTTTATATCCTATTCACATCATCTTGATCTAATTATACACAATATTGCTCGATAAAACATGAGCCCTCTGCGGTGTTTCCTGAGAATAACACCCTAAGTACAACTGTTAACTGATTGATTTTGAGAGTTAGTGATTTGTTCCCTACTCGATTTTTTTATTGCGAATAATCTTTGATAATGAGAGGGAGTATGATGGCATTCATCTTTAAACGAGGCCTCATTATGGGTATTTAATAATGCATTTAATAAGCAATGACTGTTTGAATGAGGAATTAGTTCGTAGCGTCTAGGATCGCTGGAATAATATTTTGCATCATCCAAGGTAGTGTGTAATTTAAGATCTTCTTGCGCAAAAGCCCAGTGATATAATTGACCCCTTTGATTTTCAATGAATGATAATGCAGTTTGTTTTACTGAGCCTGCCTTATTGTCTATCCAATTACATGCAGAGACCATTCCTTTTGAACTTGCTGTAAATAATATACCAAACGAATTATCCCAAGCTTCACCTATTGTAATTAATACGCTGCCTAAAGCATAGGTAATTATTCGAGTTATGGGGTCTAGAACAGTAAGAAATAATCGAGTGGAGAAAGAAATAACATCAAGAATAGGTAACACAATTAAGTTTTTAATTAATTGTAACGGTGGTAAATAGAGCGCACGAATAATATTGATACTAATATTGACCAATGGATTATCTGAAAAATGTCCAAAAGGCGAGGTAAAACCGTAAAGTGGTGAAAATCTGAAATTAGCAATTAAGTTTTCTGAGGGCTCTCTTGCAGAAAAAGAGATTAATAATTCACCAGATGCACTAACATTGCCAAGAATAGCAAGAATTTTTGTACATAAATTAGTAATACCCCGAAATGGCACGTGAATCAAAAGAGCACTTAACTCGAGTAGTGGAATAGTCAATAAGGCTAAGACAAAATCAATACTGGCTGCTAATATTTGTTTACTTAAGCTCTTAAGAAGAACTCCGCTTTTTCTCCATCCATTAAGAAAACCATTATCCAAACCATAATAATAGCCTTCAAAAAAAGGAGCAATGCATAATTTACCTAAAGTAACAAAGCCTTTGCATAACCATTTACAGGTACCAAGAAACCAATCATTTCCTGGATGCATAATTGTATCATATAGAGCAGCACCTCCTTTTCCACCTAAAGCTGCATAGTTGGTATAGGGAAAATCGCCCATTTCTTCTCCTAAGGAGGGTATAAGTTTGGTCAAACTATATCCTAAGCCAAGAGCTAAGGATGCAATAATCGCAACCTCTCCAGGATCTTCTTTGAGTATACTGATTGCTTCAACAAAAAATTTATCGAGATTACCTCCTGCTACCGTAGTTTGCCAGTAGATTGCTGATGCCGAAATGGCTTCGGAAATGGTTCCATGACTCATCCAACGGGCTAACTTTTGGGTGGGTTCAATACCTGCAATTAAACCGTGTAAATGGAGTTTGGTTAAAATTGATTTGAGTAATTCAGGAGCAAGTACCGCGCCGCCGCCATAGGCATAGGCTGCCATTGCTAAAGTACCGATTAAAGGATTTTGTTCGCTGATATCTATAAAAAAACCTGCAGCATGGCGTATTACTCCTAAAACCCGATGTACAGGATTATCATAGGGATGAGGGCTGGGGGGATGATTGGGGCGGGCAATTATATAGGGACTTTTGCTAATTTGCTCCTTAATAAACTCTTCCAAAGTTTGGCCAGTGGTTAAAAATCCTTTATTTTCAAGGGCCAAAATGAGAGAGTTTCGTATGTTAACCCTTTGCTTCTTGAGTTCGTCTGAATTGTGTTTCATCGGTTTTTGGGTATGTGTTTCATGAATATGATTGAAAAAATCATCCTGTAAATCATGAACAATAAATCGGTGCATACTTTTGTAAAATTTATTGAAAAATCCTGGGATACGTGAAATAAATGCCTTGAGCTTTAGACTTGCCCGCTCAGGTAAATAGAGATGGCGTTTACTAATTTGTCCCAGAGTATATAGATCTTGTCCCTCGGGTAATGGGTAGAAAAGGTTATCGTGAACAAAATAGCGCAATTCCACCACTTTGTTTTCTAGTCTTATCAGAATAAGTTCTTTGTTTGGAATAATTGCCCAGCTGCCATGAGGATGTTGACTGATTATTTTTTTTGCATGTTTGCTGTTTTTTGCAAGAATTGGTGCGCTGGAAATGCTGGTGAGTTTGTAAATTAGGCTTTTTAAATCAGGATAACCTTGTTGTGGAAATCCTTGTAATCGATAGTAGGGGCTTATCTGCGTTATAGTAACCCCATCTAGGCGTTGTTGTACTTCTGTTTTATGCTCAGGTTTAGCATCCATAGCCAAGTAATTGATCCAATCATGACCATCATCCCATAATTTACTGAAAAATGTTGTAAGTTGTGCAAATCTGTTTGCTGGAACATTACTTAAATTGGTTGCAGGAGGTAATTTATAGTAATCACAAATGACTCTTAGAGCATCATCCAAGTCTTTGTTATTATGACCTATGTGGAGTTCACTATCCCAAACAAGGCAGGGTAATTCTTGTTGTATCGCGGAATTTTTTATTATTTTACTAAAATCCATTTGATCTTGCCGTGACACTGAATAGACACGATTGAAGGAATAATGTTGTGCTGTTTTATGAGCCTCATAAAGAAGGTTGCCTAGAAATCCTTCTGATATCAAGGGCGAGGTCGCCAACAAGCGATTTTGATCGGAGCAATGCCCTACAATTTCAATTACTTTTCTTCTTAATGCTTCGTGGCCTTCGTGATCCTGGTTGTGCAATCGCCGTTCTTTTTTTAACAATTTTTTTAAGGAAGCAATGCATTCGTTAGCCAGTTGTAATTTTTGTTCTTGTAGCTGCGTCAGGGGTTGGTTGTAACTTGTAGATCGTATCCGGTAGCGATGAATTTTACTTATTACATTTGCTACTAACGAAGAAGGGCGATCACCCGGAAGAAGTTGAATTAAGTCCGGTTGATGGGTGAATAACATAAGCTGTACAGTTTTTTGATTATGGTTGGCAATTAAACGAAGTATGTCACCTCCAGGGAGAAGATATTCCATATTATAATGGCCGTATAACACTGTTCCTGCTTCATAGCTAAAAGGACTGCCTGTTAAAGTAGGCAATGCCTGATGGCGATGGGGCATAATGGTTAAGGGAACGATAATTTGGGTGTGGCCATTTGTTGTTACAAAATCAGGCATTAGAACTTTCCGTTGTTCACATAGTGCACAGGATACTTGGTTTTTTAGTGAAATATCAAGTGGCTCAAACCGTATAACTAGAAATTTTATAGGGGCACTGATACAATGTTTTAAAAATAAACAGAATAGCTATTCTCTTTATGATTGACACTTTGCAGACAAGCCCTGAGAGAGAAAAGGATTGCTTAGAGCGAGTCGTAGGATGTAGATTTAAAAGAGCGCGCCTCTTTACTAAATAGTTGGGGTAGGGCAACCAGAGTAGTTATACGAGTAGGGATCTAATTAATGACAAGTTATTGTGGCTATATCGCCTTAGTTGGTAGGCCTAACGTGGGCAAATCAACCTTATTGAATTGTATTTTGCAGCAAAAGGTAAGTATTACCTCAAAAAAGCCTCAAACCACGCGGCACAGTATTTTAGGTATATGTACTGAAGGAGACTATCAATTTGTTTACGTGGATACACCTGGTATTCATCAAGGAAACAAAAAAGCAATGAATCGTATGATGAATAAAACAGCGATTAGTGTATTACGTGATGTAGATGTAATCGCTTTTTTAGTCGATGGCACCCATTGGAAGGAAGAAGACGAATATGTTCTAAGTTTGGTGAAACAAGCTAAAGTACCCAGTCTCTTGGTTGTGAATAAAGTGGATAAAATTGATGATAAAGATCAATTGTTACCATGGATGGAGGAAATGAATGCAAAACACGAGTTTGCAGCAATTATTCCTATATCGGCAAAAACAGGGATGCAGGTTGATCAATTACAAGCAAAATTACAGGCTTATTTACCTGAGGGACCGCATTTGTTTCCAGATGATCAATTAACCGATCGACCCACAAAATTTTTATGTGCAGAACTTATACGTGAAAAAATATTCCGCTTCTGTGGGCAAGAATTGCCTTATTCTGTTACTGTAGATATTGAAGCGTTTAAGGACGAGGGTACTCTTGTACGCATTCATGCATTAATATTAGTTGATAAAGATAATCATAAGCGCATGATTATTGGTGATAAAGGACAAAAGTTAAAAGAAATAGCAACAACTGCCAGGATGGATATGGAAAAGTTATTAGGCAAAAAGGTTTTTCTCCAATGCTGGTGTAAGGTGAAATCAGGCTGGTCAGATGACGAGCGTATTCTAAAACAACTCGGTTATGACCATTAGGGCTGTAGAGGCATGGGTGTTACACAAACAATGGTCTGGAGACACCAGTGCCCGAGTCAGTTTTTTGACGCGAGAGTTTGGGGTAGTTCAATGTCTTTATAAAGGAGGTCGTACTCCTAAAAAACAGGCGCTTTTACAAGCTTTTACTCCTTTATGGATAAATATTACTGAGCGTTATGAGCGATATTACATACAATCTATTGAAAGCATTTCACCAACATTGCCCCTTATAGGTAATGCCCTTGTTGCCGGTTTATATATCAATGAAGTTCTCTATTATGCTCTAAGTCCTAATTATTCTGACTCGATGTTGTTTGATGCTTATTTATTTACTTTAAATAACCTAGTCTCAGCAAAAGATAGATTAGTATTAGAGGCGTTACTAAGACGCTTTGAATGGACTTTGCTGCGCACTTGTGGCTATTCTTTTTCATTAACGCAGGAAGCGAGAACCGAAAATGTAATTGTTGCTGATTTATATTATCAATTTGTTGCAGGCGAAGGATTTGTGATCGATAGTGGAGGCATCCCTGGTGAGCATATTCTTGCATTGGCACAAGATGATTTAGGTGAAGCAGCTTATCTTAAATCAGCAAAAATAATTATGCGTCAGGCCATAGATCATCTTATAGGAGGGCGTGAGATTAAATCACGAGCTTTGTATTTTGTTGAAGCTAAATAAGTTACCGCGTTAAGAGGCGTGCAGCTTATATTGAATCAACTTGTTTTTAACTCCAGATGGGCCGTATACTCTTAATTTTGATATGTAAGGTGTAGAATGAACAAGCCGATATTATTGGGTGTTAATATTGATCATATAGCTACTGTACGTCAAGCACGGGGTACTCGTTATCCAGATCCTGTTCAAGCTGCGATTGATGCAGAAGAAGCGGGTGCAGATGGGATTACCTTGCATATGAGAGAGGATTTACGGCATATACAAGCTCGTGATGTTCGGTTAATTAGACAAGTGCTACAAACACGGATGAATCTTGAATTAGCAGTTACTGAGGCGATGCTTCATTTTGCTGAAGAGATTTCTCCCGAACACACGTGTTTAGTTCCTGAAAAGCGAGAAGAGTTAACCACAGAAGGTGGCTTAGATATTATTACTCACCAGAAAATCGTAGAACAAGCAGTAAAACGTTTGCAAGTGATGGGTAGTGAGGTATCTTTATTTATTGATCCTGATTTGGAACAGATTAAGGCTGCTGCAGAAATAGGTGCTCCTGTAATTGAATTACATACAGGATGTTATGCAGACGCAACAGGAGTTGAGCAGCAGCAGTATGAATTAGAGCGAATGAAGCGCGCCGCAGAATATGCAGCAAGCTTAAATCTCATTGTCAATGCGGGTCATGGACTCAACTATCATAATGTGCAGCCTATTGCAGCTATAAAAGAGTTACATGAACTTAACATAGGCCATGCTATTATTGCTCGGGCTTTATTTTGTGGTATGAAAGAAGCAGTAAGACACATGCGCCAATTAATGCAAGAAGCGAGACTTTATGTCACTAACTGACGTGATTGTAATTCGGATTGCTGGGGATTCTGGCGATGGAGTGCAATTGGTTGGTGAGCAATTGACTCTTAGTGCCGCACTTACTGGACGTGATGTACGAACTTTACCCGATTTTCCTGCAGAAATCAGGGCACCGGCAGGGACAGTAGCTGGGGTATCTGGTTTTCAATTAGCAATGGCGGAACATGCTATTTTTACTGCGGGTGAATCTCTTGATGTGCTTGTTGCTTTAAATCCTGCAGCTTTGAAAAACTCTTTACAACATTTAAATCAGGGCGGTTTACTGATTATTAATGAGGACAGTTATCAGGAAAAAGATTGGCAAAAAGCAGGTATCGATAAAAGCTTTCTTGATAATTGCTCTGAACACTACCAGATTATTTCATTTCCTTTAATTACTCAAACATTACAGGCTGTTTCTGCTCTTGAATTAACAAAACCTCAAGCCATAAAAGCTAAAAATTTTTATGTTTTAGGATTGGTATTGTGGTTATTTGATTTACCTACAGCAGCTTGTGAAGCATTTATTGCTAAAAAATTCAAAACCAATCCCGTAATTGCTCAAGCCAATCAGTTGGCTTTATTGGCTGGGTATAATTATGCTATGACTTTGGAATTAAGTCGGCGTGATTATATGTTAGGTGAAGCACGTCGAGAGGCAGGAGAGTATCGGCAAATCACTGGGGTTGAGGCGGTAGGATTAGCTCTCGCAACACTTGCTACTTCGACACAAGTACCCATGCTGGTTTCTGGATATCCAATTACACCTTCTTCAGCGATCCTGCATGAATGTGCACGATTAACTGATTTTGGAGTGCAGTTGTTACAAGCAGAGGACGAAATTGCAGCGATTTGTGCGTGTATTGGAGCTGCCTATGGGGGTAGATTGGCTTTGACTACAACTTCAGGACCTGGACTGGATTTAAAAAGTGAAAGTCTTGGATTGGCGGTAGCAGCTGAATTACCTATCGTTGTACTTGATGTACAACGCGCAGGTGTTTCCACTGGATTACCAACAAAAACAAGTCAAAGTGATTTACGACAAGCTCTATATGGGCGTCATGGAGAGGCACCATTGCCTGTTTTAGCAGCTCAATCTGCTGCTGATTGTTTTTATACTGTTTTGGACGCATTTTATTTAGCGATTAAATATATGACTCCAGTGATTGTTTTACTTGATGCTTATTTAGCAAATGCTGCTGAACCTTGGAAAATACCCGAGATAGGATCATTAAAACTCCCTAAAATCGAATTTAATCGTTTTCCAAAACCATTTATTCGCGACGAGTTTTTAAGTCGTAGCTGGAATAAACCAGGTACACCTGGTTATATTCATCAATTAGGTGGATTAGAAAAGCAAGGAGATGATGGACGGGTAAGCTATGATGCAGAGAATCATCAAAAAATGGTTCATTTACGTCAGCAAAAAATTAATGGAATGGCCCGTGAATATAACCCTTTGATCATTGAAGGAGAGGTTAACGCTTCAATCTTATTAATTGGTTGGGGTAGTACTTATGGTAGCTTAAAATCTACGGTTTTACAGTGTTCAGAACAAGGATTAGCCATTGCGTTTATTCATTTACGCTATCTAAATCCTTTGCCTAATGATTTAGGTGAATTATTAAAAAATTACAGTAAGGTATTTGTTGCAGAATTAAATTCAGGCCATTTATGCCAAATTCTTCGTGCGACTTATTTGGTGAATGTGCAAGTGATTAGCCAAGTGAATGGTCAGCCGTTTACTGTTAGTCATTTAGTGAATACTCTAAAAGCGGAAGCACATTATGAATAAGAATTTAAAACGTGACGATTTTACTAATACAACTGAGGTGCGCTGGTGTCCTGGTTGTGGCGATTATGCCATTTTGATGGCATTACAAAAAATGTTTCCTGAATTGGGTTTGTCTCCAGAACAGCACGTTTTTATTTCCGGAATAGGTTGTGCAGCCAGATTGCCTTATTACATGAATACCTATGGCTTTCATACTATTCATGGTCGAGCTACTGCAGTAGCAACTGGTTTAAAAACGATGCGTGATGATTTAAGTGTTTGGGTAATTACTGGTGATGGTGATGCCTTAAGTATTGGGGGCAATCACTTAATTCACATTTTGCGCCGTAACGTGAACGTAAATATACTGTTATTTAATAATCAAGTATATGGTTTAACTAAAGGTCAATTTTCACCCACGTCACAAAAAGGACAAGTCACTAAAACTTCGCCTAAAGGTGTGACAAATGAGCCTGTGAATCCACTTGCTTTAGCTTTAGCTGCCGGTGCAAGTTTTGTTGCTCGTGCAGTAGATAAAGATCCGCAACATCTAGGTTCTATATTAAAGAAGGCACATGAACATCAAGGGTGTTCTTTTGTAGAAATTTATCAGGATTGTAATATATTTAATCATGGTGCGTTTGATGAGTTTGCAGTAAAAAATAATCGGGCTGAAAATACAGTAGTATTAGAAGAGGGACAACCTTTGTTATACGGCTTAGAAAAAGAGAAAGTACTTCATAGACACGGCGATGAGTTTGTCTGTGTTTCAACCGCTGATGAGAAGCTTTATCAGCACGATCCAAGTAATTTTGTTGCTGCTATGCAATTGGCTTCTTTATCTTTCCCGAACTATCCTGTTCCATTGGGTGTTTATTACCGAAAAATAAGGGATCTATTTATTTTAGAGCAAACAGTAAAGAAAACAGTTGCTGAGCTACCAAATCTATTCAAGACTAAAACCACTTGGAAACAAAATTAATCTCCTCATGAGCAAGATGGTGGAACAACATAATAATCCACCTCTTTTCACCAATCACTCATTTACTGTTGGGCAGGTTTGAGCATAGACTAGCATTGTCATACTCTATAAAAAACAAAACGTGATTACTTTTTTCATATAGTGTCCTATTAAATAGATTAGATGTTAAGACTATAAAAAAATCACCATCTAATTTCATCGTATTAAAAGATCATCAACTAATCACTACTGAGATTTCGCCTCGGCAAGCCATGCGTATATTTTCCACTAACTTATAGCATAAGGATTAGTATACGATAAGTTTTTCTAAACGATTTAATTTGATCGATATATATTAATATAAGTTCAATTTGATAATTTTATTAAAAATATCGTGAGCACTAGGGTATTTAAAAAGTAACATGAAAATTATCAACTATTTTTGGGGGATAAGTAAAATGACTATTGGATGAATTATGTCATTATTCGCTTACATCACCAGATACACTATTCAGATAAAAAAATCCCGGCGATAAACAACCGGGATTTAGGTAGAGGAGACTGATAACTAGTCGCGGCCAGAAAAGGCGCTTAATATATTAAGCAAGCTTACAAATAAGTTGTATATGGATACGAAAAGACCTACTGTAGCTGAAATATAATTTGTTTCCCCTCCATGAATAATTTCACTGGTTTGTAGCAAAATTAATCCAGAAGAAATAAGAATAAAGGCAGCAGAAATAGCGAGTTGTAATGCGGGAATATGAATGAAAATTCCTGCAATCATTGCTAAAAATGCAACCATTACACCTACAAAAAGAAATCCGCCAAGAAAACTAAAGTCTTTTTTAGTAGTTAGTGCATAACCTGATAATGCAAAGAAAATCATACCCGTACCGCCTAAAGCAGTAGCAATTAATTGTGGCCCATTTGTAAAACTACTGATATAAAAATTAAGTACTGGACCTAGTGTATAACCTAGAAATCCGGTGAAAGCAAAAACACTTACCAAGCCCCAAACACTATTGCGCAGTGCTTGAGTTAAAAACATTAACCCATACACGCCAACTATCATAAGTAGGGGATTCATCGGCCGAGCACCACTTGTAAGGGAGATAAAGGCCATAAACGCACTGAAGAAGAAGGTTAGGCTTAGTAACAGATAAGTATTACGCAATACTTTGTTGCTTGCGAGTACAGATTCATTACGTCGCGTAAGTACAGTGACATTATTTCGGTTCATTGTTTAGATCTCCTCTTTTTCTATATATTTAGTCTAGCATATCTAAGGGTAAGTTTCCCATATTTCAAGTCTAAAACCTATTATTTTTATTTTAAATTCAATAATACTCCATTAATATTATAAATAAAATTTTAGACTCTTTAAGTAAAGCACGGAACTTAGCGGACTATTTTGCGCTGGACAAAATTTAGAGAATAGGCTGGTACAATAAAAAATTGTCTCTCCATAAAGTGAAATAAACTATAAATTCAAGTATATAGCATAGATCTAAAGAAGCAGCGCTTAGTTTCGTTAGGTTTTACATTATTGCATCCTATGTCTACAATAGGCATTAGTTTGACAGTTTGATGTCATAAATTGGGGATTTATATGGCGCGGGCAGCAGTAGTACAAATGGTTTCCTCAGCAAAAGTCACTGATAACTTGCAACAAGTAGAAAAAATCGTGTTCCAAGCACGAGAGGCTCAATCTGATCTTGTTCTTTTGCCCGAAAATTTTGCATTTATGGGACTACATGAGACGGACAAATTGGAGATAGGGGAAATCTATGGCCAAGGTCCAATTCAACAAAAAATGAGTCAATTAGCAAAGCAGTTAGGTTTATGGATAATTGCCGGAACTATTCCTCTGAAAAGTTCTGGCTCTAAAGTTCGCGCCAGTTGCCTTGTTTATGATGAGCAAGGTAAATGTGCCGCGCGTTACGATAAAATTCATCTATTTGATGTACATGTATCACCGCATGAATCTTACTTGGAATCCTCATCTATTGAGCGTGGGTATGAGCTTGCTCTTGTCGATACACCAATTGGAAAAATAGGTTTAACTGTTTGTTATGATTTACGTTTCCCTGAACTTTATCAGCAATTAATGTTTCAAGGAGCTCAGTTGTTTACTGTTCCTTCCGCATTTACAGCAGCAACAGGCCTTGTGCACTGGGATATCTTATTGCGGGCAAGAGCTATTGAAAATCTGTGTTATGTTTTGGCAGCAAATCAAGGTGGGATACATGAAAACGGACGAACTACCTATGGCCATAGCATGATTGTTGATTCTTGGGGTAAGGTGCTTGGACAAAAAAAAACGGGGATTGGTTTTGTTACTGCAGATATTGATTTAAAAAATCAGCAAGATTTACGCCAAAAGTTCCCTTGTTTAGACCATCATGTATTAAACTTATAGATATAAGGTCTGCTTAATACAGTTTAAATTTGATAAATATTTTATTATAGGTAATTAAATGACAGAAGCACTGATTACAGCGAAAAAAGTTTTATTGGCTCCCGCGGCTTTGGATGAGACGGGGATTGAAAAATTATTTAAAACCATGATGAATCACCATATTGATGATGCAGATCTTTATTTTCAAAGCTGTCATTATGAGTCTTGGTACCTAGAAGACTCAGTAGTGAAAAGTGGTAGCTTTTCTTTGGATAAAGGGGTAGGGATTCGCGCAGTTAGCGGTGATAAAACAGGCTTCGCCTATTGTGATGATATTTTATTGCCGTCAATGTTACGAGCAGCTGATGCTGCTCGCTCCATTGCACTGACTGGCTCTATGCCAACTCAATCGATTCATGTAAAAAGTGCTGCTGTAAGTCGTTATCAAGGTTTAAATCCCATTGAAGGTATGAGTAAACAAGAAAAAATTGCTTTATTAGAAGCAATCGATAAAGAAGCACGTAAGATTGATCCTCGCGTAATTCAAGTTAATGCTGCATTAAGTGGCTGTTATGAGGTTGTAATGGTAGCAGGGATGCACGGACAGATGATCGCAGATGTTAGACCATTAGTAAGTATCAATGTAAGTGTCATTGTAGAGGATAAACATGGAAGAAGAGAGTCTGCCCGCTCTGGAGGCGGTGGTCGAGTAGCTTACTCTTATTTTCTCGAAAAAGAAAATGCTTTAAGCTACGCCCGTGAAGCGGTACGTGAAGCCTTAATTAATTTGGAAGCTCGACCTGCACCAGCAGGAACCATGCCAGTTGTACTTGGCCCTGGTTGGCCAGGTGTTTTGTTACATGAAGCAGTAGGGCATGGATTAGAAGGTGATTTTAATCGCAAGGGATTGTCCGCATTTTCTGGTCGTATTGGTGAACAGGTTGCTGCTCCAGGAGTTACCGTAGTAGATGACGGTACCTTAAAAGACAGACGTGGTTCAATTACTATTGATGATGAAGGCACTCCTTCGCAATGTACTACCTTAATTGATAATGGTGTTTTGGTGAATTATATGCAGGATAAATTGAATGCCAAATTGATGGGCATGCAATCTACAGGTAATTGTCGACGCGAATCTTATGCGCATGTACCTATGCCGAGAATGACAAATACTTATATGTTAGCTGGTTCATATGAACCAGAAGAAATTATTCGCTCTGTGAAGCGCGGCTTGTATGCAGTTAATTTTGGTGGTGGGCAAGTTGATATCACTTCTGGCCAATTTGTGTTCTCCGCGAGCGAGGCTTATCTTATTGAGGATGGGAAGGTTACTGCTCCAGTTAAGGGAGCTACCTTAATTGGTAATGGTCCTGATGTGATGAAAAAAATCAGTATGATAGGAAATGATTTAGGATTGGATCGAGGAATTGGTGTTTGTGGAAAAGAAGGGCAGTCAGTTCCAGTTGGTGTAGGACAACCAACACTAAAAATAGATGCTTTGACAGTGGGCGGCACTCATTAAAAACCTACTTATCGGGTTTCACTTCTTATTGTTTTGTTGGGCTAAGGCCCAACTTGCGATTCTATTTGGTCTTTACATTCAGGCTCTGGGAGAGAATTTGACAAAGCATACTTAACTTCCTAAAGTAAAATATATCAGCATGACATGGACTTAAGTCAAATTCTAAAATGAGACAAAAAATAATATGTATCATGATGTTGTTCATCAGCACTCTTTCTTATTGTAATCCGTTAAAAGTTGGGGTTGCTGTTTCAGGACTTCCTATTTCTGAGAAAGTGGATACGGCTGATGGTCCTTATTACTTTGGTTTTTGTATTGATCTTATGAATGAGATATGCGAACGGATTGATAAAAAATGTACTTATCGTGAAATAACGTTGAGCAATCAATTTGAGGTTTTAAGACAGGGTAAGATCGATTTGCTCATTCTTCCAAGGCCTTATACCTCACTTGACTTTACCCAATATGCTATGAGTGTTCCCTATGCTGTAAGCAAAATACAGTTTATTGCCTTAAGAGGGAGCCCTATCAATAAAGTAACTGATATAAAAAATAAAAAAATTGGCGTAATTAAAAATACTTTTTATAGCCTGTTAACTCAATCTCCTTATCATAACTCCAATCAGATTATCCCCTATAATTCAAATTCAGACCTCATATTAAATTTAGTACATCATAAAATAGATGTTATTGCGCTTAATAATGCTCTTGCTTATATATTGCTCAATAATAATTATTACGACATTAAACTTGTAGGCTCTTCTTTATCCATGGGTGATGGTTATGGAATAATCGCTCTTCCGGATAAAGAGGCCTTAATCAAGAAAATAAATGGGGCGATTCTAAGCATAGAAAAAGACGGATCTTACGTTTCTATTTATCAAAAATATTATGCATATTAAGTTTCACTAAGCATGAAATTAGAGCATTTTCCTCTCAGCTATTTTATTCTTCAAGAACTTTTTTGACCTGCTAATTTATGAAGCAAGGAGCTAATCTCAAAAAGACGCTCTTCCGCGGAAGTACTGTCCAAGGTAAAACGTAAACATTGAGGCCCGTCCATTTTATATCTTTTAGCATGTACTTGAATCAAACTGATCAAAACGCCAGTGTCTATGGAAGGAGTTTCACCAAATTCTATTTTGCCTTGCTGAGCTCCAGCACTGATTTTTTGGATCCCCATTTTTTCTGCTTTTAATTTTAATTCAGTAATCAATAATAAATGCTTCACTTGTTGGGGTAACAAACCAAATCGATCGATAAGCTCAATTTGTAAATCGTGTAATTGCTGATTATCTTTTGCATTAGAAATTCGTTTATACATAATAAGTCGATTATGGACGTCAGAAATGTATTCATCAGGAATGACTGCACTAATCCGCAAATCGATCTCCGGGCCTTGATGCATGGGTGCAGATAACTCGGGTATTTTCCCTGCTTTTAAATCATTTACGGCTCTATCAAGCATTTCCATGAATAGATTAAATCCTATGGCGTGCATGTTACCACTTTGCTCCTCACCTAAAAGCTCTCCTGCGCCACGAATTTCCAGATCATGTGTTGCTAAAGTAAATCCAGCTCCCAGATCCTCTAAGGAGACAATTGCTTCGAGACGTTTAACGGCGTCCGAAGTTAATGACTTTTCATTTGGTGTAAGCAAATAGGCATACGCTTGATGATGAGAGCGTCCTACACGCCCCCGTAACTGATGAAGTTGTGCTAAGCCAAATTTATCAGCTCTATCAATAATAATTGTATTTGCTGTAGGGATATCGATACCCGTTTCAATAATCGTTGTACATACCAAAACATTAAAACGATGATGATAAAAATCAGACATCACTCGTTCTAACTCACGCTCGCGCATTTGCCCATGAGCGCTACGAATTTTGGCCTCAGGCACTAAGGTTTGCAAGTCCTCACAGATGCGCTCAATAGTTTCCACATTATTATGTAAGAAAAATACTTGGCCGCCTCTTAAGATTTCTCTTAAAATGGCTTCACGAACAATAGGATCCTTTTTTTCCTGCCAAAAAGTTTTAATCGCTAGACGTTTTGCGGGAGGGGTGGTCATTAATGAAATATCACGAATTCCTGCCATAGCCATATTCAATGTTCTGGGAATAGGTGTGGCTGTCATCGATAAAATATCTACGTGGGTACGTAGTGCTTTGATGTGCTCTTTTTGTTTGACTCCGAAACGATGCTCTTCATCGATAATAAGAAGTCCCAGGTTTTTAAAAGCGATGCTGCTTTGAAACAGTTTATGTGTGCCTATAACGATATCTACGGTTCCTGATTTTAATCCAGCAAGCACGGCTTCACTTTCTTTGTTGGTGCGAAAACGCGAAAGTAGCTCAATATTAATAGGAAAATCAGCAAACCGATCTCTAAACGATTCAAAATGCTGCCCCGCCAAAAGTGTAGTTGGTACTAAGATACACACTTGTTTATTGCTTTGAACGGCCACAAAAGCCGCACGCATAGCTACTTCAGTTTTACCAAAACCCACATCGCCACAAATTAAGCGATCCATGGGTCTCGAAGACTCCATGTCTTTGATAATTTGTTCAATTGCTTGTAGTTGATCAGGTGTTTCTGTAAAGGGGAAATCACTTGCAAATTTAGCATAATCATTATGATCGACTTGATATTGATATCCAGGTTGTGCTTCTCTTTTGGCGTAGAGGTCAAGGAGTTCAATCGCCACGTCATGAATTTTCTCGGCGGCTTTTTTCTTTTCTTTTTGCCATTGATCGGTTCCGAGTTTATGGAGTGGTGCATGCTCACTATCCATCCCAGTATAACGGCTAATGAGATGAAGTGAAGTCACTGGAACATAAATTTTATCTTCACCTGCGTAGGCGAGAACTAAAAATTCGCTAGCTACCCCATTGGATTCAATATGCTGTAATCCCTGATAACGTCCTACACCAAACTGCAAATGCACTACAGGAGCACCGATACGTAGTTCAGCCATATCCCGAATAATTAGATCTGGATCAACCATTTTTTGTGAACTACGTCTTTGGGGTGTACTTTGTTCTCCAAATAATTGCGACTCAACAATAATTACAATATTATTCTGTATTAATTCACATCCGTAAATAAGGGCCCCAGTGCTGATATTGAGTTTGGCTGTATCATGAATAAAACTATCCCATGATGAGTGTACTTTAGCAGTGAGTCCACTTGGTTTTAACAGATCAAGTAATACTTCACGACGTCCGGCACTTTCAACCACAATTAAATAGCGTCTAGAAGAGTTAGAGCAATACTCACGGAGATGACTTAAAGGCTCTTGGGTTTTCCTATCGATGGGTAATTGTGGACCAGGGGCAATCTCAAAATTCACTGCACCTTTTTTATCTGAGGCATGATGAAATAAGCGTAATTGTTCGTAAGTATTTGCTAAGGTTAGTAGCTCATTTGGATTAATAAAACAGGCTGAGGGAGACAAAATAGGCCTACTGATGTCGTATCGTCTTTGTTCAAAACGTTCATTTAACTCTTGCCAGAATTGCTCTGCTTTATCTTGAATGTTTTCAATGAAGCATACCTTAGCTGTGCTTGGAAGATAATCAAAAAAAGTGACTGTTTTTTCAAAAAACAAAGGAAGATAATATTCGATGCCAGATGGAAATTGTCCCTCGCTGATTGCTTCATAAATCGGACATTGGCTTGGGTTTCCCGGAAATAACTCTCTAAACGCACGTCGAAACATCAGTTGGCTTTGTTCGTTTAAAGGAAATTCTCTGGCAGGTAATACATTAATTTCTTTGATTTTTTCTATGGTGCGTTGCGTTTCAGTATCGAACTCTCGTAAACTTTCAATTTCATCATCGAAGAGTTCGATACGAAATGGTAAACCAGAACCCATAGGATAGACATCAATAATGGAGCCACGTAAAGCATACTCGCCATGTTCGAGTACTTTATTGACACAATGATATCCAGATTGCTGGAGTTGATTACGAAAAGCATTTAAGTCTAATTTTTGTCCTTCTTTAAGCATTAATGCATATTGGTTCAAAAACTCAGGAGGACATAGCCTATGCATTAAGGTACTTGCTGAGGTGATAATAATCGCGTCAGTAACTTGTTGGATACGGCTTAAAGCATACAGTCGTTCAGAGATAATATCTTGATGTGGAGAAAATTGGTCATAAGGTAATGTTTCCCAATCAGGAAAAAACAGTAACTCTTGAGACGAATTTGAATTGAGAAAGAAGGTTAACTCTGCTTGTAATTGATTGGCTCTCAGATTATCTTGTGCGATCAACAGCTTAATTCCAGATGTTTGCTGGCAATACTCAGCCAGTGCAAGCGCTAAGCTGCTTCCATGAAGTTGTCCCCATGTTTGTTTGGCTTGTGTGGGTTGGAAGAGCAGTGTACTTATGGGCATGGCTTGGCTGATCGGCTGAAAAAGCAGCTATTATACCTGATCAACTGGAAGTCACAATACTCCTTCTTCCTCAGCCCGAACGGTTTGAAGTAAATCCACGTTTTCTTATACGAAACTCACGTTAATTAAATGGAGAGTCATTAATTTTGATTTCGAAATAGTTTAATAAGGTAATAACTTCTGGGAATGAAAAATGTGCATTTTTGATGCTATTTTCGTTTGGATTAATGCTGTAGTTCATTGCGTTTGTAAAATCAGCAGAAGTTAGATTCGTATGAACAAATAAACTATTGAGTAAATCAGTTCCTGAAAAACATGCGTGGCTTAAATTGGCTTCTCGAAAATCAACCTCATGAGATTTACACTCTTCCATCTGCAGATCAGAGAGTTCTAAACCATAAAAACTAGAGTGACTCACATTACTGTTATAAAAATAGAGCGGGCTTGTAAGTTTGACTAGAGGCCAATTCAATTCGGTCCAATTTATTCCTATAAGTTTTGAGTGATTAAAAGAGACTTCTGAAAATTTGCAATTTGGAAATTTTGTGAGGCTAAGATCACAAGATTCAAAATCACAATCAATAAATTTGGTATTACCGAAAATTGTTTCAAGGAATTTGCATTGTTTGAACTGGCAATTTTCAAAAGTTATCAACTCTATTCGTTCTTTTGTAATATTTAATTGTGTGAATGTTTGTTCAATATATATCGTTTTATGAAAAGGATGTGTCATTCATTTTCGCTAAATGAGTTTGGAAGCGCTTATGATACGCAACGTCAGTTTCGGAATAAAGAATTAGTTTTTATCTTGATCTGTTCGAATTAAGAAAGTGTGAATTTGGATATAAACTATTTGGATAAAAATTTTTCGAACCAAGCGGAAAAAAATAGTTCTAGTCAAGACTGTTTTTTTAATTATTGTTTGTATAAAATAACGATGGATTAATTCTCTTCCTAATGCTGCAGACCTGTGGATACTTCTCCAAATAAATATTGAACTTTTTTGCTAATTTTTTAAAAGCCTTTGTTTTATCTGGGTTCTCGACATATTTAAATAAGTTTATTTCTATAAGTTATACACATTTTCTGTGGATAAGTCTGTTTATAGATTGTCAAATATCTTGTACTAATTGAAGATTAAAGAGATGATGCATTATTTCTCACAGTGCTTTTTATGAAAGTTGTGAGCTGTTATGGAAGAGGGCGGCATTAAATGCAAAAAAGTTAAGGTAAAATTCAGGATATCTTAATCTAAATTTAAGTTCGTTTTTATGTAGGCGATGAGTTAGGCATCATTTGAGGCTTCGGTTTCAATAAGTTCCAATTCGTCTAATGCTATATCAACGGATTCAATTTTTTGGAAACGTGATGTGATTTTTTTGGCCGAAGTATTCACTTCACTAACATCCTGATGAGCTAAATTGATATGTTTGGACAATTTATCCATTCGTTTTTCAAAGCGTTGAAAATCGTCTGCGAGCGCTTGCAAATGTTTTTGGATAATATGAACTTGTTTGCGTGTGGCATCATCTTTCAGTACTGCTTTAGCGGTAGTAAGGACGGCCATCAAAGTGCTTGGTGATACAAGCCATACTTTCAATCTTTGGGATAAGGAAATCAAATCAGGATAATTGGCATGGATTTCTGCAAAAATAGATTCAGCAGGAATAAACATCATGGCTCCGTCAGTTGTTTCATTAGGAATAATGTATTTATCTGCAATATCTTTAATATGTTTTTGAATATCCTGGCGAAATTGTTGTTGTAACGATTTTTTTTCCATTGTTCCTGGATCAGCATTGATGAGTCGTTGATAGGTTTCCAGGGGAAATTTAGCATCAATAACTACGTTTCCAGAGGGCTCAGGCAAAAATAAAATACAATCAGCTCGTTTTTGATTGCTTAAGGTATATTGCATTTGAAAGTGAGTGGCAGGAATCATATTACTGATGAGTGTTGAAAGCTGTACTTCACCAAAAGCCCCTCGTGCTTTTTTGTCAACAAGGACATCTTGAAGACTTACAACATGGTTCGATAATTCCGTAATTTTCTTTTGTGCCTCATCAATAATGGTTAACCGTTTCACTACATCAATAAAAGTTGAGGAGGTTTTTTCAAAGCCTTCAGTTAATTTATGATTCACTTGTTGTGTTAAACTATGAAGGTGATTACGAATTTCTTCAGTCAGTAATTGTAAGTGGGAGGTAAGTGCGCTCGCATGCTGCTTAAAACTATGATTTATTTGCTCACGGACATCCGTCATTTGTTTTTGAACAGTATCATGGATGAGTTGTTGCGTCATTAATTGTCCTTGAGCAATTTTTTCACTTATATCGAGATGTATTTGATGTATCTCCGTAGTAAATGTACTAAGAATCTTCTCCTGATATTGTTTATTAAAGTTATTTAATTGATGTTGTTTGATTAAAAGCCAAACTATTATTAAAAACTGGAGGGCTAAAGCATATGCTATGCCCTCAATTAAAGGTATTGATGATAAAAATTGCATTCATTAGTCCAATAATTGACTGAGTTTTATCGGAAGATCGTGTTGATAAACCGGTTTTAATTGCCCATAATCGGTTAAATGTAAATAACCCACAGAAAGCTGATCCTCTGCTAATTGAGCGGAATTGTCAAAACTAAAGTGAATTATTTGTCTTCCTGGTTCTAGCCATAGTGCGCTTTGAGCGGTTTCCACTGGAATATTTTCACCGGTAGCATTTTTTTTGTAGAGAATGCTTTGTAATGCATAACGACTTGCAGTGGCAACATCTGCAGTTACAGCGAAAGTTAATGGTTTCGAAGATGTTTTCTTAATATTGACTAAACCTGCTGAGGGGATGGAATAAGAAAATGCAGCACGTCCAGTGCGATAAGTAGGACTATTTTCTTCAAGCTCACTCGTTACACCGACTTCGATATACCAATTGTCACCATGTGTATTTATATCTGAAAGTAAAAGCCCACTGGCCTCATATTGATTGCGCTTTATTTCTTTTAATTTAAGAGAAATACTCTGGTCATTAGGGCCGATTAATGTAGCATTGATGTCATCAATAGGATAAGACGTTTCATTATCTTTTAAAGTGATAGTGGCATTAAATTGATCACCATATTGGTACTGCAATGCAGTAGGCTCTATTTGTAAGTAGAGTAACGAATATTTTTCAAAGACATGAATCAGATAAGCATTCGACTCATTGTGAGACTTTGTCTTTTTGCTTTTGATGACGAAATTGCCCATGCCTAATTCAGGTTTGATTTGCAACATCGTTTGATGTGTTCCTATTTTTAGTGACTCATCGATGGCTTCATCTTGGCTGTATAAAGACGATGCGTCTTTCAAGCTCATGAATGGGTTCGAAGTACTTTTAATCTCTAATGTAGGAATAGCTTTATCTTCTAAAGGAATAATACGTACCACGGCGCCTGGGGCATGAATAGGTAAGATAACTCCTTGTTCTAGTTGTGCTGCTGTTACTTTCTTATTGTAGCTGTAACTTTTTTGGACATTGCTGCTTGCATTTTTCAACGGAACCTCAGCAGTTTGCCAGCGGTCTTGTAGTTTTTCATGAGATAAAGTGTCACAGCTCTCGCAATCATAAGATTTGATTGGATGTTGGGGTAAGTTGTATGCATTTACCTGAACACAATAAAATAATGACAATAAAGTAAGAGTAGTTCTCATCAAGCAGCTCCTTCTGAATCAATAACAGAGGTAAGTATTTTTTCCAAACCAAAACATGAATGTCTGCTCTGATTATGGCTTAGCGTCAAATGGTCCTCTAATTTATCTTTATCATAAAACCAAACTGTGCCCGCAACTGTTTGTGAGCTGCAGTTTAAAAAGCCATCAGCGCAACTATCTAAATAAAGTTTGGCGATTTTTAGGCCACTGTTAAGAATATAACCATTACAATAACTGGATGAATTAAAAGGCGATGCTATAACATCAGTACCTATGACAGCCTTAAAGGGCTTAGGTAAGGAAGGACGATTTTTTGTACCAAACAAAAGCTCTTCATTATAAATGTACATATCACCAACACGTTGCTGTTTTATAGCATCCCCACTATAACCTAATAACCAGCTCAAGCTAGCTTCAAAAACTCCACCGTTAAGCAATGCATCAGCGAGTGGTGTTCCTCCACTAGAGGGCGCCAAAGCAATAACTTGATCGATTTTATTTTTTAACCGCAGGTAACGACTGTCATAGGTTGAGTTAGAAAGAATCCAACGTATCACATTTCCACCGTTAGAATGGGTGTATACAATTAGTGAGCTAATTTTTTTATCGTCTATGAAATTTAATAATTGATCTGCTGTACACCCAGCTGCATCCTCATCCCACATATATTTGCTGAAATCACAGTGCACTACGTAATAATTTTCGGGGTTTGGAAGTGTTTGAACGAGACTTTGGATAAAGTCGGTTTTCCAGTAACCTCCTTCAGCATCATCACGATGATCTTTGGTGCCATGGACTAATGCAATCCCTAAATTGGGATTAGGCTCTGGAAGCGAATAAATCCATGAAGAAAATAGAAGTAAATACAAAGTGATTAAAATACGTTTAAAATCCATTTTATTATCCTAGATTATATTAAATCAGCATGTATCTATAGCATATTTTTTAGTGATAAACTAATGTTTTTAGGATAATTATAAGCATTAAATTTGTGCTTTGTAGTTATGTTTTAGATGGATGGTAATGAATGATTATTGATGAAATAAAGGAACAAGTGACAAAGCTAAAAGATAAGATAAGACAGTATGATTATCATTACTATGTACTGGATGAACCCTTAGTACCTGATGCTGAGTATGATCGTTGTTTTCGCGCTTTACAAGATTTGGAAACGAAGCATCCTGAATTATTGACCGCTGACTCACCGACGCAACGTGTTGGTGGTACTCCTGCAGATGCTTTTGCACCAGTAACCCATAGACAGCCTATGTTGTCCTTGTCAAATGTCTTCAGCGAAGAAGAATTACAGGCATTTATTAAACGAGCCACTGAAAAATTAGATGAACCTGTTCAGCAATTAATTTTTACGTGTGAGCCAAAATTAGATGGTCTTGCTGTAAGTATTACTTATGAACATGGAATACTAGTTTATGCAGCTACTCGTGGCGATGGGACTACAGGTGAAAATATTACTGCCAATATTAAAACTATTGCAGCGATACCTTTGGTTTTAAGAACCAATAAGCCACCGCGTTTTATTGAAATACGCGGTGAAGTATATATGCCAAAAGCGGGATTTGAGGAATACAATAAAAAAGCTAAAGAGTCAGGTGAAAAAATCTTTGCAAATCCACGTAATGCAGCTGCAGGAAGCTTACGGCAATTGAATCCTGCAGTAACAGCAAGCAGACCATTAGCGATTTATTGTTATGGTATTGGCGCTTGTGAAGATTATCGTTTACCAGGCACCCATTGGGAGCAATTACAATTATTAAAAGAGTTTGGTTTTAGAGTTTCCTCTGAATCAAAAAAAGAGGTAGGGATTAACGGTTGCTTGGATTATTACCGTAATATGCTCGCCAAGCGTGATGATCTTCCCTTTGAAATCGATGGTGTTGTTTATAAAATAGATAGTATTCCTTTGCAACAGCAATTAGGTTTTATTTCGCGAGCCCCACGTTTTGCTTGCGCCCATAAATTTCCAGCTACTGAAGAAATAACAGAGATTCTAGCAGTTAACTTTCAAGTTGGGAGAACGGGGGCTTTAACTCCAGTGGCTCGTTTAGCTCCAGTGAATGTCGCTGGAGTTACTGTGAGTAATGCCACCTTACATAATATGGATGAAATTACCAGGAAAGATATTCGAATAGGGGATAAAGTGATTATTCGTCGGGCCGGCGATGTTATTCCTGAGGTGGTTTCAGTTGTTTTAGAACATCGACCGGCAGATACCAAGACGATTTGTTTACCTCTAAAATGCCCTGTCTGTGATTCGGATGTCGTTCGAGAGGAGGGAGAGGCAGTTGCTCGTTGTATAGGTGGTTTATTTTGCAAGGCTCAATTAAAAAGAATGATGTGGCATTTTGCTTCACGTAAGGCAATGCATATTGAAGGATTAGGTTCTGTTTTAATTGAACAATTAGTGGACGAAGGTATTGTACGTCATCTCCCAGATCTTTATATGCTTGATGTTTCTACGTTAGCAAATCTTCCACGTATGGGTGAGAAGTCAGCAAAAAACTTATTACAAGCATTAGAACATAGTAAGAAGACTACATTAAGTCGTTTTCTTTATGCTTTAGGAATTCGCGAAATTGGTGAAGCAAGTGCTCGGGTATTAGCAGAACATTTTGGAGATATTGAAGTCATTTCGAAAGCAACAGAAGAAGAACTCATGGATTTGGAAGATATGGGTCCGGTTGGGGCTGCGAATATAGTACATTTTTTTGCACAAACCCATAATCTGCAAGTGATTCAGCGCTTGTTAGAACTTGGGATTCATTGGCCAAAAATTGAGAAAAAACAACAGGATAAGGAACATCCTTTGTTTGGGAAAACAGTGGTACTCACTGGAACCTTAAATACACTGAGTCGTGAAGAGGCTAAAGCGAAATTACTCATGGTGGGCGCTAAAGTAAGTGGGAGTGTCTCGGTGAAAACAGATTATGTGATTGCTGGTACTGAAGCAGGCTCCAAGCTTGATAAAGCGAATAATTTAGGGGTTTCCATTTTAGATGAAGAACAATTTCTTCATCTATTATAAATTAACATGAGTTCAGGATAAGGATTTTATTTGAATCGCATATACCGAATAATTTTCATTTTTATGCTTTTTAACGATCTAGGCTGTGTGTATGCATGGCCAGGGGTTTTAAATAATCCTTATCCCCAAAGTGAATCAAAAAAGAGTATTTATTACTCTTCTTTTTCGGAACAACCTAAAACATTAGATCCTGCTCTTTCTTATTCTTTAAATGAGTATCTTTTTATTGCTCAAGTTTATGAGCCACTCTTGGAATATGATTATCTATTAAGGCCTTATCAATTAACTCCATTAACAGCGACACAAATGCCACAACTAAAGTACTTGGATGCACAAGGAAATGTACTCTCTGCAAAAAGCCAGGTTACTCCGAGCTATAGTGTGTATACTATTCATATTAAAAAGGGAATTTATTATCAACCTCATCCTGCGTTTGCCAAAGATGAAAAAGGGGACTACCGTTACCATCATTTATCAAAAGATTATTTAGATGATGAAGAGATTCATCAGTTGTCAGATTTTAAATACAGTGGTACTCGAGAGTTAATTGTTGATGATTATATTTATCAAATTAAGCGTTTAGCTAATCCAGCAGTAAGTTCGCCAATTTATGGACTTATGAACAATTATATTGTTGGCTTTGAAAAATACGGACAGACACTTCCTAACACTAATCACTACATTGATTTACGTCGTTATCCCTTGACGGGGATTAAAAAACTCGATGATTATACGTTTGAGGTTACTTTAAAGGGGGTATATACCCAGTTTTTATTTTGGCTTGCCATGAGTTTTTTCGCACCTATACCTTGGGAGGCAGATCTTTTTTATTCTCAACCAGGAATGGCTGATAATAATATTACACTGAGTTGGTATCCAATCGGTACTGGTTCTTTCATGCTGGTGGAAAATAATCCTAATCGTAGCATGGTATTGCAAAAAAATCCCAATTTTAGGGAAATTTACTATCCCAGTCATGGTTCTGCAAGAGATAAGAAATTAGGGTATTTAGATAATGCAGGCAAGCGTCTCCCTTTAGTAGAACAAGTAGTTTTTACCTTGGAAAAAGAATCCATACCTCGTTGGAATAAGTTTTTGCAAGGTTATTATGATAATTCAGCAATTGGCTCGAACAGTTTTGATCAGGCTATCCATATTAATCGCCATGGAGATGCAATTCTAACTCGAGAGATGCGCAAAAAACATATGCATTTAACGCAAACGGTACAGCCTAGCACTTATTATATGGGTTTTAATATGCTCGATAGCGTTGTAGGCGGCTTTAGTGAACGCGCTCGTAAGTTAAGGCAAGCCATTTCTATTGCTGTAAACTATGATGAAGAAATCGCTATTTTTTTTAATGGACGGGGATTTGCTGCACAAGGCCCAATACCCCCAGGTATTTTTGGTTATAAAGAAGGCAAAGAAGGCGTTAATCCTTATATTTATCAATGGGTAAATGATGAAGCAACACGTAGGCCGATTAGTGATGCGAAACAGTTAATGATTGAGGCGGGTTATCCAGGAGGTATTGATCCAAAAACAGGCAATCCATTAATTCTTCATTATGATGTTACCTCCTCTGGGGGACCAGGGGATAAATCTTTATTTGATTGGATGCGTAAGCAATTTGCAAAAATTGGTATTGATTTGAATGTAAGGGCAACTCTATATAATCGTTTTCAAGAAAAAATGCGTACTGGGGAAACGCAGATATTTAGTTGGGGTTGGGTGGCCGATTATCCCGATCCAGAAAATTTTTTGTTTCAATTATATGGAGGCAATGGCAAGGTAAAATTTGGTGGTGAAAATGCTGCTAATTATGAAAATCCTGAGTTTGATCGTTTATTTAACTTAATGAAAAATCGAGAAAATGACTCACAAAGGCAGCAGCTAATTGATGCTATGGTGAATATTGTAAGACATGATGCTCCCTGGATCTGGGGCATTAATCCCGAAGAGTTTGTATTATCTCAAAGTTGGGTCTCTCATGTGAAGCCCAATGCCATGACTTATGGAACATTAAAATATACAGCGATTAATGTAGCAAAGCGAAATACATTGCGACAAGCTTGGAATCAGCCTATTTTTTGGCCTTTGGGTTTGTTATTTTTGCTTTTTTTGGTTTTGATTCTTCCTTTGGTGATTGCTTATCACAAGAAAGAAAAACAACCTGCAAAAAGGATTTAATATATTATGATTAAGTATTTGTTACGTCGAATTACTTATTCAATTCCCATTCTTTTGGGGATTAATTTGCTTACTTTTATTTTGTTTTTTATGGTGAATACACCTGACGATATTGCCCGCATGCACCTAGGACAAAAATATGTTGAACAGCAAGTGATCGATGATTGGAAAATGACACATGGGTATAATTTACCCTTGTTTTATAATGAGCAAAAAAATGGAATGCAAAAAGTAACAGAAACTTTATTTTTTCAAAAATCCATGAAGCTCTTTACTTTTGATTTTGGTATTTCTGATGCGGGGCGTGACATTAGTGAAGACATTACTTATAGAATGTGGCCTAGCCTTTCAATTGCGTTACCGGTTTTATTTCTGAATATCATCAGCAATATTATTATAGCTATGGCTATGGCATTTTTTAGAGGAACATATCTTGATTTAACGGGTGTGATCATTTGTATTATTTTAATGTCGATTTCCAGTTTGTTTTATATTATTGGAGGCCAATATCTTTTTGGGAAATTACTGCGTTTAGTTCCTATCTCAGGTTATGACGGAGGTTTTGACGCACTGAAATTTGTTATTTTGCCAATTACAGTCGCTGTTCTTAGTGGTTTAGGGGCTGGTGGACGTTGGTATAGAACTTTATTTTTAGAAGAAATCAATAAAGATTATGTTAAAACAGCTAGAGCAAAAGGGTTATCTGAACAAAGAGTGATGTTCATTCATGTATTAAAAAATGCTATGTTACCTATTTTAACTGGGGTTGTTGTGCTTATTCCTTCCTTATTCATGGGGAGTCTAATTCTAGAGTCGTTTTTTGGTGTGCCTGGGTTAGGTAGTTATACGATTGATGCAATCCAGCAGCAGGATTTTGCTATAGTCAGGGCAATGGTTTTTTTAGGATCTATTCTTTACATTATTGGTCTGGTTCTAACAGACTTTTCTTATATGCTCGTAGATCCGCGTGTAAAGTTATCGTGATTTGGTCACGTCGCTTTACTCTAGGCTTCGAGACGGCATAAATGCCTCCTCAGCCCGAACGGTTCGAGATGAAGACTGGATCTAAATAGATTCTTTATCCGAAATTCACGTTAATTTAATGGTAAAACTATGAAATTAATGAAACATAAGGAACAAAATGACCTTTGAATTTTTATGGACAGATAAATGTTTCCTCACTTTATTAGCCTTAAGCATCCTGGTTATTTTATTGAGTTTGCGTAAGCAACCTGTGAGACGTTCTTTTTCCATTATTTTGCATCGACCAATTGCTGTGAGTGCGGGAATTATCCTTTTGTTTTTTATTACTATTGGTGTTTTAGACTCTATTCATTTGATGCCAAAGAACCACCAAGCGGAAACAGCAAGTACAGTTCTTGATAACATTTTAGCTCCTATTGATCAAATTACAGAAAAAACCTATTCAGCACCGTTGGCTTTAAGGCAGTTTGTCAGTGAAACGACTCTTATTAATGGCGTGGTCAAACAAATTTATCCGCCGCTTATTTATTCTGCCAAGATCAAAACTGAAAAGGAGAGAAAAAAAGTTATCATAAATACGTTCATTGATGCGTTGCAATGCGGTATTTTTGTGATTTTTTTGAGTGGATTTGTATTAGTTACCATCAGATTTAGTCTACGTTTAAAACTTTTTACTTTAACTTCTACGAGTTTAAGTACACTGATTACATTAGGAGTGCTTACTTTTTTTGTGGTATTTGGATATGAGTTATCACGAACATTTCATGTATTAGGTACAGGACAAATTGGACAAGATATATTTTATTTCACCATTAAAAGTATTCGTACTGGCTTGGTAATTGGCTTTTTAACCACATTATTTATGTTACCTTTAGCTTTATTTCTAGGAATAGTAGCAGGATATTTTGGTGGTTTGGCAGATGATGTGATTCAGTATCTTTATACTACTTTAAGTTCTATTCCAGGAGTTTTATTAATTACCGCATCAGTTTTATCATTACAGATATATATTGCCAACCATCCAGGGCAATTTGCTACTTTAGCCCAAAGCGCTGATGCGCGTTTATTAGCTCTTTGCTTCATTTTAGGAGTGACGAGTTGGACCAGTTTGTGTAGGCTTTTGCGCGCTGAAACCTTGAAATTACGTGAAATAGATTTTGTTTTGGCAGCGCGTGCTTTAGGCTCCAATTGGTTTACCATTATTCGTAAACATTTACTGCCTAATGTCATGCATATTGTCGTGATTACTTTAGTGTTAGATTTTAGCTTTTTAGTTATGGCTGAAGCATTACTGTCTTATGTAGGGGCAGGGGTTTCACCAATGACAATTAGTTGGGGAAACATGATTAACAGCGCACGTCTTGAGTTGGCACGTAATCCTGTTATTTGGTGGCCTATGTTTGCTGCCTTTCTTTTTATGTTTTTATTGGTGCTAGCGATTAACTTATTTGCCGATGCGGTGAGAGATGCATTTGATCCCCATCAATCTCATGTTTAATTGGATAGCAAGTTGAGCCTTGATATATTAAGGCTCAACTGGATCAATTAGATTAACATCGAAGAGTAGAACTGGTATTGTGTGTTAGATCTTCTTCAGTCTTTTTGTCTAAAGTAGCAAATACTGATTTGGTGTGAAATGGCGCAGTAGGTTCGTTGCTCTTTCTTGATAACCCAAGATCTTTTACTTGGTCAGAAGTAGTAGTATTTTCTACAGTTGGTTCAACTTGAGCGCTTGATTTTCGAGTATTAAATGCGTTGACAGCAGCTTTAACTCCCATCCCTGCCAATCCACCAATAAGTAGAAATGGTGACCAAACCACAGCGCCTATAGACTTTAAAACGCCTTTAACCGTGAAACCATCTTCATTGACGACACGTGAATGCATCATATCCATCATGCTTTTATTACCTGAATAACATTCTTTAGCACTGGAGTAAAGATAGGCTAAACCTATCGCACCATAAAGTGCGAGTGCCCCTAAACCAAAAGTAGCTGCACTAAACGCAGTTGCTGCTCCTACAGATGCGGCTCCTAAAGTCATTGATGAAGCAGCATAACCAGCAACACCTACAGTAGGGCTCAACAGTAAAGCAAGAATTATGGCAGGAATTAAGATCGCAGCACTTATTAATAATGCTCCTGAACCATAGTATGTGTATCCTCGATGAACATGAACAGAAGGACGGATCGGAGGGAAAACATGTACATGAGGGCGGCCATGCATATGTGGATGGGCATGCACATGGACATGAGGAGGTACATGTGTGTGGCCAGGGTGATTGTGATGATGTCTAGGCAATTTTTGTCTCCTTATATATTAAAGCCAAATTCGTCGCCAGTATAAAAGTAAAAGCTTAAGGTTTTATTAAGAAAATATTTGCGATAAATTTAAGTCTTTGCAGAGGACAATTTTTATGATCTAAGCATCTGTAGTGTATTAAAATTAAATAATTCGGATATACATATTCTAAATTGAGATACTTTCTTACAAGGATTAATGAGTAAATCCCGTATAAAATCTAAACCATAGCGAAAAAAGCTATTTTGAGGGCGATTATTTTCACGATGCCGATTTATTTTAATGGCTTTTTTATTACGTGCCCTCCATTCGCCTATTTTATGCGCCCAACACATACCAAGTGCTAAAACAGCCATTAATTTTTCAACGCGTTCTAAGGAGGTCATGTGAGTTTCCTCAAAACGAAAACCTCGTCCTTTTAAAGCATGAAAAAGACATTCTATCTCCCATCTTCTAAGATAGATTGGAATTGCATTTTTAGGAGATTGATTCGTTGCAACAATCATTAACTCACCTTTTTCAGAGCGTGCTCCCGCAATGAAAACTCGTTGCCCAAATAACTCTACTGCTACATCAAATACTTTGTGTTCTTTAGGTTTTAATTCTTTGAATATTTTTTTAGCAGTAAATAATTTTTTCTTCTTAATATGCACCATTGAGCCTTCTTTAATCCGAATATAAAAGGGGATATTCTTTTTATTTAACCAATTAAATAAACCACCACTGCCAAATTCACGATCACCTAATAGGCCCATAATTTGAGAAGAACCAAAACACTTTAAAAATCGATTTATTAATGCTTTTTGTTCTTTTATATTTGAGCTTCCTGCCTTAGGAAGACAAGTCCAAAACAAAGGAATAGATATTCCTTCATACGCAACACCTAACATAAAAATATTGATCTTTTGTTTCCCCCAATACCAATTGGTTCTATCTATTGTTAAATAGATTTTTTGTGTGTTAGAAAAAAATAATTTAAAGATTAACCGCGCAAAAATTGTGTAATCGATTTTGAATTGCCTGAAAAAGCGTTGAAGTCGTTTATAACGAGAACTCACTTCCGCTTTCGATGCAAAAGCCACTGCTAGTTCACTTAAATTGACTGTGCGAACCACATATAAAGCCAGTAGCATGCGTGCAAAACAATCTAATCTGGCCTTGTTCCAAGGAAGGTTTTCACCTAATATTCTCTTCAACTCGCTGATTTTATTCATATAATCCTCTTTTTTGGCGAAAAGAATTATATAAAATCACTTTAAAATCAGCGAGTTATTTCTTATTTTTCATCTCCCTTTTCAAAAATTGTCCTCTGCAAAGAAATTTAAGTCTGTTGCCAATTGGTTTCTACTTCCTAATAAAATAGTCAATACTGCAATAGAAGATTTTGATTATTCGTGTGTTGGAGCAAATCATTCCAAAAAATTTTTTGAAGTTATAAAAATTTGTATGTATAAGCGCTGGGAGTAATTATTTTTAATTATATAAGGAGTGAGGAATGCCTTTTAATCAGTTAATCAATTGGTTGAATAAAGAAAAAGAGTTAGGTATTGAACAACCCCAGTGCGCTGTTTTAGCAACATGCACTTCTTCAGGGATACCTCATAGCCGAGTTGTTGCTATTCGAGAAATAGAAATAGATAGTCTTTTATTTTTTACACAAAAAGGAACACAAAAGGTTATCGAATTGCTTGCTAATCCTGCAGCAACCCTAAATTTTTTATTTGCAAAACAACAACGCCAAGTAATTATTGAAGGGTGGGCAAAGCCAATTTCTTCAGAAGAAAATGAGTACTATTGGAATCATTTACCACGAGAACGACAATTGCGATTTTCAACTTACGCCTCCACGTCAGGCCAGGTGATTCAGGATTTGCGTCAATTAGACAAGCGAAAACAAGAACTCAATGAACAATTTTTTAATCAACCTATTCCCATGAGTGAATATTATTGTGGCTTTCGTTTTATTCCTGAAACGTTTATTTTTTATACTATAGCACCCATTTCTTTTTCAGAAGTGATTCGCTATTGCAGGGAAGAAAAAGAGTACTGGAGAAAAGAATTACTATCCCCCTAAGACTCTTTGAGTTACTAAATGCTCTAAAGGATAAATATCAAAAGACATCAATTATAATAAAAATATTTCAAATTTCCTCTATAATAAACAATACATATTGGATGTAACTTTGTTCTATAAGGAGATAGACATGAAAGGCAGGCGCTGTCACATGCTATCTTCAATATCCCAATCTCATGAAGCGGCAAAGTCAGTAAAAAAAATAATAAGAATAAAGTCAAAACCCCTCATCTTGAAACATCATGCAATACATTTAGGGAGAATATGATGAATCTTGTAAACTCAAATAATGTAGTAGGTATTGGTGTAGAAAACTCTGCAGGAGAAGACCTAGGACAAATTGAAGCACTTATGATCGATAAAATCAGCGGTCAAGTGGCTTATGTTGTTCTTTCTTTCGGTGGATTTTTAGGCTTAGGTGACAAATTATTTGCTCTGCCTTGGAAAGTTTTTTCTTATGATTCAGTACTTGAAAAATTTATTTTAAATATAGATAAAGAAAAACTTAAAAATTCTCCTGGATTTGACAAGGAGAATTGGCCTGATATGAATGCGGATTCCTTTGCTCAAGCAATAAGAAACTATTATGTTGAGCCTTTATAGTATTTTATAAAAGAGTATGGGATTTTAATTGAGCATGCTGTAAAAAAGCTATTTTTACATACTCCTGTTATATAGGATGTACTAATATTAAGAATTAATAAGGAGATAGAAATGGAAGATCCGAACGCTTGGTTATCTACCATTATGGCACCAGAACGGTTTTTTTTAAATTTAGCTTATCCTCCTTTTCAAGACTGGAGTGAAACTTTTTCACCCGCCCATCTTATAGAAAACCAAATGGAGGTTTTTATAGCAAATACGCTTAATTTATATTACATGCCATTATTTTTTATGAAGTTTTTTCTTCCAGAGCAAGAACCTAAAGATGAAATATCAATCCTCGCCAAAAAAGCTCTTTCTTCGAAAAAGAGAGCACAAAGCCACCACAGCAAAGTTATTAGAGAGAGAAAATCTTAAAATGAATCATTTTGTACTTATTTTCTAACATAATTTGGAACATATAATATTAAGAGCTTATTAGGAGCGAGCTTACTTTAATCGGGATAACGAAAAATGGGTTTAAAACTACTCGCATCTTCCCATGTAATGACAGCATTATTACCTGTATCCCATTGTTTCCAAGATGCATTTTCCTTTAAACGATGGGGGGCGCGCATTAATTCCAGGCTTTGTTTTAAGGTACATAAATCTTGTGCTTCATAGATAGTGAAATATCGTACGGGATCTCTTGTGGGGCTGCTGTAACGAAGACAGGATGTCCAAGTCGGCACATCAGCGACATTTTTAGGTAAATAAATAGTTTCATACCAATCATTAAACGCTTCTGTTTCTTTGGCAACTACTTCGACACTTACCATAAAAAAAGGGCAGCTGCCAAAATGAGGCTTATTTTTTATACCGCGGAGATGTTGGTAGCGTAGTGTATAAATGCAAGCACTTTCGAGATGGTGTAAGTCATTAGTTTGAAATTGCTTCCATTTCATTTTTTCCTTTTCTCGTCCTGGGCGCTCTTTAATTGCTTTTAAGGCAAGTTGTGTGTCACTTTCTGTAGCACATTCATAAATGGTAAGAAATTGTTTACGGTAATACCTAAGCGTGCCATCAACATTATGTTCTTCATAACGCCTTGCAAATTTGATTTCAGGAATAATTTTTAATAAATTGGGGATATAAGAATGATGATAAAAATCATTAAATTCAGCCTCTTTTTCTGCAGAGACACTTAAGCTAATAAAAATGAGTGAGTTATTATTTTTATTCATTGATTTACTCAAGTTGGGGATCTAATAAATACATTTTTAAACGCATGGACGTTCACTTTTTTATAAGCGTTTGTCTTTAAATAAGGCTCCTCATTTAACCATGCTGTTGCTTTCTCCAAAGTATTAAATTGTGCAATGATTAAGCCACCTGTGGGGATGTCTAAATGTTCTGGATTAAGAAGGGGGCCTGCTAATAAAAGTCTTCCTTCTTCTTTTAAGTGATTCAGGCGAGCAACATGTGCTTCCCGAGCTATTTTTCTTTTTGCGATAGAGCCATTATTATCGCTACATATAAAGGCATAATAATTCTCAAAAGGAAATTCTTCATACATAGAAAAATCCTATTCGTGTCATTTATGCTTGATTATAGTATAAAATATACTATTTATTTGTTATTGTATGCTTCCCAAAATAGTAGATTTAAATTTTGTCATTCAATTCAATAAATGAACTTGGCAATGGAAATAGTTGGAGATAAGGGATCTTGCCCTTTCATACATTTTTTGAAAGCTCCAACTTGTTGCTTGTTTCACATTTATCATTACTTATCAATGCTTCATATATTTTTTTGCCATGGCTAATTGCAATACCACGTGCAAACATTCCAAAAGCAGATAAGCCAATTAAAGGATAAAATCCCTTTACACCACTTGTTTTATAAATTTGGATAGCCATGGCGGCCATATTAACTGTGTTTCTTTTTTTATCTGCCCTAACTGTTTTATAACTTTAGCTTTATAAAATCTTTTATTCACGATTAAAAGAAAAGGGCGAAGATTCTCCAAGCATTTTTTCAGTGTTTTCTTCGGCTTCTTCAGCGAGCCATTCTTTTTTTAATGAAACAAACGAATTACTAATCTTGCTCGCCTCCTGTTGAGTGCCTGCTTCATGGTGATAAAAGCCCCAACGACCAGTTTTTACTAGAGAATAAAATCCTAAACTAAAAATATCTCTTAATACGGAAAGTACATCTTCAAATTTTTCTTTGACTGAAAGAGAGCAGTTGGCTGTTTGTTCGACCTGACTAATCAGACTGTTAACCTTTAACTCCAACATATGCCGCTTTTGAGGTGTTCTATTTCCTTCATAATAAGCATTAAATTCCTCCTTGGTATTTTTAATAAAATCTAAAATTTCTTTTTTATCAAAATTACTATCAGTAATTTCTTCTACTTCTTTTTCTAATGCTTTAAATGAATCAATTAAATTGTTTATTTTTGTTAACTCATTAGCAGGAATACTAATTTTTGCTAATTGTCTGAGAAGCTTACTGTCAATTTGATGAATCAATTGCTGATATTCTTGAAGCTCATGATTAATCTGCTCACTAAGACGTACTTTTGCTTCAAGATCACCTGAATAATATTGAATTAAAAGTGCTTGTATATTTCTACAAAAAGCAAAGATGCTCACTTTATCATTTTTGGCCTGATCTATAGTGATTTGGGCTTGTTTGATCCCAGGTTCATCTTTTATCTTTTGTCGCTCTTCCTCTATCTCTTTCTCTGCATTCTTTGCATGTTCTGCTGCTTCATTAAATTCATGTAGGGCCTGTACTTTTTCGTCTTTAGATGATTGGTGTAGTCTATCACGGGCTTGCGTTTCTTTATTATTTGCTTCCATTAGATTTCTTTGAAGAATTTTTAACTGTGGCCATTGCTCTTCAACATTCTTTTTTTCTTGTTCTCTTGTTCTGATTCTCTCAATAGTTTTTTCTTCTAATGTTGCTAATAGAGTCATAATCGCACACATTTTATCGATAGTTTCTGGATGTTGTCCTAATAAACGAGAGTCTATTTTTCCTTCTCCTACCCTTTTTAGTGCCTCAGGCGATACTTTTCCAATCTCTTTTGGAAATTCAAGATTTATAATAGAAGTATATTCAGTTCTCTCTTGCTCAAACTCTTCGGGATTATCTTTTATCCTATCAAATTCCTCAAAAACGCACTTTATTTTATTAATATTGTTTTCAAACTCTTTTGGATAAATCTTTATGATCTCGCCTAGGTGGTTAAATGCCTTAGTTGTTCTACTTTCTTCACCCAAAGCAAGGTTAGGTTCATCCATGATTGCCAAATAACTGCTGATCCCAATTAATTGGGCCCCTAATAGATCACTTGATTCCAGGCAATTACTGGTCGCTAATTCTTCTCTTGCCGCAATCAAAAAACTGACCATTTCGAGATTAGGTAATTCTAAATCAGAAAAGTTTATGGTAGCTTTTCTTAGTGCTTTTTGAGTGTCTTCGACATTTTTTGTTTCTTCAGGATATTCGCTATGAATATATTTACCAAGCTTGTAAAATGCTGAAACAGCTTTATTGATGGAATTTTGCTGAATTGCGCTATTTATCTCATCAATATAGGGTCTAATGTCATTATTAGTAATAGGCATAATGAATTCTCCGCTAATCTTAAATAACAATGCATTTTTATAAACTTGTAACTTACTAAGCTCACTGTCATAAAAAAGTTTTTTAAGGTCATACGTAGTTAGCAAGTATTCGCATGATCTCTTGTTCATTCAATAATCACTTAATACGATGATGTTTCCCCAAGTGATTACTGTTGTTTATTTTATCTGTATTAAATTAAATCTATATTAACAAAGCAGAAAATAAAGGAATGGGGGATTCTTTGTTAACAACAAGGACAATAAGTCATTGTCCTCTTGGGTCCCGTGGCTGTGCATATAGGTGTAAACTCAAGGAAAAATTGACTATCGCTTTTACAAAGGGTGACGCTTGGAAGAGTTACCCTTTGTAAAAGCAGGAGGGTGCTCATAGCACGGTTATATTTTTCTATTTGTGATCATGGTTGATATTTCTAAATGACCAGAATAGGTTGCTTCTTCAGCAGCGGTCATTTGATTAATATCTTTTATTTCTGGATTTATTGCTGATAATTTAATTAAATTGTCGACTATCTGGGAATTTCCGTGGGCTGCAGCAAGGATGAGTGGTGTAAATCTTGTTCCCTCAGTGGTTATGTTGGGATCTACACCAGGTATTTCAAGTAAGTATTGCAGCAAACCATTATGCCCCCCAGATGCAGCAGCTGTTAGTGCTGTATCGCCAAAACGATCGTGTTGATTTAACAGAAAGCCACGTTGTTGCTCTTTAACTGTATCGAGAATCGCTCTTACACCCCACTTACTCCCTTTTCTGCAATATTCCACTATTTCTGATACCATTTGCTGAGTAGCATCTTCAGTAGTATGCAAACTATCTTTTTGATGTTCTTTTCTTTTGCTATGTTTGTCATCTGTAGTTTTCATTAATTGCCTCCTAAGATTAATTTATAGATGGAGCTTGTTATAAATTATACAGTGGAAATAGCTCATTTTGTTGTTTTTTTAAATTCACTACACTCACAGAATAATTAGGTCTATTAGAGTCCTAACTTATCCATAGCATCCTTGGTTCTATAGTGGTGCAGATATTAATTTGATGTGCAAGCGATATTAAACATTCGGCATTAGAGGCTAATCCTGCAGCAGCTTCATGCAGTAACTCTTTATTGTTACCCACGGGTACATGTCCCATCGGCATGCCATCAGACGGGGCTAGATTTGCCATAGCGCGAGCTGTTCCTATTTGAGCAGTGCACATTATAGTAAATTGTGAGGATATGAGGAGTGCTGCGTAGGGATCAAATGGGGCTACGGGAGTGAGGCCTGCAGCTACTTGTAGCGCTGCATCGGCAGCACCCTCGCGGATCATATCTTGCAGCATAAGAAAGTAAGCGCCTCTATCTTCAGCAAATTTACTCTGTAACATTACATCGAGTCTGTTTTTATCACTTTCTTCAAGGTTTTTGCCGGATGAAGTGTATTTTTCATATATTCTTTGAAAATCAGTTTTCCTGGGGCCTCCCACCAACCAGTCAAAAGTATCTAGTGATTTAAGCTGTGCTATACCTGGATTCATTAGTGTAGAGTTATCTATTGTGGGATATTCAGCAATGACTCCCAGAACCTTATCTACTCTAGCCTGAAGTGTTGCTTTAGCGATTTCATAATTTCTAAATGCTCTTATGCCCCCAAAAATTCCACCTGCTGCACCTCCTATTATCCCTGCGATAACTGTTCCCCACACAGGTAAAGCACTGCCTGCCGCAGCAGCGGCGGTCATGCCTAAACCTGCTCCTGCCAAAGCTATACCTACTCCAGCAAGTGCTTCCTTAGCGAGGCTCAGTCTTTTTGCTTTTTCCGCTGCTGTGACGGCTTGCATTGCTTGAATCATATGTGCTTGTACGATTTTAAGTTGCTTATCTACTTCTGTTTCCATGATCGGATCGTACAGTACATTTCCTAATTCATCGTGTTTGTTTTGCCATTCTTCTCTTTCTTGCTCTAAAGCTGCCATTTTTTTATTGTATGCTTCGACGAATTCATCTGCCTTTGCTTTTTGAGCGCGCCCTTCAAAAAAGGATTTGAATTTTTCTTTTATTTTCTTATCGATTCGTTGTTCTTTAAGTTTTTCTACAGCGTTTTTATAGTGCTCCATATGTCTCGCCCAATCAGACGATTTACTATCTAATACATGACCTGACTTTAAATCTTTATAGGCTGATGCAAGTTTTTGTTCCGCCTTTTTAAAAAGAGAGGGTTCTAGTATGAGTTTCCATTCGAAATTTCTTTTTAGCTCTGTTAATTGGAAGAGGGCTTGATTGTATTGTTCAATGCAAAACTTTAATTCTTCTTTTTTCTGTTCATCAGGTACTTTACCAAGTAATTTATTTAACTGTTCTTGACTGATCGGTTTGGGTGCCATAATTATTCTCTTTAATCAATCACTATAATGTGATTTTAGTGTAGTATACATTCGTTGTGATTATTTTGTAATCATTAAGTAAAATTTATAAATAGAAAATATGCTATTTATAAAGACTCTCAGTACTACCAACCGTTCGCTAAAGTGCGGAGCAAGAAGGGGGATTCTATTAGAGTCAACTCTATGAACCTATTGCCTGAATGTGGGGATCGAGAAGAAAAAATAAATTTATGAGTGTATGAGGATTTATTGCAGCACTGATGGAATAATTGTAATAATTTTATTAAAGAGTATTTACTGGCTGCTCCAAAAACAATTATTCCTATTCCAGGCTCCAATTTTATTTCGCGGACTCTTTTTTTAGAGACGGTATAATACAGGCAATAACTAGGCCTAACAAGGAAACCATAATGAGTAAATACATGGTATGTTGGAGTACTGTTTCTGAATATAGATTTTGTTTATTTACGAGATTCGTTTTATGAAAATAATAAATAATTTCTCCCATTGCCCATAAGATAAAGGCACCAAATAACTGAGCTATCATAGTATTAAAGCTAAAAGCACTGGCCGTAATATCGTCAGGAATGGATAGTTTTATTAGAATAGTACTTAAAGAAAATGCACCAGCAGTAAAACCTAATAATAAGAAACAAATCATTAAGAAAAACTCGTTGAAATTAGCAGTCGTTATTAAAATTAACACAGTGGAAGCACAAGCAGAGGAGAGAATCATCATTTTTTTTAGGCCAACTTTTTGAGCTAAAACAGCAATAATTGGAGCACCCAGCGCATAGCCAATAAAAGCAGATGAAATAAAATAGGTCGATTTTAATTGATTCATATGATAATGAAGGGTTAGAAATGGTGTTGCCCAGAAACTTGCAAAAGCAATGATAGGCGTAAGAATACAACCTCCATAAAAGCCAGTGAACCAGTTACTCCATTTCTTTAAAAAAAAGGTGCAGTCCTTAAAAAAAATTTTAATATTTGTATTATTGCTTTTATGCTTACCGTGTTTTGCATCATGTAAGTGGACAGAAATAAAGAACAGTAATGCAAGTGCTAAAGCAAAGAAACCTGCATAAATTAAGGAATCACGCCAATTAAATGGGGTAGTGAATTTGAGAAGAATAAAACTACCACAAATAGCGCCTATTAAACCTATGGTGAGGGTTAAACCAGAGAGTAATGGGAATAGATGGGTAGGGAAATATTTTCTAATAACGGTGTAAGAAGAAAGTAGTGTAAAAGTTGCATATGCACCCATCAACAAGCGGGCTATGATTAATTCAATATCAGTTTTAGCTAGGTAGAATAAAAAACAGGATATCGCAGCTATTATCAATGCCAGAGGTAACATTCTTTTTACGCCGTAACGATCAATTAAAACCCCACTAAAGGGTAAAGTAATAACGTAGGCTATGAAGAAAAGAGCTGCTAAATCGGTTAGATCAACAATAGTTAGGAAAAAATCATTGATTAAATAATGAGACAAAGTGCTGACTACTTGACGTAAAAAATACTGATGGAAATAAGTTAAACTGGCTAAAAGCCACATTGACCATATTAAGATGAATGTGAATATATTAATTTTACTACCATTTTTTTTCATACATATCCTTATTTAAACAATAAGTTTAAAAAATAGTATAATTTTATATTAGCAATAAAACCCGATTAGATGAGAAAAGGGTAGATATTAATTTTCTTTAATATTTGATTTAAGCAGTCGGTATTTGATTAAGCACGACCATCTTTTTTTAATTGCAATAAGAAATACATGGTTCCAAGTGATAAACATGGGCACTGCAATCCTCAAGGGATTGCAATCGCTACGAGCTTTAAATGCCTCCTTAAGAGGGTCCCTCCAAATCGCTTGATTCCTTCGATGAGTTTGGGATGAAGCATTTGCACTGGTTAATGACGGTCAACAGCTCTAGTTTCGAGATGTCCTATTTCCATTATTTGGTTAAATTGATCGTGTTTTTTAAATGGCTAAAAAGAGCAATTTAATAATTTATTAAGAATAATAATATAATATATTGTTTAAATTTTAATCAAATATAGGTCATATGAAACAGAAGTTAAATAAGCATGTACAACACATACAAGGCCGGCATATTCCAGAGCAACTTTCATTACAACGTAAACAACAAGAATTTTTTAGCAAAAAAACCAAGCGTAAAAAACTAGAGGATGATTCTCAATCTTTTCAATGGAATTACAGCACTATTATTTTATTTACCATAATTGCTCCTTATCTAATACGTTCGCTGGTGCCAGGGTTAATTAACTCCATGCATCCGAAACGACAGCAACAACCATTATTACCTAAAAAACAGGCAACCATTCATGATCAACCCATAATTGATATTACTGAGAATATGAATTGCGGACCTAAAAAAGATGGCGTAAGTCAAGGAAAAATATGCCATTTTAATAATACGCGATTCTTCCTAAAAAAATTACCAACTCATCATTCATGGCAAGAAAATAGTGCAACTCATAACCAGCCTGGGCTGATAAGCTATGAAAAATTCAATCAGAATTTTGGTAGAAATAATTTAAAAATACAAACACCCAACGATCAATTTTTTAGGGAAAATAATGGGACACATGAAAACTTTTATTCTGGTCATGCAGAAATAGATTTCAAATATATGGATGAAAATAAAAGTGATCTAAAAAATATTCCTCAAAAAGAAGCAGCTAAATTAATGGTAGCATCTACATTCATCCAAGATCTGCATCAAAAAAACTGGGGGTATAATAAAGATGGAATAGTCTTGATTGATGTTGATTCAGCTAATAGACTCCCGAATGGGTTTTCTGATTATTTACATGCCGCTGCGCAAGGCTTTTCATTAATTAATATTCCTATGTCGATTAGTCACATAAAAGAAATGATAACTATATATAAGGAGATGTTAAAATCGCCATTACCAAAATTTCATCAAGATTTTAAACTCTCTTCAGGATTATACAAAAATTTACTTTACACTTATATCAATGTCTGCAGAAATACCATTCAAGAAATACGTGAGAGTTATGTAAAGAGCCAATTCAAAGATGAAAACGTAGCCTCTGGTATTATTTCTAGTTATTTTACAAGACAGCTGGAAAAAGTCGCTGAAATGAGTAAAGCATCTTGCAATAGCTGGAGTTGCTATATTTAACATGTCAAGATTGTAGTAATCAAGTCTGATAATTAGTCTCAAGTTGATAATGAAACTTATGCTAAATAATGGCGCAATAAGATTATTTTAAGTGTTTAATGATAATTATTTGATTTTTTGTATAGACTCATCCGTTTTTGCGCCTTAATTCATAAATCTTATAGGATCAACCCCCTAAAACTCTTTCAGAATAAATTTCCATCAGTTGTTGATGCTTGTTTATTAGATACTTTCATTAATTTTTTAAATGCATCATTGCCGTAATCCATTTGTTAACGACTCTATTGTTTTAAAAAGGCTTTCATATCCACTTATTCAAAAAATAATCAAAATGGCTTGTTTTAAAATTGTTGTATACTAAATATATGGTTTGGTTATTTATTTGTCATTATGGGTGGTGGTGTTACTATGAAAGCGAAAAAAGAATTCCCTGGGATTCCAGAATTATTTCGGTTACTTACTCATAGATGTGGTGGTGGACTAGATTGCATAAAAGAAGAACGGTTTCGTGGTAATCTTGAGCCTACAGAAATGGCTGTAACTATTCTAAGTCAATATATAAAAACTTCTCCAGTAGAATCTGTAGTAAGAAATGTTTTTTCCATAAAACTGCTGCTAGGCGAAGAAGATTGTAATACTGAGTTATTACAAGGAGTAGAGAAGGCAATCAGAGCTCGTCAAGAATCAGAAACAACGAAAGGAAATCATAAAGTGGCTATGCAATTAAGCGTGCAAACGCTTCGATTGCTTATTCAAGATTCTGTGGAGCTAAATAAATCGATGTGTAGCCCGAAGAATTCAAGTCTTGACTGAAACATCGAGTTGTTTGTCACCCATCTCACATATGTTATTTGTAGTGATGCTTATTTGTTCAAGTAAGGTCATTAGATAACGACTCTAAAGTCTAGCTAAATCTGATGCATTTTAAGTGATGTAGTGGAATAGTATCTATGACTAGCGATATTTTAAATATCATAATACCAACTAGGTTGTGGCTGGTGATTCGGATCTTTACGAGAAATCATATCGGGGGTATTTATATTCACAATAAATTCTTTCATTTTTAAATAATGCTCCTGAGTGTGTGGGTCTTGAGTCAGATCCAATTTGGCTCTAAAAGTACAAATAGGTACAATATCATTTTCATCCCGCGTAGCGACTCGATTGAGATGAGGAAGCATGCTTTCATCAATTGTGTCTAAAGTGGTGCCATCACTTCTTATTGCAAAATGTTTCGGCATTTTACTTGTATTGATGGGATCGATAAAAGCACAAGCAAGGATTTTTAATTCCACTGTTGCATACACTTGACCGGTTTCTGAATTTTTTGACCAATTGACTCGCCCGCGCGTAAGAGTGGGCTTTAAACCCTCAGTCAAATGTTGAGCTCCATCGATTAATTCCATCGAGTTTTCAAATTCGTCTAAAATTATCCCATGTAGTACTTGGCCACCAAAATGAAAAATTTTATTAGCTTTAGAGCCAAGGACATCAATTTTATCACCCGTAAAATTTTCGATAGTGGAAAGAGCATAGACATCGTTTTTTCCGGTGTCTATCTTTACCCCATAAAAGGTCGTTCCTCCACGGCGAATATCCATAACAGACGTTGAGTTATCACTGGTTGTAGCTGCTTTTGTTGTATTTTCAATGTCCTGTGCTATTTGCGTCTGTTTCATTAAATCAGCAGTATAGTGGATCTTGCTCACCGGAATATGCCCTTCCGTATGCGCTTTGGAGAGTTCATAGTGGCTAATGAGTGTACTATGGACTTCTGCAAGAAAACCACATAAGGAGCTGGTTTTACTAATGATAACGTTTGGTTCTGGTTTTTGAGATGTTTTTACTCTGGTTGTAAATTCATCAATATCAAAAGAAGCTAGAGTTCGATAATGAAAGTCTTTAGAAAGTACATTTTTGAAACTCTCTATTTTTTTATTTTCGGTAGAGATCTTCATTTCCTCTATAAAACGAATGGCTTTCTCTAACTCGCTAATGGTCATATGATCATGTAATGCTAGTTTTTTTTCGATGTAGCTAATAGCTTGATAACGCGAATCATCGTGAAACCATTTTATACTTTCTTTACGGGCAAGTTCTTTGAAGATTGCTAATTTTGCATTTGCTTTTGTAATTGTGCTGCCAAGTTCGTTCATAATTAATTAAAAGTGTGTGGTTAATAGTCAAATTATATGGTATAAGAATTAAGAATTTATTAAAAACACCATAAACTGGTGTATATAAGTAGTTCTATGTGAAACAAATGGATAAATACAGGGAGAATATAAATGGTACAAGCAACTTTTTTTACCCAAAGGGATACTCCTTCAATAAAAAAAAATGATCTGAAAACCTATTACATTCCCATTGTTGAAATAATAGATAATATGCAGCAAGTAAGCGCTTGGAACTATGCAAGAAATCCTTTGGTGTCTCGGATGCTCTATACTTCCACTGAGGCTCTGTTCGCACAGGAAGCGCTGGAAGCAAGAAGGACAACAGTGTCTTGTTACAAGGTGATGCTTAATGCGACACAAATGGCAACGCTCAATAAGAGCAAAAGTGTTGGTAAAGGTTATTTGGTGGCATTAAATTTTATGCCCAAAGACATTCTCAGTTGCATTAAGATCTCAGGAAATGAATGCAGCGAAGTGATAAATCCATTTTATCAAACAAGCGAATCTGTTACGGTTGAATTGCCCTTGATAGCGCCGTGCGCTTGATCAAGCTATCTAGACTCTGGAATGCGCCTAGTTTTGTCTCCTCTAAAGAATAGCTAGCACATCATCCAGCTAGATGATGAAATTTTATGTCATATAAAAAATTCAATTTGTCAAAATAATGTAAATTATAAATCAATATGATTTTCTTTTGCTTATTTAATGTATTGTTTTCAAATAGTACAGAGCAAAGGATAAAATGTTATGCTGACCCCTGAAGAATTAAAAAAAATCCTCAGTGAACAAGAGGTAGCTTTACTAATTCAAGCGAGACTAGGACAATTGGCTCAGGGTAGGCAAAAGGAATTAATTGAGCTGCAAGAAAAACTAAGCGAAGACGAAGCAATGGATGAACTTCCATCACTAGAAGAATTAGAACAGGTACAAAAACTGTATAAGCATGCTACTAAACCATATAAGGCTGAATCTATAAGTGATGAGGCATTAAAGAAAATCTTTGAAAATTTTGCAAAAGAATTTGGTGAAGATAATATCAAAAACAATGCGCTACATTTTCCAGACGATAAAGACAATAAAAAAGCAGATGATTTTTTCCGTCGCCAAGCGAAAGAAGGGTATGCATTTTTATTTAAACAGTCTGGTTGTGACAATTATGCTTTTTCTGACGGTAAGCACTACATAATGGGAAGTAAAGCAGATGTCATTTCTTATTGTAAGCAAAATTCAATAAATCCCCCCTCTGCATTCAATGTCAATCCCTCTGCTGAACCCGAGATTTCTTCACCCTCAATAAGGTAATGAGTATCTTGCCAGCGAAAGATTTTACTTAACTTGTTATAAGTTTACTCCATATGTGTACTCTTTAGTTTTCATTAAATTTAAGCATTAAAAATGAATAAATTAATACTCTCATTTTATTTAGTATGATTAGTATTCTCAAATAGAATAAAAAATAGCTTGCATATGAAATATAGTATTACTATAATTTCAAATGAAAGGAGAGTCAAAATGAAAACTTCTAATAATGTACATCATAAAGAAGAAATTGTTTTGTCGAAGGCTTTATGCAACGTGGCAAAGTTTTATTCTTTAACGGGCAAAGATTTAAGCAAAATCATTGGAATAAGTGAGCCTAGCACATCTCGCCTCAGTCAGGGAAAAAAGTTAATTTCACCTCATACAAAAGAAGGTGAAATTGCTTTATTACTTTTAAGGATATACAGAAGCTTAAATGCTATGGTTGGAAATAATCATGAAAAAGCTAAATTATGGCTCAATAGTCAAAATAAATATTTTAAAAATAAACCTATTGAAGAAATAAAAACTATTCCTGGTTTAATGCGTGTACTTAACTATTTAGATGCAATGCGCGGTAAATTATGAGTATTTGGACTGAATGTGAGGGGGTGAAATTTTTCAAATATTTAGAATTGGAGCCTTGGAGAATAGTTGAGGATCAATATAGCTCAAGCTCTAGAGATTTAGTTGATAGTAGCGAAGAACATGATCTTTTAGAAAAATTACTAGACAATTCAAAACCTCAAGCGACCAATAGTAAGCATTATTTAATTTTTACTCCTTTCAGATATCCTCCGCTTGAGTATGGATCTCGATTTGGCAATACTTATGAACCTTCACTGTGGTATGGGTCTTTATCTCTGCAAACAGCATTTGCAGAAGTAGCCTTTTACCGGTTGAAATTTTTTGATGATACTTCGGCTAATTTAGAGTACATTGAGATTCGAATGACCGCATTTAAGGCTTATATAAAAACAAAAAATGGAATTGACTTAACAAAAGCGCCATTTCAAAAATATCAAGATAAAATTTCTAGTAAAACAAATTATGAGCACAGCCAACTATTAGGTACGGAAATGAGGGAGGCAAAAGTAGAGGCTTTTATATTTGCTTCAGCAAGAGATAAAAATGCGGGAGAAAATGCAGCAGCATTCATACCCGATGTATTTAAGATTAAAGAGAAGGAATATATAACTAACATGCAAAATTGGCGATGTATAGCAAACAAAAATGTTATTGAATTTAGTCGCGATGAAATTTTACAGAGAAAAAAAATAGAGTTTTCTAAAGATGAATTAGCGAGTGCTAGCTGTTCTGTTTTATAAACCAATAAGAAAAAATAAATAAGTTAATAGGGCAAATTCTGCTGCAAATCAGGATAAAATCCTGTACAATATGCGACAATTTTTTAACCATTAAATTTTAATAAGAGTGCTATGACTGATTTAAACCTTTATAGAAACATTGGGATCTTCGCCCACGTAGATGCCGGAAAAACCACCACTACTGAGCGTATTCTTAAGCTCACTGGTAGAATCCACAAGATAGGTGAAGTTCACGATGGTGAATCAACAACCGATTTCATGGAACAGGAAGCGGAGCGTGGTATTACCATTCAGTCAGCAGCGGTAAGTTGCTTCTGGAAGGGTCATCGCTTCAACGTAATTGATACCCCAGGACACGTTGACTTTACTGTAGAGGTATATCGTTCATTGAAAGTACTCGATGGCGGTATCGGGGTATTTTGTGGTTCTGGCGGTGTTGAGCCTCAGTCAGAAACCAATTGGCGCTATGCGAATAATTCAAAAGTATCTCGTTTGATTTTCGTAAACAAACTGGATCGTATTGGCGCGAACTTCTTGAAAGTAACTGAACAAATTAAAAAAGTATTGGGTGCAAATCCTTTAATTATGACGTTGCCTATTGGCTATGAAGACAGCTTCGTAGGTGTTGTCGATTTATTAACCCGTAAAGCCTATGTTTGGGACGAGTCCGGCCAGCCAGAAAATTACAAAGTCACTGATGTGCCCGCCGATATGCATGACGACGTTGAAATGTATCGTGCACAATTAATTGAAACAGCACTTGAAGTGGATGATGATTTGCTGATGGCGTATTTAGAAGGAGAAGAGCCTTCTATAGAAGAAATTAAGCGTTGTATCCGTAAAGGCACTCTTGAATTAGCCTTCTTCCCAACTTATTGTGGTTCAGCCTTTAAAAACAAAGGAATGCAGTTGTTATTGGATGCAGTGGTTGACTATTTGCCTGCTCCTCATGAAGTGAATCCACAACCATTGACCAATGCTGAAGGCGAGCCAAACGGTCAATTTGCTATTGTTTCTCCTGATGAGCCATTTCGCGCCTTGGCATTTAAAATCATGGATGACCGTTTTGGTGCTCTAACGTTCGTACGCGTCTATTCAGGAAGGCTCAATAAGGGTGATACGATCCTTAACTCCTTTACTGGTAAAACAGAGCGTGTCGGCCGTATGGTTGAAATGCAGGCAAATGAGCGTAATGAATTGCAAAGCGCTGAAGCAGGCGACATTATTGCAATTGTAGGCATGAAAAACGTTCGCACTGGCCACACTCTTTGCGATCCTAATCACGAGTGTACCCTTGAAGCAATGGTTTTCCCTGAGCCAGTTATCTCTATCGCAGTCACGCCAAAAGATAAGGGTTCCACCGAAAAAATGAGTATTGCTATTGGTAAAATGGTTGCAGAGGATCCAACGTTTAGGGTTGAAACCGATGAAGATTCAGGTGAAACCATTCTTCGCGGTATGGGTGAATTGCATCTTGATATTAAAGTGGATATTCTGAAGCGTACTTATGACGTTGAATTAATAGTAGGTCAACCACAGGTTGCTTACCGCGAAACAATAACCAAATCGATTCAAGACAGCTATACCCACAAGAAACAATCAGGTGGTGCTGGTCAATACGGTAAAATTGACTACACTATCTCCCCTGGTGAGCCAAACACTGGATTTACTTTCACCACCTCCGTTGTGGGTGGAAACGTCCCCAAAGAATTCTTTCCGGCAATTGAGAAAGGTTTTCGCTCAATGATGGATACAGGCACTTTAGCAGGGTTTCCTGTATTGGATGTTGTAGTTGACCTCTCCGATGGTGCTTATCACCCCGTTGACTCTTCAGCAATTGCATTTGAAATTGCTGCAAAAGGCGCTTTTCGTCAATCTATACCAAAAGCTGCTCCGCAATTGCTTGAACCAATTATGAAGGTTGACGTTTATAGTACAGAAGAGGATGTAGGTAATGTGATTGGTGATTTGAACCGTCGTCGTGGCATGATCTCAGGCCAAGAACCCAGTGCAGCTGGTGTCCGCATTAAGGCCGATGTTCCTCTTTCAGAAATGTTTGGTTACATCAGTACCTTGCGCACTCTTACCTCTGGTCGTGGTCAATTCTCAATGGAATTCTCTCACTATGCTCCTTGCCCAAGCAGTGTAGCTGAAGCAGTGATTGCTAAAGAAAAAGAAAAGAAAGCTGCAGCTAGTAAGTAAGTTAGTTAGTCACTTTTAAAAGCTCTGTCAGTTCATTCTGATGGAGCTTTAAAATCCAAATAAATCAGAGAGATGGGTGTGATTAGCGTGATTTTAATTGACTTAATGCTTCTGATTTAACTTCGTTAAAATCAAAGTTTGATAGGTCTAGCTTTTTCTTATTCATATTTACCTCTTTTATCTGCCCAAATATATAACAATGCAAGTTATAGTATCTTCCTAATTCGCATTTTTGAGTTATATAAATCAAATGTCGTATTTTTTTAAGCACTCTATAGGCTGATGATTTTTTTTATTGAATGATCGTATTTAATTAAAGCAGGAATTATTTGGCCGATGTTTTCACAATTAAGTTTCTTTTTTATACTCTCAAAGTGCCTCTCGACGGTACGCTTGGAAATTTCAAAAATAGATGCAATACGTTGTAAATTAAAATCATGATAATATAAATATATCAGTTCTTTTTCTCTATGAGTGAAATTTTTAGCCGCTAAAAAACTAAAAGGAAGTTGATTATAGTCGAATACGTCATCTTTAATGAGCTCAACCATTTTTTGATGAGAGGATTTTAGAAGAATATCCTTAAGACTATCCGGTTTATCGCTATTTCCTAAACTAATTCGTTCATTCATCTGGATTATGCATTCTTTAGGTAAAATTAAAAAATTATCTTTCGTATGTAATCTTTTAATTCTTTTAGACAGGTTTTGAGCAATCATATTGAGATAGTCAAGATTGTTAAATGCAAAATTGTTCATGTGATTCGTTTGGTGAGAAGAGGCGAAGGTAACCATTTCAACTCGGTTTGAGTCTTGGCGAATAATATCCACAAAATAGGTGAAATCACGTTCTAATAAACAATGTTTTATTCCTGATGCTATGACATTATCACTATCCACGTTACAAACATAGAGACTGTCATGTTGATAGTTTTTTTTACAAAGATTTTGTTCGATGTATAATTCTTTATTTAGAATATCATCAATAATAGATTTTTCTGAAATGAGTTGTAAGTAGTGTCCTTGAAAATCAAAATATAGGTATCCCCAGAAATCTATAGGTGTATTTTCAAAAATATCATGATAGCAATTGTACAGAAAGCTTGTATGAGCTTTCATATTAGATATAGCGTTCATTATGATGTTTTGAACTGCACATAAACCTAAGTAAATTATAGCTCAAATCCATGTTAGACATATGATTTATGGGGTTGAGTTTGCTGCCATCCTTGGCGGTAAAGTTATTTAATGAAAGTAGTTGCACTGTAATTTATCATTTCATTGATTTTTTCATCTGATTTTTTTAACGCCTCTAAGTTTTCTTTTGAGGGGTGCTCTCTCATTTTTTTTGATAGGGTACTAAAGAACAACATTTCATTTTCCATTTCTTTATTTCTAGTTATTTCTATATGTTCATTGAGATACTTGTATTTATCTTTGAGAGGCCATTTGTTTGCTTCATCTTTGTTAAACATAATGTTTCCTTAGTAAAAAATAAATCAAATTAAAGATACATGATTATAAAAAAAAGAAAAGGGGCTACTTGCAGCCCCTTAAAATGAGCGTTTAAAATTCAAGGCGTGCCTTTGGTGTGGGGATTTCTTCTTTGGTTTGTTCTTTTGAGTGACTAAAGAATGAGTAACACCATTTATTATTTAGTTTTATTTGCTTGCTCTCAAGCTTTTCTCCAATCTCTTGGGCTCGTTGTGCCACCATTTCAGATTCTGACTCGAGTTTGGTTATTTCTTGTTTTATATTATCGCATTTTACCCTGATTTTAGTGATTTTTTCTCTGGCTTCAACTGTTGCCCCATGGACACTGGCCCATTTATCAAGCTCATCACCAGTTGAAGTGTCACTATGTCGTTTGATTAGGTGAGACTTAACTTTTTCTTTTTCATATCCATCTGGATTGATTACAGAAAAAAATTGGTCTTTCATCTGTGCTGTATATGTTTGTTTTTTTGCTTCTAAAGCAATTTCTTTTTTTATTTCCCCAAGTGTTTCAATGATATTTGTATATCTTTCCAATTCATCTTGTTTTGCAAGAAGCTGTTTTTGCCTCTTTAATATTTCGTCTCGGATATCGCTGTGTTCAAAATTTTTATCGGTATATTGCTTTTCAAGTTCTTGAATTTCTTTTTCAAGAGTTTCAATCTCCTCTTTATGTGATTTTATTTTTTCATAAACATACAAACTTGCAAGCGTGAGAATCATATATAACGCATATTTTGAAACATTATCTACCATGTTTTTACTCACTCGCCCGTCTTTTGCTAAATAAGTAAATGCTTTTTCAAGTTTAGGGAAAGCATAAGCTCGAAGAGGAGGCTCTATGAAATTAGTGAGTGTATCCCCTAGATATCCTCGTATTTGGCTAAATGCCACATCCAGAGATTTAGCGGATGCTTCTTTAGGCGTCATAGTTTGGAGTACTGCTTCTTGATGTTCGGTTGCTTGAGGTTCAAGCATCGTTTTGACTTTATTATAAGTATTGAGCTCTTGTTCCCATTGTTTCTGCTCAAGACCCTCAAGTATTGCTGCCTCTATTTGTATTTCCAAGTATTTTGGGCCATTTAACTTTATAGGGCTAGGATTTCGAGCCGCCCCGCCTGAATAAGGGCGGTGAGAGGGCGTTCTTCTTAATATAAGAGGTAATTTGGTAAACATCATATTCTCCTGTTATAAACTTAATCTAATAGTTTAAATTTTAACTAATTGCGATGAATGTTAAATGATGCTTACTGTCGGAAATACGACATTGTGAATTAATAATTAGGCATCCCATTTTTGATCCAATATTTTCCAACCTTTGGGTAAGCATGAGGGACTGAAGACTGTTCTGTTGTTTAGCCTATGTTTTAAGAGGTGGCTGGCAAAAAGAAACGAGCTACTATCAAACAAGCTTGGCGACTTATGAGAATTTCAATCAAACAAAAGGATACTTAGCAGAATAATTCTGAGCCGAGCATTTTTTGCATTTCAATATGTTTGCTAGGTTATCTCGGTGCATGATTTAATAATGTTCCACTTTCATATCAAGACTTTTCACTATAAAAGGTGACTTATTAGTTGTTTTTTGACTAGTAATGAGTAAGGAGAAAGCAACATTAAGATGCAACTCAGGAACATTATAAGTTTGATTAACTCGCCAGCACGGTGACCCAAAACAAAGCTCTTCTTTGATTAAAGTTGGGTGGTTCAATGGCCTAGGATGAAGTGTAAGCTTGTAATGCTTAATTATTTTGGATTCATTAAAATAAAAGTTATTCATGGGCTCCCAGGCAGCATGAGAGAAATTTTTTTCAGCCTCTTTTTCTTCATTAGGTGTAGTCAGATAACTAATTGACATAGTATCCATTAATATTTTCTGCGCCCAATCTGTTACTTCATTATTCGTAACAGCAGATACTAACGGTGATGCAAAAAGTGAAATAAGTAACATGAACCGAAGTAATAGTAACTTGCACATACTCTTATCCTTTTAGTTAAGCAAGAATCTATAGGATATTCAATCTATTATTAAATAGTACAATCAACTTCAAGGAATTTCCAGAAGGGGGCTGGTGAATGATTCAATAAGGTAGTTCAAAGGAGTATTACAAATTTATAAAAACTAATGACCCACTGTAAAATATTGCAGAGTCTATGTGGGACTATTGGATTTTTTGGATCCTGTGAAGGCTAGATATTCGGTTTTGTGTAAGGAGCTGCCCAACAGTCTTCACACGCAAGTAAACAGCGGTTTTTATCGCCTGAGATATATTTTACTTACTCAAATGATGAACTCATTGATTTGGTAAAAATTGGGTTCTATACCCAGGAAAGTAAGAATCACCAGCATTTATTTAAGTTTGAACCTACACTAATTATTGATGCTTGTTTTTGCTCTTGTAAATATTGTCTCATTTCTTGAGTTGGATTTGCTGTGGCACGTTGATTCATAGGTAATCCCTCTCGTAGGGACAACCACTGACTTGTAGCACTTAAATCTCCAACTACAGGCTCTGCAATTATCCGAAAAGCTGCTGGACCATTAGCACTATTGGTGAGACAAACAACAGCTTCCTTAGTGGAAAGATTAATCGCTGCCAAATTTCGCCCGCTTCCATTATCACCCCAATGAAAGGCAATCAAACTACCATCTGGATTACGTTGTAAGCCAATCCCCACCCCCCACGCTATTTGCATTAAAATATCCGAAGATACTAGATTATCCTGCGCTTTGGTATCTTTACCGGCTAAACTGGGAACAATTGGAATATATATTTCTTTATCTTCCTCTTCTGATCTCCTCATTCCAAACATTTCCGTTCGAATAAATTCAGCGGTAGTACATTCTCTTAAAAATTTGCCATAGTCTTCAGCAGTTGTGTATAAAGAGGCTCCAGGGTGAGCAATATAAAATTTTTGCTTAAGATCCACTGAATTATCTGAGTTATGACCTATTGCTATCGTTGCGGCGTGTTTTGGAGGATGGCCGACAATAGCAGTCACAAGAGGTAATTCTCGTGCCTCAATGGATATAGGTTTTGATAGCCAGAAAGGATTATTTGGTATGTCGGCAAAGCGGTTTTTCATTGCTTCGAGGCTGCTTTCTGCTACTTGACTCAGATCCTTTTCGGTTATTTGTATCTGGCCATCTACTGCTTTTTCTGCGACAAATAATTTATCTTGATGATAAAGGATACTTAATTGACCATGTCTATCTAATGTACCTTTTAATAATGCTTTCGTGGTTTCGGGTATTGGTTTTGGCGCGTCATCTGGAAGTTTAATGAGACTACAACCTGTTGGGGGCATGAAACTGCTGTTTGCCATGCCAATCCTCTCAAATGTTTCTTGCGCCAAAATTTCCAGTGGCTTTTTAGTGATGTTTTGCACCACCTCACCTAAAAACTGATAAGCTACACCGGAATAATTAAATTTTTCCCCTATCTTAGTTTCAGAAATAAATTCTGGTAATACTGATTCATTAGGTAAAGCTGCTTGATGAGATAGAATCATACGTGCAGTTAATTGTTTATAATTTTCATGAGATTGTATTTCTGGAGGGCCAAAATGGCCGTATTTATAGAGTGGGCTATCTAAATTAATTTTTCCATCTTGCGCTAATTTTAAAACAAGGTACGCAAATACAGGTTTACTTAATGAGGCGGCTTCAAATACAGTTGAGTTTGTGACTCCTACTGATTGTGTCGTAACCGCTCCTTGATTAGAAATAATTGCTGTAGCAATACCTGGAATATGATTTTTTTCTTGTAATTTTTCCAAAGAGCTTGTTGATTGCTTCGAAGCAAATTGCATTTCTGATAGTTCCCTAGAGGATTTGACATCGTGGGTTAAGTTAACTGAATGAGTAATTAATAAAATGCTATCAAGTTTATTCTCAAAATTATTTTTAGATTTCATAAATTATCTCTACACACTTATTCCTTAGCTATGATGATGAATCAGTACAAAAATAACCCTACTTGTTATTATATCGAGTTAAAAAAAATCAATTGTATATAAAATGTATAAATACCCTGTATTTGCCTAGTTCCTTATATCTATGTAAAACTTAACTGACACAGCATTTCAGACTTAATTTTGTGAAATGGTTTTTCTTATTTAAAGAGGCTGAGACAGTAAGAATGACAAATAAATCAATATTGCTTGTAGAAGATAACATTAAATTAGCCAATTATCTCAAAGAAAGCCTACAAGAAGCAGGTTATGATGTATCTATTGAAAAACGGGGTGATAGGGCTGTCTATCGTATTATTCGCGAGCAACCTGATATAGTCATATTGGATATAATGCTTCCTGGCATGAATGGAGATCAAATATGTCACACCATTAGAGAGGAGTATTTGGGGAAAATACTCATGTTAACCGCCATTAATGATATTGAAAGTGAAGTCTCTTCTTTAAACTTAGGAGCAGATGACTACCTTACTAAACCTGTTGCAGACGAGGTTTTAAAAGCAAGAATCGAAGCATTGTTACGTCGACCTAATTTAGTTAATAATCAAAATCAATTTCGATTTGGCAATTTTTCTATCAATTTTAGCACTAAGAGTGTTCATCTCTTTGGTGAAGAAATTTCAATAAGCAGTAGTGATTTTGAAGTCCTTGCTTTATTGGTTAAGAATCATGATAGGTTACTTAGTAGAGATAACATTCAGTACGCTCTTTCTGGGCACGAATATGATGGAGTTGATAGAGGTATTGATTTAAAAATATCACGTTTAAGAAAGGCATTGAATGATGATGCTAAAAAGCCCTATCGGATAAAAACAATCCATAAAAAAGGATATATATTTGTATCTGCGGCTTGGGAATAAATATGCTTAATCTTTACGCTAAGACGGTCACGCTGTCAGTAATAATATCCCTATTAATCTTGGGTAGTTTTTACTTTATTTACTTTCACCTTATTGATTTAAATCGATTAACAATAAATCGTCTTTTTGTAAATGGTAATTTTACTGTTATTCAACAGCTGCTTAAAAATAATCCTCCATCTTCATGGGGTGACGTCCTTGATTCTATTCAGCCAGCTGATAGGCCTAAGGCTAAAATACTAAAAATGGATAAGTTAAAAATTTCGAAGGAGCAACAAGAAGATTTAAGGCAAGGTAAGATAGTAATACTGACCGGCCCGGTGCACTATTTTTTAAATTATTTCTTGCCAGATATATTTGCTTTGCAAAAAATAGGTGACACAAACTATGTCTTGCAAATCCAAGATAAGACAACAATGTATACTACGATCCAAGATAATACAATATGGATGATCCATCTTATTACAACTAAGCTTAAAACCTCAAAAAAAGACAATTGGCCTAAAATTATTAAGCATTTCCAGTCGATATATAATATTCCTTTACAAATTGTATCTACAGATAGCAAAAAATTACCTTTAACTATTAGGAGCAAACAATATATCAAGGGATTGCAGTATGAACTCCCTAAGCCTGATGGGCTCATTACAAAAGTTTATTTTAAGTTGGAGCACTTGAATAAGGTACTAATTCTAGGACCTATAAATTACCCCAAATTTTTAATTAAAGTGCCTAAAATACAGTTGTACTATCTTATAAGCTTTACGATTTTAACGACTTTGACTGTGTTTTTGTTTACCTGGATATTTAGTCGCAATGTGAGAAAGCTATTTGGATTAACTAATAACTACAGTAGGGGAGTATTTGATAAAAAAATTAAATTTAGCCGGCTCTCTATTCTTTATGGTGTACATAATAATATTGTTAGTATGGGAGGTAAAATAAAGAACTTAATCAAAACGCAACAAAATATGTCTCGTTTTGTAGCTCATGAAATTAGAACTCCGTTATATACGATGCAATTGGCTTTAGATGCAATGGAAAAGGCTTTTAAAAAGAACCAGGATCCTGCGAAGCATATAAATAGCTTAAGAGATGATATTAAAGATCTAAATCGATTAGTAAGTTATTTTTTAATATATTCACAAAGCACAAGTAACGAAATGAAAATAAAAAAGCAGTCTTTAGATATAAGGAAGTGGCTTTTGGAATTAGTTAACAGCCACCAGGGTTATGAGTTGAAGGTTAATTTAGAAGTATTTGATGATGAAAAAAGCATTGTAGAATTTGACCCAGAGTTATTAAAGTTTGCTGTTAATAACTTAATTAGTAATGCATTAAAATTTGCAAACAATAAAATACAAGTTACTTTACATAGAAACAATATTTCTATCGTTATACATGTTGATGATGATGGAGCTGGGATAGAAGATGAGAATAAGAAAGCTATATTCCAGTCATTTGTAACGCTGGAAACAGGAGAATCTTTTGATAAACACATGGGATTAGGCTTAGCTATTACCAAGTCGATAGTAGAACTACATGGAGGGCATATTATTTTAGAGGATTCTCCTATCTTATCAGGTTCAAGGTTCAGTATTTACTTTCCTGTTGGTTAATGATACGCCTCAAACGACTCAGAACTACCTGGTTCTGGCTTGCAGTTATGCCACATTGTGGCATCGTTAGGAGCCCTATAGAGGCCTCTTCCCGATTTCTCAAGAGGCAAATAAGTTTAAGCAAGAAGTTTTTTATCATCTACACTTAATGATTTGCTTTGTGGGTTAAGCTAATCAGCTCAAGTGCTTCATCTAATTTGTTTTTTTAGCTAATTTTATTACAGTACTCTTCAGTAGTGAATTAATGACGAAGTCTAGGATGATTCGTTAGGATTTTTCATCCCAAACCAACAGGTACGGTCTTAGAACCGTTCCTGTAAGATTTTTGAGAGCATTTAATTAAGAGAAGGCAACAACTTGTCTTCTTTATTTTGAGTTTGAACGTGATCCATTACCGCAGCAACACCTAAGCTCGTTATATGGGCTATACCAGATATAATGGCACCAATTAGCGCTAAGGAAGATGTTATTGCGATTGCTGGAAGTAAAACAGGTGAAAGAAGTATTTTGGTTGCGATATCTTCCATTAGCGCTATAACTCCTGACGCGATGCCGCCAACATCAACAATTTTATTCGCTTTGAAAAAACTCCACCCGCTATATGGGGAGTGTGAAAAATCTAAAAGTCGCTTATAAATACCCTTTTTGTTAAAGGAATCACCACAAAAAAATTCATTTACTTTATCTACATGTGACATAACTATTTACCTTTATTATTTACTCACCAACATTTTAATGATTTTTCATTAAAGAACTATTTTAAACTTGTCGTGTTTGCGACAGTTTACTTTGAATGGATTAATGGTTTGATTGAATCGACATAACCCATTGTTTGTTAACAGTTTAATTCAGGCTTAAATATTCCTAATGAGAAGGTAATCTGGTGCAATTAGCTAAATGAGATGTATTAAATACAGCCATTTGTTTCGATAAAACAATTTTTCCTGAAGGAATACCCCAATAGATTTTCAATAAAAATCCTGTAAGTATTTTAAGGTTATATTAATAAAGATAAGGCAAGAAAATATTATGAAAAGGTTAATTATGAGTGCCTTAATTTTAGGTTCGTGTGTCAGCGTTGCTGCAACAAATCATACTAATATGCACTCTAAGTGGATTTGCACTACTAATGCCAGTAGTGGTGCTAATTATAAAGATAGGGTTGCTGATGACAAAATGGCACACACCAAAGGTTCTGCAGCCAAATCTTTTGCTTTTGCTGCTAAAAACTGCCGGGACTGTATAAAAATAACTTGTGAAATAAGCGATTAATAGGATTAAAGATAGATTTTTTTAGTAACCAGTCTTCTATATTTTAAAATCAAATAATCAAGGAGAGCTAAATGAATAAGGACATATTTGAAGGAAAATGGGAAGAACTAAAAGGTAAAATGAAAAAAACTTGGGGTAAATTAACCGATGATGACTTTAAAGTTATTGAAGGCAATCATCAAGAAGTTTTTGGAAAACTGCAAAAACACTATGGTTACTCAAAAGATGAAGCTGAGAAAGCCGTTAAAGACTTCCGAGAACAAATTAAACATTAATAATAAATATTTAAACAAGGAGAGTTATGAAAAAGTTAATTGTAAGTTTTTTTATTTTAGGGGCATCTGTAAGTTATGCTGCAACTCAAACAGATATGAATTCTAAATGGGTTTGTACTACTAATGCGAGTAGCAGTGATAATCCTTCCGATAAAGCAGCTGATGACAAAATGGCAAATACTCAAGGTCCTGCAGCACAATCATTCGCTTTTGCAGCTCAAAACTGTCGCGATTGCACAAAAATAACTTGCGAAGCAAAAGATTGATATAATAAGTGAAGCTGGAAAATTTAATATCCAGCTTCATTTATAAAGTTTGAAAAGTTAAATTTAAAATTCTTCAAAATAGATAATAAAACCTACCAAGAAAATTCCTAATTGTATACTTTCTTCTAGGTCAGACGAGTCAAACTAGGACGTTTATTGGCTCAAACAAAGCCCTTAATGATTGATTAATAATTTAAGTGATAAAATATTGCTCCTTTGCGCTTTTAGAAGAAATAATATGTCTTTTAGCTCAAATCTTGTTGGAAGAGAGTAGGGTGTTACCTCAAGCGAGCTCAAAGCGCCAATGGGTGGACCTGAATTAAATACGACACAGATTGAAATCCACTCTTCTGATAAAAAACTTCAACCTGACAATAAATCAAGTTTTCCTGATGATAAAAAAGAGGAGGGAAGTCACGTAGCAGATAAACCAACGCTGCCAAATAAAGTAAAAGTCAGGATCAAATATTATCAGAATACCTACGAATGAAAAGAGAAGAAAATGTTTTAGCGGTTTACTCTGGATTAAATAATAATGAATACTAAGAAACCAAGACGGTTCCATTCCAAATATCATCAAAGAGATGCGAGATATTGTAGGAAACCTTGATCCTTCCAAAGAGGAGGCTATAGCAAGTGCCATTATTGAAATTAAAGATAAAATTATTAAGTCTGAAGAAAGTAATTATACTAAAAACGCACGTGATCTCATTAACGCATTTTCCAATCCAGATTGTTGTGATTTTCGAAAAATTCGCACCGAATTGACAGCGAATCCCTCTATGAACGAAATTATGAGTCCCATTAGCTGCTACTCGAAAGTGATGCAAATTTCATATCACTAAATAAAATGTAGGCATACAGAAAAACAATAAGATACACAGAGGCCTCGCAGAGTAGAGTATGTCTCAGTAATCAATAGAACAAATTCAACTTCGTTTATCTTAATGAGAGGTTTTTTTTATAGATTCATTCTCACTGAGTTTAATCATAAGAAGACAAAATATTTTTCATGGTTTCATTCTTAGCACATAAAGCACTACGGATTGTCTCTGAGTTTTCGGCAATCGTGCGTGACTAAAGACAGTTCAGTTGTTTAGCTATATCCTCGAAGAATTTAGGAGGCGACTTAATGATAAATGGCACCAATAAACTAGAAACTGTCAAACAAGCATTTAGACACAGGCGAGTTACACGAATAAAACGAGGGCAAATTCCTGATGAGTTATGGGAACAAGTCAAGGGATTATTGGGTGACTATACGCCTTCGAAAATTGGCAGTCATTTAGGGATTTAGTCTAATCCAAATCAGGAAAAAATTATTGCCTGTAGAGAAAACGGACCTGCAGTTTGTTGAGATAAAAGGAAAACCTACGAGGCTTGATTCAGAGTTTCTATCGAATAGCGATGCGCTTTGTAGTGCTGAACTTCATCGTCCCTGTGGCAGTATACTGAAAATCAATGCAGTACCGATGAGTTGGCGAGTCGATTTCGGGGACTGGGACGTCCCGGAATCTTTCACGAGGTAGCGCGACCCTTGCAAAGTAGCAGTTAATTTGTTGAACGCTTACGAATAAATTTGACTAATTCACAATGGTACAGAGTGTAATAAATATTCTGTTTGATTCGCTAAATCTACTTTATCATTGTGTTTTATGTTTGTCTGTTCAATTTTTTCTGGACAACTTAAATATTCATACTCGTCTGCTGTAATGGGAAAGGTGAAATAATCATTATAATTATTGAGTATTACTTTTTCAGCAGTAGTTGGATTATTGTTTGTATCCAATAAAATATTTTCATGCTCTGCTCTGCTTAGTATGGCAAAACCGAGTTTTCTTAAAAGCTCTTGATAATTAGAGTTAGGTATACCTGTGCCAGAGATATCTCCTTTTTCTGTAATCCTATAATTATCATTAACACCAAAGTATTGTTTTAATTTAAGTGTTATATTGCTTGGAATAAGTTGTTGGTTCTTTTTGAAAAAATCAGACAATGCATTAAGAATAGTAGCTTTATCATCATAAAACTCAAAATGTATTTCATCATTTGGATTTGCTAAAGCGATATATTGTAATTGCGCATAAATCAGGGTGATTTTGAGCTCATCGAATAAGTATGATGCATGTGAACCAACCGTTTTATTAGTATATTCATTGGTAGCACATTCAAAAGCAGTTCCCATTTTTAAACCATTGTATATATCAGTCATCCAGAATGGAATAAATTCAGCTCCGATTTCTTTAGCAAAACAAGGAATATTCTCAAAAGCATAACCATTTATATTTTCATCGGCATTATACTGTTCGGTACCAAAAGATTGACGATTGGAACCAATCAAAACGTATGCTTTATCATAATTGCGGTTTTTGTTTATGAGTAATTGCTGCAAATCTTCGTTAATTTGAAGAAAGTCATCCGGATCTATAGCGAAACGGACGGGATTTAAACAGCCATCATAATCGAAGGAATAAACAATTTTAGTCATACTTTTTCCTAATTAATTTATTAATAAAGTTAGTCCAGAGTTTTTAGAGCTATTGCACAACTCTGAGGCGAATATTATTAAATAAAAATTCTTAAGTCTTACTTAATAAGTTATGAAATTTGTAAATAACTCCATATACATTTTGGAATATCATGGTTATAGCGCTAGAGCATAAATGATTTAAATTTGCGCATAAAGATTCATCGCGATATGCAAATTTATAACCATGACGGTTTTGTTTAAATCATATTTATCAAGACGTAACTCCATAGATAACGTGACTTTGCAACAAAAATCATTGATTTTCAGCACAACCTATTGATTTTATTACGACTGCTAGCTAATCTTGCTGCCATTAAGAGGAGCAATGTTGCTAATGACACCAGCAAAAGAATTACCTATTGTCATTGAGAAATCACAGGAAGAAGTTGATCAGATCGTTGCATTAGTGCACTCATCAAACCTACCTGAGTGCACAAAACCGTTTGTCATTGGGTGTATTAACCTGGCTTCTTGGATCCCGAGGGCACTGATCGAGCATAAAATCACTGTATCCAATTTAAAGCGGCTTATCTTTGACAAGACTACTAAACATCACGACAAATCTTTAAAGGTAGAACAAAATAACACTGCCGCAGAAGAACCTGCGCCCAGCCAATCAAATGATGAGAGCAATGAGCCCAAAGAACCCACAGGACATGGACGCCTTCCACATACTGCCTACATCAATGCACAGGAACACACCATTGCCTTAGAGTCCCTAAGTGCTGGACAACTATGCCCACATCACTGTGGTGGCAGGCTTTATTCCATCAATCCTGGCATCCTCATTAATATAAAAGGACAAAATCTAGCATCCGTTAATAAATATTGGATTGAGAAGCTGCGATGTGCTTTATGCAATGAGATATTTTCAGCTAATATTCCGGCTCATGTCCACCAGGAAAAATATCATCCAAGTTTTAAAGCCATGTTAGCCTTACAAAAATACTACATGGCCATGCCTTTTCATCGACAAGAATATTTTCAATCGCTCATTGGCTTTCCCATTCCCTCCTCTACCCAATGGCAACTCATGGAAGAATTAGCTGGATGTGCATTGTTAGTATTCCCTGCTTTAGAGGAACTCGCAGCGAATGGCTCTTTAATTCACAATGACGATACGGTGCTTCGAATTGTAGATACGATTCGGCACAACAGACTAAACCCTGATAAAAAACGAACTGGCATGTACACCACAGGAATATTGGCACAAAACGGCGCCCATAAAATAGCACTCTTTTATAACAGCCAACGTCACTCTGGCGAAAACATGGAGCGCCTTCTTAATAAGCGCCATAAGAATAATGGCAAGGTCATCCAAATGTGTGATGCACTAAGTCATAATATCCCAGTGACCCATGACACCATTGTATGTAACTGCTTGTCTCATGGCTTTCGTAAGTTTGAAGAGTTACAAACATTTTACCCGGAACACTGTTTGCCTATCATGAAATGGCTTTCTATTCCATTTAAGATGGATGAGGAATCAAAACAACTTGGACATGATGAACAACAGCGTCTAGTCTACCACCAGAAGTACAGCAAAACTGCAATGCTTGAAGCCCGAGCGTACATGGAGAAACTGCTGTCATCCAAACAAGTCGAGCCTAATGATTCCTTAGGCAAAGCCATAAAATATATGCTGAAGCATTGGGAGAGACTCACCCGTTTTCTACAAATTCCTGGTGCGCCCATCCACAACAATGACTTGGAGCGAGGGTTAAAAATCCCTATCCGAGGACGTAACACCTGGTTCTTTTATAAAACCGAATACGGCGCTATGGTAGGTGGCGTACTCACCAGCATTATTTATACCTGTGAGTTATCCGGCATTAATCCCTTTGAATACCTGGTTGCACTGCAGGTTTACAAAGACCAAATTGTTAAAGAACCTCAAGCCTGGCTTCCCTGGAATTACGAAAACACGTTGGCTTCATTAGAATCATCACTGGCCGCATAAGCCATAGAACGCCAATCGTCTGGAAGGCTTGCTTTTATGGGATGGCCTTGGGCAAGCAGTATCAATAACTCACTGGAGCGTAATTGAACAGAGGGACCCAATCCACTAGGCCACCAAGCCAGCTTGCCTCGACTGAACCGTTTCTGGCATAGCCAAAAACCACTCGCATCATACACTAATAGTTTCACTGAGGTACGCATGCGATTGGTAAAAACAAATACGGTACCGCTGAATGGGTCATCAAGTAGCTTTTGTCGGCATAAGGCTTTTAAGCCATCGATGCCTTTTCTAAAATCAACGGGTTCAACAGCAAGTAACAACCGATGTTGTGGGGTAATCTGCAGCATCGTTACCCCATAAAATCCAGCATGAGTTTTGATATCCTACTCATCGGTACTGCGTTGATTTTCAGTATACTGCCACAGGGGCGATGAAGTTCAACACTACAAGGCGCATCGCTATTTGATAGAAACTCTGAATCAAGCCTCGTAGGTTTTCCTTTTACCTCAACAAACTGCGGACTAGTATTCTGGACAGGTACTAATTTTTTCCTGATTTGGATTGGACTAATCCCTAAATGACTGCCGATTTTCGAAGGAGTATAATCAACCAATAGTCCCTTGACCTGCTCCCATAACTCATCGGGGATTTGCCCGCGTTTTGTTCTTGTGGATCGCCAGTGTCTAAAGGCTTGTTTGACAGTTTCTAGTTTATTGGTGCCATTTATCATTGAGTCGCCTCCTAAAATCATTGAGGCTATAGGCTAAACAACAACTCTGTCTTTAGTCACGCTCGCTTGCCGAAAACTCAGGATTGTCTTATAAGTTAAATTAGTTGTGCAATTAAATGCGGTTAATAAATCGTTTAGATTTGAATTAGAAGCATCATTGAGGTGATTCTTTATTTCCTCTTTAATCTTAAGTATTGATTCGCAAATTTCTATTTCGTTATCTAGATCAATATTTTCTATAATATTTTTTATCTTGGTGATAACCTGAGGAAGAATTCCTTCAGCTCCCTTGAAGAGGTCTTCTTTCGATAATAATGAATAAATAGCAAAAATGTTCGCTTCTCTTTCATCTACAGGAATTTTAGTCACATTTAATTTCAACTTTAGTGTGTAACAATCTCTCTTAGACATATAAACCAGCAAATAAAAAATTATATATTCAATAGTCTTTTCCAAAGCTTAGGCTTTGATCAAAAGAGTGCCATTCCAATAAAGCCTACTTAGATTAATATTAGAATAAGTTTTAGATCTTGTAAAATGCTCATGCCAGAGGTTTTAAAGCTGTAAGTGGTTACTTACACTAGCTCCACAACTTCCTCCTCAAAGCCAAATATCATTCAATGTAAATTTTTTGCAAAATAGGCTGAATTAAGAAAAATGAAGCATCTTTTTTGTATAATCTCGGGACATAGTAAGAGGCAATTTACTATGCTCTGAGAGCTTACGCGGTATCTATTGTTCCCCTATTAAAGAGGTTTACCATGCATGTTGTTTTGTTATTAGGATCATCAACCGCAGGAAAATCATCATTGTGTAGAGAGTTGGTTACAACACACGGGTGGCAATCTTCGAGTATTGATGAAGTGGTGGGTAAAATTGTTAATATGAGTCCGAGTGATCTAAAGTTATTAATGTTTGAGAAACTTGATGCATCGGGTGTTATACAAAACCTTCAAGCACTAATGACTGAAGAGGAAATTTTAACATTATGTGGTACAGGGGTACTTACTCTATCCAAAGGCAGTCATCTAATTACAGCCCATGGATTCCCTAATCCCTTACTTCCTAATCTCGAAGACGTCCTAACAAAGGCGGGATTTATAGAAAGCGAAATATCTAAACTGGCTAAAGAATTACGTTCTGTTACCAAAATTAATGATCCTATGGTAAGGCTTTATGATGAGGTGTTCAATAAGGACAATTCCGGGCAATCCATTGTTATCGATCTTGTGCCATCCCCAGATGAAAGTGCTAAAGAATGTTTAGACTATTTTCAAAAGCGTGCGCAGCAATATAGTGAAGAAAATCCAAGCGAAACATTAAGCACTTCTATAGTTTTTGCTTATTGCCCTGTGCAGAAATTAAGTGAGCGTATTCAAGAGAGAAATCGTAAAGCTGACATCGATAATCCTATGGATAAACGGGTAGGGTTATTTCCATTTCATCAGTTAGCAACATTAGTTACGGCAGATAAATTATTTGATGATTCTTCTGAGCACATACTTTCAAGAAATGAACTGTTTTACATGGTCAATAAACATGCAAATACAGACAAAAATGGTGATCCCTTATTTTTAGAAAATCCTGTTGACCTGAACGCACTACAACAAAGTTACGACGAAGAAGTTCAGATAATAACTACCTCAGATCGTGTGATCAAACTGCAGATTAACGATGAGGCGCTGGAATCAACCCCCGATGATTTACCACGCATAGGCTCTAAAAAAACTATTGAGGAGTATAGTAAGCTAGCTAATCGGTTTGGTTTTTTTGAAAATCAAGAACGTGCTTCGCTTAATATTTCAGAGGGCATAGACTTTGATGCTGTTATTAATACTGCAAAAGGAAATCCTCCCACACTGGCTAACGAATTTTTAGAGAAATTGAAAAAAAGTAAAATATCCTCTGAACGTGTTTCAACACTATAAAGCTGCTTCTTTTTGACTGTATACTAAAATTTAAACCATTAAATGATAATTTAATGGATTTTATTTAGATTAGAATAGGTCATTTAGTTGAATAAACAATTATTAGTCCTTACTTTACCAAGGTTTCATATTGAAAGGAGATGGGTTAAAGATTACTTGTTCTTCTCCCTCATTTTCCGTCTTTTTAGGTTCTATATCCTTATTTTGCTCAATTTCCTCTTGTTTAGAGAACTTATTAGACGGCTTAGGCTCCATCGAAAGTGGATTTGGAGCAAAACTTCGCTCTTTCGTGGCTTCATCCTTTTCTTGTGCCTTTGGGCTGGGTATGGGTACTAAATTATTTGCCAGCCGTTGGATAAATGCATCGTATAAGGCTAAAGTGGGCATAGTAATACGAAGAGAACGTATGTTTCCTTCCTCATCTTGAATGAGTTGTAAACAATCATCGGAAAGATTATTTTCTTCTTTAAATTCATTGAATTCTTTTATAATTGCTTCTATGAATTTTTTTAATTCTTCTCTTTGTTCTTCAGTTAATTCATTAGGTTCACAAAGCAATTTAATGGTAAGGGTCATTGATTCGCGATCACTATCAACCAGCAATTTCCCATCAGCAATTAATTGTTCAATTATTTCTGGGTCAAAACTAGACTCTAAATCAAGTGCTTCTCTATCTTCCATAGAAGCAAACTGGCCTATCAATTCATCGGTAGTTTCAACTATTTTCCCTGATTTAGTGAGCGATTTATCTTCACCAGAACTTGCTTTTTCCTCGGAGGTATTACCAGAGCCACCATCACCTCCACCGCCTCCTCCACCATGTCCGAAACAACGACGGGTAGGGGCTATTTCTTTAAAACAAGTCCGACAGCGTACTTTTGCGGCTTCATCAGCAAACTCTTTTTTTTCTTTCTCTTTAATTTTTTCTTTTTCTTTGTTTAATAGTTGTAACGTTAGTGCAGCTGAAGAGATTTGTTCTTTTGCTCCACTTGTAATGGTTGGTTCAGGGATGGTCTGATGTTTTTCTTTGTCTTTTTTCATGAGAATACTCCAGTGCAAGTTCATAATGATTTCATCCTAATAGAGATTTACTTATCTGTTATTATACCGAGTTAAAAAAAATCAATTGTATATAAAATGTACATTTCCCGGGTTACTCGTTTTTTTTACTTAAAACATCGAGTACATAGTCCCAAATTTTACCTGCTACATTAATTCCTTCCCCATCAGATGGATTGAGATGTAAATCAATGTAAGGGAAGCTATTATTTTCAATAATTCCAAATTGTTGCTTATGCCATGGAAGAGAAATGTCCTGACAAATAAAATCAAGGCCTGTAAGCGGTACATTGAGTATTTTGTGTACTTTTTCCAATAACAGTTTGTTCTCGGGATGTATTAGGTCGGTAACATTACTGATTTTTGCACCACTACTCATGGTAACTTTTTTTGCAATAAAGATTTGTTGTCCCTTGTTTATTACTGTATTAAGATCAACTCCCTGCGCTGCCAAAGTTTTTGTCAAGTTACTATTTGGAGTAACTTTGTATGAATATTTACCATTAACTTTTTTCCACGTACTTTTGCATTTTTTATCAATTAACTCTTGAAGTGTGGTGACATCATCGCCAATAATGCTCTCAGGTTGTCGCCTTACACAAGCGATTAACGAATCATTCAAAATTAATGATCGGTAAACATCACCAGGAATGTGTTTTTCAACCAGTACGCGAAAATCAACTTGCTTTACTATTTTTATTGCTTCTTTTAATTCATTTGGTGTTTGAATATTACATGAAGTATGAATACTTAGAGATTCAGATAATGGCTTAACCGCAAGAGGAAATCCTAATGAAATGCCATAGTTGTAGGCGTTTTTGCTGGAAATAAAAACCCTCCCTAAAGGACATGGAATTTGACTATTTAATAATTTTTTCTTGAGGGTCCATTTATTATCATATTTGGTATCTTCATCAAAGCGTGTATTTTTTTGAGAAATAAGAGAGATTGGGGTCTGCATGAAATAATATTTTTTTCTATTGTAGACCAACTTAAAATACAAAGTATGCAAGTTAGATTCCTTAAAATTATACAGCTCTAGACCCTTTCTTTGTGCTTCATCCCAAAATGCAAGGAGACTGTTATTAAATTGTTTCCTATCAATGGCCTGAGTCTTCGTATATAGTTTTATTTTTTGGAAAATATTGATGACCAACTGATTTAATAGGTTATTGAACCGTAAAAAATCATGCTCTGTTAAGAGAAAGAGTTTAGACAAAATATAGATAAATGGATTGAGTATAAAGTAATCAAATAAATTAAAAAATTTCATTCGAAAATGAGAGCGTTTTTCGGGATAGCAATGCTCACAAGGCTTTTCATCCGTATATGCTATTGAAGCAGGTTTCAAGGATTTGCAAATGTAGTGTGAAGATTTGATTTCTTTATATTCATCAAAATTTTTAACATAAGCGTTCATGATTTATCTCCATAGGTTTATCCTTTAGCTATCATTATATCGAGTTACGAACGATTAATTGTATATAAATTGTACAGATGCGCCGTGTATTTGTAACACTGAACTGAAACATCATTTCAGACCAAATTGGTTAAAAAATTCTTTCACCTCGGCCTTAGGATTTTTTGTAAACTTAGGAGCGCGTCACGAAATCTGTCGCAAATCTATCATCATATCCCGCGACAAAAAGAGCATTTTAAAAGCAGAAATATTTGTACAATATATATACATTTGATCTAAGCATTTTTGATAAGATCAATCTATTAGCATGAATTAATATTGTCGAGTTGAGCCATGAAAGATGCTGCAATAGAAATCTTAATATATAAACCAGATCCAGAGCATCCAGTGCCTGAAGAGCAAAGAGGTGTGGTGGTAAACCCTCGCCTAAAACAACGTTTTAAACACTTTCTCCCAATTGGTGTCTATTTAGAGGGCTCCGAGCTGAGGTATTATTTTTTCGATCAGTGTGATAAATCCCCAAAAATCTATAGTAGTTGGGATGAACTCAAACAAAATTTACCAAAAAGACTAGATACTATATTCGAAGAAAACCCGAAATTATTTATTATGGGGCATGGTAATGGTGGCTATTATGGTTTGGGTAATTGCCATGGGCCAAGTGAGCATTTATATGATAAGAATTTTGATAAATTATTATCTGGCTTTAAACAAGCATTGCCCGAACATCATGGCGAAGTTTTTGTGACTTTAGAAGGCTGCAATACAGACAGTCAGCTTGATGCTGCAGCGAACCAGCAGGAAAAAACATTTTTAGAAAGAGTATCAGTAAATCATCCGGAAATTACGTTTGGTGGGACTGGGCCATGGGATATTCAAGATGCGCAGACGGGCTTCCGATCACTGACGCCGGAAGCTCCTATCACATCGATGGCAGGAAATATTTGGAAGGCTGGAAACAGTGTTATTTTTTATCATGGCCAAGATCAAGTCGCTGTTCGAAAATCTTTATTTGCCTCAACCAAAACGGCTAAAGAATTAAAAGTTAACACCATAGAATATGCACGTGCAATGCTAGGTAAAGATGGCAGTGAGGAGCTGATAGCGAAAATAGCTTTAAGTCGCGATATTCTAACTATTCAAGATTTAAAAAAAATTGATGATTTTCCAGAATTGGAACGTGAAGAAGAGAATATTGCAAAGTTTGTTGAGCAGGAAAAGCAAATTTTAGGTAAAGAACAAGAAAATTATTTAACACGTGTCCGTGGTATCTTAGAGCGAGCAGATCCTATAGAACAACTGACAGATAGAGACGTACTAGAACTTCTCTTAGGTTTAAAAGAACCATCTGTATTTAAAGGCCATGAAGACTTGCTAGAGGCAATTCTAGCTAATAAGGCCTTGTTACAGCGAGCAATGGTAAGTTGTGGAAAAGTCCTTGTTGGTGGCCCAAGTAATGATAGTATTATTGATTTATTATTAAAACATGGTGCTGATATTAATAATACTGATAAAAAAGGCATGACGGCCTTGCACTATGCAGCGCAGAATTTTTATAATTATAGAAAAGAGCCTTTGCATCTCATTAAAAAATTATTAGCGTGTGGTGCTAGTCTTGAAGTGCAAAATAAGAAAGGACAGACCCCTATCGAGACAGCGCAAGAACATAGTAAAGATGGAAGGGTGACTGCTAGTGATAAACTTCTAGCCTCTTTGAAATATGGCAATTCGCCACCAACTCCATTAGAACTAAAACAATCCATTAAACAAATATTTCAAATGAGTCAACATAAGGCTGATGAACTACTGTCATTACCCATTGAAAAGCGTGAATATAGAAAATGCTGTGAAGGTACCCTTTATATTCCAGAAAATGTAGTGGAAAAGCTGCATGGAGTCTTGCAATCTGTAAAGGACCATAATGAATTATTGTTGGAGTTTGAATCAGAGCTTAGTACAGTTACCAGCGCTCTTGAAAGAGGCCTTGGAACTGGAGAAGTGATTGATGGCGATGAAGATGAGTTTATCCCTAAACGTTTTGATGATGCAAAATTCAAGTTAGGAGCGGTTATAAATGCACTGGTTGAGATGAAACAGGGAGTGGATACTGCAAAGATGCTGAAGTTAAGGACAAATTTCAAAAACTAAAATCTTACTTAGGCGATTTGAGTAGACGTTCATACCTCTATGAATAGTCAGTTTTCATTATGTTACAATTCTTGGGACATTAATTGAGTTAATTCTGCAATACTCGCTTTGACTTGAAGAATAGTGGGCAAAACCTGAATAACCTGTTCAACACCAATAGCATGTTGCTCTTTATCCGAGCTAAATGAACGTTCTATATTGTATACTAGCCAATTGATCCAATTGCCAAGAATACCATAGAACGCAGCTTCAAAATGATCCTTATTTATTCCTATTCCGGAAGAGGCATATGTTTTTAGCATCTTCATAAATAAGGATTTATTAAACAGTGGGGTAGTAATGCCACTCCAATCCAGAGCACAATTGATCATTTCATAGGTGGGGTTAAGTTTTCGAGCAGACTCCCAATCGATGAGAAAAGGAGCATCATTTTTATCCCATAACACATTTTTCTGATCCAGATCGCCATGGCTTACCACACTACTACTTTGTAAAATAGGTATTGCGTTTTGATAGAGGTTGTTAAGTTCGATGATTATCCATTGATTATTTTCTAGTTGTTTCTTAAACACTAAATTTTGGCTCACTGATTGGTCTATTAACAACCTAATTTTTTCATTGGGATGAATATCAAATTCTTGAGAGATCAGTTCAGGGACATCAAGATTAATGCGATGAATTTTAGCTAAGAGAGTAGCTATTTTAAGCGCAGGCACCTCAGATATGGCGTCTTTATCCAACGCTTTTGCTGTTATCCAAGGGTAAATAAGAAAAGCCTTATTTTCTGAAAGGATTAAGTAATTATTTTCTATTTTGAGAGCATGAACTGCAGGTATAGCACGCTGAGAAAATTGAAAGGCTATCTCTTCTGTCAATTCATATTGAGATTTAACTTCTGCAGTCAATTGAATCTGGCTATTGAGCTGTTTTACAGCAAATTGCGAGCCATTGCTTTTCAAATACCACATTTTATGTAAAAGACCACCATAAATTCTTTGTGGCAAGTCATCAGATTGGTGAATCTTTAATTTTTTACAGATTGTTTGCAGTTGATTTTTATTCACGATGAACTTGCCTTAAGAATGCCTTGTGTTTCTGATTCTTCGTTAAAAAATTTGACGAAAAAGGTTTTGCTTAACTTGGGATTTTTTTTATTAATTCGCGTAAATTCTGCTATGAAGCCGCATTTCTTATAAAATTCTGGCGCCTGAAAAGCACTGGTCACTAAATTGATATTATTAAATCCCTGACCTTTGAAGTGATGCTCAAGAGCAAGCAATAACTGCTTGCCATACCCTTTACCACGATAAGCACTGTCTACCCAAATGTCATCAACATAAATTTCTGCAAACGCAGTAAAGGCATTAATCACACCAACAATGTCCCCTTGGGCAGAAGAGATGGTCACTGAAAAACGTCGATAATTGACATCGATACCATGCTGAGCCTCATAGGCAACAAATCCTTTTGTCATTCTTTGTTCGGTTGCTTCATCAAGTTCATTAACAAAGAGGATTTGATATTCCTTCTTGCTTTCTAAGGGTTCCCTACATTCATGTGCGTTACTCTTAAAACGAAAAATTACTCGTTGTGGTTGATACGGATCATAATTGATTGTTTTAATTTCTTCCTGGTAATTGCTCATTGTAATTCTTAAAATAGTCTTGCGCCAAAAGCTAAGCCCTCGCTTGTTTTCTGGAATCACTGAAACTTCCCATAATCCTGGATGCATTTTCCATAGTTCAGAAGCAGCCAAATACCCCAAACCTTTGCCTTGAAATTTGGCAGTAATGAAAAATTCTCCCATATTCCAGGCAGTATCAGGGTAAAGTCCTTCTTGGTTTAATAGAGCAAAACCTGCCAATTCATTACCTACTTTGATAAGAAAAGCTTTTCTTGTCGACTCTTCAAAGTAATTTTTAAAATCAAAGCTTTCATAAAGACCATCGGCAGGCAAAGCCCAATCTTCTGAAATAAAACCGCAGTCCCGCGAAAGTTCATATACATAAAATCGTGCCATATTTTGGAGAGTAGGGTAATCATCCAATGTTGCTGCCTCAACTTTTAAAGCAGCGTGTAATTCTTTGATGTTCACAGTGATTTTCTCATCAGATAAACGTTGGAACCCAAAAAGCAGTTATGCCCTGTCATGGATATAACGACATACCCAAGCTGTTCGTAAAAGGATTTTGCCTGAAATTCGGCCGTCTCAATCGTAATCACTTGACAATTTTTTTGTCTTGCAAAGACCTCAAGCTTTTCCATAAGGTTGTGCCCTAATCCTTTTTTTCTAGAATTAGGATGAACCCAAATGCAATCCACATAGCAATTGTCTCGAGTGATATCCCCATAGCAACCTGCTAAAACAATGCCTTTGTCGATAGATTTTATATAGAGGGTAAAGGGAGCATGATTGTAAGCACCAATCATTTCTTCGTTGTAGGATTTTAACCCAGCAGATAAAATAGCTGTGATTTCAGGGTTTGTCCGTTCTTCGAAATAAATCTCATAATCATTGTTTTTGGCTAAGGTTATGGACTCTGGTATTTTTGCATCCTGTGGTGCGTCAGAGTAATAGCCTTCCCACAAAAAACCGCCATAGGGTTTAAGTATTTTTTCAGTAATCTTTTGTAATCCTCTAGGATCAGTAAATTGAAACGCTTGATTAAAACAGGAACCAGACCAAAAAACAGCACCTGCTTCTGAATAGCGCTCATTAATTAACTTTTGAATTGTTTCTTGAGGTGGAGAACGCATTTAATCTGTTTCCTTTTTCGCTAAAATCACCTGATTTCCAGGTTGATCTATTTTATCAGAAAGGATAGTAAATCCTGTACTTAGCATCAGTTGACTATTTTGTTGAGACGGCTGACCACTGTGATAAAAATACTCCCCAAACATTTCTGATTCAATGGTCGATTCCTCTATATATGCATATTTCGGACTTATTAGAATAAAAATTCAAAAATTTTTATTCTTGCGATACATAAATGTGTCAAAATTATATAGTAGCATTTGGCCTATTTATAGCTACCAATAGGCTTTATTTGATCGGCATTTATAAATCATTAGACACTATAAATGCCGAAACTAGGTGGGTGAGCGTCAAATTTAAACCAAATGAAAAACTTTAATGCGTTCCTTGAACAATTTAACTTCATGATGAACGGGAAAAATATTCCCATCAAAAAATGATGTTGTACAGAAAGCGATATTTATAATAGCCTCAGGAAGATTAGGTTGAATTTTTTTAATAAAATTAAGGATTAGTCAGAATGCCAGGCACAAGCTTATTTGCACTTATAGATGATATAGCCTCTGCACTTGATGATATTTCTATAATGACCAAAGTCGCTACCAAAAAAACCGCAGGGGTATTGAGTGATGATTTGGCACTTAATGCAGAGCAAGTTATAGGAATTCATGCCGATAGAGAAATACCGGTGATATGGGCTGTCGCAAAAGGCTCTCTTATTAATAAGCTTATATTAATTCCTTTAGCTCTTTTAATAAGTTTTTTTATACCAATACTTGTTAATATTTTATTAATGATTGGGGGGTTATACCTATGTTATGAAGGCTTTGAAAAAATTATAAGCAACCTTCATAAGAATAAAGGCGCTGTGGATGATACGCTAAAGTTAGAAAACATGGATAAGCATCTTTTCGAAAAGGAAAAAATAAAAGGTGCTATCCGTACCGATTTTGTTTTATCAGCTGAAATTATAGTAATCACCTTAGGTACAGTGGCTACTGCTTCATTAATTAACCAGGTTATCGTTTTAATTTTCATCTCCTTGATAATGACTATTGGGGTTTACGGATTAGTCGCATTTATTGTCAAGTTGGATGATTTTGGCCTCATTTTAGTGAAAAAAAGAAATCCAGTTAAAAAAATTGGAATTCTTTTAACTGGAGCTGCTCCAATCTTGATGAAAACTTTATCTTTGTTAGGAACTATTGTCATGTTTCTAGTGGGCGGGAGTATCATTTCCCATGGCATACCTAGCCTCCATTATAAAACACAAAATCTCACTCTTCTTATGTCATTAGGTATAGACTTTATTATTGGTATTCTATCAGGGGCAATTGTAGTTATTATAATATTTTCTTTTCAAAAAATGATCTCGAAATTTAAACGCAATAATGAATAAATTTAGAAAGGAAGTTCTTATTTTAATAAGATCTGACTAGTGACCAGAGTTATTATTATTTTGAAATGAGACTCCTCGTATTTTAATGGTAATTTTTTTTGTTTTAGCACTCTCTGAGAAATTGTTAATCACCTCTTGCACATCATTATCAATATATTTTGAGCGGCTGCTGTCAATGATTACAGTAGAATTAGGGGGAATTTTCCGAAATTGGTGGATTATGCTGCCTTTATTTAAAAAAGATACTTCTTCAGCCAATTCCATGTGATAAACCATGCCTTTTTCCATAACTATACTAGTGTCATGGGCGTTTAAATAATGGTGGCGTAAAATAATGAAAATAGCTACAGCAAAGCCCACGCTGATGCCAAAAAGTAAATCACTCACTACAATTCCTGCCACAGTAACAACAAAGGGAAGAAATTGTTCCCATCCCCTTTGATACATTTGCTTAAATACAGATGGACTAGCTAGCTTATATCCAATCATGACTAAAATTGCAGCTAATGATGCTAGTGGAATCTGATTTAATATCATGGGAATAGTGAGTACGCAAACCAAAAGTAATACTCCGTGCAAAATAGTGGATAGCTTAGTTTTAGCACCAAAGGTAATATTTGTAGAGCTACGTATGATTACCTGTGTGATGGGTAATCCACCAATTAAACTAGAAAGCATATTACCTATTCCTTGAGCTTTTAATTCTCGGTCTGTGGGTGTAATTCTTTTATAAGGGTCTAGTTTATCAGTGGCTTCAACACATAATAAAGTTTCTAGGCTTGAGACTAAAGCAATAATGGCTGCTACTTGGTATACTTCCATGTTACCAAGTTGATTGAAATTAGGTAAAGTTATTGCTTGAGCCAAATTAGTAATACTTTTAAATTCAGGAATTTGTACGAGCTCTGATGGCTCTAAGTGAAAGGGAAGGCTTCCGTTTTTATAAAGCAAAGTCAGAACAAGTCCGCACAAAACGACCACTAAAGGAGCTTGTAACATCTCAAATAGTTTGTACCCTTTATTAATTAAGTATTGCCATGATATCATGATTAAAAGTGAAATCATGCTAATAATGACCACACCAAAGTTAATGTTCTCAACCGCTTTTTTAATATAAAAAAATTCGAGCCGACCATCAGTTAAGTCAGTTAAAATAGGAGAAACATCATAACCAATTAAATGAGGAATTTGTTTTAAAATAATGATAATGCCAATACCGCTTAACATGCCCTTGATTACTGAGGATGGAAAATAATAAGCAATAATTCCACCACGTAGAAAACCAGCTATAATCTGAAAGATTCCTGCGATAAATCCAGCCAATAAAAATGTGTTCCAAGAGCCTAATGATTGTTGTGCAGCGAGAACTATTGCTACAAGACCTGCAGCGGGACCACTAACACCCAGAGCTGAACTGCTAAGAAATCCAACAACAGCACCACCAACTATTCCAGAAATAATCCCAGAAAATAAAGGGGCTTCTGATGCCAGCGCAATACCAAGACACAAAGGTAGAGCGACTAAAAACACAACTATCGAAGCTTGAAAATCATATTTTAAATTAGCAAAAACTCCTTTTCTCATATTTTAATCCCTTAAATTCTTAAATAAATAATTCTATATTCTTGTTTGGAAAACTAGCTTTAATTATCGAGACTTTGTTTTCTCTAGAAAAAGATTTATTAGAAACATTATAGTATACGATTAAGCCGAAGTTACATTCCATCTATAGCTGATTTTATAGAACCTGATTTAGATATCATAAAAAAATAAAAATGACAAAAATGTGCGTGTTGATGTATTAATTTGGGCAACACTAGTTCTCTAAAAAATTATTATAAAATAGATTATTAAGTAGAATGGCGACGTTTCATTTGAAAGGAAATTTGTCCTCCTCTTTCAAGAATAGCTGTATTTACTAATTGAAGATTACAAAGGCCATATTGCAGTCTTAATGATTGCAATATATCGTTCCTTGTAATTCGAGTGCATTCGAGATTTTTTTTAATTAATTTTCCGTTTTTTATGAGTATAATTTTTTCTCCTTTAATATATTTTCCTACTCGATGGCTTTTATAAGTTAAAAACGCCATTATCTTATATATGAAAACAATGAGTGAACATACTATTAGAGAAGGTAAAAGGGGAATATTGTTCACAATAGCTTCACCCAAGATAGCCCCTAAGATAATATAAATAATAAAATCCAAAGCGCTATGATTTCCATAAAGCCGAGACAAGTTCATTCTGAAGATCACAATCGCATACAAGGTAATCGCTACTCCTCGTAAATAGAGGCCATAATTCAAAAGTTCGTCTATCCCTAAAAAATTGCCCATGTTTGCCTCGAAATACGGGGGTTATTACCTCATTATTACAATACGGTAATAATACTTTATCAAATATTATTTATTATAATTAAACATAATGAGGTATTTAGTTTTGGTTTACTTTTTAATAATAGTTCAAAAATCATATATAATTTAATCGAGATTAGGGATGGAGTGCTGGTAAATCCCATATTATGCTTACGCTAATACGGGCTCTAGGTGGGCGTCAAATTAGAAGAATAATCTCTAGTATCAAAAGCTAGCACAACTGAATTGGAGTGATGTCGTAATGTTTTCTCGGTTTTTCAACACAGCAAATAAAACAGATGATTATTATCGTTTAGGTGGGCCCCGAAGTTATCATAAATTTATTTATAACAATACACCGATTATTTTAATAGGCGAGGTTCATCAGCCAATAGCTATGGATTTGGCTCATCAATATCATCATGTTCTCAATGAATACGCGAAGAGTAATAAAGTAGTTTTATTCCTAGAAAGTACAGGCAAAACACGAGAAGAAAGCTCAAATACAATAGGTTTTATGGACTCGTTAGAGACTTTAACACCATCATCCAATTTAGAAATGATATTCACCGAAAAAAGAAGTGAGTTTTGTAACAAAAAATATGTATGTTTGTGGCTCTTCCTCGAGAAGATTGAGGAAATTGAAAAATCAATTACAGAGAGAAACAAAAAAGTGCGGCGGCCATTCGAGACAATTACAGAATTTATTCAGTCGAAAGAACTGGATAATTTAGGATTACTTTATTCTAAATGTTGTTCTTTTAATGAATTGGCAGAATTTCTCTCCGCGCAGATTAAATTATTGGATAACATGGCGGATAATTATATCAATAGCAACAAAGAACTGTATTATTTCATTGGAGATTCTATTTTAAATATAAACGATGCATTAGGGTTACTTATACAAATTGAAACAGAATATCGTTCGTTACAGCTTGATGAGGCGAGGCTTCGAGATGGCAATTTAGTAAACAATTGCATTGAAATGATAAAAAAAACGAATTCCTTGAAACTAATATCGATGTTACGTGATGTTTGCCTGCAATATCTATTGAGCTTTCATGATGCTACGTTAGTATGTGATATCTGGGAAAAACTACAGTGTAATGAAGATAGGAACACTTTCATTGTAGTAATGGGAGATTCTCATATTGAAGGATTAACATCTCTTTTTAAAGTAATAGCCGAAGAAGAAATTTCAATTTTTGCTAATAATAAAGGTAACGTAATTTCACCAGCTCTTCTTGATGAGTTTCTAAATCACAATTTTGAGCATGCTCCAAAAGAGGAAAAAAGCTGCTTATTGATGTGAAGGCTTCTAAGATAAGTTTTCTTTATCGAGTTCTTGATTTAAAATCATCGATGGTATTATTTTGAATATGTGGCGCTATCCATAGCTTCGAGTACTGATGTTGGTCTCATTTTATAATTAGGAGCGGTAGCAATACCTACAGGACCTAATGGGTCGGTTCCAGATAAACCACGTGCGACTAGCTTCCCCTACAAATGATGGAATTTTTACATAGACAGGATTAATCATTATTATGAACTTATTATGCCTAATAATTTAACACTCTAATTCCTCAGATAAGATTTCCTTTCGCGTTGATTTTAGGGGAATATTATAAGCGACTGATAATTAAAATAAAAATTATTGTGGTTGTTTTAATTTTTGCGTGTAGAGTTGCTTAATTGAAGAAATTGGCAATAGGTTGAATAAATTAAATAGGCAACTGCAACACATGAAATGCTCAGTATTCCATAATATAAAAGATTATTCCTTGCGGAAAAATGAACTATAAAATCGATACAAAGAATTAAAATAAAATACGCAAGCCAAATTATAGGAATACCAGTGCATAAAGATCTTCTTAATTCAAAATGATAACTATGAAGCAGACTTAACAGCGCTAACACTAAAAAAAATGGAAGAGATATAAAGTAAAAGAAAAGTTGCATTCCCGAGGGTTCATAAGGGATATTAAAAATATTATCGACTTTAATGGAGCTCGCTATGTAAACATACCAATAGATAAGATAGAGCAGAGAAGAATTAATTAGGACTAAAGAAATTAAACCGAATATTTTATTCATGTTTCCTCTTATCGAATAACTAGTTTCAATACAAATTCTATAATCAGCAGTAGAAGGCTACTAGAGTTTCAACCCTCTAGTTAAACATCATTAATGTACCAATTATGAGTTTCTGCATCTACCTGAACATTTGTCCAATGAACTCAAATTCTAAAGCTGCTTTTAAATGCTCTCTTTGAGGTATCGCCTGGATCTTGAGAGCTTCTATTAAAAACCTTATCTTCGATAACTCTTCCATTTTTAACAATTTTTGTCTTAGCATATACAATACCTGGGCCAATATAGGGTTGATGATGAAACATTGTTGTTTGAGCTGTTGATCCAGATTGCTTTGGAGGCTTTTTGTCTTGAGCTTTATGCATTGCCCCTAGACCATATTTCAGATAGAGATGTGGGCTCAACTCAAAAAATGCTTTTTTATCTGTTGATACAGATTGTTTTGAAGAGTTTTTATCTTGAGCTTTTTGTACTTTATCTTGTTCCTGCTCCTGTACTTCTTTTTCATTAGCTTCTAAGGCATATTTCTTCAGATAGAGGCTTGGACTTGAATCAAATTTTGTTGTTTGAGCTGTTGGCACAGATTGCTTTGGATGCTTTTTGTCTTGATTTTTATGCATTGTGTCTAGACCATATTTCAAATAGAGATGTGGGCTCAACTCAAAAATGGCTTTCTTATCTGTTGATACAGATTGTTTTGGAGAGTTTTTATCTTGAGTTTTTTGTATTTTATCTTGTTCCTGCTCCTGTACTTCTTTTTCATGAGTCTCTAAGACATATTTCTTCAGATAGAGGCTTGGACTCGAATCAAATTTTGTTGTTTGAGCTGTTGGCACAGATTGCTTTGGATGCTTTTTGTATCGAGTTTTAGATGCTTTATCTTGTTCGTGCTCTACATTTTTATTAGCTAGTGGATCAGATACCCGATCATTTTTTTGCTCTTTGTATTCAACGATACTATCTAGGGATAATTTTTGATTGTTAGGAAAGCCTTTAAATGCCTCTGCATCATAAAAAGAATCTTGAATTTTAGCTGCTATCGATTGAAAAGGAAAAAATATGAGTTGTGCTCCTAAAACGAGAGTTCCTATTCCGATAGTTACCATACCGCAAATTATAAATACTGGACTGAAGATTAGCCCTAAAAATAGCGCACTCAATTTATGGGTATTGTTATAATAATTATCATCATCTGTTGTAAATAGTGATTTTAGCCACGAAAATGGAGCAATAGCAAAGTTTAACGTTTTATTTATTCTTTCTTTGAATTTGATGAAGTTTTGATTTGCTTTCTTTAATTCAGAATCAACTTTACTTTCTTGCCTTGGATCTATGATAACTACTAATGATTGGCCTAACATCTCAATATCCTTCTTATTTAAAAAGTATATATAACTAGTTTCACTCAAACCGTTTACCTGCCACATTGTTTGTATTCCCGGTCGCCACTCATAGACAACCGGGGCGTTATTAGGAAAGGGTATTTTGTTGATTAATCTCTAAATATTCTGCAGCTTTTTCTACAGCTTTTACAGATTGTGGACGTGCGTATGAGAAGATGCTGTGGCGTGAACCCAGAGTAGCAAAGGTAATCACTGCGTTAGCCAAGCTTTTTACTAGGTTCTTCAGATAGTCACCCCAACCCAAATCTTTTTCTAAAACTGGTTTGGCATCATTTATTGCTTTTTTACAAGTGAATTTGAATTGGTTTTCAGTTTCTTCATGAGGAATGTTATTTGCTCTTAGATTATCCTCATAAACATTACGAGCAGCTATCAAGTTAGTTAAAAGTGTCGTAGCAGCTTCATGTGCTTTTTTGTAGGTATGATGATCTACTCGGTCTATTTTGCATGCAAGCTCTGTAATAATACTATCAATTTTCTTGGTAGTATTATTTATTTTACTCTCTCTTTGTTGACTTTTTTGACGTTCCAATTCTTGTTGACGTTCCAATTCTTGTTGACGTTCTAATTCTTGTTGACGTCCCAATTCTTGTTGATGCTCCAATTCTTGTTGATGCTCCAATTCTTGTTGATGCTCCAATTCTTGTTGATGCTCCAATTCTTGTTGATGCTCTAATTCTTGTTGATGCTCTAATTCTTGTTGATGCTCCAATTCTTGTTGATGCTCCAATTCTTGTTGATGCTCCAATTCTTGTTGATGCTCTTGCTGCCCAGGAAGCTCATGCGCCAAAATTTGTTCTTTATAATACGCAGGGGTTTCTATTTCTTTATTGGCAGAATCAAGAAAAACGATATTTTTTGCGTTGGGGAACATCATACCTAATTTACCCCGACCCTCTTGAGATATGGATTTAATTTCATCGATACTTAAATAAACAGTATTTACATGAGGTAAGGACGACTCGAGATTTATTAAATACTTAGAATTGATTCTATCTAAGTGAGTATTTGACAAATCAATAGAGGTCACGTTTTCAGGAATAGCTTGGCAACACTGAGCCCATTCTTTAAGACTTAAGGGATGCCAAATACATTCACTCAAACTAAGGTGAGAAACTGATTTTGGAATGGCAGCAAAAAGGCTAGTGAATTTCTCTAAGGTTCGCTCCCGAGTATTTTCTCCCCACACTTCCAGGCTAAGGTGACTCAGGCTCGGAGGTAGTTTCGAAAAAGCATTAGACAATTCCTCACGATTTAGATTGTCAAATTTAGTGTGATTTAAATCCAGATGAGTCAGGTTTTTAGGAAGACTAGCAAAAATGTTGCTTAACTCCTCACCACTGAATCTTTTAAAGTTATTAAAACTTAAATCCAGATGAGTCAAATTTTGTGGGAGAAGACCGAATACATTAGCTAACTCTTCTCCACTTAGTTCATCAAGATACCTTGCTCCTACTAAACGAAGATGAGTCAGGTTGGTTAGGTTGCTCAGCGTAGAAAAACACTCAACCAATTCATTATAATTAGGAAATTGATCAGTGACTATGTCATTATCTAAAATAAGATAAGTAGTTTCAGAAGGAATTTGGCTAAATTCTCTATCTAGCTCTGCCTTTTTTTTATGGTATATCTGATATGCTTTCATGGGGACTCCACAGGAATAAAAAAATCTTTAATTGTTCATTAATACATTGGTCGTAGGTTCGATCCCCTCACGGCCTATTAATAAACTTTATTGTAAGAAATTATTATTAAATGAACTTTAGATTGTATATGGGTAGATATACCCAATTTTAATTAAATGCTGAGATATTGGTGGTTACTGCTTATTAATAACTGCCTGTTGCCTTTATTCAATTGAGTGTCCTATAAAAATAATAAGTCTCATCGGAATCGCCGGTTAATATAGAGGAACTGGAATTCACCCTGGGTAATTAAGACAATTGATCTAAGAAATACGGATAAAGGCTGTCTTTGACTGTAAAAATTGATTTCGAACATCATATCTAATCGGTTTACAAATCTTTCTGGAAGGACTCCAGAGTCAATAGCTACTTACTTCGCGGAGTTATGTGGGATGCTAAGGCTCTTCTATATAAAAATATCCCTTGTCCATTAATTTAGATACTATTTCATCTTTGGTGCTACAATTTAACTTGGCTCTAATATTCTCAAAATGTCTTTCAACTGTTTTTTTCGAGATAAATAATTTGTCTGCTGTCTCTCTATGATTTAATCCTTGCATGTATTCAGCAATAATCTGCTGCTCTCTTTTCGTCAAATTCAATATCCTTATATCCTGTTTAATTTTTATTATTTTATCCTGGACGTTTATTGTCTCTAAAGTATCTTTCTCCCAATCAAAATTATATACCGCTTGATTAATAGCAGCAGTCAAATGCCGACTCGGTGAAGCCCTGTCCATAGTACTTAATAAACGCAGCATACGTTTATTGAAATAATGACTGAATTCCTGAAATAATTTGAGATCTCTTAAGTAATATTGATTAATATTTATATTATTGATGTCTGTTCCATAAACGAAAATCTTAATTAAAATCCCTTCCTTAGTCACCTCCTTGTTAACTATCGTAAAAAAATTGCCAATTCCAAATTTTCTAGCAACTTTCTGTAAAATTTCAGGTCCATTGGTGTCACGCAGATAAGACAAGTAGGTCCCACTTTGAGGATATTGCTTTATCGACCATAACGGGGCGGAAAGAAAGAGGTCATTTTTTTGCATTTGAGACGCTACAAATTCGTAATATTTGAGATTATTGATTAAACCAATGAAATCCCCACTTTCATGAATTTCCATGTACCTGAAAAAATTCACTCCATACTTCAAGAACAATGGTTCACACAAATCATTGAGAAGATGAGATTGCCTCATAAAATTTTCTAAAACATTTTCATCCATTAGTCTATTGCTCGTGCTACTTACTGGCCCTTATTAGTAAGTATAGCCAAAGATGCAGATAAACTTGATTTCATTTACTCGGAAATGTATCGGGTGGCCAAAACTTTATCTCAAATCTCATCTCCCTAAAGCAGTAACCACCAATATCTCAGCATTTAATTAAAATTGGGTATATCTACCCATATACAGTTTAAAGTTCATTTAATAATAATTTCTTACAATAAAGTTTATTAATAGGCCGTGGAGAGATCGAACCTACGACCAATGTATTAATGAACAATTAAAGATTTTTTTATTCCTGTGGAGTCCCCATGAAAGCATATCAGATATACCATAAAAAAAAAGCAAATAGAGAAAATTTACCTCCTGAATATATAGCGAATAAATTCAAGTTATATGAACTGAAACGTAAAATAGAAGCTGAAAATGATTTACTTATTTCCTTGGCTCGCGACCATCAAGACCGTATTAGTAAAGTCAAAATTAAGGTTAAGGAACTTGAAACCATTCAGAAGAATAATGAAACTCCAATTCAAGAGCTTGATAAAGAACGAGCTGAATTAACAACTGAAAAAAAGAAGTACCAAATTGGCAAGAATGTATTGATGGTTTTGACTATTTTAACATTTTCCCTTGCAACAGCAACAGTAATATCATCTCTTCCTGCCGCATTGATATTAGCTTCACTAGCGATAGTAGGAGTGGTTGGAGAAAGTATTTTACAACAAAAAGCAAATAAAACTAATAATAAGATAATAGATTTATATACAGAAAGTTATCGTTTAAAGCAACCGATTGCTAAGTTAGAAAGAGATCTAAAATTCCAAAATAATATTATCTCTTCATTGGCTAATGAGAGTAGCACATGCCAACGTCGACTAGAACAACTAAAAGCAGAGCAACTCGCATTAGAAGAAAATATATCTCGTTTTAATCCCAATCAACTTGACTCATCAATTTCTTGGATGAATGCCGTACATAAAAAAGGACTGTTTAAAACAGATAATACCTCAACAAAATTAACACAACTCACAGAAGATGATATGTGCATGAAGTTATAATCATGGATGAATAAAATCGCATTTTCATTATTGGGCGTCAATGCGATAAATATTAATGAATAACAAGCGTGTCGCCCTTTTTTGAGAAACCTTCCGGGACATCCAAGTTCCCGAAAGGCTTCAAAAGTCGACCTCACGCTTGGAAGTTTATCCGTGATAATCACAGGTGGTTTTGAGTCAGCACCCAAGAGCTGGTTTAAAAAGCGGATAGCTACCCGTTTATTACAAAAAATACATTCAACTCATTACTGTTTTTGACTTTTTCTTTTGATGTTTCGTGATTAGAATTAAGAAAGTTATTAGAGAGGTTAGTTGATCTTACAGAATGATGGAGTTTTGTACTTTAGTTATGGGTAAGAGTATGGTTCTTAGGAGAAGGGCGGGAGCAACTCGGCCATTATTCGACGTAGTATTAAAGATTTCAAACTAAATTGAAGGGCATACAATGATCAGAGGAGGTATAAGTGATTGACTATATCAAAGTTAATATGTGGATTATTTATATTGTTACCGCCATCATTAGTACTGGACTAGTACATATGGTGCTTGCCCGAGTTAGCCGTCATTTAACTGAAAAGGCAGAACAACGCAAGGTACTCTTTGCAGAAGCATTTTTAAAAGCATTTGCTTTACCTATGGGTTTTTTAATTTGGTTTTTAGGTTTGTCTTTTACTAGTACTATTTTTTTAGCTTATAAAAAGAATTCTTTTTTAATTGCCAATCTTTCTGTAATTAAGCAAATCGGTATTGTTTTTATTTTATGCTGGATATTGGTTCGTTTTATACGATGCTTTGAAGAGTTGTATTTAGCTTTTTGTGAGCAACAAACGAAAGAAGTAGATAAAACATTGGTGCATGCTACACGGCAGCTGCTAACTATTGCTGTGTTTATTATTGGTGTGCTACTCATTATGCAGTCTATGGACATTCCCGTAGCTGGGTTACTTGCCTTTGGAGGCATTGGTGGTGCGGGAGTTGCTTTAGCTGCTAAGGATTTACTGGCGAATTTTTTTGGTGGCTTGGTTATTTATCTGGATAGGCCTTTTAAAGTGGGGGACTGGATTCGCTCACCAGACAAAAATATTGAGGGCGTTGTGGAATACATTGGCTGGCGAATGACTCGTATCAGGACTTTTGATAAACGACCTTTATATGTTCCTAACGGGATATTTTTAACCATTAGTGTTGAAAATCCCTCACGGATGCAGCACCGACGTATTAAAACAAATATTGGCGTTCGTTACCAGGATGCGGATAAAATTAATAAAATAACTAAAGAAATCAAAGCATTTCTTTTGGATAATAAAGAAATTGATAAATCTCAAATAGTGACCGTAAGTTTAGTCGAGTTTGGTCCTTCTTCGTTAAATATTCTGGTTTCGGCTTATTGCAAAACGATAAAAGGGTCTCAATTTTATGATGTGCAACATGAAATCTTGATGAAGATACTTGATATTATTGCAAGAAACGGTGCTGAATGCGCATTTCCAACACAAACACTTTATGTGCAACCAACGATTTAAGGAGAAGAGACAAATAATCGTGGCGAGGTCGAACCTTGACCAGATAACTTTATTGCGAAAATGGTATAGGGTATCAAACTGTATTGTCCTATAAATTATGATTGAATAGTGTAGTTAGGCCCAAAGTAGCACTGTATTTTCTTTCACTGACTTTCCAAATGTTTCTTTTATTGCAAAAGCGGAAATAACAATTGAAATGATAGAAAATATAATCAGAATAAAGAGAACTTCTTGAGAGTTTTTTATTTGTAGAGGATAAGACAACATACTCCCTAATATTGGCGCATTAATTGAGGTAATTAGTGCGATCATCGCATTATTAAAAGCTAATCCTATAGCTAAAAAGTTTTCTTTACACTGCTCTGCAATAGCAGCAAATCCAATGCTTTGCCCACTAGCACTTAAACCAAGAGCTAAAAAACAGATCCCTGTTAGTGTTTTTCCAAATGGAAAATATATAATTCCTGATAAGGATACTAAAGCTGTAAAAGCACTTGTAAGCATTAGAGGTTTTCTGCGTTGTATTTTATCAGATATAAAACCGAGTAAGGGACACCCTAATGCATAACCTAACCATGCTAATGTTATCATGTAGGAAGAGAATGAGAGGGAAAATCCTTTTTTTATGAGAAATTCCACACCTATGTTTTCTGAAAAATATTCAATAGCGAAGTAAACACAACCAGAAAAAAGAGCAATGCTCCAGACCTGCTTTTGACTTATTATTTTTAATAAGTTTTCTGATATTTTCATGGGCTTAGTAAGTACAATAAATTTTTCTCGAGTATTGCGATTGTTTTCTACAAACAACAATGTTAGGACAGCAATAACTATGCTAATGACAGACATGCTGAAAAATATAACACGCCATCCAATCATAGAGGTTTGAGACAATGAGGTTAATGGGCCTGCAGCAAGCATTGGTCCTAAGGTACCAATAAATTGAGAAATACCTATGAACAAAGCGATATTTGCTCTAGGCATCCAATCATAAACAGCAATTAACAGACAAATAAATCCAAAAGAAGAGCCTAAGCCCATAAGGATACGAAAAAACATCGCTATACTGAATTGATGGGATAAAGCAAATCCCAGTGTGGAACATGCACAAAAAATTAGCGCAATTAATAATGTTTTTTTTAAGCCAAAACGAACAGTAATAATTCCAACAGGAATTTGCATTATTCCATAAATGACTAAATACCCTGTTGTACTTAATAAAGAAAAAGTCATCGGAGTTAAATGTAAGTCATTCATTATCTGTGCTTGAAAAGTACCAACCACGGTACGTAATAAAAATTCATACATAAAAAAGAGTGCGCAGATAAGCCAGATGAATAAACCTTTTAAATTGATTTTGTTTTCTAAACCCATCCTTATACCTCTTTAGCCCATGCTTCCAAAGCAATTTCAGCTCGATTAGTATCAATGAAAGTTGCTACTTTAAAAATAGTTTGTCCTTCATATATTAATGGATTACGGTTTATACCAACCACTATTCCCTCATGCTCGGCTTTTAACATTTCAGCTGTATCCGCGCTAAAGGGATCACTAATGACCCCGATAGGTTGTCCTCTTTGAATTTTTTCTCCAAGTTCTACAGTGCTCAATAAAACACCGCTCCGATGTGCCCTTAACCAATCTTGATCTTGTGAAAAAACAGGTTTGAAAATATTGTTCTCATTGAGATTAGCTGGGTCAAGCATATTTAATGTTTCCATTACATTATAAATCCCAGCCAACCCTAAATTAATCGCCGACTCGTCGAATCGCATTGCCTCTCCTGCTTGATAGACAAGCATGGGAATTCCTAATTGCTCTGTAGTTTTTCTTAAATTATTTTGCATACTAACATTAGTAATAACTGGAGCTTTAAAACTTTGTGCCAAACGCTTACTTTCAACGTTGTTCAAATCACAATATATTTGAGGCAAAATTTCATGGTTCATTGAGCCAGTTTGTAATTCAATACCAAAATCACTTTTACTGAGTATTTCTTGCGTGAAGATGTGGGCTATACGTTCTCCATACGAACCATTTTCTATGCCAGGAAAGCAACGCTCAAGGTTTAAATCATTATGTGCTCTTGACGGCCCTATTAACCCCAGAATATTTAAAACAGGCACCGCAATTAGTGTTCCTCGCATATGGGACAATTTATCGGATTCAAGTAATCGATTGATAATTTCCAAGCCATTTAGCTCATCACCTTTCACAGCAGAAAAAATTAACAAACAAGGGCCGGCCTCTTTACCATGGATTACTTTTATAGGCATATAAAATGAAGTGCATGAATAGAAATCAGGTAAAGGTAGAGCCAGATTAACCCGTTCTCCAGGATGGATAATTGCATTACAAATAGTGAGTTTCGAATTTTTCATAAGGTATTTATTATGTTGATTTTCCTTTAAGTAAAATTTACATACTAACAATTTATTGCAGGTGATGCAAAATTTTACATGATGGATACTTTAAAGATGAGATTTTTCTAAGTTGGATCAAAGACAGTCAAAAATATAATATAAGAGAGTTATAGAATAATTAATAAGGCTTTTATCCTTTAATGAATTTAAAGATTTTAGTTCTATTGCATCTAAAGGAGCTTAATCAGAAAAATTTATTAATTGATAAATGGGTATGAAACCATTTATTGTTATTTTGATAGTGAGGAAAATAACAATGCACCTACAGACTCGCAACCATTAAATCAATTATGAAAGAGCGGACAACAAAATAAAAAAAGAGTTTGACTACTCGGATTACTAGTTGCTTGGTAATACCTAATTCATTAGATCACATTAATTATTTGGGTGTGTTTTTCTTGATTTTATCCATAGGTTGAGAAAGAGGGGGTTCAAGAGGTCGCGGAGGTATTTTTGAATTTGATGTTTTGGGGGAGTTGTTCTCTTGAGGTAAATCGGATGGGTCACTAGGAGGTAGGGGCTTGATCGGTTGTGGAGGTTCATTAGTATTCTCAATAGGATTTGAGACAGGTGGTTCAAGAGGGCGAAAAGGCTTTGGAGGTTTTTTCATTTTTCTCATTTTACTTTTATTATATTTATAAGTGAAAAGTTTAAGCTAATTATAGTGATAAACCGAAGTTTTTAAAATTTTCTTTTCCGAAGTATTTTCTATTTTAGAGTATAGGATATCTATTCACAATAATAGTAAGGTTATTCTAAAAAGTTAACGGGATAGTTGAGACTTATTTAGAATTACTTTCTTTCAATTTTAAATTCATGGGAAGGGGGACTATTATATATATTTGGATGAATTAAAAGAAAGGATACTATTATGTCTAAAAAACCGAAACCTCCATTTCCTGACCAACACATTACTCCACCTGGAATTGAAGAAAATATGAATCCCAAACCTCTCTATGAGGCGGAGTCCTATAATCCCGCTGAGAAATTAAAAAATAAAGTAGCTTTGATAAGTGGAGGGGACTCAGGAATAGGGAGGTCTGTTGCGTTACTTTTTGCTCGTGAAGGTGCAGATGTAGCCTTGGTTTTTTTACCCGAAGAAACTCGGGATGCAGATAAAATCAAGCAGGAGATTGAAGCTTTAGGTAGAAAAGTTTTGCTTATTGCGGGTGATTTAAAACAAGCGGATTTTTGCAAAAAAGTAGTGACGGATACATTGGATTTTTTTAAAAAGATAGATATTTTGGTTAATAATGCGGCTTTTCAAAAACATCAACCCAATCTGGATGCGGTGAGTATGGACCAATGGAATATTACCTTTACCAGTAATATTTACAACTATTATTATCTTTGTAAATTTGCAGTACCGCATATGCGGCCTGGAAGCGTCATTATTAATACCGGTTCAATTACCGGATTAGAAGGGAGTAAAGAGCTTTTGGACTATTCTTCCACAAAAGGAGCTATTCATGCCTTTACCAAATCTCTAGCTAAGAATCTAATAGATAAGGGTATTCGTGTAAATTGTGTAGCGCCTGGACCTGTTTGGACTCCTTTAAATCCGGCAGAAAGATCAAGCCAGAGCATAAAAAATTTTGGTGGAGACACTCCTATAGGGCGACCTGCTCAACCCGAAGAAATTGCTCCAGCTTACGTGTTTCTCGCTTCTAACGCAGATTCGGGATACATTAGTGGACTAATTCTTCCTATTTTAGGAGGAAATACAATAGCAGGTTAGATATACTTTAAGGATATTAGAGTTTTTTAGGGAAAATAAGAGGATTTTTACAAAAAAAATATAGAATTATTCAGGTAAACAGAAAGCTTATAATTATTTTTTATATCTATACTTTAATTGCAGATGGCGTAGGTCTCAAAATTTGAATTGGCGTACAGTTGAAAGGAGATCGTTATGAGCAAAGGAGATAAATCAAGTTATACAGAGAAACAAAAGCGTCAGGCAAAACATATTGAGGATTCATACGAAAAAAAGGGTATCTCTAAAAAAGAAGCAGAAGAAAGAGCTTGGCGTACGGTTAACAAACAAGATAAAGGCGCAAAGAAAAAATGATCTTAAACTTTTAAAAGCCTAAGTAAGTTGATTATTTAGGCTTTATTTTGTGAAATAGTATAAGTAATTCCTGATAGCCGGTTATAATCGTGTCACCTAAACTTTTAAAAAATACTCATGGCTGAAAAAAAAGGAGTGCCCCTCTACCCACCTCATTACCCATAATTATTAATTGCTGTTATTCAATCCACTAATTTGTATACTGCTATCCCGTAGATCAGGATGATGAATATGAGTTGGGCAGCAGCACGCGTAGCCTGGTTGCAAGCAACCAGGCTACGCGTGCTGTCTTTTTTACGTAACTTTTTATTACCACAATGAATGCATCGTACAACACAACGATAAGTGACTTCGATATAAACCGGGTTCTCTCCACTTACTTTTTTAATAGAATATCCAGGCAAATTTAGGATACAATCTTTCTTAGGCATTTTAATCTTCCTTTTGACTGCGAAATCAAAGAGTTAGTCTAAACTAACTTGATTAAAATGCCCCTTTTTTTGGGTAGAGCCATAGAGTTAGATAAAGAATCCGCCAAGCAATAATCATGTAAAGGGCCAAACAAGGGTCAAATCGCTGGCTTTTAGCAAGCAATGATCTGGACTCATCCTCCCTGTTACCCGGCAACTATAAGAGCCAAAAGGGTAAGGTCCACCCAACCTTATCGGAAGGAGAGTCCAATGAAGAATATTACGTTATTAGGCATGGATTTGGCAAAAGATGTATTTCAATTGCATGGAGTAAATGAGCATGGAAAAAAGATACTAGGCAAAAAAGTAAAGCGCTCAGAATTGCCTACGTTAATTGCAAATTTACCTTCTTGCAAAATAGTGATGGAAGCTTGTGGTAGTTCAAATTACTGGTCTCGAAAATTCATGTCCTAGGGTTATGAGGAAATAAAAATGATAAGAATGATGCACGAGCAATAGTCATAGCAGCACCACAAGATAATAGGCCAACTGTTCCAATTAAAACGATAGAGCACCAAGAAGTACAGATGTTACATCGATATCGAGAGCGTTTAACCCATGAAAGAACCGCATTAGGAAATCGTATACGAGGTTATTTGAGGGAGGTAGGCTTGTTTTTAGTACAAGGATTATCACAAGTTCGAAAACAGGTTCCTCTGATGTTAGAAGATGGCGAAAATGAATTGACGAATGCAATGCGAGCAATAATATCTCGTTGTCCTAAGAAATTACTGGATTTAGATAAAGATATAGAAAAATACACACAAAAAATAGAGCATTTTTGTCAGCAAAGTCCTGTGTGCGAGCGCATGATGAAGCTATCAGGAGTCGGCCCAATAATAGCAAGTGCTGTATATGCAACGATGGGCAATCCCACTCATTTCAAAAATGGGCGTCATTTTGCTGCTTTCTTGGGATTAGTTCCTAAAGAGCATTCCAGTGGAGGAAAGCAGTGTTTCATGTCTATCAGTAAACGTGGAGAGCTACATACGCAGTTTACTGATACATGGTGGCCGGGCAGTTGTAAAAAATTCAGGAAAAAACACTGATTATTTAAATTGCTGGATACAACGCCTTCATAAAGAGCGAGGTTACAATAAAGCAGCTGTGCAGTAGCTAATAAAAATGCACGTCCTATGTGGGCAATTAGGGCTTATGATGATAAGTATGTTGCTCATTTGAAGCTTTGCGCTTAAATAAAAGTTTATTAAATCAGGGTGATAAACAGAGTGAACACATGTGGAGATAAAATACGAACCTGAGTTTTGCAAATAACAGCTGATGTGAAAAGGGTAAAATCTACTCTGTAAATACCTGTGGGCTACGGTGGGCATTATTGTCCGTGCAAGCGATAAAGGAGGCAGAGTGCGAATATCATCAGGGCCCGAGTGAATAAAATAAGTCGCTCTTTGGATGGTCGGATATACGGATGCAAATACTTCACTTTTCACAGCTAATTACTTGCAAAAACGGATGAGTCCATAGACGTAGCCTGGTTGCTTGCAACCAGGATTTATCAAAGGCGGCAAAGATTATCAGGCTTTTGTAATAACAAAGATGCTATTTTATGTGGTGCAAGTTCACAAAGAAGAGCAAAAACCTCAGGGTCAATTACAGATGAGCCAAAACTCGGGGCGGTACGTATTTTTTTACGCTGGCATTAAATCAGGTGAAATCCTGGTTGCGAGCAACCAGGCTACGCGTGCTGCTGCCCAACTCATATTCATCATCCTGATCTACGGGATGGCAGTATACAAATTAGTGGATTGAATAACAGCAATTAATAATTATGGGTAATGATGTGTCTACCTTGGCACTATGCCATCTTCCTTTATGGCGAGCAGAGCGTATGACTAAGAGAGGTGCTATGATGAGCTAATCTATTATTCGGTGCTTAAATATCAGCTATAATCTATTTAAACAGAGGAGACTTTAATGTTATATAGATTTTTTATTAATTATTTTCGGCTTAAATTGCTACGAATTATTTTAAATCGCATCAGAGGTAGTAAGCGAATCAATACGAAAAATCTTAAAATTATCAACATCCTGACCTATTGTCTTGAATTTTTTACAACATATTACTTAAGTGGCAAGCGAAAAATTAAATAAACTCGTTTTTCTAACCTTGCACTGTCTTAAGAAAAATCTAATGATCTAGGGTTATCCAGTAATTTCTTTAAATCTAGTCAATCACGCGTGTTAGTAACATTATCTTTTTTTAACCATCTTCTCCAGTTGAAATCAAGAGAAAGCTCTGCTTTTATACTATAGTTAAATAATCAGTTTATTTAATTTTGTATCCACAAGGAGGTAACTATGACTATAAATTGTTCCGGATGTGTATTGAAAAAACGGATGTAGTGATAGTGGGATGAATCTTAAAGAGATCATTCCCTTAAGGAGATCAAAATGAGAGACACTAAAAAAGATGTTCATTTAACTACAGAAGTCTTTAAAACCCAAGAAGATGCTGAAAAAGCTTACCAAGATGCTATTGATGAGGGTTATACTCCAAAAGACATTAATGTGATGATGTCTGAGGATTCTCGAAGACGATATTATGATTCTGTTTTAGTCAAAGAAGGCTCTAAAGCATCACAAGGCTTGGCAATAGGTGGTGCTACCGGCGCTACGGTTGGAGGTCTTGTTGGGGCTATAGCGGCAGTTGGAACCAGCCTTGTGATACCAGGATTAGGGCTTGTAGTTGCCGGTCCAATAGCAGCAGGGCTTGCTGGCGCAGGAGCTGGTGGAATAAGCGGTGGTTTAATAGGCTCCTTAATTGGGTGGGGAGTCCCCGAAGATAAAGCTAAAGTATTTGAATCCGGTATCAAAGAAGGTGGAATTGTATTGAGTGTCAATGAAACACACCCCAATAGCCATTTATCGTCAACTTGGAGTCATTATAATCATTTCTAATGATTTATTCATTGCGCTCCAAGATTGGAGCGCAATTTATTTAGTGTGCCAATATTAAGCAAGAAAAATTGAAATTACTCATAATTCTTTCTTAAACAAGATATTATGACAATAAATTATTATTTATCTGGATAGCAATAAATCACCGTTCCTTCGTTATTGACAGGATTTAATTCAACAGGATTTACTCCAGCAATTTCGATTTTATTTTTAAGACAACGATATCCTGAATAAGTATAATAATAATCTCCTTCAGGCATTAAAAAGCTTTTTTCAATAGTATAGGTATGTTTACCAGCATCTACTGTTATAGGAATACTTTTCCATGTGTTTGTTTGAGTATTAATAACATTTTCTGCAAAAACACTAGTAGACAATAATAGAAATAGCATGCTGATAATTAATTTTTTCATTTTCTCTCTCCAATGAAATAAAGTCTTTTTTATTAAGCTTTAATTGTTTCATTTTAGTTTGTTTTTGGCGATTCATCTTTGGAGCTATTATGTTTTAATTTGTCAGCACTAGAACTGGATGTTTTCTTTCTCGATGAAGATGAGGCATGCTTAGTAAGCGACGTGCTTGTTTTTGTATGTGATGCTTTGTTTATGACTGACTTTGCAATGGATTGTGTTTGTTTCATCATATCTTTGGTTTTTTCACGAGTATCATTTGATAAATTTATCCATGAATGCTCCATGATATGAAACAATTGATGCATGTAATCTAAGCTTGCATGTCCATTATCTATAAAAATTTGTATGTTTTTTTCTAACAACATTTTGGGATCATTGAATTGAGTTAACTCTCCAGGTTCCATAAAAGAAAATTTTCTCAGTGTTTTTTGATTTAAATCCATGATTTGTTGTATAGGGGTACTGAGGTTTTCTAATGAATTTAAATTGAAGTGAAAGTTTTGCATGGCTATCTCCTTATTGCACTGCACAATACTTATCTTAGCTTAATTCATAGTAAAGTCAAAAGTCTGGAATATCCTAAAAACATTTTTTTGAGGCATCCTTAGTCCAAAAGTTAGTAATATCAATTACTTATTTTAAAATTTGTTTTCTGAGCTCTTCATGTGCATTTACTAGGCTTGGATGGGTAGGGACGGGAAAAATAGCTTGACTCAGGGGTAAAGTTCGGCTTCTGGTCATTAAGAGCATGCAAAACATTACTCATCAGAGGCGGGGAAGCATACTACAGACCATGAACGCAACGAAAAATGAAAAAAGGGCTTTTAGCCCTTTTTTATTAAAACATACTTACAAACTTGGTTTTTGAGCAACTGTATTTTTAAAGACATCATTTTTCAGTGTAAAACTAGAAGTTAAGTTGCTTCTTAATGGATTTAATCTATTTTAAAAAATTTAGCGAAAAGAAAACCAATTCCAGCCGCTATTAAAACGGAAGTGAGCGGTTGCTTTTGAATAGAGTGCGATATGCTCTTAACTGATTCTTGAACATACTTTTCTGCACATTCCACCTCCTTTTTACCTGAAGCATATAAATCAGATGCAGTAGTACCGAATTGCGCGACCAGTTCTTCTGCTTTAGGTTTCGTTTCATAATATGCATTCTTTGTATTTTCTTTGGCGGTCTTATATAGCTCAGAAGCTTTTTTCTTTATGTCTTTTGCATTGTCATTAAAATCATTCATGGTGATTCTCCTTGATGATTGTAAGATGCGATGTGGAGCAGATAGATATGCATGCTCAAAAAAACTAAAATATTAATCTCCTGTTTTTCAAAAAGTAGATTATTTCTACTTAGATAATAAATTTTGTTAAAATTAATTGTTGGCAATTCCAATGGACGATTAAGGTCCGCCTCGTACAAGCAGTACAATAATTAATATGAGGAGAATTAAACCTACACCACCACTGGGGTAATACCCCCACCCACTACTGTAGGGCCAGGAAGGCAATAAGCCGATTAAAAGAACAATTAATATAATAAATAAAATGAGATTCATCATTAAATTCCTTTTTAAGTATACTCTTTAAATATAGCTTAAAAATAAAAACTATCTTCGGGCCTTAAATTGGATTCTATAAAAGGAAAATTCCCTTTCATTGAGACGATATTATGTGGGATTTATTCTATTTTTAATTATAAGCTCAATTTTATAGGATATGAAAATGAGTACTGCAAAATTAATAGAAATATTTCCTAACCTAGTTGCAGCAGAAAAAGCTTATAAATATGCTTTGGATTGTGGCTATGTCCCTAAAGATATAGCCGTTATTATGTTAGAAAATTATTATGATTCTAATTTAATCACGAAAGAAAATACCAATACTTTAGAGGACATAGGGCGTGGTGGTGCTACAGGAGCTACTATTGGGGGTATATTAGGACTGATTATTGCGATGGGAGGAAATTTTATTGTTCCAGGAATTGGAGTTATAATCGCAGGCCCCATTGCTGGATTGTTTGTAGGAACACTAATGAGCTTTAGGCATTTCTGAAAGTAAAGCTCAAGAGTATGCGGAGGCAATAGAAACTGGAAAAATAATTTTATATATTGAAACTATGGATAATACTGATATAGAAAAGAAGTGGGCGGAAATAAAAAATGAGGGACTAACCCTTTAATATCTATTTAGAGCATCCTTTGGGACAAGGGTAGATAAAGTATTCGAAAAAAAGAGCTGGAAATTTCCAGCTCTTTTTCAGATTGATTAATCTTTTGCTTCACAGGTGATTTTGGTGCAATCACGGCAGTTTTGAGCAGCAAAAGCAAAAGATTGGGCAGCGGCGCCAGCGGTATTTGCCATTTTATCATCTGCTGCTTTATCAGCAGCTACATCGCTACTGCTGGCATTAGTGGTACAAATCCATTTAGAGCTCATATCTGTTTGCGTTGCTGCAAAACTGACGCAAGAGCCTAAAATAAAAAAAACTATAATTAACTTGTTCATAACTTCTCCTTGTTAATTTTAATGTCTTGTTTCATCTTGAAAGTCTTTGATGGCTTTTTCTGCTTCATCTCTCGTATAACCATAATGTTTTTGAAGTTTTCCAAATAACTCCTGATGATTGCCTTCAATAACTGTCCAGTCATCATCAGTTAATTTACCCCAAGTTTGTTTCATTTTACCTTTTAGTTCTTCCCATTTGCCTTCAAAAATGTCTTTGTTCATTTTTATCCTCCTTGAGTGGGTAGATCGCTGTAATTATAGAAGATTTTACATACTTTTGAATTTCTGTACTTCTTGGTCCTCTTTTTTGCATTTCATTCCATAACAGGCGCTAATACAACTTGAGATGGCACTTAAGAAAAATAAAATAAATAAAATCCACCCATTCCAGGCTAAATGCTCAGGGTTATTTTTCATCATTTTTGGAACATTAGATTGAGTGGCAATTGTACTATTATCCGTAAGCGTTGAAATTTGAGTGGGGGCTAAGGCTGGGTCTAAATTTTCTTGATGAAAAGAAACATAATGTATCATTGGTAAGGTTAATAAGGCACTTAACGTTAATGCCAGACTCCAAGTAATAAATCCATAAATCACGCCACCATGACAATAGCAGTGATAGAAACGCGCTAAATAACCGGCAACAAACCCTGCAACACCCATCGACACAATGACGCCAATTAATAAACCTAAGACGCCTCCTATAGCGATAACAGTGGCACCGCTAGATGTGGACGAATATGCGCTTAATCCAATAGCCATACTAAAAATATTCAATAAAAAACTAAGTCCTAATCCTACAAATGCACCAGCAAAAATTGCTGACCAATGCAGTTTAGTGGCAGTAGTTTTATAACATGTCAAATTATCCATAATAAAATATCCTTATTAAAGGTGTGAAATTAACCAGATTAATATTAATAAGCTCACTGGAACGCCTAATAACCATGCAATAATGTAGCCCATGATGTTTCTCCCTGCGCGTTTTAAAACTTTATGATCCTTTAAAATTATAGAATAAAACTAATAAATCACATGCTTTTATCTAAATGATAACCTTAGGAAAGCAATATTATTTAACTATAAAAAATAGCACTGTTCTTAAAATGTGCTATACCTAATAAGACTTATTTTTCTTAAGGAGGAGAAAATGAATGCCATCGACTTTTTAATTATGGAGCATAATCGAGTCCGTACAATGCTAACTGATATTGCTGATGATTCGCATCGTTTTGAGACCCAACAAAATTGTTTTGAGCGTTTGGGCAAGGATTTAATTCGTCATGAAGCGATGGAACATTCAGTATGGTATCCTTATTTTAAGGATAATTTACCAGATACTGTGAAACATTTATTAAAAGAAGAAAACATGGCGGAGAAAGAAATAAAAAAGATGAATGAATTAAAAACAGAAGCCGCTTGGAGAAAGCATTTTGCAAAATTTAAAGAAGATGTGCGGCATCATGCGAAAGAAGAAGAGGAGAAGTTATTCCCGGAAGTTGCAAAACTTCTTAGCGAAAGTCAACTGCTTGAAATTGGTTCAAAAATGGCTGCTTTTAAAAAAAATTATCACTAATAATTCTCATATGCATCTCAATCTTGGGATGCACTATCTTTTTAACCTAATATTTGAACGTTAAAACTCAATTAAAATGGAGTGCAGTTGATCTGGATAAAGGACATGCTCTTATTCATTTGGATGAATCTAAAACTAAAATAGTCATTCCTGTTTCTTTGAATAAACAGCTATTTCAATTATACAGTCACAAAAAGGTAAAAACTCTGTTTATATATTTACCTGCCAGAGTAAGCCTGTTACTCGATGTAATAATCATGCTTGGAGAAAAGCACTCGTACGAGCAAACATAAAGGATTTTCACTGGCATAATTTACATTATTTGGTATGTACAGAATGGAACTGCTTTGTATGAGTTACAACAACTTAGTGGGTGGTCAAATTATGAGACGGTATTACGACGATATGCACATCTCTCAAGTGATCATTTGAAAGTGGCTTCAGAGCGAGTTTATGACACAAGGCTTTAACTAGCTTATTGATTTTACTTGATTAAAAGAAAGACCAAGCTTGTGTTCTTTATTCATTTTCTCCTATCTTCGGCAAACCTTTGGGTTGCTATTTAATGAATCCACTTGACTGATGCGTCCAATAAGTATGATAAGCGCCCTTAATTGCTAGTAGTTCGTTATGCGTTCCTGACTCTACAATATGACCATTTTCAAGCACTATAATTTTATCCATTGCTTTTAGTGTAGATAATCGATGTGCAATAATGAGAGCAGTTTTTTCTTCGAGTAACGTTTCCAATGCCTCCTGTATCGCTAGCTCTGTTGCAGAATCCAAAGCGGAGGTTGCTTCATCAAACAATAAAATAGGGGCGTTTTTTAAAAGTGCACGAGCAATGGCAATACGTTGTCGTTGGCCTCCTGACAATTTTACGCCCTGTTCCCCAATAATGGTGTCATATTGATGCTCTAGTGAGGTAATAAAGTCATGACATTTGGCTTTTTTAGCAGCTGCAATGACGTCTTCTTTGCTAACGTGCCCACAACCATAAGCAATATTTTCAAAAATGCTGCGATGAAATAAGTTTAAATGTTGTGGAACAATAGCAATCTGACTGCGTAATGAATCCTTAGTAAAGGAGGCAAGATTGATATCGTCTATCTCAATAGTTCCTTCATTGATATCATATAACCGCATAAGGAGTTTCATTAATGTTGTTTTCCCAGCACCGGAACTCCCAACAATCCCAATCTTTTGTTGCGCAGGAATGGACAAACTAAAATTTTTAAAAACTGGTGGCAGAGAAGGGTAAGAGAAAGTGATGTCTTTGATTTCAATATTCCCTTTGGATATTTTATGGCTAGAGGCGGTTTCCCTGTCAGCTACATCGGGGTGATGTTTCAATAAGTTTAAGCCGTCTTGTAATAAACCAATGTTATAAATGAACTCTAAAAAGCAATTGCCGAGGCTGCTGGTTAAGCCAGCAATGGCTGTTACCGCGGTCATTACGAATACCAGTTCACCAATACTCACTAGATGGTTTACGTATCCGATAATGGAACCGATAAGATAAAATGCAACAAGTGCATTCATGGCAAGATGCTGCAAAAACATGACTTTATTGGCATGACGATTTCGAAGGCGTTCTTTGTCAATCAAGTCATACATATTGTGTTTGAGCAATTTTGTCTCTTGGTCAAAAGTGGCGTTATGAATAACAGATTGAATATTCCCAATAATGTCTACAATATGACCATTAAAGACACTGCAGCTGTCTGCAAATGTGGCGGCTTTTATTTGACCTACTTTGGCCGATTGATACGTATAAATGATAATGGCTATTCCCCAAACCCAGAGTACCATGCCAAAATAAGGGATCACAGTGGACAATAAAATACCCGTGATCAAAATTGCTAAGGATTGGGGGAAAATTGTGAAAAATAAATTAACTATGACCGGTTCTAATCCTATGCAAGCATTCATCACTTTATTAGATAAAAATCCTGATTTTTTTGCTTCAAAATAATCGATGGATTGTTTCCCTAAATGAGTAAATAAGTTGTTTACCATCTCGGATTTATATGCGGGAATGCTTAGTAGTGAAAATAAGCCGCCGGCATAATAGCCAACACTTCGTAAAACGTGGATGCTTATATATAAGCATAATGGAACAAGAACAAATGAATATATAGAAACAGATTCAAGACCATGAGTTTTGATTCTGTCGATAATAACACCAAACAGATAGGACATATACGGCAATGTAAATGCCCAAAATAATCCAAAAGCAATGAAAAAAAAGGTGCTACTTTTATGATGACGCATATAGTCGAATAATAAATTCAATACGCTTGATATTTTATTGTCGTTATTTTGGATCATAATTTCTTTCCCAATAGCTGCATCCTGAGGATCACTTTCATCACCATTATATTTGTCTTTCTGAACTTTCCTGTAAAAAATTTTTTCATTTTTCCGTAATATACGTATTTTTAAATAATACTTCATTTATTTATCAGACAACTTAATTGAAAGTTTATGTGTTAAGCAATCACTTAATGTCTTGTCCTAATTTTCCTTGTCTTTATAAGATACTAGAATACCATGCAGTAAATTGACAGAATAACCACCATAATTTTTATAATCATATACAAAATTTTGTTCAATCATTGATAAATCAAATTTCTTTGACAGTGCTAAAGTAAAATTACTGAGATAAATAGTATCTTCATCAGCTAAAATGTTATGAAAGTGTGTATCCATATTAAGAGAATTATTCTCATGCATAAAATCATAAACTTTTTTAAATGATTGACTCAATTTAATATACTTTATTGAGTCTAATTCAGAGAAGAATGAAGTCATAGCAAAAACTGTGGGTAATTAAAAGGCTAATCAACCACATATATAGAGCGCATTACTTTTGAGTTTATTTCACCTACATGGATATTGGATAATTCTAAAGTGACTATAAAGAAGATTTTAGAAGAAAAATTTTGATAGGTTTTCGATATGCAGAAAAAAGTATCTTAAAAGCAATAACAAAACAAATTGAGCGACCTGATGCGATCATTACTTCCGAATTTTTTAAGCATTAGATTATCAGATCGAGAAATCTTCAAATTTCGGCTGGGAGCATAAGCATCAACTTGCTTTTTTGTATCTTTGCTTGGCTCATCCTTGGGTTGTTGCTCATTGAAGAATACTGGCTACATATCCATGTACATAATCAATGATGGTTGTCTCACAAAGACTAGTAAGCTCTGATATTTATCCATTTGACAGATTTACTGACCTTAGTAGCATTACACTTGCTCGTTGAATCATCACATAATGTTTAATTAGTCAATACAAAACCATGGCTAGCGATTTACAGGAAATGCAAGAGACTTTAAGGGCAGATAAATTGAGCAGAGAATTTTTTATTGATCTTTATTTCCCTTTTGATGAAGGAACCCGGCATCCTTAGAAAAGCACTGCTATTGTCTGCAACAAGAACTAGGAGAACAAGATGATAGTGATCATAAGGCTACTATCTTTAACATGAACAACGAGCTTTAGACTGCTATGCAAGATTGTTGACGGCTCAAGAACAAGCTCGGCAGGACCCTGCGTTAGCTGGTGCTTTAAAAACTGCCGTGGATAATAGGGTAGTAATGGCTTTAAAGGCTATTCTCTCAAACTTGGAGTGCTTGTATAAAAACGGGTGAAAAGTTAGAGTTTTCCTGGAGTATCTGCAATGGCTCTCTCTGAAAGGACTTCTCGCTCTTCTTTAGATACATGCGCTATCTGTTTCTGTAAATCATGAGTTTTAAATAAATTGAAATAACGCTTATAGGAGTCTGGTTCATGAAGATTGCATTCATTATAAGCTTTATTTTCCGCCTCTTTGGATACTTGTGTATATTGCATTCTACCCAGCGACTTTTTAAATTTTCGATGTGCATCGATCAGTAACGCGTGCATTTTACTTGTCGAAAACGCATCATTCGCTGCAATTCGGCCCGCCTCTTCTACTAAGCGAACCATTCCTGGGTTGTTTTCAATTTTTCGTGATTCTTCTCTATTGGTTAATATACTATTTACAATGAGTTTAATGGGTAACAGAATACTAGTTGCAGCAAGAACAACTCCCAACCCTATTTCTGCCAAACCATCGAGCATTCTAGCCGCGGCTGATTTGAAATTTGTCTTTATTTCATTCCAGTGCATTTTGAACTCTGCCATTGTTGACAAATTAATAAATACAGTATAGGTAAAAATTGCTAAATTAACCGGTGTAAAAACAATGAACGCTAATGGGGAAAATACAATTTTAGCAACACCTTCTAAAATATGTCTCAGCGCATTAAGTGGCTGCAGTAAATCTTGATACAAATAGAAGTTAGACTTATAGGTCTTAAAGTATTTTTTAAAATGGTCTTTTGTTTGTTTCCCATATTGAGAAAGAGGCACTGGAGTGCTGTTCAATACTGCAATAAAATAGTTTTTACGATGCGGATATGCTGAATCAAGTGAAGGCGGATTAGAAGGGTTTTTCCGCGCTTCTCGCTGATTAAGATAGTACAATTCGGCATAGCGCTCTGCCTGAGTGGTATTCATAAGAAAATCTCGACCAAGATGCCTGTTCAAAAAAGAGGTTATTGATTCTGTAAGACGAGCGATATACTTGCTATAGTCTGCCACTTCCTTAATTTTACGAGGCGCTAAATCTTGATCGAACCATGTAGCGTAGGCAGCAAGTTTTGCTTTGCGTTCTGTTTCAGATTCTGTATTTAAAGCAACAAGTGCTTTTGACATATTTTCCAAGCCAGCATTAACACCCTTAAAATAGGATAGTCCTAATGCTGCATCACCGGCTAGCATGACACAGATTAACCGACCATTAACTTCTTCGTATTTAACAACCTGTTTGGCGCGAGTAGCTGGAGCTTCATTGACACTTAATCTAATATCAGACATATCAATTTGCTCGCCAACTTTATGTTTTGTATAGTGAGCTAGTCTAAAGCCAAGATATCCTTTTACTTTCTGCATAATTCCATCAGGGATATGTTGAAGCTTAGTCTCTTCCTCATTAAAAGGTTTAATAGGATCCTTAGCCGTTGCATAAGGTTTTAATGCATCAAAATCTTCCTTAGGGATCATGATTTGCATCGTTATAGGCGTTATTCCATCGGACCGTTTGCCGACTATCTCTTCACCCACAAGCCCATAAGCTTGTAAATAAGTAGGCCAAGTGGGTAAATCTACTTTATTAACTGAACTAGGACCGGATACTTCAAAGCGGACCTGTAAGACATAATCATACGAGTTCTTAATCTGATTTTCTATTCCAAATACCTGAGCAGATACTGTGCTGTGCGTACCGTCACATCCAATCAAGCATTCAAGCTTAGGATATTGATCATAGATTTGCTTCTGTACATCTTTAACTTCTTTATGCTGAATTTTAGCCCCCATTCTTAGGGCAATGTTTTTTAGTATTGTCTCGAGCTCATTGATTCTAATTGCGGAATTTTCTTGCAATCGCTTTTCTAATTCAAGGAGCTCTGGAATGGATTTTTTACCTTTTGCTCCTATTGCTTCCATAAATTCGGTAAGTTTAGCAGCACTAAATCGAACTACATGTTTACGAGTATATTCTTCTCGTTTTTCCAAAATCAGTACTTTTCTCTGCGAATTTTTTTGTAGTAATCCGATTGCATTTAGCAAGCCAATGGGGCCAGCCCCCACAATAAGAGTATCAACTTCAGCATCTGAAAATGAAGAATCTACTGAATTTCCTGATTCATTATTTTGCGTCATTTGTTGTCTTAAGGGTGCACGGATTTCTTGTTGGCTTTGCATTCAATATCTCTTAAAGTTTTATGAAATAAAAATAAACTTTATGATAATAAATTATTATTAAGTGAACATTAGATTGAGTATGGGGAGATATACCCAATTTGAGTTAACCCATATTTTTTTGAGGCCTTAATTACTGCTGTCATATTTTTAAGTTAAATAAAATCAAATGGTTATGATAAAAACTATAAAACTGAGAGTTGGATTGAACTTTGTTTCATAGTTACAGAAGAAAATAATTAAATTTATATAGAGCATTACAAAGAAGTAACTTTTTTACCATGGATGAAGGTTAGGCAAATTAATTTATATACCAGCTAGTTTTCCCCTTTCTCTAAAATAACTTAAAACAACAGGAGGGGAGAGATTAAAAAGTTCCTTGGTTTTTACATCGTCTTACTCATCTGAGCGAATTTTTTGAATAACAGTCGGAGAGAGGTCTGCTCTTTCGGCAAGTTTTCTCACAGCCATTTTGCCATTTTACATGAGAGCTTTGGTGAATTCATATAAATCTACATTCCCTTTGGGTGAGGAATTTAAGCTAGGTAGTAATAAAAAAGCTTATGGTCCGTAAGTTACGCTGTTTTCATGATTTGTTTTTATCTCATTTAAAGCACGCGTAAATCGTCCATACCATATTTCAATATTTCTCATTTGCTCTTCCGGCTCCGCGTCTACTCTGATTTGAATGTATTTTTGACCATCCCAAGCATTGGAGTATTTCGTTGTTAGTTCCTGTTTGATGTTTATTATCTTTAAAATTTCTTTATTAATAAAACGGGCCAGTTCATTTCTAGAATTCATGCTCACTATATGTATTTTTAATAAGTCCAATAATTCGTTATAAAATTCTCTTGCTTTACTGCTATTCTCTGTAGAGGCTGGATAAGGTTTTACGACAACCCCCCAATGTCTATCCCTTACAAGAGTTTTTTCCCAAACTCTTTCGTTCATAGGTTCTACTAATTTTTTTGTATGAAGTAAATAGGGTAAGATTATATCATTGAGTGTTTGCTCAATCCTGTTTTTCTTTTTCTCAAGGTTCAATTTATGTAACTTAAAAAAATTATGTTTTGATATCATGATTAAAAACTCACTAAAGAGAAAAGGTTATTTTAGACATTAATTTTTTGCCGCAATTGCATTAAGTTCAGCATCTGAAAATGAAGAATCTACTGAATATCCTGATTCATTATTTTGCGCCATTTATTGTCTTAAGGGTGTACGGATTTCTTCTTGGCTTTGCATTCAATATCTTCTAATAAACTTTATGGTAAGAAATTATTATTAAATGAACATTAGATTGTGTATGGGGAGATATACCCAATTTGAGTTACGAGGCCTTAATCACTTAATGCATTACCCTAGAATGGGTCTTTCAAGCCATCTTGATCAGACAGTGGAAATTGAAGTACAAAGTGGAGTTAAGTCTTGAAGAGATAGCTGAATTGTGTAATCCAACGCTTAGAGGATGGATGCAATATTATGGCAAATATTCTCCATCATGCCTTGAGCCAGTCTGGACCCAATTCAATATTGTTCTGGTAAATGGACTCTGCGTAAGTACAAAAAGATTTCCACATTGGCAAATTGGAGTAGGAAGAAACTTTGCTTGATGGGAGCCGTATGAGTCGAGAGGTTCACGTACGGTTCTAAGAGGGGCTGATGGGGAAGTTCCGTTGGCCTACTCACCTTAAGGTTTTGTGTTCTTGATTAATGCCCCCGGATTTGGGGATGAGCCCATTTATTTAAAAATGGCGCGCCCGGAAGGATTCGAACCTCCGACCCCCTGGTTCGTAGCCACATTGATCAAGAAAATTGTTTAATGAAATCAGCGGGTTGTGATGTAACAAAATGAGCAACTACTGCCTTAAACTGCTTGAAACAACTATGGTTATACTAAAGTTTGTTACAAATTTGCTACGCAAGAATTTTTGAAGCCTTGTCTATATAACTCCTATTTTAGGTGGTCTGTGTCGCTTTTGCCCCATAAACCCAAAATTCAAAAAGTTGGATTAAAAATACGTTTCTCTAGGGAACTTAGAATTAAAATCTTTTTGCAAAAGTTCAGGAGTAATATATTGGCTCATATAATACTTACTTAGTTCACCTTCTTCGTTTTTTGCTATGTCCTCCATTTTTTTACAGTACGATATTAGTGGGTATCAATGGAACCAGTACCATGAATGGTATGGATGAGACTTGGTAAATTTAATTCATGATTTGGTGGTTCATTATTCACCGTATTAAAATAATAGAGATTTAATATCACATTTTCAGGTATTAAATTTGGATAACTGCAATAAAAATGTTTTAAGGGTACTAAGACTTGCTTAAGTAAATCATCATAAACATTAAAATGAATACTTGCTTGAGGGTGGTATAGTGCAATTCGATGCATTTGAGGATATACAATGTTTATTTTATCTTCGGAAAAGGTAAATTCTGAGTGGGGTTCTTGCAAAAGCTTATCTACGACTTCATTTGATACACAGTTTTTTAATAGATTTAAATTTTTTTCCTGTGCCACCTTATTGATACAATTAATGGTAAATCCGGGTTTACGATTTGCGGTGATATCTGCTAATAATAGAGGATCAAACTATGCCCCCAATGATTTTGCTCAAACTTTTGCTACAGGAAATGCCAAGTTATTTTCATTGTATATGCTATTAGGGCAATCCAGACGGCTACTTTGCCGATTGGAATTACTTGTAACATAATCAACAGGATATTTTTTGTTTACTTTTTGATGATTTAGATACTCAATCACAGGTTTATGCACTTGCCAATTTCGCTAGGTTCCGTATATCGCAATCTAAAACACCCATCATGATCAATTGCACTAACACGAACAAGCTCACCAAAATTTTTTGTCATTGTTCTTGTGGATCGCGTAAAAAATAAACTTCTATTGGGAAAATCTACTAATTTGCTTAGTTGTCTGAACATATCTCGAAATTTATGCAATTATATTATTTAATGCTACAGCAATCAGATAATATAATCGAGATTAAACCAATAGATAGTTTGAACCACAATTGAGCCAAAAAAGCATTACACGAGCATCAGGATAGCAAAATTCTTTACAAAGACTAGCAACGATAATCAAGGCAAAGAGAACTCCTTGAGAGTTTTTTATTTCTAAGGGATAAGATAACATACTACCTAATTTTGGAGCATTAATTGATGTAACTAGAGCGATTATTGCATTTAATCCTATAGCTAAAAAATTTTCTTTACACTGCTCCGCAATGGCTGCAAATCCAATACTTTGCCCACTAGCACTTAACCCAAGAGCTAAAAAGCGGACCCCTGTTAGTGTTTTTCCATATGGAAAATATATAATCCCTGATAGGGATACTATGGTGTAAAAGCACTTGCCAGCATTACAGGCTTTCTACGTTGCACTTTATTAGATATAAAACCAAGCAAGGGGCAACCTAACGCATAACCCAACCATACTAATGTTATCATATAGGAAGAAAAGGATAGGGAAAATCCTTTTTTTATTTGGATTTTTCTACAAATAACAATGTTAGTGCAGCAATAACGATACCAAAGACCGCCATGCTGAAAAATATAACACGCCATTCAATTATAGATGAGGTTAGTGAGCCTGCTGCAACCATTGGTCCTCAGGTGCCAATAAATTGAGAAAGACCTATAAACAAAGCGATATTTGCTCTAGGCATCCAATCATAAACCCAATTAACAGACAATTTAATAAAAGATTTTCTCCTTAGAAAAGTTGTTATGCTCAGTTCATAATACTTTTGTGGGTTCCTATATATGGTTGCAGTCTTTCATCTGTATTTTTTGTCTTTAGCTCTTTAAAAAAACTCAATTGGTTAGTAGGTCTTTGTGTATATGTTTTATTTGATTTATGAGGTTTGAGGGAGGTTGATGAGACAATTGCGTTTGAGGGATTAGTTTCATTTTTTTCTTTTAAAAAATTTTTTAATGTTTTTATAAAAGAGTCTACTTCTTTGTTAATGGTGGTGTTATATTTTTTTTTCTCTTTCCTAAAATTGGGGAAGTTGTGCGTAATCTCAAAATATGCAGAATGAAAGCTTATTTTATCAAAAATCAGATCTGAGTTTTTCCTTTGAGGAGTGGATTCTAACTCTGGAACTATTCCCATATTTTTCGCTGCGATTTGATACCGTTGACATTCAAATTTCATTTCTTTTATCTGGGGGATTAAGCTTTTATATAGCTGTTTATGAAATGGGCTTAGAACATCATCCTCTTTCTTTTTGATAACATCTTCTATGTGATGACAAAGCGGTAAAATATTGAAACTGTAAATCTCCCATAATAATGTTAAATTTTTGGATAACTGTGATTTTTCATATGGGAGTCCTCCTAATCCTAATTTAACCTTATCTTTTTTACCATTATACGTATCTAACAATTTTTTAAGTTCAATAATGAAATAATCGAAAACTTTAGCTTCTTTAACTTCGTGTATGGGATAATCAATTATATTTTTCTCTTTTATAATTTTTTTACAAAATCTATAAAGTTTATTTCTAGAGTGAAAATTTTCTGCAATCGAACCGATTCGTGATATATCTGCTAGCATTTTGTTAGTTTGCTCTGTAGTTAGTTGTGATAAATCTGAAAAGACAACAGAATTTAAATAATCGGCCAAAATGATGTATTTCTTTAACTCTTTTTTCTTTTCCCAATAATTATTAATCCTCTTCATGCTTTTTGTCCAAAACTGTTGATTTGGGGGATCCTTATAAGAGAAATATAGAGGCAGGACGGCTATTTTTTGAATATCTTCTGTGAGAGGAGAAAGTCTTAGTAATAATTCATCAATAAAATATGGATTGATAGAGAATTGGACGTATTTTTCCTTATTTTTTCTTATTTGATCGCTTTGAAAACAAATCAAATTATTAAACTTTAATGGATTTTCTTTTTTCCACAAGCTATAAAGGTTTTGAACCGTTTCTTTGGTTGCTAAAGTTTTCTTTGTTTTTAAAGATACTTTTTCAAATAATGAGTTTGTTGGTTTTTTAATGATTTGTTCCGCAGAAGAAGGACTCTCCATTTTTTGAGTAACATCCCGATCAGCTAACTCCTGTTCCTTTTTTGCTATGAGTTCCTTTATGGTGTCAATGTTGTATTGCATACCAAGATGTTTGGATAAATAGTCTTTACAACCGGGGGTATTCAGACACAGATCTAAGGTGGTCTTATCACAAATGTTATTATTGAGTTGCTTTATTATGATTTGGATGGAACTGTTAAAAAGTAGGAGGTAGAATTCATCACTTTCCTCTGGGTGATTTTGAAGATAGTTAATAATCTCCGCACTCAAACTTTCTATTAAGAACAATGGATTGGGTTTATTTTGTTCAATATCCTTCCTAGCCTCATCCATTATATCGATTAGAATATCTCGTAATAGTTTTTCAATAGCTTGCTCTAATTCACTGTCATATTCATACATTACGATTTATCCCTATATGTTTTAAGTTACAAATAGTACATTGCATTATATGTTGATATTAAATTTATTTAAAACAAATCTAGCTTTCAACTTAATGAATATATTTAATTCTAGAGTTTAAGCAACAAGATTTGCATTATGCAACCATTAATAATCAAGAGATTATGCTTTACTGAATCATCCTGACACGGTAAGCAACTTAGAAGTTGAAGAGGGATGGCACTAGACTACGCCGCGGATGGTACAGATCGGCAGTTGTTAATTGCTAAGGAAGTATTTTCCACCAAAAATCAGGTATTGTTCAGCTCGTTCACAATGCTGTGTTGCCCCTCTAGTTGAGAGCCCATGATGGTTGTATATATTTATTTTATATGCATTGCGCTGAGCTTTTTTCATTAACTCGCCTTTCTCCAATCGATTTGCTTTCATAAGCTTCTCAACTTTAGTTTTCATTTTGCACCTCACTATTTTTTGCTTTCATTTTCCATTTTATGATCTTTAAATGAACGGCTGATGAGTTGTTATGTCGCAAAAATGACAACGAGCTTTTTTATTGAAATTCTTGTATAATCCTTTATTAGTTAACCCCGACTAGAATTCTTATTTAAGAACTCTAGATATCGCCGGCGTAGTAAGGTAGTGTTAAACAATTGTTTTTCAGCTTGAAAGTGCATCGCCTAACTTTGAGTTACTGTACTTTATTTATCGGATGAACTAGGTATTGAAGCGGATGCTAGAGATATAGGTAGAAAAGGGTAATACCTTTTGCGTTTCAAATCACCAGCAGGGGCTCAGCGCGCTCTGGCGCTCATGGGTAAAACCAGAAATATCTTCTATGGGGCTGCTGCCGAGACTCTTTGCTCCTAAAATTCGTTCTCATAGCTCTCTTGCATTATCAAAAGTTACAGTGAATGAGTTATACCCTACATTTGCTTATTTCAAAAGCGTCCACTATGAAAACAACCCATTAATAATGAGCATTTAAAATTCAATAGTCTTTAAGTTATCTAACTTCATGAGCATATTCATCTCGTGATTACGAAGACTCCTTTAGATTTGTCCAGACTCATTTCATTTTGAAAAATTCTTCGCCTTGATTTAAATAATAAACCAAACTAAAATGATTATGATTTTTTTCATGTGAAAATGCTGTGTATTTAAATAAAAGCCCTTATCAAACATTCTTTACAACTAAACGTTATTATACGTCTCACCGTCTATCAGATTATTCGTAATTTTTTTATGTCCGTAACTATTAACACTTAAATAGTGTACAACACAATAATTAGCTATATGTATGTTGGTTCAATAGGGCTTTTGTAATCAACATGTATTTTTACGGGTTGATTTACCTATTTTTTATCCAATAACTTAATACACGATATAGGAACTTATGATTTATCACCAAATATTGCATCTTACAAATACAACGAGCGAAGAATTCATTTTTATATTTAACTCTATCCCTGAAGGGGTTACCCACCTTGATTTGAGATATAATGCTCTGGCCTACAGAACTAATCATGAATTAGCCGCAGCTTTTGCTGCTATTAAAGATAGCGTGACTTATCTTGACTTGTCCGAGAATAGTATTCTAAGCAATAGAGCAGGTGCTGAATTAGCCTTGTTCTTTAGCTTTATCCCAACCAATATAACTCATCTTAATTTGCAATGGAATGGTCTTTATCAACAAACAGGTACAGAGTTAGCCTTGGCTTTTGCTGGACTTCCAATAGGTCTTGCCTATCTTGATTTAAGTAATAATTTCTTGGGATATATGAGTAGTGCTTCATTAGGTGAGGCTTTTGCAGCCATACCAGTCGGTATCACTCATCTTAATTTAAGTAATAGTAAACTACATCTATTAACGGTGACTGATTTAGTGCAGGCTTTACAGGCAATTCCATCCACAGTTGCCTGTATTGACTTAAGCTATAATGAACTATTTCTCAATAAAACATACGCTGAACGTGATGCGATATTGAATGCATTAAAACCTCTTGAGCAAAATGGTAGGCTGCTTCTGTCCCATAATGGTGAAGCTTCTTTTGCTCGAGCTTTATTACCGTTAATGTCTGCTATAAAACAAGAAATAGTTAGTTTTGATGTGGCAAGTGAAATTTTATCTTTCCTTTTACCAGAGCAAGCACACCTACCCAGCAGGTCAATAATTCGTAACAAAATCATCAAGTCAGTTACAGCAAATGAAGGGGAGTTGCTTTATGCAAGTTACCGGCGTCACGGCGGCTCTTTTTTTAAATCAATATCGTCCCCTATAGAGCAACTCAATAATCAGATTAATGAAAAATTAAATGAAGCAGAAGTGGCCAGCCTAACCTTGAATTATTTCTGTTTATAAACACGAGTTGCATCAATACGGTGACTGACGATTAATATTCTTGCTTTGATGTTATACGAAAAAGAGACCTGTTGAAAATTTTTACACACTTAAGGACGTATAACTACGTCCATAATAAGGTGCTCTTAAGATCGTCCAAAATGTATATATACCGCTCAATTTTTCTATTTAGATTATAATTAAGTATATTGATTTTAATTAGAGTATGTATTTATGAAACGAAAGTTGGAAAAATCTGAAAGCTCACAAATAGGAATATTTAAAAAGAAAAAAGTGGATCCCCCTCCTAAAGAAAGCAAAGTGCTCATCTTGGAGCTTTACTCTCATTTTGAAAAAGAAGAAAAAAATAGTGAAAACTACAATCATGAAATTACTGGAAACCTAGACGTAGGAGTACCATTAAGAAAACGGTACCAGCAAAATGATCATTTCATTTATTCACTGGATGAGTCAATGGTTATCGATATCCAAGAGAGTCTCCATCAAAGACAAGCAAGTGATGTGGTTCATAATCTAACTAAACAAAATGGTCTTATGCATTTTAAAAAATTGTTAGAAAATATTGAGACATTAATCATTGTTGCACAAGGTAATCTTGATGATGATAAAATAGCTGGATTAGAAGTTGATGTTTTTTTGGAGCTGCTGAAAGAGGATTTGGAACTAGAAGATAAAAATCTCCCCTACTTGGAGGTTTTTGCATGCAAGATGGGACAGTCAGATAGTTTTAGAATAGCATTGAAAGAAAACTTATCCGGTATTGCATCTAGTTTTATTACTTATACAACACTTCTTTCCGCAAATGAACAAGGCAGGGTATTTATAATAGAGAATGAAGATGACTCCGTACAAATAGAAGGCGAAGATCAGAGGGATAGATTTATCGTGGTTGATAAAATAGAACCCAAGAAGCATGAGTTGAACCCCTCATAGGTTTTGTCACAAAAAATTGCTTCTTCGTGATCCAATATAGTTAACTGGTGTTTTTCATTACAAACCTTCATGCTGTAAATCAGTCACCGACTGATTTGATGGAAATACTGCGGTTGCCTGCAAAATTTAAACGAGAAAAAAATTATTGCATATTTCTAATGATGGAAAAAGCATTATGTCTCTGCTGAATCAATACTAACGAGTCTTTTAAATATTTCGGCAATGGAAAAGGTTCAAGCGTATACCGCTTTATCGATGAGCTTGGGATCTTATTTTATGCCACTGTATTTACGATGATATTGGAGTATTTTACAGCGAGATAGGTAATATTTTTTGCTAGCATGCCCTCTCTTTTCCTTCTGATTTCTCTACACTATCAAACCGCAGTATTGACCGTAAGTTGAGCGCTCAAACAAACCCTAACCCCAGGAGTTTAAGTGATTGTTGATTCTACAGGAATTAAGGTGTATGGAAAACCGGAATGGCACCAGGAGAAGCATGATGCCAAGTCAAAAGGAAGAACATGGCGTCCATATGGCCGTTGATGAAAAACATCAAATTATTGCCGATGACATCATGTTTGATTCCATAGGTGATACGACTGGCGCTTTTTATTTACTTGCTTAAGTATGGGCATGATTTTAACGAGGTGATGAAGGAGAGGGCTTATGACTGCTTTGTCCTTAATGAAGCTATATTACACTACATCAGGCAATTTATTAATAAATATTTAAAAACTAGAACTCCAAAATTCTACCCATCTATCAGGTGTTGGAGTTTCTCGGAGTGTACTAAATGTCGCTTAAGCGACATGTCACCTCATTTTTCGATAACCGCGAAAGGTTAAAATTAAATCATAAAGATTATTAATTTATCTTTTAGGTTAATTTTAAATGAGGTGTGCCATGAAAACAAAACTAGACAAATCAATCCTTTTTAAACAAGGAAACGCTGGTGAGCTTTTTCAATCGTTTATTCAAAAAGTTGATAAAAATGCCAAGCCTAATCAACTTGAAGAAATTATCGCTGTTGCAAAACCCCAAGTGATAGCTCCCGTAAGCAAAAATAAATATACCAGGCAATTTGAAGTTATTGTTTCCACTTTACTTACCAATAAATCCAATATTGTCTTTACAGAAAATAATGGCAAATATTTTATAAATGTAAGTGGGAAAAAATTCGACCTGGATGAAATTCTGGGTAACATGCAACGTGCTCAAATAAATTTGTCTCCTGAACAACTAAATCAGTATGTTAATTATGTTGATACAGAAGCAACAACTAAAAGTGCATTTCAGGGTGGGAAAATTAGTTGCAAGGAGCTAAAAAAGAAAGCAACCAAATTACAATATCTTCATGAAGGAGAGCTTGCTGGATTAAATATATACACCCAAGATTATTATAAAGACATGAATGGTTTATTAAGAGGTCAACATCTTTACAAAGGAAGCAATCCAAACTTTCAGGAAAATATGCGTCAGGTAATACTTCATAGCGCAGCAGCACTCTCAGGAATTAGTAAAGGACAAAACCATAAACTTCCATTGACCTTCCGGTACGACGGGAACACTCTTCCGAAGGATATTCTAGATGAAAGAATTAAATGCGCCCAGTCAAAAGGTATAGAACTAGAAGTGTATGAAGACACAGCTTTTGTCAGTAGTGCTTTTGAAAAGCCTGTGGAGCATTTTAAAGGACCCACTCGAACCGTATTTTATGGAATGCAAGGATTGGATATAGGAGAAATTTCGTATTATCCTACTGAGCGTGAATTTTTAATTGCTCCTGGTAAAGTCAAATACCTGCATCATCGTGAGGAAAATGGAAAACACTATTTCTTGGCATGCCCAGTCACCCCTCCTGCCAACATAAATCAAATATTAAATTTGCCAAGTGGTGGTACTTATAAACAGGCTGAGAACCTGGTAGTAAAAGCAGAGAAAGATATGGTAAAAAAATTCGCACAATTTGCTCTTGATGTTACAAATCAATATCTTGAGGGCAAAGCTGAAAAAGATAAAAGCAAATGGTCAATTTTAGCTAATATAGATAATACCTATGGTAAAGGCTCTTATAAAATTCAGTTTGCAGAAGAAATAAAAAAATCCATGAATGGATTGCTTGACAATTTAGAAAACGGATACATAGAACATACAGCCGCTCACAATAGAATTATTGAAATTCTTCATCAGGCAATTCAAAAAGCCCAAAACATAGATAATATCTCCTTATCTTATGCTAAAGGGTTAGATAGTGCTGGTGTACTTTCTAAAACCTTACAAAATATCTGTTCTCAGGTTGAGAATGAAATGAGGGGATTAGATACGTTCAAAAGTTCAATAACTGAATATTTTGCAGAGCATCAAAGCTTTTTTGAAAACCCCAGAAATATTGATGTAATTAATAAGTTGCATCAAGATCATCTATCAAAACCATACGACCCATTAGAAAAAAACAACGACCCCAATCTTGGCGATTGGACTTTAAGTTGCGGTAATAATAAAATTCTTCACAGACCCAACCACGGACTTTCTCACACTTTAAGAGGTGCTGCTATTGTTCCAGAAGTATTTTATTCCTATGCAATGCATTCCAACGATAAGAAGACCAGAGATATGGTTCTAAACTTAAGCAAGAATGACATCAAACGAATGCAAGTGGCCATGTTATTTTCTGTTGTTGGTAGAAAAAGTGAACTGGGATTTGCAGATAACCCAGGGGTATATGGAGGATACAGAAAAGACAGCGCGGAACTTTTTGAACAGTATGCAAAAACGCATTATAAAGACTTATTTACTTCACCAGAGCAAATTGCTTACTGGAAGCGCTTGGTACTTGATTATGGAAACCCCGGCTTTCATCCCGATGCGAACAAACCCGAACAAGCAATCATAGCGAAAATAATGAGACAATGTCATTGTCTGGATTTATTAAGATGCTATCCTAAAGATGAATTTGCGAAGAAAGTAACCAAACCGCTTCAAGATGACCTGGGGATTGACGTAGCTAGCAACCTGGTAAACTACTCTAAAACCCTTATTGAAAATACAGGAGATAGATTAATCGGTACGAAGAGCTACAATTTACAAGAACATTGGCTCAACAACACTGATGTATCACACTGCATCAGTACCCTGAACTCAGCATCACAACATGCACCGCACCAACAATATGTTGTGAAGCATGAGGAAGAGGAAGCCGTAGATTCGGATATGTGGGTTACACTAAGCTAGCCCCAAATAGAGAGAACACCTTGTTTCGAGTCATGGTTAAACCAACTCGGGATGAGAGGTTCTCTACCCCAACAAAGCTGTTTTTTAATCATATCTCCATCAATTCGGTAGCTATCCTAAACTTGTAATTTTCTCATGTAAACGGAACCCATCCTTTTCGGATGTGCTCTAATAGTTTTTGCCACTCCAGTTAAGAGATAATGTACTTAACTGGATAAAAGAATGGTATTAAGAAAGAAGTATTCAAAAGAATTTAAACTTGATGCAGTGGGTCTGGTATTAGATCAAGGCTATGGTTGCACAGAGGCAGCTAAGAGTTTAGGAGTTCATCAGGCTCTTCTTAGCCGCTGAAATAGTGAATACAAAGAACCTGATAGTGGGGTATTTAGAGGCAACGGAAATCTGAGCGGAGAGCAAGCAGAAATACCCCAGTTAAATGAAGAAAGTAAACAATTAAAGATGAAGAAAGAAATCTTAAAAAACAACCGCAAGACACGATCTTGCTCTGTTAAATAGAAACTCCTCTGAATTTTTCAATATAATTTTACCACCCAAAGAGAGCGACCGTCCGCCTATTGGTGGTTTTATACCCCGTTAAAAAACATGGTCCAGGGCGTACTGCGAACCCGGCATTGGAGGCACACTAGTGACCCCGTTTAGGAAGGTGATTATTCATTGCTACCCCGCTCTTTGGTTGATTTAATTTGAGAGGAAAAGAATGAGCTCATTTAATAAAAAGTCTGGCATGCCTATTATCCATGCTAATGCTGCAGGGATTGATATTGGATCCAAATTTCATGTTGTAGCAGTAGGCAACAATTTATCAAAAGAACCAGTCCGCACATTTCAAAGTTTTACAACTGAACTTCATGAAATGGCAAAATGGCTTCAAGAGTGCAAGATAACGAGCATTGCTATGGAATCAACAGGTATTTATTGGATTCCTGCTTTTGAAATTCTTGAAAGTTATGGCTTTGAAGTATTTTTAGTCAATGCCAGAGAGGCAAAAAATGTTCCTGGACGTAAAACCGACGTTAATGATGCGCAATGGATTCAGCGGTTGCATCAATATGGATTGTTGCGTGCTAGTTTTAGGCCAGGTAAAGATATTGCGGTATTGCGAGCCTATATAAGACAGCGCGAGCGTTTGTTAGAATTTAAAGCTTCTCATATTCAACATATGCAGAAAGCTTTAATGCAAATGAACCTACAATTACATCACGTGGTTTCAGATGTGACTGGAGTAACTGGAATGAAAATTATTAGAGCCATTATTGCTGGTGAATATAACCCTAGGAAATTAGCTTCCTATAGGGATACCCGTTGCAAGGAATCAGTAGAAGCGATCGAAAGCGCATTAATGGGTAATTATCAAGAAGAGCACCTATTTACTTTGAAACAAGCTGTCGAGTTCTTTGATTATTATTCTGACAAAGTCAGTGAATGTGATAAGTGAATAGAAATAACATTAAATCTTGTACAGAAGAAAAATGAATCACCAACAGAGCCATTGCCTAAAGCAAAACATCGAACTAAGCAAACCTAACGATTTAAGTTTTGATGTCAGGGCAGCTCTATATCAAGTATTGGGGATTGATTTAACACAAATTCATGTTATTGGACCCTCATTAGCACTAAAGTTAATCGCTGAATGCGGCAATGATATGTCGCGTTGGCCAAACAGCAAGCATTTCACATCTTGGCTTTGTCTATCACCAGGCAATAAAATATCAGGCGGAAAAGTATTATCGACCCAAACCCGTCGTTCATCGAGTCGAGCCGCTGCAGTCTTAAGGTTAGCTGCTACGACATTCGGAAGAACCAGTACAGCACTGGGTGCTTTTTATCGACGATTAAGCGCTCGAACAGGTAAATCAAAAGCGATTACGGCTACAGCAAGAAAGATTGCAACTTTATTTTATAATGCGATACGTTATGGCATGAAGTATATGGATCCTGGGGCAAACTATTATGAAGAGCGTTATCAAAAACGGCTACTTAGTAATTTATCAAGAAAAGAAGCGGCTTTGGGATACACTCTACAGGAAAATCCGAACCCTTATGTAAAAGGAGTTTCTTAGGAAGGCAGAGTATTCATTGCTCAGGAAACTCGTTTATTGTTCAACACAAGAAGATCTGGCTGTGCCCGCTAATGGGCGTAAATTGGCCATTATAGCTATCAAAAACGGCAGAACTATAAACCTAAAGATCTCCTACATATTGAATTGATAGAATGAATAAAAAAGATAGCTGAATCGAATCATTATTGTTATGGGTGTCGCCTTATGAGGAAGGCATTAAATGCATTTGGCCATCCAATAGCACGACGAAGAACTCAACGTTTAATGAAAGAAGCAGCGGTTTTTGTTCGTTACTGGAAAAAATATAAAGTCATTACTAATAGCAAACATAAACAACGGTTTATGAAAATATTTTAAATAGACAATTTCATGTAGCTGAAGCAAATAGGGCCTATGTTGCAGATATTACCTATGTCTGTACACAAGAGGGTTAGCTATATTTAGCCGTTGTTATGGATTTATTTTCAAGAAAGATTGTGGGTTGAAGCATGGGTTCGAGAATGTAAAATTCTCTGGTATGTGACGTACTGAATATGGCTATTTGGCAACGAAAACCACCGCATGGTTTAATTGTTCACTCTGATCGAGGGCCTCAATATGCAAGTAAGGAATATCGGAATTTAATAAAAATGAGCCATTTTGTTGAAAGAGTGAGTAAAAAAGACGATTGCGGGGATAAGAGTTATTGAAAGCTTTTGTGTAGCCTGGAGCAAGAACGAGTCCAATGGCGCAATTATCAAATGCGTTTGGAGGCTAAGTAAGATATTTTGAACTACATCATAGTGTTCAATAATAGCAACTGATTGCCCTCTTATTTGGGTATCAGAGTCCGAACCAATTCTAACAAAATATAGAAATTTTAATGAGAGTTGTTTAACTGAGTTGTAAACTTTTACTTGTCCACCTCAATGGTGAGTAGCACCAATAGTTTCGTCTCTTTTACAGTTATTTTGGATAAAAATTAGACTGTAAACTTGCCAATAATATCTTCATATTCAGTTTGTATGCCAGAAAGGGATGGTTTTGAGTAAATGTCAAGCGATTTCCTACTTTCGTGATCAGAATAAGGCTGTATTAATACGCTATCAACTCCCTGTTCCTTGAATCAAGTAAATAAAAAATGTCGTAGTTTATACGGCGAAATAGAAAGTTCAATGCCTGCCTTCTTGGGATAATTCTAAAGAGTTTTTCTAATGGTGCGATCAGTATAAAGATTTTCCAAATGGATTTAAATAGATTGATTGGTGCGTTTAATGAGCACATATGGCTTAGCTTTAGATGGAATTATATCCTACTTGGTTGTCTAAAAAACGACATTAATAAAAATTATTTATTAATAATGATCAATTAAAATACAGTAAACTATGAATAAAATAGTTACTTTCAGGAATGATGTTAATTGATTCTTAAATTAATTTAACTCATAGACCTGAGAGATTTTCATAATCTCTTTAAAAACATACGTATTCATAGGATTTAAATCATGGAAATTTCTAAGAGTAACTTAAATTTCCAACTTAAAATTTTTAGGAGATTAAATTATGACAACACCACTATTCCCAAAAAATGACGCTTTCGTAACTATACGCCAAGGTAAAACAGGAGACTGTTATCTTTTGGCAGCCTTAGATTGTATACTAAACTCAGGGCTTGAAGGTTATGCTGCTATCAAATCATTATTCAAAGAAAGAGAAGATGGCGTTGAAGTAAGAATAAACTCTACCGATCTAACTCAATATTTGCAAAAAGAGAAGTTGCACGGTAAATACAATTATCATTACGATCCTATGACGAATCAAGACGTGTTTTTTATTGACAAAAAGAAACTACAAGAAATTGACCAGACTACCTATGGAGTAAAAAGTAATTCTTTAGCCATAAAAATTTTAGAGCGCCTAAGCTCTTATTACTTGGTATCAGATTGGGATCAAAAACTACCGTTGGCAAGTATTGTTGCTCATAAAACATCAAAGAGGCATAAAGAGACCTCAACGAAATTTATGGGGCAATTATTAGGTTTTATGGCTCATGATACTCGTGATGTTCATGAGATCGTACGATTAAAAACTATAGCCCCTCAATCGCCAATTTATATTAGTATGAGTTATGGGCAAGTTGATGCTCATGGGGAAAGACATGGGCGTCATGCTTTGAGAATTGATAAAATTATTCCTAATGCTAATAGTGCAGGTGGATATGATTTTGTCTTAGTCAATCCATGGGATAACCAAAAGCGAGAAACTTATAGTTTAGATGAAATCCTAGAAAGAAAATGTCGCTTCTCTGTATTTAGCACCAAACCTTATAAAAATGATCTTAAATTTTATGAACAGGATCTTAGAGAAAAGTTGTTCAAAGTCTATCAAAAAATAGGAAAAAAAATATTTGCCGATGATAAACTCTATCAGATGGTTCTAAAAATGAGCGGAGTGAATGGCAATGCATTAGATTTAAGAACAATTAATAAATGCGTTAAACTATATGAAAGGATTAGTGGTCTTCCAAATCTGTTTGATGCGTTATCTCCTAGCGACCAAAAAGCAATGATTTCATGTGTTGCCATAAATTCAAAACCGACAAAATTTATAAACTCTTTCCTATCTGCAGTACCGACTGCTCGCTCTGTAGTTTCTCAACAAGTAGACTTAACTAAATATTATGTGACTCTGATTAGTGAATACCCTATAGCTTCTGTTAATTTTGATGATTCTATAGAATCAGTTAAGAAATACAAAGAAGCTGTAATATCAGAGCTGCAAAAAATAAAGAATCGTGCATTTTCTCAAAAAAAACATTCTCAACTAGATAATGCTACCATCGAAAAAGCTTTTGGCGAGAAATTACGTGAGGTAGATGCTCTGTTCCAGTTCGGGTTATATTTTAAACAATTAAACACTGATCTAAATCAAGAATTAAACATTGATCCAAATCAAGATTTAAATATCGATCTAAATCAGGAATTAAACATTGATCCAAATCAAAGTTTAAATATCGATCTAAATCAAGAATTAAGGATTGATCCAAATCAAAGAATTGATTTAAATCAATCAATAGATATTAATAGATATCGGTTTGGCTTATTTTTTAAGCCAGCGAGTATTAACCCGAGTCAAAATGAACATATTGATTTAAATCAAGAGTTGGATATCGAAAATAAACCTTAAATCTAAGTTTTAGTTAGTATTAAGATGTATTAGTTCTAGCAGTTCCAGTAGTTCGAACTTGATCTGACAGTTATCGGTTTTTCACAAAGTTTCTGTCAGGTCAAATTTAGATTATAAATTTTTCCATCCCGATTTGTTTTCCCTTGATTGTGAGTTTTCGGCAAGTCTGTGTGACTGAAGACAGATCTAGTCTTTAGCCTATCGCCTAGAAATTTTAAGAGCCGGTTTTATGATAAGTGGCACCAATAAATTAGACACTGTCAAACAAGCGTTGATGCATTGGCGGGTGTCACGAACAAAGTGAGGGTAAATCCTTGATAACTTATGGGAACAAGTTAAAGAACTTTTAAGTGATCATACCACAGACAAGTTGTTCGCTGATTTAATCTGGACGTTTCGGCAAACGTGCGTGACTAAAGACAGAGTTACTGTTTAGCCTATAGCCTCAATGATTTTAGGAGGCGACTTAATGATAAATGGCACCAATAAACTAGAAACTGCCAAAAAAGCCTTTAGACACTGGCGAGCCACAAGAACAAAGCGCGGGCAAATCCCTGATTATCTATGATAGCAGGTTAAAGAACTATTAAGTGATTATACTCCTTCGAAAATCGGCAGTCATTTAGGGATTAGTCCAATCCAAATCAGGAAAAAATTATTGCCTGTAGAGAAAACGAACCTGCAGTTTGTTGAGGTAAAAGGAAAACCTAGGAGGCTTGATTCAGAGTTTCTATCAAATGGCGATGTGTCTTGTAGTGTTGAACTTCATCGTCCCTGTGGCAGTATACTGAAAATCAATGCAGTACCGATGAGTAGGGTATCAAAACTCATGCTGGATTTTATGGGGTAACGATGCTTCAGATTACACCACAACATCGACTGTTACTTGCTGTTAAACCCGTTGATTTTAGAAAAGGCATCGATGGCTTGAAAGCCCTATGCCGACAAAAACTGCTTGATGACCCCTTCAGCGGTACGGTATTTGTTTTTACCAATCGCATACGAACTTCAGTAAAACTTTTGGTGTATGATGCGAGTGGTTTTTGGCTCTGCCAGAAACGGTTCAGTCGAGGCAAGCTGGCTTGGTGGCCTAGTGGATTGAGTCCCTCCGTTGAATTACGCTCCAGTGAGTTATTGATACTGCTTGCCCAAGGCCATCCCATCAAAGCAAACCTTCCAGACGATTGGCGCTCAATTGCTTATGCGGCCAGTGATGATTCGAACAAAGCCTTGGTGCCCTCATAATTCCAGGGAAGCCATGCTTTGGGCTCTTTAACAATTTGGTCTTTATAAATTTGCAGTGCCACCAAATATTCAAAGGGGTTGGTTCCTGCTAACTCACAGGTATAAATAATACTCGTGAGTACACCTCCTACCATTGTCCTATATTCGGTTTTATAAAACAACCAGGGATTACTTCCTCTGATAGGGATTTTTAATCCTCGCTCCAGGTCGTTGTTATGGATGGGCGCACCCGTAATTTGTAGAAAACGGGTGAGTTTCTCCCAATGCTTCAGCATGTAATTTATGGCTTTGCCTAAGGAATCATTAGGTTCGACTTGTTTAGATGACAGAAGTTCTCCATATACACCTTTGCTTCCATCATTGCGGGCAAGCTGTGTTGCTGGTGATAGACTAGACGCTGCTCTTCATTATGCCCAAGTTGTTTTGATTCCTTTTCCATCTTAATTGAATTGAAAGCCACTTCATAATGGGCAGGCAATGTTCTGGGTAGAATGCCTGCAACTCATCAAACTTACGAAAGCCATGAGACAAGCAGTTGCACACAATGGTGTCATGGGTCTCTGGGATATTATGACTTAGTGCATCACACATTTGGATGACTGTTCCATTCTTCTTATGGCGTTTATTAAGAAGTCGCTCCATGTTTTCGCCAGAGTAGCATTGGCTGTTATAGAAGAGTGCTATTTTATGGGCGCCGTTTTGTGCCAGTATTCCTGTGGTGTACATGCCGATACGTTTTTTATCTGGGTTTTGTCGGTTGTGCCGAATCGTATCTACGATTCTAAGAACAGTATCATCATTGTGAATCAAAGAGCCATTGGCGGCTATTTCTTCTAATGCTGGGAATACCAATAGCGCACAAGCCATCAACTCTTCCATCAATTGCCATTGGGTGGATGCGGGAATGGGAAAACCAAAAAGTGATTGCACGTATTCTTGTCGATGAAACGGCATGGCCATGTAGTACTTTTGTAGAGCCAGGATTGCTTTAAAACTTGGATGATATTTTTCTTGGTGAACATGAACAGGAATAGTGGCTGAAAAGATTTCATTACATAAGTCACATCGCAGTTTCTCAATCCAGTATTTATTAACAGATGCTAAATTTTGTCCTTTGATGTTAATGAGGATGCCGGGATTGATGGAATAAAGCTTGCCGCCACAGTGATGTGGACATAGTTGCCCAGCACTTAGGGAATCTAAGGTGATGCTGTGTTCCTGTGCATTGATGTAGGCGGTATGCGGAAGGCGTCCATGTCCTGTGGGTTCTTTGGACTCATGGTTCTCATCATTTAAAGGGCTGGTTTCGGATTCTTCTGTATCGGCGTTATTCTCTTCTGCTTTTGGAAATTTGTCTTGTTGATTAGTGGTCTTATCTCCTTTGCCAAAGATAAGTCGCTTTAGATTAGATACGGTTATTTTATGCTCGATCAATGCGCCCGGGATCCAGGAGGCCAGGTGAATACACCCAATGATAAAAGGTTTTGTTCCCTCTGGTAAGTTTGATGAGTGTACCAATGCAATGATCTGATCAACGTCTTCTTGTGATTTTTCAATGACATTCGGTAGTTCTTTTGCTGGTGTCATTTAACAACCCTGCTCCTCTTAAGGGCAGCAAGGTTAGCTAGCAGGCGCAATAAAATCAATAGGTTGGGTCGAAAATAATGACTCAATGCTTCTTTGCTGCAAGGTCACACTTAACAAGCGATCAATTTGTTTTGTAGCATGCATCTTATTGTCACCTCGGGTGTCAACTAAACCTTCTGCTATTCGATGGAGAAACAGTGATTCGCTGGCCAAAACAACCATGGCTGCATAAACAAGTGACTGTTGACCTTTTTTGTGTAAATCATCACCATAAATTATCTTCGATAACTGTAGCGATCTTAACTAATTTATGTGCTGACTCACCTTTCATTTGGAACATCATCCTCATTTGAAAATGAGAATAATGATCCTTTCTTTCAATTTATCAATCCTTTATAAAACTTTTTTATATCAAAAATGTGGGGATCTTTAAGGGCGTAACCGTATCAATTGACAAAGATTTAAATGACAGCCATGCTTAGAATATTCCGATTAGAAAGTCTCGACCTGTTCAATTAATGCATTAATATACAAAGCCTTTCTGATCAAGAAAAATTATCGAAAACGACGAGGTAAAAAAATTATGGATGATTTTTTCAAAACATTGGAAAACTTACTCCATAGAATTGAAAGCTATCATGACAACTATACAGAATCGCATGAAAAAAATGTTGGAAAACTGATGTTTCATTTTGGAAAAACACTTGGCTATAGTGAAAATGAAGCCAGTCAGCTTTCCTTATTAGGGAATTTGCATGATATTGGTAAGATTGCAATTCCTTCGAGCATATTGGAAAAATGTGGTAAATTGAATGATTTTGAACGTTATGTCATTGAGCGACACCCACAAATTGGTTGTCACCTCATAGAAACAATCAAACATCCATTTACTGCGATAGCTAAGAAAGTGATTTTGAATCATCATGAAGCATTTGATGGGTCTGGATATCCCAATGGAATTAAAGGAAATAAGATACCGATTGAAGCTAGGATATGTCGGATTTGTGATGTGTATGATGCTATGCGTTCGCTTAGACCATATCGCGATGAGAAATTAAGTCACGAAAAAGTTCTTGAAGAAATGACGGAAAAGAAGGGGGATCTCATAAGTACATTTGATCCAGAACTCATTAGAGCATTTGAACAGATATCAGATGGAATTAAATATTGGTATGACTAGGTGAGTACGGAGGGAGTATGTCGATATGGGTTATCCCCATCCATAGTCGAAATCTCATTTTGAAAACGTGGATTCTTACGCAATACGTTGTACATAAGAAATTTTCATGAGAAAGCTTTAGATTCGCTAAAGTTTGGTAATAAAAAGGAAATGTTGATGCCGAGTGAAATCAACTTAGCAATAATCAAACGGGTGCTACACCTGGGAAAAGAGAATAATCTTGAATTTCTATTAAGCCGCATCGGCAATGGTATAACAATCACAGATCAGTATTCAAAAATTCTATATGTCAATTCAGGATTTACTAGAATAACAGGATATCAATACGAAGAAGCAATTGGTAATAATCCCGGTATGCTTCACTCAGGGAGGCATAGGGAACCTTTTTATCAACAAATGTGGGAAAGCATATTAACTAATAATTTTTGGGAAGGTGAAATATGGAATCGAAAAAAATCAGGCGAGATCTGTCCTGAACTATTATCTATTAGTAAGATTGATGATCCTGAAAATAAAACCTATTATTTTTTAGCTATTTTTAGTGACATTAGTTTTTTAGAAAAAGATTTGCCAGAAAAAATTAATTTAGCATTTTATGACCCGTTAACTAAATTACCAAATAGAAATTTACTCTATGAACGTTTTAAAACTTTTATCAATCATATCCATGAAAATTCATCAGCTGTAAAATTATCAGCTCTATGTTATGCTGATTTAAATAAATTTAAAGAAGTGAATGATGTTTATGGTCATTTAACGGGTGATGGCTTACTGGAGCATGTTGCTAATACAATCAATTCACATGTTAGAAGTGGAGATACTTTTGCTCGCGTGGGTGGTGATGAATTTGTATTCTTATTGCCAAATGTTGGAAATGAAAAAGAGGTGAACTTTTTCTTCGAAAGAATAGAGAAAGAGCTTAAAAAAACAATCGAGATAAATGGTCATCAAGTTTCTGCTTCAATGAGTGTTGGTGTTGTTTTTATTCCGCCCACATCTCAATTAAGTGATTATAAAAAGTTAATGGATCTGTCGGACGAATCAATGTATTACGCTAAAAAAAATAAAATCGGCATTTCATTTCATCGGGATTTGTAGTGACTTTGCAGAAAAAAATAATGACTCAATGCTTTTTTGCTGCAAGGTCACGATTTAATAATAACTACTGCACTTGCCAGATCTTCTGTTAGATGAGTTTCTCGAAGGGAGATATTTAGCTCTACTAAAAATTCATATAAACCCTGCTACGGTACTTCCAATTACCAGCGGCCAATGATGTCCTTATGCGAATAGGAGTATAATATTTTTAATATAGATAAATAAGAGCTTGCTATGAGAAATGTATCTATAGATATAACCCTGTAGGTTTGATTGTAGTATCTAACTGTGTTGAAGATGTTACGATTTCCAAAATCGAATTCCATAAGGGGTTAAAGACAAATAATAATATTTACATAAATGTAATTTTTAATAATGAAGTATCTAGCCATAGTCAACTTTAATATTCTTCCTGCCTTAATCGCAGCTTCTACTATAAAATATTACTCTGAAATCCCACGGTTATTTCTAGTACAATTTCTAACTTAGCTGTTAAGAATAGTAAACAAATGACAATTAATAATTTAGCAAATATCATCTGTGATCAAAATGACATATTGAAACAAACAAGAAAATGAAAAAAATTTACAGTCTATAAGAAAAGATGAAAAATTAGATTTAGATTAAGCAACTCTCCAACCAGCTACTGATTTTTTTAGTCGATTATTGAGCAGGGAGTTAAGTTTAGAATTTCGAGCATTACATGAGCTTTTACATTGGAATTTTAAGATTTCATGCATCCCTGTACTTTTTTAGCACTTTTTAAATGGCGCGTTACTAAATTACGCTTATTGGTTAAGAGACTTTTAGAATCTTGTTTTAATATGATTAATTGCATTGATAGACTTAGGATCCTGGATTTAGGTGTATTTGCTTCAATAGTTATTACAGAAATATTTAAAAATCGGCTTAAAAGACTAGGAAGCGATAGTCGAGACCCAAAAATGATGCGGTCAACCAAAATGTTACAACCCAGTTAGCAATTTTCAGTTAAAATTTCTGGTTCTAGAAATGAATAATTACTTATTTAGAATCTTTTTTAAACTAGAATCAAATCTTATTAGAGCAGGAATTATTTGCCCATTATTTTCACAATCAAGCTTCTTCTTTATACTCTCAAAATGCCTTTCTACAGTTCTTCTGGAAATCTCAAAAATTGAAGCAATTCGTTGCAAATTAAAATCATTATAATAAAGATAAATCATTTCCTTTTCTCTGTGGGTGAGATCTTTTGCTCCTAAAAAACTAAACGGTAGTTGATTGTAATCAAAAACGGTATCTTTTATAAGTTCAACAATTTGATTGTTAGAAGATTGTAAAATAATATCTCTTAATTTATCTTCCTCTCCATTGTTTTCTGACTGAATTAGCTCATTCATCCTGATGATGCATTCTTTAGGAAGAGTTAAATAATTTTCTTTCTTATGTAGTCTCCTGAGTTTGGCACATATGTTATCTGCTATCATTCTAAAGTAATCAAGATTATTGACTACAAAATTATTTGTAGTTTCTGGACAATTTGCGGATGCAAAGGTAACCATTTCAACTCGAGAGGAATCCTGATGAATAAAATCTATAAAAAAAGTGTATTCTCTATCCAATAAGCACTTCTTAATCCCAGAAGCAATTACATTATCATTCGTTACATTGCACATATAAAGGCTATTATGCTGATAATTCTTTTTGCAAAGATTCTGCTCTATGTATAACTCTTTGTTAAGTATCTCATCAATAATATATTTCTCGGAGTTTAGCTGTAGGTATTTTCCTTGCAAATCAAAATACAGATATCCCCAAAAATCGATGTATGTTCGCTCAAAAATGTCTCTATAAGCATCGGCAAGGAAAGCAGTATATGCTTTCATATTATCAATAGCCTCCATCCTCATTCTCCAACAGAAAATTTTAAAATCTAAAACTTGATGAGCAAGTAGTCCTCTTTTCGATACCCTATTAATATAATTTTAAACCATTAATTTCTTTTATAATAAAAGTGCCCAATATATTCTATTGGGCAGAGGTGTAAGGTATTCCATCAAATTAGGGTTTAATTGTTTTTAAGGTTGGCGAGGACGTGTCTGCATCTAAGCCCTTTTCGCTTATTAGTTTTTCCCTGAGAAGCTTGGTTTGTGAACAGTTAGCTTCTTTCTTTCTATTGATTTGCTCCAGTGTAGCATCAACCAATGATTCAGTAATTTCTCCTACATTGAAAACACTATGATCACCGGCCGCAGTGGTTTTGCATAGGAAAACATTTTTAGCAACACCAAAGACACGATGGGCAAATTCACCAGCATGATGACTGTTTATACTAGTTTTGTAGGCATCGCGCTGTGCTGGTTTCATTAAACCGTCTTCCTCCAATCGATTTGCTTTTGCTATTAATTTATTTTTTTCATCACGAACAGTATCTGCGATGACCTGTTCATGGGCAGTACTGTATATTCTCCCTTTTTCTGATTCATGGCCGTATTTAGAATAATCATCCACTTGAGCTTTAAAACAGTCTCTTTCATTTTTTGATAATTTAATACCTCTATCATCCAATTTGGCATTTACACCTGTCACTGGGGTTTCTTTTCCTTTAGCATGCACGTGAAGGTCTTCACGATTTTTACACCTAAATTCACGCTCAGAACTAGGCTGATGAGGGACACTACTCATAATATACAGTAGTTCCTTCGTTGACTCTTTCAATGTTGGGTTATAGTCCTCTGAAACAGATACACCAGAATTGTCAAATTCGGCATTAAACGCTTTCATAAGATTCTCAAATTTAGTTTTCATTTTGCACCTCACTATTTATTTGCTTTCATTTTCAATTTTATGATCTGAAGATGAACAAACTATGAGTTGTTATGTCGCAAAAATGACAACGAGCTTTTTTATTGAAATTCTTGAATAATGTTTTATTAGATAACCCAGCCTAGAATTCTTATGTAAGAACTCTAGATATCATCGTCACAATTAGATGGTGTTAAACAATTGTCAATGGCTTAAACGAGCATAATGAAAAACAAATAAATGGAGATTAAGTCACCTTATTGATCATTCTTTCCAGCGCAGTGTATGGTATGTAAACCACCTCAAAAACAACAATTAAACATACATTTAATCATTATTTAGATCAAAATAAATAAGTAGAAAACTAAACTGCATCTTTCAGGATGCGCTGGTTTACCTGATAATCATATAGAGCAATTTTTTTGTAGGAAACGTGTCTTGAGAAACCAAAGTCCTCAACTGAATGATACTCATTTATGCCAAATCGGCCAGCAATAAGATTTTATCTCGATTAACACATGCTTATTATTATGGAAAACACTGGAAGTTTAATTCATCGGGAAGATGTCACATGAGGTCATATGTCATTAGCAGCTGAAGCAGGAGCTATTATCACCTTGACAGAGGAATTGGTACATTGGATTCGTCTTTTGTTTTCAGGTAGATTAGTTCTATCCATGCAGCAACACAAAATATCGACAGCAATATTTCTTTGGGTTATGGCTTAAGAGTAGCTCAAGGATATAATCCTGATTTGGAAATTTATTGGTTCTATGAAAGAAAATCCAAAGGCTATCGATTACTCAATATGATAACGCCATGTAATAATTTACTTGTTTCGCTTAATTAAATAGTGTTCTATTTATTGATACAAAAAATCAAGATAACTCTATGAATTTATTATTTAAAATATATAAAGCAATTTTTGATGAAAATCCTTAATTAAATTGTGGACGCAACTAGGTTTCTCTACTGCTCGCTAAGGAGGCTCAAAGACGAGGCGAGGACACCGCGGTAGCCTGCTATTTACGCAGACAGACTGAAGGGAGCCGGAGTAAATCTAGCTGCAGCCGTTAAGTCATTGGGGTAGGCATATATTTTTCTCGTTCGGAGCTAGCGTTCCGGAAACAAGATGCTAGCGGCCTTTGAAATGCCGAATCGGCGAGTTATTTCTGAAGACTCGGATACCCAGGTAGCGAGACGGTTGCACGCTGATTTGTCATTTTTGCGCTATAGAAATTAATTTTATCTTCATTTTCCGATTGTATGATGCAAAAATGAATACAATTAAAAGGAGATAAGCGACATGTTTTTAAAATTTTTTTCGAAAAAAGAAGATTCCTCAAATTTATCTAATAAGAAAAAGAGCGATACAACTATTTCAGAACAGAATAAATTTATAAATCAAACAAGAATGCTGGAGCAATACGGTTATGAAGGCGAGCCGGGCATGTGTGTTCCCTTGACAAATTTATATGCCAAATCGAGAATAGAGAATATGCCAGCAACTTTCTTACAAAGCAACGAAGACGCTTATCAACAAGCAACGAAAGAGTTGGAGCATGAAATCGAATTATTACATCAAGGTAAAGATGGATATTATTCTGCCTATATAGATAAAGGAGCACACTATACCCAAAAAGAGTTAAGTAAAAACGACCTAATAAGTCCGGCAGGGCTACGAAAAACCTTTAATGAATCACAAGATGCTCTGATTATTTATCCTACTGCAGGAGATAGACATATGATCTATAGAGGTATGAATGTTGATAAGAAAAGCTGTGCTTTTTTCGACGCTAACCAACCCGGAGGCGAGTTGGTAGGTCCTTGTGAAAGGATAGATAAATATATTGCTGAAGCAATTTTAGATAATTATAGTGATGAAGGTGAACCACCATCTGCTGCTATCAGATAGTAGTTGAAGTAAAGAGCTAAAAGCAATGATTCTAAAAAGCGACATTCTACCTAAGATTTGATAATGCAAGAAGGAAGTGTAATATAAAAGGAGTTTTTAGGTAGGTGTACACTTAGCACAATTCAATTTATACATCTTAAACAATATTTGGATTATGACTCTGAGTTTTATAATTTGTTTTTTTAAGTATTCCCAAGCCGGTTTCGTAATATTTAAACCGTTAATCAAGTGATTTATAATTCTAAAAACAAGGTATACGGATTCAAGTGAAAATAAGTTGCTGTTGATTCATATCAAGGGGAGCAATTGCCATGAATTGCGCATGCTCTCCCATAGTCACTTTGCTGTTTTTTTATCCTCTAAATTGATTAATTCCATTCAACAATGCTGGATGAAGCTGTTGCTCAAAATCTGGTCTCCACTTCTCCACCTGTTTTTTATTCTTAGCTATAAAAAAAGATGTGGTGTGAAATAAGGATGGGGCCGAGCCCTTAAAGCCAAAACGCACATACGCATTGACATCTGCTCTACTTATGGCGGGATTTAATTTGCGGTTTTCATCATTTTCATCCACCAGGATAATTTGTTCCGCACAGGGGTAACGCTTTTGAATGGCTTTACGTTGTTCGGTACTCATTTGATTTAATTCTTGCACCGTTAAAGTTGGGTATTGCTTCAAAAATGAGTGTCAATTCTTCTGTGCTTTTTTGTAAAATTGATTATTCCTTAAATCAAGTGTGGTCACCCCTTGTGGCATGGCTGTAAAGGCTTGGGCCAACTCTGCTCCTGATTTTTCGCCAAGCGCATTCCAGCCTATATCAAGTGCGCTCACTCCTTGTGGTATGGTGGCAAAGGCTGGTGTTATTTCTTCCTCAGACATGTTTCCAAGGTTTCTCATGCAGTATCTCATTTTAATTCTCCAGTAGTATTGAGGCGCTAATGCTTTTTCATGCTAAAAATTAAGCGAATTTTTAGCTCATTGAGATAAAACATACTGAAAAACGAACCAAGAGCTGTAAACAGACATCATCGCTTCGCTGACATAAAGTACCAATAGAAGTATCGTGTCACTGATTTTTAGTATCAGAGTACAATGACTTTTTGGCGTATGCTTTATCTCAGCAACGAACCTGTTTATTCTTGAATGCTAGGTAATCTACCAGTCCTCCGAGCTGTCCTTATGGAGAAGATAAGTTGTAGGGATTTAAGGGAGTTTGAATAAATCCCTTAAATCATGGGCTGAAATTATATCATAAAAAGTATTGATAATGGTCCAAACTTTCACATTAAATCGCTCATTCATAATTTGCACATATATTTTGAGCAGGCATCGTGTTTAATCGGTTTAGCACTCATTATGATCATAGCTTGAAATATCAAAAACATTATCCAACCGTACTAAACCATTGATTTGATAGGGGATGTCAATATTGCAGGGATTATTGGAATATAATCATGCTGGGAAAAAAGCGCTCTTACGAGCAAACATAAATGATGTTCGCTGGCATGATTTACGTCATACATGGTCTAGTTAGCATGTACAGCATGGAACTACTTTACATGAGTTACAACAGCTTGGTGGATGGTCAAATTATGAGACGGTACTACGACACGTTTTTGCCATAGTAGATGGTTTTTATGAAACAAGCTTTTAACTAACCTATTGATTTTACTTAAAAATGGCGATCCGTAAGGATTCGAACCTCCTCCCCCTGGTTCGCAGCCAGATACTTAATATCCTTTAAAATCAATATGTTGCGATGAATTATAATCAAGAAAAACAGTATAAAACTGCCTAGATCGGTGGGGTGTTGTCACAGTTATTTCACGTTTTATGACACAGAAAACGCCGAAAATGTATTAAAATAGTTGTTGTTATTTGATAATAAACTTTAACTTTTATTTAATTTAGAATTATACTATACTACAAATGTAGCAAAAAAATACTAATGTAGGTGAACTATGGGAATTCCAATAAGAATTGACGAAACCATTTATTATGAGGCAAAAAAAGTTGCGGCTGCAGAATTTCGCTCTATTCCAAATCAAATAGAATATTGGGCTAAGTTGGGAAAGTGCGCGTTGGATAATCCTGATTTACCCATTGAATTTATAAAGGACGTTTTGCTTTCTAAACTTCAAGACAAGTCTTTAGCTGAACCTTTTCAATTCGAGGGTGAAGGTGGGTGATATCGAAATAAGGCAAATGCCTGCGTTTAAGAAAGCTTATAAAAAACTACCAAGCTCACATAAATCCATCATTAACGAGGCTGTACGTATAATTGTCAATAATCCTAAAGTTGGAGAGGAGAAAAAAGGGGATTTAGCTGGAGTCTATGTTTACAAATTTAAAATGAATCATCAACAATTTCTTTTGGCTTATGAATGGGAGCCGACATTAAGGATCTTAGTGGCGCTTGGGGTACATGAAAACTTTTACCGGGATCTCAAGAGAAAATAATTAGTTATTTATTCTTAATGATTTTGTAGAAAGGGATTTAAATGAAAGTATTGAATTTAGCAGGACAAGAAATAATTGACAATTCAAATGAAATTCGTCTCCATAATAAATTAAAATTTATGAACTTATTGAGATCTGAATATAGGGATGAGTAATGATTTCAAGAAAATGACTATTTGGAGCTAAAAAATAGCAGCCACGTCCACCGTCGTTATGATTAATCTGCTGAGGTTTGGTTTGTCTAGGATCTGCCCAATTATTTTAATTGTTTTTTTAAAATCCTACTAAAAATCTCATCGAACTCAGGTTCGCTAACAAGAAATTCGAAATGTCTTAGTTTAATTTCGTTGGACGTCGTTCTGAAATCTAGACTTACAGCATTACTGGTTTTGACAACAAGAAAGGAGCCAAAATAAGTAGGGAATGGTAGTCCTAATATTTCTGCTAAGAATTTGGCTGGGGCTTCTGCATCCTTAGCCTAAATAATAGTATGATTTAGTTCGATCTCATGCTAACACCTTATTAAAACTCTCTAAAGGAAGAAATGGTTTATATTAGTGAATATTGGATAGATTCGGCTTAGAAATCTAGGCATAGGCTCCACGCTTCTTAAAAAAATTGAAGAAGAGGCTAAAAACAAAGGCGTAACAGCGTCTCATAACGATACTTTTGACTGGCAGGCCAAAGATTTTTATCTGAAGCTCGGTTATGAGGTCTTCGGGACAATTGAAAATTGCCCACCTGATAGAGCTGGTATATTTAGTGGACCCAAACGATGTAACTTCTCACAAATGCTAAGAGCCTGTGAGGAGCTTGGTATCAAAATAATATTTGCCAATTCTGCCAAGGAAAAAGGTCGTATTGATCGCTCATTCGTTACGTTCCAAGATCGCCTCATCCCAGAGCTACGCTTACAAAATATCAGCGATATACAAACTGCCAACGGTTATTTACAAGTCACTGAAAAACCCTAACCTAGGACAAGCGCAAGTATCAGCACAATTAAAAACGAACTAAGATATTGAGATTAGTCCTGCTGGAGTAAGGTATATATGGCTTCGAGAACACATGAATACCAGCGCCCTTAGAATCCTTAAAGCAAAATCCTCACTAAAAGTTGCTTAGTGAGGATTGATCGAATTATCTTTAGCTGATATTGTGTCACGATAAAATCGCTTGGTAATTAATCCGACAGTTTCCCTCGGTATTTACACCAATTCAATTAATAATATATCTTAACGAAGAATAAACACATTCCAATAAAATATAAATCGACTCTTCACTTGACAAAAAATGACCAAAATGAATTCTTTCGCTGTGCGCCAAGGAAGGCTGAAAGCCGAGGCGCATAGTCCGCGATAGAGTGCGATTTACGCAGACAGCCCGTAGGGATGCGGAGTAAATCTTTATGCAGTCGTTAAGTCGTTGGTGTAGGCATACGCTTTGCTCGTTCAGAGCAAACGTGCCGGAAACAGGACGCTCGCGGCCTTTAACCTGTCGCGTTGGCAAGTGAATTCTGGGGACTTGGATGTCCCAGAATTTTTAACGAGGTAGCGACACGCTTGTTCATTTTTGGGCGGTCGTGTTAATTTAGTTGCTTTGGTAGAAGCCCCTTAGCCTTCAAGCTAAGAGTTTTTTGCTATAGGTTTCCTCATTATCATTATTTAGGTCTTTATTAAAAGATGGCTGGGGAAATGGTTTAAATAATAAATTAAGATTTCTCACTGGTGCATCATCCGGTGTAGATTCACCCAATGGTTTTGTGCGTTGATGCCGTTCATTATTCATCTTTCGCTGCCATTCATTCAATACAATATCACCAATTTCTTTTTCAGGGAGAATACCGAAGTGTTTTTCGTAAACTTTCATATATTTGTTAATAAAATCATCGTTGTTTATTTTTTCGAGAAATGCAGGCAATGAATTTAATTGTGATGCGTCTTTTAAAAGTGCTCTTATTTCAAAGGTTATATTATTATTCCATTTTGTACGTAATTCTATATCAGCATCAAACATAGATTTTAACCAGACTTTGAATGCATCATCAGGCTGTTTATCTATCATGGTTTTTACATTAGTCTTGGCTAAATCTTCTTTGACCAATTTTAATAATTGCTTGCTGAGAGAAGGATTAATGGCTCGCACGTTAAATATGCTTTTTAGAGGATTCAGGATGTTCCTTTCCTGCGTTATTATATCCTTATAAAGTTGTTGATCAACAAGATGTGCCGATTTAAGAAAATCTTTGCCATCAACTCCAAACTGCCCAATATCATTTATGGCTAGTAAATGTAAGCCTCTAGCCAACAATTTCTTCTCTAATCGAGGTACAGCAGCAATTGTTTCTGGATGAATAAAGATATTGCGAATATTGCCAGGAGGCAGCTTTTCAAAGTCCTGGAAAAAATAAAAATCCATAATTTCTTCCTCTGGTTTTTCAATCGGTGCTCCTGATTGTCTTCTGACATTTTGATTAATAAGATCGGTCAACTTATTAACTTCTTCTTGAGAAGCAAAATCTGTATTCGGAAAGCATTTTTTGATGAGGAGTTTATAGTTATTCTCGAATTGTTCGGGACTGCTTTTCAAACAAGCAATTAATGCATCTTTCTGAATAGAACTATTAAAGATAGATAATTGTCTAGACGCAATGGAGGATATCTTATCAAAAATCGAAGGAAATCTTTTATAAAGAGATACGCCATTAAGCAGGAATTGGGTATTCACATCATTTCGGGTTCGGAACAGAGAAAATAGATTTTCTTTTAATTCTGAATGGTTAAAAATAAAACCAGCTTCATGTTCAGCAATGGATAAAATTTTTAAAGAAAATGCTTTTTTTCTTTCGCTGTGCGCCAAGGAAGGCTGAAAGCCGAGGCGCATAGTCCGCGATAGAGTGCGATTTACGCAGACAGCCCGTAGGGATGCGGAGTAAATCTTTATGCAGTCGTTAAGTCGTTGGTGTAGGCATACGCTTTGCTCGTTCAGAGCAAACGTGCCGGAAACAGGACGCTCGCGGCCTTTAACCTGTCGCGTTGGCAAGTGAATTCTGGGGACTTGGATGTCCCAGAATTTTTAACGAGGTAGCGACACGCTTGATTTTTGTAAAAGCAGGCATATTTAGGTCGACGTTTTTTGATGTCTTCTAGATTCCCTGTTTCTATGATCTTAGTATTCCATGGATTAACCAGACTAAATTCATATCCACCAGGCGTTTTGGGATTTGGGGTTACTTTGTCAACTCTGAGTGCATGCCGGGAATGATATACACCGCGCCTATCTTGCTGACCATAGTCCAGGGTAAGGTATACAGGTTCGTGGGGTGCTATGGTTTTTAACTTGATTACTTGATTAATATCCTCCAAATAACCGGCTTCAAAACCTACTAGTTTGGCTATAAAATCAGCGTCAGTGCCTTCATAGCGTATTATATGATTATGCGCCAGAAGGCTATCCTCTCGTGCAACCGTAAAAAAATAGGGGCTAAGATGCTCTAAAATTAAAACAGCTAAAGAATTTGTTTTTACTCCTCTCTGATCTTTAGCAATTAATTCCAGACGATCTTTAGGTATCGTAATAATATCGTTTTCGATGTTATTTTTATATTGATATTTTAGCTTCACTTTTTCTGGCTTAAGATATTGGCTTTGCTTGCTATATTGGATTCGTACTTCTATATCCCCGTTACTTAGCTCAGTAAACATATTGGTTAATCTTTTTTTGCCATCCTTAGAGTTATAAAGACAGTCAATAGCTGCAAGAAGATAGCAGTCGCCTACTCTGCCTTGTTCTATAGTAATAGGTTGGTCCTCTTTGGGGAATAAAGGGAGCATAATTAAACACCTCATAATAATGTGGATAGTATCTAGTTCAGGGATCTCAACAAGAAACAACTGGTTTATTCTGATTCGAAGTGGTTTAATTTTAGTCTGAACGAGGTTAACTGATGATTATCTGAAAATGAAAATTAGCTTCATTAACGATTCCTTAACGGAATAGAACGCGTGATAAAGTATGTTGAGGTAGGGCGATTTTTTCATCCGGGCTTTTTACTCTTTTTTGATGCGTGCCAAGATCTCTTTTGCTGCCCAAATCCCCAATAGGCGCCATGCACGGTGCTTGGGTCGATAATTGAGGGTGCCTCACCAGCAACATGAAGCTTATTAGCCACAGGCCTCGCCAGTAGAGTCACCGTACTTCAATCAACGTTACTGGGCAAATAACAATATCTACCACGAGTGAATGGATCGCTTGCCCAGTGAGTTTGTTTCATTTTCATTGGGTTAGGGATGTTGGTCCCATAGATTTGTCTTAAGTGTTGCATCACCCATTCGACCTGAGAATTAGGGTCATAATTGGCCTTAAATTGGACGGGATAGTAAGCGACACAGTAATAGATAAAAACCACCATTTCAAAGTGAGAACCAATATTGTCCTAAAATGAGGTCTACGTACATATATGGACTCCTCGGTTTTTGCAACCTCATTATCATTTGCTGATCAAATTTAGTTTGCACACATATATTCGGCATCAAAACTTAAAGTTAGTGCCATGATGAAATTTGCGGGCTATCTTTTCCTCAAATCACACTATCGATCTCTGTAGATCAGTGTACGTCACAGGTTTTCAGGATAGCAGCTAACACTTTATGACCATCAGTTGATAATTTATCGCAAACTGGGATTGTACTTTTACCTCATCTAACCATGCGCGTGTTCTGCGTTATAATTAGTATCTTTTGTAATTACTGACCAAGCAATCCGAGCATTTTTATTTGCCAGGGCAACCACCGTTTTGTTAAAACCATTTTTTTCTAATAGTCCCTTTATCCAAAGACTAGTCTTATCGACTTTGTCTTTTACCTGATTTACAACGGCTCGAGCACCATGAATTAGAAGTGACCGAAGATATTTATCACCCCGTTTACTAATGCCTAATAATCTCGTTTTTTGGCCGCTCGAATTTTGGCGTGGAACTAATCCCAACCAAGCTGATAAATTACGTCCATTTTTAAAGTTGCTGAAATTGCCTATGGAAGAGATAAGGGCTGTCGATGTAATTTCACCGATTCCTGGAATACTCATTAGTCTTTTGCAGGACTCATTCTGCTTACTAATTAATAACAATTTCTTTGTGTATTGTTCCATTCTCAATTCAAGGTTTAGAAACTCGGTGTATAATTCATTGAAGATAAATATAGAGTTTTCTGTAAGATCACTATTTTTAATCGAGGATAAATCTGCAAGTGCTTTTTTTAAAGAGCAATCACCTTGAGGAATTGCTACACCATATTCCATTAATAAACCTCTAATTTGGTTTCCAAGAGCAACCTTTTCTTTAATAATTTTTGTTCGTACTTTATGCAACAGTTGAATATCTTGTTGCTCCACCGTTTTTATGGCAACAAAACGCATCGTGGGTCTAGTCACTGCCTCACAAATTGCTTCGGCGTCATTACGATCATTTTTATTTGTCTTTACATAAGGCTTAACGTATTGGGGGCTCATCAATTGTACTCTATGGCCCATTTGGGTAAATCGCCTTGCCCAGTAATGAGCACTACCACAGGCCTCCATTCCAATTAAACTTGCTGGAAGCTGCTGAACAATTTCGGTAAATTTCTCGCGACTAACACGTTTACTAAAAGTTTTTTTACCGCAACTATTCGCTCCATGTAATTGAAATATACTCTTTGCCAGATCAATACCAATGGTTGTTATATTCATTATGAACTCCTTATTTATTCCAATCCTTAGACTGGGATATTATCCCGTCTATAAGGAGAGGAGTCCATTTCATTACACTTGGCTTATTACCGAGGATCTTACTACACGAAAGCCAGCAACAATTATAATTTTGGTTTTTCATTTTTTCGAATCTCTTCTGATTCTCCTGGGTGTTCAAAAAGTGACTTTTTTACTGGTTGAGCCGAGCCTTTGAAAAAGGATACACTATGGCGTCTTGTTCTACTGACGCCAACATCCTGACTTTCGCGGCCGATATTATGTTTTTGTGGTAACCCTTTAATCTTGCGGCTTCTATAATCTTCTGCAACCCAGGACTTGGGAGGTGTGAGTGAAACACTTCCATCATCATTCTTCTTGGCTTTACACCCAATACTCATTAATCTTAATATTTCTTGAGGTGTCGCAGTAGGTTGATCCCCACCATGATATTGAGAGTCAAATTCTTTAGGAAATGGACGTATTTCATCTATAAGCGCAGATACATAATTTAAAATCTTTCCTGATGTCAGCGCATCCACAACTTTAGGATAGTGCTGTTCTACTAATTTAATTTCATAACCCATACTTGAGACGATAAGTAACCATGTAGAGTTTAATTCAGGACTCCATTTTGCATCATCGCAATTTAAGTATGCACCTTCTCCCGGATGATCTGCAATCATGCTAAAAACAGGACGAGCACTTCCTATCCACGCTACGAGCGGCAGATCATTATCACGACAATATTGAGCATATAATTGTAGTTTTATAATTTCTGATTTAAGCGCTACACTATTGCAATGTGTGTCTCTTTCAATCTGAGTTTTTTCAATAAGTGTCGCTATACTCACTTTTTGTCTAACAGTTAATTGTGGATATTCTGAGAATATTCGTTGTAATGCAAGAGCACCCAATTCACCACCTAATGGAATTTTTCCATCTTCTAAAGCTTCTATAAAAGATTGATGATCGTGTAAAAGGAGAGCTAATTGATTTTCAGGATATTTTTTCACAATATCTTTAAAGATTTTAAGATTAGTACTCAATTGATCCCATAGAATTTGATAGCTATTAATGCCACGCTGAAATATAGATTTATCGGCTTGCTGAGCTACTTTAATAAATAAATTTCGCGCTCTATGGAGCTTTGGTTTAGCACGCAACATTTCATTTAAACATTCTTCTTTAATGTCAGTTACATTTTCGTATTGTTTAATTAAATTATTCGCTTTTTTTTCAGCTGCAGCTAAATTTAATTTAAGAAATTTTTTATAATTTTCAATTTTATTGATACAGTCATTGAGTTTTTCTTCTTGTATTGTATTATCGGCTTGACCTAAGATCCTTTTCAATTTAACTTCCATTTTTTCTGCAAACTCTAATGGAGTGAAATCAACAGAAGATAAAATAAAATTACCCATATTTTGCAAATATTTCTCTGCTTTTTGTATATCAGTGTTAAAATCACCATCGTTACAAAGCCAAACATTTAAGGTTGTAAGGTTTGTGCTACGCACAGTTTCTAAATTTGAATAACTCATAATATAATTACTTTGATCAGTGTGAGTGTATTTTAATCATCTATTCTGAGTGTTTAATTAAGGAGTGCGGCCAAATTGCGACATTAAAGTTTCTATGGTCTAAAAATTACTTTTACCTTTGGTTATATTAATGGAATAGGTAGATTTGATTTTTGATATTCGCTGTAAGAGTCATCATCTCACATGTTAGCGCTATCTTCCAATAACACAACTAAGATAAATTTTTGATAAGATTTAGCGATGTGTAGAATAAGTTGAGTAGTAAAGAAATTAGTTTACTACAGAACATTTTTCGAGAGAACTCTTCCAGCTCCGAGCCTGAAATACTATTATTCCCATTAATTGATCCTTGCATACAAATAATCTAACTCATTGAAAATAAAATCGGATTAGATCATTTTTGATAATTTGAGTAAAGTTTTTTCATATTTTTCAACAGGCCGCCCCGTTTTATTTACAGGATTTGATTTTAAATATTAATAAAAATAATTTAAGTCCCATTGACATTTTGCACATAAAATGGTCTATTATATGAGTAATATTTCAGTATTTTTTACACATAGGAGTAAAAATCATGAAAAAGAATATTAGACTATCATTAGATGTTTCTGCAGAGTTAAATAATGCTCTTGATGAGATAGTTAAAGAAACCCATTCAACTAAAAGTGAAGTTTTAAGAAAATCTATAGCTTTACTTGAAATGGCAGTTAGAGAAAAAAAAGAGGGTAATCATTTAGGTGTATTTGATGGAAAAAATAAAATCGTTAAAGAGATAATTGGATTCTAATGGTTACTTCAAATGATAATGATAATAGGACAAATGTTCCACAAGTAGATCTGGGGAGCTTTGCAGACAGTGAAAACTATAATGTAAAAATTGAAAGTGTCAAAAGAGAACATCCATCAGATGCTCGGAACAGACGTTTTAAAGAGATGTCCCTATTTATAGTAGCTCTGCTAATGGTATCGGCCATATTTATACTTTGTATGTATGTAATTTGTACTCATAGCTCTAATGATAGTGAGAAAAAATGGGCTACCACTATTGTGAGTGGGATAATTTCAGCTCTGTTAGGGTATATGGTGGGTAAATCCTCCTAATGCTTCTCAGTCTGATTAATCGTAATCTCAGACTCAACACTGTAATTCTATAAATAAATCTCCGAGCAATTTGGTCCTATTATATTATTATGATAAAGAGTTTAGCGAGGTCTAGACTAAACACCCCAATGTGTAACAAAAAAAGGTATAGTTGATGGACAGAACTTCTAATGATCCACTGCACGGCATTACCCTAGAGGCTATCCTAAATAGTTTGTTGATTTGTTATGGCTGGGAAGGCCTGGCGGAAAGAGTCAAAGTTAACTGCTTTTCTTCCAACCCCAGTATCAAATCAAGCCTTAAATTCCTGCGCAAAACACCATGGGCAAGAAAGGAAATTGAAATCCTTTATCTTGCTTCCTTAAAAGATAAAAATTGCGACAACTCATAATTACTGGAGTAATAAATAATATGAAGGATGTTTTCATTAATAAAGAACCTGTTGAACTCTTTAAAATTCTTAAATTTGAAGGTATCGCCTTGAGTGGAGCAGAAGCTAAGGATATGATAGCTGCGGGCTCTGTATTGGTAAACGGCATAATAGAAAAACAGAAAAGAAAAAAGATGGTTGCAGGAGATACGATTGAATTGAAAGGTGAGGTCTTTCGGCTAAAGTTGGGTGCTAATTAATATTTCTATACACTCAGGTCCTAGTGAAAGTAGGTGAATATCAAGTAGGATTACAGCGTTCCAAAGATATTTTCATATTGTGAGAGTAGGGCATTTGTGGTGAGGCCCTGGGAAGTATATTAAGTCTGATTACTGTGAAAAGTAGACCTTAAGCTAGAAAACTGACCTCAAAAAAGTTCAACCCTTGAAAGAAAGTGTTGCAGATCAATTGATGTTGAAAAATAAAAATACAAAATAAAATAGGTAAAGCTCATTATGTCTTTAGTATGGGACAATTTATTTGATTAGGATTTATCACTCAGTTAAATATCTAATTATTCCTACCACTATACCAATGATAGAACAATCAGACATTTTATCAATTATAATATTACCCCAATGATCATTTTCTGCTTTTAATTCAAATGAATTAGTCTTTTTAGAGAAAGTCAGCTGCTTATAACGACGGATGATGACTTGGTCTTCTTCTAATTGCACTGCAACGAGATTGCCTGGGTGTAATTTAGCACTGGGATTAATAATTAATATGTCATTTAGTCTTAATTCAGGATACATGCTTTCATCATTCATTCTTAAAGCAAATGAGTATTCTTCAAGTTTTGCGCTAAATTCAGCAGCAACCGGAATATAACTTGTGTTTTGATCATTCTTAATCTTTTGAATAAATAATTTAGCTTTACAAGCTTGTTGAAAATTAAGTATAGGAATTAATTTTAATCCTGGTTTCTTTTTCGGTTGTTTTTCATCCGTTAAGCACATCAAATAGGCAGGTGAGACACCTAGTGCTTGAGCTAGTTGTTTAATCTCTTCGGGTCCAGGAGTTCTATATCCACGCTCCCAATTACTAATTCTTGTCTGCTTTAGATCATCAGTTAATTCTTCCAATGCCTTCAGTGTAAGGCCTTTAGCTACACGCTCTTCTTTTATTCTTTGCCCAATTTTATCTTTGATGTTCATATTAATTTAACCAAAACAAGCTAAATGTGGAAAATTGATATTGAATTATCCACTATTCGTGTTATATTTAATTTTCATCCACTAATAGTGGATTTAATTGTTTCTATTAAAAATAAAGATATCACAGAAACAAGTAATAGCGAATCGTTTCACGGATTGGGGTAGGTAATGGATTTTTTGATTAACGGTGAAGAATTGGCTGTATTAGGTGGGTTGCCACATATTCAACAGCTAACTTACTTAAGAGGAATAAGGCCGTACATGGATGTTAAAACCGGATTAGTAGGTGTAAAACGAGGAATTAGCTATCAGTCCATATCGGAACAACTTTACGTTGAACCCCATCAGGGTATTAAAAGTCAACGCTTTTCACGTGATCAAGTACGGCGTGCCGTTTCTGGACTGGTTCGTGCTGGCATAATTGAAATGCAATCTGAGGGCATGCAATTAATTTTAAAATGTAACTTAGCTTCACGGCATTTTTCTGTCCAAAATAAAGCCGCCATACACCCGCCACAGAAAGCCGCCATAAAGCCGCCCGAAGAATCTCTTGAAAATACTGGTTTATCTGGGTGTGAGCCATTAAAAGCTGACATAGTCGAATCTCAAAAAGCCGCCATACCTCATAAAGAGAATAATTATTATATTTATTTATTATCGCGATTCGAAAAATTTTGGTCGCTTTATCCAGAAAAAAAATCCAAACAAAAGGCCCAAGCAGCTTTTGAGCAATTAAATCCTAATACCACGTTATTTAGGCAGCTCATGGAGTCCTTGCAACACCAAATTAATCATATCGAAGCCATGAAAGTAAGTGGACTATGGGTACCACCTTGGAAATATCCAGCCAATTGGTTAGGTCAACGGTGCTGGGAAGATGAACTAATGGAAGTAACACAGGAGAAGAAGCATGAAAAACATCGGGACAATCATCAACATGAATCAACAAAAGATATGTTCTGGAATCCAGGTGAAGAACACCATGAGCCAGAGAGAAACAATATTGTCTACTTCCACAAAAATTGATCACCAAAGCAAACTGATTGATACCTTATTTTCAAAGTTTGCGGCTTTTTATGGCCATTTATGGAGGAGCCAATTTAAGAGTGAAGGATTTTTAGAGTTTGCCAAAAGAGAATGGCAAGAGGGATTAAGTGGGTTTAATGAACACATCATCAATAAAGCCATCATGCAATGTCGGGAATATTACGAATTACCTCCGTCATTGCCACAAATGATCGCCTGCTGTCGTGCAATTAAAAAGCGCAATAACTTTTATGTGGTAGAAAAAGAGCATATTCAAGCTAAACAAGAAATAGTTTTAGCACAATTGACAAAATGCAAAGAAATTTTAAATCAAAAATAAGGAAGAAAAATATGTTGGTATTGGAGCGAAAAATTGGACAAAAGGTGGTGATAGATAACGGTGCAATTGAGGTGAAGGTACTTAAGCCCAATGGCGATATGATTCGATTAGGTTTTAAGGCACCTCAAAATATGGATATCAATAAGGAGGAAATTTATCTAAGAAAAGTGTTGCAAGTTCCAGAGTTTTTAAAACCGGTCGTACGTAATCATGAAACAAGGAGGAGGAAATGAATGTACTAAATAATTTTACTAAGACCATAAAAAGAGGAGCTAGTGCTTTAGGTTGTTTACTTCTTTCATCAAGCCTGTGGGCTAATGATCTTTTATCCAAAGCACTAGAGGGCGATGTCAAAGACTCCTTAGGAAGTGGTTCGATGTTTTGGAAGGTCTTTATTTTAGTAGACATTATTTTAGCCACGGCAATGGCGGTGAAAAGTAAAAACCCCATGGTCTTTGTGGGAGTGACTGCCGTGGCGTTTATTCCTGCATTTTTACTAAAAACATTTGTTTTTTGAGAGGGGGGAGAATGAGCAACATAGCGTATCAGTTTTTAAACCACATAGATGCACCAAAGCGGATACTGACCTTAACCGGAGATGAACTCTTTGTTGCAGTATTAGGATTTATGTTGCTCGTTATTGCTAACCAAAAAATATTGGTGTCGTTATTAGGGTTGGGATTATTAAGCAGTTTGCGTTTCTTGAAAAAAGGAGAAGGACCAAAGTCATTGCTGGTTCTTGCCTATTGGTATTTGCCAAGCAGCCTGACGCAGTTCTTTTTGCCCAAACTCCCACCATCTCACCATCGAATCTATGTCGCTTAAGGAGCATCAAAATGGATTTTAAAAGTTATCAAAGTCGCTTAAGCCAAATCTCTGCACGATTTAATCTGATGGTGTGTCTTGTCTTTGGTCTGCTCTTATCAAATGTAGTGTTAACCAGTTTTATTTATACTCTATGGAACCACCACCGTATTGAAGTAACACCTTTTTCAGGAAACTTAAGTTATCTCAAATCAGCATCCAGTGTGGACAGTCATTATTTAAGTTTAATGACGGAAAATTTTATTAATGAACGTTTGAACGTTAGTCCTGAAACGGTGGATGGAAATCACAAACGTTTGCTTTCCTTTGTGAACCATCAAAATTATCCCGAGATGCTAAGGCGTTTGACCCGTGAAGCCACAGTGATTAAAGCCAAAAACATGTCATCGACCTTCAACATCACGCACATTAAAACTGACCCCAACAAACTTACATCAATTGTATCGGGCACCTTGAAACGCTATGTGGGACTGCAAGCGTTAACTGAAGAACGTAAAACCTATCGATTGCAATTTCACTATCGAAACAGTCGCTTGTCCATCCTTAACTTTTCGCTGATGAAGGAGAACAAAGATGCATAACTCTTTAGGTATCGCTTTGGTATTAGCTTCCATGATGGCTCAAGCCTCCAGCAGTATTCCTGTTAAAAACAACAGTGATATTGCCTTGACCTTAAGCCAAAGTAATTACAATCGCATTGTGGTGAAGAACGATAAAATAATGGAGGCGGTGTTTCCTCCAAACAGCATGGCCGTCAAACGAGATGAGCACGATGGCTCTGTTTATGTGCTATTAGCTGCTCAAAATCCTTTTACTTTGTTTGTAACCACTGAAAAAGGAATCCATTTTTCAGTTACTTTAAATGGAGAAGAGTCTTTGGGTAAAACTATTGAATTGGTGCCCCAACACTCAATTGTAGCAAAAACAACGAAGCCACAATTGACCAATAAGAACATCACCAATAGTAAAGATGCGGTGCCCGAGGCGATTCTGGCGATGTTGACTCACATGGAACAACAAAAACCTTTTGCTGATGTCAAAGTAGTACGGCAATTTGGCAAAGCCCAACGCTGGGCAAAAGGCTTAACGCTCCTACCCAAGGAGTCTTGGGATAGCAAACTATTAAAAGGCGAGGTCATCGAACTTTATAATGGCGGGAAAGAGCCTTTAGAGTTAAACCAGGAGTGGTTTGCTAAAAAAGGAACTTTAGCGGTGAAATACTCCAAACCGATTCTTAAATCCGGTGAACGTGCCATGCTTTATCGCGTACAAGGGGTAAGCCATGGTTAATTGGCAATTAAATAAATTAATTAAAAGCAGTCAAATACGTGCCTTAATGGTCACAGGAAGTTGTTTTATTGTGATTGTTGCGCTGGTCCTTTTGTTGTTGACGCAAGGACATAAGAAAAAGCCAGAAGTATCGAAAAAGTCAGTGGACTTAACCGGTATTGTGGATGAGTCCTTTACGGAGGCGGCTGCGAATAATGCACTAACCGCCCAACAAACGGAATTGGAGTCGCTTAAAAAGCAAATCACCGAATTAACTCAGAATGTTAAAGCAATGGGCGAAGAACATCTTCGGCAACTCCAATCTCAAAAAGAAGAAATCAAAGCTCAATTAACTACGTTGGCTTCGGTAACTCAAAAGAATAACGAGAGCCTTGAACAACCTAATATGCCTGCCGAATTAAAAGAGGCGAAAAACCAACTTTGGCATCACCCCAATACTTATGCCATGAATACCATGATGGCTTCAGGCAACACCCTTGCTGATGCTATGCCTCGGATTAATACGGTTTCTTTTAGACCAAAAAGGCGCCTCCATCGTACGCACCCCAATTTGTACTTAAATCCTACTCATTACGTCCCATCCAATACATCAATAAGGGCGGTGATTTTAGGCGGTGCTGATGCCGATGCCTCCGTGAATGGCCAATCAAAAAACAATGGGGTGATGCTCTTTAAGTTTTTAGAAGACGGCACACTCCCCAATGGCCAGCGCTCCAGACTGAAAGGATGTCGGGTTAGTGCCAACTCTTATGGAGATATTTCCAGTGAGCGTGCGTTTGCGACACTTTATCGCTTGTCGTGTGCGCATCCAGGTCAGCCCATTATTGATAAAGAAGTGACAGGTTGGGTATTTTTCAATGGCAAGGTAGGCATTAAGGGAAGACCTTTAATGCGGGATAATAAAGTAATGACTTGGGCAGGAGTAAGTGGCGCTTTATCCGGTATCGCCTCTGCTGCTCAATACGCTCAAAGTACGCAATTCATTGGGCCGTATGGTGGTACTTCGATGATTGCCTCAAGTCAAATTGCGCCCTTTGCTGCTTATGGTGGTGCTTCTAAAGCCGCTGATACGTTATCAGCTTATTACGTCAAACGTGCTGAACAATATCATCCTGTGATTCAAGTCGGTTCAGGGAATGTGGTCACTATAGTCTTTAAAGATGGGTTTTATTTAGAACCCGATGATTCCATGAGTCAGCATGCACTGAATCAAGCCAAAACACGCGAGGAGACGCGTCATCTTATTGCTCAAGAGCCTAACACCCCATCCGAAATGAACTTTGCCGTACCTCCTGAAGTTCTAGGAAAAATTGACCAAGCCAATGCATTAAGCAGCAATCAAATAGGAGGTATGTAATGACTGTACGTGATTTGATGTTCTTAACAGGCGCGCTTCTTACGCTTACCGGCTGCACCATGAACTCTAATTTCAGCTGTAATGCAACCGCAGGGGATAGCTGCTTGACTATTGAGCAAGTCGATGCCATGACCCGCTTTGCCGATGCCCCCCAACCGGTTGCTGCAACATCAAGAAGGATAAATGCAGAGAAAAACCTCTCCAAGCCTTCAGGACGATTGGTCCAACAAGCACCAGGCCAATCCTTATGGGTAGCAAAAACAGCGGAGGAACGCTCATGGGCTTAAATACAGCCAAGTGGCGCGATAAAACTCGGGAAATGCTTTATCGTATGAGCCATAAACTGGGGGAACAAGTCGGTATTAAACCGGATTCTTGCGTCACAACGGGAAAAGCACTGGAATCTTTAGAAGTGGATTTGCCCGCACTTTCTAAAATTCTTCCTTATGAAACCGTAACCGATGGCGATATTTTTGTAAATCGAGGCTCTTTAGGTTTTGGAATGATGCTTACACCCATGGCTGGCGCTGATGAATCTCTGATGAAATCTCTTGCGGAGACTTTTAAAAACAAGCTGACTGTGGGGACGGATTGTACGGTGCTGCTCTACAAGCATCCTTGGCTTTCGCATTCTCTTTCGCAAAACTATGAACCCATTTTACAGCTAGGTGGTATTTATGCTGAATTGGCGAGACAAAGTCTTCAATACCATTTGAATGCCATTAAAAATGGGTATAAAAATGGCCGAAATGTTCCGGCGGGCCTAAGTGATTACTGCTGTTATCTTTTTATTTCACGACCCACACAACCGGGCGTGGAAGAGCAAATAGAGCGCTTGCGCCATGATTTTGAATCGGAATTCAAAGTCGCAGGATTTAACTTGCAACGATGTAATGAGCATCACTTTAAGATGCTGATGCGTGCGCTCGTTTCTCCTAATTTTAATGAATGTTCCTGGCCTTCAGTGGAAGAAAGAGGCCTGATGATTGGCGAATCCATTCCAAGTCCTACGACCGTATATGAAATAGGAGCCGATGCAATGGATGTGTCGCTTGCTGATGAAAAAGGACATCCTCAATACACCCGAATGGTCAACTGTGAACTTACGAGTTACCCTAATACCTTGTTCGGCCTCTGGCAAACCCCTGATTTGTTTGCCAATCTCTTTAAATCGGAACAGGGGATTGAATGCCCTTTTCTAATTTCATTTACGATTCGTGGAATGAATCAGGAAAAGATGAAGGCCAAAGCTAAAACTCGGGCGAAATCATTAAATGCAAATAACAACGCCATTCAAGCCTTTATTAATCCATCAATTAGTGATGAAGCTTCAGAGTGGCAGTTGGTGCATGAGCATGCTTCACGTGGCGAGCTGCATCTTTTAACCACATTTTACAACCTAATCCTTTATACCTCGAAGGAGAAGGAGCGCGAACAGGTTGCCAAAGCAATTGCAAGCTACAGGCAATTAGGCTTTACACTGACTCAAAGTCGTTGCAAGCAGTGGCTTCGATTCTTAGGAAGTCTTCCCTTTATGCTGACTGAGGGCCTCTTTTCAAGCCTTGAGCTTTTAGGCATGACCAAACAATTAAGCCATGGCAATGTAGCCAACCTTTTGCCGGTGGTGGCCGATTTTAAAGGCGCAAGGCAAGGTCTTATTGTGCCTACCTACCGCCATCAGTTGTTTTATTTAGATACCTTTGATGACCGAGCTTTACCGATTACCAATTTTAATCGTTTAACGGTTGCCAGTACGGGGGCTGGTAAATCCTTTTTTGAACAAGCACAAATTTTAGATGGTTTATCACGAGGGCAGCAGATTTTTGTGATTGATTTGGGTGGCTCCTACACGCATTTATGTAAATTGGTGGGTGGAAGTTATATTGATGTCTCAACATTAACTTTAAATCCATTTACTTTATTTGATTTTGAAGGGACAACCGAAATTAAGGGAGAAAACCTTAACGATTATATTCAAATTAGAGATTTGTTGGCGATTATGGCGAGTCCCAACGAAGCTTTGGGCGAAGTTCAAAAAGCGTGGCTATTGGATGCGGTACTTGCTACTTGGAACGTGTATGGCCGACATGCGCGTATGGATAACGTACTCGAAGCGCTGCGTCATTTATTACAAAAACCAGAGTCATTTAATGACCAACGGCTCAAAGACTTACTGATTTTACTCGATAAATACGGCAGCTCAGGCATTTATGGCAAAATGTTTAACAGTGATACACCGCTGTTAAATGGCTCTAATTTTGTTGTATTGGAAATGGGGGCTTTAAAATCCAATCCTGAATTATTGACCATTGTTATGTTTGTGATGATTGTCATTATTCAGGGTCAGTTTTACCACTCGGATAGAAAACGTCAAAAACGTTGTGTGATTGATGAGGCTTGGCAGTTTTTAAAAGCAGGGGCTAATCCATTAACCGCAGGTTTTATTGAGCAGGGTTTTCGAACCGCACGAAAACATAACGGTGGCTTTGCTGTTATTACTCAAAATCTGTTAGACACCATGAATACCCTTCAGGGACAAGCCATTGCGGCAAGTAGTGATACCAAAATAATCATGCGCCAAGGGGATTTTAAAAAGTATGTTCAACAACACCCAGACCATTTTACTGAGTTAGAGGCAACCCTAATTGAATCTTTTGGGGAGGCCAAAATGCAGGGTTTTTCCAATTTAATGCTCCAGTTTGGCAACGTCAGTACCTTTCATCGCTATTTTTGCGACCCTTTTTCAAGAGTGTTGTTTTCCACCTCAGGTGATGAAGTCAGCGAGATTGAGTCGTTGATGGAACAGGGGGTATCTCTGGCGCAAGCAGTTGAAACCGTAGCTCATCACTATTATGGAGAAGTGTGATGCGAGTTACTTCACTGGCTTTAGGACCTTCTTTTTTAGCGTTTCTTTTGGGCGTTTTATTTTATGGTGCACAACCGAAACAAAGTATTGTCCTTTTTAATCAAGAGGCACTTCAAGGTCAATTCATTCGCCAATTAGCAGAACATCATGCAACCGCCATGCAAGTCGAACAGGCCACGCAACACTTTCATCAATCCATAAAAAAGATATTAGCGCAATATTCTAAAGACCATCAGGCGGTCATTTTGAATCAAAAATATGTGTTTGAAGGCGGTAACGACATTACCGAGGAAGTTGCTTTGAAATTAAGTGGCCTCATGAGGAGCAAAACATGAAAATTTTATGCTCCTTAGTACTCCTGGTAGTGTGTTGTAGCCAAGGCTTCACCAAATCTTTTGGCGTGATTGGTGAGATATTTCCAGTCGTAGAAAAAAGCTTTTTAGTGCTGATTGAAGAGCGTTTACACGCATTAACTTTAAGTGGGGAGTTGGATGCATTAAACCAGAAATGGCTTCATACAGTGGTCAACCATACTAACAGACCTAGCGCATTAAGTTTGGAGCGTACCAGCCAAACCATCAGTCATTACTACACATCAGAAATCACTTTAAGTCAGGATATCACTGATTATAAAGGTAAGATTCTTTACCCAAAGGGAACTTATATCAATGCCCTGGAGTATATGCCAGCGTATAACCCTTGTTGGTTGTTTTTCAATGCGGATGACGAAGCACAGATTCGTTGGGCGCAGATACAAAAGAATAACTGTTCTAGTCCCAAATTTATTTTGACTGGAGGGGCAATCAAGATTGCTGAAAAGAGTCTAAATGCCGTGATTTATTTTGATCAGGAAGGACGCATTACAAGCAAGCTTAATATTATTCATGTGCCAGCTCGAGTCACACGCAAAGCGAATCATCTTTTTATTGTTGAAGAGGCGATTAAGGAGAATGGTAATGCGCTCTAAGACAGTCTTTATGATTACCTTTTTTATTTTTTCTTGTGCTGGATTTGGTAAGCAGTGCAGCGGACATTTTGTTAACCCCATTACCGATGTATGTTGGCGCTGTCTTTTTCCCTTATCAATTGGAAATATTAAAGTGGTTCATTCATCTTTGCCTGATACTGAAAATGCATCGAACCCTATTGGTGTATGTCCAGGACCTACAGGACTTCGCGTAGGATTAAATATTGGTTTTTGGGAGCCCATGGCACTCACCGATGTCACCGACACCCCTTATTGTTTGGTTAATCTTGGTGGTACTCGATTAAATTTAGGCTTAAAGCAGGGTAGGGGCGGCCGCCAGGTGGTTGGTACTGGCCAGCAGCGCGCGTTTTTTCATGTACATTGGTATAAATACCCGCTGATTCATTGGCTAAACCTCATCACTTCAGTGGGTTGTATGCAAGGCGGGGATTTTGATATTGCTTATCTTACCGAACTTGACCCCACCTGGCAGGATTCAGAAATGAGTTTTGTATTAAGCCCCGAATCGGTCTTATTTGGTAATCCAGTAGCGGCTTCTGCTTGTGCGGCCGATGCATTGTCCTCAACGTTGACTAAAAAACCATTAGATAGCCTTTTTTGGTGTGCCGGAGCTCAAGGCACTCATTACCCGATGACAGGTCATGTGAATGCACCTCTGTCTCCAGTACAAACCGCACTGCTGTTAACCGAGCGAATGAACTACAAAATGCATCGTGAATTTTTGCTCTCAGATTCCAGCCCTAAAAGCGGGGCCATTTGCAAAGAGCATCATTATTCAGTTACCCCTAAATCTCGCTACCGCTATGAGCTCGTCAATCAGGTGGCCGATGGCAAACATTGCTATCCAGGGGGATTAAGTACATTGGCTTGGGAAGCGGGAAAAATTAAGCTCCATACTCCTGACCAATATGGGTTTTTGGTGTGGCGCAAACGCTCATGCACCTTTTTATAATGTGGAGAAGCTGATGTTCAAAAAAGGACTTACTTTACTATTGGGATGCCTTACCAATACCGTAATTGCTGCATCAACGGTATCGGTATTTATCAGTTTTTCCATGCCTAATACTCTTTTGGAAGAAACGCTTAACGAATGCAGTCGTTTACATATTCCTGCCTATTTAAATGGCCTTTATCAAAACTCGATGAAGGATACGGCGCTTAAAGTCATGGAGCTAAGCAAGAAGATTCCTAATCTAAATCTAGCTATTGACCCGACCTTGTTTGAACGTTTTGGCATTGGGCAAGTACCTGCACTCGTCATTGAGGAGGGAAAAACCTTTGATGTGATTTATGGCCATTTGCCCCTTCAAGAAGGACTCATGCGAATGGCAGGACATGGAGACACGCATTTTTCTATAACTGAGGCACGGAGAATCAGCGGTGCTTAAACGCCTTATTATTTTATACTCCTGTTTGATAATGCCTACAGGGTTTAGTCAAATTCCTGCTGATGTGCTAAAGGCGCGCGAGCAAGCCATGCAGGCCTTGCACGGCTTTAATCCCGCATCAGCGATTGAAGGCTATACCACTAATCCGCATGAAACATCCCTTAATCCTCAAGAGGGCAGTAATGCCTTAAGTTCGCAAGGATTAAATGCGCTCAACAAAAATCCCACCGCTTTTGAGGTGTATCAAAGCGCTGGAACTCGTAGCAAAGGACGATACAATCCAAACAGTCCAGAAATGCGTTATGCCGAAAATCTACTCGAAAATCCTGAGGGTGTCTTGGAGGGTGTGTGTTATAAAGAGCCGGCACACTGTGAGACTATTTCTGAAACAAAAACCTGCCAAGAAACTCTAAGCTATAAAAATAAGGCCTGTACCGAGCAACTGGCGGTTACTTTACAACCGCTTGCTCAGCAATTAAACCGTGTCATTACGACATCCAATGGTAATGCTACTTTTGATGTAACCCGATGTGCGCCCCATGATAAATATTGTACTAAAGCAGCGCTTGCTGAGCTTACTCCTTTATGTGAGGCATTAACTGTCTCCATTACTTATAAAAATAAACGGGTTCAACTCATCAAACAACCTACCTGTACCGACCCGACGGTCAGCATAGTAACGCCCCAAAAGGGACGACACTATGCTCGCCTAAGTATACACCTCACTCAATGGATGAGTGAGGATACCTGGTCTGCAAAAGCGTGTGATGCCATCCGCCAAGACCGTAGCGCAAGCCATTGTCTTTTAAAAAACGAAAGTGTATGCCTTGAGCCTAACTCCGAAAAGACCATTCAAGGTGTTGCCATTACTCGCCCCTGTTGGGGTCGAAGCTTTCAGTTCCAATGCAGTTATCTAGAAAACAGCACCTGTACGCCCTTATTAATGGAAGGATGCTCCCAACGTGATTCCCAATGTGTGAATGCCTCCAATGGTCTTTGCAGTTCTTATTTACAAACCTTCACCTGCTTCCAGAAGTCGTGCCTGCCTGAAAAAACAGTTTGCCCAGGAACAATAGGTTGCAGTGATGGGAGCTGTGACTTATCGGAAGATGAGGTCAGTGATGATGCTGCAGAAGGACTGTCTCGACTAGGCGTTCTTGCAGGAGCTGCTTCGGAAGTTGCCGAAAAACAGGTTCAAAGTGGCGTGCCTTCCATTTTTACCGGAAAAAACTCCACCTGTCGCAAAGTAAAAGCCGATGTGCGTAATTGTTGTAAAGGCAGTTACCAAATGACCCATTGCAGTGAGGATGAAAAACGTTTGGCTAAAGCTAAGGAAGAAGGACGCGCTTTTAAAGTGGGGAAATTTTGCGCCCTAAAAAAAATGGGTATGTGCTTGGAAGAAAAACAATCCTGGTGTGTTTTCCCCACTAAATTAGCCGCTATTATTCAGATTCAAGGACGATACAGCCAATTAGGGATTCATTTTGGTTGGGCAAAATATGAAGAAAATCATGCCAATTGTCGTGGCATTACGCCTGAAGAGTTAGAGCGCATTAATTTTTCTGCATTAGATTTATCGTCTATTGAGCAAGAGCTTATGAGTCGCAAGGTGCTGCCAAATAATGGAAGTGTTGCAGCGTTAAACCAATCGCACATTGAGCGCTTAAAACAAATGGAGCGCTCCCATGATTAAATGGAGTATTTTTTTATTAATCGTCTTTCATTCAATGACCGTACTTGCTGAAAAACCGGTGGGCTTTCTTTGGTACAGCATCGAAAAGGAACACAATAAAATAAAAAAAACACCTCCTCGCGGCACGCCGTTTAATCAGCTTAGTTATACACAGCAGGATGCCGTACTTCGTTTTTACACCATGGAAGCGTTGCACAAAGCACGCCAAACCAAAAAAGTGGAGGACATGCGTGTTTTTTTAAGCCTTCAAGATTACTGGATTAAAGAATCCTCAAATTTTAAGCAATTGTTTCAAAAAACGATGCTTGCCTATCCTCAGTATGATTATACGGTTACCCATCCTACCTCGAATCTGGGAGGCAAAATAACCGATGAAGTGCGTGAACAAAAAAAAGAAGAAGTGATTCATGGCATTGCAAAATCTCATGGATTGTTGTTTTTTTACCGTGGCAAAAGCCCCTATGACCAAAAGCAAATCCCTATCCTGGTTGATTTTTGCAGGCGTTTTAATATTTCGATGATGCCCGTGAGTGTCGATGGCGTGGTGGTACCTGAATTGACAAATTCACGAATCGACCAGGGGCAAGCAGAGCGTTTGGGGGTTCGTTATTTTCCAGCACTCCTTTTGGTCAATCCCGAAAACCATCAGGTAAACCCAATCGCCTATGGATTGACCACTCAAGATGTCTTAATGGAGCGCATCGTTCAAGTGGCCACCCAATTTCAAGGAGAAGCCTAATGCGTGTCGCATTCTGGATAGGATTAGTGTTGGCAGGTGCCGCCTTAAATGTCCCTGCTGGTAATGGACGGTGGTTAACCCAGATGATTGCCGAACGAGAGCATAGCGTTCAGCCGAAACCTATAGCGCAACCCAATAAAAAGCGACCTAAGTTTTTTAACTCCCATGGGGTGATTTTATTTTATGGTAGCCTTTGTCCGCATTGCCGGCAATTTGCTCCGATAGTAAAACGATGGGCAGAGCAAATCGGTGCCGAAGTTCTTCCCTTATCCTTTGATAACCAATCGTTACCTGAATTTCCTCATTTTTTACCCGCAACCACGGAATGGGTGAATGCGGCTTTTCAAGGAAGTCCAATCAACTATCCTGCCGTTTTTATTATGAACGCTAAAGAAAAAATCTTATACCCCGTTGGATTTGGTTCAATGAGTGAGGAGGAGCTTCATGCGCGTATGGATGCAGTGATCGCTAAAATTAACGAGTATGAACACAAGGAAATAGAATGAAGCATTTAATTTTCTCATTCGTTTTGCTTTTTCTATTTGCAAATACCCAGGCTTCGGTAAGCCAAGACTTGGATAATTTTTTTAACGGGATGGGCTATGCCTCCAATGTAACCAATCCTTCGGCCTTTGAGTCCCAAGCAGCAGGATTTTTTGGTGGAGGTTCTCTTTATGCACGTAATCAGGTGCGCCAATATCAATTGGTTCAACTTGATTTACCCAGTTATCGGGCGGGGTGCGGGGGCATTGATTTATACACCGGCAGTATGAGTTTTTTGAGCAATCAAAAATTAGTGGATTTAGGAAAATCCATTATGACCAATGCGGGTGCTTATGCAGCTGATGTAATGTTAGCGTCTACTGTCCCTGAATTAAAACAAGTGCGTGATTTCAACTTATACCTGGAACAATTGGCCAATCACAGCAGCATCAACTCCTGTCAGCTTTCTGAAAATATGATAGGTGGCATCTGGCCAAAAACGGCAGCCAGCCAACAAAAAATATGTAAAGACCAAGCAGCGATGGGAAAAGAGGGCTTATTTAGTGACTATGTTCAAGCTCGTATGGCCTGTTCAGGGAATGGATTTGATAACGTGATGAATAAGGCATCCCAAGACCCTGAGCGTAAAAAGCAGGTGGTTTTAAACAAAAATCTGGTATGGTCTTTATTGCAAGCCAAATCGTTTTTAAACAGCGACAAAGAACTTGCGGAAATGGTGATGAGTTTAACGGGTACCTTAATTATTGATAAAGAGGGTAAAGTAACCAACGTTCCCTCATTGGCGGGTGACGCTGATTTAATCAATGCATTAATTGGGACAGGAAATGGCACCCACACCGCTAAAATATGGCGTTGTAAGGATGGAGGCCCCAACAGCCAGTGCATGCAGGTAAGTTTACAAGACATCACCATTCAAGATACTTCAACACTGACCTACAAAGTTCGTGAGATTATTCGCACCATAAACACCAAACTTCTTAATGATGAAAAACCAGGCAATCGAGAACTTAATTTTTTAAGTATGACCTCGTTGCCAGTCATGAAGTTTTTATCGGTATTAAACAGCATGCACTATGGCAGCAGTGCAGTAGACATTGAAGAGTACTCCATGTTGATTGCTCAAGATTTATTGACCAGTTATCTTTCCGAATTACTCAAAGAAGTGAATGTGGCTACAGCAGGTTCCGAATTAAACGCCGATTTAGTCAAAGAAATTCAAAAACGTATTAATGAAGCCACCACAAGAGTTTCTTCTATTGACCCTAAAGTAGGTCGAAAACTGCAAGAAAAGCTCACTTTAATTGAGCGGATGGCCCAGATTGAAAAACAGGTAGCTTCACAAATGACCAGTACTGCAGGCTAAGGAGTGCAGCAAATGATAACCATACATGTATTGGCGGGTGGCGAATTATTTCAGCACGTACTGAATGCCATCACTGCGTTTATGAAACAAGATAGTTTTCTTGGATTACTGCGCATTACTGCGCTTATTGGAATTGTCATGGCAACCGTTGGTTTTCTTAAAACGCGCGACCCCATGGCTTTTGCCCGTTGGTTTTTAGGCTATGTGTTGTTTGTGAACGTGGTGTTATTGCCTAAAACATCGGTACTCATTGATGACATTTCCGCACAAACACCAAAACTGGTGGACAATGTGCCAGTTGTGTTTGCACTAGGAGCAAGTCTTGTAACAATCATTGGTTACGGTTTAGCGCAAACTTATGATGCGTTGCTGACTATGCCCGATGATATGTACTACACCAAAACAGGCGCTTTGTTTGGGTCACGCTTAATTTCCGCGTCTACCTCTTTTCGCATTAAAGACCCCGTGCTTAAAGAGGAACTAAATGAGTATTTTCGCGTGTGTGTGGTGGGCGATATTCGCTTAAATCGAAAGTACAGTGTCAGTGATTTAGCTCATTCCACCGACATTTGGAGTCTCATTAGCGCCAAAGCATCACCGCTTCGCATGATTTCTGTTAATGGCAAATTAGTGACTTGTCTTGAGGCCTCAAAACCTGATGGACCATACAGTTTAAGAAAAAAACTCGATGCAGAGATTAAAAAAGCCTATACGTTTTTTGGGGTAAATTTATTTGGTAAACCTAAAAATACCACTTATGAAGCGTTATTTAGTACTCATCTCAAATCAGCTTTTGAGTACTACCAAGGGCTAACGGATTCTTCCAGCAATATCTTTTTACAAAGCATGATGATTAATGCCATGAACGATGGAGTAGCCCATTATCAAGCGTTTACCGATGCCACCGCAGGGATTGTGAACCAACAATTTACCAAATCCCAAGTACAACACCGTTGGAGTTGGGAAGTGCTAGGGCAAAAGGCGTTATGGATTTTACCGATTACTCATACCTGTTTAACGCTTTTATTATTTGGGGTATTTCCCTTGATTATTGCGTTATCCACCTTACCAGGTGGCGTAAAAATTCTCTACGGTTACATGCAATTTTTTATGTCGCTGCAATTTTGGCCAGTGCTCTTTGCCATACTGAATGCCGGTATGACCATTTATGGTGCTTCATCTTCTGGTGAATACGGCCAGTTCACGATGGTGAATCTCGATAAAATTGATGAACTTCATGCCGACATTTCAGGCGCAAGTGGCTATTTGATGATGCTTATTCCTTTTCTTTCTCATGGTTTGGTGTCTAATTTAGGTGGTGCGTTCAGTAATCTGGCCACCAGCATGATGAGTCATATGCAAGGCTCTAGCATGTCTGTGGCAGGGGAGGCGGCAAGTGGCTCTTTTGGGCTTGGTCAAACGAGTTTCTACAACACCACGGCCAATAATTTTTCAGCCAACAAGCATGATTCCAATTGGACGCACATGCATGGCATGCATACCGAACAATTAGGAAGCGGGGTATTGAAAACCATCACTGGTAGTGGCGATAGGGTTTTTGATGTAAGCCCTGGGATGACGCGTAGTGCCGTATCTATTAATAGCGCTGAGGGCTTAAGTAGCTCACTAACGCAAGCTTATGAACAATCCACTCAAGCCGCCCGCAATGAATCAAAGCATTATCAATCCTCCCTTTCGAATTTTGCGCACCGTGCGTTGCAACTTTCACAATTGGCAGGCCATGACATGCGCTTAGGTGATGGAGTATCCGAATCTGAAACAGGCCAGTACTCTAAGGCGCTCTCGACCATTAGTCATATTGCTGAGGATGTGGCACGCCGTACTGGTGTAAGTAAAGAAGACGCACTGTCGCATTTAACCAGTGGAGGATGGGGTGCTCAAGCCGGTGTTAAAAGCCAAGGCAGTATTTGGGGTAAACTGGCTCAATTGGGAACTGGTTTTCATGCTGGTGCGGATGCCCATCTTAAATTTGATCGTAATTCGACCAGCAGTGATAAATATCATACGGGTATGGATGGGACGCTCTCTGCTCGGCAATCGAAGGACTTCAATGAGGCGATGAATTATGTGACGCATTTTTCACAAAGCCATCATTTTGATGACAGCTATTCAAAAGCTTCTTCATTGTCCAATCAATTAGGTGCCGATTTACGAGAAGCTGAAACCGCAAGCCACAATATCGATGCTTCGCTTGCAAAAGCAGAGCGCATTCAACAGGCAAAAAGTTATGTAGCGTCCCATTCGTCGCAAATTACCACCGATTTAAATCAGGCCTTCCCATCTTATGTTGGACAACGTATCGGAGAGTCAGCACGTGATGCGTTATTTAGCCATCCTGGAGACATGACAGCCCTTAATAAACTCAATGAACTCGGCCAAGATTTTATTGCCTCCAAACGAGACAAATTAATTGCCGAATTTGGCAGTCAAAAAAAACAGGCAGAAGTTGAAGCGTTCTATCAGAAAGAGCAACGTGATGTTATTGCCAAAGAAAACGACTTAGGAACGAACTATCAAAAAGGCAGCGAGCACTTAGCGCACGAGGCTCAAGCAAGTGGTCTGGGTCTTGATGAGCCTAAGCGCCACGCTTTACAACAAGAGATTCATCATCAAATGAATACCTTGCCTCAAAATCTTAATCATGGTGAGGCCTTGATTAATGCCGATCAGTATGATCTTATGAATAAAAAAGAAAGTACGGTACACGAAGGAATGGAGCGTGCCCAAAAAGACGTCATTTTAATGGGCCAATTACCAAAAACTTGGGGTCTTCATAATAAAGGAGAATAGACCAATGAATCATCAAGACTTAAGAAAAGCGATAAGTGACGATATGGAAACCATCAAATCGCTGAATCCTGAAATAATTCCTGCCAAAATATATTACCCGCGATTGCTCCGGTTATTTGTGAGTAGTTTTTTGAAAGTTTGGTTTATCGTCTCATTAACCATTGCCTATGCGGGAATTACTCATCCATCAAATGATGGTTTAGCACGAGAAGCCATGTCCCAAGTGATGCGAGAGGCAACCCTGATGGCTTTTTTCTTAAGTTTTGGGGTGATGCTTTTGTTAACTCCTGCGCTTAATTTTTTCATTCTTTTTCGGTTTCACCTTGAGCCATCACTTAAAACAGGAGCTTTGCTAGCTCGGAAATTGAAGCATGTTGCCTACATCTTTTTTGGATGCTTTATTCTTCTTTGTACTTTATTTGGAAGCTACATTGAATCGGCTGCCATCTTTATGGGAATTGGATTTGCTTTCTTTGGAAGCCTTGCTGCAACTTACTTTTTAGTAAAAATGGAGTTAAATCGTATCGGTGTCTATACACTGTTCATCTTGTTTGATCACTATTTTAATAAAGGAAAAGACTTGAGTATTAATTTGCCTAGGTAATCGTTCATTCAATAAAAACTGATTTCATTTTATTCACTTTTAAGGTGGGGTAGCTACTGCTTTGCCTAAAAAGCTGATAAGGAGTAAACATTGTGCGTGAAGAACCCAATTTCAAACATTATACCCGTGGTGGAATAATTAGTTTTCACAACTTTCGTATGTGGGATCAAATTAATAAAATACTAACCTGCGTTTGTCTTTCTCTATGGGTCGTATTAAGTGGATTAATCACCTGGTTGGTTACTTCACCTGAGAAACTCTATCAAGCGCTTGTTTATTACTATGCGTATTTTTTAAATAGTGTGGGCCAGAAGCATGTATTTATTATTTCTTTTCACGGCAAAAATTATCAACAAAACGTAGAAACGATTCTGCACTATCCCTATTACCGTGAAAATGCCAATCACATGGTGGATTTATTAGGAAAGTCTTCGCTTGCTGCGTTTATAGTCTCCTTTGTTTTAGGTCTTATTTTTGCTGTTTATTTTATTCGCCGAGGCAAAGCACAGCGCATCAATCAGTTTATTCGCGGCAGTCGAATAGAGACATGCGACAAGGTAAAAGAACAAATTATTGCCCAAAAAGAGGACTCCGATATTACAATTGATGGATTTCCGCTGATTGCAAATTCCGAAGTACAACATCTTTTAGTCCATGGCACTGTAGGTACTGGTAAAAGTCAATTGATTATGAAAATCATGGATGGATTACGCCAAAGAGGTGATCGCGTTATTGTTTATGATAAAGGGTGTGCTTTTATTCCTCATTATTTTGATCCCAATAGTGATGTCATTTTAAATCCATTTGATGCCCGATGCCCCAATTGGGATATGTGGCGTGAGGCACCACGTGATTCCGACTTTGAAAACATGGCCGATAGCCTAATTCCCATGCATGGGGAATCCGATCCCTTCTGGGTGAATGCGGCACGCACAGTATTTGCTTCATGTGCGGCTAAGATGCGCCATGATTCGGAGCGCTCCATTGAAAAATTACTAAAATTATTGCTGACCGGTGAGTTTACTCATTTGGATGAATATCTTAAAGGTACACCAGCCGCAACGTTAGTCAGTGGAAAAATTGAGAAAACCGCTATTTCTATACGTTCGGTGATTACCACCTATTTAAAATCAATGACTCACTTAACAGGCCTTAATAGCGAAGGAGCGGCACCATTTTCGATTCGTGATTACATTCTTAATGAGCATCATAATGGCTGGCTTTTTATTTCATCCAATGGCGAGAGCCATAAAACCTTAACTCCTTTAATCTCGATGTGGTTGGCTATGGCTTCTTTAACTTTATTAAGTTTAACTCCCAATCCGGAGCGCCGCATTTGGTTTATTTGTGATGAGTTGCCTAGTCTTCACAAGCTTCCTTTACTTGGCGAAACGATTGCTGAGGTACGAAAATTTGGTGGTTGTTTTTTATTAGGTATGCAAAGTTTTTCTCAGCTGACCAAAGTATATGGACAGCCTGGCGGCAAAGAGATTTTTGATTTATTAAACACCCGCTTTTTCTTCAGAAGCCCAAGTGCTGATATGGCGCGCCTTGTGGCCAGCGAACTTGGTGAGGAAGAAATAGAGGAATCAAGGGAAAATTATTCCTATGGGGCAAACAGCATCCGGGATGGAATTTCACTGGGTAGCCAACGGGTGACCCGTCCAATTGTATCGTATCCACAAATTTTAGAGTTGGAAAAATTAAGCTGTTTTGTGCGCTTGCCAGGAAGTTATCCGGTGACTCAGCTTAAACTCCACTATCAAAATCGTCCTACTCATTTGAAGGGCTTTGTAACGCGCGAGATGGTGAATAATGAGCCCATAACAGCAAAGGTTGAAGTCAATGAGTGTCATGGGGAATCAACGGATGGGCCACAAAGTTCTAAAAAGCGTTCGGTTATGGAATTTGAACTCTAGCCAAGGAATTCACGATGCTCAGTATTCAACCCTTAAAATCAGCCAAAGGTGCAGCAGATTATTATGCGGCAACCTTTAATTACTATGCCGGTGATGCCCAAGCGATGAGATGGCTAGGGCAAGCGAGCCAGAAGATGCAATTAACAGGAATTGTGCAAAAAGAACAAATGCTTGCTTTATTAGAAGGGCAACTGCCTAATGGGCAGTCGTTACACAACCTACAAGGGGAACATCGTCCTGGTTTTGATATGACCTTTTCTGCACCTAAAAGTGTATCGTTATTAGTGGGATTAGGGGTGGCCCCCGAATTAGTTCGCTATCATGATGAAGCAGTAGCCTATGCCATAGACCAAATTGAAAAGGAGTTTGCAGAAGCCCGAGTTTCTCGCAACGGAGCAATTTTTTATGAAAAAACAGGAAACCTAGCGGTTGCAGCCTTTAGACAACCAAGCTCTCGTGCCAATGACCCCGCATTGCATACCCACTGTGTCACTATGAACCTCACCTTTCATGAAGGGAAAGCTCGCTCGTTGGCAAGTGACATTTCAAGAAGCAATGGAGTAATTGAGCAAATTCAAAATAATGCCCATTATTGTGGGTTGATGTACCGTCAATATTTAGCCAACCGAATGAAAGAGGCAGATTTCCCACTACGGTTAAGCGGCGATGGATTATTTGAAATTGATGGAATTCCTGAAAAAGTCTTACAGGAGTTTTCTAGAAGGCGGGAAGACATTGAACGTCATATGGAGGAAAGAGGCTGGAGTGGTGCAAAAAGTGCTTCAGCGGCTACATTGCTCACTCGCCAGAACAAGGAAGAACAGGACATTACGCTGTTAGAACAAGACTGGAAAGAGCGCGCAATAGAATTAGGTTTTGATGCACAAGCTTTTATGCAAAATCGAAATCAAGTTCAATCCCTGTCCTGGTTTTCAGCCATTAAAGAGAAATTAATGGCTTTAGTGGGCAAACAATCCAAAGATAAAAATCCCTCAGAACTAGATGCGGCAATTGCCTGTATCCATGTAGCTACTGAAACATTAAGCCAGCGCACTTCGATGTTTTCAGCAAGGAGCCTATCCTTTGAAGCAATGAAACATAGCCTTGCTTACCCTAAAGCAGTATCCAAAGAATCCATTAATCATGCGATTCAACATGAAATTAAAAATCACTCTTTATATGAAGCGCGATGCCAAGAAACCGGACAGCGTTTTTTAACAACGCCTTGGCTTTTAACCACCGAGACAGAAACCCTTGCTCGCATTGAACACAATAAAGGGGCTGTTCCTGCCATTGCCACTAAAGAAATGGTCAAAGCATTTCAAAAACAGCGACACCCTATATTGCCTTATCCACTGACCCATTCGCAAAAAGAAGCAATGACTGTGCTATTAACCAGCAAAGACCGCTATTTAGCCATTCAAGGTTATGCAGGGGTTGCCAAAACTTCCATGCTATCTGAGGCTAAGTTATTAATTGAAGCCCAAGGTTATGAACTTCGTGGTATTACTGTAGCAAGCTCTGCTGCCGATGAACTACAAGTAAAAGCAGGCATTAAAACCGATGTGTTCCCTTTAGTACACCAGGAGTTAAAAAATACACCCACAGCGTCTTTAAGCAAAACCTTATTTATAGTCGATGAAGCTTCCATGCTTTCTTCTCATCAAGGCCATGAACTAATGAAACAAATTGAACGTACTCATGCAAGACTCGTATTGGTTGGGGATAGGGCACAGTTGCCTAGCGTCAATGCAGGGCGAATCTTTGGCTTAACTCAAGAATATGGCATTGACCACAGTATTATGGATGAAATTGTGAGGCAAAAAAATACAGTCCTTAAAGAGGCCGTAATTGCTGCAACCAAAGGAAATGTCAAAGAGGCTTTAGACAAGCTGGACGTGAAAGAATGCGTCACCCATGAAGAGCGCATTGCATGGATTGCCAATCATTGGCTGTCTTTGTCGCAAAAAAAGCGCGATGAAACCTTATTATTTGCACCAACCCACGCTCATCGAGAAGAAATCACCCAACTGATTCGTAATGGATTGAAAGAAGAAGGCGTTTTAGCAAAAGAGGGTCTTTGCCAAACGGTACTTAAAGCAAAAAGGATAGAGCCTATACAGAGCCGATTTATTGCTTATTATCAAAAGGGCGATAGGCTGCGTTTTAATCAGGAGTTTAGAAAAAATAACATCCAAGCAGGTGCCTATTATACCGTTGGTGAAATAAGCAAAAAAAATCGCCAAGATAATGTGTTACCCCTAATTAACGAACAGGGAAAACAAATTCAATTTAAATTAAATAACTTACCCCAATACAAAACTCATAATGCACCTTTTGAGCGAATCATTGAACTTTATCAGCCAAAGAAGTTAGAGCTTTTGGTAGGCGATAAGGTGATGTGGACGCGTAATTTTAAAGCCAATAATCTAAGAAATGGTCAATGTGTCACCCTACATGAAATTAAAGAAAATGCACTCACTTTTATTACTAAAGAAGGACATCAATTCACCCTGGAAAAGAACCATCCCGCGCTAAAACACTTGGACTACAGCTATGTATTAACCAACTATAAAGTTCAAGGAAAGGATGCGCCGTTTGGCATTGGTTTAATGGAGTCCTATCATCGTTTTGGTACCACTTTAAATAACTTTTATGTACAAATTTCCAGGGCCATTCACGGTATGATTCTGGTGACGGATAATAAGGAAGAACTGGTCCATGCGATTCGAAGAAATACTGAAGAAAAACCAGTGGCACTGGATAGAATATCCAGTGAACAACTAATGCGCCATGAAGAGCGATTCGCTCAATCTAATAAACGTTCCATGCAAGCAGTGATAACCAAGAAGCAGGCTTTTGAATTACAAGAACCGCCGCAATCAAGGCATTCAAAAATCAATATGGATGACTTGCTCGTTCACCATAAAAAAACAGAAATCAATCGACCATTAATCAAAGAATTAGAGCTATAAAATTAGGAGAAATCATGTCACGTCTTACCATTTCACTACCCAATAACTTACATAATCGAATTGCATCACTTGCGATAAAAAATAATGACTCCATGTCCCATATGATTAATCTATTAATTCAGGTCGGATTAAATCATTGGTTCGAGAAGAGTGAGCCTTTAAAGGAGAAGACCGCTGTTGAAAAGCACTGCCATCAACTCATTATTCAGATGAATGCCCTGATTAAAAATATGTCTGCTGAACTATTAAAGCTGAATAGGGATGATTTTGACAAGTTACAGCAAGGGGCTTTGATGAAATATAATGAATTGCAAAATATGTATCATGAAAATGCTTAATACGGTGCTTTTTTTTCACTGATTATAGGGAATTTCTTTATTTTTATAGGATAAAAATGCGGTGCAAAGTGGTGAAAAATGGTGAATCTATGGTGTAGGGCGGTGGAGAAGAATTAAAAACTTTTCTCATAGCCCTGATAAAATCTAGATCCTTTGATTTTTGTTCTTCACCATTACCCTTCACCACACATACACCAGCTTTTTAAACCTATATTATGTAAATAATTACCGAAAATGCTTATAAATAAAGGGTTGAACCCGCATTTTTAAAAATGCGAAAGGTGTATTTTATCTTAATATTTATTAAAAAGTTTATTTGTTATTAGCTCTGATCTTATAATTTATAAATTATTAATTTTTTTAGTGCAGATAATTGCACGTTTGTGATTAAAAAATATGTAGTTTTCAAATATGGTGGCACACGAATTTTTTAATTCATAAAATCACATTGAAAATCCAGTTAAATAATATCGACAACCGAACATAGGAGATAGTGAGGAGTTCATTTCTTTAAAACAGATGAATGTTATCGTATTTACTTCTGAATAATTTAGCTTTTCCATCTTATACGCCACTTTTAATCCACCTTTTTCACTACAAATCTTACTAATTTCTGAATGGAGAGCCTGTATGGTGGGGTTAGTGGATATATTTTGACGTGCTGCATAACATTCCTGAACCTCCCCATCGTAAGGTCGACCAACCATTTGATCAGCAGCAGCAAATTTTATTAACAATAAACATATACCGAAGACAATGATCCGTATACTCTTCATATTCTATGAGTTCCATTAAATCCATCGTTATATAATTATAGCTAACTTTAAATAGTTTCAAACCTAGATTAAAGTTAAGAAAAATAAAGGTCTATTGTCGCGATTATCAATCGTAATACGTTAACCATTTGTCTGAATTTATAAATTATTAACATGTTGTCTAAGTTTTTGAACTAAAGCTTGTGTAGCACCATCAAATTTTTCTAAAGATTTAGCACAAAGTTCTGCTTGAAAAACCCACTTATTTCACAGAGAGTAATCTTTTGAATATTCTTTTATTTTTTGCTCAATTATCCTTGTGACTTTTTCAACTTTATAGTTCTCATTAAGAAAGGATAACATTTGTTGATCATTGTAGTTAAATTCATATTCTTTAGGGAAAGGATTAATTACCCAATTGTTTATTTGGTCTTTCATAATAGGTAGACAAGGGTGGGGTTCAATTTCGTCAATTACTTTATCACTAATAAGGATTCTAGGAAATTTAGCCTCATTAGATTCAAGTTTATGGGCTTCTACTAAAGCTGGTCCAAAAATAATATTATCAATATGATATAATTTGCCTACGGAAATACCTCCTCGAAGGAGAAACCCTTTTTCTAAGAAACCAATAATAATAGAAGGCAGCTTAGAATATATTCTGTGTTCAAATGCTAAAGGCATACTAAGAACTAATGAATCTGAAAATACGGTAAGATGAACTTGTTCATACATTGTGGGGACTTCATAAGGCTGACCATCTTCATCTATCGTACTAATAGAGTATTGGTTCTCTTCAGTGTGCGTATTAACTGAATTTTTTCTTGCATTTTTTATAGATGCGTGACGATTGCGGTGGTCTTGATAAATAACTAAAAACGGCTTAAGAATTTCATATATCTCTTTAGCTGAAAGGTGATTTATCGCATCTTTCCAACCAAGTATATCAATAAATACACATGTTCTATCTTCATATACTATGTTACACATAAAATGCTCTTACTTTAAGAATCTACTCTTTAACTGTCTAACAGGACTTATCAATAAGTGGAATCATTGTATATTTATCTCTAGAAATAGCTTTCATTGCCCCTATAATCTTTAATGTTGTTTTGGATTCGATCTCTACTGAAAACGGAAAATCAGGTGATGTAGGGTTAGCTCGACTTAACATAACCAAATTACCTTTGATCCCATTACTTAATATCATGTTCTCTACAAAACCATTATTGAACATTGCCTCATGCGCTTTATATAAAATGTCATCCTTATCATTACCAAGTAATATTCCATACATAGATTGGGGCTCCATATAAACTTCTGCCCTAAATTCTATTATGATTTTCGTTTCACTGCGACTGGTAATATAAGCTCTAACATTCTGAAAACCAGACAAAGGTTGAAATGTATTCTCTCCAGAAACAACATCAATGATCTGTTTTGTTGCAACATCAATACCTTGTCCAAATAAATCAATATATAATATTTGGGACATAATTGTCGGCATCATACAATTATCAATTTTTATAGGAATCACATCTAAATGCCCTTGTGCTTTTTTATATAAGGCATTTTGCCATTCCATTGTTACCATATTACTTTGAAGACTATTTTGGCTTACAAAAAAGAAAAAGAATTTGCATTTCTCTAAACCCGAATTCATTTTATCAATAATTCCATCACCAGGTTGAATAGACCAACTATCATAAAAAACATTTTCCTTGCCAAATGTTTGAGCAAGGGGAATTGCTAATTTCTCAACTATAGGTTTATCTTTATATGTATGGCTAAGAAAAATCATATTTAATCTCCATATTAAGAATAAATAACAAGCCTACCGGAGTAGGCTTATTAATGTGTTAATTTTTATCTTTTTTCTTAACATGAATTGCCAAAAGATGAGTACTGGGCGTGAAGCAATCAAATTCAACCAAATCTCCTTCTTGTAAAAACTCTGTAGGCATATTTAGGTCTTTATAAAGCTTGTTTTCGTTCTGAACTAAATCCCCCAAATGAGTGAAATATGTTTGATTATCTTCTCCTCTTATTATAAAAGCATATGGATCTCCACCGGATTTCCCTATAAAACTTCGTTCAACTACACCTTTTTTCTTTAGCATAAGCATCTCCCAAAATTTAGAAATTTGATTTTTTTCTTGTATTTTGGAATCCACTAGGCTATAATTTTCATTAAATTATATAATGCCATAAATACAATCTAAAAAATCACCTTACAGTATAGTTCATTTTTTTAGAATTTGCAAGACACTTTGCCAAATTCTTACTGATTTATATATTTATAAAATGTAGTTTTCCCTAATCCAACCAGAGTTTTCACGATTGGTTTATGGTACCATTTTGCAATCGGTACCAAAACTGGTACCAAATATTTCTGAAGGGGTTTTCATAAAACCCTTACTGGGCTTGGTCGGGACGGAAGGATTTGAACCTTCGACCACTAGCACCCCATTATATTTCAAAATACAATCGTTCAAAATAAATCATAAATTAAAGTAAGAATAGAATAATTGTTTTTAATAAAAAAATCTAATTTATAACCAATCTTACGAAAGGAATAGTAATCTTATTAATTGAAGTATTTAAATTACTCAAATAATCAGTAATAAATAATGATAAAAATTCATCATGGTATTCTTGAGGAAGAATATTAAGATGTGGTAACCAACCTTTTATAAAATTAGCAAATGTGGTCAGATTCTCATAGCTGATCTGTTCTTCTACAGTAAATTCGGCTTTAAATTTTCCTAAACCAGATTTATTTAATAACTGTTGATAGGGGACTGGTTGGTACTCATAATAGCCTGGATCGTAGTTTTCAAAATAATGGTACCATTTTTTATTGGCTGAAGTTTTGTTTAGTGCATCCCATTGGGCTTTGCATTTTCTATACAACATTAACATAATATGGCCGTTTTCTTTTAAATTGTTTCTAATATTTATTAATGCAGTGTATTGATCTTTTACGAAATGCAGACAACTGAAGGAAACGATAAGATCAAACTTACCAAGTTCGCTTATTTGTGTGACATCACCATGCAAAAAACTGAGATTATGGTGATTAGTGGGTTGGAACTTTGCTTGGGCAAACTTAATAGTTGTAATATCTTTATCTAAACCTATAACTTTACCATTTGGGACAAGGTTTGCGATTGCTGCAGTAATTTTACCATCGCCACAACCAACATCCAAAATGGATTCATCACCTTTAAAATGATAGTTCTTTAACAATCCTGTTGCATGTCCAAATTGAGTTGCTGAATGTTTAAAATAGTGTTCTGGATCCCACAAAACCTTAGGTTCATTAATGATCATATTCAGTTATCTAAGCTCTAATTTTATCGAAGTTACCTTATATCTCTTTTCATTTTGCAAAACAAGTAAGGCAATTGCAGCGAATAAAAGTATATAAAATATAGGCGCATAGGACAGTTGGAATATGTTTTGCAAATAAACAGCAACCAAGGGTGCTGTTCCACCAAAAATAGCTGTACTCACTCCCCATGCAATAGAAACACCGCTATATCTTATATGTGTTGGAAAAAAATCATTTAATAGCTTAAATATAGGTATACCGACCAAAGCATTACATAAAGCATATGGAATCTGTGCTAACAAAATCAAAATAAATGAATTGGTTTGAGGGACTAAATAAGCTGTAGGAGCAGCTATAAAATATCCTATTAAACCTATTGCAATAAGACGTTGCTCCTTAACTTGGTCCGCGAGAATACCTATTGAAAAGATAAATAGTGCAACAAGTCCTTGCGCGAAGGTTACAATGAGCTTTGTTTCTGTGGCCTGCAATGTAGTGTATTTTGCTAAATGAGTAGCATAAAAGACATTCATAATGTAGATATAAATACTTAAGGCAGCTACGAGTAAAGCGGCTTTGAGTAATTTATTTTTGTAATTTTTAAATAAAATTTTTAGGGGGTTTGTTGACCTTTCCTTTGTCATTGCCAAAAAGGCAGGTGACTCGCTTAAGTTTCTTCGAAAATACAAAGCACAGAAGCAGGAAAAAGTTCCTAATAGAAAGGGAATGCGCCAAGCCCACACTGGCATCTGATGGAATGAAATCAAAGTAGCCATCAGTCCGCCAAACATCATGCCTAATGCGGAAGCAAATCCTGTCCAGCTTCCTGCCTGACAGGGTTTTTCTAGATCATGTTCAATTAAGTAGATGGCACTGCCATTAAATTCACCTGAGACAGCAAAACCCTGGGTACAGCGAAATAGAACTAATAAAATTGGCGCTAGGATTCCAATGGTACTGTAAGTAGGAAGGCAACCTATCAATAGGGAGGAAATGCCCATAAGCATAATCGATGCTTGCAACGCAAGACGTCGTCCCAGTTTATCACCTAAATATCCGAAATAAAGAGAGCCTAAGGGACGAAAAAAATAACCAACTGCAAAAACAGAAAATGTTGCAATCAACCCTAGACGACTACCTAGTTCTGGAAAAAACAAAGCAGCAATAATATTTGCTATATAAGCGAAATAAGTAAACTCAGCCCATTCTAGGAACGTTCCTATTGATGCAACAATGACTCGTTTCTTTTTATTTTTCATATATACTCATGAGATGATTTGGTTTTGTAGTGCCAACGTTATTGCTTCTTGAACACTGCTAACTTGGAATTTTTCTCGAACACCTTCAAGATAATTTTTTACTGTTGACCGCTTAAGACCTAGAATTTCAGAAGTTTCAGATGTGGATTTACCATATCGAGCCCAGAATAAACATTCCCGCTCTCTATCTTTTAGTTCGGGTAACTTTGATTTATATTGGCCGAATATAAAATTTTTTCTAAATGAAGTATCCTGACTAATTCTTGAGTATTTTAACGCACTGTTTTCTTGTTCGTAATAGGGTAGTATTTGATTAAGGAATTTCCAAACTACGTTCATCATTGATTTTTCCGTTGAAAAATTTAGTCTGGGTGTAACGGACTCTCTTTTTCTTGCAAACACACACATTAATTTATAACCACCATATTCTCGATAAAATCCGAATGCGTTATATACATTAAATCGTTCATTCATAATTTGCTCATATATTTTTGAGCAGGCATCGTGTTTAATCTGTTTGGCAGTGAAAAAATTAAAATCATGATGATCATAGCTTGCAATATCAAAAACATTATCCAATCGTACTAAGCCATTAATTTGATAGGGAATAGCAATGTTACCGGGATTATTTGAAATAATTTGTTTACGGTTATTAGGAAGTGTTAAACAAATTGAAATATATTCAACACCTAACGTCTTTTGTAGGTCAACACAGGCTTCACTGATTTCATTTTCGTATTTGATGGTTAATAAGTACTTATAATTTTCCTTATTTACTTCTTCTGAAGCAATAATATCATTTAAAAATAAGCTCTTATCCATGTGAGTTTGTAACGCTATCCCTAAAAAACGCCATAGTTATCACAATTAAAACACCATTTCAAGAGCTACTTTGCCCATGTCATCTGATTTCTTGTTATTTATCATGAGCACTCTAAATTTTGAGCAAGGATAAAAGCATGGATAATAATGTAAAAGCATCTATTTATAAGGGAATGATCCAATATTTATTAGATTCAACAAATTATACGTTAAAGAGCATTGCACTTATGTCAAATGCTTCTATAAAGCAAATTAAATTAATTTATTCTCATGGACAAATTCCGGCTAATTTAGAAGAGTTTGAGTTACACCTCGTTAAACTTTATCAAATTATTCTTGAGCTCAATTTTGATAAATCCCAAGACCCAAATACGCAATTTAGTGAATGACCATGAAAACCTTCAATATAACAGAAGCAGCTGAATTTCTCGGTGCTCATAAAGAAACAGTTCGAAGGTTAGCCGCTAAAGGCCAATTACCTGGGGTAAAAATTGGTCGAAGCTGGCGTTTTATTGAAAATGATCTTGTGATCTACATGCGGTCAAAGTATGCTCATGCCGTTACATCGCAAGGCGCTGCTGTGGATAGGAGTAAAAGTCAATGGCGCTTTACAAAAGAAAGAACATTTGGTGGATTAGTATCTCCCAAAATGGACAAAGAATACAGCGAAGTACTGGGACTACCAGTAAAATAGCCGCACAAGAATACCACGATAAATTCAAAGCAGAATTGTGGTCTCAGGTAAAATTAGAGAGTAAATGTATTTATTCTTGGCAGGATGCTGTTGTTAGGTGGTTAAAGGAAAATGAGCACAAACGAAGTTTGAAAGACGATATCATGCATTTACGTTGGTTAGATCCTTATCTTAGAGGATTTCAGCTGCAGGAAATTACTCGCGATATACTTGAGGAAGTGGCTATCAAGAAGGAGGATACAGGAGTAACGCCAACCACGATTAATCGTATGCTTGAAATAGTGCGGGCTATATTACGTAAAGCTCAGATAGAATGGGAGTGGCTTGATAAGGTTCCAGTAGTGCGTATGCGGCATGTTGAAAAACAGCGCATCCGATGGTTAACCATAGAGGAAGCAAATCGTTTACTCAATGAATTGCCTTCGCATTTAAAAGATATGGCTGACTTTAGCTTATCTACTGGATTGCGTGCTTCGAACGTTACTGGATTAAGGTGGAACGATGTAGACCTCATTAAGAGACATGCGTGGATTCACCCTGATCAAGCGAAGGCTAATAAAGCAATCCCGGTTCCGTTGAATGCTCATGCATTAGCTATTCTTAAAAGACGTCGAGCCTTACATACGGATTATGTGTTTACTTATCAGGATAAACAAATTCGACAGTGTAATACTAAAGCTTGGAGAAAGGCGTTAGATCGTGCAGGGATAGAAAATTTTCGTTGGCACGACTTGCGTCACACGTGGGCCAGTTGGCATGTTCAAAACGGAACATCACTCCAAGAGTTGCAACAATTAGGGGGATGGTCTAGTTTTGAAATGGTGTTACGTTATGCCCATCTTTCTGGGGAGCATTTACGAGATGCTGCAAACAGAATTAGTGGGCTTCATGTAACGTTTTGTAACTAGTTTTACAGAAGAACTTGAAAAAAGTGTTACAAATTTGCTACATACCCTTTTTTCAACCTTCGTAAAACACACGTAAGTACTTGATTTAATGGCGCGCCCGGAAGGATTCGAACCTCCGACCCCCTGGTTCGTAGCCAGATACTCTATCCAACTGAGCTACGGGCGCGTTGATTGGCGGAGAGAGAGGGATTCGAACCCTCGATGGGATTTCTCCCATACTCCCTTAGCAGGGGAGCGCCTTCGACCACTCGGCCATCTCTCCAATCAATGGTTGCGCAGTATATCAGGTATTTTAATATCGTCAATATACGTTGTAAATTAATTGAAATCTTATTTGGGTAAATAAAAATAAAAAGATCAATGTGTTTATAAAAATTTCAGAATATTTCCATAGGCTAAAAACTATGTTAATACCATAAATAAAATTAACTTTTGTAATCGCTTATGTGGTATACGGATATCTTACAGTATCAAGCTAAAAAAGTTTGCAGGTCAAATAAGAAAATGGCTGAGCAATTTATTACTCATTTAATTAATTTAATAGAAACACAATGGGATTATGAATTTGAATTAATGGCGGTCCTAGGTTTTATCAAAGACTTATATTTGTTTGCAGAAAACAATCAATATCGAGATGTTTCTTTATCTGAATTTTCCAGAGTCTGTATGGGGTTACTTATTCTTCATGTGAAGTATGCGGATGACTATGTGGTTAGGGTCAGCGATTTTATTCCTTTATGCAAAGATGAAGTCATATTTACAGCTATGGATATACAAAATGAGGTAAACGAGTTAATAAGTGGTATCTATACAGAAACTCCATTAAAAGATACTGATCAATTATCCAGGGATTTTCAGAAGTTGTTTGTTTCTCTGCCAAATAAATTTTTTTTAAAAATATTACTCGGAATTGAAAATGAAGTATTTTGGAATCTTGATCATAATGTATCAGTGAATGTAGACCAATTAATTCTTGTATTTCGTATGTTAATAGCAGAGGCAAGTGATCCGCATCAGTTTGTTTCTCAATTATTATTTTTTCTTGAAGCATTAGAAAAAAAAGATGAAAAGTTTGATGAATTTATTTTCGAATTAAGAAAAAATGAAGAGGACTTATTACCTCTAGTAATTCATGAAATATGTTTGCAACTTGAAGAATATCTAAAAAAAACAAAATCTCATTTTAATATACACTTTTTTTGTTGCTTAGCATCAACATATGGTCATGGTCGAGATGTTACTGAAATAGTCGAAAAAATTAAGCAAAAAGAATTAAAAGACGTTGATAGTATTCTTGAAAAATTATATGGGATTGAAATTATTAGCCCAAAGGATAAGCTCATTGATACAATACAGTTTTTAGAAAGTAAGTATCGAACTCATATTTGTCAAATCTAATTAACGTTTGGCATAAAAATCATAGAAATCCTTTTTATATTAAATGAGATTATCCTCTAAAGCTCATTTTGGTGTGGGGGCTCACAGCGTTATATGAAGCTCTCAATAAAATCAATTTGCTGTATAAATTATCATGTGCAAAGCGCGGTGAATCATGATGGGTCAGGTTGTGCTAATATTGGTGTGCAGAGTTCTTTTTTATTCAAATAGTTAGTGTCATTTATTTTTTATTGGATGTTTTATAAAATTTCCAAATTTTCATGTTTACTGCTACTCTTTAACATTTATAAATCGGGTTAATATTGAATTAAGAAAATATTTCTCGTGTCATGCCTGCTTTTAAGAAGATGATAAATGTGATTGCCGTGACATGAATGCAGATAAATAAGGAGGATCAATGAAACAGCAGTCAAATTTAAATGGTCGGAATGTTTATGTTGTTGATGGAAATCGAACGCCATTTCTTAAAGCCAAAGGAATAGGTCCTTTTTCTGGATCAGATTTGGCTGTAGCTGCAGGTATAACATTATTAAATCGGCAGCCGTTTTCTCCAACAGAACTGGATGAGGTAATTATTGGCAGTGCCATGCCTGGGCCTGATGAGGCCAATATTGCTCGCGTAATTGCCTTGCGTTTGGGTTGCGGTGAGAAAGTTCCTGCGTTTACTGTAATGAGGAACTGTGCTTCTGGGATGCAAGCTTTAGATAATGCCGCAATGCAAATTGCTAGCGGTCGCAGTAACTTAATTCTTGCTGGTGGAACGGATGCGATGAGTCATGCTCCTTTATTATTTAATCAAAAAATGGCCTCTTGGTTGGCAAGTTGGTACGCTTCCAAAAGTATTGGCCAAAAATTAGGTCTTGTAACTCAATTTAGACCTTCATTTCTTGCTCCTGTTATTGCATTACTTCGTGGACTTACAGATCCTATTGTTGGAATGAACATGGGGCAAACCGCTGAAAAAGTAGCTTATCGATTCAATATCAATCGTGAGCAAATGGATGAATTTGCTTGTCAGAGCCATATCAGATTAGCTCAAGCATATAATGAAAGCAAAATGATAGAAGTATCGCCTATTATTGATTATAAAGGGCGTGTTTATGCCCAAGACGATGGATTAAGAGCGGATTCGACAGTAGAAAAACTAGCAAAACTAAAACCTTTTTTTGATAAAAAATACGGGATGGTAACTGCAGGCAATAGTTCCCAAATAACTGATGGGGCATGTTTGTTATTACTTGCTAGCGCTGATGCAGTGAAAAAATATGGTTTGCCCGTTATTGGAAGAATTGTAGATTCACAGTGGTCTGCTCTTGATCCTTCCCAAATGGGGCTTGGTCCAGTGCATGCGGCAACGCCAATCTTACAAAGACAAAAATTAAAACCGAATGATATGGATTGTTGGGAAATTAATGAAGCATTTGCTGCCCAAGTTCTTGGATGTATTGCGGCTTGGAACAATGATGATTATTGTCGTACTCAATTAGGTTTAGAGAAAGCTTGGGGTGGGCCTACATTAGACAAATTAAATCGTGAAGGTGGAGCAATCGCGGCTGGACATCCAATCGGTGCAAGTGGGGCTAGAATTGTATTACATGTATTAAAATCATTAGAGCAAAGAAATGAGTCGCGAGGTATGGCCTCTATTTGTATTGGTGGAGGACAGGGTGGTGCAATGTATCTTGAAAGAGTGACTGAGGTGAAAGGACATGAATAATTATAAACATTGGGAATTGCAACAAGACAGTGACAATATCCTATGGTTGGGTTTAAACAGAATAGATACTACTGTAAATAGCATTAATGAAGAAGTGTTAGACGAACTGAATAGTTTACTCTATGAAATATCACAAAATAAGAATGCTATAGGGTTAATTGTATATTCTGCTAAGGAAAAAGGATTTATTGCCGGTGCGGATGTTAATGCTTTTTCTAAATTTGAAACACCAGCTCAAGCGGTTGATTTCTTACGAAAAGGACAAGCCGTATTTGCTAGGCTACAGACATTAACTATGCCTAGCGTTGCTATGATCGATGGCTTTTGTATGGGCGGAGGCTATGAGTTAGCTTTAGCTTGTACCTACCGTGTCGCTAGTGATGAAAAAGATACGCGAATTGGTTTGCCTGAGGTAATGCTTGGCATACATCCTGGTTGGGGTGGTTCGGTGCGCTTACCGCAACTGATAGGAGGTTTTAATGCCTTATCGCAAATTATTTTAACAGGAAGTGCGGTTCCCGCTGCAAGAGCAAAAAGCCTAGGTATGGTTGATGATGTAGTACCCGTTCGTCAGTTAAAACGAGCAGCGATTTATTTTATTAAAAACAAACCCGCGAAGCATAAGCCTTCATTAATACAGGGAATTACTAATAATGCATGGGTAAGAAAGCCTCTTGCTGCTTTAATGCGTCGTAATGTTGCTAAACGAGTTCGCAAAGAGCATTACCCAGCGCCTTACGCCATTATTGATTTATGGGAGCATGAAGGAGGTATAGGAGATAGGGCTTATTTAAAAGAGATAGACTCCGTAGAGCATTTAGTATCTACAGGAATTACTTCAAAAAACCTAATCCGTGCGTTTACTTTGCGTGAGCGATTGAAGGGCTTTGCTAAAGGAAGCGAGTTTAAGGCCAGGCGGGTACATGTTATTGGAGCAGGAGTGATGGGAGGTGATATCGCTGCCTGGTGTGCCTTGCGCGGGCTTAAAGTCACATTACAAGATAAGACCTATGCTCAAATTGCTCCAGCAATTGGCCGTGCCCATGCTTTATATAAGAAAAAATTACGCAAACCTAGATTGATTCAAGCCGCAATGGACAATTTAATTCCTGATCCAGAAGGTTATGGTATTGCTCGGGCTGATGTAATCATTGAAGCTGTTTTTGAAAATCTTGCAGTCAAACAAGAAATTATAAAAAAAGTCGAAAAATTTGCTAAAAAAGATGCCATTATTGCTACGAATACATCGAGCATTCCATTAGATGAAATGAGCGCTGTAATGGATGATCCTAAACGTCTTGTGGGAATCCATTTTTTCAATCCGGTAGCAAAGATGGATTTGGTTGAAATTGTAAGTAGTGTACAAACATCCAAAAAAGTTGAGCTTAATTCCTGTGCGTTTGTGAATCAAATTGGCAAGCTTCCATTACCCGTTAAATCCAGTCCAGGCTTCTTAGTGAATCGAGTGTTAATGCCTTATTTGATGGAATGTGTTCAATTATTGGATGAGGGCTACAGCGCCGAAACAATTGATGAGGCAGCTTTAGCTTTTGGTATGTTCATGGGGCCAGTGGAATTGGCAGATACGGTCGGCTTAGATGTGGGTTTGGCTGTGGCTGAAAATTTAACAGGGCATTTTGGCGGCACTGTTCCCCAGAAGTTACGTGATATGGTGAAAGAAGGCAAATTGGGCCGTAAGACTGGCCAAGGGTTTTATCACTATAAAAATGGTAAGGCAATTAAAAAGCGACCAACTGTTGCTATAGATGCCCATATTGCAGATCGGTTAATCTTGAGAATGGTAAATGAGTCAGCTGCTTGTTTACGTGAAGGAGTTGTTGCTGATGCAGATTTACTGGATGCAGGTATGATTTTTGCTACAGGCTTTGCCCCATTTCGTGGAGGCCCAATGAATTATGCTAAGGATTTTGGGACAAATAATCTAGAAAAACTATTTAAGACTTTAGAGTCAAAATATGGTGAACGTTTCAAAGTAGACGAGAGCTTATAAGTTCTCTTATTGAATAAGCATAAGTCACTTGGGTGAAGCAAAGGTGAACCTCAGAAGAGCATGATAAAATATAGAGTTCACTTTGTGTCACCCAAGTATGTTTTTGAGTAATGATGAAAAATGTACTTAAGCAAAAATAGACTATTTTTTTTGTTTTTTTTACAACTCATTGGGCTTTTCATGATTGCTCATGCAACCACGTTGGTTTTACCCACTACAGGAGATGTAGTAGGTGAGCTACAATACACTTTGACTGAAGGTCTTGAAACCATTGACGAAATAGGGAAACGATTTGATGTAGGTTATCATGAGTTAGTTAGAGCTAATCCACATATTGATCCCAGACGTACTTTAGCCGCTAATTCACGGCTAATTATTCCCTCTCAGTATATTTTGCCCCATGTTCCTAGAAAAGGGATTGTAATTAATTTAGCAGAATACAGACTTTATTATTTTCCCGAAAATGAAAATGTAGTGCTTACTTTTCCTATTGGTATAGGACGCAAAGGATGGAAAACTCCATTAGGAGTGACCAAAATTGTTGCTAAAGTAGCTAATCCTAAGTGGAGGCCAACAAAAAACCTACGCGTGGAGGCTGAAAAAAATGGTGATTTCCTTCCAGAAGAATTTCCGTCAGGCCCGTATAATCCATTGGGTCAGTATGCTTTACGATTAGGATGGCCTACATTTCTTATTCATGGTACCAATAGACAAGATGGAATAGGTACTCGTGTAAGCGCAGGATGCATACGGATGTACCCTGATGATATTGAACTTTTATTTCGCTCAGTCCCAGTTGGTACTCAAGTAAGAATCATTAATCAACCCGTAAAAACAGGTAAACAAGATGGGCAAGTGGTGTTACAAGTATATCCAATGCTCAGCGAGCAGCGTAACATACAGTTACGGGCTGTACTAGAAAAACAATTAGCAGGTTTGAATCAAGCGAACTGGAATAATAAGGTCATCCAAAATGAGCTTGCGTTCCCGTCAGGATTAGTGCGAAAAATATAAGATATGAAATGATATAAATCTTGAGAGATATTGTGCAATCCAATTTTTATAATACCCTTTTTTAAGAGTCCCTCAAGATAGCACGCTCTTCTATAATGTTGTTTTCTGTTTTACACTGTTTAAAAAAGTAGTAACTTATCCATAAAACAATAAAACTACCTATGATATCGGTTATATAATGCCATCCTAAAAGTACACATGATGCGATTAGAAACAAATTAATCACCGATAAAATAATCCATAAAATTTTCCAATCTCGGACTAAGTTTACACATAATATTGCCCAAATGGCGTGAAAAGAGGGAAGAGCAATAAGACCACCATCATTTGTAGTAGGATTAATATAATGATGAATTTGTTCAAACTTAAGGCCCGTAGCTATTTGTGAAATAGAAAATAGAGTGCTGTTTAAAACGCTTGCCGGAGCAGTAGTAGGAAAAAAGTAATAAAATGAAAATCCAATTAAGGTTGTGCACAATAAATAGAAATAATATTCTCGAACGAGGTGAAAGTGACATGTAAAAATGACAAATAAGGGTAAAATGCTCATTTGATAGGTTAGGCTATCATAAGTTACTCCAAGGAGGTATTTAAACTTTGGGTGATTATTCGTCCAAGCCACAACTGATTCCATAGGAAAATGTAAATAGTTTTCAACATCAACAATAGATGGGTCTATGGGTGAGAAGGGAGTTAATTGCACTGCATTGGTTGCTATTGCAATCAAACTCATTACCCCAAATAAATAAAGAAGTTCTCTACCAACTTGTCTGAACTTGCTCCCTTTTTTGAAATAAAGCATTAATCCCAAATTGAAAAGAAACAAAACTGTTGCTAGAAAGGGAATGCCTTCTGGAAAGTAATTATTTCCCCTATATTTAAAAAAATAATGATTAATTAAAAAAGCAAGAGAAGATAAAACCAGTATTAACCCAGCAAGAATGTTAATTGACCGTGATGATATTTGGTTCATTGAGTAACTATTCGACTGTATCTAAAAGTTGTTTCTGTTTAATTGCATGAAAAATTTCTTCTCTGTGCACATTTACTGATCTAGGAGCATCGACTCCAAATTTAATATTTCCAGGCTCTTGTGTTTTAAAAGCTAAAATTTTGACAGATGTCTTGCCAATATGAATCATTAAAGGTTCTTCAAATTGAAGAGAAATTATATCCATTAAAAACCTCTATAATTTTTGATTAAGTTGATTGTAAGTCCATAATATTTATCTTGTGCACGGTAACCTAATTTATAGATATTTGCCACTACAAATTGAGATAAATGAATAAAAAAATTTATCTCATAGCATTAAGCAACAAAATTTAAAAATTTCTATTTTTTATACGGCTTAAGATTGTAAGAGCGAGTTAAAATAGTTATAATTGGCAGCTTTTTTAAAACCTTGCCTTACTGTTGTCATTGAATACAGAAGGCTTTTACCCATAAGGAGAAATCATGAGACATTATGAGATTATGTTTCTTGTGCACCCTGATCAAAGTGAGCAAGTGCCTGCAATGGTTGAGCGTTACGAGGGGATCATAAGTAAGCACACTGGAGTAATCCACCGAAAAGAAGACCTCGGTCGTCGTCAATTAGCTTATCCAATTTGTGATGTACATAAAGCACATTATATTCTTATGAATATTGAGTGCAGTCTTGAAGCTCTGGAAGAGATTAAAAATGCATTCAAATACAATGATGCAATCATCAGAAACTTAATTACACGTCAAAAACAAGCGATTACTACTGAGTCTGTTTTGATGAAGAAAGAAAAAGAAACCAGAGCAGCTTAAGAGGAGTCTTATTTATGTCAGCTTATTTTCGTAGAAAAAAAATGTGCCGCTTCAGTGCAGAAGGTGGTAATGAAATTGATTATAAAGATATCAATCTATTGAAAAATTATATTTCTGAAACAGGAAAAATAGTACCAAGTCGTATTACTGGTACACATACTCGTTTTCAAAGACAGTTAGCAAGAGCAATTATGCAAGCCAGATTTCTTGGTCTGTTGCCATATTGTGATAGCCATAAATAAAATCAAATGAATCGAGCAGGTAATTTTATATCAAAACAATGCAAGGTAATGCTTGAAAATAAGCAGTATGCAATTGCTTGTGCAGTGGTTTGCTCAGTCTTGCCATTTGTCTCTTGGCTTTCGGTTGCTTTAGTTTGTCTAGTAACTTTAAGAAGAGGTGCAAAGTCTGGTTTTGATATTTTATTACCCGCATTAGTGATTCATTCTGTTCCATTGATGATGTTGGTACCATTATCCGGTGCTTTAATTAATACGCTTATTACTTATATGCCCTGTTATTTTGCAGCATTATATTTGCGGAAAACAGGTAAATGGCAAATAGCATTTGGAGTGTTTTTCATACAAGCATTTTTGGGATGTTTGCTTCTTCAACTTTTAGCACCTAATTTTATTTTGGGGCAATTTGAGCAATTTAAAATGCTCATTATACAATATCAGGAGCTCGTTGAAAGTTCTCTCGATGGCATGAATTCATTAATCTTAGCACAATTGTTTTTCGGCGTTCAGATGTTAAGTGTAATTATTTCATCAGTAATGTCGTTGATGGTTGCTCGTGCAATCCAGGCTAAATTGTTTGTACCTGGGGGGTTCAAGAATGAGTTTATGACATTTCGAAGTAGCAAATTATCGTTTTTAGTGTTTTTGGGAGTTTCGCTAGCTTCTTATTATGAAATTCCTTTAGCTATCAATGTTCTTCCTTTGCTGCTTTGCTATTTTTTACTTGCTGGATTTACTTTGGTTTATTTTATTTTTTCTCGTAAAGGCCAGATTAGTATATTCATTTTATTAATGTTATTAATATTATTGAAGCCAACTTTTGTACTGTGTATCTACATTGTCCTTGGTTCATTAGATAGTTTAATTAATTTTAGAACGTACCTCCCATCAAGGGTAGGCGAATCAATTTAAGGGGTTATTGAGATGGAAGTTATCTTATTAGAAAAAGTGAGAAATTTAGGTAACCTAGGTGATAAAGTTAATGTAAAAGCAGGTTATGGTCGTAATTTTTTAATACCACAAAATAAAGCTGTTTTTGCTACACCTAAAAATATTGAAGTATTTGAGCAACGTCGATCAGAACTTGAAAAGAAAGCACAACAGGCTTTATCTACTGCAGAACAGCGTGCTTCTAAGTTTAATGATACTCATGTAGTTATTAGTGCTATGGCTAGTGACGAAGGTAAATTATACGGGTCTGTTGGTGTTAATGAAATTAAAGATGCTTTGATTGAAAAAAATATTGAAGTAAGTAAGCGTGAAATTGTGCTGCCAGAAGGTCCTTTGCATTCAATTGGTACTTTTGTTGTTGAAATACATGTTCATAGTGATGTGATTGCTAATTTAAGTATTGAAATTGTTCCTGCCAAATAGAGATCTTTTTATTATTGCATAAAGCGAAGCAAGGTATAGATATTAAAAAAATATACTCTGCTTTGCTTATAGCATACTTCAATAGCTCCCTGGCTTACACTTGAATCTATCATCTCTAAAAATCCAGTCTAGCTCTACTCTTCGATGTTCTGCGGCTTGTCTGCATAAACCCCGTGGTATCTGTTCAGGGGGTATGCTTGTCTCTTGGTAAAGACTGAACTTTTGCGCAAGGTCCAGCTGCTGACGCAGAGATGACGTTTTTGCACAGGTTGGGAATCTCGTCACTTTCCGCAAAAGCGGCGTTGTTGCATCGATCAAATATGGGATGTAGCAACTCATGTTTGTTTTAAACTCAACCAATTACATGGCTTTCATGTGAGTCCCCGCAGTGTAGATACCTATGGGCGCAGACCGCGGGGTTCAGATGGATCGTCTAAACGGATGGAAGCGATAATGGAAAATAACTCTTATTCAAAAATGAATCCTGACTGGAAGGATTGACACCACCATATAATTCAGTAAATGGGCTCCGTGGTCTTCGCCGCAGGGATTCGGCATAAACCCGATGACGAGATTTATATCAAGACATTTGTTGCTCCATGCAACAACACCGCAAAAACGGAAGGTTCCCAATAATTTGTCAAACATTGATTAAAATATAAGAATCCTGCTAAGGGCAATTAAAGCAAGCGCGGTATTTAAACCAGCCCAAATATAAGCGGGGTGTTGTCCTTTGTGCCCAGCATAATAAGAGTAAGTGGCAATAAATGTACTGCCAGAAAAAAATATCCATTGATTATTATAAGCTAATCCTATTGAGAGAAAAGCAATTCCTAAAATCCCAAGGACTAAAAAGATTTTTACCTTACCAAATACAAAATAGAAGGTTAATAGCTGGGTACAGAGTAGTATAGGCAGAAAAAGTTGGGTATATGGTCCGATTCTCAGAATAATTGCTAAATGTCCTGCTATAAGAATAAGCTCAAGAGCAATATAAAAAAACAACCTATAGTAGATTGCTGTGGCAAGTAATATTACAGCGCCAGCAATATAATAAACATGGGATGGTTTTTGAGTGGTTCCAAATAATATAATAAGTGTGCCAAACCATCCCAATAGGATGAAGAGTTTTTTAAGCACAAATCACCATTTTAAATAAATTCCTTTAGCCACAGACTCTTGGATAATTGTTCCTTGTGGTTTATTAAATGAAATCCAATAATTCCCCATGTTACTGAGGGCGAATTTTACTCTTGGGTATTGACATACATCTAATACATCTTGGCAAGCTACAAGAACGGAGTCGTCATCGTTGCGTTTATAGCATTTGAAATTTAAATTTTTAACATCAGAAGCAAATGCTCCCCAGTTCATTGGATCTAATGTGGCATGTAAAGGGGGACTCATAAAAGCTTCTTCAGTATTTAAACGCTCTAGTTCAATTTTACTATCAGAATGATTTTGTATTAAATAATAAGATTGATTTCCGGTCTCATTTAAAATTAAATAATTTTGATTATATCCAAAACCTGTGACCTCACACCCTCGCGGGAATGGTCCTGCTGCCTCTACTGAGCTCACTAGTATCAGAGAGAGAATTAGAGATTTATTTATTTGATGCAACAAAAACATGACGACCTCAATAAGTAAATTTTTGGGTTATTTTAATCATAAAAAAAACAAAGTCTATCCTTCAGTAAAAGAAGCCTATTCTCTATGTGCAGTAATTTTTGCTTTAATCAATGGATAATAAGTCCTATAAAAGCTTAAAAACAAATACATTGAAACATATGCCATAGAGAGGCTAAGGCAAACAATATTGGGATTAGGATAGCTTATGAGTAAACAAATAGAGCTTATAGCATAAATAATAGAACAAATATGCATGAGTATTTTTAATATCTTTGACTCTGTTAAGTAATCCAGTCTTGAAGGATAAACGTATTTTACAGGCACAAAAATAAGTATAGAAAGAATGAATAATATTATGGCATTAGTTGTTGCAGAAGTATTAAATATAAACATGTATAAAATTGCTACATTCCAATAACACGGAAACCCTTTAAAAAAGTGATCTGGAGTTTTTGCATCTGATTGACAAAACTGATAAGCAGAAGTAATTGTCACTGCAGCTATCAGAAAAACGGAATATTGTGGAGGGAGCATGTCAGGTTTAACTAATAAGAAAAAACATGGAGTAATAACATAATTTAAATAGTCAACAATGTTATCAAGCAGAGCTCCGTCGATCTGTGGTAAGATTTTTTTAATCTCAACAAGACGTGCAAAACTGCCATCAACTGCATCTATAACTACCGTGATTAACATGAGCCACAAAGCAAAAATGTATTCATGCTGATACATTTTTACCAACGAAAAAACACCAATACACGCGGCACTTGCTGTAAAGACATGTACTGACCAAGCAGCAATGTATTGTAATGGATGGAATTTCAATTTGCTTAAATTCATCAATTATCCTAGGGTTAATAGAAATCCATTATTTAAAAAAGTATTCTTCTAAAAGCGAATTTCGAAGATAATAAACAAGTCTATTTAATATATTGACTACTACTTTTTTATAATAAAGCGTAAAACATAAAAATAGTATCAATAATCAAAAGTAGTACGCAAGGAGAGTTGTTAACTTTGAGTTAAATATACTTTTATTTTGTATGGAGATACAATGAAAATTCAAACAATAAATCCCACAACAGAACAAGTTTTACAAAGCTATGATTGTCTGAGTATAAAGGAAATTCATGAAAAACTAAATCAAGGTCACAAAGCCTATTTATCATGGAAGCAGACATCGTTTACCCAAAGAAAATCATTAATGCTGCAACTTGCACAGCTTTTAAAAAATAAAACTGACGAGCTTGCACAATTAATGACTTATGAGATGGGAAAGCCAATCACCGCAGGTAAGGCAGAAATTAATAAATGTGCTTGGCTATGTGAGCATTATGCGGAGCATGCGGAGGAGTATCTTGCGCCTAAAATTGTACAAACTGAGATGAGAAAAGCCAAAGTATGCCATCTACCTTTAGGGATAGTCTTTGCTATTATGCCATGGAACTTCCCATTTTGGCAGGTATTTCGTTTTGCGGTTCCATCATTAATGGCGGGGAATGTCGCGGCTTTAAAGCATGCGCCTATTTCAACAGGTACAGGAAATAAGATAGAGCAGCTTTTTTTAGAGGCAGGTTTTCCGCCCCATGTTTTCCAACATTTAATTGTTGATAATGATGGAGCAGCTAAAGTAATTGAACATCCATCTGTTATTGCTGTAACTTTGACTGGTAGTGGGCGCGCTGGAAGTGCTGTTGCAGGACATGCAGGAAAATTTTTGAAGAAATCTGTTTTAGAGCTTGGTGGAAATGATCCTTATTTGGTACTTGAAGATGCTGATCTTGATTTGGCTGCAAACTGTATTGTTAATTCAAGATTAAATAATTCAGGCCAAGTTTGTATTGCTGCTAAGCGTATCATTGTTTTAAAATCTATTGAAAATGAGTTAGTTCAAAAAATAATGGAACAAATGGCTGGATTTAAAATGGGAGACCCACTTCATCCAGATACTAAACTTGGTCCTTTGGCTCGTTTGGACTTGAGAGACAGCTTGCATTTGCAAGTAGAAAAATCACTGAAACAAGGTGCTAAATTATTGCTTGGTGGTATAATTCCTGACGGTCAAGGGTATTTTTACCCACCAACTTTGTTAACTAATGTAACACCAGGCATGCCTGCTTTTGATGAAGAGTTATTTGGGCCTGTTATTGCTATTATTTCAGCCAATAATGAAAAAGAAGCCATAGCCTATGCCAATCAAAGCCAATATGGCTTAGGTGCGGCTGTGTTTACTCGTGATTTAGAAAAAGGGGAACATATTGCGACCTATGAAATTGATGTCGGAGTATGTTTTGTCAATGCTTTTGTTGCATCTGACCCTAGGTTACCATTTGGTGGAATAAAAGAGTCTGGCTATGGTCGTGAATTATCAAGAGAAGGTATATTAGAATTTGTTAATATCAAAACCATAGCAGTTGGTAACTCTTAATGATAAGGCATTGATATTAATCTTCGAGAGGATGAAGTATCAAGATGCTTGAGTAAAACATAATTTTTGAGCCACTCTTATCTCTTGTCACTGCAGTGAGGTATGAGTGGCTGGTTATTTATTTAAACAATAATTCTCGCTGCAGGGCCGAGGCAAAATCGACGAGGTAAAACAATGTCTTATAAGTTTGAAGAGGGTAAAGATGTATTAATTGAAGCCATTGTAGATAAAATTAAAAGCTCTATGATTGGTAGTCAAGCTGAATTCTGCGCCGAATTTGCCAAACAGTTATATGGTACTGTGGCTATGGAAGATCTTGATGCATGGAATCTGGATGATCTTTATGGGGCTGTAGTTAATTTTTGGTCCTTGATTAATGAACGTGCTCCACATGAAACGAAAATAAGAATTTATAATCCAGATTTTGAACGGCACGGCTGGCAAACGACACATACTGTGATTGAAGTGATTTGTGATGATATGCCTTTTCTAGTTGATTCAATTCGTCTAGTAATCCATAGAATGGGATTATCATCTCATTTAACAATTCATATGGGCGGGATTCGCGTTAAAAGAGATAAAGATAATAAAATTTGTGAGATTTTACCGCGTAATCAATTGACCGCTGAAACAGGAGTACTTCATGAAGCTCCAATATTTCTTGAAATTGATCGACAAACCGATCCTGAAATGCTTGAACAATTGCATAAAGGATGCGAAAGAGCCCTTGAGGATAATAGAGTTGTTTTTGAAGACTGGGAAAAAATGCGCGCCGCGGTTCGCGAGGCAATTGCTGAGATCGATAAAGTTTCTTCAGTGCTCGACATGGATGAAGTGGAGGAGACCAAGGCTTTTCTACATTGGATTGAAGACCATCATTTTACTTTTTTAGGCATGCGGGATTATGAGCTTGTACAAAAAGGGAAAGAAACAGTTTTACAAGCAATACCTGACACAGGATTAGGACTTTTGCGTGAAAATGTTACAAAATCAATGGCGCGTAGCATTTCTGCAATGACTCCTGAGGCACGAGAATTTTCTTTATCTCCTCGCATATTAGTGACCTCAAAAACCAATACATTGGCAAGCGTACATCGTGATGCTTATACCGATTATATAGGTATTAAGCGTTTTAACGCAGAAGGAGAGGTTATTGGGGAGCGAAGAATTATTGGTTTGTATACTTCAGCTGCTTATCACACTAACCCCAAACAAATTCCATTTTTGCGTCGTAAAGTAGCGCTCATTATGGAAAATTCTGGACTTAATCCCAGAAGTCATGCAGGTAAAGTTTTGTTAAATATTCTTGAAACTTTGCCGCGCGATGATTTAATTCAGGGAACTGAAGATGAAATTCTCGAAATTGCAATGGGTATTTTTTACATGCAAGATAGAAAGCGTATTCGTTTGTTTGCGCGAATGGATGTTTATCACCGTTTTGTTTCATGTCTGGTGTATGTTCCTAAGGAAAGAATCAATACAGAATTAAGAATGACTATGAAGAAAATTCTTGATGAGAGTTTTAATTCGATTGAGACTACATATTCGCAACAGTTTACAGAATCAGTGTTAGCACGTGTTCATTTTATTATTAAAATTAATCCTCAATTGCCTCTTGAATACGATTTAAAAGAAATTGAAAAGAAACTGATCGAAGCGGGACGCTCATGGGCAGATGATTTGCAAACTCATTTATATGAGTCATATGGAGAGGAGCAAGCAAATTGTTTGTATGCCCAGTATAAAAATGCATTTCCCATTGCTTATCGTGATATGTTTTCTCCCAGAACTGCAGTATATGATATTAAGCATATTGAAATGCTTACGCCTGAAAATCCTTTGGGAATTAATTTTTATAAGCCATTGGATGAATCAGAAAATAGTTTTAGATTAAAAGTTTATCAACATGATTCGACGATTCCACTCTCTGATGTTTTACCCATATTGGAAAAGCTAGGGTTGCGTGCGATTAGTGAACGCCCTTATCCATTAAAGTTTGATGATGGTAAGGTTACTTGGATTAATGATTTTGCTATGCAATATAATAAATCCACTGAGTTCGATCTTGATGAAATTAAAGAGTTATTTCAAAATGCTTTTGCTAAAGTTTGGTTTGGTGAAGCTGAAAATGATGGCTTTAATCAGTTAGTTTTAGCAGCCGGCCTAAATTGGCGTGAGGTGGCTGTTTTACGTACCTATGCTAAATATTTTAAACAAATTGGCATTACTTTTAGCCAAGATTATATGGAAATGGCTTTAAATAATAATGTTGCTATTGCTAAAAAATTAGTAACGTTGTTTGAGATTCGTTGCAATCCAGCTGATGATCCTAATCGAGAAGATCGTTTTACTGATTTGTCCATTGAAATCTTAGCTGATCTTGATGGAGTATCAAACCTTGATGAAGATAAGATAATTAGACAATATATTCATGCTATTAGTGCGACATTGCGTACTAATTTTTATCAAATTAATAAAAATGGGCATCACAATCCTTACATTTCCTTGAAACTGAATAGCAAAATAATTCCGGGTGTACCCAAACCCCATCCAATGTTTGAAATTTTTGTTTATTCACCTCGTTTTGAAGGAGTTCATTTGCGTTGCGGTAAAGTGGCTCGAGGAGGGTTACGTTGGTCAGATCGAAGAGAAGATTTCCGTACAGAAATACTTGGTTTAATGAAAGCACAACAAGTGAAAAACTCAGTAATTGTACCAAGCGGCGCTAAAGGTGGTTTTGTACCCAAGTTCTTGCCTGTTAATGGTACACGAGAAGAAATAATGGCTGAAGGAATCAGTTGTTATCAATTATTTATACGTGGCTTATTAGACATTACTGATAATTATATTGATGGTAAGGTAGTTAAACCCAAAAATGTTGTCTGTTTTGATGAGGATGATCCTTATCTTGTTGTTGCTGCAGATAAAGGCACGGCCACCTTTTCTGATCTTGCAAATGCAATTTCTCAAGAATATGGTTTTTGGTTAGGCGATGCTTTTGCTTCGGGTGGTTCAGTGGGCTATGACCATAAAAAAATGGGGATTACTGCTAAAGGCGCCTGGGAATCTGTGAAACGCCATTTCTATGAGTTAGATATAGACATTGAAAATAACGATTTTACTGTGGTTGGTATTGGTGATATGGCTGGAGATGTCTTTGGTAATGGAATGTTGTTATCAAGGCATATCAAGTTAATTGGTGCCTTTAACCATATACATATTTTTGTTGATCCTAATCCTAATGCGGAAGAGAGTTTTAAAGAGCGTGAGCGTTTATTTCATTTACCCCGGTCAAATTGGACTGATTATGATAAAAAACTAATTTCTAAGGGAGGAGGGGTTTTTAATCGCAATGCTAAATCAATTCCCGTCAGTAAGGAAATGCAAGCAGCTTTAGGTATTAAACAGACTGAAATTGAGCCTAATGAATTAATTAAAGCGATTTTAAAAGCTAAGGTTGATTTACTTTGGAGTGCCGGAATTGGTACTTATGTAAAAGCCAGTACTGAGTCGAATACCCATGTAGGTGATAGGACTAACGATGCAACTCGAGTTAATGCAAAACAACTCCGTTGTAAAGTTATAGGTGAAGGGGGTAATTTAGGTTTAACCCAATTGGCTCGAGTCGAATACTCTTTAAATGGGGGGATGGTATATACTGATTTTATTGATAACTCTGGCGGAGTGAACTGTTCTGATAAAGAAGTAAATATTAAAATTTTACTAAACAGTATTGTGGCAAGTGGTGATTTGACTCCCAAACAAAGAAATGAACTTTTAATAGAAATGACCAATGAAGTGAGCAGGTTAGTTCTGAGAGACAATTTCTTACAAACGCGTGCAATCAGCCTAACTGCTTCTCAACCTTTGCAAGTCTTGGATCTCCAAAGTCGCTATATCAATGAGCTAGAGCGCACCGGAAAAATTGATCGTAGTTTAGAATACTTACCTGATGACAAGGCGATTATGGAGCGCAAATTAATGGGGAAAGGATTAATGCGCCCCAGTATTGCAGTTTTGATGTGCTACAGTAAAACGATTTTGAAAGAACAAATTCTGGCATCAGGTGTTCCCGAAGAAGCGTATATGGAGTATTTTTTAACCTGTTCATTTCCAATACCTTTACAAGAGCGTTTTAGCAAACAAATGCAATCTCATCCATTAAGACGAGAAATAATTGCTACAAAATTAAGCAATATTATAGTTAATGAAATGGGTTTTACTTATGTTTATAGATTACAGGATGAAACTGGCGCACCTGTTTCTGCGATTGTCAAAGCGTACATCATTACTCGCTCCGTTCTTAACTTAGAATCTGTCTGGAGACAAATTGAGGAGCTAGGTACTAAGATAAGTGCTAAGCAACAAATTGAGATGATGATGTTATATGCCAGACTTGCAAGACGTATTACTCGTTGGTTCTTGCGTAGTCAACGGAAAGCGATAGATATTTCAGAAGTTGTACAACTCTATGCAGATGGGATAATTGCACTGAAGAAATCTATACCTTCTATTTTAAGTGAAGAACGGCGTGTTAAGTACCAAGAGCATTATCAAAAGTTGATTGATGAGGGTATTTCGCCCACATTGGCTCATGAGTTAACTATATCTCGTGGCTTATTTGCGGCAACTGACATGATTGAAATTGCCTATAAGAAAAATATGAGTGTTGCAAAGGTTGCTGAAATTTATTATGGAATAGGTGAATTCTTAGATCTTGCCTGGATAAGAAAACAAATCATTATTCATCCTAGCGAAAATCATTGGGAATCTTTATCTAGAGAAGCACTGCGAGATGATCTAGATTGGCAACAACGCCAACTTACCGCTGGATTAATTAACTATGATAGCGATAATCCTGATCTGGAAGCACGTCTTACTTCTTGGGGTGACTCACATAGGGCATTAATTCAACGTTGGCGTTACATTTTAGCTGATCTGAAAGCAAGTACAGTCCTAAACTATACTATGTTTTTTGTTGCAATCAGAGAATTGTTGGATTTAACCCAAACTACAATACAATCCTATGCCTTAGAAGAGCAGGAGGCATAGAATAACCGTTAGCACAACACCCTATTTGTATTGAATCAAGCAAAATGAAACCGGGTTTAGGCTTCATGCCTTTACCCGAGCAACTTAATGGCGACCATTTAAGGAAACTGATTCCTTCTTCTGCAGCCCCCGGAGGCAAAGCTGTAATCCGAGCTACCCGCACTATACTATGTTTTTTGTTGCAATCAGGGAGTTGTTGGATTTAATTCAAACTACAGTACAATCCTATCCATATTGCATGTAGGATTTTATTTCCAAAGATTCAAAAGAATGCTGGTATATGAAAATTTATCTATGTTATATCTCTATCCATACTGACATTAAATTATTACGAATTGGTAGGAGCTAAGGCTTTATCATTCCTGTTGTTTTGAACAATGATAGGATGCTTTTCTGACAAGTATGATGTTGTGTTTTAGCAAGGAACAAATTAATGTAGGTGAAGTGACATAAAAAGCATTTACCTGCTTTTTATGCCACATTTACGCTTGTTAAGGTACCTTTCTGGTTTTTTCACCAGTATAAAGCTGACGAGGTCTACCTATTCTTGATTTGGTAGCAACCATTTCCATCCAATGACTCATCCAGCCTACTGTACGAGCCAGCGCGAATACTACAGTAAACATATTTGTTGGGATACCAATAGCACTTAATGTTAATCCTGAATAGAAATCAACATTAGGATAAAGTTTTTTCTCAATAAAATAATCATCTTCAAGAGCAATGCGTTCTAACTCCATGGCTAATTTGAACAAAGGAGCATCTTTTGCACCCACAGCTTCCAAAACATCGTAACACGTTTGACGCATCACTTTAGCTCTGGGATCATAGCTTTTATACACACGATGGCCAAAACCCATTAAGCGGAATGGATCATCTTTATCTTTTGCTCGTTTAATGTAATGTTGAATTCGATCTACACTTCCAATTTCCTTAAGCATGTTTAAGCAGGCTTCATTTGCACCACCATGAGCAGGGCCCCATAACGCTCCAATACCTGCAGAAATGCATGCAAAAGGATTGGCACCTGTTGAACCAGCAAGCCGTACTGTGGAAGTGGATGCATTTTGCTCGTGATCCGCATGCAAAATAAATATAGTATCCATTGCCCGCACGAGAACTGGATCAGGAGTTGATTCTTCTGTTGGAACGCTGAACATCATATGTAAGAAGTTTTCAGCATAAGACATCTTATTTTGGGGATAAATATAAGGCAATCCTATTGAATATTTATAACTCATAGCCGCAAAAGTAGGCATTTTTGCAACCATACGAATCGCTGAAATAAAGCGATCTTCTGCATTATTCAGATCCATAGTGTCATGGTAGAAAGCAGAAAGAGCACCAACCATTCCTACCATAATTGCCATAGGATGTGCATCACGACGAAAACCATTTAAGAATTGATACATTTGTTGATGTACCATAGTATGGTTATTAATTAAGCCAACAAATTTTTTCTTTTCTTCAGCATTAGGTAATTCACCATTAAGTAAGAGATAACTTACATCAAGAAAATCTTTTTTCTCAGCAAGTTGCTCTATTGGATAACCTCGATAGAGCAAAATACCTTTATCGCCATCAATATAGGTAATTTTGGATTCGCAGGAAGCAGTAGATAAAAAGCCTTGATCAAAGGTAAATACGCCACGAGCACCCAGTTGAGTGATATCAATCACATCGTTCCCTAAAGTGGGTGTATAAACGGGTAGTTCAAGCGGCTCTTGGCCTTCGATACTGAGTTTAGCTATTTTTTTAGTCATTGCTACTCCTGATTAAGGATTCTTGTTGTTTGTGGGTGGCACTATATACAAAATGAGCACTTACAGTCAATTTTATTATGGGTTAGAATTTGAAAGAATTACAGTAGAAAATAATAAAATTATTGAGATAATGCTGTAGTGCAGCATGCGCCATAATTTTTAACTGCCACATTTAAAATTATTAAAAGCTTCCTATTTTTCGCTTAGTCATATTTAGTACAGACATTTAATTAAATGCGTCTGTATGCTATTCTTCATCATTAAAATTTTTCATCAAGGATACGTCCAAACTATGGTTGATCTAGCGAAAGAAGTCTTGCCAGTTAATATTGAAGATGAGTTAAAACAATCCTATTTGGATTATGCAATGAGTGTCATTGTAGGCAGAGCCTTGCCTGATGTGCGTGATGGACTTAAACCTGTTCATCGACGTGTTCTTTACGCGATGAGTGAGTTAGGTAATGATTGGAATAAACCTTATAAAAAATCTGCACGTGTGGTAGGGGATGTGATTGGTAAATACCATCCACATGGCGACACCGCGGTTTATGATACGATTGTGCGCATGGCACAGCCTTTTTCGCTGCGCTATCTTTTGGTAGATGGTCAGGGTAACTTCGGTTCAGTAGATGGTGATGCTCCGGCAGCAATGCGATATACCGAAGTAAGAATGTCTAAAGTAGCGCATGCTTTGTTAGCTGATTTGGATAAAGAGACGGTTGATTTTAGCCCTAACTATGATGAAACCGAATTCGCTCCTGTGGTATTGCCTTCAAGAGTACCTAATTTATTGGTAAATGGTTCTTCAGGTATTGCTGTAGGCATGGCCACTAATATTCCACCTCATAATCTTAGTGAAGTGATTAATGCATGCATCGCTTTAGTTGATGATCCCGAAATTAGTTTAGATGAGATTATGCAAATTATTCCTGGCCCTGATTTTCCTACTGCTGCCATCATTAATGGTAGAGCTGGAATCATTCAAGGCTATCGTACAGGAAAAGGGCGCGCCATTATTCGAGCGCGAACAGAAATTGAAACTGATGAGGATTCTGGCCGTCAATCGATTATCATTACTGAGCTTCCATATCAAGTCAATAAAGCACGTTTAGTTGAGCGAATTGCTGAATTAGTAAGAGACAAGAAAATTGAAGGAATTTCGGGCCTTAGGGATGAATCAGATAAGCAAGGAATGCGTGTCGTTATTGAATTGAAACGACAAGAAATTGCAGATGTTATTTTAAATAACTTATATACTCAGACTCAGATGCAAAATGTTTTTGGAATTAACATGGTTGCATTGGTGGATGGACAGCCGCGTACTTTGAATTTGAAACAAATTCTAGAGTATTTTATCAAACATAGACGTGAAGTAGTAACGAGAAGAACTTTATTTGAATTAAAGAAAGCGCGAAGTCGCGCGCATTTGTTAGAGGGTTTGGGGATTGCTTTAGCCAATATCGATGAGATGATTGCTTTAATTAAACAATCACCCACTCCTCAAGATGCAAAACAAGCCTTGCTTGCGAAACTATGGCAACCAGGTATGGTTAAAGCGATGTTGGAACGAGCAGGCTCAGATGCTTCGCGCCCCGATGATTTGGCTGCTGAGTTTGGTTTGAGTACCGAAGGATATAAGTTATCAGAGGCACAAGCTCAAGCTATTCTTGAATTAAGACTTCATCGTTTAACTGCTTTAGAACAAGATAAAATATTAGATGAATTCGAAGAGTTATTAACGCTGATTCGAGAGTTGTTAGAAATATTGGCTTCACCAGAGCGGTTGATGCAAGTCATTCGTGATGAATTTGTTGAAATAAAAACTCAGTTTGGTGACGAACGTCGTACTGAAATTATTGAATCACAAGAAGACTTAACTATTGAAGACTTAATTACTGAAGAGCACGTCGTTGTAACCTTATCACATCAAGGATATGTTAAATATCAACCAATTAGCGCATATCAAGCTCAACGTCGTGGAGGCAAGGGAAAATCAGCTACAAATGTTAAAGATGAAGATTTTGTTTCTCGTTTAGTCATTGCAAGTACTCATGATACTTTGCTCTGTTTCTCGAATCATGGAAAGCTTTATTGGTTAAAAGCGTATGAGCTTCCTTTAGCGAGTCGTATTTCTCGTGGTCGACCGATTATTAATATATTACCACTTGCTGAAGGTGAAGAAATTAATGCCATGTTGCCGGTAAGGGAATATTTGGATGGATATTATGTATTTATGGCAACTAAAAAAGGTACCGTTAAAAAAGTACCTTTAAATGCTTTTAGTAGACCACGATCTAATGGAATTATTGCTGTAGATCTGGATGAAGATGATAGCTTGGTTGGTGTGGATATTACTGATGGCAGCAAAGATATTATGTTGTTTACTGATGCGGGCAAGGTTGTTCGCTTTGATGAAAATAAAGTAAGGCCGATGGGGCGTACTGCTCGTGGAGTACGAGGTATTCGTATCGAAGAAGAACAAGCAGTAATTTCTTTAGTTGTTGCTCATCTTGACGGAACTATATTGACTGCCACAGAAAATGGATATGGTAAACGCACTTCAATTGATGAGTATCGTGTTTCCGGCCGAGGAGGACAGGGAGTAATTTCAATTCAGGTGAATGAACGTAATGGTAAAGTAGTTCGTTCAGTGCAAGTCACCGATGCAGATGAAGCCATGTTGATCACTGATAAAGGAACTCTAGTGCGCTTTAAAGTCAATGAATTATCAGTCATTGGTAGAAATACCCAAGGTGTTCGTCTTATTAATGTTAGCTCAGGTGAAAAAGTAGTTGGAATGCAAAAAATTGAAGATTTAGGCGAAGATTCCAATGACGTAAATAATGATGTAGTTGAAACTGAAGAAAGTAGTGATGACAACTCGAGTATATAATTTTGGTGCCGGACCTGCGATGCTTCCGGAGTGCATACTCCGAGAGGCCCAGGAAGAATTCCTTGATTGGCAAAACTTAGGTATTTCCGTTCTCGAGGTTGGGCACCGTAGTTCAGAGTTTATGACCTTATTAAGTAATGCGGAACAAACACTAAGGGAATTACTAATCATTCCTCAAAACTACCAAGTCCTCTTTTTAGGAGGAGCTGCTCGTACGCAATTTGCGATGATTCCAATGAATCTTTTGCATCCGAATGAACAAGCAGGTTATATAGTTACTGGAATATGGTCACACATAGCTTTCTCTGAAGCCCAATATTTAAAAAAAGCATATTGTATCGCCAGCAGTGAAGAAAATTCCTATAAAAACATTCCTAGTCGGAAAGACTGGAAAATCAATGAAAATACCGCCTATGTTTATTATACGGCTAATGAAACGGTTAATGGCGTTCAGTTTTCCTATGTTCCTCCGACTAAAGAAATCCCTTTAGTTGCTGATATGACTTCTTCTTTGCTTAGTGAGCCTTTGGATGTGAGCAAATTTGGCTTGATTTTTGCAGGTGCACAGAAAAACATAGCTAATGCTGGCTTAACTATAGTGATTATACGGGATGATTTATTAGAAAGAGCGCCAAATCCTCCTGTTCCGACAATGCTTCATTATAAAACTCAAGCGGAACATCATTCGCTTTATGCTACTCCGCCGGTATTTAATTGTTATTTAGCGGATAAAATGTTTCGCTGGATAAAAGCAGAAGGTGGGATTGATGCAATGTATCGACTCAATTGCCAAAAAGCAACTAAATTATATCAGTATATAGATAGTTCAGAATTTTATAGTACAGAGATAGATCATGAAGCACGCTCTATGGTTAATGTATGTTTTTCTCTTAAAAATACTCAATTAGAAAGCGAATTTCTTAGATTGGCGCAGCTAAGAGGTTTATACGCATTAAAAGGACATAGGTTAGTAGGTGGGATTCGTGCGAGCCTATATAATGCTATGCCTATGGCTGGAGTAGATGCTTTAATTGAATTCATGTCTGAATTTGCAAAGGAAAATAGTCTGTGAGAATACACAATTTTATAAGTAAACCTGTTACCTCGATAAAAGGGGAAATTACTGTTCCTGGAGATAAGTCGATATCACATCGCTCTATCATTTTTGGTTCTATTGCAAAAGGAACAACAGTTATTAATGGATTTCTAGATGGTGATGATTGCATCGCTACTTTGAAAGCATTTCAAGCAATGGGTGTTACAATAGAAGGCCCTGATGAACAGCAAGTAGTGATTTATGGTGTAGGCAAATATGGCTTGAAAAAACCAGATCAGGCTATTGACTGTGGGAATTCCGGAACCAGTATGCGTCTATTAGCTGGATTATTAGCTGCACAATCTTTTGACAGTCAATTAACTGGGGATGAGAGCTTGTTAAAAAGGCCAATGTTGCGAATTAGCAAACCACTCGCTTTAATGGGGGCTGATGTTTCAACAGTTGATGGAAAACCGCCAATTACTATTAAGGGTGGGAAAAAACTTCATGGAATCGATTATGTAATGCCAGAAGCAAGTGCCCAAGTTAAGTCATGTATTTTATTAGCAGGTCTTTATGCTGAAGGTGAGACATTGATCACTGAAACAGGGGTGAGTCGTGATCATACAGAACTCATGTTAAAAAATTTTTCTTACCCCATAAATCGCTCAGGAAATACGCTAGTAATTAATTCTGATCATGAGTGTTTAGCTACTGAAATATATGTTCCTGGCGATATTTCTTCAGCTGCATTTTTCATTGTTGCAGCAACAATTATTCCTGGATCGGATGTGCTCATACGTAATGTCGGTATTAATCAAACTCGTACAGGAATTATTCATATTCTGTTGGAAATGGGAGCTAATATTACCCTTTTAAATCAGCGCCAACTTGGTGAAGAATGGGTTGCTGATCTGCGTGTTCAATATGCTCCTTTGAAAGGAATTAATATATCTGCAAACATGGTTCCGCTTGCAATTGACGAATTTCCTGTTATTTTTATAGCCGCTGCTTGTGCTCGCGGACGAACTACTCTTCGTGGTGCAAGTGAATTACGCTTTAAAGAAAGCGATCGAATTGCTGCTATGGTTGATGGTCTAAAAAAATTAGGAATTCAAGCAGAGGCATTAGATGATGGCGTTTTCATTGAAGGAGGCACTTTACAAGGAGGCATTGTTGAAAGCAGAGAAGATCATCGTATTGCTATGTCTTTTGCTGTTGCAGGCGCTGTAGCTAGTGCCCCAGTTACTGTTAGAAATTGCGCTAATGTAGCTACCTCATTTCCTTTGTTTGTAGAAACAGCCCAGCAACTTCAACTTCAAATAGAGGAAACAGTTGATAATGTACAATGACGATGTACCTGTAATAACCTTAGATGGACCAAGTGGAACTGGTAAAGGAACTTTATGTCAGTTGCTTGCAAAACATCTGCAATGGAATATGCTTGATAGTGGAGCAATTTATCGTGTCTTAGCTTATGCAGCTAGAAAAAATAATATTGCCCCCCACGATATAAAACAATTAGTTGTGTGGGCTCGTTCTCTTAATTTGCGCTTTGATTTTTCTGATGAACATGGCTCACGGGCAATTCTTGATGATGTAGATGTCAGTCGTGAAATTCGAAGTGAACAATGTGGTCAAGATGCATCTCAGATCGCTGCTATTCCTGAAGTAAGAGAAGCTTTGCTTGAGCGCCAACGTAATTTTGCTCAACCCCCAGGTTTGGTGACAGATGGTAGAGATATGGGCACTGTAGTTTTTCCTGATGCTATTTTAAAAATATTTTTATATGCAAATGCGGAAGAAAGAGCAAATAGACGCTATTTACAGTTGAAAGAAAAAGGAATTAATGTTAGCCTCGCGCAGGTCGTAGAAGAATTGGCTAAGCGTGATGTAAGGGATACTGCACGAACGCATGCGCCATTGAAGCCTGCGGCTGATGCAGTGCAAATTGATACAACCAGATTATCCATTGTACAAGTGTTCGATAATGTATTAAACTTAATTAATGAACGTCTATACAGTGTTTAAATGTTTGTTGGGGGAAAGATGAGTGGAACTCATTCTTTCATTTTTTTACTAAAGAGTTTATAAACATGTCTGAAAGTTTCAAAGAATTGTTTGAGCAAAGTATTGCCGGCGCTCAATTTTATCCTGGTGCTATTATTAATGCTAAAGTTATTGGTATTGATAGTGATTACGTCATTTTAAATGCGGGTCTAAAATCTGAAGGAATTGTACCTAAAGAAGAATTTTATGACAAAGATGGCGCATTGGAAGTAAATTTGGGTGATACGGTTGAAGTAGCCTTGGATTCTGTAGAAGATGGCTATGGCGAAACAATCCTTTCAAGAGAAAAAGCAAAACGTCAGGAAGCTTGGCGTAAATTATCCAAATCACATGAAAACAATGAAACAGTTACTGGACTTATTTCTGGAAAAGTTAAGGGTGGATTTACTGTTGAAATTGGTTCCATACGCGCATTCTTACCTGGCTCATTAGTAGATGTCAGACCTGTAAGAGATCCTTCTTATCTTGAAGGCAAAGAGCTTGAATTCAAAGTAATCAAAATGGATTTAAAGCGTAATAATATTGTGGTATCACGTCGTGCAGTTGTTGAAGAAGAAAGCAGTGCCGATAGACAAGCATTACTTGAATCCTTACATGATGGTCAAGAACTTCATGGTATTGTTAAAAATCTTACCGACTACGGCGCATTTATTGACCTAGGTGGTATTGATGGTTTACTGCATATTACTGATATTTCTTGGAAACGAGTGAAGCATCCGAGTGAAGTGCTATCCGTTGGCCAGGATATAAAAGTAAAAGTATTAAGTTTCGATAGTGAACGCAACCGAGTTTCCTTAGGCATGAAGCAATTAGGAAATGATCCATGGGTTGATCTCGTAGAACGTTATCCTATTGGTAAGAAGTTGCAAGGTAAGGTAACCAATATTACTGATTATGGTTGCTTTGTGGAAATTGAAGAAGGTGTTGAAGGCTTAGTCCACATGTCTGAAATGGATTGGACCAACAAAAACGTACATCCAAGTAAAGTGGTTGCACTGGGTGATGTTGTTGATGTTATGGTTCTTGAAATTGATGAAGAAAGACGTCGTATTTCTTTAGGTATGAAACAATGTGTTGGCAATCCTTGGCAACAATTTGCTGCAAGTTACAATAAAGGACAAAAAGTAAGTGGTAAGATTCGTTCAATCACTGATTTTGGAATCTTCATTGGTTTAGATGGAGATATCGATGGCTTAGTTCATTTATCTGATATTTCTTGGACAACTCCTGGTGAAGAAGCAGTAAAACAATACAAGAAAGGACAAGAAATTGAAGCAGTTATTCTTGCTATTGACCCTGAACGTGAGCGTATTTCTTTAGGAATTAAACAACTTGAAGGGGATAACTTTACAAGTTTTGTTGATGAGTACACTAAAGGCGCAATAGTTAAAGGTACTGTGACTGCTGTAGATCCAAAAACAGTTACTGTAGCATTAGCTGGCGATATTACAGGTACCATTCGCGCAAGTGAATTATCTGATGAGCGTGTTGATGATGCCACTACTGTTGTTAAAGAAGGTGATGAAATTGAAGCAAAAATCATCAATGTTGATCGTAAAAACCGCTCAATCACACTTTCAGTAAAAGCAAAAGACGCACAAGATGAAGCAGATGCCATTAAGAAATACTCCAGAACCGAGGGTTCATCTACAACAACTTTAGGTGATTTGCTCAAGGAAAAAATGGCTAGTAAAGAAAGTGAATGATTTTTATAGCTAATGAGTTAAAAAGCGTAGATACTTCTACGCTTTTTTTGTTTTGTTAATCTGGGTAAAATGAGGTATTGCCTAGGTAGGTTATGGCTATTGTGTCCTGGAGGATCCTGGGTTTTGCCCTGAATCTTCTATATAATTTACCGAAAAGCCACATTTGGTACATCTTGAATAAAAGTAACTTTCAAAAAAGCGCAGCATAAAGGATTATGCGCGCATGTTTGAGAGCTATTTCTGTCCAATCTGAACTCAAATATGACTTTTTTCCAAAATTTTAACTGGACTAAGAGACAGGGTTTTACCCAGGCTACAAAAAAGGAAGACTTCAATGCGCATATTAATGCTAGTTATTTATATTCTTCTTATTGTTATTGGTGTTAGCTTTGCGGCCTTAAATGCAACATCGGTAGATGTTAATTTTTATTTTGAGACACTATCAATGCCTATTTCTGTTTTGATGACGATTATGTTGGGGATTGGTGTTGTAATAGGTTTTATACTTTTTATAGTACGCTATTGGCGTTTAAAAGCAGAGTGTCATAGACTCAAAAATCAATTAAAATTGACTGAAAAAGAAATTAAGAACTTACGTTCAATCCCATTGCAAGATCAACACTAGTTTTATTATTATTAAGTATAACATGCACAGAGGAGGGTAATAATGATTGATTTATGGCCATTACTATTGCCTGCTGCTGCTTGGTCTGGTTGGTGGATGGCAAATCGTAGCAAATCAAAAGATATTCCAAACCTTTCTAATCGTTTATCCCGTGAATATGTTGTAGGACTTAACTATTTATTAAATGAGCAATCTGATAAGGCTGTTGATATATTTATTAAGTTATTAGAAGTAGACAGTGATACGGTTGAAACCCATCTTGCCTTGGGAAGTTTATTCAGACGTCGTGGAGAAGTTGATCGAGCTATTCGTATTCATCAAAATTTAATTGCTAGACCTCAATTAAGCTTAGTGCAAAAAAAAGAATCTTTAATGGCTTTAGGCCAAGATTATATGAGTGCGGGTTTATTCGATAGGGCAGAGCGAATTTTTTTAGAGGTGGTTGAATTAGGCGGCTCCAAAGAAACCAGTAGCTTGCATGGTTTGTTGGCGATTTATCAACAAGAAAAAGCTTGGGAAAAAGCATTAGATGTAATTAAAAAATTAGAAATCACAACGGGTACAAGTTTTCATCATCAAGCAGCTCATTATTATTGCGAGATGGCAAGCCAGGCATTAAAAACCAACTCTTTAGATAAGGCAGCTTATTGTATTAAACAAGCAATTAATGTCGATGTAGCCTCTGTTCGGGCGAGTTTAATGCATGCGAGCTTGGAAATGAAAGAGGGGCGTTACAAACAAGCAATTCGCTCATTAAAAAAAGTTCCTCAACAAGATGCTGACTTTTTAACAGAGATTATTGAGCCTTTAGTTTTATGCCATAAAGAATTAGATACTATGGATGAGTGTATCAAATATCTTGAGCAGACTTTAGCAGATAATCCTCGGGCCTCAGTAATTTTCGTTATAGCGGAATATTTAAAACAACAAAAAAATATGGATGCAGCAATAGATTTTGTAGCCGATAATTTGAGTAAACATCCCTCGATACGCGGTTTAAACCAATTAATTTATTGGCATCTTGAATCTGCTCATGGAAAAGTACGCGATAAATTACAAATGCTTTATGATATAACTAGCAAATTTTTAGACAATAAGCCAGTATATCGATGTGTACACTGTGGGTTTGGTGGAAAACATTTACATTGGCATTGCCCTAGTTGTAAAAACTGGGGAAGAATGAAGCCAGTTCATGGCTTAGAAGGGTATTAACTATTTTAAGAGACTATGATGCAATTTATCGATTTAAAAAAACAATATTCAATAATTGAACACGATATTTTAAACAGCATAAAAAATGTTTTGAACCATGGCCAATATATCATGGGACCAGAAATAGCTCAGCTTGAAAAGCAATTGGCTGAATTTGTCGGAGTGAAACATGTTATTGCCAATTCAAGTGGGACTGATGCTCTGTTAATGGCGCTCATGGCTTTGGAAATTCAGCCTGGAGATGAGGTCATTACTACACCCTTCAGCTTTTTTGCTACCTCTGAGGTGATCAGTTTATGCCAGGCTAAACCAGTTTTCGTGGATATTGACCCACTTACCTATAATATGGAGCCCAATCAATTAGAAAATGCTATCACCAATAAAACTAAGGCAATAATGCCTGTTGGGTTATATGGTCAATGTGCTGATCATGATAAAATTAATGCTATTGCTGAAAAATATGGCATTCCAGTGATTGAAGACGCGGCTCAAAGTTTTGGAGCAACCTATAAAGGACGAAACTCTTGTGCTTTATCCACAATTGGATGTACAAGCTTTTTCCCATCTAAACCTTTGGGCGGCTATGGCGATTCAGGAGCATGTTTTACTAATGATGATGCATTAGCGCAAAAACTTATTGAAATAAGAATTCACGGCCAAAATGCACGTTATTGTCATAATCGTATTGGCATTAATGGGCGAATGGATACGATTCAAGCTGCTGTTCTAATTGAAAAAATGAAACTTTTCCCTGACGAAATCATTATGCGCCAAAGGGTTGCTAAAGCCTATGATCAAATGCTATCACCTTTAGTAAAAATACCATTTATTCATAGTGATAATACTAGTGTATATGCACAATATACCATTGAAGTAAGTAATCGAGATGTTTTTCAAAAAGCAATGCAAGAATTAGAAATTCCTACGGCAGTACATTATCCTGTACCCCTGCATCAGCAAGCTGCCATGACTTATTTAGGTTATAAAATAGGTGATTTTCCTCATGCAGAGCAAGCAAGTCGTCGTGTTATTAGCTTACCTATGCATCCTTATTTACAAGAAGCAGAGCAAAACAGAGTCGTTGCAGCAGTTAAAAAAGCGTTAATGCTACACGAAGAAGAGGTAATGGCATAAATGTCATCTAAATTAATTGTTGCTTTAGATTTTAATACAGAGAAAGATGCTCTAAATTTAATAGAAAAACTAGATCCTCATCATTGTGCCCTGAAAGTGGGAAGTGAGCTTTTTACTTTATTTGGAACTCAATTTGTAAAACGATTGATTCAAAGACAATTTAAAGTTTTTTTGGATTTAAAATTTCATGATATTCCTAACACCGTTTCAAAAGCATGCAAAGCTGGTGCTGATTTAGGCGTTTGGATGATGAATGTACATGCAGCAGGTGGTACAAACATGATGCACGCCGCAAGGGATGTGCTTGAGTCTTATGGTGTCGATAGACCTCTATTAATTGCAGTAACGGTCCTTACTAGTTTTAATCAGAATGAATTGAGTACTATAGGTATTAATATACCCATAATAGAACAAGTAAAAAAATTAGCGGTTCTGGCAAAAGAATCAGGTTTAGATGGGGTTGTTTGTTCTGCTCAGGAAGTAAAAGTCATCAAAAACATCTGTGATGTTCCATTTATAACGGTTACACCAGGCATACGATTGGAAACAAGCCCAAAAGATGATCAATCAAGAGTAATGACACCAAAACAAGCCATGGAAGTAGGTAGTGATTATTTAGTAGTGGGTCGTCCAATAACACAAGCAACAGATCCTCAAAAAGTTATCTCTGAAATTTTAAAGGATATCGCTTAACTTTTTAGTTATTGATTCTTGCTAAAGAGTTTTAGAGATCAATGAAATGTATTCCTTCTCTCTTTTAAATGGCAATGAGATGGTGATCGCTCTGAGCGCTAGACAAAACGTAGCTAATCTTAAAGGCGAAATTTTGCTGTATATAGAGCTCTCTATCTCATTACTATATTTGAGTGTTCTATCTTGCCCCTAAGAAGTTCTTCAATCTAGTCATATTTGTTAACAGTATCATAGGGATACATTGCAGCATTATGCCTATCAAAGTGTTTGTGGATTTTTATTGCTTAGTGGACGCGATTTAATCCTGTCAATAATTTATTTTTACTATTTAATTTCTGAGTAATTTGTGTTAATTATATTTGTGATGGATAAAAAAATAAAAATAATGCTCATAAATTAACAGCTAAATATAGGTGATGAAAAATAGATAGGCTCGAGATAAATAAAGCAAATCTTTCAGATTTATGGATTATCATAACTTAAGGATAAGTAATGACACCACAACATATAATTAGCCAGCTGCTTGAGTCTGACTCTTCCCAATACCCCAAAAACCTAGAATTATTAAAAAAAATTATTATTACCGCCTATTTAGGGCGCTTACAAATTAATGGTTTGTCCCCAGACAATCAAATTGCTTTAGGTAATTATTTATTCGATAACGAGCAATTAATATTTGATTTTACACGTTTAAGCGATGAAAAAAAAACAATATTTATGCAATGGTTTTTGGAGCCTCATCAAAAGGAAAAAACTAAGACTTTTTTAAGTGGTTCTATAGTAAATGAATATCGTGGATTTACCGCAGAAGTTTCTTTAACATGGTGGGGTAGACTAAAAAGCTGGATCGAAGGTACATACCTAGAGTATTGGAAAATAAGTGATTTAAATTTATCACTGAAAAATATATCTCAGTATAAGTTGACTGGGATTGAAATGTGTCATGGAAGTCATGGAATATTAATTGGTTTTCATCAATTTCTTGTTCCTGGAACAGGAACAAAATATAAAGATCCCAATGATCCTCAGCAAGAGCCATTGGGAAATACAAAAAGAGTTTTTATTACTGATAAACTTGTTGATCGGCTTATTGCTTTAAATACTAAAAACATTAAATTTGAATCCATATGTAAGAATCCACATCCGCAGTCTATAGAGGTAGCTGATCAGCAAGAACGGCTTGATAAAATGTATGATTATCGAAAAATGCAGAGGTTTATGTCGCTTAAACCTTGGTATATTCGTATGTGGAGTTGGTTATTTCCCTGGTTAACTGAAGAAAAAGAGAAAAGTAAATCAATTAAAGAAAAGCAAATTGTCCCATTGCATGAAACGAAAAAATTAGAAATATTTCGTTTTCTAAAATCACACCAGATTCTAGTTCGAGAAAAAAAACCGAATATAGAAAACATAGTTTTTTGTGGTGGTGGCGCTAAAATTTATGCCCATGTTGGTGTTTGTAAAGCCCTCAATAAAGCTAAAATTTATCCTGAAAAATTTGCCGGTAGCTCAGCAGGTGCGATTATGGCATTAATGTGTTATTTAGGCTATTCAGGAGATGAAATTGAAGAGTTATTTAAGCATTTTAAACACGAACATTTAGTTCATTTTGATATTAATCTTAATGGAATTTCAGAGGCACATTCATTAAAAACAGCGTTAGATTTTGCAATTGCATATAAATTGAACCAAATTGTTACCCAATATCAAATTCCATATCCGGAAGGAAAAATTACTTTTGCCACTTTAGAAATGATCCGACAAAAGTGCCCTGGTTGTGGAATTGGTAAGGAGTTAGTTGTTACTGCCACTAATAAGCGCCAAGGAAGCACACGTTACTTTTCGTTAGTTCGTTCGCCGACTTTTGAAGTCAGTGAGGCAGTTAAAATTTCAGCGAGTTTCCCTATAGTATATCGCTCAACGCTTATTGATGGAGAAGAGCATAATGATGGTGGAGTATTAAATAATTTTCCTACAGAAGCATTTTTTGATGATCATTCTACATTACTTGAGTCTGAATATGGCAATAATCTAAAAGTATTAGCGGTAAAATTTGACGATGGACCAGAAAGAAAAGCAATAGATCGTGTTATGGATAGAGTCTATAGAGAAAATGTTGTTCTTAACGGGATTTACACGTTACTTACAGGCGTGAGTGATCCTGCCAGTGGTTGGGAGCGCGATCGATTGAAATTAAGAAAATATGCGTGTCAGTCAATAGTGATTAATGTAGATAACGTATCAAGCTCTTCTTTTTCAGTGAGTGAAAAAAGTAGAAAAGAAATGATTGAGGCCGGTTATAAAGAGACCCTAAATTATTTAAATATGCGGTATCATAAAAATGAAATGCAGGAATATGAAAACGAAGAATATATGTATTCAACATTTAGCTCACTAGGTGAATTGCTTTCCTATTGTTGTTATAGAGGGGATAAGTATTGGTTTGACGTTGTCTATCAACTTATTGAAGAGTCTACTGCCCCGAATCAAAGTGAATTAATGAAACAAGCGGAAGAGTTAAAAGCGCTTTATTTTAATTCAACAAATTCTGTATCTCAAAGTCCTAAGCAGGAAGATAATCCTTTTACTTTTTTTGGTAATGAAGTGCCACAATCATCTTTATCTTCAATTCAATCAGAAAATCACAAAATTCTGTTAGCCGTGTTTCCTATCTTTTTAAAATTATCTCAAGATTTTTTGAAAGACAGCGCTGATAAAAAAGTTTTTGATGAGGCACGTCATTCTTTTTCATTAAAATATCCTTTTGCTTGTTTAAAACATTTTGCAAAAATTCGCAAGGAAGCACATGTGATTATTCACATTGTGATTAATTTGTTAAAGGAACTGAAAGAAAATCCAAGTGAAAAGGTATATACTGCATTAGATCAAGTATTGCAGTTGCTCACATCGGGTAAGGATATTTATAAAGAAGAATATTTTGCGCGCTGGGATTTGACTTTTTCACAAAGTATACGGATATTAAATGTGATAGGTGACAACTCACATCCTCATTTTCGTTTAATTCGCTCTTTAAGTAGAAAATGCGAGCCTATGCAACGTGTAGTTTCAGGAGTTTTTTGTGAGGATTATGATGATTTTGAATGCGAGGAAGCGTTTTCTTATACTGTCTAATATGTGAGTCATCAAAATAATTTATCGAAGTAAGTCCCAATTAAGGAATTAAATAAAATTAAACGTGTTTTTATAAAAGCAATAGGATTTACGTTGCTTGAATTGCTTATCACTATGACTTTATTTGCAAGTTTATTAATTATTGGCGTAAGTTCATATAGTTATTTTATCCAGAAAAATGAACAGCAAATAATAATTGATGAGCTACGAAATGCAGTCCAGTATGCAAAGCTACAAGCAATGATAAGAGGTAATTCCGTGTTTCTTATACCATTAGATGTTTCATTGAATTGGTCTAAAGGTATGATCCTGAATTCCCTGAATAAACAAACAAATCAAGTAGAGTTGATTCATCAATGGCAATGGAATCATTCGCGCTGGAGTTTAAATTGGATAGGTGTTAGCTCAAATAATAAAATTGTTTTTTCTAATACCCCAACCCAAGCAATGTGTAATGGACATTTTAGTTTGATAAATAATCATACTCATGAACAAATTACACTTATTTTAAATCGATTAGGTAGAATAAGAGTAAGTAATAACTTGTCCCTAAAGCCGTAATTTTGTAAGATCATACTGAAATATATTTTGTAAATAATCAAAGTCCATGCCTATCAATACTCATTCTATTTTTGTAATAAATGTGCAAAGTCCCGAAAATCTTAAAAAGTGGCTTAATTATCAAGCTTCATTAACCGAGAGATTGCAAAATATCAAGGGTGAAACACAGCTTGAACTTATTTCTCAACACTGGGTAAATACAGATTGGTGGGATCAACATGTTCTACAGATTCAAGAGGAATCTATTTTCAAGCGTGACATCATTATGAAGAGTCAAGGAGTCTCTTATTGGTTTGCTCGAAGTATTATTCCTAAGAAATGTTACGAGCTTGAGCCTGCTTTTTTTGATCGTTTAAAAAATGAATCAATAAAAAATTTAATCTTTGGAAACGATAAAGTACAACGTATCAATGGAATAAATTATGCAATTGATCATCATTGTATTGAGTTTTATTGGGTGAAAAAAAATATTAATACAGTTGAAGGCATTCTATGGGTACGATTGACCGAGTTTTCTTTTCAACAACGCGAATCTTTTTATATAGCAGAAATAATGCTTCCTGAACTTGAGCTTGTTTTATGAAATGGGGTGCATATTGGCGTTTAATGCGTTTTGATAAACCAATAGGAATTTTCTTACTTTGGTTTCCAACAGCTTGGGCATTATGGCTTGCTAATAAAGGAATGCCTAATTTTAGGCTTTTAGCTTTTTTTGTGTGTGGTACTGTATTGATGCGTGCTGCAGGCTGTATCATCAATGATGTTGCAGACAGAAATATTGACAAGCATGTCATGCGAACTCAATTTCGACCATTAACAGCTGGCGAAGTAAGCTTGACTGAAGCATTTATTTTATTAGCCCTGCTGCTTTTAACCGCATTGTATATATTAGTTCAGCTGCCTAAAAATTGCTTTTATCTGGGATTAATCGCTCTTTTCATTTCTTTTGTTTATCCATTTTGTAAACGTTTTCTAAATGCACCACAATTAGTTCTTGGATTTGCATTCTCTATGGGAATTCCTATGGCATTTGTGGCTTCAAATGTTTCTTTAAGCAGTGAATTTTTTTTATTATTTCTTATCAATTTTGCCTGGATTTTGGCATACGATACGATGTATGCCATGACGGATAAAATAGATGATTTGCGAATAGGTGTGAAATCTACGGCTATTTATTTTGCAAGTTATGATCGATTAATTATTGGTCTATTACAAGGTTTATTTCATGGCTTATGGCTACTTTGGGCTATTATAAATCAAGTAAATTTATTGTTTTACCTTTTTTGGCTGACAGCGAGTTTTGTTTTAATTTATCAACAAAGGTTAATTTATAAACGAGAGCCCCAAGATTGTTTTAAAGCCTTTATTGTCAGCGTTTATTATGGTGCTTTGATGTGGCTGGCGGTTGGTGTAGGTATTTAATAAGTATTTTGAATTGCTATATTGAGAGGAGAGGATGTTAGATTTATCTTTTGTAAATGCAAAAGTTATTGATGGCTTTGTAACAAGTTACCCTAACCTAAAGGAATTAAGAAATTCATAAAACAGCATACTGTCTTTAGTATTTGAGCAATTTAAAATCGTTCATCACGTGATCTTATTTAATTAATAAGATTAAAAACATTTAATTGATTAAATTTATATGTCATGCCAAATTGATAAATAGTTCGTAAAAACAATTGTCTTGAAATTATTTTTTAATCCAAGACAGTTGCTTTTACGAATGTTCCGGGAAATTTAAAAAACCTCACTGCCATTATCAGCAACAACACGAGTATGTTTACCATAAATGACTAGAATTTTTTGTTTATTTTTGAGCTTTAGATCTTCTGATTGTACTACAGAGATGATTCCTCCGGAGTTTAACTTAATAACGTATTCAACACCACGTGTTTGACTATATCCGCTATCAACAAGATTATTGTTGTTTGTATTGTTATTCATATTAGCCATATTCCGTAAATGGACAGGGCGTTTAGAAATAATGGTTCCTGGAATGACTTTTTTTACTTTACCGACTTCATTTGTATCGTATTCACCAGGCGGTAGAGTGTTATTACAACTTGATAAAATGAGACCAAAAAGCATAACAAGAACTGATTTAAAAAATAGTTTTTTTCTTTGCATAGATTAAACTCCAGTTGAAAAGTGAACTAGAATAACTTTATATTCCTTATCTAACTTAATGACCCTATCCTGATCAGTTATCAATGTCACGACTGTTAATTATGTTTCGAGCGTACGAAGTATAACTGAGATTTAATTAGTTTTTAACAGTTCACCTAATAAACTACTAGCTCCAATACGAAACCAGTTTTTATTAATTGGTTTGGCAATTATTAATTCTGCAAGCACTGCATAATGAAAGGCTTGTTGTGGTGTTTTTATGCCTCCAGAGATCTTAATACCACAAGATGCGTTTGTATCTTTAATTGCACTTAAAATGGCTAGTGCTGCAGATAAAGAAGCTCCTTGAGCGATTTTGCCCGTAGATGTCTTAATGAAGTCACATCCTAGCTCAATTAATTCCCTGCTAACTGTATAAATAGCTTGAAGGTTAGGAAATGCTCCACTTTCTAAAATTACCTTTAAAACAAGTTTATGCTGTTTGCATAATTGGACAATTGCAAGGCAGTGATGAAGTGCCTTTTGTGTTTGGCCTCCAAGATACATGGAGTAGGGGAAAACATAGTCAATTTCAGTGACCCCTAAGAGAGCCGCTTTTTCTACTGAGGCCAGTGAAACATCAAGTGCTTCCATTCCTTGCGGAAAATTAATTACTGTTGCCGTGCTGATGCTGCTTTGTGGCATAATTTCAGGCAAATGTTGCATATAAATGCATAGGGCTGCAACCTGATTTTGTTGGGCATCCTGTTTTAATTGAGATAATGCCTTGGTAGAGGCATGCTCATCAAGTAGAGTAAGATCTATAGAATGAATCAGTTGCTCGACCGTGATGGATTGCTGCGGAAAATGGTCAAGTAGTTTTTCCATGACTTTATTTAAATGATTTTCTACTGTCACTTTAAACCTGCAATGTATTGTTTTATAATAAAATTAAGCTTTGCTGCAGCACTTTCTGCCATTGCAACGACTGACTCATGACTATGTGCTGTTTTGGATAGGCCTGTAGCATAGTTTGTAATCATCGCAATTACTGCAACTTGCATTCCACAATGATTCGCAACCAATACTTCTGGGACAGTAGACATTCCTACCGCATCAGCTCCCCAAATTTTAAATGCTCTAATTTCTGCGGCAGTTTCATAGTGTGGTCCTAATACGGAAATATAAACACCCTCAGTCAGTTTGATTGAGTTTTCTGCAGCAATGGCTAGCAACTTCGAGCGCATAGTTTGATCGTAGGCATTATCTAAAGGGTAGAATCTTGGGCCAAACTCATCATCATTAGGACCAATAAGAGGATTGCTTGGTTGTAAATTAATATGGTCTGAAATAAGCATTAACTCACCTGGGCCCACATCTTCTCTCAGCGAGCCAGAAGCATTAGTTGCAATAAAATGAGTACATCCTAAGAGCTTCATGGTGCGGACATAGGTTTTTACTGTTTCATAATTTTCTAAGCCTTCATAGGTATGTGCTCTTCCTTGCAAACAAATAACACCTACGCCATTCCAATAGCCAAGAATTAAATTACCGCCATGTCCTTGTACCGTAATTTTGGGAAAACCAGGAAGATCCTCATAACTGATGCGTACTGCATCTTGCAATTCATCAGCAAATTTTCCTAATCCTGAGCCTAACACTATAGCCACGATTGGTTTAAATGAAGGGTATAAATTTTTTATATAGTTTGCTGCTAAAAGAGCATAATTCTGCTTTGGGGCAGTATTTATCATACAAATGTTCCTATTAATTAAGGGTTAAAATCAAAAGCAAGGGGCAGTAGTTCGCTCATTTTTATGCTACGTAATATTGAATCTTTACTGCAAAGATGGACAATGGTGTCTGTAGTGGAAAACTCATAAATTCTTTGTCTGCATGCACCGCATGGAGGGCACAATAAATTGGTTCCAGCAAGAACAACAATGCTTTTAATATTTTTCTCTCCCGCAGAGATCATCGCAGAAATAGCCGAAGCCTCAGCACACGTTGATAATCCATAAGAGCTGTTTTCGACATTGACGCCTGTGTATAAAGTATCTTTATCAGTACAAATACAACTAGCCACACTAAATTTGGAATAGGGTGAATATGAATGAGTAAGTGCCTTATAAGCACTAGAAATCATTTTCGTAATTGTAGGATCCATATAAATCTCAATCAAATCTTAAGATTTTTTATTATAAAGAAGAAGTATGGATTTGCAAATCATACTCATTGCCACTTTTTTCATGACTATTGATGGTGGTTAGTTCGATTTCAGATATTTTATCTTCGTGCTTATTAAAAATACTCTTAGTAAATCTGGGCTCTAGAGAATTAGATTGCTTAGGAGAAGTCGTTGGGCCTAATGAATCATTCATTTGCTTATAACTACCTTGAATGGATTGCGGATTTTCCGCACTTTTACTGGACAACCAATATTCAAATGCTAGTGCCCCTAAACCTGTATAAAGAAGAAGTGAAAAAATAGTAATTGGTATCGCTAAAGGAGGAAATGCAACAATGAGGGTAGCTGAAACTGCTGCGACTAAACTTATTGCACATGATGTTATTGCATAATATAAATAATTTTTTTGTTGGGTATAAGAAATATCTTCATTATTTTGGGGAGGATTTTTTAATTTATGGTATTCACCAATAGCCCAAAGCACATTACCAATAAGAAAAAGCCAAGCTGCTGGTGGAAACAGAACAGGTACAAAAACAGCAGCTGTACTGAGTACAGTAGCGATTAGTCCTATAAATGATGAAAGAAGAAATTGTTCTTTAATCTGTGCAAAACCATACCATTTATGGTGATGCTCTTTATGATCTGGATGAAGAAGACATGCAATGGACCAAGAGCCATAAGCTAGAGAATAAATACCTAAGGAAAGAAACCTGAAAATAGCGGATACTAATGGAAAAGGAAGATATTGAAGTTTTGACAGCAGAAAACCTAAGAAAAAAAATATACCGCTTGTTTTTTCTAATTTCTGAGCTACAGTCATAATACAGAAGTTCCAGTATTTCTTTAAGCTGCCACATTGTAACTTAATTAGACAGAAAAAAATAGTTTAATTCTAGACGTGATTTTTATTTTTTTCTAAGGAAAAACGCGGAGTTAGCCGCAGTTTTTTACTTTATTTTATAATTAGGTTTCTGGATTACAAGAATTAAGTATAATTCGTACTAATAAACCGCCATCGGGATTATTTGAGGCTATAATTTCTCCGTTATGGAGTTGAATTGCACGAGCAGCTATAGCCAATCCTAAACCATACCCACCTGTTTTTTTAGTTCTTGAAGTATCTACCCGATAAAATGGATTAAATATTCGATTAAGTTGATCTTCAGGGACGCCAGGTCCTTTATCACTAATATCAATGTATATATGTTCCTGGGTTTCGTTACGCTTTAACGAAACGGTAACTTGCTCGGTTGCGGGAGAGTAGTGTAGCGCATTACGAATTACATTTTCTATTGCTCTATGAATTAAACGTTCATCAAGAAGTATGTGACATGATTCAATAACTCCTGCTTTGACCCGAGGCAAGTCGTTGCCAAATTCAAAATTTGCATCATTTATTATATTTAATAAAAGAGCGGAAAGATCCATCTCATTAAAATTAAGATCAGTTGTTGATTTTTCCAGACGAGCAAAATCTAATACTTCAGTAATTAAGGCATTTAATCTCGAGCACTCAAGTTCCATACGATTAAATTCACCATCAGCCAAATGGTTTGTTTTTTTGCGTCCAAGCTCAATCGCAATTTGTAATCGCGCAAGTGGTGAACGCAATTCATGGGAAATATCTTGTAATAATCTTTCTTTCGATTTGACTAATGTTTCTACTTGTTCTGCCATACGATCAAACTCAGCACTAAGCTGAGCGATTTCATCTTTGTTATGTCCTCTTAAATGCCCAACACGGGTATTTAGCTTACCTTTTGCTATTGATTTAGCTGCCATTCCTAATGATCGCAGGGGCTGGGTTAAGTAACGTGATAATAAATAACAAATAAGGCCACTAATAAAAATTGCTAAAGCAAGGCGAATGGTGAGGCCTGCCCATGGAACACCAACAAAATAATAAATGGGTTTTTCACTAACTGCTGCGAGTCGATAAAATTTTCCAGATGTTGATAAAATTTCATGGCTTACAATAAGTTTATCTGATTTTAAAATACCTTCACTTAATTGATCTTGAAGTAAATTTTCTGCAACCTTTTTTACGTTTGCTGGAGCCACATGAGTGCCAATGATTTCACCAGTACTGGTGAGCAAATAAATAGACATATGACGGGAAATACCAATTTTATTCAGCCATTTTAACAGGGCAGCTTGTTGGCCTGATTCATAAGTTGCAACCGCTGCGTTAGCATAACTATCCATAAACAGTTGTTCTTGAGCAGGTAACGATGATTTATGTACGATATGACTAATAATCCAAGCTGTGGTAAAAATGATAAAGATAGTTGCTAGCCAAAATGAAATAAAAATCTTCCAATATAAACTACGCATTAAACATATATCCAAATCCACGTACTGTTTTAACTATGGGCTCACCTTGAGGATTATCACCTAATTTATTTCTTAAGTTACTAATGTGGACATCGATACTTCGATCATACGCAGTATATTTTCTTCCGAGTGCATATTCAGTCAGCTCTTCCTTTGAAAAAGCCTGGCCTGGTGATTTGATTAACATTTCCAGAATATTAAATTCGGCATTCGTGAGTTCAAGATAATGACCTGCCATAGTTACATGGCGTTTGGAACAGTCAACAATTATATTGTGCTGCTCAATAACGGGTTTTGAGGTTGGAATTTTTTGCGTACGTCTTAAAATGGCTCTTAGGCGAGCCACTAGTTCTCGTGGATTACAGGGTTTGGGCAAATAATCATCTGCGCCGATTTCGAGGCCCACAATACGATCAATATCGTCTCCTCGGGCCGTTAACATTAAGACAGGAGTTTCTAAATGTTCTCGAATGGATTTTAATACTTCAAAACCATTTAATTTAGGGAGCATAACGTCGAGAATAACCGCATCGAAAGGTTGGTTTAAGGCTTTTTTTACGCCATTTTCCCCATCATGAACACAAACAGCATGATAGCCTTCTGGTTCTAGGTACTGGGACAATAAGTCGGTTAGCTCTGTATCATCATCTATTATGAGAATATTACCATTCATATTCATTATGCCTTGCGTTTATCAATACATTCCATCAATTTAATACGTCTGGAATCTGCATTAATAATTTTAAATTCAAAAGAATCAATAATAATTGTTTCACCTCGTGTAGGCAAATGACCAAAACTATTCATTACTATCCCACCGATAGTATCATAAAATTCATCGCTAAAGTGTGCATTAAGCTGTTCATTAAATTCCTCGATAGGCATGTGTGCTTTGACAATGTAATGATTGTCTTCATGGACTTTAAGATAAGCATCTTCATCAATATCAAACTCATCTTCAATATCACCAATTATTTGTTCAATAATGTCTTCGATGGTAACAAATCCTGAAACTTCTCCGTATTCATCGACTACTATAGCCATATGATTTTTATTACGACGAAATTCACTGAGTAAACTGTCTAAGCGCCTGCTTTCAGGCACAAAAGTAGCTTGACGACAAATATCAAGCAAATTAAAAGAGTCCAGATTAGATGATTGATAAGGTAATAAATCCTTGGCATGCAATATTCCGATAATTTCATCAGAGTTTTCATCAAGCACAGGAAATCTTGAGTGACCCGTTTGTGTTACAGTTTTTATAATATCTTGAAACGGATCATCTTGTTTTATGCAAACCATTTGATTTTTTGGCAGCATAATATCTCGTACTCGCATTTTGGAGAATGAAATAGCGCCTTCTATCATTGCCAATGTTTCAGAACTAATAAGAGAACGAATATGCGCATCCCTTAATAAACTAACCAGTTCTTCTTGATTCTGTGGTTCACCCTGTAAAAACTGTTTAAACCGAGAAAACCACGAACTACTGTCTTCCTCTTTATTCAAGTTGATTACCCTCTGCGTCATAAGGATTAGCAAAGCCAAGCTCAGTTAACAATTTAATTTCAATAGATTGCATAATGGCTGCATCATCATCCTTAATATGATCATAGCCTAATAAATGCAGTATTCCATGAATTACGATTAAAGCCCAATGTGATTCTAAAGTTTTATTAAGTTGCTTACTCTCCTCAGATAATACCTGTGGACAAATAATAACATCCCCTAAAAGAGAATATTCTAATTGTACCTCTGGAGGTAAGGTACAGGGAAATGCTAATACATTAGTCGTTTTATTTTGTTTTCTGTATGTATGATTTAACTGGGTCATTTCTTCTGGGGTAACTAGTCGAATCGTGAGCTCTGTTTCTTTTTTGTAATCTCTCAAAGTGAGTAAGGCCCAGTGGGTTAATTGGTCTTCATTGATAGGAAGAGATTCAGCAGTTGCATTTTGTATATCGATGTAATAATTCATTTAGTTTTTCCGGCTGATGCATGGTCATAGCAATCAACAATTTTAGAGACTAACGGATGTCGGACAACCTCCCGACTCGTGAAAGTATGAATACTGATTTCAGGTATTTTTTTGAATAATCCTACTGCATGAGCAAGCCCAGAATCAATACCTTTGGGTAAATCTACTTGGGTCATATCCCCGGTTATGACTGCTTTTGAACCAAAACCTATGCGAGTTAAAAACATTTTCATTTGCATGATGGTAGTATTTTGGGCTTCATCAAGAATAATAAATGATTCGTTAAGAGTACGTCCACGCATGAATGCTAAAGGTAAAACCTCAATAGTATCGGTTTGAATTAATTTTTGGGTTTCTTTAAAACCAATCATTTCATATAAGGCATCATAAATAGGTCTTAAATAAGGAAGCACTTTTTCCACTAAATCTCCTGGTAGAAAACCTAACTTTTCACCAGCTTCTACTGCGGGTCTTACAAAAATCAACCGATGTACCTCACCTTTTTCAAAACATTGTATCGCTTTAGAAACCGCTAAGTAAGTTTTTCCAGTGCCTGCAGGGCCAACTGCAAAAGTTACTGCAAAACGATCAATTGCATCAAGAAAATTAGCTTGTTTGTCATTTCGTGCAGCAATTGATTTACGGCATAACTTAACATGATGAACATTATGAATCATTATTTTTGGATTTTCCTCAACCAGTAATTTATATATTATGAGTATAGTATTTTTTATACCTTCTCACCCAAAGGATTATCGCTAAATTTAGCGAAGGATATCCTAAAATGATAGTGTTGGGCCAAAAATCTAGAGAGCTCTCACAAGGAGGAGAGTGGATGCCCGTTACTTTCATTTTATTTTTATTTTCGATAAGGTGAAGTATAGGCACACAAGAATAGTGCAGAACACTCATCTTCTGCAAGATTTATGATACAATCATTTTTTTGTTATATAACATACATCCATGATCGATCTTCATTGTCATAGTAATTTTTCTGATGGGGCCTTAACTCCAAAAGCATTGATACAAAAAGCACAAAACCAAAAGCTTCGGTGTTTGTCACTTACTGATCATGACACAGTAGCGGGTTATCCAGAGTTATTACAGGCGGCTACGAATACCTCAATTAAGATAATTAATGGGATAGAAATCAGCGTACGTTGGAAAAAACACGAACTTCATATTTTAGGTTATCAAATTCACCATACGACAAGTCTACTAGAGCTTATTCAGCGCCAAAATCAAAGCCGAGTGGAGCGTGCGCGGCAAATAGGCACAATATTAAATTCGGTAGGTATCACCGATGCTTATTCCAAAGCTTGTGAATTAGCTGGGCACACGCGTGTAGGTCGGCCTCATTTTGCTCAACTTTTAGTTAATGAAGGTAAAGCTCGAGATCTTGCTTCAGCATTTAAGCAATATTTAGGAAGAGGTAAAAAAGCTTATGTGCCTACCTTGTGGTTGACTGTTCAAGAGGCAGTAGAGGGAATTAAAGCGGCAGGTGGGCAAGCAGTGATTGCACATCCACTTAAATACGGATTGACGCGATCTAAATTGCATGAGTTAATTAACGAATTTAAAGAGGCTGGTGGTGTTGGTATAGAGGTAGTGTCGGGAGAAATGACACTTAATGAAGTTAATGAAATGGCTGCAACCAGTTTGCGGTTTCATTTATTGGCTTCTTCTGGATCAGACTATCATAGTGATAGCCATTCTCGTGTAAATCTCGGTGGCCAGAAGCTGCTACCAGCAAATTGTACGCCTATTTGGCATGAATGGAACATTGAACAGGGGACTTTATGAGTCAGTTTTTTGCATTACATCCTGATAATCCTCAAGCACGCTTGTTGCGAAAGGCCGTAAATATAATTGAAGACGGTGGTATCATTGTTTACCCTACCGACTCTGGCTACGCATTAGGTTGCGGCTTAGGTAATAAGTCAGCACTTGAGCGTATACGAAGATTACGACAATTGGATAAAAATCACAATATGACTCTTGTTTGTCGTGATCTTTCCCAACTTGGTCTTTATGCTCGGGTATCGAATCCTATATTTAGATTATTAAAAGCATTTACTCCTGGTGCCTATACTTTTATCCTTAATGCCACGCATGAAGTGCCGCGGCTTATGCTTCACCCTAAAAGAAAAACTTTGGGCTTACGTGTTCCAGATAATGTAATTACACTTGCATTATTAGAATGTCTGGAGGCGCCTTTGATGAGTACTACCTTAATTCTTCCGGGTGCTAAAGCACCATTAAGTGAACCTGAAGCAATTCGAGATCTTTTAGGAAATCAAATTGATTTAGTAATTGATGGTGGTCACTGTGGACAAGAACCGACAACTGTAGTTGATTTAACCGGTGATTATCCAGTAATCATAAGAGAGGGTAAAGGCGATCCTGAGCCCTTTAAATAAATTGAGGCGATTTTCAACTTTTTCGTGAACGGGGACGTATTTGCATGTATTAGGGTTCAATCTCGGGTTGGACACCTGCGTCGTATGCTCCTGAAAAGTCTAAAAAAGTTGAGAGTTATGTTAAATAAAATCATTAAAAGAGGATATTGATGTCAGTATTATTTAGTTCCAATAAACGAGTTGTTTCTGGAATGCGTGTCAGTGGAAGATTACATCTTGGACACTACCATGGGGTAATAAAAAATTGGATTAACTTACAACATCAATATGATTGCTTCTTTTTTGCTGCAGATTGGCATGGATTAACGACTCAATATGATGAGCCTAGATTTATAGAAAAACATCTTTGGGATATGATTATTGATTGGTTAGCTTGTGGCGTTAATCCTGGGTTATCACGAATTTTTATCCAATCTTGGGTTCCAGAACATGCGGAGTTGCATTTACTTTTATCCATGATTACTCCTTTGGGGTGGTTAGAAAGGGTTCCAACTTTTAAAGATCAACAAGAAAAGCTAAAGGAAAAGGATTTAGCAACCTACGGTTTTTTAGGGTATCCTTTATTACAAAGTGCTGATGTTTTGATTTATCATGCAGATTATGTTCCTGTTGGTGAAGATCAAGTCTCTCATATAGAGCTTACTCGAGAAATTGCTCGTCGTTTTAACTTCCTTTATGGTAAAGAACCTAATTTTGAAGAGTTAGCAATTGAAGCTATAAAAAAAATGGGTAAGAAAAACAGTAAATTCTATAGCGAGTTACGTCGGCAATTTCAAGAGCTTGGAAACCACGACGCAATTAAGACAGCCCAAGCTCTTTTGGAGGACCAGTCAAGCTTATCCATTGGTGATAAAGAGCGTTTATTGGGGTATTTAGAAGGTAGTGGTAAAATCATCCTACCTGAGCCTCATCCATTACTTACCGAAACGGCTAAAATGCCTGGTCTTGATGGACAAAAGATGTCTAAGTCTTATCATAATACCATTATGCTAAGAGAACCTCCTGAACAGGTAGAAAAGAAAATATTAACTATGCCAACAGATCCAGCGCGAGTAAAGCGAACAGATCCAGGAGAGCCTGAAAAATGTCCAGTTTGGCAATTTCACAAAATATACTCCAATGAGGAAGTTAAAAATTGGGTTCAGACAGGATGCCGTACTGCTGGAATTGGTTGTATTGAATGTAAAAGACCTGTTGTTGATAGTATTAATAAAGAGTTAAAACCCATTCAAGAAGCGATTACTGAATATGAGTCTGATTTAGGCTCAGTAAAACGAATCGTTTCTGAGGGAAGTGAATCAGCACGAGAAGTAGCTTGTAAAAATTTGAGTACTGTCAGAGAAGTTATGGGACTCGATTATTAAAGAGTTTGAATGGACATTGAATTATCAATTAAGCCAGAAATTAAAGCCGTAGTTGCAGGTAAAGAACTTACTGAGTTACCTGATGATTTATATATTCCGCCCGATGCGCTTGAAGTATTACTGGAGTCGTTTAGTGGTCCGCTTGACTTACTTTTATATCTGATTCGAAAGCAAAATATTGATATATTAGATATTCCTATTGTGAGTATTACAAAGCAATATTTGCATTACATTCAGTTGATGGAATGCCGGAGATTGGAGCTTGCAGCCGACTATTTATTGATGGCTGCAATGCTTGCTGAAATTAAGTCACGACTCTTATTGCCAGCCCCTCCAAAAGGTGACGATGAGGAGGACGAAGATCCACGCATGGCTTTAGTGCGGAGATTACAAGCGTATGAGCAAATAAAATGTGCTGCAGAATTGCTTGATGCTCTTCCTCGACAAGAGCGCGATCACTTCTTAATCCAAATAGTTCCAGCTGAACTTGAGCGAATCATCGTCCATCCGGAAGTTGAATTAGAGGATTTAGTTGAAGCAATGATTGCGTTAATGAAAAGAGAAGAGCACGTGAGCCATCATCAAATTTCTCGCGAAGCTTTGTCAGTTCGAGAGCGTATGAGCAGTATCTTACTCAAGCTGCAGGAGTATCCTGTTCTGGAATTTAAACAGTTATTTACTTTAGAAGAAGGAAGAAAGGGGCTTATTGTTTCCTTATTAGCCATTTTAGAATTGTCGAGACAATCCTTAATTGTTATTACCCAAAATGAAGCATTTGCTTCCATATTATTACAGGCAGCATAAATAATGGATGATAAGTTATTAAAAAGCATCATTGAAGCATTACTTCTAAGTTCTAATGAGCCTTTATCTGTAGAGCGCTTATTAGAAGTTTTTGATGAGAGACCAAGACCATCAAGAGAACAACTGATAACTGTTATTAACGAATTAAGAGAAGATTATTCGTCACGATCTTTTGATCTTGTCCAAGTTGCAACAGGTTTTATCATCCAAACAAAAAAAGAATACAGTAGTTGGGTAGCACGTTTGCAAATAGAAAAACCCACAAAATATTCACGTGCTTTGCTTGAAACATTAGCAATTATTGCGTACAAGCAACCAGTAACTCGAGCAGATATTGAGGAGTTGCGAGGAGTAGCAGTAAATAGCCAAATTATAAAAACCTTATTGGAAAGAGAATGGATTCGTATTTCTGGTTATAAAAATGTAGCAGGTAAGCCTGCTGTTTATACTACAACAAGAGAATTTCTAAATTATTTTAACTTACAATATTTAAATGAGCTTCCATCCTTACCAGAGGTTATGGAAACCTTAACTTTACATAATTCTAACGAAGAAGAGTATATTACTGAATGAACAGCTATAGGTTGCAAAAAATATTAAGCCAAGCAGGCCTGGGGTCTCGACGTGAAATGGAGCGCTGGATTGAAAATGGCTGGGTTCAAGTCAACGGAAAACCGGTGAAATTGGGTGATTCAGCGAGTGCTGAGGATAAAATTACCGTAAAAGGAAAATTGATTCCTAATCCACTAAAAGTTAAAAAGAACGTACGAATTTTACTTTATCATAAGCCAGTAGGAGAGATTTCAAGCCGTCATGATCCCAAATTTGAAAAAACTGTTTTTGATCATTTGCCTCATTTAAGACAAGGTCGTTGGGTACAAGTAGGGCGTTTGGATTTAAATACTTCAGGCTTACTTATTTTTACTAATTCTGGTGAACTCGCTAATCAATTAATGCATCCTAAATATGGATTAGAGAGAGAATACGCTGTTAGGGTCCATGGACAGGTTTCTCAGGAAGCTTTAAATAATTTAATTAAAGGAGTTGAGTTAGATGATGGAGTGGCAAAATTTACTCGTTTAGAGTTTCGTGGTGGGGAGGGTGCAAATAGTTGGTATCATGTGACTTTAAATGAAGGCCGAAATAGAGAAGTGCGACGTCTGTGGGAGTCACAAGGTGTTGAAGTAAGTCGTCTGATTCGAATTCGCTATGGAATGATTACTATGCCACGATATTTATCTCGAGGCCAGCATTATGAATTAACCCCTAAAGAGGTTTCAGACTTTTTGACTTCTTTGCCTAAAGGTTAGGGAGCATTTTGCGTTTAAGCAGTATAATTGCTTTTCCCAAAAGGTTTTAATGACTCTGCAATTTGTTTATATAATTCGGGAAGCCATCTTGGTTGTGCAAATGTTGATGTGGATGGCTTTTTCTTGCGAAGATCATTAGGTGCAATAATCACTTGAATATTATTTAATCCAACACGCCTTGCTAAAATAAATAGCTGATCAATTGCAAGATCACCAATAGCCAAACAACCTACAGATAAGTTTTTGCCATGGATAAAGATGTTATTTCCTAATTGTCGTCTTCCGTCCTGATAACCTTTTTGTCTGTCAAAATTATTAGGATAATTAATCATCATGGATAGGTGCATGCTACTAAATGGGTTAAAATTAACTAACCTATAAACACCTTCAGGAATTTGTTTGTCATTTTCACGTAATTTAGGCCCTAATCGTCCACTAAAACCTGTTAGTGGATAATCATGAATATGTTTCCAAGATTGCTTCGAGTTTCTTGCCCAAAGCTCTACCTTTCTTTCAGATTTAAAGGCAAGTAAAGCTACCTCTCGAGGAGGATAACTGATCCCGGCTCTAGAAAAATAGGATTTTAACTGAGGTTCAACTCTTAAACCATAGCGTTTTACAGCACGATCAACAGCTTGATCCCAATTAAGCTTAGGTGCCATAGCATAGCTATTAAAGCTAAATACTATCATAATAAGAGCATATACTCGTTTCATGTAAATACTAAAATTATAAAATTTTGACATGGTATCAAATAATAATCCAAAGAACAATTTGTCTTCCCGTGTTATCAAACCTAGCTCATACATTTACCACTGAACTTCTTTTTCATTCTTTTTTATGCTTTATTAACATTTGTTTTTTTATCGATAACGGTAATTGCGCAGCAATAAAATCAGGGCTTACTGCTAAATGTCCTACAGATGGTATTAAACCATAATAATTAGGACAGAGATACATGATAGAACTATCAAGATTAACTTTATAAAATACATATTTACTTTTGCAATAATCAGGTTTATTAATAAGCGCAACTTGTATTATAGGAGTTCCCTCCATTTTATTTTCAATAAAAAAGGCATTCAACCAAAGATTAATAATACTTAAAAGTGCAATAACAACTAGAAATGCATTAACAAAGCTGTATACATATTTCAAAGTACTCCCATTACTTAAATGTGAGATCACGTAAATTAAGGTAATCAACAATATAAGCAAATTAGAGGAATATATTGCCGCATTATAATAGTTAAAATAAGTGCCAAAAATTTGATTACCTGAGAATTGGAGATGAATCAACATAGCTATCAGGCTTAGCCAAAGAGCTGAAATCATGTAATAGATGGCACTTTTTTTTATGCCAATAATTAGGAGTATTAAAGCAATTAATGGAAAAAAATCTTGGATTAATTTTGCAATGATATACATATCAAGAGATACTCTTAAAATTAGGGTCTATTGACAATTGCTTTCCCTCTGCTTACGTCGCGCACAAAGCTAAGGACATTGATGAGCAATAAGCCTTATATTTATTCCTATAAACCATATAGTTATAACAGTATTTTTAATTGGTGTATAGTGAAGTTGCCTCAGTTTAGTTGGAGTATAGATTTTTTTGTTTTACAAGAATAATACTTGGTTGTACAGGATATCGTGTTGTTTTAACTATCGCTTCGGGAAGCATGATTTGTTTCACAGCGAAAGTCTCCTCGTTTTTAAGTATATAATGAAGTGGATTAATAGGTTCTTTAAAAGCACCCCTATTTTTTTGTTTAGAAACAGATACGGATGAATGAATGCTACCTATCCATAAAGGTTTATTTGATTTCAATAAAGTATAATTAGACTCCCAGATTCTTAATTCTAAAGTTAAATCAGATTGTTTCTCGGTATAGGTCATTATTAATACTGGCGGTTTGTTTTCATAGAGTTGAGTTAATAATGGTAATTTAACACTATGAGGTTCTTTATCCATACGCATCAATAAATTGGAAAAAAATGAATCCAAATGTGACTCCCATCCATTTTCTTCTAGGCTATGTTGGAATAAATATAAATCCCCAGCATATTGTAAATTAAATAGACTGATCCTTTTTCCAATTCTACTTAATTGGTAAATTGGCAATATGGGTTTTTTTTGTTGCCACCATGTCTTTTCACTTAAGGTATATTGTTGATGGTATGGGGTGTGGTTATAGGATAGTTTTTGGAAATTATAGGAGGTGGATAATAATGAAAATAAAATAATACTGATAAAAAAAGGTGAAAATACCGCTAAAGAAAAAGATGTTTTTGTAAGATTAAAGTTTGTTTTTCTATAAATCAGACAATGAATAAGACAGATTGTTGCACCTGCAAAATAAGATGCAATAATATCTGTGAACCAATAATCCCCTAAATAAATAGAGCCTAAACCACTTAAGCCTAAAATTGTAAATATTAGAGACTTAAGGGCATTCGTAAAGAGATCATAAGTATTTTTTATATAAAATAAGACGAATCCATATAATGCTGTAGCAATTTCAAGATTAATTGCTGGAAAAGAGGAACCAGGCATAACCACTAAAATTCCAGTAGGTCTTGGTACATATACGGAGAATGCTAAGATGAATACGAGAAGACAATTAAAAATAACAAGGCTGAATAAATAAATTACTGTAGAAATTTTATTCTGGTAAAGAAACCAGCAGGAACTAATAATGAAAAAACTAACAATGGTTATTGTGCTAGTAAGTTGGGTACAAAAAATAAAAAAAGTTTTAAGTAACGTTGTATTAAAACTTTGAAGAAATAAATAAATGGGCAAATTGATATAAGATAGCCATGATGTCTTAATTGTTAAAACTAGAAGGATAATAAAACTGATGAGACAAAAAAGAGTAATAAGTACTAAAGATGCTGTAGGATAGTGGTCTTTTTCATCTTTCGGGGTAATTGCTTGATATACAGAAGCTAGTAATGAATTATTTTTAAATGTTATCCATAAATTATGTAGTGATAATTTCAAGAAGGAATTTAATTGCTTAATGAGCCACTTAAATATTAAGCTGATAAGCCAAATTCCAGCAAGAAGTATAAGGATTAATACAAATAAATGTGTCGCGTTCTCAGTAGATAACTCATGACTTGCTGCACCAAGAATGACTCCGGGCATTACATATAAAAGAGACCATCCTATAGCAGATAAAACATTGGCAACAAAAAAATGCCATTGTTTCATATGCAGTATTCCTGCAATAACCGGAATTATAGAGCGTAAGGGGCCTACAAAACGGCCTATCAGAACACTTTTCCCCCCATGAGCTTTAAAAAAGTCTTTACCATATTGTAACCATTTGGGGTATTTCTTAAATGGCCAAATGTCAATTAATTGCTCACTATAATAGTAACCTAGTGCATAGCTTAAACTATCGCCTACTACGGCACCTAAAATAGCTGCCAATAAAGTAAGGTCGACGCGCATGACTCCTGAACCCGCGAGAATTCCTATAGCAGTCATTGTAACACTTCCAGGCACTATACTTCCTATGATTGCTAATGACTCTGCTAATGAAATAAGAAAGGTTATAAATAAAGACCAGTGAGGGTTTTGTTGCAACCAGTCTGTAAGTGGTTGTACATAGTCTATGAACAAGTTCATGTGTCACTAAGGATAGAATTGTTGTAAAAAATACTGCACAAAATGCTGGCTGACTTCATCTAATTGTGCCGTAGGATAGAAATGACTTATCTGAGTCATTTCCATTTTTTCAAATCCACAAGGATTAATGCCCAAAAATGGTTTCAAATTCATATTAACATTAAGTGCAATTCCATGATAAGTACAACCATTTTTTACTCTTAAACCTATAGATGCAATTTTTTGTTCTTTGACATAGACTCCTGGGGCCCCACATCGAATCGATCCTTCAATTTTGTATTGTTCAAGAACAGAGATTAAAATTTGTTCTAATTTGCTGACTAATGATCTGATACCTAAATTTTTTCTTCTTAAATCCATTAAAATATAGGCCACAAGTTGGCCAGGTCCATGATAAGTGACTTGTCCTCCACGATCAGATTGTATTATAGGTATGTTAGTCGGATTTAAGATATGTTCTGGCTTTCCTGCTTGACCTTGAGTATATACAGAAAAATGCTCAAGCAGCCAAAGCTCATCTTCAGTGGTAGTTTGGCGGCTCTGCGTAAAATCTTTCATTTGCAGCCAAACATCATCGTAATTTTGAATACCTAGCTGTCGTATTTTCATTATAGAACCATCTTTACTTCTGGATGCTGAGTAAGGGCTCGATAAAATGCATCAAGACTTTCTTGATTTTCAACGAATACTGAAACTGTGATCGCCAAGTAATTAGAGTTATTACTCATTTTGTGTGTCAATGCATCTTGAGCTGTATTAGGAAAATGGGTTAAGGTAATTTGCCTAATTTCCTCCAGAAAAAAAGGTGAATTATTCCCTATTATTTTTATAGGAAAGTAACAGGGAAAATCAATGAATGTTTCTTTAGTCATCCTTTATAAACCTTAAGAACCAAACCATCCTTTAAAGAGCAAGCGTATAGAATCTTTGGTTCGAGTAAAAAAGCCCCCAGACTCAACATCTTGCAGCGCATAAAGAGTTTGAGTAGATACAACATTATTATCAAATTGTACAACTAATTCACCTATTTTATCTCCTTTCTTAATTGGAGCTTCAAGATAAGAAGGTATTTTAGTTGTAATATTGAGACGTTGATATTGCCCAGTTGGAATAGTGATGTACTGATTTTCATTTAGCCCTACAGCTACCTTATCTATTTGTCCTTTGTACAGAGGTAGCTCTGTAATTGATTGACCGGATTTATAAAGTTGATGTGTTTCAAAAAATCTGAAACCATAGTTAAGTAGTTTCTCACTATCATCTGCACGAGATGAATCAGTGGGCTCGCCTAAAACTACTGCTAATAAGCGCATATTGTCGCGTTTTGCAGAAGAGACTAAACAAAAACCTGCCTCGTTTGTATGGCCTGTTTTTATACCATCTACTTGATTATCACGCCACAACAATCTATTTCTATTCGGTTGGCGAATACCATTGTAGGTAAACCATTTTTGCTTGTACCATTCATAGTATTGAGGGAAGTCAATAATTAATGCTCTACCAAGAATCGCTAAATCTTTAGCCGTAGTATATAAGTTAGGATCGGGCAATCCAGTGCTGTCAGTAAAGTGGCTGTTTTTCATTCCTAAATTCTGGGCTTGTTGGTTCATGAGATCTGTAAAGGAGTTTTCAGTTCCACCGATATGCTCTGCCATAGCAACACATGCATCATTTCCAGAGTCAACGATAATCCCTTTCAGCAAATCCTCTACAGGTACTTGTTGTCCTTCTTTAATAAACATACGTGAACCACCAATTTTCCATGCTTCACGGCTTACTCTAACATTATCATTGAGATGGATTTGTTCATGATGAAGGGCGTTAGAGACAACATATAAGGTCATCATCTTAGTTAAACTAGCAGGTGGTAATCGTTCGTCACTGTTCTTTTCAGCAATGATTTTTCCACTATTTACATCAATTAATATGTACGCTTTAGCATTAAGAATAGGCGCTGCAGGAGTTACTAACGGTTTATTCATAACTGTAGGGGATGGTCTGTCTAAATTTGCTGTAGGTTTTGGGGGTAACGTACCTTCATCAGCCATCAAATGAGTTGACTGTACAAATAAAGTGATGATAAACAATGTGGTTAAAAGAATAGACGTTGTTCTTGTCATGTTATTGCCTAATGTAATTACAAAAATTTGCTTATGTTACCACACCCTTTTCCATGCAACAAAAGGACATGTGAAAAATAATGAAATTTTTTTCTATTGAAAATAATTCTTCGAAATTAAGTTATATTTCGGTATATTAGCCAAAAATAATAATTATTCGAAATGGTAAATATGCGAAAGATACTTATTGCTATGACAATTTTATTAGTAGGATGTCAAACTACAAATCAGCCTCCCAATACGGCGTCCTCCGGCGGAAAAAAATCTACACGAAATGCATCTCAAAGTACGAATAATTCAATTTATAACCGTTATAAGAATAGAACAAATCGATATACACAATTTCAGGATGGAGCACCAGCAAAGCAGAGGAAAATCAGTTTTAAAGAGCCTGTTCCGACAAAAGAACCTTTGAGTCGATATGGTAATCCCGGTGAATATTCAGTTGATGGGCGCTCCTATCAAGTGATGAGAAATTCATCAGGCTATAAAACACGAGGAGTTGCTTCTTGGTATGGAACCAAGTTTCATAAACAAAGAACTTCAAGTGGTGAGCCTTATAACATGTATGTTATGTCTGCAGCCCATAAGACGTTACCTTTGCCTACTTATATAAAAGTAAAAAATTTAGATAACGGGAAAGAGGCTATAGTTAAAGTGAATGACCGGGGACCTTTTCACTCCAATCGGATTATTGATTTATCTTATGCAGCGGCCTTAAAACTGGGTGTGTTCCCTAAAGGGACTGCTAATGTTGAAATAGAAACCTTGGCAGGACCAAGACAAGCTCGTTATTACATACAAGCAGGAGCTTTTACAACAGAGGTTTCTGCAAAACACTTAAAAGAAAAGTTGGCGCGTATTACAGCATTACCTGTTTCTATAGAACGCTATGGCCGAAACTACATTGTTAGGGTAGGACCATTGGGATCAAAAAATACAGCGGACAATTTAAAGCGTAAGTTAGCAGTTAATGGAGTGAGAGGATCATTTTCCGTTTTGATTTGATTGAATAATGGAATATAGAGATAGCTAATTTGCGGATAAATAGATAAAATTATTGCGTCTATATTTCAAGATACTAATATTGTAACAATAATAGTGTAGTCTGGATGAAACAAAACAGTGTGAACATTAATCATTAATGTTTTGTTTGATTCATGATAATATTTTCTAAATTTTTTGGCTGATAAACATTAATAAGGTACTTGATCAATGCATGATGGTTCTGTGTTTTACACCATTTTTTTAATTTTCGCAGGCGCTGCATTTTTATCTACGTTGGTTCTTTATACCAAACAATCTTTATTAGTTGCTTATATTCTACTTGGAGCAATGCTTGGACCTTGGGGGTTGAAGCTTGTATCTGACATTAGTGTTGTGAAGCAAATTGGCGATGTTGGCATTGTATTTCTTCTATTTCTCCTTGGATTGCACTTACAGCCGCAAAATCTAATCCACATGTTGAGAAAAGTAACCTGGATTGCTTTAATTAGCTCCATACTTTTTGCTGTAACTGCATATTGGATTGGAAGATTTTTTGGATTAACTGTAGCTGAGTCATGGATTTTAGGTGGTTCCATGATGTTCTCAAGTACAATTATTGGCTTGAAATTATTACCCACTACTATTTTACATCATCAACACACAGGCGAAGTCATGATTAGTGTGCTATTAATGCAAGATGTCATTGCAATAATTGTATTAATCTTGATTAATGGCGCCCAACACAGGAGTGGTCTCTCTTTTGATGATATTATGTTAGTTGGTATTGCTTTACCTGCGCTTTGCCTTTTTGCTTTTGCAGTTGAAAAATATGTTTTGATACGTTTACTTGCCCGCTTTGATAGAACTCAAGAATATGTATTTCTATTGTCTATTGGTTGGTGTCTTGGTTTATCTGTTCTCGCACAAACAATAGGTTTGTCAGAAGATATAGGTGCCTTTATTGCCGGAGTAGCATTAGCGGCTAGTCCTATTTCTCTTTTTATTGCAGAAAGCTTAAAGCCATTAAGAGACTTTTTTTTAGTGATGTTCTTCTTTTCAATTGGAGCGACTTTTAATTTTGATTTGGCGAAGCAAATTGTTATGCCTGCTTTGATCTTATCTGCTTTAATTCTACTTATTAAACCTCTTTTGTTTTATTTTCTTCTTAACAAATCCGGTGAAAAAAAACAGGTTGCAAAAGAAGTTGGAGTTCGATTGGGGCAGGCAAGTGAGTTCTCATTGCTTGTGGCAAGCATTGCATTGAGTACACAGCTCATTTCCGATAAAGCATCAAATTTGATCCAAGCAACGACTATTTTAACGTTTATTGTTTCATCATATTTTGTTGTGTTGAAATACCCAACGCCTATAGCCTTATCTGATAAAATGCGTAAGGATTAAATAATGAAATTATTAGTAATACTTTTATGTCTATTTTGTGAACGATTCTTGATTCATACAGCCTCTTATCAACGATTTTATTGGTTTACTAGTTATTATCAAAAGATAAAAAGCAGGGCGGATAAGAATAGTTTTTTTGCCAATCCTTGGGCGCTCCTGGCTTTAATAGTAATACCTCTATTACTGGTGGCGTTAATTATCTACTTATTATTGCACCCTATTTTTTTTGGTTTAATGGGTTTGATTTTAAGTATTTTAATTTTTTTCTATTGTTTAGGACCTCAAAATATATTCTATCCAGTCACCCACTCAGAGGCTAAAAGTGATCAGGAGCTAATAGCAGATTATTTTATCTGCGCAAACAGACAGTTATTTTCTCTTGTATTTTGGTTCATTGTTGCTGGGCCAATTGGAGCGCTAGCTTACCGCTTGATTACTTTATGCCGAGAATTTAATACTGTTCATGAACAAGCAAATGAAATCACGGATCTGCTTGAATGGATACCCGCACGACTTACAGTAATTCTTTTTTTGCTTGTGGGAAATTTTCAACGAGGTATTTCCTTATTTACTCGTTTTCTTTTTGCAAAACCAGAAATCAATTCTGAGATGTTACGAGATTGTGGGTTGCAAGCGGTTAGAAGCAATGACATGGACGAAATATCAATGCCCGCAGCCGAAAGTTTAGTGGAGCATGCAATTATTGTTATGTTGGTCTTTATTGCTTTATTTACATTATTTTCTTGGATGTAGCTTATAACGGATATTTATATGAGCTTTTTTTTGCGATTATTGTGTTGTGTTGTATTGCTTCACCTATTGGGTTGTCAAGGAATGCGGCAAAATGTACTTAAGGAACGGGCTATAGCACAGTGCAATATGACCTGCATGCAGCATTTTGAGTTTTGTAAGAAAAATTGTATTGATAATTGCCCAACTTGTTCTGCTGTATCTCAAACTACAGCTGCTAGTGATTTTGAAAAATATGTGCACGAAAGAAAAGTTGAAGGCAAAAAAGTGATGCGTGAGTTGAATTCTTATCGCGATCCACTACAATGCCGCAAAGTAACTTGTGACTGCTTGTCAGACTTGACTGTTTGTAAGCAAAGTTGTGCTGGAGTAATTCCAAAAAAATTACAAACTGTACCTAATTGTACTTAATAGATTTCGGGGAACACTTTCATGGCAAATGAAAATAATTTAGATTTGGATCCTGTAGAAACACGTGAATGGCTGGATGCCCTGCAAGCTGTATTGATCAATGATGGTCCGGAAAGAGGTGCATTTCTTTTAAAACAGCTTCTTAATAAAGCAAACACAGAAGGCGTAAATTTATCCAGCTCGATTAATACGCCTTACAGAAACACCATTAAGCCTCATGAAGAAAAACAAATGCCTCCCGATGAGGGACTTGCTAAACGAATCAGTGCTTTAATCCGCTGGAATGCAGTGGCTATGGTGTTACGTGCTGGTAAATATGCAGCAGAGCTCGGCGGACATATTGCTTCGTATGCGTCTGCATCTACCTTATATGAAACAGGATTTAATCACTTTTTTAAAGGTTCTAATAATGAAAGTTGTGGTGATTTAATTTATATGCAGGGCCATTCTGCTCCGGGGATATATGCGCGCGCGTTTTTAGAAGGACGACTTACAGAGAAACAATTAAGTAAATTCAGACAGGAAGTTGAGGTCGATGGCTTATCATCTTACCCCCATCCTTGGCTTATGGGCGAGTTTTGGCAATTTCCTACTGTATCAATGGGATTGGGGCCTTTACAAGCTATTTATCAAGCAAGATTTTTAAAATATTTGGAAAATAGAGGACTCATAAAAGCAGAGAATAGAAAAGTATGGGCTTTTCTTGGTGATGGAGAGATGGATGAGCCTGAATCTGTTGGTGCTTTAAGTATTGCTGCTCGAGAAAAATTAGATAATCTCATTTTTGTTATAAATTGTAATTTGCAACGTTTAGATGGTCCTGTTCGAGGCAATGGCAAAATTATTCAAGAATTAGAAGGATTATTTCGTGGTGCCGGGTGGAATGTAATTAAGGTTATATGGGGAGGACGATGGGATCCACTATTGGCCCGTGATAAAGATGGCTGGTTGCAAAAACGGATGCAAGAGTGTGTCGATGGAGATTATCAAGCTTATAAGGCAAATAACGGGGCTTATGTAAGACAACATTTTTTTAATCATTATCCAGAATTAAGGAAAATGGTTGAAAATTATACGGATGAGGAAATTTGGCGCTTAAATAGAGGTGGCCATGATTCGCAAAAAGTTTATGCCGCATATGCTAAAGCAGTTGAGCATAAAGGAACTCCAACAGTTATCTTAGCAAAAACAATAAAAGGCTACGGTATGGGGGCTGCTGGTGAAGGACAAAATATTACTCACCAACAAAAAAAGATGACTGTAGAGCAACTGCAAGTATTTAGAGATCGATTTAGTATTCCTATCAGTGATGATAAGATTGCTGATATTCCTTTTTATAAGCCTGCAGATGATAGTCCTGAAATTAAGTATATTAAAAAGCAAAGGGAACTTTTAGGCGGCTATTTACCAGCACGCTCTACTCACGTAGACCCCCTTAAAACCCCACCTTTAGAAGACTTTTCTTCAATTACTAAAGGACTGGGAGATAGAGAAATTTCTACAACTATGGCTTTTGTTCGCATTCTTTCAACTTTGTTGAAAAATAAAGAAATTAGCTCACGAATTGTTCCCATTGTTCCAGATGAATGTCGAACTTTTGGTATGGAAGGATTATTCAGACAAATAGGTATTTATTCACCTGTTGGCCAACTTTACACTCCAGTCGATCATGAGCAGGTCATGTTTTATCGGGAAGCACGCGATGGACAAATTTTAGAAGAAGGAATTAATGAGGCAGGTGCTTTTTGTTCATGGATCGCTGCAGCAACATCGTATAGTTCGAATAAATTAACGATGATTCCGTTTTATATTTATTATTCCATGTTTGGTTTTCAACGCATTGGTGATTTAGCATGGGCAGCCGGAGATATACAAGCACGAGGATTCTTACTTGGTGGTACTGCTGGACGTACCACACTTGCTGGCGAAGGTTTACAACATCAAGATGGTCATAGTCATTTGTATGCTTCTACCATTCCTAATTGTGTTTCTTATGACCCTACTTATGCGTACGAGCTCGCGGTGATCATTCAGAATGGATTGCATCGTATGTATGAAAAGCAGGAAAATATTTTCTATTACATTACTGTAATGAATGAAAATTATACGCATCCAGATATGCCTGAAGGAGTAGAAGAGGGTATTATAAAAGGAATGTATTTACTGCAAACAAGCAAGAAAAAATCGAAGCATCACGTACAACTCATGGGCAGTGGAACAATATTGCGTGAAGTTCTTCAAGCAGCAAAAATGTTAAAGGACGATTATTCGGTGACTTCTGATGTTTGGAGTGTGACGAGCTTTAATGAATTAAGACGAGATGGCTTAGCTGTAGAACGTTATAACGCAATGCATCCCCAAGAAAAAGAACAAAAATGTTATGTGGTGGAGCAATTAAAGGATAGACCAGGCCCAGTAATTGCTGCGACTGACTATATGAGAATTTATGCGGATCAAATTCGTCCTTTTGTTCCAAATCATTATGTAACTTTGGGAACTGATGGCTATGGAAGAAGTGACACGCGCCAACAGTTGCGTCATTTTTTTGAAGTTGACGCTAAGTTCATCGTTTTGGCAGCTTTGAATGCTTTAGTGGCTGAAGGAAACCTGGATAAGTCTAAGGTTGTGGATGCAATGAAACGCTATAACATTAATCCTGATAAATTGAATCCGGTTAATCATTAGAATTGAATTAAATAATCGAGAGAGGGCAAAAGCCGTAATCTGTAAGTTCTGATGTATTAACAATCTGTTCTGGGGGATAGCTGTATTTCTACCTAGGCTAAATTTGAGGAAAGAAATGTCAAAAGAAATAGAAGTTAAAGTTCCTGATATTGGCGGTGCTACTCAGGTTGATGTGATTGAAATTATGGTTCAGGTTGGAGATCAAATAGAAGTAGATACTCCTCTAATTACATTGGAATCCGATAAAGCCAGCATGGAGATTCCTTCTCCGATTGCTGGAAAAATTACAAAGCTGAGTGTTAATGTAGGCGATAAAGTATCGGAAGGAGATATGATTTTATTGGCTACTGTTGAAAAAGAAACTGAAACAGCCAAAGAAACTGAATCTACAACTGTTGAAAAAAAAGAATCAGATACTAAAGAAGAGAAGCAGTCTGAAACGAAAAAGGAACAAGAAAAAAAATCAAATGAAAAACAAGTCGGTTCTGAAAAAAAGGTTAAAGTTCCTGACATTGGAGGTGCTACTCAGGTTGATGTGATCGAGGTTATGGTCGCGGTTGGGGATCAAATAGAAATAAATATGCCTCTAATTACATTAGAATCCGATAAGGCTAGCATGGAGATTCCTTCTCCGGTTGCAGGAAAAATTACTAAGCTGAATGTTAAAGTGGGTGATAAGGTATCAGAAGGTGATGAGATTTTAATAGCTACAGTAGAGAGTGAAACTGAAGCAGTTAAAGACGATGAAGCTAAAACTGAAGAAGAAACCATCTCTACTTCTCAGCAATCTGCCGTTGTTCCTGAAATACCTAAGTACACTCAAGCTGTTCCGGAGAGTACAGCGTCAACACAAATTATAGCCGCAGGTCCTGCTGTAAGACGATTAGCACGAGAGTTTGGAGTAAATTTAACTGAGATACAAGGTAGTGGACGCAAGTCACGTATTACTAAAGAAGATGTTCAAGCTTATGTAAAAGCAAGGCTAAGTGCACAACCGAATACTGGGACTTTTGGTATACCCCCAAGTCCTGCTATTGATTTTTCCCAGTTTGGTGAAGTTGAGACAAAGCCACTGAATAAAATTAAGAGGCTCACTGGAACCAATGTTCATCGTTCTTGGGTAACTATACCTCATGTGACTCAGTTTGATGCGGCAGACATTACTGATGTTGAGGCGTTTAGAAAATCTGAGGCAGAAAAAGCTAAGGAAAAGGGATATAGACTGACCCTATTAGCATTTGTTTGTGTTGTAGTTAGTAAAGCCTTAAAAGAGTTTCCTCAATTTAATGCATCCCTAGACTCTTCAGGCATTAATCTTATTTACAAAAAATATTGCAACATTGGAATTGCAGTAGAAACGCCAAATGGTTTAGTAGTGCCTGTCATTAAAAATGCGGATCAATTAAGTGTTGCAGAAATTGCAATTGAAATGACTCGTTTGAGCACAAAAGCTCGAGATAAAGGTTTAATGCCAGCGGATATGTCAGGAGGGTGCTTTACTATTTCTAGTTTAGGAGGAATTGGTGGTACATCTTTTACCCCTATAGTGAATAGTCCGGAAGTTGCTATTCTTGGTTTATCTCGCTCAGAAATAAAACCTGTTTATGAAAATGGTGTATTCCAACCACGATTAATGTTGCCTTTATCTCTTTCTTATGATCATCGAGTTATTGATGGCGCAGAAGCAGCGCGTTTTACTCGTTTTATTGGTGATTGCTTAAGTGATATAAGACGAGTTTTATTGTAGTTTGCGAGGAAAAACTCCAATTAATGGGTAGAGATACCCTTTGTGTGAATGATTTTAATAATATCTAATTTAAGAGGCTTGTAATGGCTAATCAAATAAAAACAGATGTCATTGTATTAGGAAGTGGTCCTGGGGGATATACGGCAGCATTTAGAGCAGCAGATTTAGGCAAAAAAGTAGTATTGGTAGAACGTTATGATTCGCTTGGTGGTGTTTGCTTAAATGTTGGCTGCATTCCATCTAAAGCGTTACTCCATATAGCTAAGGTTGTTGAAGAGGCTCATGAAATGTCTGAGCAAGGTGTTAGTTTTGGCAAACCTAAGCTTGATAATAAAAAAATTGTTGCTTGGAAAAACTCCGTAGTTTCTAAATTGACGGGCGGCTTAAAAGCGTTATCAAAACAACGTAAAGTCGAAGTCATTGCTGGAGTTGGTAAATTTTCGGGTACACATCAAGTGACCGTTACCACCAAGGATGGAGTGGTGGAAGTTGAGTTCGAAAATGCGATTATTGCAGTTGGTTCTGAATCTATCAATTTACCATTTATTCCTGAAGACAAACGAATCTTTAGTTCTACTGGCGCATTAGAACTTGCAGATATTAAAGGTAGTTTATTGGTTTTAGGCGGAGGTATCATTGGTTTAGAAATGGCTACAGTTTATTCATCTTTAGGGGTTGAAGTAACTGTAGTTGAATTTATGGATCAACTTATTCCAGGAGCTGATGCTGATTTAGTCAATGTTCTTCAAAAGCGGATGCAGAAAAAAGGGGTTAAATTCCTTTTAAAAACAAAAGTAACTGCAGTAGACGCTAAAAAAGACGGTATTTATGTTTCTATGGAAGGAGAGCATGCAACAGACAAGCCACTTTGTTTCCAACAAGTCCTTGTATCAGTGGGCAGAAAACCTAATGGTGGAATGATTGATGCAGAAAAGGCCGGAGTTAAAGTTGATGAGCGGGGATTCATCAAAGTAGATAATCAACAAAGAACGAATGTTTCGCATATTTTTGCTATTGGCGATGTTGTAGGTCAACCAATGTTAGCACATAAGGCCATTCCAGAAGGAAAAATCGCTGCCGAAGTTATTGCAGGTAAAAAACATTATTTTGATCCTAAATGTATTGCTAGTGTTGCTTATACTGATCCAGAGCTTGCATGGACTGGGCTCACTGAAAAAGAGGCTAAAGAAAAAAATATTCGTTATGAAAAAGCCACTTTTCCTTGGGCTGCTAGTGGCCGGGCACTGAGTATGGGACGCGAAGAAGGAATGACAAAGTTATTGTTTTGTCCAGATACGAAGCGAATATTAGGAGCAGGAATTGTTGGGGTTAATGCAGGGGATTTGATCGCTGAAACCTCTTTAGCCATTGAAATGTGTTGCGACGTTGAAGATATTGCTTTAACTATTCACCCTCATCCAACGCTTTCTGAAACGGTTGCTCAAGCAGCAGAGGCATTTGAGGGAACAATTACAGATCTTTATTTGCCCAAAAAGAAGAAAAATACGGATAGCGCGTCTTAGACACTTTATCATTTTGCACAGCCTGAGTTGAGAATGATTCACTCAGGCAAGCAATTTATTTTCTTAGGAGGAGCAAGAAATGACATTTAGTATTCGTAGCATGACTGAAGCAGATATAGACGCTGTGTATGCAATTGAAAAAAATGTTCATATTGCTCCTTGGAATCGAGATATCTTAAGAGATTGTGTGCGTGTAGGCTACGATTGTCGTGTATTTGAAACAAATGTCGCTGATAAGCCGGTTATTATTGGCTATATAATTTGTAGGATCAGTAATAATTGTTCTCATATTTTAAATTTTTGTATTGCAAAGTCCTATCAATCCCAAGGGTACGGACGCAAGTTCTTACAAAATGTCCTTAATTCATTGATCCAATTGTCTCATATTGAATATGTAGTTTTGGAGGTAAGACCTAGCAATAAAATTGCTTTGAGTCTTTATCACAGCATGGGATTTGAACAAGCTGAAATAAAACCGGCATATTATACAGATAATAATAATGTTGAAGATGCGATTTTGTTGAAGAAAATGTTGCATTTTTAGGTCATTATCAAATGCCAATAAAAAAATTTAAAAAAAATGATGTCAAGACTATTCTTTTATATTTTCTTTGTATAAAATGTTCAGCCCACTAGTTAGTTCACTTTAAGTTTTCCTGTGGATAACTTTTAAATAACCTTCTTTCTTCACATATTCATTATTAAATCATGACCTTATATAGCCTTATTTATATTGAATTTATGGCATCTTTAAAGTCGCGTAATTATTTAGTGTTATCCACAAAAACTGTGGATAACACTGTGAATAGGCCTACGAATTGTTTGATAAATAAGCCCATTTCTAAAATGATTTAAATTTAACCAAACACAAACTTATAGGTCATCCCAAGCACCCCTATTTAGGTGAGTGTTACAATTTAATATATGATAGATATAGGTTAGGGGAGTGGCTAAAAAGAAAAGTGTAATGATGTTATGCATTATGGGTTTTGTTATGACAAATTATCATGACAAATAGTCGAGGCCTATGATAACCTCTAACATTTTGAAAAAAGCGATCTCTTTTGTAATGATTATGATCAAATAAAGAGCATTTTCTGTTGTGCATGCTAAAGAGATCGATCTGTTTTTTTAAGATGATGCTTTTTTCAGGAAGTTAAAAGATTTATTAATGAGAATATTTTGATGAGAAGAGCAAAGTCCAAAACGAATCCAGTTGTGCAAACTACTCGAATTGATAATTTAAGTCATGATGGAAAGGGAATTGCACGTATTGATGGTAAAGCGACTTTTATCCAAGGGGCATTGCCTGGTGAATTAGTTGAGTTCCAATACACGAGGGTAAAAAAAGATTTTGATGAGGGTTTTTTACTAAAAATTCTTGAATCATCATCTCTTCGAGTTACACCTAAGTGCCCTCACTATGTAATGTGTGGTGGTTGCTCGCTACAGCATCTAAGCCAGGAAGAACAAATCCATTTCAAACAAGATCAATTGTTGGATTTATTATCACGATATGGTCATACTAAACCACAGACCGTTTTGTCACCTTTAGTTGCTAATTATTGGAATTATAGAAATAAAGCACGACTGAGTGTGCGTTATGTAGAAAAAAAACAGGCCACGATGATCGGATTTAGAGAGCGCAATAACCCCCGATATATTACTGAAATTACTCAGTGCCCTGTTTTAAATGCAAAACTTGATGCAGACATTTTGCCTTTAAGGCATTTGATAGACTCAATGGACGATAAATACTGCATTGCGCAAATTGAAGTTGCAGCAGGAGATGATGAGGTTGCTCTTATTTTTCGAAACTTAACTTCATTAACTGCTGACGATGAGTTTAAAATTAAAAAATTTGCTGAAGAATATCATTATAAAATTTATCTTCAGCCAGGCGGTCCAGACAGTGTTTATTGTTTTTATCCTCCTAATTCTAATGAGTATTTAGCTTATTACTTACCAGACTTTCAAATTTCATTCGCTTTTCATCCAACTGATTTTACGCAGATTAATTCCATGTTAAATCGTGCTATGGTAGTTCTTGCATTACAACTGATGGACTTAAAAAGTACGGATATAGTGCTAGACTTATTCTGTGGGTTGGGTAATTTTTCACTTCCGATGGCTAAATTTTGTTCCAAAGTGCTCGGTGTAGAAGGCAGTAAGACTATGGTTGAAAGAGCATCTATGAATGCTCAAAGAAATGGTCTTTTAAATGTGGATTTTTATGCTGCTAATTTAGACGATGTTAATGAAGTAAAGAAGCTGGTACAACAGCCATGTAACAAAATATTAATTGATCCTCCTCGATCAGGAGCACTTGAAATTGTGAAGCAAATTGATTTGCTCAATCCAGAACGTATTGTTTATGTATCATGTAATCCTATAACATTGGCACGTGATACAGATATTTTAGTGAATCAAAAAGGTTATGTATTGATAAAGGCAGGAGTAATGGATATGTTTCCTCATACCGCTCATGTTGAATCAATTGCGATGTTTGAGAAAGGGTAAATTTTATGGTTAGAGTAAAGGACACTATTCCATTATGTGCCGATGGTAGCATTGATGTGGGGTTATGGCTTCATCAGTTAAGTGCAAAAGGCTATTTGGATAATCTCGAGCTCATTCGTGCTGCATGTACATTAAGTCAATTAGCTGGGCAAGAACATGCAACAGAAACAGGCCAGTCTTGTCTGCAACAAGGTTTATCTATGGCTGATTTGCTTGCAGATCTTGAAGTAGATCAGGAGACACTTGCTGCAGCCATTATTTTTGAAAACGTGCATTATGCTGACTTGTCGGTTGATGATGTTTCCGAGCAATTAGGTCCTAACATTGCAAAGTTGGTAAAGGGCATAGAGCGTATGAGTGCTATGCACAGTTTACAGGCTTTGAACAAATATCCACAAAATAAACAGCAAATTGATAATATTCGTAAAATGTTATTAGCGATGGTTGATGATGTACGGGCGGTGTTGATTAAACTTGCCGAACGTTTATGTGTATTGAGAACTGCCTCGCATTTATCTGAAGAATTACGCAAACAATTAGCTACTGAAGCAATGGAAATATATGCTCCTTTGGCCAATCGGCTTGGAATAGGAGCTATTAAATGGGAAATGGAAGATCTTGCGTTTCGCTATTTACATCCGGAGGATTATAAGGCGATTGCAAAAGGTCTGAAAGCAAAGCGGTTGGAACGAGATAGTTTTGTTGATGCTATTGTTGCTCAATTGAATGAGCAAATTAAAGCGAGTGGAATAGAGCATTTTGCTGTTTATGGGCGTTCCAAACATATTCATAGCATTTACAAAAAAATGACACGTAAGAATGTATCTCTTGATGAAATCTATGATGCTACAGCGGTACGTGTACTTGTCGATACTAAACCTCAATGTTATGAAGTATTAGGTATGGTGCATACGCTTTGGAAGCAAATTCCCGCAGAATTTGATGATTACATTACTCATCCTAAACCTAACGGTTATCAATCATTACATACAGCGGTTCAAGGGCCAGAAGGCAGGGTTTTTGAGGTGCAAATCCGAACATTTCAGATGCATGACTTAGCAGAAATGGGTGTAGCTGCACATTGGAAATACAAAGAAGGTGGTGGTAAGCCAAAAGAAAGTCATGAGCGTAAAATCGAATGGCTACGTGACGTACTGGCTTGGCATCGGGAAATGGCAAGTAACAAAGGAGTTCCTGAAAGCAGTACTACTGAATTTCTTGAGGATAGGGTATATGTTTTTACTCCTGATGGAGATGTTCTTGATTTACCTCATGGGGTTACACCTTTAGACTTTGCTTATCACGTGCACAGCGATTTAGGGCATCGATGTCGTGGTGCACGAATAAATGGTCATATAGTCCCTTTAACTTATCAATTGAAAACAGGGGATCGCGTAGAAGTTTTAACTGGAAAACAAATTAAACCTTCACGTGATTGGATTAACCCCCACTTAAATTATTTAAAAACATCTAGAGCAAAAGCCAAAGTGTTGCATTGGTTTAAAATGCAAGATTACGACCGTAATGTTCAAGAAGGTCGCGAACTATTAGACAAAGAGTTAAAATCTTTAGGAATAAAATCGGATAAGTTAAATGAAATTGTGCCAATGTTACATTTCAAAAAACTTGATGATCTTTATGCAAACTTAGGACGTGGCGATATTAAGATAGGACAGATTATTAGCAAAATTGCGCCTCCTACGCCATCTGAACTTAATTTAGAGCGATTTGTCAAACCTCACTCAAAACCTGAAGTTACGGGAAGTGATTTACGCATTGAAGGTGTAGGGAATTTGTTAACTTTTATGGCTCGATGCTGTCAACCCGTTCCAGGAGATGCAGTGGTAGGATATATTACTATAGGACGTGGGGTGTCAGTACATAGACAAGACTGTCCTAATATTATTCATGCCAGTGAGCGACAAAAACAACGCTTCTTACAAGTAAGCTGGGGAAGTGCTACTCGTGAGAATTACGTAGTGGATATTCTGATTAAAGCATTTGATCGTTCGGAATTACTTAAGGACATTACTTCTTTACTGGCAAATGAAAAGGCCCACGTTTATGCATTACAAACTCAAAGCAATAAACAAGAAAATATGGCTTATATTACTTTAACTGTTGATGTAGATGGTCTAAGCAGTTTGTCTCGTTTATTAACAAAACTAGAACAAATACCTAATATTTTGGAAGCACGAAGGCAATTGTAAAACAGAGTTTAAAGATGAGATTCGATATATTGTTTGAATCTTATTAAGGTTGGGCCAAGGCCCAACCTTATATTTTTTATTACACGCTAATGCCGTGCGAGGACAATAATAGACGATTTTATTTTTTAACACCGACTACTTTAAAGTTTATTGTTACTTCATCCTTAATTTCATTGGTTTTTGACCAGTCTCCTTGACCAACACCAAATTGAGTTCTTTTAATGACCGTATTTCCGGTAACAATTCCCTTATTAGGGTCAGATTGATCTCCAGTAAAATTTAAAGTTACTGGTTCAGTTTTATCACGAATAGTAAGCGTACCTACGGCCTTATACGTGTTATTACCCGTTTTTTCGATTTGGTTTGATTTAAATTCAGCCTTTGGGAAAACTTTGGGATTAAACCAATCTGGAGTAAGTAAAGTGCTCTTTAGTTCAGCATAAGAAGCGCTTACTGAGTTAATATCAACAATAATGTCTATACTGCTGTGTTTTAAGTCGTTAGGATCAACTAAAATAGTCCCACTAAAGGTTTTAAATTGACCGGTTACTGGAGCTCCGTTTTGGGTTGCAGTGAAGGTTAATTGACTTTCATCAGGGACAATTTCCCATTGAGGTACTGCTGCATTCGTAGCTATCGGCAAGAATAAAGCCAATCCTGTAGATAAAAAAGACTTTGCTATAGTAGTTTTAATACTCATGATTTGAATTCCTTTTGATCACCATGTTTATTTTTATATCATAAATATAGTTACACAAATGATTAACTCATAACTCTTTGTTTAAAATATAAATTGTAGTAATGGAAATATAGAACGGTTATTCTAATTAATCAAGAAACTCTATTTTAAAAATAATGCGAATAAGCGGTGATCAAATAGGTATTGGTTTAAGAGAGCCTCACTATTATCAAGTTCTTAAGGAAAAACCTAAAATTGATTGGTTGGAGGTTCATACCGAAAATTTTATGAATCATGGTGGGCCGTTGCATGATATTCTATTCTCGATTCGTGAGCTTTACCCTATAAGTTTTCATGGCGTTGGTTTGTCTCTGGGATCGGTACAGGGTATATGTAAAAATCATTTAAAGCGAATTAAAAAGCTAATTAATCAATTTGAGCCTATTTTGCTCTCGGATCATTTATCATGGAGTAATACAGGACAGTTTTATCTTCCCGATTTATTACCTATTCCTTATAATGAAGAAAATTTAACAGCTCTTGTTAACAATGTTGATACAGCTCAAAACTATTTACAAAGAACTTTGCTCATTGAAAATCCTTCCTCTTATTTCGAATATCAAACTTCCAGCTATTCAGAAGCCGAGTTTTTAGCAGAATTAGTTAAACGTACAGATGTTCAAATTTTATTGGATGTGAATAATCTTTACGTTTCTTGTTTTAATCATAATTGGGATCCTTATCAATATATACAGGCTCTTCCACAGACAGCAATAAAAGAAATTCATCTGGCAGGGCATTCAGTACATACCCAAGATGATAATCACTTGCTTTTAGATACACATGACAATTATGTCTGTCAGGACGTGTGGGCGTTATATCGTTACGCTATAAAGTATATAGGCGGTGTTCCAACTTTGCTGGAGTGGGACAGGAACATACCTGATTTGGAGGTTTTATTGAATGAAGCAAAAAAGTCAGCTCATTATATCAACGATGAAGCAAATGCAGAATGATTTTGTTAAAGCAATATTCAATCCAAATGATGTTGAATTTGTGAAAAATATTCGAGAAAGCTCAATAAATTCTGCATTTAGATTAAACATATACCGAAATAACATTCTTCAAAATCTTTATCGTGCTTTAGAAATAACCTTTCCCGCTGTTTGGAAATTAGTGGGAAAAGAATGTGCAGATAACTTAGCGGCTCTTTTTTGTCGAGAGGAAAAAAATCTACCTATAACTAACTGTCTTGATGATTGGGGAGCAAGTTTTCCTCATTTTTTACAAAGCGTTGAACCGATTAAGCATCTTATTTATTTGCCCGATATAGCGGAGTTGGAATGGTTGAAACATATGAGTTATCGGGCTGCAAAATTTAGACTTCTTAATCCTTTAAAATGGCCAAAAAAGTTAGAGCTTCCAGAAGAAATATACTTGATTTTTAATCCATCCGTTTACTTATTTTCGTCACCTTATTCATTAAAAGAGATTGTTGACTTAATTGAAAGGCCGGACGAAAAGCAGATTATTAATTTGAGGCCAGTCGAGTGTTATGTAGTTATTTCGAGACAATATCATTGTGTGAGTATTCACTGGATTTCTCAAGACATGTTTCGCTTTTTTATGTTCCTTCAAAATCGTCTTTCGTTAACTCATGCTTATGAAGCCGTTTATAAAACAAATTCAGATTTTGATTTACATGCAGCATTGCAATTTATTCGAGAAAATCATTTGTTGTGGAAAATAAAATGTGCATCTAAGACTTATTAAAATAGGACTATAATGTCTACTTTCCAAGAATTACTAAATCCATAGGCTCATTCACTCCTGCTACAAGTCTTGCTTTAAGTTCAATTATTTCTTCTTGTTTTTTGTAACCTTGTTTTAAAGCTTCTACTAAAGAGAATGCCGTAGTTAATGCTTTTGAATGTTCTATTTTGTTATGTTTTTCCAATTTTGCTGCTAAGTTTGCTGTTTCTCCAATCACGGTATATTCAAGTCTATCCATATTCCCTATAACCCCAAAAACAATTTCACCTACTGCAAGCCCTATACCGACATCAATAACAATTTCCTTATCTTTTTGTCTTTTTTCATTCCAGAAAGACAGTACAGAGAGTATCTCCTCTGCTGCTTTTAGCGCATCCGCTGCATAAGTGGGGGAAGGACTAACGGCACCAAAGCTTGCCATAATTCCATCACCCATAAATTTATCAATACTTCCATTATGTTTTTGGATAATGGGCACAAGAATATGTTGATATTCTCCAAGTAACTTAATTAAATCACTGGGCGAGAGGGTATTTGAGGCTTTAGTAAAACCTCGCATATCTGTAAACATTATGGCTGCCTGTCGGACTTCGCCATAACCGGCTTGCAATAAGGAGTCGGAACAGGTTATTTTTTTGACAACTCCTGCATCAAAAAAACGTGCTAAATCTTTTGCCGCACTGGTTTGCTCTACTGCTTGGAATAATATTTTTTTTGCGCGCTCAAGCACTAAAAATAGGATAATCGTAACTAATAAAATTGATAAAAGTACATCAAAAATAGAACCTAAATAGACACTTCGTGTAGAGGCATAAGTGACATAATCCCAAGTAATTACATTCATACCCGTACTTGCCAAAGTTTGCCAAACAATAACACTCCAGCCTATAACTGCGGTTAAACCAGAAAGGAGCACCCATTCTGGTTCAAAACGTAGCGCACGTAGGGCAATCAAAATGTAAACATAGTTAATATGGGTATTTTTTAAATTAATTGTTGGTGACGTTTGGTATTGTAAATAATAGGTCCAGATAATAAATAGCAATAATAGCATTTCTAGGATTATTGATAGTCCAAGCACTAAATGCGTTAATTGATTTGTGTAGGCAAACCATAATCTTGTTACTATCAGAATAGCAAATAGTGATAAACCTAATGAAGCAGAATGTACGGGGGCATTAGGGGTATAACCTACAGGAGTTAAGCAGTTAATAATCATCAGTAATATGACTACACCTAATTGCACTCCTCCTACCAGTAACTCACTTTGATACTGTTGTGCTTGTATCTCATTTTTAACACGAGCCGGTAACTGAGTATATTTAAGCACTCTTACCTCCAATAATCCGTTCACATAATCCTTTAGGCAGCATAATAAACTCCTCGGGATCATTATTTTTTATTGCTTGTGATGCACAAGAATGTTTCGAGGTTGCACAATCATTTTTACCTGCACGTACTATTTCATAGCACCTTTCAAGTTCTACATGCTCTTGTTCTTCAGAAAACCAGTCGGTATTTATGTAGATAGAAATGAGCGAAGCGCTCAGAGCTGCTGTAATCACAGCAGTATTTTGTAGCTTACACTTATTCATGCCTTTTCACTCCATTGATGCATCTATAGTTTTAATTCTAAATGGCGTTATTTTGTAAAGCAAATTCGATTAATTTGTACTTCAGAAAAAGCACCGTTCAGATCTTTCACTCGACGCTTTTTATAGCGAAAACGCACTTCATTATCTCGTTTTTCAAAGTGCGTGGGCTGATCTTCCTGTTTATCCTGTGTATTAAGACTCTCTTTGCACTTATTCAATTGTTCCTTAAATTCTATTTTCAGTATCAATGCAGCAATATCACCTGACGTTGGACTGGAAAAGATCACTTCTTTGATTTACCTAAGTTTGAAACGTCTTTAGGTACATTGTATGATTAGTAACATTAAGTTTTTCTTAGGTTTGTTTATCAGATTTTAGAGTTTTACTACGAAATGTTTATGTAGATTAATCTGAGATTGGGGTAAGAAAGCGAATTATTGCCATAGCTCGTTCGAGTAGGAGAGGTTTACACTGTCTTGAAATGTTTGTAGGTGTGGCAGATAAGTTTTAACCTGCGATAAAAGATAACAATAAATAAGTGAATTAAAGAATAAAAAATATTTGAGATGGCATTATACTTTGTATAGGAAAAAAACTTTAAAGGAAGAAATCAATGAAAAAGTCAAAGATGGTCAATGAGTTTGATATGCCTGCACCACGTTGGATCAGAACGTATCCTGCAGGACCTTACCGGTTTATTAATCGCGAATTTTTCATTATTACCTATGAAACCTTTCCTGAGTTGCTTGAAGACATTCTACCTCCTGGTCTAGAGCTGCTTGAACCTTTTGTTAAGTTTGAATTTATCAGGATGCCGGATTCAACAGGTTTTGGGGATTATACAGAGTCGGGTCAAGTGATTCCTGTCCGCTATAAAGGGGAGGAAGGGGGCTTCACTATCTCAATGTTTCTTGATTGTCATGCTCCTATTGCGGGTGGCCGAGAGATTTGGGGCTTTCCTAAAAAACTAGCAAAACCTAAATTATTTGTTGAAGAGGATGTGCTTATTGGTTTGTTAGATTATGGCAGTTTGCGCATTGCTACAGCAACTATGGGATACAAACATCATGAAATCGATAAAACGACTGTATTAGATTCATTGAAAAAACCTACCTTTCTTTTAAAGAATATACCAGGTGTTGATGGTACCCCTGAAGTAAATCAATTGACTCGAACCTATTTAAAGGATGTAACGGTTAAAGGTGCCTGGACGGGTCCTGGTAGTTTGGAATTGCATCCTCATGCCTTGGCTCCCATTGCAGAGTTACCTGTTAAAAAAATTGTATCAGTAGTTCATTTTGTTACGGATTTAACGTTACCTTATGGCACTGTGGTTGAAGACTATTTGAGTTAGGTTAGGAGTAAGTGGAGGGAGTTTATTCAGATACATCCTCTCGATGTCCCGCGGTGTGCCCGCGGATCCGGTGGCTTGATTTCTGGATCCCGCGAACAAGTTGCGGAACGTAGGAATAAGGATAGTTTCCTTAAGCCAATGGCAGTAGGGCTGAGGAATACCTGAACATCGTCTCGAACTAATATATCTCCACGAAATTTAAAAATGAGGATCTTAGAGCTATTCAGCTGGAAAGGCTCGAGATAATGATTCTATTGCCTATCCATAACCCAAGTTAACTTAACGTCAGTTATGGATAAAGATATAATTATAACGAGTCTCTATCACGAGCTGTTCGGGCTGATACGCCTCCTCAGCTCGAACGGCTCGAAGTAATAACTCGATCTCTTATCCATAATTGACGTTAACTTAAGGACAGCGAAGGTTTCATCCTATTAATAGGGAGATTGAAATGCCTAAAAGAAAAAAAATAAATCTTGCCCTTCAAGGCGGTGGTGCTCATGGTGCTTTTACTTGGGGTTTATTAGATAAGTTTCTTGAGTCAAAGTTGTTTACAATCGAAGGTATTTCAGCAACAAGTGCTGGCAGCATGAATGCAGCTGTTCTTATGTATGGCTTTTTGCAAGGAAAGGAAGAGGGTGCTAGGCAATCATTGTATGATTTTTGGCATGCGATGAGTGACTATGGGAAAGTGTTTGGCATCACAGCAAAATCTCCTTTTGATTATTTTATAGAACCTGTCTTAAAGGCACCCTTTAATTTTTATTTATTTAATTCAATAGCGAGCCTTTTTTCTCCTTATCAATTTAATCCTTTTAATTTTCACCCTATTCGAAATGTTTTAGAAAAGATAATTGATGTAGAGCAAATCAAAAATAAAAGTGCTATTAAGCTTTTTATATGTGCTACTAATGTTCAAACTGGTAAAATACGTATTTTTGACAATAAAGAGTTATCTATAGATACTCTTTTAGCTTCCGCGTGTTTACCCCAATTATATCAATCAATTGAAATCAATGGTGAATTTTATTGGGATGGTGGTTATCTGGGTAATCCTGCTATTTTCCCCTTAATATATCAAACAAGCTGCAGAGATATTTTGATTTTTCATACAGTCCCAATCGTTCGTAACGAAATTCCAAAAACTCCAGCAGAAATTGATTCTCGAGTCAGAGAAGTATCATTTAACTCTTCTTTGATGCGTGAAATGCGTGCCGTAGCTTTTGTTAGCAGTTTGATCACACAAGGACAGTTGAAAAAAGAATATGAAAAGGATTATAAAAAGATATTTATGCATTGTATTCGTGCTGATGAAGAGTTACGTGATTTTCCCTTATCCACTGTTTATACCCCTGATTGGGAGTTTTTAGTAGCTATGCGTGACTTAGGAAGACAGGAAGCCAGTCTTTGGATTGAAAAAAATTATGATAATGTTGGAAAAAGAACAACTATCGATTTTGCAGAGTGGTTATAGGAGCACTAAGCGGTAAATCGAATTTTAAATAGTTTATCCCAGACTGTGTTCAAAAAATAAAACCTGCAACAACGGCCCGATGTTCGCTTAATAAAACATTGTAAGTACGACAGGCCGCACCGATTGACATAGATTCAATTCCAATTCGTTGTTGTGCAAGTTGATTCATAATTGACAGAGGCAGCAGTTTTCCGGTATTTTCATGGCCAATGATTATAATTTCCGGTTTGAATTGCGTTAATAAGTTCATGTAGACTTCATCAATTTCTTGGATATTTTCAATGGATAGTTCACTGATGATTTCTGTTTTGGAAACAATGAAACTTTTCTCGTAAATAATGGAGTTAATCTGAATTTTGTTATTACTATAAGCTTGTACCGCATGTAATTCTGATTCTTCTAAATTGATATTCATAGTTTTGGAAGATTGATTGAGTTATAGTGGTTGTGAGTATACTACAGAGGTAGATATTATGAATCAATTTCCACGAATTAACCGCTTACCCCCCTATGTTTTTAACACATTAACCCAATTAAAAACAGAGGCACGAGCGCGTGGAGAGGATATCATTGATTTTGGAATGGGAAACCCTGATCAACCAACACCTCCCCATATAGTGAATAAATTGATTGAGGCAGTGCAACGACCAGATACTCACCGATACTCAATGTCTAAGGGGATTCCGAGATTAAGGCGGGCAATGGCTTCTTGGTATACACGTAATTATAATGTACATTTAAATAGTGAAACGCAGATCCTGGCAACTATTGGCTCCAAAGAAGGATTAGCTCATTTAGCTCTGGCGATTAGTGGTCCAGGAGATACGATTTTAGTACCTGATCCCGCATATCCCATTCATACGTATGGATTTATTATTGCTGGAGCCAACGTAAAACAAGTTCCACTTATAAACGAAACTCAATTTTTAGCCTCCGTAGAAGATACAATCAATAGAAGTTTGCCTAAGCCCAAAGCTTTAGTGATTAATTTTCCGGCGAATCCAAGTACTCATTGTGTTGATTGTGCCTTTTTTGAGCAAATAGTCGATTTAGCAAAAAAACATGAAATTTGGGTGATTCATGATTTAGCTTATGCAGATATTGTATTTGATGGATACAAAGCACCTTCAATATTACAAGTTCCTGGTGCTACAGATATCGCAATTGAAACCTATTCAATGTCTAAATCTTATAATATGCCGGGTTGGCGTATTGGCTTTGCTTGTGGTAATGAAGAACTTGTGGCAGCACTTACTCGAATTAAATCTTATTTGGATTATGGTACGTTTACACCCATTCAAGTTGCAGCAATTGCTGCATTAGAAGGTTCTGACGAGTGTGTACGAGAAATTAGAGATCTTTACGAAAAACGTCGTAATATTCTTTGTGATGGTTTAAATGAACTAGGCTGGGCAGTAGAGCGCCCTAAAGCAACTATGTTTGTTTGGGCTCCTATTCCTTCTCATTATAAGCACATGGGCTCACTTGAATTTAGTAAGCACCTATTAAAAGAAGCACATGTTGCAGTATCACCTGGAATAGGATTTGGTCAACAAGGAGATGGTTATGTTCGTTTCGGCCTCATAGAAAATAAAGATCGTATGCGTCAAGCATTAAGAAATATAAAGGCATTATTTAAAAAAGATGGACTGATTAAGGCCTCACAAGTATGTATGTAGTGGTTGATTCCGAATGTAACGTTATTCCAGAGCGGGCGAAATTATTAACTTCAGAGGGAAATGCACTACTTAATTTTTTACGTTGCCTTGACTATGATCCCTCTGATCCACCTTTTGCCGATCTGTTAAGGCAGTACCATCACCTAGAAGGTGAGTGGTTTGTTTTGAGCCCCGTTCATTGGACAGCAACGCATAATGACGCCATGATTACGGCTTGCGGTAACGCTCTGCAACTTCAAGAGAGCGATGCTAAATTATGGTTCGAATTATTGTCGCAATATCTTGCCGAGGAAGGTAAAATTCTTCATTATCATAATCCAGAGACATGGTTGTTTTATAATGATAAAAAGTATTTATTACGTGCTAAGCCAGTACAGCATTTATTGAATCAATCATTAATGCCTGAATTAGCGCAATTAGATAACACAATGTATTGGCAAAAGTTTTTAACTGAATGCCAAATGCTTTTTGCGTCTAGACCTAATGACTCTTTAATTAATGGATTATGGGTTTGGGGAAATGCATTACTTAAGGATAAAAAAACAATTGCTATTTGTGCTGATGAACAATTTTTACCTTGGGCAAAAATTTGTGGGGCAAACGTGAGTTTGTATCACTCTTCATTAGTACTTAAGGATTATAAAATTTTATTGCTCACCGAGTTTTCTATGCTCAGTGAACAACATCAAGAAGAATTAAAAAAAATGACAGTTCATTGGTATTGGAATAATGCTGCTTATATCCAATTTTCTGATGGCTGGTTTGTTCATTTGTGGAGAAAACTTATCCATGCTTATTAAACAGCGTGTGCAACCAAAACATTCACTCAATATACCTAATGTGCCTGAGGTACTTAAGCGAATTTTTGCCTCTCGAGGTATCACCGAAGTATCACAATTGGATAAGCAATTACAAGCTTTATTGCCCTTTGATACTTTAAAGGGAATTGATGCTGCGTGTTTGCGATTGGAAAAAGCGTTACATGAACAGCAGCGTATTATAATTATTGGTGATTTTGATGCCGATGGAGCGACTTCAACCGCACTTGCTATTACTGCTTTACGTGCTATGGGAGCCCAGTTTATTGATTATTTAGTGCCTAATAGGTTTGAGTTTGGCTATGGTTTAACTCCTCAAATTGTCGATGTAGCCAGTAAGTGGAAGCCAGCTCTTATTATTACGGTAGATAATGGCATTGCTAGTTTTGATGGGGTTGAGAGGGCAAATCAATTAGGTATCGATGTTTTAATCACCGATCATCATTTATCAGCAGAAAGCATTCCTAATGCTTGTGCGATTGTGAATCCTAATCAGCCAGGTTGTCAATTTCCCAGTAAATCCATTGCCGGAGTTGGGGTTATTTTTTATGTAATGTTGGCGCTACGCAGACATTTGGTTAATAGCAATTGGTTTCAAAAAATGAATATTGCCGAGCCGAATATGGCAAGCTTTTTGGATTTAGTTGCTTTAGGAACAGTTGCTGATGTGGTTGGGCTTGATCAAAATAATCGTATTATGGTAAACCAGGGGATGGCAAGAATACGCCAAGGCCTAGGTCGTGTGGGAATTAAAGCTTTAATTGAAGTATCTGGGCGTGAATATGCACGATTAAGAGAGTCTGATTTAGGGTTCGCTATTGCACCAAGACTCAATGCCGCTGGAAGATTAGATGATATGGCTTTGGGCATAGAATGCTTAATTAGTACAGATGAGCAACAAGCAAGAGATTATTGCCAGCAATTAGATGAACTCAATGAAGAAAGAAAACAAATTGAAATAGAAATGAAAGAGCAAGCGTTACTTGTTTTGGAAAAACTTGCTCTGGATGCTGATTATAATAGTACTCATTTACCTATTGCTTTATGTCTTTTTGATAAAACCTGGCATCAAGGAGTGATTGGTATTTTGGCTGGACGGATGAAAGAGCGCTATCATCGCCCCGTTATTGCTTTTGCCGCAGTGAGTGATGATGAATTAAAAGGTTCAGCGCGCTCTATTTCAGATTTAAATATTAGAGATGTACTCGCTGCAATAGATAAGGATCATCCTGGCCTCATTAAGAAATTTGGTGGGCATGCTATGGCTGCTGGTTTAAGTATTCATCCTAACTCTCTTAGGGCTTTTCGTGAGGCATTTGTTTTAGAAGTAGGTCAACATATTGATTTATCTCAATGCGAGGGCGAAATACTCACTGATGGCCCATTGCAATCCAATGAATTGACGCTTGAGATCGCTCAGTTAATACAACAGGCTGGACCATGGGGCCAGCAATTTGCTGAACCTATTTTTGATAATATTTTTGAGGTTCTTGAACAGCGTTTAGTAGGAAAGAATCATTTAAAAATGACCTTAATTGAAACGCAAAGTAAGCAGCAAGTAGATGCGATTGCTTTTAATATAGATCTAAAGTCCTGGCCAAATCACCGAGTTAGGTATATTCATGCTGCATATAAATTGGATATTAATTTTTTTCAAGGGCGTACTCGTTTGCAATTGTTAATTCAGGTAATGAATAGCGTCACTCATCCTACGAGTGTTATCTGATTATTATCTCGAAAACTCTTAAAATCATACGCTAAAGGTTATGCTGCAAGATGAAACTCCTAGTAATGCTTGTTGCTTTTTAGACCTTCCGCTTTTGCAGAAGGTGACGGTTGAGAGAGTTGAGCCCCATTTCTTAGCAAATAAGTTTGTTTTTTTCTAATAAATAGACAAAATTTTCAGCTTCCTTAAGCATTTGATGCATCTGTTGAAACACCTCAGCACCATGTGTGGTAAAAGTAAAAAAAGAGGGTCTTTGGTTTGGATTAGAGGGATGGTGAATTGCAGAAAAACCATATTGCTTAGCACCATAAATATTGATTTGCGCATCATCAATCAATATTATTTGCGATCGATTGATAAGGGCGAATTTATTTTGTAAGTGAGGAAATAGGTATTCTAGGTAATCACTTTTATCAAGATACTTCATTGCTTGTAATTGATTCTGTCTATTATAAAATCCACTAAGATCAGGAACCAATTGGTCTGTTAATTTTTCTCCAAAAAAATGTTTAAAAACATTGTTAATAAATTTTTCGCCATCATAAGAAGCATTCGTCAAAAAAATAATAGAAATCAATGGAGTATCATCATTTGATTGCTTTTTATAGCGCTCGTTGATTGTAGTAATTTCTTCAAAAAATGTCTTCCACTCATGCCTCCTAAATGCTGTTGCTTTTTTCCATAACAGCCCAGGAGTCAGTTCTGGTTTATCGATTATACCCGAAGTACTTTGGCTTAAGCTTCGTTCAGCGCTTTTTGACAAATTATGTGGCTCATCTTCATCTAATTGAATGCTGGCGAGATTTTCATCAATATCTAACACAAATAGACGACGCTGTGATAATTTTGCGTTTTTCATATGCATCCTTGTTAATATGTTCACAAAATCTAAGTGGCGGCAAATCTAACTTCAGTTTGTATAAAAATGATTGTTGATAAAAAATTGAAACTCACCAGTGCAAAAGACATTTTGCTGTTCTGAATTGTGTAAGGAAGCAAGATGTTAGCACCGGTGTTATATATATATTCTTGGATATTAAGGATTAATGCAACCTATGACTTGCTAGGATAAGAGGATAATGTCTATGTTAATTTTGTGACAAATTGAAAGATCAGTTATAATCACGGTTTTTAATTAAATATAAAAGTGTCTCAGATTTTATTTTCTCCTTTAGCTATAGCTCCGATGATTGACTGGACTTACGGGCATTTTCGTGTATTTATGCGTATATTGGCACCTAATGCGCTTTTGTACACTGAAATGCAAACTACAGGGGCTGTATGCAATAATCCTACTCGCTCATTACCCTTTAATAGAAGGGAACATCCTCTTGCATTGCAACTAGGGGGTTCTGAGCCAAACCTTCTAGCTCAGTGTGCCAAACGAGCAGAACAAGAAGGATATGATGAAATCAACATTAATTTAGGGTGTCCTAGTGATAAAGTCCAAGCCGGGAATTTTGGGGCATGTTTAATGAAGGAACCAGAAAAGGTGGTTGCTTGTATTCGTGCTTTGAGAGAGGTAGTAAGTATACCGATTACGGCCAAGACTCGAATAGGAATAGACCATCAAGACAGCTATGAGTTCTTTAGTAATTTTGTACATCAATTAGTTGAAGCAGGTGCGCAAAAAATAATTGTGCATGCGCGGAAAGCATGGTTGCAGGGCTTAAATCCAAAACAAAACCGAACCATTCCGCCTGTTCATTATGAGTATGTTTATCGCTTAAAAAAGGAAATTCCCGACATTCCTCTTGTTATGAATGGTAACATATTGAATTTAAATGAAATTAATGAGCATCTGAATTATGTGGATGGGGTGATGCTTGGGCGTTTAGCCTGCGATAATCCTTTTCAAATCGCAACAATACATCATGGGCTCTATCCTCAAATACCTAAAAGTTCCCGTAGTCACCTATTTAATGACTATTTAGAGTATTTGCTAGATGAGTTTTATCAAGGGGCTTCTCTTAGTTTACTGATTAAGCCCATCTTTAATCTGAGTTTTGGCTTACCTGGAGCGAGTCAGTGGAAAAAAAAGTTGATGGAAATTTTGCAAACTAAAAATGTCCGCTTATTTGAACAATTAAGTCAGTACTTGTTGGAAATTGAAAATAAGCATTCAATATTCACTTAAATTAAAGGTATTCATGGTATTTTTTTCCAATTTTTAGTACATTAACAAATTTGTTATTTGAAATCTCCAGAGGATTATTTAGGCCATGCTGAATGCGTTGATTAAGAAAATGTTTGGAAGCCGAAATGAGCGTACATTACGGCGTATGGAAAAGGCAGTAATGGCAATTAATGCGTTTGAGGCGCAAATGCAAACCTTAACCGATGCTGAGTTAGCTGCAAAAACCCAGCATTTTAAAGCACGTTTTGCTGAGGGAGAAACCCTTGATGAATTGTTGGCTGAAGCTTTTGCTATCGTAAGAGAAGTCTCGGTACGCACTTTAGGATTACGTCATTTTGATGTGCAGTTAATTGGTGGAATGGTGTTGCATGAAGGTAATGTTGCTGAAATGCGTACAGGGGAAGGTAAAACACTAGTGGCTACACTCCCTGCATATTTAAATGCGATTAGTGGAAAAGGCGTTCATGTTGTTACTGTTAATGATTATCTTGCCAAACGCGATAGTCAATGGATGAAGCCTATATTTGAATTTTTAGGTTTAACTGTGGGCGTTATTTATCCCGACATGCCTCATGCTGTAAAACAAGAAGCTTATCGATGTGATATTGTTTATGGAACCAATAATGAATATGGTTTTGATTATTTGCGTGACAATATGGCATTTAGTCTTGCAGATAAAGTACAAAGAGAGCTTAATTTTGCGATAATAGACGAGGTAGATTCAATTCTTATTGATGAGGCACGCACCCCTTTGATAATTTCTGGTGCTGCCGAAGACAGTTCGGAGCTGTATATAAAAATTAATACCTTAATTCCTTATTTAAAAAAACAAGAAGAAGGTGGGGAGGAGGGCGACTATACTGTTGATGAAAAGCAAAAACAAGCTCATCTTACCGATGCCGGCCATCAACACATAGAAGAATTACTTGTTAAAGCAAAATTGCTGGATCATGGCGAGAGTTTATATCATGCGAGCAATATTATGTTAATGCACCATGTGAATGCGGCATTAAAAGCTCATGCTATGTTTCATCGTGATGTAGATTATATTGTTAAAGACAACCAAGTTATCATTGTGGATGAGCATACCGGTCGAACAATGCCAGGGCGACGATGGTCTGAAGGATTGCATCAGGCTGTTGAAGCAAAAGAAAATGTTTCGATCCAAAATGAGAACCAAACACTTGCTTCTATCACATTTCAGAATTTTTTCCGCATGTACAGTAAATTATCAGGAATGACTGGAACAGCAGATACGGAAGCTTTTGAACTGCAGCAGATTTATAATCTTGATGTAGTCGTTATCCCCACGAATAAGCCAATGGTACGCAAAGATGAACCTGACTTGGTTTATTTAACCCAAAAAGATAAATTTCAAGCAGTTATTGCCGATATTAGTGATTGTATTGCTCGTAAGCAACCTGTGCTAGTGGGTACAGTGTCTATTGAAGCTTCAGAGTTTTTGAGCCAAATTTTAAAAAAGCAAAATATAAAACATCAAGTCTTAAATGCCAAATTCCATGAAAAGGAAGCGCAAATTATTGCTGAAGCAGGTCGTCCAGGCACTGTTACTATTGCAACAAATATGGCTGGTCGAGGAACTGATATTGTTTTAGGTGGAAGTTTGGCTGCAGATTTATCTCAATTACCAGAAACTGCCACTGAGGAAGAAAAAGAGGCAGTGAAGAAATTATGGAGACAACGTCATGATGAGGTTATTGCTGCAGGTGGATTAAGGATTATTGGCTCAGAACGTCATGAGTCGCGCCGAATTGACAACCAACTTAGGGGGCGCTCGGGTCGTCAAGGCGACGTCGGAAGCAGCCGTTTTTACTTATCACTTGAAGATAATTTAATGCGAATATTTGCTTCTGAACGTGTTGCTTCAATGATGCGGCGATTAGGGATGCAGCCTGGAGAACCTATTGAACATAGTTTAGTAACAAAGGCAATTGAGAATGCACAACGTAAACTGGAAGGGCATCATTTTGATGTAAGAAAACAACTTTTAGATTATGACAATGTGGCCAATGATCAACGACAAGTCATTTATACCCAACGTGCTTCAATCATGGAAATGGCAGATACACAAGAGACGGTAAGTATGATGAGAGAGGAAGTGATGTCTAATCTTGTGGACACATATATTCCTCCACAAAGTTTAGAAGATCAATGGGAGCCTAAGGCTTTAAGTGATGTTTTAGCAGATGAATTTAAACTTAAAATTCCTGTACTTGAATGGATTGAGGAAGATCATCATATCCAACCAGAGCAAATTAAAGAAAAAATTCTTGATTTAGCAGCAAGACATTATAATGAAAAAGTGAATCAGGCAGGAAGAGAGACGATGTCTCAGTTTGAAAAATCTGTGATTTTGCAAACCCTAGACAATCAATGGCGTGAACACCTTGCTGCAATGGATCAATTACGTCAAGGTATCCATTTGCGTGGTTATGCGCAAAAAGATCCAAAACAAGAATATAAGAAAGAGGCATTTACTTTATTTTCTACAATGCTTGATAATTTAAAGTATGATGTAATTCGACTAATTTCTTCTGTGGAAGTTCAGACTGCTGCCGATGTCAATGCCGTTGAAGAGCAACGACGTGCGGAGCAAGTGAGCAAAATGAGTTTACAACACAGTGATTTTAATGATGCTGATGAAGAAAATGATAAAGCTCAAACTTATAAGCGCCAGGAGAAAAAAATTGGACGAAATGATCCTTGTCCTTGTGGCTCTGGTAAGAAATTTAAAGCGTGTCATGGAAGTTTAGTGTGAAAATAGCAGTTGCAGTAGCAGTTATCATGGATAATCAACAGCGTTTTTTGATAACCCAACGTCCTACTCATGTTCCTCATGGAGGATGTTGGGAGTTTCCTGGCGGTAAATTAGAAGAAAATGAGACGTCTGAATTTGCGCTGATTAGAGAAGTCAAAGAAGAAGTTGATCTAGATGTTCATCAATACCAGTTATTAGGTGAAGTAAACCATCAGTATTCAGATAAGGCGGTAACATTAATCGTTTTTCTGGTAACGCATTTTTCTGGTGAACCCTCCTGTAAGGAAAATCAGTTAGATATGAAATGGGTTAGTCTTCAGGAGTTGAACCCTAAAGATTTCCCCGCAGCCAATCAAGATATAATCACTATGCTATATCATCATCCTAAATTCAGCAGTTGAATCGTAGCGATAGGGTCTCATGCACTGATTTTACAGGTTATTTTTCTCTAGTACGGAACGGTTTAGATATGTTACTTGGTTTAAAGCAGATGGTTGCAACATCCATAAGCGATCATGCGCTATATCCTTTTCTGCTAATATTCCTAAAGTTAACTTACTGCCAACACTGATATTTCTTTATTGATGTAATGTCGTCAAACACTATTTGATCACAGTTCATCATGCACATCAAAAAAATTATCACTTTTTTTCAAAAAGTTATGGTCACATTTTGTGACCATCTCTCAGGGACTAACCCCGTATCGTGAGTCGTTTTCCTCTCCTAAATCATATTTCTCTTCAGGATTTTCTGAGGTTTTTTCTTCAGTTTGTGTCTCACTGTAATCCACCCCATCAAGCTGCTGCGCTCCTGCTTGTGACGGACTAGTAGCACTACTAGTTGGTGAAGTTAAATCTTGTGTTTGTGAAGTATCTGATGTTTGGAAGTCTGCATCTGATGTTTGGAAGTCTGCATCTGATGTTTGGAAGTCTGCATCTGATGTTTGTAAGCCTGCATCTGATGTTTGTAAGCCTGCATATGATGTTTGTAAGTCTGCATCTGATGCTTGTAAGTCTGTATCTGATGCTTGTAAGTCTTGTAAGTCTGCATCTGATGTTTGTAAATCTGTATCTGATGCTTGTAAGTCTTGTAAGTCTGCATCTGATGCTTGTAAGTCTGCATCTGATGTTTGTAAGTCTGCATCTGATGCTTGTAAGTCTGCATCTGATGCTTGTAAGTCTGTATCTGATGTTTGTAAGCCTGCATCTGATGCTTGTAAGTCTGTATCTGATGCTTGTAAGTCTGTATCTGATGCTTGTAAGTCTGTATCTGATGCTTGTGAGGCTGCATTTGATGTTTGTGAGGCTGCATTTGATGTTTGTGAGGCTGCATTTGATGTTTGTGAGGCTGTATTTGATGTTTGTAAGGCTGTTTCTTCATCTAGCTGTATCAGAGCTTTATTTAAATCCTCTTTAGCTTGTTCTATTTCTTCTAAATCAGATAAAAGCAAAATTTTTTGTAGTTTTTCCTCTAGTTGCTGATACTTAACAGAAGTTACTTGTTTTATTTTTTTAAATTCTTCTATCTGGAGTTCTTTTTCGAGAATATACTGCCAAGTAGTTGATTTTAGGAATTGATCTAGTATTTTGGAATTATTGAAGCCAACTCTAGCAATTAAATTATCTAGGTCCTTATCTTGAAATAACTCGTCAACTGCACTCATAATTTTATCTCATTAGGTTAAATGTATATATAAAATTCTATTTAACCAATATTAAGTCAAAATTAAGGTGGGTTATCAAAAAATAACACCATTAAACACATAATTAAATTAAGTACTCAAACGAAATAGATATTTTCGATTCTTGAATTGTGAACGAATACTTATTATTAATCTATCATTGAGAATGGGTTTATTTACAGAAACGAGGCAAATTCAACTGCCGAATTTAGGATCACTTGATAAGTGAAGATATTTACGATGTAAATTGTTTACCTTTGTTGTCAGCTCTTCAATTCCCAAATCATTAACCACTACATCATGGGCATTTTTTAAACGAAGACTGATATTCGGTTGAACTGATAAGATAGCCTGTGCTTGCTCTTTAGTGCATTGATCTCGTTTCATTACCCGTGATATTTGAGTTTCTATTGGTGTAGTGATAAGTAATACCCTATCGATGTAAGGATAATGATGCTTCGTAATCAATAAAGGTATTTCTACAATGCAATAGGGTGTAGTACAAGAGGCCACTTTTTTTTTAATTTTCTGGCGGATAAGTGGGTGCAAAAGATGTTCGAGCCACTCTCGTTCTTTGGGATTTGAAAAAATAATTTCTCTTAATTGGGCACGATTTAGATCTTTATCTGAGTTTAGAATTTTAGTTCCATAGTGTTCGACAATTTTTTTATAGATGTGGTGATCTTTTTGGGTAAGCTCTCGCGATATTTTGTCAGCAGAGATCACTTCTATACCCAACTGCGAAAAAAGAGTGGCGGCAGTGGTTTTACCACTTGCTATATCGCCTGTGAGCCCAACGCAATAAACCATTTATTAAATCGCCTGCTTATTCATACAGGTTATTAAATTAATATAACATGTATCTGGTATAGGACTTTTTTGTTTGCAATAAGCTTGAGCAGCTAAAGCAGCATCTTCACGATGTCGATAACGGTTGCTGGTCCAAGCAAATGCTTCTTTATCAAATGCAGTACATTCCCACATAGGCATTACATTAACTCCTGCGATGAAATTTTCACAGTTGGCTTTGCTTGTTCGACAGGTAGCAGGTAATCGGCTATTTTTTTTGCATTGAGCATAAGAAAAATTCAGTGCAATTTTTTGATAAATATTTTTTGAGGTCCAAAAGGTATTTGTCGCATCATGGGTTGTACATTGCCAATAATTACCGCTTAGATCTACGGGTGCCGCAAAACATGAAATAGATGTACCCCAAAGAATTAGAAAACAGTAAGTGATATACCGATTCATTTTTTTTCTCCTTTTAATAAGTTAGCTAATTGGTCAATTGAAAGTGCTTTCGAAAAATGCCATCCTTGTAAGAAATGCACTTCATTTTCCAATAAGTAATTAACTTGCTCCTTAGTTTCTACACCCTCTGCAATAATAGTTAAATTTATTTTTTTTGCTAATTGAATAATGGCATCATTTAAAGTTTCTGTAATTGCTTTTGTGCCTATAGCTTGAATAAATATTTTATCAATTTTTAAAAAATTGAAAGGATAATATTGTAAATAGGTAATGCTTGAGTGTCCTGTCCCATAATCATCTATAGCTAGAGAATAGCCTGCTTCCCGGAGCTCTAACATTCTTTTGATAAAAGATTTATCATTTACATCAAGTAAATAACGTTCTGTAATTTCTAATAATATTTGTTTTGGCGAAATAGAGTATTGATCAACCAATTTATAAAATTGAGCAAAAAAAAGCGTGTCAGTGAAATGATAAGCACATAGATTAAATGCTAAATGAAATGAAGAGCAGCCATGGAGAAGTTCTTTAGTTTCTTTAAATGCTGTTTCCACAATTTGTAACGTTATTGGAATAATTAAACCTGTATCTTCCGCTTCTTCAATAAACAGATCAGGCATTATGATTGTATCATGATAATATTGCCATCTTAAAAGAACTTCTGCTCCAGAGTAAATATTGTTCTTCGCGTCAAATAAAGGTTGATAAACAGGGTAAAACTGTTCTTTTTTTATTGCTTTTTTGATGGCTCCATGCAAAGAATAATATTTGTTCAGGATTTTTTTAAGTACAAAATATAACAAAATAGCAAGTACTAAGATATCAAGAGCCAGTAAAATTTCTTTGTACCAAAAATTACTGACGATAGTTTGTCTGTTTTCAACAACCGTGACTGTAATACCACTAATGCTATTTAATCGTGTAGTAACAAGTAATTGGGGAAATAATAGGGATTTTACTTTAAGAAGCCCATTATCAACCCAAGGGTGTTTTTCTGTTTTTCTTAGGGTTAATATATTTTTTTTGCGATTTTCATCATGTAAAACGATGGAGTAGTTACTATATTCCGGAGAGTTTAATATATTTTCAAGTATGGAGGACATAATAATGACTTCAGCTTGAAAATGTCCAATTCTTCTTTGTACAATATAAATTGGATGAACAAACCAGGCGGAAGTTATCGGGCCAATAAAGATATGGTCTGGATTAATATTCAATAAAAAACTTTTATTATGAGGTAATGTGGAATATACAATTTGGTGAATTGGATCCCAAATGGCTATCCCAGAAACCCGTGGGTGATTTATATTGATATGTTGTAAGGAAGAAGTAATCGTCTCTTTATCTGCTGGATGCTGTTTTTGATCTAAAAGTAACTTATTTATATCGCTAAATATGCTATTAATAAATTTATCTATATCATTCGTCAGCCTGTTTGCAACTTTTGAGGCTAAAATCGACGATTGGATAGCATTATTATACCAATTAATATAAGAAAAAATTAAAAAAGAAAAAATAGTCAATACTATCCACAGCAATTTAAATCGTCTATAGATAAAAAATAACCAATTTTTGAGTAATTCTCGCATGTTTAAGGCATCGTATATGCTTCCTCTATAGATTTTAGTGTTATTTCTGCTAATTTCCCAATTATTTCGTGACTTGTATTTAATGGAGGAAGCCAATAAAGCGTATTTCCTATTGGTCTTATCAATGCACCATGATTTAATGCGCGCTGATAAACTTTATTCCCTACTCTATGATAAGCTGAATCTTCAAGATCTGCTGCGACAATAGCACCAATTCCACGAATATTTGTTAATTTGCCTGAAAGCTGTGCGACTTCATTTAAGGCCGCTAGCATATATTTGCCTAAATTCTGAACATGAGCGATTGTTTTTTCCTCGTGCATTGTTCTAATTGTTGCTAAAGCGGCACTTATAGCGAGTGGATTACCACTGTATGTATGAGAATGTAAAAATGATTTACCACTTGAATAATCTGCGTAAAAAAGTTCAAAAATAGAATGGTCGATCATAATACAACTTAGAGGGATGGATCCTGAAGTCAATCCTTTAGATAGGCAAATAATATCTGCTTCGATTTCAGCATGATTGGCAGCAAGCCATTCACCAGTTCGACCTATTCCAGTCATTATTTCATCAGTAATAAGATAAATGTTTTTACTTTTAGCCCATAGAGCTAGTTTTTTTAAGAAATCTTGGCTATAGCATAACATCCCGCCTGCGCCTTGGATTATTGGTTCAACAATAAGGGCGCAGACATTATCACCAATTATTTCTAATTGCTTTTCTATAGAAGACCAATACGCTTCGCAATTAGTCCATAAGGGATCTGTTTTCCCTGTAACATAGGGAATATTGTCCAGAAAATGGCATTTTAGATTAAAGGATGTATAAGGTGCTTTGTAGAGTCCTAGGTCGCTAACGCCCATAGTTCCTAGTGTTTCCCCATGATAGCCATTTTTTAATGCGATAAATTCATTTTTGTTGGAAAAGCCTTTGATTTGATTCGCATGAATGGCTAATTTCATGGCGATCTCAACAGCACTAGACCCATCACTCGCAAAGAAAATATGTTGCTTTTGAGTAATATTTGCTAATTCCTCTGCTAATTCAACCAATAAAGGGTGTGTGGTATTTGCAGCAATAACATGTTCAAACCGATTAAGTTGGGCAGTTATTGACGCAATTACTTTAGGATGAGCATGCCCTAAAGATTTACACCACCAGCTTGAAATAGCATCGATTAATGGCCCTTTATCTGTATATAGATAACATCCTTGTGCTTTTTCAATAATCAGGGGAGGACAAATTTCAAAATCTTTCATTTGCGCACAAGGGTGCCAAACATGTTTTAAGTCGCGAGTAATTAATTGTTCAGTGTTGACCATTTAAAAAATTTTGGTTGACAAGCTTGAGGCGAACTTTATCATGTTCACTTCATAAATAAAATGAGAATATCAGAGGGGTATAATTGTGACTCAAACAAAGAAGCACTGGTCTATTTCTGAAATTACGGCAATTTATGAGCAACCATTTAATGATTTGTTGCATGATGCTCATACCTTACATAGAGCGCATCATCAACCCAATTCATTACAATTCGCTACTTTATTGAGTATTAAAACTGGTGCTTGTCCTGAGGATTGTGGCTATTGTTCACAAAGCGGACATCATAAGACCCATGTTGAAAAAGAAAAATTAATGTCAGTTGCTGAGGTATTAAAATGTGCGCAAGAAGCTAAAGACGGAGGAGCGAAACGTTTTTGTATGGGTGCTGCCTGGCGTTGTCCACCTGATAAGGCGATGAATGATTTGCAGGAGATGATTAAAGGCGTAAAAAGCTTAGGATTAGAGACTTGCATGACTTTAGGTATGTTAACTTCAGAACAGGCATCTAGCTTAAAAGAAGCCGGTTTAGATTTTTATAACCACAATATTGATACTTCACCTTCGTATTATGAAAAAGTAGTGACTACACGTAAGTTTAGTGACCGCTTGGAAACGTTAAATCATGTTCGTACAGCAGGAATTAGTGTTTGTTGTGGTGGTATTTTGGGCTTAGGTGAAACACGAGAAGACCGTATAGAGTTTTTATTAACGCTTGCAAATATGGAAACACCGCCAGAAAGTGTACCAATCAATCGCCTGATTCCTGTAGAAGGAACACCACTTGCTCACTCAAAGCAGGTGGAAGGTATTGAATTAGTTCGTACCATTGCCACTGCACGAATATTAATGCCCAAAAGTGTTATCCGATTGACTGCGGGAAGAACTGAAATGAATGATGAGTTGCAGGCACTTTGTTATTTTGCAGGTGCTAACTCAGTGTTTATTGGTGATAAATTATTAACGGAAGATAATCCTCAGCGGTCTAAAGATAAGGTTCTTTTTAGTAAACTGGGTCTTACTGAGATGGTATAAATGCTTGTAAGCAATAAAATTAGAGATTATACAAATCAGTTAGCTGCTCACGGTTTATTAAGAACACGAGTGATGTCGGAGAACTCATCATTAATACATTTTGACAGCAATGATTATTTATCTTTAACAAAAGACAAACGAATTTCTGAAGCATACCAACAGGGATATGCCTTATATCCAAGCGGTAGTGGTGGTTCTATGCTGCTTAGTGGTTACCATGCAAATCATCGAGCGGTTGAAGAAGCATTTGCTAACCTTTTAGCAGTAGATGATTGCCTTTTATTTTCTTCAGGGTATGCTGCAAATCTTGCTGTGACAGCTTTATTGGGTCAGCTAAAAATACATTGTTTCATTGATAAAGAAATCCATGCTTCAGTTTACGATGGATTAATTTTGTCACAGGTTAACTATAGGCGTTATTTTCATAATAATTTAGATGACTTAAGACGTAAATGTACAAAAAATTTTGCTGGGAGTGTTGTAATCACTGAAGGGATTTTTAGCATGAGTGGTCAATTAGCCCCTTTGACCGATCTTGCTTCTCTTTGTAGTGATAGCCAAAGCATGCTCGTAGTCGATGAAGCTCATTCTTTTGGTATTTTAGGCCCTCAGGGCAAAGGTGCTGTTGTTTCTCATGGATTAACCCAAAAGGAAGTTCCATTGAGAATGATTCCCTTAGGAAAAGCATTTGCTGCCCAAGGGGCCATTGTTGCTGGAAGAGCTGATTGGATCTATGCTTTATTACAAGCAGGGCGTTCGATTATTTATTCAACCGCTGTTAGTCCGGCTTTAAGTTACGGCCTACTTAAATCTTTAGAAATTATCGTTCTTGCCGAAGATAGAAGAGCAAGGTTAATGCAACTAATTGCTTTATTTCGCAGTCTTATTAAACAGTCGCCACTAAATTGGGCTGACTCCACAAGTCCGATTCAAAGATTGCAATTAGGATGCCCACATTTAGCATTATATTATGCAAATGAGCTTAAAAAACAAGGTATTAGTTGTTGTGCGATAAGAAAACCAACCGTCAGCACTAAAGAATCCGGATTACGGGTTATTTTAAATTATAATCACACCCCAGAACAGATTTATGAGTTTTTTGATAAACTAAGTAGAATTTATGAATATAAACATCCATAAGTATGGCGATGGATTTCCTCTTGTTTTTTTTCATGGGTGGGGATTTGACAGCCAGGTCTGGTTGGCATTGGTGCCAAAACTAAAGCCATATTATCAATTAATACTTGTCGACTTACCAGGCTTTGGACATAGTCCAATCATGGATTGGCAATTGTTTAAAACGGTTTTACTGAATCAATTACCAAAAAAATTTGCTTTAGTCGGTTGGTCTATGGGAGGGCTATATGCGATGCATTTGGCGCTAGAAGAGTCTGAAAGAGTAGATTTTTTTATCAGTGTTACTTCATCGCCACGATTTTTGCTTGATGATTCATGGCCAGGTATTTCTCAAGAGGTTTTTCAGGGGTTTTATAAAAAGATAACAGATGATCCCTATGCAACATTAAGTGAGTTTCTCGATCTTCATGGATTAGCCACGCATGCAAAATTACAATACCTTCCTGATAAACTTCCATCCTCAGAAGGATTAAGATTTGGACTTAGCATTTTAGAAACTTGGGATTTTCGCGAGGAATTAAAACAATTTGCTAAACCTACATATTTTATGTTTGGCCGACTTGATCCTATTGTTCCGGTTAAAACCATGCGTTTTATGCAAATAGAGTATCCAAAATTCAACTACATGCTTTTTAACCGAGCAGCACACATGCCTTTTTTATCGCATATGGATTTATTTGTAAACGAAATTAGAGAGTTTATTAAATGAGACGTTATTTTATCACTGGTACTGATACTGATTGCGGTAAAACATATGTAACGGCACGTCTAGTAGATTATTTTTTAAATGCAGCCGCAATAAAACCAGTTGCAAGTGGATGTCTAGAAATTGAAAATCAATTAATTAGTCATGATGCTCAATTATTGCAAAAAGATAATAGGTTTGATTTAGAACTTATTAATCCTTGGCGATTTAAATTGCCTGTATCACCACATATTGCAGCTGAAAATGAAGGAGTGTGCTTATCAATAACTGAAATAGCAGATTATTGTCTTAATTTACACTTAGATGGCATTGAACACTTATTTATCGAAGGAGCTGGAGGATTGATGGTTCCTTTGAATAACAATGAAACATGGATTGATTGGTTGAAAATCACTAAAATTCCTGTTGTTTTTGTTGTGGGAATGAAATTAGGCTGTATTAATCACGCCTTACTTACGGAAGCTGCTTTAAATGCTCATAAAATTGAATGTGCCGGCTGGATCGCGAATTGTATCGATCCCAATATGCAAGCATTATCCGAAAATATCAATACCTTAATTCATAAACTTGATTCTCCTCTATTAGCGACGGTCCCTTTTGCAAACAATCGACTACACATTCATTTTTGGCCTGAGTTGGATAATAAATAATAAAATGTATGGCTATCTATTGCCAAATCCATGATGACCTAAGAAATTGTTCTGGATATCTTGGATGCGCATTCCTGTCTTCATTAGGTAACGACCCTAAAGTTCGGATGACTTAGCCCCAATCCTCTCCCCGCGAAAAGGAATTATCTATTCAAATTCCTTGGCGGGAGAGGGAGTAGAGCAAGGTATGCTTAAAATTACGTGCATAGCTTAAAGCTGGGAATCCACAAAAACTTTAGGGTCGTTACCTACTTATTCTCAAGAAAATAATTGAATTCATTCAGAGATTTATGCAATTATTTTACTAAGTTAATAAAAAATAATAACAATTTGATGAAATATATGTTACATATAGAAACAAATTACTTTTGCCCATTAAAAATGTAATTTTGAGTTAATATATAACATAAGGAATTGGAAATGGTTGTTTATAATAGTGATATAGAAAAACGTTTAAAGAAGTGTGACAAAAAGTTACATACTTTATTTCAGGATTATATGAAGAGTCATCAATTGATGTCCCAAACAATCCAAGCAATAGAGCAGTATTATAATTCATCTTATCGGAAAGCAACTCGCACAAAAACCATTGAGCAAATCGCTTCTAGCTATGAGCTATTAGTGGATAATCTAACTCAAATTAAAAACACGAAACTTAGCCCTGATATGGCATTAAAGCAAATCAGCCGTGATATAAATTCTAGAAAAAGAAATATTTTTTTTCATGATGTTGCTAAAGCAGCAGAGTCATTATTCTGGGCAGCTACAGCAACCACTTTATACGCAGCTGTTTTTGGTATTGCCTTGCCCATACTTATTGTTCAACCAGTATTAGGTCTTGCAGTAGGAATAACCATTGTTGGCGCAATGCTTGCAGCCGCATACAAATCTTTTGCCTGTTTGACTGAATTTAAATCTTATAGTCGCCATAGCCTTGAATACGAACATGAGGCAAGCCTAGTCTCATTTTTTTCCAAAACCTCTAAGCGAACACACCATGAAGAGTGTGATGAGATGTCACTAAGTCAGGAAGAGGATATTCGAGACAGCTCCCCTTGTTTCAACTTTTAAATAGTTCTCATTGTTGCAATTAACTAGTTATTTTACGCAGAAAATTAGTAAAACGAAACGTTTGCTATTAATTGCAACAGTTATGACTCCATTTTAAATCTAATGTATCTTGCTTTTTTAGGAGGTTGAAGAATGAATTTAATCAACAAAGCAATCTTTGTAGCTGCATCTTTTTTTATTTCAGTAGCAGCTCAAGCAAAAGGTGCTACGAGGCTAAATATAGAATTTACTCCCTTAACACAAACAAATATTACTCTAGCGCCAACTGAAATCAAAAGAATTGAATACATAGTAAAAAATACAGCAATAAAAGATCCTCAATATATGGCCATGAAAGAAATACCTGGTATTGATCAAGTTCATAATGAAAAGGGGGATTGCGAGCCTCATATGCTTTTATTGCCAGGTCGAACATGTAAGTTGGTTTTAGAGGTTAAAGGAGATGAACTCAAAGGAGATATTTTTGGAGGGCCTGAGTTGTGTTTTCGATTATTTCCTCTTATATGTAGCCAACCGCCTACTGCAATTCAACTTGCAATTCAATTAATTAATCAACCAAAGCCCTCTCCAGAGTACAGCATAACCCCTAGTGCAGAAGAGCATGGCTCGATTAGTCCAAACACTGTTCAACAAGTGAAAATTGGAAGCACTATTGCGTTTAATGCAACACCTGAAGCTGGTTATGGTGTGAATGATTGGTTTGTCGATGAAAAGCGAGTACAAAAAGGAGGAAACACTTTTCAGCTTAGCAACATTACAACAAGCCACACCGTTAAAGTAAATTTTGGCAAGGCGACTCTGACTCCAAATGCATCTCAGTTATCGCTCTCAGTAGCTTGTTCCACTGCTAATCCTTCTTGTGCTCATGTAAATGCTGCTTTATCTGGAGCATCTCGGCAATTTGTCATTACTAACTTAGGCTCAATAGATGCGACCAATGTTGCAGTAGACTCATCTGGATTACCGCAAGGAACAAGAGTCTCAACTACCTGTTCGAACACACTTCAACCTAATGATTCATGTACTGTTACGGTTCTCCCAGGTCCTGTTGCAAGCAATGGTGCACAGAGTACTCCTTGTACTTCGGGGTCCCAACCTATACCTGGAAAAATAAATCTAACATCTGACAATGGTTTTTCAACTCAGCTAGATGTTCTTATATTAGGCTATGGATGTATTTATCAGGGGGGATATATTTATTCAATCGATGATACATTAGCGAATGGAAGTGTAGGGGGTAAAGTAGTAAATAGTTCAGATCAGACAGAGCATGATCATGAGGGCATCATTTGGAGTTCTAATGGAGCAGGAAGAGCCAGCTGCGATGTACATTATGCCATCCATGGAATCAATGAAAAATCTTCAAAACCGTGTAAAGGAGATACTAATGGACAATGTAATAGTAAGAATATTTTAAATTATTACAGCCCAGTTTCCTCCTATCCTTTGGCCTATTATGCTGCAGGACTATGCAAAATGGATATTGAAGGATATTCAGATTGGTATTTGCCGGCCATTTGTGAGCTGGGATATGAGAAATATCCTGGTAGTTGTGGGAGCGGGTGTGGCTCGACGCAACAAAATATTCAAACTAATTTGGTTGAAAAGGGCATAGGTGGTTTCTCAGGTTATTACTGGAGTTCTACCGAATACTCTAACTTACCAATGTTTTATGCATGGTTTCAAAATTTTTCTTCTAGTGGGGATAATTTCCAACTTTATGACTTTAAATTAAATCAATTTAAAGTTCGTTGTTCACGTGATTTAACAATTTAATCTGCATTAATTCGATATAAAAGGTATGAAAATACCTTTTATATCGTAAAAGTCTTATTAAAATTCTTATTATTAATTTATTCCCAATGAGCTTTAAAATAATCTTAAATCTACTTGTTGATTTAATTACTCTATTGTATGTTAAAAAGAGTTTAAACTATTAAGGATAAATCATAATGACAAAGGAAAAAATTATTCAATCAGTAATGACTGCTTTTTTTATTCTTGTTGCAACTGGAAGTAGTGCTGCTGATAGTAATGACACTACCGCATCTGAGAAGTGCTATGGAATTGCTAAAAAGGGGATGAATGATTGTGCTACTGCGACTGCTTCATGTGCCTCTTCGGCTACTAAGGATAATCAAAAAGATGCCTTTATTTTGTTACCTAAAGGGATTTGTGAGCGCATTGTGGGTGGCAGTCTTGCAGCAAAAAAATAAATCTATTAGTGTAAATTAAATACAAATAATATAGAAGTTTATGTTGCTAAACGAATATTAATTATCATTAAAAAAGGAATTTTAGTATGAAACAACTAGCGAAGTACTTATCATTATTTATCTTATTCTCTATAAGTTCTTTTCAAGCTAATGCAGCACCACAAACTTTTATCTTAGATAAGAAACATACTTATGTGCTATGGAGTATTGATCATCTTGGTTTTTCAACTCAATATGGAAAGTGGTATGCAACGGGTAAACTCACTCTTGATCAAGATAACCCAAGTCAAAGTAAAGTTGATGTCAAAATTGATGTAACGGATATGATTACAGGTATACCAGAACTTGATGAGCATTTAAAAAGTCAATTGTTCTTCGATACAAAAAAGTTTCCTACTGCAACTTTTGTGAGCAATAAAGTGACTCCAACAGGTAAAGATACTGCAACTGTAGATGGCACGTTAACTTTGCGTGGGGTCAGCAAACCCGTTGTATTACAAGTCACTTTAAATAAAGAGGGAATGAACCCAATCAGTAATAAAATGTCTGCTGGATTTACAGCGACTACTTCGATAAATCGCTCAGATTTTGGTATCAATGCTTTCTTACCTGCTTTAAGCGATAAAGTAAATATCAAAATCGGTGCCGAAGCTTATCTTGATAAAAAAGCAGGGTAAGTTTATGCAAATAAAAAACAGTACAACACACTTTGGAATAGTTGCTATATTACTTCACTGGATTATTGCATTACTCATAATTGGGTTATTAGCATTAGGTTTGTATATGGTGCCACTGCCATGGAGTCCTGAAAAATTAAAATTTTATGGTTGGCATAAAGAATATGGTTTTTTAGTACTTTTTTTAGCAATTTTTAGAATTATTTGGCGTATGAGTAATGAAATGCCAGAACTTGCCTTACCCTGGCTTGAAAAAATTGCTGCACGTAGTATGCACTGGGCATTTTATGGATTCATGTTTGCTATGCCTATCACTGGTTGGTTAATTACTTCCTCAGCCGGACTACCTGCATCATTTTTCGGGTTATTTACCTTACCCAATCTCGTTGCTCCAGATGAAAATAAAAGGATATTATTTGAATGGATTCATCAATGGCTAGGATATGCGCTCATTGCTGCTATATGTATGCATGCAGCCGCAGCTTTAAAGCACCATTTTATTAATAAGGATGATATATTACGGAGAATGTTCCCATGAAAGTGAAAGTACTAAGCATTTTATAGCCGCCAGGCAGAGGGGCTCTTACATGAGCATCCGGATCAAACAGTTGTCATTGCAGCAATCTTTCGAATCCTCAATGCGAGAGCATTCTAAGTTGCTTCATCAAGGCTCGTAAACACTTGCAGCTTATTCAAAAACTCTAAACTATTAAAAGTTCGCCACTCTCTGCCCAAAAGCGGAGAGTGATGAAATTCTTATTATGAAGAAACAACTGATTGAAACAACGATTGTTTTAAAGCTAGGCCTTATCTGAAATTAGACATTATGATCCAAATACCATTTTTTCTTTAACTCAAGAAACTTTGCTTTTTGTTTGGTATCCAGAATGGTAAACATCTGATGCTGCATCATGACCTTATTTTTTAACATAGAGCCTCTTATTTTATTAACTTGCTCTATTAAAGAATCCAGTTTTGCTTCGTCCATTTTATTAGATTGAATTAAAGTGTTAATTTGAGTACGTAGTGTTCGCAGTTGTGCGTAGTTGGTTTTGAAGTTCGCTTGTGCTTTCTCTTTATAAGTTTGAAGCTTCGCTTCTTGCTCAGGTGTAAGATTAAGCTCTTTTGCTAATTTATCAGAGCGATGATGCGCATTGCAGTGTTTAGAATCCCCAGAACATGCAAAACTTGGCTGCCCTAGAGTTATTATCAAAGTAATAGCCGATAACCAGATAAGTTTTCTATTCATTATTTTTATTCCTCATCATTATTAAATTAACTTTTTTATTTTAACTGCTTTTATTTGAAACTGGATCTCGCGTATCACCGCTTTCGCTAAGAACAAGCCTTGCGAGATAACAGGGGTCATTCTCATTGACTCATGAAGTATAGACTATTTTGACCAAGTTATAAGATCATGCACATATTGTTTAATGTTACGAATATTATTGTATGAAGATTGAATAGGACTAGAATGTTTGGCTAATTTCAATTTTTTTTTCTTTTGCAAGGCTAAAGATAACCGCTTCATGAGTAAGTTTTTTTAAATCTTCAATTAATTTATAGGTGTATATATCTTTTGACTGGTGTTCGATGCTGAGTAAAACCTTTTTAAACTGAAGAATATCAAATTCATTTTCTTGAAAGCAGTTTAATATAAGCCTAAGAGTTTTCATTTTTTCTTGATTGATTTTATTTATCACTCGAGAAGAGTTAATGATATGTGCTTCCAAGTGATTTTTTATCGTAGAAAAAGACAAAGGTAAACTTAGTGCAAGCTCTTGCTGGCGCATAGCAAGCTGTTTTATACGTGACGCTTGTAATTCTTTCCCAGTATTAAGCCATGATGAGTCGTTCAATTCACCATCTTCAACTCCAAGAAATTTGAGCATCCCCAAAACATTTTCATGTAATGGAATAGAGTTTTGAGAGCGAAAAGCATTTTGTAATCCATAGTAGTTAAAAGATAAAGGCTGAATTTCTTTTCTAAATTTATCAATATTCACAACATAATCATTAAATAATGAATTAGCTATTTGTATTGGGCCGGTAGTACAAATGACAATAGATTTTAGGTATAGATCATGCTCTTTTTTCATTAAATAGCTTAAAAACTTCTCATCATTCGCTTCTAGGGTATATTTAATTAAAGAATATTCTTTGCTAAAAAAAAGATATTTTATTAGGTTTAATTGCGATTGAAGTTCTTTTCTCAATCTATTGATAATGTCTTGAGATGTTTCTGTAGGAGAAATTTTTTTAAAATTTAAAAAGTCAACTTTATTCATCATCATTTCATGAATATAAGCCCTGATTTTTAACGAAGAATTGGGAGTATCCGGGGAAATAAGTTCTTTAGATTTCGCGATATAAAGAGATTCAGAACGATTTTTCATCAATTTGACAATATAGCGATTGATAAAACTATCAGTTATTAGCTCTTTTTCTGTTTTTTCTATAAAATCAGTATCATATTGGGCCAGTGTTGCTAAAAGACCACTTTGAACACGTTCAATTTCTTTTTTAGCGGCAACATCATCAATGATTGCCACAAAATCATTATTTGCGAGGATGAACTCTTTTTTTCCTATTTTTAAACTACCAATATTAAGTAACAGGGGGCTTTCTATGGGTATATTCGAAGGAATATTTGTGGTGTCAATGGGAACATCAAAGTCTGTATAGGTTCCTAGTTTAAAGATTGGTGAAAGCCATCTTAAAATATCGCTAGCAACTCCCAAATTTCCTCCTGAATTTAAGTTGGAAATTTCTTCTTTATAAAAACCATATAATTTTTTTTCACTTTCAAATTCAAGTTTCTCTTCAATTACATATGCATCAATCAGAGTGATATTATTCTCTTTACTAAATTCATAAAGTGCTTGAACTGATGAGCGAGTCAATAATGTAGAGTCATAGACTAAGTGAACCGTATCGTGAGGATTTTTCTCACGCATTTCAAGAAGACGAATTTGGTTTTCCAAATTCATAAATACATTTGGATCATTACTTAGCCAGATTTTAACATGTAATCTTGGGTTATATTGATACATTTTTTATTCTTTATTTTGAGTTCAATAAGTAACTACAAGAGTCACCAGGAATAAAATTATCAATGGCTCTTAATCAAAGCTTAGCACAATCTAAAAAAAATGATTTTTAAGTAAATTTAATTGATGAATCTCCTTTGATATGTTATAAATATCGCGCTTTAAATACACACACGTTTCGTCACATATGATAGGGTCCCTTTGTTGGGTTTCGTATGGGAGGCGTGGACGAATAACCCTGGAGATAAATTATGAATATAAGCATGCGTGAATTGCTTGAGGCAGGAGCTCATTTTGGACACAGAACTCGGTTTTGGAATCCTGAAATGGGTGAGTATATTTTTGGTTCTCGAAACAAGATACATATTATCAATCTTGAAAAAACCATGGTGATGCTCAACGACGTAGTGAACTATGTTGGACGATTAGCATCTAATAAAGCAAAAATTCTTTTTGTAGGTACAAAAAGAGCAGCCCAAGAAAGTATTCGTGAACATGCGAAACGTTGTGGTATGCCTTATGTCGATCATCGTTGGTTAGGTGGTATGTTAACTAACTATAAAACGGTGCGTCAGTCCATCTTTCGTTTAAAAGAGCTAAAAGAAATGAAAGAAAAAGGATTGTTCAATGATATGATTAAAAAAGAAGCATTAATGCTGACACGTGAACTGGAAAAGTTGGAGCGTGGTTTAGGCGGTATTGAGAACATGGGTGGCTTGCCTGATGCTCTTTTTGTTGTTGATGTTGGATTCGAACATATTGCTGTTGAGGAAGCTCATCGGTTAAGAATTCCTGTTATTGGTATTGTTGATACTAATAATAGCCCTAAGAACATTGATTATATTGTTCCTGGTAATGATGACTCTATGCGAGCTGTAGACATATATGTTCGTTGTGTTGCAGATGCGATTTTAGATGCTAAAGGCAGCAACACCGTGGGTGTAGGTTCATCAGATACTGAATTTGTTGAAGTAGTTGAACAAGCAAGTGATGCAAAAAAAGCGGGCGAATAATTAAATTTAAAATATAGGGGGCTAGGGGTATGAACCCTTGATTCGCCCCCTTTTTGCTATACGGAGAAATGAAATGTCAATTAGTGCAAGTTTAGTCATGGAATTACGTGCGCGTACTGGTGCAGGCATGATGGAATGCAAAAAATTTCTAATAGCAACCAATGGTGATATTGAAGCAGCAATTACTGAAATGCGTAAAGCAGGTCAGGCAAAGGCGGATAAAAAAGCAGATCGCGTTGCAGCCGAGGGTGTTGTGATTATTGCTCGTTCTGCTGATGGGCGTACTGCAGTAATGTTAGAAATTAATAGCGAGACTGATTTTGTTGCTCGTGATGAGAACTTTACTAACTTTGCTAATACGGTTGCAGAAGTAGCACTAAATAGTTCAGCGAGTACTATCGAAGAATTATCTGCTCTTCCCTTTACTGCCGGTGCTTCTGTGGAACAAGCACGCCAAGAATTAGTAGCAAAAATCGGTGAAAACATTAAACTACGGCGCTTGGAGCGTATGAGTTGTGATAGTGGTGTTATCGGTTGTTATTTGCACGGTTCACGAATTGGGGTCATGGCTGCCCTAAAAAGCAATAATGAAGAGCTTGCTAAAGACATTGCAATGCACATTGCAGCAAGTAAGCCAATTGTAGTAAGCAGAGATCAAGTATCTGCTGAAGCGATTGAAAATGAGCGCGAGATTTTTACAGCTCAAGCAAAAGAAAGCGGAAAACCTCAAGATATTATCGACAAAATGATTGAAGGGCGTATCAATAAATTTATTGATGAAGTAAGCTTATTAGGTCAACCTTATGTTAAAAATCCTGATATTAAAGTGGGACAACTGTTAAAAGAAAAAGGTACAGAAGTTCTTTCTTTTGTTCGCTATGAAGTTGGTGAAGGTATAGAGAAAAAAGAAGATAACTTTGTTGAAGAAGTGATGGCTCAGGTTCGCACATGATGAATGAAAGTCACTCTAAATTAAAATATAAACGTATTTTACTGAAGTACAGTGGCGAAGCCCTTATGGGCAAGTCACAATTCGGTATAGATCCCTCCGTCTTAGATACATTGGCTAGGGATGTTTCAGAATTAATAAAAATGGGCGTAGAAGTAGGCCTCGTATTAGGTGGCGGTAACTTGTTTCGTGGTAAGGCACTCTTTCAAGCAGGGGTGGGTCGTGTTACTGGGGACCATATGGGAATGTTGGCCACTGTAATGAATGCATTGGCAATGAGAGACGCTTTAGAGCGTATTGATATGCCTGCACGAATTATGTCTGCTATCCCTATGCTCGGGGTAGTTGATTCTTATCATAGACGTAAAGCAATCACTCATTTGCGTACTGGTCATGTTGTTATTTTTGCAGCAGGTACTGGAAATCCTTTTTTTACAACAGATACTGCAGCTTGTTTACGAGCTATCGAAATAGGTGCTGATGTAGTTTTAAAAGCAACCAAGGTGGATGGAGTTTATTCAGAAGATCCTTTAAAAAACCCAAATGCTAAACGATATGATTATTTGACTTATATTGAAGTATTAACGCAAGGTTTGGAAGTAATGGACTCTACTGCTATTTGTCTTTGTCAGGATCAAGGCATGCCTTTACAAGTTTTTGATATGACTGCACCTAGTGCTTTAAAAAGAATTGTATTAGGAGAGCGTGTAGGAACTATAGTCGGAGCTAATCATGATTAATGAGATTAAGCAAGATTCTGAAAAGCGAATGAAAAAAACCATTGAAGCTTTGCGGATTGATATGTCAAAAATTAGAACGGGAAGGGCGAATGTTGGATTGCTTGACCACGTACAAGTTGATTACTATGGAACTTTAACCCCATTGAATCAAGTTGCGAATGTTTCTGCCAGTGATTCGCGAACTATATTAGTGACTCCATGGGAAAAATCTATGGTTTCAGCAATAGAAAAAGCTATTTTAACTTCTGATTTAGGTCTGAATCCTGCCACAACAGGTAATGCAATTCGTGTTCCAATGCCTCCATTGACAGAAGAACGCAGAAAAGAATTGATTAAAGTGGTTCGTAACGAAGGAGAGCAAGGTAAGGTTTCTATTCGTAATATTAGACGGGACGCGAATAATCAATTAAAAGACTTGGTTAAAGATAAGTCTATTTCAGAAGATGACGAACGTCGTGCAGTTGAGGCCATTCAAAAATTAACTGATAAGTATGTGCTTGAAGTCGATGCATTATTAGCTGAAAAAGAAAAAGACTTGATGGAAGTTTAATAGACTTTTATATTCCATTTTTCTCTTTGTAGTATTTTTTATATTCTAAAACATTTTTTATCCTATCTTTGAGCTGGGTCTAGTGTAGCTAAACCCAGTGATTTTATCTCATATCTAAACCCTTATTTTATTCCTTGTGCATTTAAGATATAAATGAGAATTAAAGAAGAAACGTATAAGCTGTTTTTCCCTATTTAGAATAAAATTTATAAGTTCTAATCATTGGTTATTTCTAAATGCAACCTAATTGCGAGGATTATTATGGCAAAATTTAAAATAGTGCTTTTTGGTAAACAAGGTAGTGGTAAAACACAACTAAGCCATCGGATTGCCTTAAAAGAAAATTATGAAGAAAACGCTTCCTCAACAGTAGGTATTGAGTTTTTAAGTCGAAAAATTGATGGGAACAACGATCTCCATTTTTGGGATATCTCGGGTAGTAAAGTTTATAAAAAATTACATCAATCATACTATATGGGGGCAATTGTTGGCGTGTTTTGTATTGATTTAACTAAGGAAAATGATAAAAATCAAATCAACGAAGAAGTGCAATTGTTTCGTGATCTTTGCCCATATGCCCCTATTATTTTAGTGGGGACAAAAGCAGATTCTCTTGATGCGGATATTGAAGCATTTAAAAAAAATGCCCCAAATGAATTGTTCAGCAATTGTATGATTACCTCAGCAAAAGAACGAATTGGAATAGATGAACTTTATGCTGAGATTACAAAATATTGTCAAGGCTTAAATGAATCCTTATGGAATAGATCGGTTCAAAATTTATTAGTTAGCTTAAAAGAATTACCACGAAATAAAGAGCAATTAATAAAAGTTGAATTAGAAAAATTAGCAAAAGTAATATTAGCTAGAGAAGAAGAACTTGGTGTTGTTTCACAAACCAAGGGTGATGCGATTGAGGATTTTACAAGTAATTGTAAAACTATTTTGGAAGAAAACCATCCTAATGTGCTTAAAGCAGTAGCTTCGGTTGCTGTTGCTGCAGTGGTAACTCTTATTGCTGCGTTTATTGGCTTTAGCATAAGTTTTTTCCTTGGAAGCTGGATGGGGCCTGGGGCTTTGGTAACAGGGCTTATCGGAGGTTACAGTGCTGCGTTAGCCATTACCGCGTCAAGCATAACAATTGGTACAGCAGCGGGCGGTATCACTGCATTTGGTTTATTTAAGACATCAAAAGAAATGAACGCACTTAATGAATTTACTACTGAGGTATCTTCTTGGAATCGTGAAATTCGTTTATAGGTGAGAAATAAATTGTATCTGATTTTCTTTTTGTAGCCTGGAAGCAGGGCTGTTACCAGGTTTTTTAGAATTTTTTATTCTGATACTTTGGACGCATTTTTTGTCAAGTTTACACTAAGTGTCGTTTGCTATGACAAATTTTTTGCTATTCGAAATTAGAATACCCTATACAAAATCCGCTTGTTTTAGACAACTTTCCTTAAGCTTCATTCGATAAAATTTTAATTAAGAACTTGAAAATGCCTCATAAGTTTTTGATGAATTGTACAGAGTATTTTTACTTTGAGTAATTTATGAGATACGAAATAATCCTGTAACTTTTTGAAATAAATTAAATATTTGAATGTTTAATATGATATATAAAAATAATGAATTGGATAATTGATGAACATAATGAGCATAATATGAGTCACAAAAGAGTTCGAAAAATTTTTGAAATTAGACTAATTGTTTACTAGGGTGAATCAAATGGAAATTAAGAGCGAGTTACTTCAGACTAGATACCGCGAGAGAATAGACCACCATTCTGTTGAATTGTTAGAAGTATTTTCTAAAACACTTAGCGAAGAGGAGTTTACTGTCCGCATAAAAAAAGTAATTCCTTATATGCAACAGATTAATGAATATTCAATACCAAAATCTACTTTGAAGAAGTTCCATCAAGCGCTTAAAAGAGACTATCAGCATTATTTATATTTTAGTAACTTACTCCAAAATAAAAAGGTAAATATTGTCCATACAACTTATGATGCAAATTTCAAGAAAATAAGACTCCACGGGATTGGGGATAGCACTCAACCAGAATGTGAGATTTATAATGAACGTGTACTCATACATCCACCATTGATGCGTACTTCTTCCTTAATGATACCCAGGCGTTGTTTTAAACTCGGCAACGTGGATGAAGGTCTTATGAGTTCGCAAACCGAGCTTTTATATCATATAGCAAACTCACGAACTAATGCCGCACTCCACTATATAGAAGAGGGTGATTATATTAACGATTACAGTATGGAGTTTGGTTATACCCCCATTTTGCTTGCCTTGTGTAAAGGATGGAATCACGTGGACTCTAAAAAGCACTCCTTAGCTCAAAAACCAATTATTGAAGCGTTACTTGCCAAAAAAGCGCTTGAAGTCAATTGCATTCATTTAAGAAACGGCATGACTCCATTGCATATAGCTTGCTTAAGAGGCGATTGTTTCGAATTGATTAAGGCATTACTAAAGCGTGGCGCTGATTGTGATGCACTGGATTATAAAGGAAGAAAACCAGTGGATATGCTTCATCTGAGTGATGAAGAAATGCAAGAGATTATAGGTGAGCTTTCTGGAACATCCGATAGTTCTTTCCAGGTCTTTAAACAATATGACTATCTTTCTAAACAAGCAAAAAGGGCTACAGTACCTACCGTGCAAGAACGTAAACAATGCATTTTAAACATCCGATATTTATTAGCTAAATCTGCTGTCCAAAAGATTATTCCAAATTTTGCTTGAGTACCCATTCAAGATAAAATAAATTATGAAGTGAGCAGCAACTACGCGATAAGAGTTCCTGCTCACATCCAACAACACGTGAGCAGTTTAAAAATAGATAATAACGGGGATGGACGAATTATTAAATAATTCGTATGCAATTTCTTCCCTCATTTTTTGCTTTATAAAGGGCTTGATCTGCTTGCTCAATAGCTTGCTCAATCGAAATATTTGCTTTAAGTGATGTAAGACCCATAGATACTGTGGTATGGACAGACTCATTATTATTAATATGAATTGCCATTTTAGCAATTCCGCTACGAATACGCTCGAGAATTTCTAAGGCAAGAACTGTACTCGTATTTTGAAGACACAGTAAAAACTCATCACCACCCACACGAAAAACTTTATCATAGGGACGCATGTTTTCAATAATGAACCGTGATACAGTGGCTAATACACAATCACCAGCCAGATGGCCATGTTGATCATTAAGATTTTTAAATTTATCCAAATCCAGCATTGCTATACAGCATAACTGCACTTGTCGCTTAACGAGTTCTTGTTGCTCTCGTAAAATAGGTAGCATATTGTTGCGATTGATGGTACCCGTAAGTGAATCACGACTATAAAGCAATTCATTCAATTCTCGCTGCAGAGCAGATATTTCTAAATGCAATTTTTCGATACTGTTTGAAAAAATATCATAATCATGTGGCGATATTTTATTGTCATTATCTATTGCAACTAATAAGGTTGTAGCTGCTTTATGCATGTAGTGATGTTCTTCTCCTAGTGCAATAAATGCGGCATGTTGTTTGAGTTTATGAGAATTTGGCCCATAATACCATTGCCCAAAACGACACTCTTTATGGGCATTAACACTTACATCATGCTGATCTGACGGTAATCTACAAACAAGAGAACGGATAATTGAGTTATACCATTGTTGATGATTATAAAGTGCTTGTTCAAATTGAAAAATAAATTCTTGTAATTCTTCTCGATTAAGAAAGTCAATCTGCATTCTATTTGCCCCCAATAATTCGCTAATAAAATAATTGTATTGGGTGTTTTTCTTGAAAAATTATTAGCTACAAAGTTGAAAATTCTAAAATAAGCACTCTTAATTTAAAATAATAGCCTATAGAGATGAAAAAATCATTGAAAAGTGGAAAACTTATCATTGATTACCTGAGCTACTATTGACTCATCAAAGCCCAATAAACTCTTATTTTCTAAAAAAGATACTGAAGGCCAAGAGCAACAGTGTAACTGTGATTGGATAAACCAGATGAGTTATCGTCATAAACATGCTGGCCAGTATCATTATCTATGATTTCACTATCAGCTCGCACATTAGAATAATGACTGTAGGATGCTTCAACAAAAGTTTTAACATTTTTTGTTAAAAAATAACCCGAATTTATTGTTGCAGCATAATACTTAGCATTATTTCCATATTCATTGAATGTTAAGTTGCGAGCATAATGTTCATCATGATCCCGGGCTGAAACCCAATTACTAAATTTTAAAAAGGCATTAAACTCAAAATTGCTGATAGAATATTTGCTGGCTAGACCCACGTAAGGCGTACTAAATTTTTGTTGGTACCCAATTCCAGGTTCATTACTTGGAAAACAGCCAACATGTGCCCCATTGTCATATTGATAACATCCACCATTTGCTTGCCAGCTAAAAGAATTTCTTTGGTACCCAGCAGCTACACCTAACTTATAATTTTGTTTTTGAAGCAGCCAAGCTCTTAGGCTCAGATCAAATTCATTGGCATAATTAAGATTTGTATTTTCATGGTGTGACCAATGCGTCCAGTTTTTTTGATGTGGATTAAGCCAGTCATAGTCATCCATAGCTGCAGTATTTTTTGCTAGGGTAATCCAGCCCCGGCCAACAAGGCTAAGCCAATCTACGAAATTATAATTTATTTCTCCATTAAGTATGGCTGCATTTTTTATGCGCCAATCGAGTTGGCTTAATTTCTTATCTGTGTTTGGATAATAAACATATTCCTCAGCTTTACCTGATAAAACCCCCAAAGAAGTGCTCGCTGACAAGCCCTTAATACGGTAATCAGCCGCATTAGAGTCATGAGAAAAAATAATAGACGAAGATATTAGAGCCAACATAACTATTTTATTATTCATATTTTTTCCAGTTAGGGTCGGCAATCCTTGCAGTTGGTTGATTGTTAAAAATACAACAAACATTATTATGACTCATGATGTTCTTGTCAATATCGATATTAGAAAATGATTGTCATATTGATCTCCATTTAAACTTTGCTCCTAATTTTTGTTTAACGTTTTCTTTTATATGCTCTATTTGGTCCTTTCTCGACAATAAGTCTGAAAACTGAGCTCATAAAATGATATGCGTAAAGGCTATGCAAACTGTGATGAGAGACCCTAATCTTCTCATCATCTCCAGATGCGATATTTATATTATTAAAGATGATAAGTGGAGAGGGTGATGCCAAAATTTGTTAACTCACAAGAGGGAGTAAAGCCTCAGGCAGAGTTTTACAATAAGAATGTTCCTGTTTTAGATATGGAGGGAAATCTTTGTCTAAAATGGGCAACTTATTCGGGTGATACAGATCCTAAATATCAGGAAGATTGTGTAATTATTGATAACTCGACTCGGTATGCAGGAATATATACGGCAGGGATGTCTGCGTGTCATGCCCTAACAATGGTTCAACGAGATGTTGATGGTAATATTACGAAGATGGCGATGCAACATTTTGTAGGTGGATTAGACAAAAATAAATTAGAAGGCTTTATTAGTCATTGTACAGAGCAAGGATTTAACGGCAATCTGGAGCTAGCTCATTATCCAGGTTATAGTTCTACAGGTGAATCAGATAGGGAATTTGAAAGAGTTTTGCAAAATAGAGCGTTTAAAAATGAAAAAAAAATCCAAACAATTTATCATGCAGATCCTTCTGAGTCGTGCTGTGTGATGTTTGATGGCCAAATTGGTAGTGCAAGTTTTGCCCCCGACTTAATTGGTAAAGTTCAAAAACCTGATATGGAATGTGAATTAAATTTATCAGAGTTAATTCAGAGTAAAGCAGTTGATAATTTCAATCGCCTTATCTTTCGTTATAAAGAAGAAGACCCAAATAAAGCTCAATATCTTGAAACATTAATGGGTACAATTTTAAAGGATAAGGCGTCTGATAATCCGCATAAGTTACTGGAAAAAACGAGGCAACTTATTATAAAAGCAGAATTGTCTCCAGAAGATAAAAAACAAGAGTTGTATGCGAAATATGCTAATGATGTAAATAAGCAACCCTGTTTATCAACTGCAACTAAAATAGCATGCGTGGCTCTTGCTGCAACAGTTATTGGCATAATACCAGCGATTATTATTGCCTCTCGTTACAAAAACACCGTAAAAGATCTAAGAGCGAGTCAATTAAAGACTGTCGAGGATTGTCTTAATGTTAGCAGTCCCGGCATGAAGTAAAGCTGTTATTTATAATCCCCTACATAACCCCAGGACTCGACCCAAATGATTCGTTTAAATGCTGCTGTTTGTTCCATTTTATGGATAAACGATTCCATGATGCCGTTTTTTACTGCATAAATGACCATATTAGCACTATTTCTTATGGGTACAATAAAGGTGTTTTTAAACTGTTTTTTTAGCAGCTGAAAAAGAGGATATTGTTCTTTTAAATTAGCTAAATTAATTGCAAAAAAACCATTTTCGGTGATTATTTTTTTGCAGGAACTAAAAAATGCTTCATCGGCACATTCGGGAGGGAAATGATTCGCGTTGTACAAATCAACAATCAAATGTGAAAAGGTTGTTTTGCAATTTTGTACGTAGTCCCTAGCATTTTCATGGATAATGCTTAAGTGTTTTAAGTTATCTGTCATAAAAAAACGTTTTGCAATCTCAATAACTTCCTCACTATTATCTACAGCAATCAACGGTCTCTCGCTTAACATCAATGGAATTCCTGCACCTCCAAGTCCTAAAAGACAAATGCTTCCAGGATAGGTGCGAGCCATCAAGGTTAGGGCAGGAAGGTAATATAAAATAGGTCTATGAGGCTCGCGTCTATTGATTACAGTCTGTAATGCATCACTTCCCAAAGTTAACCATCGATAAAATAAATTTTGATATACTTTATAGCCAGAAGGAGAGGTGTAAATGCAAGTCCCCATCTTTGTTTGCCACATTTTAGCGTATCTTTTCTAATTGAAAGGGGTAGATTGAACCCAATTTTAGGATTTGTGTTAATTCATCTAAAGCATAAAAGACTTCATTGACCAGATTAGGATCAGCTAAATCGTTTGCGGTTAATTCGGTGCGATAATGCTTTATTACCCATTTTTCAAGAATATTTAATAGTTCATGATTCATTAAAACTCCTTGATGCATGGCTTGAAGTTCTTCTTGATTTATAGGAACGCGTAATCGAAGACAAGCTGGGCCACCACCATTTCTCATGCTTTGCTTGAGATCAAGAAAATGAACGGAGTTGATGGGATTGCTGCTCTCAGAGAGTATTCTTTCAATACAGGCATGAGCACGAAGATTAGTTTGACACTCATAAGGAGCAAGGAGCGCCATAGAGTTTTTTTCGCTTAAACTAATTATTTGTGAGTTAAACAAATAAGTTTCAACAGCATCACGAATGCTAAGTTCATCCGGAGAGATTTCAATAATTGTTACTGGAAAGGTGGTTTTTTCACGTAACTCATTTAATACAGCGCCTTGCTCCGCAAACGCTTGTTCATGGACAAGAAAAACTGATTCATTGGCTACTGAAATCACATCATTGTGAAAAACACCAAGATCAATTGCATCTGGATTTTGGCGAGCGAAGACAATTTGATGAGGCATGAGTTGATGCTGGCGAGCTATAGCTTCAGTTGCTTCTTTAGTTTGTCGTGCAGGATATTTGCTTGGTCCAATATTATTTACTCCTAAAGCTTTTTTTCCATAAACAAAGAGGTGCGTTCCTGGTGTCCCATAGCTTTGGCAGAGACGATTGTGATTGGCGGCACCTTCATCTCCTGTAATCAAGGAGCGTGGTAAAATCGGATGATGATAAAAATAGTGAGCATTAGAAAAAATAATCTCTAGAATCTTTTTTGAGAAATCAGCTTCATGATGGCGGTGTAAATTGCATATAAGATTTGCTACTGTAAAATGAAGCTTATTATCTTGGGTATCTATACTGGGAGAAACTGTAGCTGCATTAGCAGTCCACATGCTTGAAGCAGAATAACATGCACTTAAAAGCTCTGGAGCTGTTTTATACGCCTTATTAATTTGCTCACGTGGAGTGCCGTTAAAACCTAATTGATGAAGTAATTCAAGATTAGGACGTTGATGAGGTGGCAGCAAACCTTGTTTTAGACCCATTTCATGAAGCAAGCGCATTTTTTGTAATCCTTGAAGCGCTGCAGCTTGTGGATTGGAGACACTTAATGCATTAGAAGTAGAGGCGATATTCCCTGTTGAAAGACCTGCATAATTGTGAGTAGGGCCAACTAAGCCGTCCAAGTTTAATTCATAAGCATTCATTTTTAATAGTCCATGTTCCGTTTTTTCTCTTTACGTAGTATATTAAGAGAATCAATAATTTTTTATTCTAATACAATGCCAGGTAAAATCTGGGTTGGCTTTGTTACATGAGTTTGTTCCATGCTCGCTATTGGATAGGAGCAATAATCAGCTGCAAAATAAGCACTGGGACGATGATTGCCACTTAAACCAACCCCACCAAAAGGAAGGCTGCTTGGTGCTCCTGTTGTTGGTCTATTCCAATTAATTAATCCAGCGCGTATTTCTTGATAAAATTGGTGATAATGGTGTTCATCATCACTTAATAATCCTGCTGCTAGGCCGTAACGTGTTTGATTGGCAAGTTCTATTGCATGTTCAAAATGACTGTAGCGATAGATCTGTACCAAAGGTGCAAAAATTTCTTCATCAGGGGGATTAGGATAATGAGTCATATCAATAATACCAGGTGAAAGTAAGCCCGTATTTTCAGCAAGTAATGACATAGGCAATAATGATTTACCCCCTGATTCAATAAGCTTTTGTTGCGTTTGTAAGTGTTTTAATGCTTGTTTATGACCAATGATGGAACCCATGAATGGTTCTGGATGTTGATCAAATGGTCCTATTTTGATGGATTCACATGCCTTTTTAAAATGCTTTAAAAACGCATCACCTTGAACTGAATCAGGTATGATGACTCGACGTGCACAAGTACATCGTTGACCGGAAGTAATTAAAGTCGACAGTAAAGTATGATAGACTGCAGCAGTAAGATCATTGACTTTATCAATCACTAAAGGATTATTTCCTCCCATTTCAAGTGCTAAAATGACCTCTGGTTTACTGCTAAATTGTTGATGTATTTTTAAACCAGTTTGATAACTTCCTGTGAAATAGACTCCTTGAATGTCTTGGGACAACAATATAGTTCCACAAGCTGCATCCCCTTGTAAACAGTTAATGACGCCGGGAGGTAGTCCACTATCATGCCAACATTGCATGATAAATTCGGCAACAGCAGGTGTGAATTCACTTGGTTTATAAAGAATGGTGTTGCCCGCTAATAGAGCAGGAACTATATGTCCATTGCTAAGATGGGCCGGAAAATTAAATGCACCTAGAACTGCCACAACACCATGGGGTTTAAAACGAAGACAAGCGGTTGCCTCAGGCGTTTTGCTTGTTTTTTCTCCTGTTCGTTCATGATAGGCTTGAATGGATAAATTAATTTTTCCTATGACTGCAGAAACTTCAGTGTGAGCCTCCCATAATGGTTTTCCTGTTTCCAAAGCAATTAAGTAAGCTAATTGATCGCGATTTTTTTCAACTTGTTGCGCAAATTTTTGAGTGTAATTTGCTCGTTGCTCAAAATCAAGAGTAGACCAAGAGAATAGTGCTTGATGTGCAGCATGACACGCTGCAGAAATTTCTTGTTCAGTAGCGCCCATGCCTTGCCAAAACAAGGTTCCATAACTTGGATTGATAGACTCTAAGGAAGTTCCACTACCTCTTATCCAGTGTCCATTGATGTATTGACCTTTGCCTTGCATCATTGATGTTTTAGACATCCTATTCCTCATGATCAAATTGTAAAGGAGCTATGCGTAACTGATCTTCACATGTTACCTTTAATAATTCAGCAGTTTTTTTACTAATAATACAAGTATTATTTTCATTATTGACTAGAGCACTATTAATGGTTGCGCGAAAATCTAATTGAGCATTAGACAATAAATAATCAGCGCTGCTCACTTCATCGCTAATACTTTTAATCGTTACAATGCGGCTTAATTCTATAGTTTTTATTTCTGAGATGGGTACTTCAAGAGTAGGACCACCATCAAAAATATCTACGTATTTGTTATATCTAAATCCTTCTTTTAACAAGATATTCATGGCGGCAGCAGTGGAAGGGTGGGGTTGACCAATGACTGACTGAGCTTCGGGCGAGAGCAATTTAACGTATATAGGATTTCGCGGCATCAAATCTGCTATAAATTGTTTATCCGTTGCTATGGTGAGACGATCTGCTTCAGCATAAGACATATGAAAAAAATGCCTACCTACGTTTTCCCAAAAAGGCGAGATACCATTTTTATCAGAAATGCCACGCATGTCAGCAATTACTGTAGAAGCAAAGCGTTTAGTATGTTGAGCCATAAATAAAAAACGAGCTTTAGAAAGTAATAGACCATAATGTTTCTTTCTGTACTGAGGCTCTAAAAATAAAGTACAAATTTCGCTTCTTCCTTGATTATCATTAACCAAACTCAAAACTTCGTAATCACTTCTAATATTTAATGAGCGACAAACACGTGTACGTTTGGAAATTTTATAGGAATAAAAAGGTGTATCATGCCCAGTACGCGATTCAATGCCTGAAACCCCTACTATTTCTGCATTTTCGTTTTCCAATACAAATAAATAATATTCATTATGGGGCTGTTGGATCTCTTTTTTGAAAGAATCAGTAGCCCAAGACAAACGTTTTTGCAATATTTCTTTCTCTTTGGAAAGCGTAGTGATTCCAATTCCACTTTCTTCAGCCAAATGGTGAATTGCATCTAAATCATTGTCACAAGCGCTTCGAAATAGTATCATTTTGTTAGGTCCTCTAAACCACCTTGTGCTAAATCCAGTAAAAGTAACGTACTCAATGCAGTACGTTCTGGCAAGCTGTCTAATAATATATATTCTTCTTCACTATGAATCTTACCTCCTCTAACTCCGAGTGAGTCTAAAACAGGTATTCCGTGTTTTGCTATATTGTTACCATCACAACAGCCACCACTATCTTTCCAATCTATAGAAATGCCTAGCTCTTTTCCTATATGCTGAATGCGATGAAATAAGCGTTCCGTACCAGAATTTATACGTTTCACTGGTCTACCAAAATCGCCGTATAGACTCAAAGAATAATCTGGGCGTTTGAGTTGCTGAATGATTTTATCGAACTCAGTTCGTACCCAAAACTCATCTTCAGGCAGATTAATACGTATATCAAGCTGTGCCACGGCTTTATCAGGAACAACATTAAGTGCTTGGCCTCCTGCAATTTTACCGATATTAATGGTTACTCCATCACGTTTTCCATTAAGTACATTAATGGCACATACTGCTTCAGCCAAATAACAAATTGCATTACGTCCTTCCGAAAAATCACGACCTGCATGCGCTGATTTTCCTGTAGCAATAAGAGTTAACTTACCGCTTCCTTTGCGATTTTTGGCCAAAGTGCCTTTTTCAGTCATTGCTGGTTCATAAACTAGTGCTGCCTGATAGTGTGCAGCTAACTCATCAAAAAGCATACTTGATGCGGGAGATCCAATTTCTTCATCTGCATTGATCAGTACATCCCAACCGAGCTTTAGTGCATCCTCATCTTGTTCAAAAGCAGATAGGGCATGCAACATGACAATAAGTCCTCCTTTCATGTCGGCTACACCTGGCCCATTAATGCAATTATCATTTATATAAGTTAATTTCTGGAAGGGACTTTCTGGAGAATAAACTGTGTCCATATGCCCACTGAGTAATACTCGCCTTTTTAAGTGAGGTCTTTTTCTAATCAATAACGCATCACCGCTGATTTGTACTTGGGTATTGCCTGACATATCAATAAGGGAGATTGGAGGAAGTTTTTGTATTTGAATTGTATCTGCGATTGGCTTATATGCAGTATGTAAAGCATCACTCATTTGTGCCAATCCCGGTAAATTGGATGTACTAGAATTGATCTCACAAAACTGATGGAGTTGTTCTACCATTGTTTTTTGGCTATTTGTTATTCTAGTTATGAGCTTTTTATATATGCTTTTCATGGTCTTAGATTTAAAACTAAAGGATACACAATAACTTAAATTAAGATGGTTCACAATGTGTTTGGTGCCTTTGAAAGAGAGTAACTCGTAATTGTATTGATTTTTCTCCTTCCTATTTAAAATTCGGAGAAATTGCACCAAGATATTAAAGAGGTTATTCTGCTCCACTTACGTTGGCGGAGTATCTGAGAGCAGAACTGCCCCTAAAATTTTATAGAGATTGGGTTAATTTTATTCCTTCACTAGGCTCTTTATTTTCGCTTATTTCTTGATCTTTTTGGTCAATTTTAGGCACGCTACTTGGCCACAGAGGTCTAGACATAAATCCCAGAACACTCAGTAACCCTCCAGTTTTTACTTGTTCTGGATTTTGGGACGGAGTTTGTATACTTTGAGGATTCATACTTGAGTATACACTTTGATCAAGAAGTTGCAGACGATAAATTAGCTTTTCTTGGACGTCTAACAATATTTTATATCGTTCGTTACTGGCTTTTAATTCAGATTTAACTTGTGAAAGCTCTTTTTCAGCATTACTCATTCGTTCAGTAACTTCATCAAAACCACTCGTTTTTTCTGATAAAAACTTATCAAGCTTTTCTTGAAATACTTGTCGTTGCTTGGAGTCATTAATTCCGGTATTGGTTAAAAATTTTACAGTTGTTTCTAAAGTTGAGGCGATTTTTTTTGCCTTTTCTACTTCATTTCCCATCGATTTTCTTACTTCTGATAACTGAGAAGCTTGTTCAGACAATTGCAATAAGCTTTTTTCGTGCAATTCTTTAACTTTAGCAAGTTCCAATTGATTTGCTTTAAAGAGCTCGCCATTTTTTCCTAAATCTTGCTTTAATGTTATTGCGATTTTTTCAAGCTCTATTTTTTGATTGTTCAACAGATCCGCAGTCTTTTGTAAGCATTCGACCTGCATACTCAACATTTCAACTTCATCATGTAAGTGAGTAACCTCTTTAGCAAGCCTATCATTTTCAGTTTTAAATCGCTCAACTTCAATAGCTAATTTTTTACGAATGGAGTCTAATGCGCCAATAGTTAATTCGAGAACCTCGGCCACACCAAAAATTCCTTCTTTTAATTTTTGAGCAATGCTTTGACTGTGATAATGATGATCATCAAGAATAATACCACTGGTGGTATAGGCTAAGGCACTTATACCGCTAATAGTCACTAAAAAACCAATATGCGCAGCAGCACCTACGAGAAATGTGGGGCCGGAGATAGCAACACCGCCTAAAATTCTTTGCCATAAGGGGATCTCACCCCAAAATTTAGCGGCCCGCGAAATAAGGCTGGGATTATCTTGTAAACTATCTACAATCGCTGCCAGGCTTTTTTTGACCTGTGTCAAGTGCTCTTGCGTTAGGGCAATACTTTGCAAGCTATCTAAGTCTGTTGTCGGGCTATTTGGATCCAATAATAATTGTTTGGCCGCATTTGAAAAATTCATTTGTGCTAATGTTTTTTCAACAAGGACTCTATTTTTATCAGACAGATTTGATTCGGTTTTTAATTTTTCTTGAAGTTCTTGTTCATTACTAGCCATGCCCACTCCCTGTGTTTAATAATCTCCCTGTAGATTCTATTTTTAACCACAAAGAATGAATAAGCAAGTAAAAAATTTGTTTTTTTGGAATTATTTAATACAACAGTTGGAAGCTAATTTTCAGCATCTAAGTTGGGTTATATGATCTCATTGATATTAGAGTTATGAGCTTTAATTAAAGAAAATTCGAGTATTTCATCACTTAATTTTGTTCGATTAGATGCAAAAAAGCCAGTATTTGCTGTAGCCAGTCCATGATCAATCATCTTTTGTGAATATCCTAAAGAAGGAAGGTAAAAAATTGCACCTAGTAATAACTCCATAAGACCACCAAGTACATATAAAGCTGGATGATTTATCTTAAGCTCATTTGCTAAGTTTTTGTAATCGTTTATTGATTTTTTTGATGATAAATGCATTAACTCCGAGGTTCGCGAGACTGCTTCGAGTAAGAGGCGCTTACCACTCGCTTTTTGTTCATTCAATTCATGAGTTGTGTCTAACAATTTTAAGCCTACTCTTTTGATATTCTTACTTTTTTCATCTTCTGGTAGTTGCTTATATTGTTCCATAGTTTGTTCGAGTCGGATTTTAAGCAGCTCTTCAGCCTGACTATGAGGACAATTCATATCACGCCAGTAAATCAACCATGATTTTTCACGGTTAGAAAGTAGCTTTGTATAGTGTGCATTAACATACACATTTAATGCATTCCAAATAATTTTCCTGTGAAAATTCATTCCTCGTCCTTTGATGCTTGCAGCTGCAGCATCTATAGAGCGTTCAAACTCTTCTCGAGTTATAGGTTTATTTAACTCCAAAGATCGCATCAAATTATAATAAGATGAAGAGAGGGCTCCGCGGTCTATAGCGTCTTTACATGAAAAATTAAAACTATTAGGTTGAATTGTATTAATAATATAATTTGTTAGTTCGTATTTGATAAAATGTAGCCAAATAGCTTGTTTCTGAGCAGTAGATATAAAGTGATTTTTTTCCAAGCCTTGTGCTTTAAAACTTTTTTTAAGTAACCTTTTTAGAGTTATCTCTTCATTTTTAGAAGTACCGAACAATTGTTTTCGTGCTTCACGACTCATTCTAAAATCAGAAATCCCACTTTTATGGCGCTTTCCTTTTGCTACATCAAGAAATTCATTAAATACAGAGAGAATCGGTAATCGATCATTATTAATTTTATAATGGTTTGAGTCCATTAAACCTTCATGAGCAGGGAGAGTAATAACCAAAACTTTATAATTTGGATTCTTTTCAAGTTTGTGAAGTTCCAGAGTGAACTTTCTTTCTTTAGAGCCAGCTATATCCAGATCGCTTCGATCTAATGCAAGATTATTAAAATAGATATGGCATATTGGTTGCGTAGAACTGCTTTTTTCAGCATTGATTTGTAACCAACGTTTAAAAAGAGGACTAATTCTGGTTTCGCCATTATGGCGTTGCGCCTGTGTGCTAAAACGGTACTCTACAGGATTTAAGATATTTTTATAAGAATAATTTTTAATGGAAGGCAAATTAGTCTCATATTGAGGTTTAAAATTATTCGCAAATAAAGAATACAAACGGCTAAAAATACCACCAACATCATTTGGCGTTCGCTGATTAATAGTATTATGTGTATCTTTTACTTTTTGTTTAATTTTATTAGCTGAGGGTTTTTGAGGACGAGTTGTTGCACCTATATCATTTATCCATTCAGATGGTTTTTCAAGAATATGATTATCATTATGGTAGATGGCTTGAACTAAATCATCAAGAATTTTTACCTTTTTAAGTGAATTATTGCTGATAAACTCTTCTAAGGAAGAGATACATGAAGAATATAAATCGCCGTAAGGATAGTTGTCATTATATTCTTGGTCCATTATTGATTGTAATTTGGCAAAAACAGGCAATAATGCATTGATTTTTTTATTTATGACTGGTTTTAATTGAAGAAAATAAGCGTAACAGTTACGATTATGGATGGCATCGCTAGTGAAGGTGCTTTGTGATTTTGCTGTAGTACTCATGACTTCCATAGAGAGTGTTTAATCAATCGTCATTGTAGTTAAAAAGGGGGCATAATGGAAGTGTTTTTTGACTCTTCGCTACAGGATAATAAAGTGAAAAATCAATTTTTTTTACATCATTGTCATTCTGAATGGAAGGAGATTCTAATTAATGCTTTAGAAGCCATGGATCAAGACTATTTACACCAGCTTATGAATACCGAAGATTGGTTGCCAGGGAAAGAGCGATTATTAACAGCATTTAGTTTGCCGCTTACAAAAACTCAATATATTTTACTTGGTGAGTCGCCATATCCACGTCAGGAATCTGCAAATGGATATGCTTTTTGGGACAATTCGGTAGGAAGTTTATGGAGCTTAAATGGACTGAGTAAAAGGGTTAATAGAGCAACTTCTTTACGTAATATAATCAAAATGTTATTGAAAGCTCGTGGCGATCTCAAAGAGGATACTTCACAAGCAAGTATCGCTCTCATTGACAAAAGCTCATTGGTACAAACAGCAAATGAATTGTTTGAGAGAATGATGCAAAAAGGTATTTTATTACTCAATGCCTGCTTGGTTTATAGTGAAGGGAAAGTTCCATATCATGCACGTAAATGGATGCCTTTTATGCAAAGTATTTTTGCTCAACTTGCACTCATTAAACCAGATATTCAATTGATTTTGTTAGGCAAAATCGCAAAAACTGCTGCTCTTGATAAATTACCTATAGGTCTTATTGCGGAACACCCCTATAATGTTAGTTTTATTACGAATCCCCAAGTGATTCATTTTTTTAAATCTTTGGACTTATTACACCATGAGTAATACAGAAACGACTATTAATCCCGAAGAAATTAATAAGTTTGCTCAACATGCTAAGTTATGGTGGGATACTGAAGGGCCGTTAAGAACATTACATGATATTAACGGTATACGTCTTGATTTTATACAGCAACATATTTCATTATCTCATTTAAGTGTTTTAGATGTAGGATGTGGTGGCGGTATTCTTTGTGAAGCTATGGCAAATGCAGGCGCAAAAGTTACTGGTATTGATGCTGAAATTGAGACAATTCTTGTTGCGCAGGAGCATGCAAAAGAAGGTCATCTAAATATTGATTATTTGTGTACTTCTGTTGAAGCATATAAAAATCAGTGCTTTGATGTAATAACTTGTATGGAAATGCTGGAGCATGTACAGAATCCTGAGCTGGTTTTGCAACATTGTAGACGCTTGCTTAAGCCAAAGGGTTTTTTATTTTTATCAACGATTAGTAGAACTATTAAAGCCTATGCTACTGCAATTATAGCTGCGGAATATTTATTAAATTTATTACCTAAACAAACACATGATTATAAGAAATTTATAAAACCCAGTGAATTACTTGCTATAGCTCGTTCGTTTGGATTTCAATTGAGTGATATGAAAGGAATGGATTATAACCCTTTTTTAAGAAAAGCCTCCCTGGGGACTGATTTGAAAGTTAATTATTTATTAGCATTACAAGGATGATGCGCTCTCCAAAGTCTGTAATAATTTGTTTATCAATAATAACGTAGAATCATTGAGAGACTTTGAACAACAAAAGGAGAGTCAGAGCCTTTAACAATATTTCCTGGAATAACTTGAAGTGATAAATCAATATTAAGGGATAATTCTGGGATATTAAACGATTGAATGACTTGCCAACAAGAGGATAGTTCACAATCGTTGCTTTCTGTTATTTGAGGAGCGGTTAAAGCCTTTGGATGTAAGGTTAGCATTTTTTCGTTAATTTCAACGCGTTTATCAAGTAAAAATTGATGCATTGGGCCCCATGCATAGGGAAGATAATTTTTCTGTACAGCCCTAATTTCCGAAGGAGTGTCTTTATAACTTGCTGAAAGTGTTTCTATTAAGAGGTTTTGTGTCCAAGCTCCAATGTTTGTTTGATCAGCAGCATAAGTATAAGAGAAAATCCAAATGAGAAACAGAGCCAGTTTGATACGCATGATTCATCCCTTTGCTTAATCATTCATTTGTAATAATTTTAGATTAAAAATCAGGCTGTGTTGACAATTTCTCTCTCTGTGCCTATTGCGGTATCGAGAAAGAACTTCCAACCAGTTAAATGGGGCATCGCACAGCAAGTGCGTCACCTATAGCATTTTATATTGCGGTGCTTATTTCATGTAAACCCTGCTTCTCGAAATAGGATGAGTACGCTAGGTACAAAAGTATATTTATTCTTTTTTTTCTAAGTTCTTCTTTTTATTATATCGTTCTTGGTAACGCTGATAGGCATATTTAGCCTGTTCGGGGGTAACCACGTCAACTTCATTGCCATAAATGTCAATTCGTGCTGCATTTTCTTTTTGACAATTTAAATAGGCAGGAGAGGCACTGTAGTAGCTTAAAGCATCACGCAGTGATTTTTTACTAAAGGGAGGCGAATCCAACCGCTCATAGAAATCAATGATATCGTCAAATATACCAATCTTTAGGGGTTTTATTTGGTTGCCTTTTTTAAAAAAAGCGTTAGGGAAATGTTCAATAAGCCAGTCAATAATTTGGAGTTTGTCTTTTTTTACTGTAGTTAACGATTGTTTATCCATCATTTTTCTCTAAAGCGAAATCGAGATGCTGAATAAACTAGCACATCTTCTGAGAGAATCAAGCATTAGACATGTATATCGTTGATTATTTCTTTTTGAAATAGGTTGGTATGTTATTTTTTACAAAATTATAATGAGGTGTTTTGCTTGACTTCTTGTAAGAAATTTCTCAATTTACTTAAAGACAATGGACGTTATTTTAAATGTAACTTCATAAATATTAAATTAACTCCTTGTTTTAAAAATTTTTTTCCAAAAGTTAATATGTTTATATCGAGTCACCAGTAAGATATTTTCAGTTTTAACAGTCTTGCACTTCTTATTTTCTATTGCTACATTTAAGGCATGACTTATATGGATGTAAGTCAGACAAAAGGAATTGTAATCATAAGGATATGGTTTTGTCAGGATGACCATAAGAACTTTTAGTTCTTATACGGATGACTGCGGAAAGCCAGGGTGGGAACCCTGGCTTTTTTATTTTATCCTACTAAGTAGCCAGAGCGTGATAAAAACTTCCTATCAGGAAAATAAGCAAAAATTACAGAACCATTTTTGATTGTATTAATCACTGGTTTTGCAAGAGTTTGTGCAACTGCAGGACAACCCCAGGATAATCCGGCACGCCCAGCTCTTTTTATAAAGTCTGGCTCTACATACCATGCACCATGTATCACTACGCGTCTACTTAATGCATTATCGTTGATGCCTTTCTCTAGGCCTTGTAGGTTTAAGGAATATCCTTTACTACCAATATAAGTATCTTTTGTAATGTAAGTTCCTAAACTGGATTGTTTACTAGAAGGGATATTAGAAAAATGACTTGCTCTATTTACACCAGAATTTCTACCATGTGCAACATAGGTATTATAAAGAAGACGTTCTCTACGAAGATCAAAGATCCACATACGTTGCTTATTTGAGGGTAAAGAGTAATCAATCACAGTCAATACAGGTTTTTTAACACTACCTTTTTTGCTTGCATTTTTATAAGCAGTTAAAGCAAGCTTTAGTACTTTCTTGTTTAACTGTGGAGCCTTATGGCTTAAGTGTTCTACTTTGGTATTAATGTCAGTTTCAGACTGAGCAAACGAAGCGGTGCTCGTTGTAATATTACTGGTCAAAATCAAGGTTGAGATTAGAGTCAACAAAGTATTCATACTTCTCCCGTCTTTTTCTTATTCACCGTTACAATTCTTCAAAAAAATGGTGATTATATTAACAAATCATGTAATTGTAAAATTAGAAGATCTTTAATTGCCCATCGGGGTGAAATATTACTCAATTCATAGGTTTAATTCAATTCCACAGGTTATTTTTGTATTTTAATTAACCCATTAGATTAAAATTTCATTAAATAGGAATTTTTTAATACAATTAAATTGTATTAAATTAGATCGTGTTGATTAAAAAAATACCTTAATTTGAGCTAAAAATAAGGTATTCTATCTTGATTTCATACTGGAATAGGTAATTTTTACAGCAAAAATAGTTTAAGTGCATTCCATTTTATAGGGCACTAAACTATACTTCATTCTTCCTTTTAAAACTATCCTAAACCCAGCTTTTACTTATCTCTTCTATGTTTTAGAGAGAAAGAGGCAAGAGAATAGTTCCATGTTTGATTCGGAGAATACTATGCTGGAAAAGCAGATCATGCAGTTACCCGAAGGAATACGAGCTGCCATTAGTCAAGCCTATCGTGTTGATGAGTTATCATTGATAACAGAGCTTTGTGAAAAAGCGACACTAGGTGAACAGCAATTGATTGCAATTAGAAACAGTGCAACTAAATTAGTTGAGTTAGTACGAACTGAGCGTAAAAAAAATACCGGTATTGATTCATTTTTGACACAATATGCTTTATCGAGTGATGAGGGTATTGCACTCATGTGTCTTGCTGAAGCATTACTTCGGGTGCCAGATAGCGCCACAATCGATAATTTAATTAAAGATAAATTATCTGGTGGTGACTGGAAATCTCACATTGGTCAAAGTGACTCATTTTTTGTAAATGCAACTACCTGGGCATTAATGTTAACCGGTAAGATACTTACCCCTGAAAAGGCACAAAATACTTTAACTAAATCACTAATGAAACTTATTAATCGCAGTAGTGAGGCAGTAGTTAGAAAAGCAGTCGATAAAGCAATGCGTATTATGAGCAAGCAATTTGTGATGGGACGTACCATCAACGAAGCGCTTACTCGAGCCAAAAAGAAAGAAGCTCAAGGTTATCGCTATTCTTACGATATGTTAGGTGAGGCGGCACTTACTTCTGTTGATGCGAACCGTTATTTTGAGGCCTATAAACGAGCAATAGAGGCTATAGGTAAACAGGTCGCAAAAGACTCTGATGTATATAAACGCCCGGGAATTTCTATTAAATTGTCTGCATTACATCCACGTTATAATGAAAGCCAATACGAACGGGTTATGGCTGAGTTGTCGCCTAAGTTATTAGCATTGGCTTGTTTAGCTAAGGAATACGGAATTGCTTTAACAGTTGATGCTGAGGAATCTGAGCGTTTAGAGCTATCCCTTGATGTAATCGAACGTGTTTTTAATGATGACAGTTTAGAAGGGTGGAACGGCTTCGGATTGGCGGTACAATCCTATCAAAAAAGAGCTTTTTATGTATTAGACTGGATTGCTGCATTGGCAAGAAGAAAGAAGCGACGAATAATGGTACGCTTAATTAAAGGTGCATATTGGGATAGTGAAATTAAGAAGACTCAAATGCAAGGATTGGCAGAATATCCTGTGTTTACTCGAAAAGTTTTTACCGATGTTTCTTTCCAAGCCTGTGCGAAAAAAATTCTAACTATGACTGATGCAATTTACCCACAGTTTGCCACACATAATGCTTACTCTGTTGCTATGATCTTGAATATCACTGGAGATTATCGAGATTTTGAGTTTCAATGTCTACATGGGATGGGTAATGAGCTGTATCAGCAAATCGTACCCGCAGAACGCTATGGAATCCCCTGTCGTATTTATGCGCCTGTAGGAAGTCATGAAGATTTATTACCCTATTTAGTAAGACGACTATTAGAAAATGGTGCCAACTCTTCATTTGTAAATCGTATTGTTGATGATAAAGCGCCCATCAATACCTTAGTTGAAGATCCTGTTGAAAAAGCGCAGTCTTTATTGCATAAAATGAATAAAAATATTCCTTTGCCAGAAGATATATTTCAACCCTCTAGAAAAAACTCTAAAGGTTTTGATTTTTCTGATCGCATCGAACGTACTTTGTTACAGCAAAAAATGGCAAAAATTAAACTACAACAATGGGTTTCAGGGCCTATTGTGGCAGGAAATGTTATTTCTAAAGGTGAGGAGCAACCAATAGAATCACCGCAACAAATGGAAAGTATCATTGGAACTGTTCAAAATGCAACCCTTGATGATGTGGAGCAAGCTTTATCACAAGCAATCAAAGCCTTTCCTATATGGTCAAGTATCTCTGTTCGAGAAAGAGCGGCATGTCTGAACCGTTTTGCTGATTTGTTGCAAGAAAATGATACTGAACTTATGGCTTTAGCCTGTCTTGAAGCGGGTAAAACAATGAATGATGGCATCGCTGAGGTGCGGGAGGCAATTGATTTCTGTCGTTATTATGCGACCCAGTCACAGCAAATATTGGCCCAACCTTTACGCTTGTCGGGTTATACAGGCGAATTAAATGAGTTAAGTCTCCATCCACGCGGAACAGTATTATGCATTAGCCCATGGAATTTTCCCTTAGCTATTTTTACCGGTCAAGTTGTTGCCGCGCTCGCTACTGGAAATTGTGTCATAGCAAAACCCGCAGAACAAACTCCATTAATCGCCGCATATACCGTTAAATTAATGCATAAAGCAGGAATTCCGGAAGGAGTAATACAATTGCTTCCTGGTCCTGGCGAAACGATTGGTGCTGCATTAGTGGCGGATAAAAGAATAAAAGCAGTTCTCTTTACGGGATCAACAGACACTGCATATCTTATTAATCGCACTTTGGCGGCACGCGGTGGTGAAATTATTCCTTTAATTGCTGAAACAGGGGGCCAAAATGCGATGATTGTTGACTCTTCTGCTCTGTTAGAACAAGTAGTTGTTGATGCAGTAAATTCTGCTTTTGGAAGTGCAGGCCAAAGATGCTCGGCATTACGTGTATTATTTGTTCAAGAAGAAGTTTATCCCAGGACAATAGCACTTTTAAAAGGTGCAATGGCTGAATTAGTCGTTGGTGATCCGCGTTGGTTAGTCACTGATGTGGGACCTGTTATTGATAAAACTGCCTTATCTACATTAACCGCTCATGTAGAGAATATGAAAAAACGTTTTGAAATTATTTATCAATGTTCATTAGATGAGTCACTTGAATCAGGCTATTTTATGCCACCGACTGCTATTGCAATAGATCACATTAATGCATTAGAGAAAGAAGTATTTGGCCCAGTGTTGCATGTAATTCAATTCAAGAGAAAGGATTTGGATCATGTTATTGAACAAATTAATGCTACCGGTTATGGTTTAACTTTAGGAATTCATAGTCGAATTAATGAAACTGTTGAGTATATCAGGCAAAGAGTCCATGCGGGCAATTGTTATGTGAACCGCAATATGATAGGTGCTGTTGTAGGCTTACAACCTTTTGGAGGCGAAGGGTTATCGGGAACGGGACCCAAAGCTGGTGGACCTAATTATTTAATTAGACTTTGTCATGAGCGGACCTATACCGTAGATACTACTGCTGCAGGTGGTAATGCGAGTTTAATGTCTTTGCCGGATTAATTGATAGGTAGTCAGGGGGCAGCAAACAAGATCTTGGAATTGACTAAAGCTTGAGTTCTTGCTTTGCTGGATTCTTTACTACGAACTGTTCGGGTAATGGCATCAACTTAAGGCTTTGTCATTTTCGCGAAAGCGGAAATCCATTTTTATTTTAACATTGTGTCAAAATCAAAATGGGTCCCCGCTTTCGCGAGGACGACGATAAGTACCTTAAGTTTCCTTAACTAGATTCCAAACACATGTTAAGTGCCTATTTAAGATAATAGGAAGCTACAAATTAATGGAGTAATTTATAATGAAACGATCCCTCTCAATTCTTCTTCTATTTTTTTGTTTTTTCAATAATACGCTGTTCGCCTCAACAATGAAGCTGCCTGATTCAAATCGATTTATTTCTTATACTGAAGCAGGTCAGGGAAAACCTCTTGTACTTATTCACGCATTTCCAACCGATCAACGCTTATGGCAACCTCAACTGGATGGGCTAAAAAAGCATTTTCATGTTATTACTTTAGATTTATGGGGCTTTGGTCAATCATCAGAGGTGGATGGAAGGGCAGTCTCTATGAGTGAATATGCGGATGAAGTAAAACACTTGTTAGATTACTTAAACATTGATAAAGCGATTATTGCGGGTGAGTCAATGGGTGGATATATCGCTCTTGCATTTTTGCAAAAATACGCAAATCAAACAGCAGGATTGGTGCTTTCTAATACTCAAGCTATAGCTGATAGCCAAGAAACGAAAGCTACGCGAGAAAGTACAGCTCTTGATGTATTGGAAAATGGAATAGATAATCTAAGAAATGGATTTATGGCAAAAGCTCTTTCTCCAAATGCTTCGGAGCAAACCATAGCCTATCTTTATCATATTTTAACGCAGCAAAAACCAACTGCTATTGCTTCTGCATTACGCGGCATGGCATTACGTGAGGCTACTTCAGAGGTGTTAGCTACAACTACAGTACCCGTGCTTATTATAACAGGCGAATTTGATAGGGTAATTTCTCCGCAACAAAGTGTCGCTATGCATGCTCTTTCTAAAAATAGTCAACTTGTTATTTTAGCTAATGCAAGACATTTATCTAATTTAGAACAACCAAATTTGTGGAATCAATCTGTGATTGATAAGTTTACTTATTAGAGTGAGAAGTTGGTCTGCTAAAACCCGAGTAACGTACTCGGGTTTTAAATTAAAATAATCAAGCATAAATTTTTAATCATCAATGTTTTTTAGCCAGAAACCATGGAATTAATACAAATAGAATTAATCCGCCAATTAGAAATGATTCAAAAATGATTACATTGCCTACTGGAATTTGAGTGGGTGGTACAAAACCAATAAGAATAGCAACGAGACAACACAAAATACCTATTCCCGATACAAGCCACATGACTTTATTGCCTCCAGGAATAGTATATGCTCGATGTTGATGGGGTTTGCTATATCTTAGCTTAATAGCTGCTGCAAACATGAAGACATACACTAATAACGCCATTTGAGCGCATAAATCACTGAGCATCCAATAGGCAGCATTGATAGAGTCCAGCAAAATAAAAGCGGTACTTAAAATGGTAAAAATCAGAGCTTGAGCCAAAAGAATGTTCGTTGGAACGCCATATTTGTTAGTTTGTGCAAACCTTGCGGGTAAGGAACCATCACGTGCAGAGACCATTAATCCTTTAGTTGGCCCAATAATCCATGCTGACACACCACTAAGTCCACCTAAAATAATTAACACAGCGATTATTGAGGTCATCCAAGGCATATGATACGCTTTAAAAAATACCGCATAAGCATCAATAAGCCCGGATACGACACTTAAGTTTTCATTAGGAACGACCATAACAATCGCTAAGGAGCCTAAAGAAAGAGTAGAAATAACCAATATTGTTGAATAAAACAATGCTTTTGGATAATCGTGTTGAGGATTTTTAACTTCTTCTGCATGCACAGCAGACATTTCCATGCCGAGTAAACCAAATAAGACAACCGCAAAAAGTGATAAATTACCTAACGACTCAAAGTTCGGTAACAAATTAGAAGAGTAACCTACGGCTATTGGTTTTCCTTCCATTCCCCAAAATACAGCGAGAACAATAATGAAAAGCATCGGAAATATTGTACCAATGGTTGCGCCAATGGTGCTCAGGATGCTTGATATTTTCATCCCGAAACAATTGAGGATGGTGAATAACCAAAATAATACGAGTACAGTGCTTAATAAATAAAATTTATTATTTCCTAATTCAGGAGCGAATAAATACGATAGTGTAGCCGCTATAAATGCAAGTATAGTAGGATACCAAACTACGTTATATATCCATTGAAGCCAAATTGTGATAAACGCCGCTCGTTTGCCAAACGCTTCACGAACCCACACATAGATTCCCCCAGTATTGGGAAATGCTGTTGCTAATTCTGCTGCTACAAGAGAAACCGGAATAAAAAAAGCGAATGCGGCAACAACGTAATAGGATATTAAGGATAGTCCTAATTTTGCACTGATGGGTAGGGTGCGTAGACTATCAACAGCGATTACGTTAATCATTACCAAAGAGAAGACGCTTAAAACCTTTTTGGGGTGATTCATGATTAATCCTTAATAATTGCGGTCTAGGTTAAACCGCCAATAACTTGGATGTAGAGTTACTATCGGTTGGTTTCTATCAAATGCCTATCTAAGAATTTTCGATATCCCGCGCGTTTAAACGTACGGGATATCTACAGGAGGGATGTATACTTATTGAGTATTTCACTATCAAAGTTTCTTTTTTAGAAAAACCAGATTACTGCTAAGCTAAAATCCAACCCAATTTTATATCAGGCACATAAATTTCTTAGAACGTACTGCAAAATACCTCCATTTTTATAGTACTCTAATTCATCAGCGGTATCGATACGGCATAAGGTTTGAATTTGTTCTACTTGGCCATCCGCACGCTCTATTGTTACTGGGATCATTGAACCAGGTTTTAATGAGTCAGACACATCGATACTAATTCGTTCATCTCCTTTTAGATTCAAAGTCTTACGTGTCATATCATTGCAAAATTGTAAAGGTAAAACCCCCATCCCAATTAAATTAGAACGATGGATACGTTCAAAGCTTTCGGTAATTACTGCCTTAACCCCAAGTAAATTAGTGCCTTTTGCCGCCCAATCTCTTGATGATCCTGTACCGTATTCCTTTCCTGCAATGATAACGAGATCATGATGATGTTGCTGATAGAGCATCGCCGCATCATAAATTGGCATGATTTCACCTGAGGGGATATAACGTGTAATTCCTCCTTCTTGGCCAGGGGTCATTTCGTTGCGAATACGAATATTTGCAAAAGTACCCCGCATCATTACTTCATGGTTACCACGTCGAGAACCATAAGAATTGAATTCTTTTTCATCCACTCCTTTAGATTTTAAATATAAACCCGCGGGAGAGTTCGCTTTAATTGAGCCTGCAGGAGAGATATGATCAGTAGTAATTGAGTCACCAAACAGAGCTAGGACATAAGCTTGTTTGATTGGCTTAATTGGATCTGGTTTGGCTTTTAAGTTATCAAAAAATGGTGGATGTTGGATGTAAGTTGAGTCCTCATTCCATTCATAAGTCTTACCGCTACTGGTTTTAATTGCTTGCCAATGCTCGTCACCACGAAATACTTCGGAATATTCTTTGCGGAACATACTGCCTGTAACTTTTGATACTTCAGCGGCAATTTCTGCATTTGAGGGCCAAATATCTTTCAAATAGACAGCGTTACCATGATCATCTTGGCCTATTGGTTCTTTACTGAGATCAATCGTCGTTGTTCCACATAATGCATAGATAACAACTAAAGGTGGAGAAGCTAACCAGTTTGCTCTAACTTGAGGATGAACTCGTCCTTCAAAATTACGATTTCCTGATAAAACTGCAGAAACAACCAGATCATTATCACTGATGCAGTGAGAAATTGCATCAGGAAGTGGGCCTGAATTACCGATACAAGTTGTACAACCATAGCCTACTAAATTAAAACCCAATTGATCTAAATAAGATTGTAACCCAGCTTGTTTAAGATAATCAGTAACAACTTTGGAGCCTGGAGCTAAAGAGGATTTAACCCAAGGTTTACGCTTAAGTCCTTTTTCAACTGCTTTTTTAGCGACTAGACCTGCGGCCATGAGCACGCTTGGATTGGATGTGTTAGTACAACTGGTGATCGCAGCAATAGCTACATTTCCATGTTTCATTTGAAAATCATGATTTTTAACTGTAAATGAAGTATCTTTCTCGTTTTCTTTGCCCGCTTCTTTAAGGAAGTTAGAAAATTCAACAGGTAATGTGCTAAGAGTTACTTTATCCTGAGGTCTTTTGGGGCCTGCTAACGAAGGTACAATAGTACTTAAATCAAGTTCTAATGTATCAGTAAACACGGGATCTTCACTATCTTTGTCATACCACATGCCTTGAGCTTTAGCATAGGCTTCAACTAGGGCGACAGTATGTTTATCGCGTCCTGTTAAATCGAGATAACGAATGGTTTCCTTATCTATTGGGAAAAATCCACATGTTGCTCCATATTCAGGGGCCATATTAGAAATAGTTGCTCGATCAGCGAGTGGCAAATCACTCAAACCAGGGCCATAAAACTCAACAAACTTGCCAACAACACCTTTTTTTCTAAGCATTTGTGTTACAGTAAGTACGAGATCAGTTGCCGTGATCCCTTCTTTCATTTTTCCAGATAATTTAAATCCGATCACTTCGGGTATGAGCATCGATACAGGTTGTCCTAACATTGCTGCTTCTGCTTCGATGCCGCCCACTCCCCAACCTAAAATACCGAGACCATTAATCATAGTTGTATGAGAATCGGTTCCAACCAGGGTATCTGGATAAGCATATAAATTGCCATTATCATCACTGCTCCATACAGTTTGCCCCAGGTATTCAAGATTTACTTGATGGCAGATGCCCGTTCCTGGTGGAACAACTTGAAAATTATCAAAAGCTTTTTGTCCCCAACGTAAAAACTCATAGCGCTCTTTATTACGCTTTAGTTCAATTTCGGTATTGACTGTTAAAGCATCCTGAGTCCCAAATTTATCTACCATTACTGAATGGTCAATAACCAAATCAACCGGAGAAAGTGGGGAAATTTTATCGGGATTACCTCCCATTTTTGCAATCGCAGCACGCATGGCAGCGAGGTCAACTACAGCAGGTACCCCCGTAAAATCCTGCATGAGCACGCGCGCAGGTCTAAATGCAATTTCATGCTGCGATGTTTTCTTATGCAACCATTCTGCAATGGCTTTAATGTCCTTGGTAGTAACAGTATTGTCATCTTCAAAGCGTAATAGATTTTCTAGAAGAACTTTTAGAGAGTACGGGAGACGATTAATACCTTTAAAATGTTTATGCTCAGCTTCCTTTACACTAAAATAATGATATGTTTTATCGTCTACTTGCAATACGCATTTTGTTGACAAGCTGTCACGACCTACTTTCATAAAAAGCTCCTGAAATCAAAAATTGAATGATAGCTCAAATTTAAGAAAATTCCATGAGATCTTATAAAATTCACTTTAGCTTTTTACATTGGGGTAGTGTATACGGGGGTATCAAAAGTATATTCAGAGGTATCAAGCTCTTGCATTTCATCAAAGTTTAGAGAAGGTTTGATTAATTTTGCTCCTGTTTGGAAAATAATTTTCTCTTCAAGTTTTTTTGAAGTCGTATCAAGGGACTCTGGTGTTAATAAATAAAGACAAGCGGGGGCTAATAAGGTAATTCCAATAGGTAAAAGTATGGCTCCGATAAGTGGGTTAAATGCAAAGGCAGCTAAAGATGCTAGGATAAGGGCTGCACCTAAGACAGCGGTGGCGATTGAAATGTTCTGGTTTATAGGGTCTTTTTTTATTACATCATTAATTCCAACAGGATAATATTTGAAATTATGATAATTATTTGTATAAAAAAGAGTAGATTCAGGTTTGGATAAACAATGAAATAAGGCCTTAGCGAAACGGTTGTATTGATCTATTATTTGTTCTCGCTCATAAGACTCAAGGTTTTTCTTTAATGCGGTTTCAAAATCATTAATGCGAGCATTTAACATCTCAAAGAAAAATTCTGTTTGTTCCTCTGTTAGTTGTTTTTGCGCTAACAAATTTTTAGCAGCGTTAATTTTTTCTACTGCGGTTGTGTGAGAGTTCTTTTGAAAAAAAGGCATGATAATTTCTCCGCGATTAATGTAGGCACAGGTTAGCACTAGAAGTTAAATCAGAAATAGATTCTTTGATTAAATTTTACACTTAAGTAATATTTATTAACTTCACCTTAATTATTTTAAGATAAAGTTCACAAATCAATTATCAACAAACCTATTGTTACATTTAGAATTATCGATTATAAATTATTTTGTGAACTATTTCGGATCAATAAATGAAGGAAAAAATAATTCTAATTACTGGATGTTCAAGTGGTATTGGCTTTGATGCTGCATTTGCTTTAAAAAAAAGAGGGCATAGAGTAATTGGCTCATGTAGAAAAAAAGAAGATGTTGAAAAGTTATTAAACATTGGACTTGAGGCCGTTCAGCTGGATGTTTCTGATTCATCTTCGATTCAAAGCGCCTTTGAAAAGGTGCTCGCCCAAACAGAAGGGCGAATAGATGTTTTAATTAATAATGCGGGATATGGTCAAGCAGGAGCTTTGGAGGATATTACTCGTGATGTATTGCGTGCTCAGTTTGAAACAAATGTCTTCGGTTTGGTTGAACTTACAAACCTAGCTATTCCTATTATGCGTCAACAGGGACATGGTCGTATTATTAATATTAGTTCCATACTGGGGATTATTAGTATGCCTTTTCGTGGTGCATACAATGCTTCAAAATATGCCGTAGAAGGTGTCAGTGATACCTTAAGGCTAGAATTACAATCATCAGGAATTGATGTTATTACTGTGGAACCAGGGCCTATAGAGAGCCGTTTCAGGGATAATTGTGTTGATAATTCTTTAAATTATATAGATAAACAACATAGTTATTTTAGCAAGCAATATGAGCGTATGTTAGAGGAATTTAAACAGAAAAAATCTGCTTCTATTTTTACTAGGCAGCCAGATGCGGTGATCAAAAAATTGCATCACGCAATAGAGTCTAAAAGACCTAAAGCAAAATACCCGATCACTATTCCTTCTCATTTAATGATTTTTCTAAAAAGAATTTTAACTACCAAGATGCTTGATAAAATTCTTTCATCCACTTCTAAAAAAGAGTTATCGTAAAAATTGTGACTCATACTTTATAATCTATTCTACATGCCTCATGAAAATTTTTAAGAAAAGTATAGGGGCTGTTGACTATTCATTCAGTATCTTACGACTGTGATTTATGCCCGGAAGTTCCATAAAGTTGAAAACTAAAAAAATGCTTTTGATCCTTGCTTTGCTTGGGGTGTTTGGGTTTAGCAAGCGCGAGGCGCTGTTTCGAATCCTAGGATAGAGCTTTAGCGACCCTCATTCTAAGTACCTACTGGATCTTCAGTGCATAAGCAGAACACGCAAGAGAGCAGAATAAATTGTCAAAAACCCTATTAATAACTCAAATTTTTTATTAAAAAAAGAAGCAAAATCTTAATTTATTTGCTAATATCTAATTGGGTTAAAAAATCATTAACTATCAAGGAAGTAAAAATTATGAAAAAATCAACAATGGCGGTAGCCGCACTACTAACTGTATTAGCAGCTCCTGTAGTTTCTGTTGCTTATGCAGATGCTTCTACTCCAGCTACTTCAAGCTCTTGCAATGGTTGTAAAGGTTGTAAAGGTTGCAACGGTTGTAAAGGTTGTACTGGCTGCAAAGGTTGTAAGGGTTGCAAAGGCTGTGGTGGTTGCTCTGGTGACTAATCAGCAGTTTTATTCTGTAAAGAGGTAGTTTCTACTACCTCTTCATTACCTTGTCTTCTCTTAATGTAGTAAGGATATGATTATTCACTCAGAATTCAATTTACCCCAACTTAGCAGATGGCATAAAAAAGTTTATTTAGGCTATGCGCAACAAGTTTTAGAAGCACAACAATTAATGACCTCTAACAAAGGGAAAAGCATTCTTCATTATACCTTAAAAAATAAACGACGTTTTGAGCGAATGAATCATTATCCACAAGGAGACCGTATCGATCATAAAACTGGAGCGCAATATTTTTATCACTGTCACCGTGAAAATTACGAAAGTACGGAGCATGGCCATTTTCATTGTTTTTTACGTTATAAACATATTCCTAAAAGCATCAAACCCGCGCCTTTAACAGATTGGGATAGATACATTGACAATCCTATGACACATTTGGTAGCGATCGGCATGAATCAATTTGGGCAACCAATTCGCTTATTTACTGTAAATCGATGGGTAACCTCTGAAATTTGGTATGACTCTGAACACGCTGCTCGTCTGATAAAACGCTACAAAATGACTTTAATTAATGATCCATATTGGCAAGTACTTGACAAATGGGTAGAAGGAATTCTTCATCTATTTACCCCTCAGATTTTATGGTTACATCAAGAACGTGATAAGAGGATTTTGCAGCATCAAGCAAATTGCTCGGCTGAAAATGTATATATGGATTATGAGCTTGAAGAACTGTCAGAGATATCAATTGACTTGAAAAATCAAATAGAATGGATTATTGGTTAAGAACCACCCTAAAAGTAGCAACCGTTATGTATTTAGTAGCCATAATTTTGGGCTATTTCGGAAAATGATTTATAATTAAAGTAATCTATGTACGTTCTATATGAAAAATAGCTAATTTATTTGAGCTGTTTTTATCTTATTTCGTTTAGCGATATTTAAGAAGCACACGAATGCTTTTTTATGTCGAATTCACGTTAATTAATCTGTACTATAATTTACATGCAAATTAAATTTATCGGAGTATTTGCATGTCTTCCTACGCAAAAAACAAACCTCAAGAGGATATTGATTCTATTCATCAATACTATATGGAAATTATTAATTCAATGCCCAATATTGTTTATTGGTTGGACACTAATTGTAATTTGAAAGGATGTAACAATAACTTTATAAAATTACTAGGACTAAATACCCTTCAAGATTTGGATGGTACTCCTTATCAACAGATGGAGGCATTTGGCCATTGGGATAAAGATAGAGTAGAAGAGTTAAAACTGGATGATATGAAAGTAATTTTTTCGGGTATTCCACAACATAATGTACAAGAAAAACCCATTAGAGATGACTCAGGTAAGAATTATTACTTTCAATCTTCACGTATACCAATGCATAATAGTAATAAAGACTTAATTGGTTTGATTGTTATTTTGAATTATTTAACGCCTAATGACGAGATTGAAGTACATACAAAAAGTGTTCAAAATGTAGAGCAAGTTTCAAAAGAAAACTATTTGCCTAAAATTCTTATGGTAGAAGATAATATTATCGCACAGAATGTTGAAAAAGCATTATTAACCGCTCTAAATTGTCAGGTAGATATTGCAAGTTCAGCAGATAGTGCTGTGGAGTTGTTCTATCCAGGAAAATATGATTTGGTGTTGATGGATATAGGATTAGAAGATTCTTCTGGTTATATAGTGGCAAAGCAGTTGCGACAAAAGGAAAGAGAAACACAACATCATGTGCCTATTATTGCCTTAACAGGCTTTGAAGCAGATGTAGTAAAATATGATTGTCAGCATTATTTTATGGAAGGTGCAATTAGCAAGCCATTAACTTGTGAGCAAGCAGAGCAGATTATTAAACATTATGTATATCACATGGATGTTCCGGTGCGAGGTTTGAAGACAATTTAGTATCCTGCTATGATGCTTCCTTTTTAAGAAAATTATTTTATGAGTAATCATTTGCTGCAAAATGAACGAATCTTATCTTTAGATGTGTTTCGTGGTTTGACAATGGCGCTTATGGTCTTAGTAAATAGTTTGGGAACGAGGATTTCTTACCCTATTTTACTGCATTCAGAATGGAATGGTTGTACTTTAGCTGATTTTGTATTTCCCAGTTTTTTATTTATAGTAGGGATGACCACAGTTATTAGTCTAAAAAGACACGTAAAAGAAGAAAGTAAGGCCGAAGTTTATTATAGCATTTTTAAGCGTACTATTATCTTATTTTTATTAGGCATTTTCCTGAATGTTTTTCCTAAAAATATTGATATATCATCAATACGAATTTATGGTATTTTGCAACGCATCGCTCTTTGTTATTTAATTTGTGCTTTTATTTATTTACATACAACAATAAGAACTCAAATTTTTATTTTTTGGGGCATATTGTTGGGTTATTGGTATTTTTTGGTTCATATTCATTTGCCAGGTATAGGAATGAATCAATTAACCATAACACGAAATTGGGTTGGTTATGTCGATCAGTTACTTCTTTCACCCTCACACTTATTATTTAGAAATTTTGATCCCGAAGGGCTTTTAAGTACTATCCCTTCTGTTGCGACAACTCTATCTGGTCTTATTGCAGGAAGTTTATTGTTGGCTCAGATTCAAAAACAAAAGAAATGTATTCTAATGATTGCAGCAGGTCTATTCTTTCTTCTATTAGCATGGTTATGGAGTTACAGCTTTCCCATAAATAAGAATTTGTGGACAAGCTCTTTTGTTTTATGGTGCAGCGGATTTTCACTTATTGTCTTTAGTTTCTGTTATTTTATTATTGATATAATAGGATATAACAAATGGTCCTTACCTTTTAAGATTCTTGGAATGAATGCATTATTTATTTTTGTTTTGCATGTGATGTTATTAAAAATCCAATCTTTTTTCTTATTACCATTGCCAGATGGTACGCAAGATATAGTACGAGTAGCGATTGCAGAATATTTGTTCGGTAATTTTAACCCTAAAAATGCGGGTTTGTTTTATTCTTTAATGTTTCTTTTCTTAAATTTTTTAGTGGCCGCATTTTTATATTGGCGAAAAATTTTTATAAAAATATAGGTGTATTAACAATTGTTTTTTTAAGACCGGCTGGATGCTGCGAACAAGTCCTGATACATTAAAATGTCTATTAGAGTAAATTTCAAGACAATTGTTTTATTATTATTCGTTCAAAATAGCAATTAAAGGGAAACCATATAGGGCTGGGTTTAACCTTCCTCATGTTCTTAAAATAATGGATTTATAGTGCAATCGATCTACCTTATCAAGGGTTATATATTGTTCATTCTTTATGAGTTAGCTATAATTCTAAATTAAATTAAGTAATATGAAGTTAATGGAGTTGCCTTAGATGCCAATTTATGAATATCAATGTACAAGTTGTCATCACCATTTTGACTTGATGCAAAAAATCAGTGACGATCCAATAAAACAATGTCCCGTTTGTTATAAGGATACCGTAGTTAAATTGGTTTCCGCTGCTGGTTTCCAATTGAAGGGTACTGGATGGTATGCTACTGACTTTAAAAACAAAAGCAGTAAGTCAGAAGAGGGAGGAGGAGCTAAGAAAGATGACTCTTCTGCCACAGTTCAGGCAAAGGAGACTACTGCATCTAAAACAACACAAGATGGTGATACTAAGTGAAAACACTGTCATTAAGACGCTATTTACTTGCTGGATTAGTGGTATGGCTACCCATACTTATTACCATTGGTGTGTTACGATTCATTATTGACTTGCTTGATAATACATTAGCTTTAATTCCTAAAGTCTATCAGCCTGAACAATTGATAGGACATCATATTCCTGGTCTAGGAGTTATTTTATCATTAGTGATATTGCTAGTCACAGGAGTAGTCGCTACTAATTATTTTGGCCAAAGACTGGTTGCATGGGGTGAGTCTATTCTTTCAAAAATCCCCTTGGTGCGTTCAATTTATAAAACAGTCAAGCAAGTAATTAATGCGGTTGTATCAACAAACAGCGAAGCCTTTCGTAAAGTAGTCATCATTGAATACCCGCGCAAAGGATTATGGAGTATTGCTTTTCAAACTGGAACAGCAAATAGCCCAATTAATGATAAAATAAAAGATACACTAATTTCTGTATTTATACCTACTACTCCTAATCCCACTTCGGGTTTTCTGATGATGATTCCTAAGCGAGATGTTGTAGAGTTGGATATGAGTATTGATGAAGCACTAAAATTTATAATTTCTTTAGGAGTAATGCCGCCTACACCAAGTGCAGCATTACTGGCAACAAGTTAATAAATATTTATATAGGCGGTTTTTATATGCGCACACACCATTGTTTAGAGGTTAATGAATTAAGTTTAGGGAAAGAAGTGATTGTATGCGGCTGGATTCATAATCGTCGTGACCATGGTGGAGTAATATTTTTAGATATTCGTGATAGCTCAGGCTTATTGCAAGTGGTGTATGAGCCAGAAAATGTAAACGCTTTTTGTGATGCAGAAAAGCTTCGTTCCGAATTTGTAGTACGAGTGACGGGTCTTGTTCGTCAACGACCTGCTGGTATGATTAATGAAGCCATGGCAACTGGAACAGTTGAAGTAGTTGGTACGCAACTGGAAATTCTAAATCAATCACCTACACCTCCATTCTTGCCTGATGATTTTCAGATGGTTAATGAAGACTTGCGCTATAAATACCGCTACATTGATTTGCGACGTCCTGCTATGAAGCATAAGCTAACTGTACGACACCAGTTAAATAGCTGTATTCGTACCTATCTTAACGAGCAAAATTTCCTTGATATTGAAACCCCCATGTTAACGAAGGCGACACCTGAAGGGGCACGTGATTATTTAGTACCTTCAAGAGTACATCCTGGTCAATTCTATGCGCTACCGCAATCGCCACAACTATTCAAACAATTATTAATGATTTCAGGATTTGACAAATACTATCAGATCGTTCGTTGTTTTCGTGATGAAGATCTGCGTGCTGATAGACAACCTGAATTTACACAGCTTGATATTGAAATGGCTTTTATTGATGAAGAGAATATTTTAAATCTTATTGAGGGCTTACTAAAAACCGTATTTAAGCAAATCCTTAATGTGGATTTACCTGAAAAACTCAACAGAATGCCTTATGCTGAAGCAATGAGGCGCTTTGGTAGTGATAAACCAGACTTGCGTAACCCTTTAGAGCTTGTCGATGTAGCAGATTTAGTAAAAGAATCTGATTTCAAAGTATTTTCAGTTGCTGCGAATGATGCTGACTCAAGAGTTGTTGCCTTAAAGTTACCTGGAGGTTGCGATCTTAGTAGAAAAGATTTGGATGATTATGGACGTTTTGTTTCTATTTACGGGGCTAAGGGACTTGCTTATATTAAAGTAAATAATCTGGATGAAGGAATGACAGGGCTACAATCGCCGATTTTGAAGTTCCTTCCAGAGGATGCCGTTAGTGCTATTTTACATCGTACAGAAGCCAAAACAGGTGATGTTATTTTCTTTGGTGCTGATAAAAATCATATAGTCAATGAATCTATGGGAGCATTGCGAATTAAATTAGGGCATGACAAAAAATTGCTCAAAGAAAGTTGGGAATTGTTATGGATTATTGATTGGCCAATGTTTGAGCGGGATTACGAGAGTAACAAATTAAGTCCTATGCATCATCCTTTTACTTCACCAAAAGATTTGGACCCTAATAATTTGCACGCCAACCCTACCCATACATTAGCCAAAGCTTATGATATAGTAATTAATGGCTATGAAATTGGTGGTGGATCGATACGTATTCACCAATCAGAGTTACAAAAAGCAGTGTTTGAATTACTTGGAATTAATGAACAAGAAGCTCAGGAAAAATTTGGCTTTTTACTAGATGCTTTACAATATGGAGCTCCGCCACATGGAGGAATAGCGCTTGGCATCGACCGTTTAGCTATGTTATTAACAGATTCAACATCCATTAGAGATGTAATTGCTTTTCCTAAAACTCAAACAGCATCGTGTCCTTTAACGAGTGCACCGTCACCTACGGGTAGTGCACAACTAACAGAATTAGGAATAAGACTTGCTCCAACTACGCAAACTAAATAACATATTAGGAGGAGGATGTCTGTTAGCGATGAGAAGCAACAACATACGTCCTTCCTCCATGAGTTACTTTAAGCAACTCGCTTTGCAAGTAATGTCCAGAAGTCGAAAATTCGCCACTTTTGCATTCTTTTTGTTTTTTGGTTGTTCATTATACGCGGCAACCACCTCAGCGCCTGTAAAGAATCCTACCACTTTCATCGAGTACTTAACCCAAGAAAAAACACATTTGATTGCGTCAATTCAGGAAACCACGCAACCAATAACTCTGAAAAATGAAAAAGAATACGCTGCTAAAATGAAGCAGGTATCCTCAATACTTACAATGATAGATGTTAAAATAAAAAGCTTAGAGGGTTTTCTTGAGCATGAGAATAAAGAACAGAGCTACTTAAATCAGCGTTTAAAGCTTCTGCAGCAATTACCTATTATTAAAGAAGACACCACGATTCCTGAACGGGTTGCAAGGGTAGAAAATTTACTTTTAATTAATAAACAAACCATAGAGCTCACTACTGATAATTTAAAACTTGCAAATGATTATCAATCGGCGCTTACTGAGGAAATAAAGAACTTAGAGCTTTGGCATTCAAATTTTGTTCTTGAACAAAAGTTAGTACAAATAAGAACCTTAAAAGAAAAGCTTAATCGACAACTGCTTGAGCTTTATGAAAATATTAACAATCAGCCTGATAAGCGCTCTAAGCAAGCACCCTTATCTTCATCTGATTATGAAGCAAAGCTACTGATTAATAATCAAAATATTGCTGTTGTTCAAAATCGTATTAATGCCTTAAACATTCAAAGAACGCTTGTTAAAGGGGATATGATTTTTCTTAAAAATCCTGATACAAAAAATTTACAATTAATTACTGATATTTATAAAGATGCATTAAATCAATATTCCAAGATTGAAAAATCTTTACGGCAAATAAATACTTTTCTTGAGAATGAAGCCAAACTAGTTAATGCTGCTAGTTTGAAGCAATCGATTAGTTCGTTACAGAAAACTTTAACTCAAGAGATCAATGACTCAAACAAACAAAAACAACTTTTGGTTAAAAGTTTAACAGACTATCAAACACAACTTAAAAAATTGATGTCTTCAAGACAAACTCTGGCTGATTATAACATTAATAGTTGGCCACTTATTCTTAATAAGATAGCCGCGATTCCTGGTTTATTTTATAAATATATAAAGATATTAAGTTTAAAAGTTTATGATAGTTATTTATGGTTAAGTCCTTTATCTGTGGTCGTGTTATGGAGTGGGTTTGTAATAATAGCGGTTATTTCATTTTTAATAAGCCGTTTCTTAAAAACTTTAGGTAGAGATAAAGAACGATCACGTTTAACCGGTTACTTATACGATGGGGTGCTGGTTTTAGTACAAAGAAATATACCTTATCTTTGTATCGTGTCTATGTTGTGGATTTTGCTCGCTATTACTCATATTTCCTTCGCGAATTATCAATTATTATTTAAATTAATTGCGGTATGGTTCACTTTTAAAATTTTAATTTTAATTGCCCGTTTAGTTTTATTAGAGCGAATAACAGACTCTTCGGGAAAAGATGTTAAATTGTATTACCGTTTAAAATGGTTATTGCTTTTCGGTGGATGGACAACCGCTTTAATGACAATTGGTCATTTACTTCCTCTGTCTATTTTAATTCAGGATATATTTAACCGATTATTTATGTTGTTTATTTTGACCGTATCTTTGGTTGCCTGGAAAAGTAAAGACGTCATTCCTTATCTACTTCGACCTTTGTTAAATAGTCAGAAACGATATGTTAGAAATGCTATTTCTTTATTGGTTATTTTAGTGCCAATCACCGTGTTTTCTACTGCTGTAATTGGATTATTTGGGTTTACTAATTTAGCGTGGAGCATGAGTTTATATCAAGCATATGCTTTACTAGTATTGGTAGGTTATATTCTCGCACGAGGATTACTCTTTGATGCCCTTGAATTGTTTTCTGAATTAATGATTTCCTCATTACGAAATGGATGGCTATGGATTGAGGTTTTTTTAAAGCCTATAGACAATATAATGCGGATTTTATTGCTTATTACAAGTATTCTAGTTTTATTTCAATTATTTGGTTGGCATTCTGACTCTTTAGTCATGATTAATTTAGGAAAATTTGCGCAATATGCGATTGTTAATTTTCCTGGTATTCATATTACTGTATATAGCACAATCGAGTTTTTTATGCTCCTTGCATTTTTTGCTTGGGCTTCAAAGTGGACTCGAGAGTTTTGTTATCGATGGGTCTATAAAAATACAAAAGATCCAGGAATACGTCACAGCCTTTCGGTCTTTAGCCAATATGCAGTAGTTCTTTTAGGTGGTTTTGTAACACTCCATGTACTGGGATTTGATTTTAGCGGGATGTCAATGATCATTGGAGGCTTAGCTGTAGGTATGGGATTTGGCTTACGGGATTTTGCCAGCAATATTGTCGGGGGCCTTATGCTTCTTATTGAAAGACCAGTAAGAGAAGGTGATTTAGTCACTATAGGGGAGCATGAAGGACGAGTTGCTCATATTGGTATTCGTTCCATGCGTGTTTCTTCATGGGATAATATGGAAGTGTTAATTCCTAATGCAGAAACTTTTAATAAACCTTTTACGAACTGGACACACCAAGACAGTATTGTCAGAACAGTTTTTCCTATAAAAGTGAGCCGTTCAGATGATCCAGTGATGATTCAACAAATTATCCTAGATGTTTTGGCAACTACCCCAGAAATTGTTGCTGATCCGCCTGCTCAGGTTTTTCTCAAGAAAATCGATGAGGCACTGCTTGAATTTGAAGCACGCTATTTTATCAATGTGCAAATTCATACTCGTTTTGAAGTACGATCTAAAGTGTTGTTTGCTATTATGGCTCAATTTAAAGCGGCAAATGTAAAACCTCCTATTGAACCTATTGCAGTTGAGATTAAAGAGAAAGAGGGACATAATGATTTCACTGCTAAAAAACACACCACCACAAACTGAAACTGAATTAATGGAACGTTGCTCAAGTATCGCTGGACTTAGTTTGACTCAATTAAGTTTGAGCTTAGATTTATTGATTCCAATTGATTCTCATCAACGAAAAGGGTGGGTTGGACAGGCGATTGAATTAGCTTTAGGAGCCAACGCCTTTAACAAATCATTACCGGATTTCAAAGATTTAGGCATAGAACTTAAAACTCTTCCTATTGGGAAATCTGGAAGACCTACTGAATCCACCTTTATTACATCTATTCCTTTACTAACAATTCATCAACAACAATGGAAAACGTCACAATGTTATGCGAAGCTCAAAAGGATTTTATGGATTCCTATAGAAGGGGATACGGAGATTCCTTATCCACACCGAAGGATTGGCCAAGGCTTTTTATGGTCTCCAGGCATAGAACAAGAGCGTATTCTCGCGGCTGATTGGAATTATTTAACATTACAAATCAGCACTGGGAATCTTGAAGCTCTTGATGCAAAATCAGGAGATTATTTACAAGTTAGACCTAAAGCTGCAAACGGAAGATCCTTATGCTATGGATTTGATAGTCATGGCAATAAAATCAAAACATTACCACGCGGATTTTACCTAAGAAGTAGTTTTACCGCAAAAATCTTGGGATAATTGTAAAGCCCCATTTTTCTCCTTAAGCATTGATGTCTCTCTAGAGAGCCTGCCGGGATTTTGACAAAAAGGATGGTTTTATTTTTAAATCAGTCAATTGTCGGTTATGACACAATCGATCAGCAATATTAATTTATAAAAAAAGCCTATCACCCTTGCTGCAAAATAGCTGTGGAGGTACTTCCTTAAAATTGCTTGCCAAACTTGACTCCATACACTATTTCATTAGAACTGTTTTGCACAATATCAAAACTAATATTAGGTGTGATTTCAGTTGTTGTGGTTGAGGTATAACTCAGATAAAAAGTTAAAATAATTTTTAAATTTATTCATTTTTTACCTACTACCATAGGATTATTTTTACACAAATATTACCTATCCTGTATTGTAATATGTACTATAATTTAACGATCAACGTATTTATCAGAGGTTTTTATGGCTAAGTTTAAAACTATTGGCACACAACCCAGAAGTACAAATTTAACAAACTTACCATCCTTTAATTTAGGAACAAATGTAAAGACTCGAAAACAATCCTATGACGCCTTTCAAACTGATTCTAAATTACAACAACTCACAGCGCAGGATAGAAAAGCTGGAGTAAGAGTCTATAGTTCGCTACCGGAACAAGATATTAGCGCGACATTATCAAGAAAAGACGGTTATGCGATTCCTCCATCGGAAAGACATAAAACAAGAGAGCGAGTCATTGCAAGTAAAGCGCATTATATTGCTAATAGCTCTGGTGATTTTCACCCACAAAATCCTGTAAGTGCAACGATGTTAACATCGTGTGCCCCTAATTTAAGAAAATCAAATAATATCCCTGAAAACCCCAATGATTATAAAAGTTTTATTAAGTCCAATGGTAATTTGAATGCTGATGCCTACAGAGAAGAAATGAAAAAAGTTTGGACTCGATTCTTTTTTGCAGCGAATGAAGAAGCAAAACGTACGGGTAAAAGAATAGATGTTATCACTCCTTTGGCTGGCGGTGGGGCTTATCTAGATGGTTTACCACCTGCAGAAAAAGAGAAAGCCAAGCGTATTATTGCAGAAACAATGATAGAAGCGGCCAATAATCCGTCTTTTCAAAATATTGGAGAAATTCATCTCTCTATCCCTAATCAGCCGGATGGAAGTGATTCACCCGATTTCGCTTTAATTGAAGATGTAATGTCTAAATCTACCTCTCAAAAATCGGTTACTTTAAGCAATACAGACATGCTGACATTGGGGCGGCATATGACTCAATCTGGCAAAGAAATTGCTATTTGTAATCCAGGTTCAGATCATGTGCCCGGTGGTGGAGCCTATAATGATCGTGGTAGAAAATTGTCCAATGGCAGTCATAGTTATGATCGCCAAAGAGGAGCAAGTCCTAATAATCCAGGGGAGTTTAATAGCCATCCCAAAGCTCTTGAAGAACAGTTGGGGCAGGTATCTAACTTTCTATACGTACAAAATAAAGATCAAAATCCCAGCCATTTTGATTTTGTTAAAATACCATCGACAATATTGAGTACCCCAGCCCCAGCACAACCTAAAGCTGCGGTGGCTTCTCCAGTAACTTCACCTAATATTCCCACGGCTCGGGCAACCAGCACCTCTTCTATCAAATTCTTTACTGATAATCAGCGAAGCACTAAGGATGGAACACCATGTTATGAGGTTTCCTCCCCAGACCTTGCCAAAGTAGATGCTCTTGCACAACAATTAACACAAGCACACATACATGTATATGAAAAATTTCAAGATAAGCAGGGCTACTGGCGTCTTAAATTTGAAAACAGTCCTCACTCGCTTAATTTTGTAAATAATTTGATGAGTCACCAACCAACGCATGGTCAAAAAATTTCTCCTTCTCAACAAAATCATCCACACTTTCAGAGATCTTTAGCGAAAATCCTTTATACATTGGGTCCGTCATCCTCCACTGACTCTCAATCAAGCCCCAAAGACTCACTAAAAGAAATCGCATCAGCGGTTAAAAGTCAGATTAAAGGCGTTCATGAAACAGTATGGATTTTTCCCAAAGAGAAAAATTACTTTTTTTCATTTAAAGACAAGAAACAAGCAGAAGCATTTGCCCAAGAAATATTTAAAGCTAATATAGGTAGCACAACTCATGTGGGTCAACCTAAAACAGTACAAAAAAACAAAGAAGGCTATTTTGGAGTTTATTTAACTGATCAGCAATATTCTCAATTGGAATCTGGTTTAAAACAAGGAGCATTTAGTAAAAGTGGTATATCTATTCCATCAAGAACTCTAGACGTCCAAATCACCCATAAAAACGGGATGTATCAATTAGTTTTTAATTCAAAAAAATTAGATCTGGCTGATGATTTTTTACGGGCGCAAGTAAAAGATGGTGGTGGAGGATATTTTGATAGTGACTATCAAAACCTATCAAACAGTAGGGCTAAAAATCAAGATTTTGTCATGGAATTCTCATCAATAACGTCACTTAAGAATGCCATTAACGCGCTTAGCAATACAAATTTTAAAAATGATATGGAGTCAATAGTTTCTGAATTTGAATCATCAAATAATAAATTTAGCATTTAAAATAATTAAAATGATTTTATTGTAAAATAAAAATAATATTTCTCTAAACAGAGATATTAATAAATATCTATCTGACATCCTACACCTGCGTCTTTTTTGCTAAAAATAGGGTTTTACCGCATAGTGGCAATGAACGAAATATACTCCAGAAAATTTTAGTTAAAATCAACTTGGAAACTTGATTCTTGAACTGTTTTACTTCCAACACCTCGAGAATCAGGATTTGAGCCGCCAAATAATGTTTGAGGTGTAGATATAAGAAGAGCAGCCAATTTTGATTCGTTCAACTTCGTTTCTTCCTCGGTAATAGAGGAGTCTTCGGGTGCGAATTTCTTAGCTTGGCTAAGCGCTTCTTCTATATGAAACGAGTTAAACATACTCAATCCTATTATTACCATTAAAAATGCTCATAATTTTAACTTACTTTATAATCTCTATCTCATAATAATCTCTATCTCATGATTTATGTTTGAGCCATGACATATATTTTGATACACTGCGACACGATTCAAGCCATCATGAGCATAATTAAATACATTGATAAAATTTTAAGACATATATAATCATTCGTGTTCACAAAATTATAAAAAAATATTTTGAATACTTAACTTTCCTCCGCGGCTTGCCACAGAGGTATTTAAACTTAGAGGCTTCCTATGAAACCATTCCAAAAAATATTTGCTAATAAACTTGAGAGAGAAATAAATACTTTCTTAAAAAATAATGTAAAGCAGCAAGGCCGATTTTTTTCTACAAAAACAGAAAGTTATGTTAAGGGGATTGGGATAGATAACCATGAGTTGAATCTTAAAACTTCATTGGTTATAAAGGAAGAAAAAAATGATATTCCTACTTGTATGAACGGGGTGGGGATAGATAATTATGAGCCGACGCCAAAAACATTGTTAAGTAAGCATTCCATCTGTGTAAATGGAGTTGGGGTAGATAACTATGAACCGAATTTGCAACCGTCTTTCTTCGCAAAGCAGGAAAAAAATGATATTCCTACTTATGTGAATGGAATTGGGATGGATAATTATGAACCAACTTTCTCTAAATAAGCTTAGGGGAGTTTCTGTTGAGGCTGCCACTGTTGGCACTTTGCTAAAGTAACTGGAGCAATGAAGATCCAATCGCTACTTAGAGCCATTCAATCTAAGTAGCACTTTAAGGATTTCGTCATTTTCGCGCAAGCGGAATCTATAAAAATTGCTTTAGTAGATCATTTATATTCTAAAAATGTACAAATACCGATATAATTACATGGCTGTTAAGATTTCATTCAGCTAATACCAGTTATTTATTCTATTAAGAAGATGTATCATGTTATCCAGTTTATTTCGGTTGCCGCTTGTACCACTCATTGTTATTTCATTATTGGGATGCTGTATGGAAATCGACATTTCCTTACCCAGTTTTCCTAGCATTATGACTTATTTCGGTAGCACAGAAGCACAAGTTCAAAGTACATTAAGTCTTAATTTTTTGGCATTTTGTCTTTCTGGATTGTTGTATGGACCATTATCAGAATCTTGGGGTAGGCGAGGTTTAATGATTTTTGGTGCAACTTGCTTCTTGATTGGAGCAGTTGGTTGCGTATTTTCATTTTCTATATATCAATTAATGTTTTGGCGCTTTATCCAAGGCTTAGGTGCTAGTAGTACTTTAGTGATGGGTTTTGCTATGATCTCCGATCGGTATAGTGGCGAAGTGGCTGCAAATTACATTGGTAAAATTAACGCTTACGTTACTATTTTTATGGCCGCAGCCCCCATTTTAGGGAGCGCTATTATCAATTATTTTACTTGGCGAGCGAATTTTACCTTCGTTGCAATCATTGCTTTGATTTCCTGGCTTTTTTTGATCTGGCAATTGCCGGAAACTAAAATCAACAAACAACCTTTAAATATTTTGACTCTATTTAAAGATTATTGGACAGTTTTCTCACATGGTAAATTTTTAATTTATGCCAGTATGCCTAATATGTTAGTTACGGCTTATTTAACATTTGTTGGTAGCGCTTCTTTTTATTATATTAATACGTCTAAATTATCATATTTCCAATTCGCCATGCAACAAGGATTAATTGTATTGCTATTCTCACTTACTAGTTTTTATGCTGATAAAGTGATCGCAAAAATTGGAAGTCGAAAAGCGGTTAATTTGGGGATGATGTGTTGCACAATAGCCATTGTGCTTTTCACTTATTTTGCATTCCAGTATCCAGATTCTCCACGGCTGATTACATTTGCAATGTGCTGGATGGCGGTAGGCTGTGCTTTTCCAATGAGCGTCACTTTTGCACAATCCTTGGAAATTTTACCTAACCTAAAGGGGACATGCTCTTCATTCATTATGTCCACTCGCTTGTTTGTTTCATCAGGGGCTGTGGCTTTAACTGGACTGCTATTTGATGGCTCGATGCGTCCTGTTGCTCTTGTTATCGATGGTGCTATCATTTTAGGAATAAGCATGTATTTCCTAATAGAACGAATGACAACTTCCAAAGATAGTCTATTGAAAGTAACTTGATGTTTTATTGAGGTTTAAGATAAAACTATATTGATTGAGACAAGGTACTGACGAAAGGATTTAAAATAGCCAGCAGTTTATTTATTTAAGTCGAAAGCACCTGAAGATTATGTCAGCGATGGCGTCAAACATTACAAGCTAGGAGCAAATGAGAGATAGTCAATGATTTTACTGTCAATAAATCGTATTATCAAAATAAATAAATCAGGGATTGGTAGTGATGGCAAAATTAAAGAATAAAATTGCATTAATTACAGGTGGTACCAAATCAATTGGTCTTTCAATTGCAGAGTCATTTTGTAAAAAAGGCGCTACCGTAATTGTAACAGGAAGGCTCTCAAAGCCTGAAGGAGAAAAATTTGCACAATCAATAGGGGCTAGCGATTATCTCCACTTAGATGTTTGTTCTGAACAAAATTGGCAAGAGGTAGCAGAATACATTGAAAACAAATATCATAGACTTGATATCTTAGTGAATAATGCCGGTATAGATTCTGCTCCCAAATCAGATAAACCTCAAGATATAGAAAATTGCTCTCTTGACGATTGGCGAGTTGTTCATGCAGTGAACTTGGATGGAACGTTTTTGGGATGTAAAACGATGATGCCGCTTTTGAAAAAGAGCGCTAATGCGTCAATTATTAATATGGGTTCTCGCTCAGGTTTAGTAGGGATTCCTTCTAATGCTGCTTATGCGTCAAGTAAGGCTGCTATTTTGAATCTTACACGAACAGTAGCTATGCATTGTGCCCAAAAAGACTATCCTATTCGCTGCAATGTTATTGTGCCTGCGGCTATTTTGACTGAAATGTGGAACTCAGAATTTGGCCAGGATGAAGAACGTACTCAACGTATTGAGGCGTACACAAATACAATTCCGCTGAAACGTATGGGACAAGCAAGTGAAGTGGCAAATCTTGCTGTGTTTTTAGCGTCTGATGATTCTTTGTTTATTACAGGCTCCCAATATAATATTGATGGTGGCATTATGGCAGGTAATGGTTCTTATGGATCAAATAAAAATAGTTCTATGCATCGATTTTTTGGATTGCCAAAAATGGGGCTGATAGAAGAAAAAACATCCTCCTCTCAATTGTCTTTCCCATCCATTGAGCAGAGTGAGAATCAGAATAGTTTATGATTTTAACTTAAATAATAATCTTCCGATGATTTGATGAAAAAAATGCTTTAGATCGCTCTCGAAGTAAGGTTCTAACTTTGTTGGTAGAACCAAGCCTCTCACTTGCAGGTTACGAACTGGAAATTTATGAGTAGCTGTTCACATAATGGCATCAACTTAAGGAAAACTGATTCCTATTTTTCTATAGCCCGGATTAGGCAAAGCCGTAATCCGGGGAAAGGCGTGGTACAAAATTTCCGGATTTCGACTGCATCTGACCCGGACTACACGTACTTAAGTTGATACCATTAAGCGTTCACGACTCATGCACCGAAAGGCTATATTTAGCACCTCTTGCGCAAAAATCAATCCTTTCACCAAAAAACAAGCATACTGCCTGAACAGATACATTTATGAAGCTCTCTTTTTAATTCGTCTGTTCTGGGTGCTTTTTTTGCTTCTAAGTATTCAGGTGTAAGCGATAAATAAATTTATTTCTACATCCTTTACGACATTCTGTATTTCTTTGACGCATGTAGATCATGATCTGAAACATAAGAGTCTGGCCTACGTGTATTGTGATATTCTTGGCGCAGATAACCTTTCACTTGACGATTAGAATATTTCTCATGGCCATCTCTAAAAAAACCATGTTTTAAATGACTCATATCAGGATCTTTCATTCGCTTATTTACATATGCTTCTTGTTTTTCAATTGATTTTTCAAATGAAGAAGTATTACCCATATTTTAAGCTCCTATAAAAAATAAGGGATTCTACATAATAAAAAATCATTGTCAAATCAAATAGTTAAAATATAATAAGCAAAGCATGAAGCGAAAGTTAGACAGCTCTTCGCTCCATGGTATATTTGATTAGTCAGATTTGGAGTAATTCAAACTCAAGACAGAAGGAAGCATTCCTCTAATTTGCTCTACTGGCTGTTTTATTTTAGCCGTTAAAAGCTCTCTAAAATGAGGATCAGTTGCAAAATAACGAACGGCACTTTCAACACCTTTAAAAACACCTACATCAAGTTCTCGTCTTTCTACACTAGCTTTTAAATCTAGAAGACGATTGTGATCTACACTAGGTGTGGGTGCTGTAAAAAATGAATAAGCTGATGAAATACTACTCCAAAAAGTGCTTTGAGGTTGTTCGGCTTCTGATACCGGTTTCCATGCCAGCATAAACTCTGTGGTACATAAAGGAGCAATTAATTTAATTAATCGTTGAATATCAGGATTAGTGAGAATTGCAGTATTGTCTGTACCATCGTATTTTGGCTGCCCATTTTTTAAGCACCAATTATAAATGGTTTTCATTTCGTCAAGCTGATTGTGAAAATCATCGAGACTAAAATTTTGGAGAATATAACCAGCTGCTCCACAATAAAGAAACATACTTAAAAAATAATTCGCAAATTCAGGAACGGGTAAAAGAAAGCCTACAAGCCAAGAACCACCCCATGCTGTGAGCCCTGTACTCATTCCTTGAAAGAGATACATTAGATTGGCATTGTATTCAAAGTTATTAATGTATTTTCTGAGCGAGGCTTGTTGCTCATCATCATTTGGGTTAAAGACTTTTGAAGTTAAAATCTTTAAAGCATCTGCACGTTCTCTTTTGTTTTTTTCAACGGCAGTCATTCCTTCAACAGTTAGTTTGCCCACAGTACTCTCCTTGAAAAAAATAATCAATAAAACCCCATTCATCCTACATGAAGTAATGGGAAATATGCTATTTCTTTTTTAATAAAAATAATACATTTATTAGTAAACAAGTTAACGATTCAATTATATTGATGTACAATAAAACATATTGATTAAATATATTTTCAAAATAAATGTCGATAAAAATCAATCTTGATCCCACACAAATTTATGAAGCAAATCTAAGTGAAGCTGAGAAAAATGCCCTCCAAGAATTTCTGAAAAGTAAACACATTGATAACATGTGGCTCAAAAATCAAGGATATCAATATACTACCGTTCAAGGTATTGAGTATGTTTTTTGTTTTACTAAATCACTATTAAGAAGAAAAAGAAGTAAGAACAAGGAAGGAGAGCGATTCGAGATATTTGACTTAAATAATGAGCCTTTAGGTCAAGGTGGATATGCTGTCGTTTATCCCATAGTAGGAACAATCAAGTTTGAAGCAAATAATCCAATTTTAAGAACGAGTAAAAATCGAATAGTCAAAATAGAACAACATAATGAGTATGATCGAAGCCATTCAGTGCTACAAGAATATAATAATCTAGTCCATGTGGGACATTTAGGTGCTAAACCGCCAGTGTTTGTTCATAACAATGGAAAAGAAAGTTTGTTAGTAATGAAACAGGCAAAAGGCATCCCTCTAGAAACATTACTTAATCCTAATAAACGAAAGAAGTATGCAGGTTTTATTCCCGTACTCACTGTAGAAAAACGTCTAGAAATTACTTTTGCAATTCTTAATGCCGTAAAAGAGCAGGTAATCGATAAGGATTTGATTCATCGTGATTTAAAACCAGGTAATATGATAATTGATTTAAGTAAAACGTCTTCTATTACTATTGATAAAGAAGGAAATATAAGTATTGCCTCTCCCTCTAAAGTGACCATTATTGATTATGGAAATGCAATAAGAGGGGAGTGTATCGAAAATCGCAGAGTAGGTACGACTGCTTATAGGCCTCCAGAGCTCTATTGGGGGACTCCAAGTTATACTCAAAAATCAGATGCTTATGCAGTGGGACGAATTTTAAGTTATTTATGGGGCGATGATTATCAAAATTATTATCTAGCCCACAAATCTCCTTGGAGTGAAATTAAAAAGAAAATCACAAATAATGATTTGTTTTCAGATCCGCAAATAGCTCTTTTCAAAAAAGATGAAGATCAAATAAAGCAATGCCTCAATGGTCTTTTAAAAGAAAATAGTGCAGAGCGTTGGACTGTAGAGGAAGCGAGACAATCATTTTTAAAAATAGACCTGCGAAAATATCACTTAAAGAAAGTTCAGCAGGTGTCTAAAACTGAGCTTAGACAATATGAAAAAACAATAGAAAAGCAAATTCAAACAATATTTACCTTAGTAGCGCAACTGTCTAAAAAGGGAGGTGAGCTAGTCCACAGAGGATTTAGACAAGAGGGTAGAAAAGCAGAGTATTTAGCAAAGAAATTACAACAATATACAGAAATGCTTGCTAAAAATCCGGATCCCGCGCTATTTGATCTTTATCGTAGAAATTGTTTCAAAAAAATAGACTCATCCAGAAAACTGTTGCAAAAGCATCGCGATTCAAGATGGATAGTTGCTGAAATAATCACTGCAATTAGTTTGTTAGGAGTCGGATATCTTTTTGCATTAGGAGTTAATTATCAAATTACGGGTAGATTAGGCTTGTTTTCGCAAACCAAGTCAGATCAAGCAGTTGAAAGAATTAGAAATTCTATTTATCAACTTTCATAAAATTATTAATGAATATATTATATGAGCGCCAGTAGAAAAATAGTTTTTTTGTTGTGTATAGTGTAAATGGAAATATTCAGATTTAAACAGAAGTTAATTTTATTTGACAAATATAAAGAGAGTAACTAATCTTGAATTGTGCAATGCAACATAAGGAGATGCTATGAAAAACCAATTTTTTGATCAAAAAATTTTTAATAATTTTGATACTCCAATACAAAAATTAATGGAACTCAATATCAAAATGATGCAAAATTTATCTCATATGAAACCCCTCGATTTATTAAGTGTAAAAAAACCAGAGGAGATTTTTGAAAAACAAATCGAACTATTTGCCCAAAATAGTCAAATGATACTTGATTACATGAGAACTACTTTCAATATATTAGAAAGTCATTGGTTTAATGTTTCTCGTAATTTTGATCAAAATCAACAACAAATGATGAGAGAAGCATCTGCTACCATAGAAAAAAGCGCTAAAAAAGCAGCTACTGCATCTAAAAGTGCTGCCAAAAAAGTTGCCGCTACAAAAAAACCAGTATCCACTGTAAAAAAAGCTGCTTCACATCCCACAACAGCCAATGCCAAAAAAGATACTAAAGCTACTAAATTAAGTAAAACACATGACACAAAAACTGAAAAAAGGAAAGCTAAAGAATCTACTTCAACACCAGTTCATGCAAAGGAGCCAACGAATCAAAGTACATCACATGGCAGTGAAAATATGTCAAATGTGAATACTATTCCTGAGAAAAGTACCACACAAGATTTGAATATCCAAAAACATTAGAAAATAATTGTTCCTAGCATACAGATTTCTCATTTTTACGAATTATTCTCTATGCAACCTAGATTTTGAGGTTGCTTAGGGGTATGACCTCGGATTGATGTATTCTTATCTCATAAATTTAGCCTGTCTCCGCCAACCCAATAACCTCCTAAATGGCCTATCTATCAGCATGTATATTTTATTTCTTAATCTATTTTTGCCTGGAAAACCACTTCTTGCAATCTAACACAAGAAGAGAGGAATATTGTTAAATCATTTATAGGCAAAATAGTTGACGCTTATAAGGAGAATAATATAGACCGATGTTCATTATTGATAAAGATGCTTCTGTGCGTGTACCATACATCAAAATCTTGCATTGTCACTTTTGATTGTTGCGTATGCGTCTAAACAATTATTTCGGTACTTTATTTGTATGCAATAGGTTTTGTTGAACGCATTTTAAAATTCCATTGGGGAATATGGTTAGAGTAGATTATAAGCTAATATCCGGTTTTACAATGGAGCTAAGCGGCGAATATATCAAACGGCAGAGCCTGAAAAACAATACTGCTTTTGGAGAGCTTTATTCATATAATTAAGATAGATAAGTATAACCGAATAGCTACCTGGAATGATGGAACGCAAGAAGATGATAATCAAGGTTTTGAGGATATTCATCTCTCTGATGAAAAGGATCGATCATATGAAATATTATTATATAATAATACTGGTTTCATCCTCTCTACTTTTATCTTGCCCTAATAGTTGGAGTAACCCCAATACCGACGCGGCAGAGGCACAAAAATTTATTGATAACTACACCAAACAGTATGTAAAACTTTATGCAAGTGCTAAAAATGCACGATGGCAATCAAACATTGAGATAAAGCCGAATGATTTTACTAATTCGATGATTGCGCAGAAAGCGGAGAAAGCTCTCGCTATATTTATCGGTAGTAAAGAAAACATTAAGAGCGCCCGCAAATACCTCAACCCCCAATATAAGCTAACAAAGATACAAGTAAAGCAATTGGAGCTAATTCTCTATTCTGCTGCTAATAGTCCTCAAGAGGTAGCAGCCCTTGTGGAAAAAAGAATACAAGCTGAGGTCGAGCAAATATATAAGCTATATGGATATCAATATATACTGGATGGCAAGAAAATAGGTATTAATAACATAGATTATATTCTTAAAAAAGAATCCAACCTCAATAAACGTCTGTCAGCATGGGAAGCAAGTAAACAAGTTGGACCTACTCTCAAAGCCGGGCTTATCAATTTACGCAACTTAAGAAATCAAACAGTACAGGTGCTAGGGTACCCTGATTTTTTCGCCTATCAGGTAAACAGTTACCATATGAGCACTGCTGAAATGATGCAGACCATGGAGCGTTTCATGAGGGAACTTTATCCTCTATACCGTGAACTGCATACCTGGATGCGTTATGAACTAGCCAAGAGATATGGTGTGAACACTGTGCCTGAATATCTACCCGCACACTGGCTACCAAACCGCTGGGGGCAGGACTGGAGTTCTATATTGAAGGAAAAAAGCATTAATATTGATAGTATCCTTAAAAACAAATCCCCTGATTGGATTATGAAATCAGCAGAGAGTCTGTATGTAAGCCTTGGTTATCCCAAACTGCCGGTAACGTTTTGGAAAAAGTCAAATCTTTATCCCTATCCTTCCAATTCATCCATTAAAAAGAATAACCACGCATCTGCCTGGCACATTGACCTTGATCAAGATATACGCATCATAATGAGTTTGGAGTCTAACGCTAAGTCGTTCAGGACCGCTCACCATGAATTAGGTCATATCTATTACTACCTCACTTATACTAATAAAGATGTTCCACCACTGTTACGGAAAGGCGCTAACCGCGCCTTTCATGAAGCTATTGGCACCATGATGGGGCTTGCTGCCAAGAAGAAGCCTTATCTGGTGGAGCGTGGTTTGATCGATAATTCCATAGAAATAGATAATATGCATACTCTTCTTAAAGAAGCGCTCAACTCCGTAGTGTTTATTTTTTTCTCTGCGGGCACGATGAGCCATTTTGAAAAAGCCATGTATGTTGATAACTTATCTGCGGACCAGTTCAACGCAAAGTGGTGGGAGCTGGTTAAGAAATACCAAGGAATTGAGCCGCCATTTATTAGAGGTGAAGAATATTGCGATGCAGCCACTAAAACACATATCAACAACGATCCTGCTCAATATTATGATTATGCATTGTCTTATGCTCTCTTATATCAGCTGCACAACCATATAGCCAAGAATATACTGCACCAAGACCCTCATGCTACCAACTACTTTGGTCAGAAAGCTATAGGAGATTTTCTAATGCATATTATGCGCTATGGAGCTTCTAAGGACTGGAGGCAAGTACTCAAAGAATCAACCGGAGATGAGCTGAGTGCCAAAGCAATGTTAGAATACTTTCAACCACTAGTTGACTGGCTGCATGAACAGAATAAAGGAAGGAACTATAGCCTTCCGGAAATTATGGAATAAATTTATGATTATCTTCGCCACGATGAGCATAGGTTGACTAACATGTGGTGAAAATTCTATTCCGATCATCGGACTTTTTTTAATTATTGAACAAAGCCCGCGTCAAATGATTCACCCCTAATATCTTCTTTAAGCGTATTAAGAGTTTTTTCTATTTTATCTACCTTATTAATTGAATCAGTATTGACTTTGTTAAAAAACGTTTGTCTATTGCTATTTATATAATGATATAAAGGCACTATACCTAAGCTGGTAATGGTTTTTAAGACATTTATAAAGAGTTCTTTCCAGCCCGTATGCACTTCTAGGATAGGCCTACTTATATTTATATGCTCACTGCATCGCTCCTTAAACTGATCAAATTCAATCTTACCAGATTGATATTGAATGAACTCAGCATTGAGGTTCTTATGTAATTTCACTGCCGTTTCTTCTTTTAGTCTGTTGTTATTCCTGTTGAATTTTTCTGATTTTGCTTTAATTTGATCCAAAAGGTTTTGAAAATGGTGGACTGCTTGCGGATTTAACTTGGGTCTCAATGGTCTTGATAATGGAGCTTCAGGAGTTTCAGCGTGATCTGCATCATTAGTCCATGATGATAAGTCAGGGAAGCTTTCCCTAAAGTTCGAGTCTTTTGAATCTAAAGAGAAAAGAACTGAATTTGGTGAAGTACAATCTAAATCAGTTGCTAATTCAACCTTATCATTATCAGTTTGAGCATCCTCAACACCTTGGTGCTCTTTTTCAGTGGCTTTTTCACCACTATAATCCTGTTTTTGATCTGTTACTCCAAGATATACTTCTGGATTTTTTATCAACTCATCAAATTCATGCTGTATTGCTTTACTGAATTCTTCCATATATTCTTGATAATCTGATATGTCTTTTTTATAGCGCTCGTCAAGAGTTATTAAATCAATTGCAGAAATAACGTAATCGCCCTCATCACATGTATCTGGTTTAAGTCGCAAAGTAAAAATCTTGTCAAAAACAGCATCCAGCGTTCCTACAGGAAGATTTTTAAGTTCATCTTTGGAGTGACGCTCAAAAAACTTCTTAAGTTCTAAATCGAAAAAGGGGAATTCACCATATTTTTTTAGTAACTTGAGGGTATCAAATCTTGCCGAGACAAAAGAATTAAATCCAAAACTATCTTTAGGTCCTAATTGTATTTGATTTTCCTGAACATTTTGGCTTTTTAAAAAAGCATCAATCTTCTCTGCTAAATTAATAATATCAGCGATAGAAGAATAGTTATCAAAGTAAACTGTAAACTGATCTGTATTTTTAAAACGGTTATCAAGACATTCAGGTTGAATGATTTTAAATTTAAAGCTCAGCTCATTATCTGCTGATTCGGACTCTTTTATTAAGAAAGAGATCAAATTTAATATAACAGAGTGATCTAATTCACTTATCTCATTAAGACTTATATGCAATTTTAAAGATGCCTCGGGATTATTATAATCGTTAAAGATATCCAGCGCCGATATAGCATTAGTTGCCTCACGGACTAAATTAGCATCATTTCTCTGGTCCATGTAATATTGAGTAATTCTTCCATGAGCATAAAAATCGGGTTTATATTCTTTTTTTAATCGTATTACTTTGTCTTTTCTGGGCTTTATAAAGAGAAAGCTTGCATAAATTTCACTTAACGTTTTAACGTTACTACTCAATGCATTAGTAGTTAGCTCTTTAAATTTCATGATACCTCACACTTAAGTTTATTCTTTAATTGCAGGATTTGGGTAGTTAACTACGTATTGAGCATCAGCTTTCTCACTCAAGGTTTTTTCTGCTCTACACGTTTTCACGTGGAATAGTAAATTTGATTCCAAACTGAATAAATCCCCATAATATTTCCTTAGAAATAATCTGGTATATTCGATAAAACCTAGCACCGATGTTTCAATACTTTAACTTTATTGTTAAACCCTTGAAAACCAATTTTAAGCTTTAAAAATTAGTCTTCCCTTAAATCGACGCGCATCTTTCAAATGAGCTATTCCTTTATGGACTAGGAGGGCAGGGGACAGCTGTATAGCGGGAACCGCGATGGTGGTGTTATGGCTGGACAAAATTAGGCAAGTCCGCAAATATTTTTAAAATTAAGGGGGATTTGCTGTGATGTTTATTGCTTGACTAAAATCCGGTAACATCAATTGTAGCTGTTTTGCCAATGAGTAAAGCAGCAAATCCTTTTCTTGAGCAGCTCCAAGCTGTATTGAAATTGGGAGATGATTGTGAAACATAACTGGCATGCTTATAGCAGGTAAGCCAGCCTGATTAAACAAAGAGGTAAATGGAGAAAACTCAAGATTTTTTTGTAAATAATTCCCAAACTCATCATCTGTTTTTAATTCACCGATTAATAAAGGAAGTTGTGCTAACGCAGGGGTTAAAATTATATCTGTTTCACTTAATAACTGATGTAAGGGACAAAATAATTGGTACAATTTTCTTTTAGCAATGAGGTATTCAAATGCAGAAATGGCTTGCCCTTTTTGATAAAAATCCCAGGTAATGGGTTCGAGCTCATCAATGGTTACTTTTCTTTTTAATTGCATTTCTTGGATTTTTATTGTTGTAAAAGTATTTGCTGCGATTAAAGTTAGGGCGCATTCCCCTATAGTTTTGAAATCTAAAGTTAAATGTCGCTTTTGGATCCTGTGCCCTAATTTTTTTAATAACTCTTCGACGTGATGAATGGCTACAAGGTATGGTGATGCTATCGGTACTGGTGAAAAAGCGCCTTCTAAGCGAATGATATTTAGTACTTTCTTGGATGAAAGTAATGGTAATCTTCGAGGGGTTATTAACTTATGAAATAATGCCTCAGAATCCCTAAGTGAACGAGTTAAGACAAAATTTACTGCCAGACCAGACCATAGCTCATTAGTTAAAGGTCCTGAGGGAGTAAGTCCATTGGTGGGTTTAAAGCCTATTAATCCACAACATGAAGCAGGGATTCTGATAGAACCACCACCATCACTTGCAGTCGCAATGGGAGCGATACCTGTTGAAACTGCTGCGGCTGAACCACCTGAAGATCCTCCGCAAGTTCGATTGAGATCATAGGGGTTACGACAAGGCCCATGCAAAACGGATTCAGTAACGTAAGAGAGGCCTAATTCAGGGGTATTTGTTTTTGCAAAAGGAATAAAACCTAGAGAAATAAGTTTATTCACTAAATCACTCGTGAATAGGTCAATATTCCTCGCAAAAAAACGTGATCCTTCGGTACTCAAAACACCAGTAATATGATGTCCTAAATCTTTAACTAATAAAGGAACTCCATAATAAGGCTCATCACCACGGAGATTTTTAAGGCATTTTATTGCAAAATCAGGACAACTAAGAACAATGGCATTAAGTAACGGATTAACCTCATTGGCTCGCATTAATGCGCAATCAAGAACTTCACGAGCGCTTACTTTCTTTTTTTTGATGAGTTGAGCAAGTTCGTGTACATCATAATGAATATATTCGTTTACTAACATGAAATTACCTAATGGCTTAAAAACTCAGGAACAACACTGATTGTTCCTGAGTTGATATTTTACTTACTCATCATCATGGCAACTTTTGAATTGGTCTGCCATTTTTTCTTCCATTTTTTTCATTTTATTTTGTAACTCTGTTTTTTGTTGTGAATTAAGGACAGAATAGATTTGATTTTTAGCAGTTACTTTGGCTTTAATCATGTCCCCAATAAGTTTTGTTTTTTTGTCAATCAAGCTATCTACTGTTGCTTGATCCATATTCGCTGAGTCAACTTGTTGTTGGAGTTGTTGCTCCAAATCCTTCATTTGACTTGCATCATTTTTTATTGTTGAAGCAAGTTGTTCTAAGATGGGTTTGATTTTAGCTTTTTGGCTATCATCAAGTTTTAAAGAGCTAACCATATGCTTCAATCCCTCACCACAACCACAGGAGTGGGCTAGAACAACTGGACTAAGCACTAATGTGCATGCGAATAAAACTGTTTGAGCGATTTTCTTATACATGTTATGTTCCATCCTTAGTGAGTTAAATCATAGAATAGTATAGATGATTTTGGTGAAAATAGGATTGAATTCAATAGATTTTTTCTAATTTAGATGAGTTTTTTTAAACAGATCAAAAATGCGGGAGATCCCTCAAACAATCTTAGTGACGTTAAATGTACTTTGATTTAAAAAAATTAGAATTCTTTTTCATTACGCCATATCCCATCCCAAAATTCGGGTGGCTTTTTTATTAATATGCGACATCGCTTAATATAAAGTGCCGCTAACTGATCGCCTGGATAGGCTGGAGTAAGTTTTTCAAATAACTTAAAACTTTCGTCCCAATTGCCTTTTTGATAATGATAAAAGGCCTGTTCGAATTCCACTCTATGTTGTTTTAGGTGTTGAATATTTGGGGCAGTAATGAGCTCATAAATGGTAGTGCTTTCTCGTTTTCCACGAACAGCCACTTCATCAAGCATACGAAAAGAAAAGTGGCTTTTAGCTTCTTCGAAAATGGATTTACTGACAATAATCTGAGTATTATAGGCTTTATTAATTGCTTCAAGACGGCTTGTTAAATTCACTGAATCTCCTAAAGCTGTAAAACTAAGTCGTTCTTCTGAGCCAACATTCCCCACAATAGCTTCTCCTGAATGAATTCCAATTCTCAAAATAAGCTCGGGGAGATCACGATTTTGAGTTTTGGCATTAAACTGCTTAACTTGTTCTATCATACTAACCGCAGTTTGACATGCATGAAGAATATGAAGTTCATCAGGCAAGGGGGTATTCCAAAGCGCCATAATCGCATCGCCTATGTATTTATCTAATATTCCCTGATGAATCAGAACTGCATCTGTCATCAATTGAAAATATCCAGAGAGATAATTCATTAACTGTTTGGGAGGTGTGGCTTCAGCGAGTTTAGTGAAATCTTTAATATCAGAAAATAGAATAGTGATGTTTTGGTATTCCCCACCCACTTTAGCAATTTTTCCACTATGTAATAATTTTTTTACTAATGAACTTGGAACATAACGTTGAAATGAAGCAAGACTCGAGCGCATATTTGAAAGACTTTTATCCATGTAGCTGATTTCTTTGATCATCGTTTTAAGTAAGGGTTTGGGATAAAGATTTAATTGTGTAATTTCTTGAGCTTCTTTTGACAGTTTAATAATTGGACGTGATATTTTTTGCGAAACAAGACGAGCAATCAGAACACCTAGAATAAGAATAAAAACAGTCAAAAATAGTATTCTAAGACTTAGGTTTCTAAGTGGTGCTAAAACATCACTTGCAGGAACAATAATCGTAATATGCCAAATTTTTTCTGAATTTGCGTTAAAAATAGGTTGATTCACTAAAAAGAATTGCTGTTTATTATATTCGTAGAATGTCACTGGAGTTTTCTGGCTGTCCATGTCCAGCTTAGAAAGTGGGATCGGGATTTTAAATCGAAGATCCTTGGGGGTTAACCTTTGGCCACGAATATCTAATAGCTGCTTTGGATTTCTATAAGCTATAATTTGATTTTTTTCATTGGTTATATAAATAATTGAGTTTGGTGTAACTTGCAATTTATTAATGAATTTTTGCATGCTATTAACTGCTATGTCCATTCCCAGTACGCCCTCTAGCTTGTGCTGCTCACCATAAATAGGGATTGTTGCAGTAATACCATAGGTAAAATCAGTGTTTTTAGTAAATGAGTGAAATTTGTAGATATTAGTCCAGATTAGTTTCTTCGCTTTAACTGCTTCTTGATACCACAGACGGGTTCTAGGATCGTAGTTTATGCTTAGTGTCGTCTTTTTTAGAAAATGTCCTTGGTCATCGTATTCATAACGGGTTTTATAAGGAGGTTTTATTGAATTAGTAATAATATCCACTGCAATAATCCCTGGGTCTTGGCGATCAACTCCATAAACATCTCCATTTAATGTTGCATAATAAGCCGCTGAAATTCCCGGATTTTTGCGAACGGTGTTAAAAATAAAGGATTCAAATTCATTTCGATCATCAATGATACCATGGGTTAGCATGTATTGGATTTGGATAAGATCGTGATTTAGGGGAAGTAAATAGTCCGAAATATGATATTTAATTATTTCAGAGGTTTGTTCAATTGAGCTATGAGCACTGGAACTAAGGATTTTATTTAATCCGATGTAATTAATACTAATAATAGTAACCCCAACAAGGCTTAATAAAACCACAAATAAGGTAATAATGCATAAATAAATACTCACTTTGATGTGATGAATCATAATGCTTTTTAGCCTTTTTTTATTTTTTAGTATTATTTTTCTATAAGTATATACGTTTTATAATTAATTTTAGGTCAAATTGATTTTTATATGATGATAAGAATCAATAACAATAGCACCTTTATGAAATGTAAGTTCCAAATGGGGACCAAGTTTCAGTTCTTGCACAATTAGGATTTCTTAATGTTGAAAGTTCAGAAATGGTAGCAAATCCACGGTTATATTCTATGAATAGATCACACTATTAAAAATGCTTACCCGGGGTAATAAACAATGAATGTTGTTCCTAACAACATTCATTATGAATCATATATACAAGCTAAGCTTCTTCAGCTCCGACGGTTGCATTTCCTGTGGTGTAAGAATGTGCACCAGTACCTGCAAGTGCGCCTTTATTAACAATCAAATAAACATCGCGGATAGGACGGCCGTCAAACCAACATTCCAAAATTTCTCGAGTTCCTGCTGCATAACGTGCTTGTGCGGATAATGATGTGCCGGAAATATGTGGTGTCATGCCATGATGAGGCATAGTTCTCCAAGGATGATCTTTAGGGGCTGGTTGTGGAAACCAAACATCACCCGCATAGCCAGCTAGTTGACCATTTTCACAAGCATTTACAATTGCCTCTTGATTGCAAATTTTACCTCGTGCTGTATTGATAAGATAAGTGCCGCGTTTCATTTTACGAAGCAGTTTTTCATCAAACAGGTTTTCTGTTTCAGGAGTTAACGGACAATTAATGGTAATTACATCACATACTTGTACCAATGATTCAACATTCTCATGAAAAATTAAGCCTAACTCTTTTTCAGTTTTTTCGGGTAAACGATGGCGATCTGTATAATGTAATTTGACGTCAAAAGGTTTTAAGCGTTTCATGACTGCTAAACCAATACGCCCACATGCAACTGAACCCACTGCCATACCCTCAAGATCATAAGAGCGCTCGATACAATCAGCAATATTCCAACCTTTTTGTACCACCCAATGATGGGAGGGTAAATAATTACGTACTAATGCGAGAATCATCATCACCACATGTTCCGCCACGCTGATACTGTTTGAATAGGTAACTTCGGCAACGGTAATATTATTTTCTATCGCAGCTTGTAAATCCACATGATCAGAACCAATTCCTGCAGTAATCACTAACTTTAACTTTTTAGCTTTAGCGATTCGTTCAGAAGTTAAGTAGGCAGGCCAAAAGGGTTGCGAAATAACGATATCCGCATCAGGTAATTCTTTTTCGAAAACAGAGTTTGAGCCTTCTTTATCTGAGGTTACTATAAATTGATGTCCTTGAGACTCAAGAAATTGACGTAGGCCTAGCTCCCCAGACACCGAACCTAATAAAGTACCTGGTTTAAAATCAAGATGCCTAGGAGTAGGGATACTTTGTCCATCAGGATATTGCTCAATGATAGGTAAGTCGTTACGTGCATAGGTTTTTGGGCAACCATGAATTGGATCATCATAAAGAACACACAGAATTTTAGCCATAATTTTTCCTTAAATTGAATGGTTAAATGAGTAAAATTTGCTTTAAAAACTTGCTTGTGGAACCCGCCAAAAATAATAGAACTCATAATGTAACATCATTATTCTTTGCAAGCGAAAGATTTCTTATGTTTGTTTATCAAATTGCATTATACTCACAAACCATACAAAATTTATTGAAAATAAAAGGCTTATGCTATGGATAAGGCGATACCGTTTATTCTTTTAGCAGTATTTTTTTTATCTTATGTTGCTAAGGCAGATAATGTTGATTTTACTCCTAAAAATCCTTCATTTTTTTTAGAAGAAACGACGATTAGCTCGATTCATACCGCAATAAAAAATCACCAATTGACTTGTGAACAATTAATTAATCTCTATCTTGAACGAATTAAAAAGTATAATTTGAGTGCAGTAAAAGTTGCACCTATTAATGCATTTGTAGAAATCAATCAAAATGTAATGGATCAAGCAAGGAAACTTGATAAAATTCATTCAAAGGCACAACAATTTATGGGGCCATTGCATTGTATTCCTGTTGTATTAAAGGACAATATTAATACTTATGATGCAACTTCAAGTTCTGGATCTCTCGCATTATTAGGTAATCAACCCAGCCACGATGCTTTTTTAGTAACTCAATTAAGAAAAGCAGGGGCAATTATTTTGGGAAAAGGGGGGATGGATGAGTTAGCTGCAGGTATGTTTGGTATCAGCAGTAGAACTGGGCGTATTGGGAATGTTTATGATACAGAAAAAAATCCTGGAGGTTCAAGTGGAGGTTCTGCTGCTGCAGTCAGTGCTAACTTCACAGTGATTGGAATTGGTACAGATAATAGTGGTTCCATCAGAATTCCTGCTGCCTTCAATGGGGTTTACGGTTTACGACCAAGTACGGGTTTAATCAGTCAAAACGGTATTTTTCCTTCAGGTAATTTGGATGGTACAGCCGGGCCTTTAACTCGAACAGTTCAAGATCTTGCACATGTTTTGGATGTTCTTGCAAAAGTAAATCCAGAGGATAAGAAAACCATAAATGTTCCGAGAGAAAAAACTTATACTGTTTACTTGAATAAAAATGGGCTTATTGGAAAACGTATAGGAGTTGTACACAAAGTTGGATCTAGAAATGTCTTTAAAGAAATGCCTGATGACATATTACAAATATTGAAGCAATCATTACTCACCCTGAAAAAATCAGGAGCTACCATCATTAATGAAGTGAATTTATCTGAATTTAACCCCGATCGTTCTTCTAATATGGCAGGTATGAGGCAAGATGTGGATCGTTATCTAGGTTCTTATCCTTCCGTACGTAAGAATTTCGAAGATTTGTGTGATTCAAATAGAATAAGAGTTTTTGGTAAGGCTCAAAAGTGCATCCAATTTTTTGCATCAATGCCAATTAAATATGGGCCAAAGTATGAAACAGCATTAAAAACATTTGCAAAAAATAGAAAATATGTTGAAGAAATAATGAAGCAACAAAAACTTGATGCTCTATTAATGCCCATAAGTACTATAGGTATTGCAACTTATGAACCTGATGAAGTGAATACATGGCTTGCGCCTGTTTCATCCAATTCCGGCCTGCCCGCAATTACAATTAATTTTGGATATAATCACAGCCAAATGCCTATTGGAGTGGAGTTAATTGGAGCACAATTCAGCGAAGGAAAACTCATCGAAATGGCTTACGCATATGAAAAAAAATCACAGCCAAGAATAAAACCAAAGATGCCAAAAGAAAATAAGATATTACAAAAATTGGATATACCTGCTTACAATAATTTAATAACCAATATAGGTTATAAAACTTATATGAATGTGTTAATAAATAACGTAGGCAATCAACCTAAAGAACTCGAAGCAAAGCAATTTAAAACTCTGGTCAACAAAGAATTAAATAGTTTGCACGAAGTCCATCTAAAAAATTAGGCAGATAAGGTGCAAGAAAACATACAATCCGAAACTAAGATTGAATTTGTGAATACACTGCGCGGGATTGCAGCTCTAATCGTTGTGGTCTCTCATTATTTCAGTACTTTTTGGTACAAAAGAGATACAATAGCTCACCTGATTCATGTACCTTTACTTGCGCCGGAAAACTGTAACACACCTATTTATATAGTATGGCTTAATAAATTTTCTTTGTTTGATTGGGGCTCTTATGGAGTAGGTTTATTTTTCCTAATAAGCGGTTTTGTCATTCCTTTTTCATTACAAAGAACAAATATGCTCGGTTTTTTAGTGAGCCGATTTTTGCGAATTATTCCTACTTATGTTTTTGGATTTAGTATCACGATACTTGCTCTGTTTTTAGGGGCTCAATATTTTTTAACTTCTTGGTCTTACTCTTCACAAGAAATAATCATCCACTATTTTCCAGGTATCCGAGACATACTTGAATCAAAAAATATAGATTCAATTATTTGGACTTTAGAAGTTGAAATGAAATTTTATTTACTTGTAGCATTATTGGGATTTTGGTTTCGTCAATACTCAATAAAAATATTCTTTATACCTCTATTTTTCTTTCTTTTAAACTGTTACATCTCATATATGCTTCCTGAATGGGCGATAAGTAATTTCACCACATTTATCTGGAGTAGAATTTTTATTCTGCCTTCTCAATACCTCATTTTTATGTTTCTTGGTGTGGTATTTCACTATCTTTATTGTCATAAGCTTGAACCTGATCAAGGATATTTTGCAATAGGATTTTTGTTTCTTTTATTTTGTATTACTTGGTGGGCAGGGCCTTATTCAGAGAGTTTGATTCTCGTATGGAGTTATGCCTTAGCCTTGTTAACCTTTATGTTTGCTTATACTTTTCCTTATTTTTTTAAGACAAATCCATTAGTTAAATTTTTAGCGAATATTAGTTATCCTTTGTATATTACTCATTGTATTGGTGGCTATGTGTTTCTTCGCATTTTATTAGATAAAGGGTTTAATGCTGGATTCTCCTTAATTATAGTTAGTACTGTTGCAATTATACTTTCCTGGTTCCTTCACCTCTTTATTGAAAAACCTTCACAAATATTGGGAAGAAAGCTTACAGCAGAACTTAGCTCAAACTCTCTCACATCGAATTTATTTACCAGAAAGAGAGTAAAATCATTAAAGTTAAATCAATTACAATAAAAGTAGGAAGTATTATGCACGCTTATGAAACAATTTTAAGCAAGCAAGAGAAACAATGGATTTTGGAAAGGCGAGTGACACGACTCTCTGATAATAAAGAGGTACAAATATATCCCATGGGTGCTGAGCGCTATTTATCATCAGCTTTAATGGGAAATCAAACATATCGATACAATATTCGCTCAGATATAGAAGGAAAAAATGTTTTAGTGATCCCTGGCCATGGGAACAGTAGTTTTCTAATGGCCCAAGCTGGTGCAAAATCAGTGACTACTTACGATAAAGATCCTATAACAATTGCGTGGATGAAAGCATTTAAAAAATATTATCATTATCGGGAATATGATATTCAAGGCAAGCCTCTGGCATCAATTGGTGAATTGTTTACCTCGCTTACGTATTGGTATCCTGATTTAGTTAATATACCGCGAGTGAAATTAATTCATTTTTTATTTTGGATTGTGCATCCTAATTCGCTAAGAAGAGCTTATATTCATTACATGGTGGCATTGATTCAAAAAGCCATTCAAATAAAAACACAAGAGAGCTTTGAGCTTGATAAAAAAATTCAATTTCATGTAGGCACAATAGATGAAATTTCTATAATTCATGAAAGACAGAGTTTTCATACTGCATTTATTCCCTACCTTTTAGGCGTAGAAAACGGCATAGAGAAAGAAAAAGACATAGTACAATTTATGAAAAAATTGATTAAAATAATTCCTAATGGGCGTATTATAGTGAGTCCTTCTAAAAATGTTAAAGATTTTTACCTCATTGGAAAACGTTATTTTGTGACAACAGGTTATGCAAATATTTATGATATTCCTGGTCTTAAAGCATATTTTTTAGAGAATGATGAGCATTGGTTTCGCAGCCAAGGACTTGCCATATTTGGCAGGCAACATCCTTGACGCACCGAGTTATCCGGTTGTGATTTATATTTGCTTTATACTCATAATCATGTTATTTAATTTTTAAATGGAAATTGGAGAGAGATTTTCTATGGAATACAAAACATTAGGTAATACTGGATTACTTGTTTCTAGTCTTTGCTTAGGTACCATGACCTTTGGAGGTAGAGGTTTTTGGGAGGCAATTGGATCAGTAGGACAATCAAGTGCTGATGAAATTATAAAGACATCTTTTGATGCTGGAATCAATTTTTTTGATACTGCTGATGTCTATTCTGAAGGTGAAAGTGAATGTGTTCTTGGTCAGGCGCTGAAAAATCTTAATATCGCCAGAAAGGATGTAGTGATTGCAACCAAAGTATACGGCAGAGTTGGTCCTGGGTACAATGATATTGGAGCTTCTAGAAAGCATATTATGGAGGCGGCTGATGCAAGCCTTCGTCGTTTAAATACAGATTATATTGATTTATATCAAATTCATGGAAATGATCCCATCACCCCAATAGATGAAACATTGCGAGCATTAGATACATTAGTACAACAAGGAAAAGTGCGTTATGTTGGTTGTTCCAATTGGCCAGCATGGAAAATTGCAAAAGCCTTAGGTGTTTCTCAGCTTAAGAATCTTGTTCATTTTGATACCTTACAAGCATATTATTCTCTTGCTGGTCGTGATCTGGAGCGTGAAATTATTCCCTTACTGGAAGCTGATAAAATGGGCTTACTAGTTTGGAGCCCTCTAGCTGGTGGCTTGCTTTCAGGTAAATTTAATCGTGATAATCAAAAACCAGAAGATTCTCGACGTTCCAATTTTGATTTCCCTATTGTAGACAAGGAGAGGGTTTGGAGAGTTCTCGAGGTGATCGAGCCTATTGCACGGCATCATAATTGCAGTGCTGCTCGTGTATCCTTAGCTTGGTTGCTCACAAGACCGACTGTAACTTCTGTGATTATTGGTGCTAAGCGCATTGATCAGTTGCAAGATAATCTTGCCGCAGTAAGTCTAAAATTATCTTCAGAGGAAATAAAACAGTTAAACGAGGTTAGTGCCTTACCACCTGAGTATCCTGGCTGGATGCTTCCTTTTCAAGCATTGGATAGATTAGATCCTTCTGTTTCGCGCTTAGATGCTTTAAATAACAAATAGACTTTTACAAGAACACTCTTTTATAAGAGTGCTCTTTAAAGCACAATGTTTTACATGCATTATATACTTGAGAGATAGAATGTTTAAATCACTATTGAGCATATTGATAAGTTTAATTTCATCAATGGTATTTGCAAGTCATGATACTAAATCGTGCAAACCTCAAGTCATCATTCCAATCGAGAATTGGGAGATTGTTGCCTTTAATACAGCAGACATTCCAACAAGCCAAGCGTTTCAAGGAGAAAATTTAATTTATTCTGTAAAAGCACATCCTCACAATAAAGTAAATCAAGTCACTATTGATTCAAATAATGGCAGAATAAAAATTAAAGCTGATGGCAGAGATAATTTCGATGTCCTTGTTAATGTTACTAATAAATGTGGCAAGGCATCTACTACTTTTAATGTGCAAATTGATGAAGAAGATTAAAAAACACTTTTTATTGATTAGATTATCAGAGACATGCCTTAAATAATATTGAAATAAAAGGGTATTAGGTATAGACATAATCTATCAGATGTTTATCATAGATAATTCTAAAAATAAATGAACTCATTAATGGTAAGAATAAAAAGTATATTCTATAAATTAAATAACTTTTCACTGGTTTTTTTCCTTTGTTTATTAGCCAAGGGGGCTCACTCAGGTATTATAGTATTTCAAAGTGATTTTGGTATTAAGGATGGAGCTGTAAGTGAGGTAAAAGGGGTTATGTTCACTGTCGATCCCTCCCTTATTATTTCGGACTTAACTCATGAAATACCCGCTTATAATATTTGGGACGCATCATATCGGCTCTATCAAACTGCTCCATATTGGCCAAAAAATACTGTATTTATAAGCGTAGTTGATCCTGGAGTTGGAACCAAGCGTCGTTCTATAGTTGCCTTAACAAATAATGGGCAATATTTTGTAACCCCTGACAATGGAACCTTAACTCTTATTGAGGAAAAATTTGGAATTAAAGAAGTACGGGAGATAGATGAAACCAAGAATCGTTTAGAAGGTTCCGGTTCTTCATATACTTTTTTTGGTAGAGATGTATATGGTTATACTGCTGCAAAATTAGCTTCTGGTAAAATTTCTTTTGAAGAGGTTGGTCCTAAACTTAATGAACCTATTGTAAAAATTCCTTATCAAAAGCCTTCTATCGAAAATGGTAGATTGCAAGGTACAATAGTAATTCTTGATCCTCAATATGGAAACCTCTGGACTAATATTAATAAGGAACTACTTGAAAAATATGGTTTTGAGCCTAACAAATGCTACAGAGTGAGAATCTACAAAAAAAATCATAACGAATTTGTAGGTTTATTGTGGTACCAAAAGACATTTGGTGAGACTCCAAAAGGTAAAGATTTACTTTATTTAAATAGCTTGCTTTCTTTGGCCATAGCAACAAATCAAGGTAGTTTTGCTAAAATTCATCACATCGGATCAGGCCCTGATTGGACAATAACCGTGAGGAAATCCCAGAAATCAAAAGAACAATGTAATAGCGAGTGGATATACATACAATGAAGTACCGGCCAGATATTGATGGCTTAAGAGCTGTTGCTGTTTTGTTAGTTATTTTTTTTCATGCAGGATTTAGGTTATTTCCTTCTGGCTTTATTGGGGTGGATATTTTTTTTGTTATTTCTGGATTTTTAATCACCAGTATTATTTATAGCTCTTTGCAAAATGATCGGTTTTCGTTCATTGATTTTTATAATCGAAGATTATGGCGACTACAACCTATATTTATTTGCTTGATAGTAAGCACTCTTTTGCTTTCCTTGTTTTTTTATTTGCCTGAAGATTTAATCCAATATTCCAAAAGTGCTCGAAAAACCTCATTGTTTCTTTCAAATATGTTTTTTGAAAAAGCAACAAAAGGTTATTTTTCCCCAAATGCGAATCAATTACCTTTATTACATACCTGGTCATTATCAATAGAATGGCAATGTTATTTGATTCTACCTGTAATGATCTATGGTGTTTATCGAATTGTTAACAAAAAGCATATTGCAAAAATAACTTATTTGCTCACAGTATTTTTTTTAATTTTAGCGTTATTTTTGTCCACAAAAGAGCCGACAAAAAACTACTACCAACTGTTGAGTCGCATTTTTGAATTCTTAATGGGTTCATGTATCGTATTTAGGCAAAATCAATTTTCATTGAATAGGTATTTGCTAGAAAGTCTAAATATCGCTGCGGTTATAAGCATATTTTATATAGCAATGCAGGCGCATATTCAGATAGGCTTTCCAAATTGGTATGCTGTTGTTTTATGTTGTGCAACAAGCATACTTATCATTTCAGGGACAAATTATCCTCAGACATTTTTAACCCGATTGCTTTCCCTAAAACCAGTGGTGTTTATCGGCTTGCTTTCTTATTCATTATATATTTGGCACTGGCCAATATTCGTGATTATTCGTTATTTAAAAATTGAAGAGACACCTCTTGTTTTAATGTATGCATGTATTTTAACCCTTATTATTGCTTATTTTTCTTGGCGATTTATTGAGAAACCAACACGCCAATTTCACACTATTAGGCTCGGTTATAGCCTAATTTATTTATGTATACTTCCTAGTGTTTTAATTCATTTAGGCGATTATGCGATCAAAAAACATGAGGGATATCCCAAACGTTTTAACGAAATGGCCCAAATTGATCAGCAGCTAAAACAATATTCATATCCACTCAGACCCTTATGCCTTCAGGATAAAAGCGTTGAAATCAATACTAACTGTATCCTTGGGGCAAAAAGTTCCAATACAAGAACTGGTTTTATGTTTGGTGATTCTCATGCGAATCATTTGTGGGGATTTATGGATGCTCTTGCAAAAAAAGCGAATGCCTCTATTCTGGCTCATGCAACTGCTGCTTGTCTCTCCTTACCTGGAGTTGAGCAATATGATTGGAATAAGGAAGTTTATACTGCATGCCACCAACAAATCAAACGCTATTATAATATGATCAAGAACAATCATTATGATTTTGTGATCTTAGGTCAAAATTGGGATGGTTATCTAGGCGGCAAACTCATTACCAATGAATCTGTAGAGTTGACAAAAAAACGAATCGAAAAAGCATTGGATGATGCTTTGCAAATTATTATTACTTCTGGCGCTACACCAGTTTTACTCAAAACAATTGTAATCAATAATTCTTATAATTGTTTTTTTGATCATATTAAACTAAGAAGAAAATACAAATCCAAAGAATGTAATTTTTCGATGCAACCAAATTGGCAGGATGATTTATTTGCACGTCTTAAAAGAAAATATACACAATTAATAATTATTGATCCTAAACAGGCTCAATGCCTCAAAGGTCAATGTAGTGCAGATATTAATGGCATACCTATGTTTCGTGATTCCGGACATATTACTGATTACGCTTCATATCATTTAGCGACTCGTTATTTACAACTTTATCAAAATCCATTGATATAATCATCAACAGATGAAGTCGAAAAAAGATGAAAAAAGCTAATATCAAATGGTAAAATATTATCCAAATAAATTAGCTCGTTTAATGTCAGTTATCGTCAGTAATTAAATCGCATAGTACTTTGCTCAACTTCTTCAGGCTCGGGGTGGAGCTCTTTATTCAAATTTTGAATTGCTTTATTTATTTTCTCGGTGAACATCTGTGGGTTGTTCAACAGGCCCATTGCATGTTCCTTGTTTTCCTGCGTTAAAACCAAGAGCGCTGCTTTTACGTCATTACTTTGGTTGGTTGGAAAATCGACTCGGTCTGCAAGGGATAATTTTGCCATAGCATCTTCAACATTTTTGGCCCATTCTTGACGGCTAGGACTACTTTTTCCGAGATCTATAAGCGCTCTAAGTGATTCAAGGGGTGAATTTTTTAATGTTTGTGTTTGTAAATTCAGACGATCAATGACTTCCTTGATTTGTACCGTTGTCATGTCCTGCTGTCCTATTTTCAAGGCAGAATCAGCTAAAAGTTTGTCGATGCGGGCATCATTATTACCAAATTTGCAAGCGGCCAGTTCTTGTCTTACTTTTTGATAGTTCTGATATAACTGTAATTTATCCTTTAAATCACCAGCGAACACGCCCCATTTATCGGATAAATCTTGTGGTGAACTAGAGTTTTGCAAAATGTCATTCTTGATTGCTTGCAATTGATTCATTGCCGTGTCTTTTAATCCACCTATATCCAGTTGACCAATCTGATCTATTAAATCTTGGGCATTTTTGACATGTGGAGTGAACCTTTCGATTGATTTTAATGTGGCCTGGTAAAATTTCTCGTGATCATCTGCTGCAGCTTGATTATGGTCGATTAAATGTTGTATTGTTGCCGGAGTAAAGCCCAAATCAGTCAACTGGCTATTCATGTTTTTTATTGCAAATATCCAATCTGGATGCACATATGCGGCATTACGTGCTGCGTTTCTATCTCCTCCTAGATTGAGTGCCTCTCTGGCTCGATTGACAGCAGCGATGGCTGTTAGAACTTGTGGTGTATCAGCAATAGCAGGGGGAAATTTTGGCATCCCTTGATTGGTTAAAGCATCTCTTCTTTCCGATCCAGCAGCTATTGCTACTAGCTGTCCATAGGTATACCCTGGAACTTTCACACGCATGATGTCGTTAGCCTCGAACTGATGGCCTTCGCATCCAGGTTGAAACCCTTGATTAGCTTCGCCAGTGCAATTTCTCAATGCAATCCCGTTCCGATTTATAAAGGTATCTAGAGACATATTGTTTGTAACATCCTCTAGCCACATGTGTTCAGGACAAGATTTACCTTCGCGAAACCCACCGCAGAGGTACATTTTTTCAACGTGCAAACAGGTTTCTTGATTATTTCGAAGTTGGAGAATATCGTCCATGTTTGTTTGCCGCTCTTGTTTCAGTTCCTCACCAATAGGAGGCTGGGTATCGTTCATTGCACGTTCCAGCTCTTTTTGCATCCCAATTTCACTATATTGGTTATTCAGTTCCTTACAGGTGGCCCAATGAATTGGGCTTGCTATGGCAAACACGTGACATGATATTCCTTTATCATATATAAGACGACCTTGTGGGTCGGCTATTTCTGATTCATTCTCTTGGAACAAAGCATTGTATTCTTTAGAACCATAAGGATTTTTCATAGTGACTCCTCTATTATCACGATTCTCTAACGGTTAAATAACCTTCATTGTGTTAGCATGGGATGTTACACCTCACCCCAGTTAATTCTTTTAATTATAGCAATCATAAATACCACTGGTGTATGCATGTAAAAATCATCTGAGTAAATAAGTGATCTTACTGCTTAATATTTAATTAAGATATTTTTTGTATGATGTAGCCACTAATTGGGGAGAAATTTATTATGTTTACTAAATTAAATACATTATCAAAATTATCAAGAAACTTATATTTAGGGGGCAATACAAAGATTGTTCGGTTTTATTCGGATTACAATTGGAAGAAGTTCAATGAAAGCTCTTGTTCCATTGAATCAGTGCTTTTATCGGGCAAAAAATCATTTCCAGATATATTTCAAGATAATACCGTTGAATTTACAGCAGTAAAAAATTCAGTCCAGAAACAAGAAGAACTAACCCAGATGATGAAGGGGTTTGGACGTTATCAAGGCCATAATGGCGCATCCATCGGTAATTTGATGGTTTTTGAAACTGAACGACGATCCTTGCAAATCACAGGGGCTTTAATTCCACTATTAGTAAAAACTCCCCCTAAAAATAATGATTTTGGCCAATTTGTGCGGGAATTCCATGCGCAACATGTCATTCCAGCTCTTCCTGTATTAAACATGTTGATGCAGCGTGAAAAATATTTTAATTGGGTTTCTTCCATTGTAAGCAATAGCGCTACAAGAGAGGAGCATCCACTGATACATCATTATTTTAACCAAGCTAAAGCAGAACTTTTAAAACGAAGAGAAAAAGAGGTTATTACTTTATCCGACTCTGAACTAACGGAGTTAGCTGTAAGGCGCGTAGCAGATGCATTGCTTAAACAAGAAGTGGATACTACATTGTTTACTATTACAGAAGACAAAATTGAGTCACTTATTGGAAAAGGTAAACTTGAAGCATTGCCATTAGTATCGGCAATTGATGCAAATACTTTTATTGGCTCCCCTGAGAAACCTTTAAAAAATTATCCGGATCGTTTTACAGTATTGATGGCAGGTGGTCCTGGAAGTGGTAAATCGATTACAACAGAAAGTTTTGCGTTGCAGTTACAACAACAAACAGGATATGCATTAGATGAGCTTGCACTTCTTACTGTTGATAGAAAACGAACCATTTATTATGACGATGATTGTGTTAAGGGTACTCATAAAAAACATATTGGTACATTAACACATGAAGAAGCTGTTGTGACTTATAACATGAGTGGAGAATTCTTATCTCGCCGCATGGATCAAAATAAAAAGGTTCCTAATGTTTTCAAAGAGATGTGCAATATTTGGCCCACTTGGCTTGACATAGGCTTAAAAAAAGATGGAACTTATTTAATAACGGTTTCAACAAGAAAACCCGAAAAAGCAGTTGAAGGTGTTATCAAAAGAGGAATTGAAAATAATGATTTTGTGACTCCCCCAGAGTATGTATTAAATTCATATCGAAGTGTTAGTGAGCGCTTCCCACAAGTTATCCAAGAAAACCAGTCCAAAAAGGTTATTATTAGTGTTGTAAATAACGAGTTAGCCATTGAGAAAAAATTCAACAAAGAACAAAATCAAGAACAAGCGTTTGAGGATAATAAACCTGCCGTTGTCGTGGATTGTGAGACTAATACAATCTATATAGTCAATTTATTGCAATACATAGATTTCATTAATCAAAGCCAGCTCAATAGTAAGGCTACTAATATCCAAGAACTCTATGAGAATGCAGATCTTTCAGTGACTGCCAGTATTAAAAGAGTAATTGATACAAACAAATTTGGTTCTGCTAAGATTGCTTTTGTTCGGCCCGATATTAAATCAACAGCAATTAATGATTTAGAGAAAAACATAGTGGCTGTTGTTCAAGAGAGTGAACTTAACGTTTTGGATAAAGAACACTTTGAGGAGCTATGTTCAACTGCCCCTGAACATTTTGAAGCGTTAGACACTTTAGCCTCTAAAAACTCCCAAAGTTTCTGTACGATATTGTAAGAAGAATAACCAAGGAAGGTTTCTTAGTTTTTTAACAGAGGACCTGGAGCATCAGATGCTGAAGTATTTTCGAGTTCCTTCACAATAGTTTGGACAGATTTGCTTAGTTGTTGTCCTTCGCTTTTTTTAACTAAAGACCAATCCATTTGTTTAAAAAAAGAGGGAGGAGCAGGGGGATTTTTAATCACTTTGCTGAGGTTATTAGGAGTGACAAACCTTTTAAAAAACATCATGGCCAATTCCTTTTCTAAAATGCAGTTACAGCAATAATAAATTTTTATAAATAAAAAGCAAGTCTTATATGACTAAGAATATTTATTGCTGCTTTTTGTCTGGATTTAATTCATTGCTATTGGGGATAGGGTTTTTATCCAATTCTTTAGCGATTGTTTTTGTATTTTCGCTGAGTGTGTTTGTTCTTTTTTTATCAGTAGTTACATTCCAGTCTATCGATTTACTAAAACCCTTTCGTATTTTTTCGGACATTTTGAAACTCCAAACTATATTTTTGATCAAACAAAATACTATTTGTATATATTAGCAAAATATTGAATTAGAGTCAGTTGATTCCATGGCAAAATATTTTCCATAATACAATGTATGGAATTTGTTTTATAGTTATAAAAATGCACTAATATTTATCACCAAAATAGGTTTTATATAATTTTAGATAGTCGCCATTATTTTCAATGGTTTGCAGTTCTTTGTTGATCTTATCAATTAATGGCCGTTCTTCAGGTAAAGCTACAATAGCCATTCCGTTTCCAACCGCCCGGGGCTGACCTAGTACCCTAATGTTGGCTAGACCATTATTTTGCCAATAATTTGCGTAGAATTCACGAACAAAGGCAGCAGATAAAGAACCATTCTCTAAGTCATTAATCAAAGCATCAGCAGAGTCGTATTTTTTAACTTGTAATTGATTATGAAAATTGGTTTGTAAATAATCAACAAAAACTTCTCCATTGAGATCATTTGCGGCTCCCACTTTCTTTCCATGGAGATCTTCTTCCTGTTGCAGACTACTTTGATTGGGTACAATAAAAACAGCGCGCACAGACAAATAGGGTAAGCTAAATATAAAGTTTCCCTTACTATGAGGAGGGATCATTATACCTGCTACTACAAGATTAACCTTTCGATTTTCTAAAGCTTTAAATAATTCTGTGTCCTTCATTTGCACAAATGAGCATTTGGTTTTTATTTTTTTGCAAAGGTAATTCATTAATTCAATATCGAATCCCTGGTATTTATTAATAATAAAGGGAGGATAATAATGAATAGTTCCAATTTTGATTTCAGCATGAACGGTTGAAATACTCAGGAAAATGAATAAAACATACGAAATAAAACGCATAAAAATTCCATTTTTTATTAAATTATTAGTCTACAATTCATTTTAGCAGTAATTAAATTTCTTGTACATTTCATAAATTATAAAAAATTTAGCCGACTTTATTCACGAGGGGCTCTATGAATTTTAAAAAGAAAAAAGTTATTGTTACGGGAGCAAACCGCAGCATAGGTCAAAGAATAGCTATAGCTTTTGCTGAACAAGGAGCAGATGTAGTCATTAGTTATCATAGTGACGCTTCAGGCGCTGAGCAAACCATTCAATCTATCAAAAAAATAGGAGGAAATGCTCAAGCATTTTATGCGGATTTTTCGGATATAAATCAAGTTCCAATTTTTGCTGAACAAGCAATTAATTATTTAGAATCTGTAGACATATTAGTGAATAATGCCGGCATATCCTCTCGTGAAACAATATTTGAACTACTTCCAGAAAAAATGCAACAAGTTTTCCAGATCAATTGTATTTCTCCACTCTATTTAACCCAACTTTGCGCTCAGAACATGATAGGTGGGAAAAATAAAGGTTGTATTATAAATATTTCATCAATCAGTGGAACTATAACCATGCCCAAAGGTATTGGCTATGGCGCTTCAAAAGCAGCATTAAATAAATGGACGAAACATGCGGCTCTGGATCTAGCAAAATATGGGATACGGGTAAATACTATTGCGCCTGGTGTTATTGAGGCAGGAATGAATGAAGACACAGCTACTAGCAATCCAGAGTTATGGAACTATCTTCTAAGCAATATTCCCTTACAAAGACCTGGAACACCAAATGACATTGCTCATATGGCTTTATTTCTTGCTTCCGAAAAAGCAAGTTGGATTACAGGTAAAGTTTTTGAGGTTGATGGAGGCCATGTTCTTTAGACTTTTAATATAACAACTCTATGAGTATTAAATCAAAATCTAATGAAAACTATGGGTTAGCTATTTAGATAAGTTAAATCTATTCAAGAGCATGATAGTGAATAGGCTTGGCTAACATGAGCAAGCTCTTGGGATGCTGAAATCAACTCGAGTTTTTCAGTTGCAAACTTAATCCACGCATCACCTATACAATTTATTGTCATAATCTTAGCAGCCCAACCAGCAATTAACATCATGTAGGCTGATAACTCTCCTCCAGAAACCATACGATAACTATTTGCTGCTGTAAGAAATGTCTTATATTCTGATGGATTATCGATTAAATCTTCCGTTCTTTTCATCAAATCAAGCGATTCTTCCGATGAGAGCTGTTCGTTTTTTTGAAGTTTACCAACTAACATTACCATTTCATTACACGCTTTTTTAAAATTAATAGGATATTCTGGATGTTGCGATAATTTTATTTCAATATTTTGTTGTAGCTCATCCAAGGAGGTATATAACACTTCTTTCATAATACTTTTTATAGAGTTGTAAATACGCTGCTCTAAATTTTTCTCGGCATCAGGAGTTCGATTTTCACCACCTAAAAACATCACCTGCTTTATAACATTTACAGCTTCAAAATGATGACGCCCAACTTTACCAAGTGGATAATTATTAAAATCATAACCTACCTCATATTTTTGAACATGGGGAAGATTGTCTGATAAAAAGAGATAATCCATATCATCGCTAGTGGCATATACCTCCCAATTTCTTTTCAAGCGCAAAAAAAATTTTTCATTAAAATTATGAGCTAATTCTTGAGCTAAATAAGGAAATTGACTTGTGACCAATTCTAAAGGCGCTATCCTTGCGGTAGAGTTATAAAAAGATACTAGCTTTTTTGCTTCAACCTCAATCGATGCGAGTTCCAATTTAAAATAAAGCATCGATAGTGCATCATTTTTTTTATTAGATAATCTTTCTTTAGCATCGCCAATATTATTCTGCGCAGCATAATGTAATATCAGTCGCGGCATGCAATCACTTGAGTGAATATCAATTTCTTTGTATCGATTATAAATAACCTCCATTTGCGCTTTCGGTAATTCAGGAAGAAAAGCCCATGTTAAAAACTCTATAATATCTTTAGCTCCGCCAAGATGAGACAACGGAATGGCATCGCCAAACCCACCTGAATTAGCCTCCTGAGTATTTCCTGTAAGTCTTAAACCCAAATTCTTTTTTGCTAAAGGCACGAGATCTTGAGGAGTAAATAATGGCATATGTGCTCCAATAAGGTAATTTTTGACTAAAAAAGGTGATATGGTATCCATAGCTTTAATAATTGTCTATGTGGGGAATAAACAGTTAATGAAATCTAATGAAAAAAATGCTTAATGATTGCCACAATAAATACATAAATAAAACTGATATAAAAAAAGACACCAACATACGCTAAAACAACAAATACCCCATCTTTTTCTATCAAACCTAAACTAAAAGTAATCAGTAATGCTGCAAAAATAAAATTACTTAAAGGAATAGGCAGCATCAAAAGTATCGCTAAACAGAAAATAATAGTTCCATTTATTATTTCCATAAAACGACAAGTCATAAATGACCATCGAGGTTTTAAGAAATATTCAATTTTAATCAAATAGGGTACTGTTGCATGAATAATTTTGGAAATATTTTTTTGGTGAATCGTATGTTCTGCAATAATTTTTGGTAACCATAGTGTTTTTCTGGCAAATACCATTTGGCAAGCAAATAGTAATATAGGCACACTAAAAACCACCGAAACGCCCGGAATGGTAGAAAAAGGTAATGCGCTTGGTAAAGCAAAAAATAACAAAACAATGCCGAATGCCCTTTCCCCAAGTGCTTGTAAAATGCGTTGAAATGTTAATTCGCCTTTTAAATCATTATGATTAACAATCGTTAAAAGAGCATCAGAGGAACGTGTAGCGTTTTTATTCATAAGTCACTCATCTTCAATAGTGTTCATCGGGCAATTTCTTCGGGTAAATTTTTACTTTAACAATTTTTGAAGCAATTGCGCTCTCTATTTCCGCATTGAATTCTGGAAAATCAATGTGTTCTCCTTCTTTAGGTACATAGCCTAGTCGATAAAAAAACAAACCATTCAAAATGTCAATGTTGTTATCCACATCAATATCACGATCGATGGCTTGTTCCAAAGAGTATATAGAACAATTTCCTGATGCAGATATACTTCCATCATCGTTTAATACCCAATCAACTTTAGTGCGATGAAACTCATCTTTAATTCGACCAATAAGTACTTGAAGTAAATTATCGAGTGTAACAAATCCTAAAATCGTTTTTCGACCACTGTAAACAAGAGCAAAATGAGGCATCCCTTCGCGAAATTTGCGTAATAAATCCAATGCAGGAAGCCGACGTGAAACTTTTAGCATAGGTCTAAGTAGTGTACGTAATTCTTTTATCTCACCTTGTTGATAGAGTACAGGAAAAATATCTTTTACATGGACAATCCCAATAACATCTTTTTTATCAGGATCATATACAGGGTAACGGCTATAGCGGTGTTCCATGATTATATCCATGATTTGCGCAATAGGTTTATTTATAGGGAGCATGACCATTTCTTCAGTAAATCGCATGACTTCGGTAACCTTAAGATCTGCTAAATCAAAGGTATGTTCAATAATTTCAACTTCTTCTTCAGTAAGTTCACCATGCCGATGACTTGCATTTAAGAGTAACTTGATTTCTTCTGTAGAGTAAGAGTGTTCCCCTTGATGCACTGCATCGAGATGAAAAATTTTTAGTAAAAAATTTGAACAACTATTGAGAGTCCAAATTGCAGGAAACATGAGCCAATAAAATCCATATAGAGGGAGAGCGGTCCATAAAGATACTCGTTCCGATTGTCGGATAGCTAGCGATTTGGGCATTAACTCCCCAACGACAATATGAAGAAAAGAAATAAACGAAAATGATATAAAAAAGGCAATTATAGTTGTTAATTGAGGGGAGTTAACTCCAATAAAAAACAGGAGTGGCTCTAAAAGATGGGCAAAAGCAGGTTCTCCTATCCAACCTAATCCCAGGGATGCGAAGGTTATACCTAGTTGGCAAGCAGATAAATACGCATCCAGATGTTTATGCACATGAAATAAAATCTTCCCTCGTAAACCATACATATTTTTGATTGCTTTTACTCGAGTAACTCGAAGTTTTACCATTCCGAACTCAGCAGCCACAAAAAAGGCATTTAGTAAGACCAAAATAAAAGCTAAAACGACTAGTAAAAAATTAATCACCTATTGTCCCTATATATCTATTTTTTGAATAAAAACAGTTTAACAATTTGCTACACCTACTTTAGAAAGGTTAGCACAAGTTAACGTAAGCTGATATTTGCATGGTTTAATAAGTAAGATATATACTAGCTTAATAATAGCGCTATGAGTTTGTGATTTCTAAAATAATAATCAATTCTAAATTATTATGTTTTTTTGAGACTGGATGAAAAATTGGGATGGATCGTTAGAATACTCTTGGTGATTTCAGGGGCAATTACAAGTTGGTTTGTTGCACAAGATGCCCTTAATTTTAATATCATTCAAATGGTAGTTGCTGTCTTTTTGATTACTTTTTTGATAATAATGCTCGCATTTTGGCATGAGTTATCCGCTATATTCAAACGCTTGCTTACAAAATATAAAAAGTTTTAGCAACGTTACCTAATATTTAGAGCCTGTTGACAATTAGCTCCCGCTGTTTACATGTCACTCTTTATGCGCGAGATGTAGTAGGGGAGCAGAATGAGATCAGAACTTCAATTAAAAACGGAAGTTATCCATCCTGAAAATGAGTATCAATTGCAAAGAAGTCTTTTTAAAATGGCTTTTTTCGCATTTACTCAAAATTCATCTCAAATTATAAATTTAGATTCGGGATTTATTCATGAAGAGATCGCAGTCGTTCGAATTTCGATGATAACTAACTTAAAAAAGGACGGTCAAAGTTAACAATACTCGTTCCAGTATCAAAATGTTTGCAATTATTTAAAAATTATTGTTATTATAAATAATAAAAATTGAACAGGAAGTTTATTAAATGATGAATTTTTTCAAAAAAAACAATGCAATAATGATTAAAATAGAAAAAAGCACATTATCCAAATCAATAGAATCATCCTTGGATGAAGTGAAAAGTAATAATAGGCATTCAACCTTACTCAAACAAGGTCAAAAAGTAGTTGGTTTTACCAAGTATCGGCTCCCAAAAAATGAAGATGATGCTGTCAGTGTTTATACACCTAATATTATCTACTCGCAAAAAATGGAAGATATCCGAGAAGAAATGCGGGAGCGAGGTTGTGGTTTGGGTTTATTTAAGGTACAAAAAAAATTAACTTGTCCATCAATAGATATATCAGAAGTCAATGATTCACCTGAAGCCAAAGAAATTTTAGAACATAAAGTAGATTATCATCTCTTAGAGCCTATCAAATTACTTGAAGATACTCCTCCACCCAATCTAATATCGAAATTTTATTAAAAATTCATAGGTGTATTAAATAGGCAGTTATAACCTACTGCCTATTTAATGAGAGTTTTAGTAAGTAGTCAGTTCGTGGCGATAACGGCAGTATTGACCACATTTTGGGAGAGATTCTGCCGTTCGCGTAAGCACTTGTGCTATTATGAATTTTTTATTTGAATTAGTTGAAATTGATCTATTATTGCATTCGCCTTTTATATCCACGGTGGCATCTGGTTTCTGACTATCTCCATATCCCCGAATATAATACCCTTCCAAGATTTCTAATACTTTATTAAGATTGTGGGCATATGGCAGCGCAGATTTTGGAAACATCTTATCCGTGATGAAAAAAATTTCGAGCATCATTTCAACTATATTCATCATAACCCTGTAAAACATAGCTATGTGAAGAAGCATCAGATTGGTTCTACTCAAGCATTCATCGTTCGATAAGAAGAGGAATTTTGCCCAAAAATTTGGCTTATGTCATTGATCTAAATCAATCTTTTCAAGATTCACATCAAGCGATTGAAGTTTTAGAAGAAATGCAATCGATTTTGAGAACGGTTATCGCTATTGAGCGACCCGTGGAAAAGCATGATTATCAAGATGGATAAATATATCAATATTTTGGTCTAAATAAAAAATCTCTATATTCAGTGTAAGATAGCATAAAATGGTAAATTGCCTGCAAAACCCCATGTTAAGGAAAGAATTATGAATAAAGAAACCAGGGTTGTTCTTGTTTTATTATTGATTAGCTTGGTGACCTATGCTTCTAAATACTCACTTAACGTTTTTATGGCGCGTCATCTTGCAAAATCTATTTATGGCGATTTCAGCATTGCTATTAAACTTTTGACGATAATGACGGCCTTGTCTCTTTTGGGAACAGATATAAGTTCAAAACGCTTCTTAGGTAAGTATATAAATTTAAATCAAAAAGCAGATGCTATTGAATATGTTGCCTGGAATCTTAAGCTCATTAGTGTGACCTTTTTTATTTCACTATTTATTGCGCTAGCATCAACATTGCTGATGATTTTACTTCATCATTTCAGCGTGAAACATATTAACGATTATCATTTGGCGATTTATGTCTTATGGCTCATCCCATTTTCTGCACTGCTATCATTGTTAAGTAGTTATCTTATAGTAGTTGATCGCATTTATTTATCTACATTATTAACCCAATTTTTAAAATACTTATTGCAAGTTCTTTTATTTATTTCTGTGGTTCTATTTGTTGAGCCAGTATTAACGAATTTTTACATAGTCTCAGTATTACTAATCACGTTTATTTTACTTTTAACCTTGTCTCTTTTTTCTTTAAATCAGGAACTCTTGGAGTTATTTAAGTATGGGTTTCATAAAGCAAGGAAAACACCGCTTACTAAAATGGATTGGCTAAAAACATCAGTACGATTAATTACAAATAACATCCTCTTTGTTATAGTTTCAGCTCTGGATTTACTTATAGTGGAGGTATTTGGCAGTAATGAAACAATGGTTGGCGATTATGCGGCCATTCTTACAATAATTGGTTTTTTGTGGCTTATTCCTACAACTGTCCTACAAGCTTTAAAATCCAAGCTATCTTTTCTCCTCGAATCAGAGATGGGAAAAAAAGAGTTGCAATGTAAAATTAACAGCACTATGATGATTATTATTTCCACTACGATACTTGCTGGCTCAACGATTGTACTGTTTTCAAAAAATATCCTTGGTCATTTTGGACCAGATTATGTCAATGCCTCTCCCGCATTAATCATTTTAACATTCGGGGTAATGATGTCTTGCTTTGGTCGTATTGCTCCGGTTATTTTGATTTTTGGTGGATATGAGCACCTAGTTTTGCGTTGGACAATTTTTGAGTTGATATTTATGGTTTTTGTGGCCATTCCTGCAACATATTATTTTAATATTATAGGAACGGCTTCTGCCACGGCGCTTCTTTTAACTTTAAAACCAGTGATCTTAATTTCTATAGTTCGTAAAAAATTTGGATTGCGTGTGCTTATTTTGTAAATAATTGGCATCTGCCAGCAATAATGTCACATTATTAGTAATTATCCTCTAAAAACAGGGTAAGCCTCGCCATTAGGAGCCACTTCTATAGTCGAGTGGACTTCCTGGATTCCTCCACTTAAATCAATAATAAATCCTTTTTCACCAGCCTTGCCATTATGTCCCTTAAAATTAAACTCAACAATTACACCTTCGTTATCACGAACTGCTGTTTTGATCCCATGCTGATCTTTTGTTTGATAAATAACTTTAGTAACATTTTGGTGCAAAATACCCATAACTTCCGGACTTACATATATTTGTAGAACTCCACCACAACCAATATCATATTCTTTGTCAGTACCATTGGTAAGGGTCATTTTATGCTTAGAGTTTGCCTTAACCTCAGAAACTGCTAATGGAATTTCATCTAACCAATCTGGGATTCTAAAAAGTCCTGTAGTTTCTCTTAGATTTCGCTGAATGTTCCCTGTATGTTGGCAACGAGTAGGGGATACTTGGGTAAAATGGCCGAAGTGTTTCCATTCTTTATTATATAAATATTCTGGATGAATCAGACCGGTCTTAAGTGCATTAGGTGATGCAAAATATAAACTAGCACCGATTGGGAAATGACCATTCACATATAAAATGCCGAGATTTTGTAAATCTTTAACACTGAGCTCATTTAGGGGCTTATTTAGGGTGGTGATTAAGCTATTAGCACCATTTACTAAAGATTGCACAACAATCTTGACTCCATTTTTCTTAAAAATTTGTCCAAAGGTAGCCATACCCCAATCATCAGACTTATATCCACCTTCTTTTTGTTTTTTAGCTACTTGCTTATCTAAATCTTTTGATTTGGTATGAAGATAATCAATAACCGCTGAGTCTGGTTTATTCGATTTACGAGTAGTATGGTATTGACGAATTCCAGTTGCATTTTGAGATTTTTGTTTTTCGCCTTTAATATAACTCCTATTGAAAAATTGATTAGGATTAAGCATATCATTATCAGGGATTTCTACAGTATCAATTAGTTTTGTATTCTCTTTTATTCTATTTTCTGTTTTTGATTTTTTATGCGACATTGATTGTTTTATCAATTTATTATTTTTTTCCGAGCAAGCATTGTCGTTTATTGTTTTATTTATTATTTTTTTATTTTTAAATATTTTTTCATATTTAGACTTCATCTATAGTACCTTTATTTTCTCAGATTAATTGAGGACAAATTATACCCAATGACCATTAAATAATCATTAAATACTCTAAAAAATTGTAACCGACCCAATTGCTTCAAATTACTTGCTAAAAGAGGGCAAAATAGAGATAAAATCAAGTTTGCATAAATTGTGCTGATTTTTATGTTAGGATGCGTTGAAGGCTCAAAGGCAAATAAAACACAGATCGTATTACTAAGGATATTAACATCAACCCCTTAAAATGATTAAATTATCAAATACCGCAAAGCAGTTTTCTAAACTTTTAAAACAGGCTGCTTGCATCAGAAGCCAATAAATGATCAGAAGAAATAAGTTATGAAAATTAATATTACTAAGAAAGAATATCGCACATTACTGGATATGTTATACATAGCAGACTGGGTAATGCATTCCTATACCGTAAAGGAAACGAAGCAAAATGAGTATGAAGCCTTAAAACAGAAACTTTTATCTTATTTTAAAGAAATGGAAGCAGAGGACCAGATAGAGTTTTCTCCAGAATTCAATGAGCACTTTGAAAAAACTCAGTATGAAGAGTTACTTAATGAGAAATTTATTGAACCTTATGAAAAGAAATTGTTCTGGGATGAGTTAATTTATAAATTAAGTGAACGAGATGCAATTCATACAATAGGAGTGGAACAATACATGAAAATGGATCCTATTGAACGTATGAGAAAAGTCGAAGAAATCAAAGAGCAATACGCTAATGAATTTGAAAAACATGGAATTGAGAATCTTAAGTTAACGTGAGTTATGGATAAGGATATAATTATAACGATTCTCTATCACGATCCGTTCGGGCTGAGGACGCGCGTAGCGCTGTCTCGAAGCCTTCGCACGAATTTTCAAGATCTGTGTTAAGGCTTCGAGACGGCATACATGCCTCCTCTGCCCAAACGGGCAAAATGGAGACTGGATCTAAATAGATTCTTTATCCGAAACTCACGTTAAGTTAAGCGGATTAACTTGACTAGTTATTAGCAGGGTCCAAATTTATCAATGAGTGAGTAATTATCGCACTTCAAACTAGTTTACTCATGATTTTCCCAAGAATGCTCTATTCCAATTATTCATTCCAAAATAACTTTATTTTAATTATGGATTTTTATAATGAAAATATGAGGGTAAACGTTTTTACTAGGGTGAATCAAATGGAAATTAAGAGCGAGTTACTTCAGACTAGATACCGCGAGAGAATAGACCACCATTCTGTTGAATTGTTAGAAGTATTTTCTAAAACACTTAGCGAAAAGGAGTTTACTGTCCGCATAAAAAAAGTAATTCCTTATATGCAACAGATTAAGGAATATTCAATACCAAAATCTACTTTGAAGAAGTTCCATCAAGCGCTTAAAAGAGACTATCAGCATTATTTATATTTTAGTAACTTACTCCAAAATAAAAAGGTAAATATTGTCCATACAACTTATGATGCAAATTTCAAGAAAATAAGACTCCACGGGATTGGGGATAGCACTCAACCAGAATGTGAGATTTATAATGAACGTGTACTCATACATCCACCATTGATGCGTACTTCTTCCTTAATGATACCCAGGCGTTGTTTTAAACTCGGCAACGTGGATGAAGGTCTTATGAGTTCGCAAACCGAGCTTTTATATCATATAGCAAACTCACGAACTAATGCCGCACTCCACTATATAGAAGAGGGTGATTATATTAACGATTACAGTATGGAGTTTGGTTATACCCCCATTTTGCTTGCCTTGTGTAAAGGATGGAATCACGTGGACTCTAAAAAGCACTCCTTAGCTCAAAAGCCAATTATTGAAGCGTTACTTGCCAAAAAAGTGCTTGAAGTCAATTGCATTCATTTAAGAAACGGCATGACTCCATTGCATATAGCTTGCTTAAGAGGCGATTGTTTCGAATTGATTAAGGCATTACTAAAGCGTGGCGCTGATTGTGATGCACTGGATTATAAAGGAAGAAAACCAGTGGATATGCTTCATCTGAGTGATGAAGAAATGCAAGAGATTATAGGTGAGCTTTCTGGAACATCCGATAGTTCTTTCCAGGTCTTTAAACAATATGACTATCTTTCTAAACAAGCAAAAAGGGCTACAGTACCTACCGTGCAAGAACGTAAACAATGCATTTTAAACATCCGATATTTATTAGCTAAATCTGCTGTCCAAAAGATTGATCCAGATTTTGCTTGAGTATCAATATAATAGTAGTAATGCTACACTCATTTTATATTGAGGGTAGATCCACTAATCGCAACTCTTTATGATTTCCTTAATAAAGAGCATCTAAAATAAAAGCTTTGCTTGGGAATATTTAGAGTGCATGGTAATGAAATTTAATGTATATATTAAAATTTTGACTGCGTTCTTTGTACTTTTTTTAATTTTTGTTTTGGCATTTTTTAAATATTTAAAGTCGGTTGAGGCAGAGATAGTTATTAATGCAGGGAAAACGATGTCACAAGGACTTTTAATTAGTTTAGAAAACGAATTAATTAATAACTCGAAATCAAATTGGGATACAATAATAAAGAACGGGACCGATAATGTTGTTCATCTTATAGCAATCGACAATCTAAAACTTACCCCCACACAGAATAACCACTTAAACAAGGGTGAGATAATTTTCTTATCAGGTGCAACCTATCAATTTCTCAACTTGGTCATTGTACAACATACTGCGTATAAAAAAATTGGGAATACCCCATACGCATTAGTTTATTATTTTTCAGATCCCGGCCAAGTTATTTTTCATTATATGAGTCCTGCTTTAAAACAAATCGTTGAACATTTATTATTAAAACCCAAAAATACGTGGGATAAAGAAATATCAAAGCTAGAAAAAGTATATGGCCTCCCACTTCATGTTTATAAAACCAAGAGTAAACACTTGCCAAGGACTATAATTAATTCTTTATCAACAAAACAGCTAATATTTGAAACAAACCAAAACTCGTCACAAATTGCTATTCTCTATTATGGTTTTAGTGGTGGAATACTCAAAATTGGCCCACTCAGCTATCTACCAATTACAGCAAGAATCAGTGATGTAATGTATTATTTTATAGTGGCTTTCTTTTTCTTATCCCTTTGTCTTATTACATTTCTCTCACTGCTTTTTGTGAGAAATATGAAGAAGGTATATCAAATCACTAAAAATTTTAGTCAAGGAAACTTTGACTTTCATCAAAAAATAGGCCCAACCTCTGTTTTGCATGAGCTTTATATAAATATCATTCGCATGGGTAAGCGCCTAAAAGAGCTGATTGAATCACATAAACAAATGTGCCGATTTGTCGCACATGAAATCAGAACTCCATTGTCAACCATACAAATGGCGACGGATAGTATTAAAAGAAAAAACGCAGAAGATGTATTACTCAATAAACAAGTGAATAGCATTCAAGAAGATATTGCAGACATGAATCGCATCGTCAGCACTTTTTTGATTTACTCAAAAATGCATTCAAGCGAGTTAAAATTAAAACAATCAGAGACCGATATAATAGTATGGTTAAGAAAGTTATTAGAGCCTTATTCTGCATCGACATTTGAAATCACATTTCATACTAATGAGTTAAATTCTTTGAGAGCATACATAGATGAAAATATTTTCAAACATGCGGTTACTAATTTGATTACAAATGCTATGAAATTTGCAGTGCATCATATTTCTTTAACCATTTCTCTGGATGATAGTTATATTTTAATTCACGTAGATGATGATGGCCCAGGTTTGCCAAAGGATGGTGTGGATGACATTTTTTCTGAATATACGATTGCCGAAGACGTTGAAATTGGAGAAAAACATATTGGGTTAGGATTAGCTATTGTTAAGAAAGTTGTTAATCTCCATGCAGGAAAGATCATAGCTACACAATCACCGATATTAAAAGGCGCTAGATTCACAATTGCACTTCCACGGCATTCTTATAATGCAGTCGATGAACACTTATGTTAAAAATTTTGATAAAAATATAGAAAAAAATCGTCCTATGGCATTTACGAATTAAAGGAATGCTTTGGCCTAAAAAAGTAAAGGGCAGGGCCCAAGCATAACCTATTAATTTACATAATTTAAAGGGATTGTTACAATCAAAACGATTCGCTTAATTATTATAGGGATTAGTATGAGTATCATTGCAAAGCGATTTCTCGAATCATGGTTTTATGATGTATGGGTTTTATCCTCTGTTGAAAACATGAAACGTTATTATGCAACTTCTGTCACAGGTGAGTTCAATGGAGAAACTCTTTCTCGAGAAGAGTTAGAAAAACACTGCGCATGGGGGAAAGATAACGAAAAAATCACTCATTTCGAATTTATTGATGTTGTATCAGAAGATAATAAGATCGCATTTTGTATCCAATTTCAATTTACCGATCAAACAAATAATATTAAGAAAGCTGAAAATATAGGTATCATGCATCTTGATCCAAAAGGTAAGATTCATTCAATCACAGTAAAATCCAGTGAGCAATTCTCACGATAATTTGTGAAACTAAAAAATATGATCACAATTACTACGAATCAACAAATTGAAGACTTCACACGTGGATGTTGTTTTTTTGCGACAGGCGGTGGAGGAGACCCTCTCTTTGGGCAAAAAATGTTACGTGAAGCCTTAGATGCCGGCAAACAAATTTGTATTATTGATGCAAAAGAATTACCTGATGAGGCCTGGACAATATGCCCTTACTTAATGGGGCCAGCTCCAGGACCTGAATCAAAAGAAGTGATACAAGCAAGAAAAAACTATGGCCTAACACAAGAACTTGTATCAAATATGCCTGCAGCTGCCACACAACTTCTGCTTGCACACGAAAAAATTAAACTCAATGCTGTTATTCCTCTTGAATTAGGTGCAGCAGCTACTTCCAGTGCAGTTGCTACTGCTGCTTGGCTTGGTGTACCTACAATTGATGGAGATTATGCAGGTAGGGCATTACCTGAAGTTGCACAAATATTACCTGCTATTCACCATGTTAATTTATTGCCTATCGCAAGTTGTGACGCTTATGGTAATCAAGTGATTATCAAAAAAACAACTGGCCTCCAAATGACGGAAAGGTTAGGTAAAATTATGGCAACCGCATCATTAGGTTTGGTGGGGCAGGCGGCTTTATTGAAGCAACTGAAGCAAATAAAATCGTTCATGTTATTTAATACGTTGTCAAAAGCGTTATCGGTTGGTTCCGCTTTGAGGGAAGCGAGAGAGGGAAAGAACCACTCTCTGCAATCGGTCATTAACTTAACTCAAGCTAAAACTTTATTTATTGGTAAAGTGACAAAACGTAAGGCAGCGGTTCAAGATGGGTATTACATAGGCCATGTTAATATCGATGGTATTGATCGTTTCAAAGGTGATAAATTCAAAATATGGGTTAAAAATGAGAGTATTTTATCTTGGTTAAATGATGAACCTTATATTGCATGCCCTGATTTAATCACAATGGTTGATCTATCCACATTTGAACCAGCCATTATCGGTAAACTAAATGAAGGATCTGATGTGATAGTCTTTGGTATACCAGCCTCAGAGAGCTTCCGAAGCCCAGAGGCTCTAGAATTACTTGGACCAAAACATTTTGGTTTCGATTTTAAAGCCAAAACACTATCTGAAATATGATTAACTTTTAATATATTCCATAATGGAATTTCAAGAACAAATATTGTTCATCTAGAAGTAATAATTGGTTAATTGATTTAAATTTATGATTCTCCTTTTGCAATATAAGGGGAAGTAGTAAATGTTACCAACAATTCATTATCTTTGGGTTGGCGCACCAACTAAACTAGCTCCTTCTACAGGTATTGCTGGCCATGATGTGGCAGGCCCTATTCAAATGGCTCAAAAGCTTCAGGAGCAAGCAGACAAAGTTAACCCAATAAAATTTTGGTGTTTGGATGAATATCAAGCATTTTATCAAAGGCAATTTAAAGATGTTGGAGTTAAAATAGAGGTTTGCTCTATAGAAAAACTATTAAGTAAAGAATCCCAGAGTGATTTAAGTGAGCGTGCTGAATTTGTAAAACAACTTATGGTAAACTCATTAGCAAAAGAAAGTAATACGATCCAAGATAGAGTCAAGTTTAAAGATGAATTCTCATTGTTTCTATTACTAAGCCAAAGTGGCTATTTTTTTGATACAAATGTCTATCCTGCAAAGGAAAAATGCATTAATTTACCAATTCATGATGAAGCAAAAACCGCAAAATCAGGTTTTGATAATACAAATGATTTTTACATTATGTACTCTCCTCATCGTTTTAATAACCAAATCAAGGAAACCTTTGATAACTGGATAAAATTTCCTAGAATTTCAAACACCTTGTGCTTTGATTCATCTATATCTTTTATTACTGATACTGAACTAGGAGTTAAGAAAACCAGCTACAAATCTTATTGTGGGAAAACACCAGGCTTATTTTTTTGGTTAGACCTAAATGATCGCCAACTTTTAGAAAACAATTTATCCTATGGCAATATTAATGAACAAATGACGTGTGCTTTCAGTAAGAAATCTTTATCACCATGCAGCCTCGTATTTCTGAAAGAAAAAATAACCACCGTAGAAAAATTATTAGTTTTACCCTTCACAACGAATGACGCTTATGTGGCAACATTAAAGCCTGACCAAATTTTTTATGTAAATAAGGAGAAAAAGGAGTGTATTCTGGTAGACGATGAGTATACCTCATTATTTGATCCGTTTCCCCGATGGTCTGATAATCCAATAAAACTAGCTTCATCAAGTGATTTAGATTATTTACTTCATCATTTAAGTAAATACTCTCATCCTTCCTATATTGTGAACACTGAAAGGGGAACTTTATTACATCATGCAGTTTTGAATAATCAAAAGGAACAGGTTAAATGGCTCCTGGAATTTGGGGCGTGTGCGGATTTAAAGGCCTCTTATGAAATAAAACCTGAAAACAAAAAATTAGAATTTACTCCATTGGAACTTGCTGCTTATTTGAATAATGAGGAGATTACAAATATTATTTCCAATCATTTAGAACAAACTAAAGAAAATAAATTAAATGGAATACCTTCCCAGATAAGTGAGCAGCTCGCCACACATGGTTTATTTAAAGGTACTGTCATTTCTAGTGGAACGATTGATATATCCAAGAAGGAGCATAGTGCATTGAATAACTGTATTATTTTATAAGAAATAAGATACAGACGTTTATTCTTAATAAACATCAAACATAAGGCGGTTGAATTAGTAGATTCCTACTGAATATGCAATATTAATCCAGCTTCCTGCGTGATAAAAACAATTCCTCTCAACTCTGAACATTTTAGAGATATTAAAATTTGTTTACGAATTTATTAATAGATAAGAAGCAGGGCAGGTTTAGATCACTGTTTATAGTAAATGCTTAATCGCTCAATAAGAATAAACTTATTAAAGCGCTTGTTAGTTTATATTTTGAACAGCAAGTGAAAAATGGGGAGCTATAATATTAACCAAGCTCATTAAGTCTGATTATTTCGATAATCAGACCTAGTATAATTATAGATCGGGTGGATTCAACTACTCTAGAAATTGGCACCATTTATGTGTCCTTTAACAATGATGTTACCGGATTTAGTTTTTATCCCTTCTGAAGTCACATTTCATTCCCTTCATTAAGTGCATTTTTTTCTGCTTTTGTAACCTGTTAATTTTTAGCAGTTATATCCAACAACCAAAAAAAATAAAATATGCACACATAACAAAATAAAAGAACAGCAGGCGCAGTAGTCAGAAAAATTAACCAAATTATGGATTTCTACCCTTTATATGGATCGATGATCATTTTAATATTGGAGTAACATTATGAGAGTACCTTTTGGAGCACGATTACCAAACAAGCAAGAAAGAGAACTATTGGTAAAATTAGGTTTTAATTTAGATAGCATGGAAAAAACAGGACGATATTATTTTTTAAATATGCCTGATTCTCCTCGAGTTCGATGTGAAAGACAAACACCAGATTTTGATAAGGTTATGTACAACATTTATTATAATGATATTAGCGTTATTTCTATAAATCAAAAAACCGCAATGTATGACGCTTATGTATATTTTAATATTTCAGCTCCATCTGTTGAAGAGGCTCTAGCTAAAAATGCCGAAATTACCGAAGAAGAAGCTATAGCAAAGTCAACCAAGCCAGTACTAACGAAATATCAAAAGAGATTAGCCGATCGTCTAAGTCAATTAGTAAATATTATTTTTGAAGATGGTGCATCAAGAGGCTATGGAAGTTGGATTGGAGCTCAATGCGAACATCTAAGAAAACTGAAAGCAGAAAACCCAGGCGAGCATGATGCACTTATCGCAAGCAATAAGCAATACCAAGAGTTGCTAGGCATGTTCCCTGATTGGAGAGACTCCCATAACTTGCAAGCGAGATATGAACGAATGGATGCTGGTCCGTTTGCAGCTATGTCAGCGAGATGGTACTAGACCTGAATGTAGCATAATGTAATTTATAATCTGTCTAGGGGCTTGTTGTATAAAGCCCTTTTTTACTTCATTCGGGATGGTGCTTTTATAATTAATCAGATTTTATGAGACAACTTGAGGTCACGACTTGTGCTCTCAAGTTTTTGTACTCATTATGTGTAAGTTGAAACCTAAACTCCTCATTGAAACATTACCTATTACACATTAAGTAAATTGGGCTTCAGACTCAAAGACATTAATATATTTTTTGCTACTTCAATGTTTCTTGGAGACATACCCTTTTCTTTATAGGAACTCATGTGAAGAAAAATTTTTAAGCTATTTTTACTTATAGACAATAAATTAAAAACTCCATATCCAGGAAAACATTAAGAACTACATATTCAGGAAACGTCTATAATTGGACAATATTTACTAACAAAAAAGGAATTTATGTGTCGGTTAGTGGCCTATATGGGTGAGAGTCTTTTACATTGACCAATGGGGAAAGTTACAGTGTCAAAAAAATTGATTCATTAGAGAGCCAGTACTTCAGGAAACTTTTTCTTATGAAGGTGTGGTTTTAGTTGACGTATGGACTAATCCTGATGTTCCGGTCTTACCTCCACACATTTCTGTTGGTGTTTTATCAAGATATATAGAGTCCATTGGCAACATCAGGCCGCATAAAAGAAGCATGGGGATTTTTGAAAACTTCATTAAAATATTTTGGGAACCTATGGCAATAAGTTAATTAGCAATAATAAAAGCAATTCATATAAATGAAGTTTTAGGAAGACGTATTTAACGAGTTTTAACAAATTAAAATAGGAAATTATATGCCTGAAAAATTAGTTTTTGCATTTTCACTTATCTTACTCGCAGGTTTTTTATGTCAATGGATTGCCTCCTATTTTAAAATAGCTGCAATTCTCTTTTTACTTTGTACAGGCATTTTTATTGGTCCAATCATGCATTGGATAAATCCTGACAAACAATTAGGCGCTTTATTACTTCCTTTCATTTCCCTTGCAGTTGCCATAATTTTGTTTGAAGGTAGTATGACATTAAGATACTCAAAAATTATTGGATTAGGTTCTGTAATTTGTAATTTAATTAGCATAGGTGTTTTTATTACCTTTGTCTCCACTGGATTAACAACCCATTGGATAATTAATTTTTCTTGGGAGGTCTCCTTCCTTTTTGCTGCCCTAATGGTAGTCACCGGCCCTACCGTAATTGGGCCAATGTTAAGAATTTTACGCCCTAATAGTAATATTGCTAATGTATTACATTGGGAAGGAATTTTAATTGATCCCATTGGCGCAATTTTAGCTGTATTGGTGTTTGAATTTATTATTTCTAATAACGTTTCAGAGGGTTTTATTTCTGGACTTCTTTCTTTTGGGAAAATAATCATTACTGGTGTTTCTTTTGGAGTTATTGGAGGTTTATTTATAGGAATTGCCTTTAAAAAATATTGGATTCCTCAATATCTGCATAATTTTGCTGTGTTAACAGTGATAAGTCTTATTTATGCAAGTTCTAATTATATTATTTCTGAGTCAGGTTTACTTAGTGCTACTGTTATGGGAGTTACTTTAGCCAATGTCAAAGACATTGAGTTAGATGATATACTCAATTTTAAGGAAAGTTTAAGTTTAGTACTTCTATCGATTTTATTTATTATTTTAGCTGCACGTATTAATTTATCTTCATTTATTAGTTTAGGTTATCCAGCTATTTTATTGTTTTTGTTCATTCAATTTTTAATTCGTCCATTAAATGTGTATGTGTGCTCAATAAGTTCCACATTATCTTTGGCGGAGCGACATATGATTGCTTGGATTGCTCCGCGTGGTATTGTTGCCGCAGCAATCTCTTCCTTATTTGCCATACAATTAGGCCATTTTGGGTACCCAGAAGCAGAACAATTAGTTCCTCTAACTTTCTTTATGATTCTTGGTACCATCACATTACAAAGTCTTACCGCTAAAATAATTGCGCTAAAATTAAATGTAGCCGAACCAGAACCTCAAGGATTTCTTATTATTGGAGCAAATAAAGTAGCACAAGCAATCGCAGAGGAACTGCATAAAAACGAATTTTATGTTTGTTTAATTGCTGAAGAATGGCCTTCCTTATGTGAGGCAAGAATGAAAGGGTTAGCAACAATATGGGGCAATCCTATATCGCAACATGTTGAAAATAATATGGATTTAATCAAAATCAAACAATTATTAATCCTTACACCTTATTTAGAGTTAAATATACTTGCAGCAAAACATTTTCGCTCTTACTTTCAGTCACAAGATATTTTTACTATTCAAACTATTCTTCCTGAAGAAGGACAAAAGCAGGAAAAATTTAATTTCAAACACAGTGGGAGAACGATTTTTACGGAAGAAATAACATACCAGTTTTTAGAAAATTGGTTAAATCAAAATGCTAAATTAAAAACAACACTCATAACCGAAGAGTTTTCCTATGAGGATTATTTACATGCTAAAAATGTGCCTTTATTTGCTATTGATCCTAAAGGATTGATACATGTATTGACAAAGGATTCCTCTTTTACTCCAATTAATGCGTGGAAAATAGTAGGTATTTCTTTAGTTTAAATTTTTTATAAGATAAAAAAACAGTAAATTATATACAGAAGTATTCTTCAAAAACGTTGCTCCAGTATAAAATTTCAACTAGGGGCTGAGGAAAGAATGTTACTGTAAATAGGATAATTAAATATTTTGATGCTCACTTATAAAGTACTTTTTTCCGAATGAATTTTTGAAATTTCAGCACCAATAAAAAAAATTTGAGCTGAATAATAAAACCACAACAAAAGTACAATTAAAAAACCAGCCGCCCCAAACACTGAAACAAGACGAACTTGATTTAGGTAAATTCCGATTCCAATTTTTCCTAAACTAAATAGTAGAGAAGTTACTAGAGCACCCAACCATACATGCTTCCAGGCAAGTTTTACGTCAGGTAAGTATTTAAAAATCATAGCAAATAATAGAGTTAAAATAAAAAATGAAATTAAATCACTAATGAGTAATTGCATTAAAACATTTGTTCCTAAAAAATAATTTATATGAGAACTCAACAATGCTAAAAAAGCACTTAAGATTAAAGAAACTAATAATAAAAAAGCGAAAACAAAAACCATCGCAAAGGATAAAAATCTTTTTTTAATAAGATAAAACCATCCTTTGTTAACATTCGATTTAACTTTCCAAATAGTGTTTAATCCCTCTTGAATTTCGTTAAAAACACCTGCTGAACTAAATAATAAAATAAAAGTACTTATTATTCTTGCGAATAAAGTGGTAGAAGAATAATTTACGCCATTAATTATTTTTTGAATTTGTAAGGCAACTTCACTTCCCCATAAACCCTTTATTACAGCTAACACTTGGCTTTTTGCTACCTCTTCACCAAAAAATGTTCCAGCGAAGTAAATGGAAATTAATAATATAGGAACTAGAGAAAATAGAGTATAATAAGCCAAAGCTGCTGCGCGGGTTGTTACGTTATCTTCATTGCAATGGCTGTAAAGTTTCTTTGTCCATAAGAATATTCCATTAATAATTTATCTCCTTAGTATTATTCAATAAGCTTCTTATTCTACTGTAAATATCTGCTAGCAATCCAGATTTCAAAATAAAGCTAATTATTTTTGTTGCCATAGAGAAATATAAGTAAAGCCGAAAGTAAACTTTTATTTAATTCGGTAATTAAAAGATACAGCCGAATTTAGGTGACCATCCACGTCTTCCATATTTATCTCCCTTAGAAACATTGATTAATTAAGCATAGAAGAAAATAAACTGGATTCAAAAAGTAAATTTTATTTTATAATTTCATAGAGGCCGCTAGAAAGTGTCTATTAATCGGTGAAAAATAGGCAAAATAATGGGGCTGATGGCGGCAATTTAATTTGGCCGCTTACATTTTATCCTGACGTCAGAATGGAGCACGCTTCAGCTTGACAGCAAAGAGAGATTATTATGACCATTCAAATTAATATTCGACCATATACACCTGCTGATGCGCAACACTTAGTCAATATTTATTACTATACCATTCATAATATTAATATTCAGGATTACTCTGAAGACCAAATTAATGCTTGGGCACCTTATTCATCTCTAGAATTAACCGGATGGAAGAAAAAATGGGAAACTATTACGCCTTTGGTTGCTCTAATCGACGATAAAATAGTTGGATTTACAGAATTTGAACCAAATGGTCACATTGATTGCTTTTATGTGCATCATGAATATCAAGGTTTTGGCATTGGTGCTTCATTAATGAATGAAATCTTTAATAAGGCAAACGATTTGAACCTAAAGCGAGTGTTTGCTGAAGTGAGTATTACAGCAAAACCATTTTTTGAAGCTAAAGGATTTAAAGTAGTCAAACAACAAAATGTAGAAATTAGAGGAGTAAAACTAACGAACTTCATTATGGAGCATATCAAACCGTAAATTTTGACACAAATGGGGTCAATACCCCAGTTTCTGCAGAATTGAAAGAAGGTACAAATAAAACTAACTCGAAACATGTACTATAATTCCGTCGTAAAATAATTAAATGAGAATCGGAAAATGACATTAGAGATTAAAGCATTATCATTGCAAATGGCAAAAAAAATGGCTGATGCCGCAGAAAAGACAGCCATAGAAAATAAAGTGTGTATAGCAATTGCTATTATGGATGCTCATGGAAATCTCAAATATTACCGCCGTATGGATAATAATAACTTTGTTAGTGTTAGAATGTCTCAACTTAAAGCTATGACTTCAGCAAGCATACCTGTTTCAACGAAAGTACTTGCAGATAGAAATAAAAATATCGATAACGGCCCATATCTTAGTGTCCCTGGCATCGTTCTACTTGAGGGCGGCCTTCCTATCATTACTAAAGACGGTCAACATATTGGTGCAATTGGAATCAGTGGCGCTAATCCAGAGCTAGATGGTATTTGTGGACAAGCAGGTTTGAATGCTATTGAAGAAGATTTATAAAATTAAATTAAATCCTTAAATTATTACCCTTGTTAAAAATTTCATTGGGTGTTGCATAGCCTAACTTTTTTCGCGGCAGTGAGTTTAATTTTTTTATCTGTGCCTTCGTTTAGCAACAATACGTTTAAATTAATCAAATTCAGGAACGCTACCCTTTTCTCAGAAATTAATTTAAAATTTATCCAATGCAATAAACTAAAGGACCACTTAAATGATAAGGCATATTGTTCTTTTACCTTTTAAAGATGAACTTAATGATAATGAATGCTTGGAGTTACTAAAAGGGCTAGGAGCATTAATAGAAATAATCCCAGAAATACAATCTTTTAGTTGTGGAAAAAATAACAGCCCAGAGAATTTAGACAGAGGATATTTATTTGGATTTGTTATGGAGTTTCTTACTGCAGAAGATAGAGAAATATATTTAAATCATCCTGCTCATATTAATTACGCAACTAATAAAATATTACCTAATTTAGTTAATGGCATCAACTCCCCTATTGTTTTTGATTATGAACTTTGAGGAAGCAAAAATATACTGGGATTTTTGCGTCATTATAAGTCGAACTGATAAAAAATAAAATCATCAAAAAATTCTTCTCATTCCTTGAAAATGCTTTTTATGTGGTAAGTAAATGGAGCCAGTTGTAGCCATGCAAGTTACAGACTCCAACAAACAGGCGCATCATATTGAATGAGAACATATTCACTAATGCCTCTTAATTTATTTGTTTTCCTTTGCAGTATAACTACTGTAGATTGCATGAGATTTATGGTAGTTGTAAGCCCAATAACGATCACCATAAGACCAATGCCAATATTCGGTGGGATAATTGACAAAACCTACACGACTTAATACGTCACTCATAATATGTCGGTAATGTTTTGCTTCTTTTGAAATAACATCAGAATTTGTTAATGATAATGTGCCATGTAAATCGCTCATCCAATCTTTAGGATGAATGCCCATATCCACTTCCTCACCTTTGTCATTAATTAAATAGACATCAATAGCACCACCTGTTGAATGCGGTGGAATATTTTTTGAAGAATCCAAATTAAATACCGGTGAAACCAATTTGGTAGTTTCATGAAACAACTGCGCAGGAGACCAGGATGGGTGTTGTGCTTTAACTTTTGCATATCGTGCATCGAATAACATTTCTTGCAATTTTAAGCTCCGATATCCCTCATACAAACGAAAACGTAATCCTTGGGGCAATAATGCTTGTGCTTGTTTTAGTTTCTCATAAACTGTTTTTCTTAGTTTTGTATAGTCGCTATTATTCGGAATTTCAGGCGAAGGACCGTAAGCAATTTCATGCTGTTTTTTTAAATCAATCATCCTTTCATGGTTATCTATGATGGGGATAGCGAGTATTTTGGGATCGGCAATTAATAAAAATTTGTTTTGATCAGCATGACTCGACATCATAATTCCCCATAGCACACTTACTGTCATATATTTTATTGCACCAACTTTCATTTTTCTCTTCTGTTGTTTCATGATGAATTAATTGAATTAAAAAAAATACACAATTATGAAATGGAATAGTACAATCATTCAAGGAAAAAAATTTTCTAGAGAGTAGAACGAGAATGCACTTAGAACAACATACACTGATACTGAATACAACTGGTCGAGGTACTTTTGATATCACGGATAAAATCAATCTCATAGGCGCAAATTTTTCTTCTCAAAACGGACTATGCCACTTATTTTTACAGCATACAAGTGCGTCATTAATGATATGCGAAAACTATGATGCACAAGTACGCGAAGATTTAGAAAACTTTCTGCAGAAACTTATCCCAGATGGTGATCCCTTATTTAAGCATACTGTAGAAGGTAAAGATGATATGCCAGCTCATATCCGAACCATATTAACTCAAACAAGTCTGAGCATCCCTATACAAAATAAGAAACTCGCATTAGGAAGTTGGCAAGGGATCTATTTGTATGAGCATCGTTATACGCCACAACAGCGGCATCTGCTCATCACATTGATGGGATAATCACATCTAGGGGCCGAGTATTTCAAAAGGCATAAAATCGATTTACGCCATTGCTGTGCATAATATTTACCGATTCAAATCAGATTGCAAGAAGAATTTAAATACCTATTATCATTACAACAAAGTAATAAGAATTATTCCAGAAATTTCTGGGATTAGCGCCTAGACCCCTATTTTATTAGATTAATATCATTAGATGGGTTGTTTTTCTTAGAGTCTTCTTGAGTGTTTTGAGTGTTATGTTGAAAAAAAGTTTCGCTGAATGTCTGCTTATCGCTGAATAACTCATCGCCGAATGTATTAGAATGCTCCTTATAGTTTTTTTTATTTTGTCTTTTATTAAGTTTATATTTTATCCGTTTGATGCTTAAAAAGGGATTAGGCACACCATCAGGGTTAAAAGACTCAGCTGAAATACCATAAGTATATTTTTTTCCAGGATGGCGAACGGAAGTATATTCTCCTAATTGTAAATCACTTTTATGAATAGCCCCTTGCCTAATTTTGTTTTGCTTAATAGCCTTTTCTATCTTGGCAAGAAGAAAATTTACTTTCTTTTCGTTACCAGGGGTTATGTAAACGGTGAATTGCAGACCTTCATTTAAACGGTTAATGGATTCAATGCATTTTTGATAGTAAGTTTCTAAATTATGTCCACTTAAAGTAACAATTTTACCCTCATCATTAACTTTCACTTCTTTATGGGGATTTTTTTGGGTATGCTTTATTTCCATGTTAAGTTCTTCTATTTTTCTAGTGTGACGAAAAATATTTTGTATCTTAAAAGATGGGAATTCTTTCGAGTACTTTAAAATGATGGGCATTATTATTTCATAGGCTTTAAATAATTCCTCCTTGTTTATAGTAATTCTTGCTTTCCAATTGCAATTCAACTCACCACTCTTTTTTATATACTCTTTTTTTTCTAAATTACGTAGTCCCTCATGTTCAAAGAAAATTTCTCCCCCATTATTTATTAAGGTGTATGGACCAATTTGTCCAATTTTCGGGGTTCCAGAAGTCCAAATATTATCTCTACATAATTCTTCAAAATATTTTGCCTTTAGATATTTTGATAATTCATCATTTTTACTATCATTATTTTTGAAAAAACTAAAAAGATGCTCAAACATATTTACCTTATAAGGAATACTTTCCCTCGATATTCATATAAGTAATTGTAGTTTATATTTACATAATGCTCAACAAATGATCATCTTGGGATTTTATTTTTTAGCTCAAAACGATACAGTTTAGTCCATTCTGTTTTGATCAATGCAATAATGCGCGGAAGAGCTTTGTTTGGGGTGTGACACGTAATGGAACGAAAGGTACTCTAAAGCCAGTTATGGCAGGTTGACAATTCATCCCCACCCCGCCTACGTATGTCTTTTTTAAGATTCAACTTTTCTGAAATAGAATAATTCTTATTTAAATATTATTACGATTATTAGTGGGTACAACTTGTTGTATTTTACCACTGAATTTTGCCCCTAAGGTTAAAAGAGCAGGAAACTGTTGCACGATAGGCAGCAACAATGCCCTACCCCAAGGCTTTATCATTACCATATGTGCAAAAAAAGCAGAAGCATGGATTCGATGAGCAAAATATTTACGCCATTGCTGTGTATAATATTTGCCGGCATCATTCTGATTTTTATTCTGTTTGAGATTAAATTGAAGCAAACTTTGTGAAAGTAGCCATGCGGATTGCATTGCCATACTAATTCCCTCAGCTACAACAGGATGAGCTTCCCCAGCAATGTTACCCACAAAAAAAATACCATTTTTATAACAGCTTCGAATACCGGGCTGAATTGGACCGGCAGCCAGCCATTTTCCTTCATTCTGGGCGTGGTCAAATACCTCACGAACCCCACGACAATGGGCTTTAATGTACTGAAACACTACTTCACCTGCGGGTAAATCAGGAGATTTCAGCCGCAAATTTTTCAACATATCTCGTCGAATACAGCATGAAAGAGCGACGTGTTGTGGGGTACTATGCACAACGCCGCCATATCCTCCAGGGAAAGCTAATAAAGGCATCAAATTCGTTGGCAAACTGCAATTTTTGAAATGTGCTTTAAATGCTAAGAGATCGGATGCCTTATGTATTTTAGGATCTGAAGAATTAATGGGTTTACCCCAAGAACCATAAGCTATAACAACGTGCACAGAACAAATAATCTCAGACGTTCTATCTTCTTTTTTAATAGTACAAAAAAATAAGCCATTTTTATGCTGTATATGTGTTGCTTCACAAGGTTGCCAAATATTGACACCATTAAACTTAGCCTTATTAACTAATGCAGTGTCTAAATATTCACGTCCAAGTGCTCTTCCATATGGGTTTGTTGCGGAACTCAAGTGTGGCATATTAGCTGTCAAAATTACATCACCAGCATACAGACCTACCTGGGTAATCTCAGGTCCCCCTTTTTCAAAGTAGAACTTTTCCAATCCTAATATTTGTAAAAGTGGCAAACTCGTGGCAGAGATGAATTCGCCGCAAACTTTTTTACGTGGAAATTCTTTCTTTTCAATTAAGCCTACTGACCACCCCGCTTCGGCAAGCAAAATAGCAACCGTAGCACCAGCCGGCCCTCCTCCGATAATCAGCACATCCAATGTCATCGATTTTAATCCTTACTCTTTTAAGATAAGAATACTCCACCAAAATGGGAAGTGCCATTTTATACGGTAATTATTAATATTTGCCTGCTTCAATAAAGTTTTTAGTTCTTTTCGAGTAAAACCTTTCTGAATCGAAATAAGCCCATCATGAGTAATTAAACGATTATTAAAGAGTAATGGACTGATGATTTTGTAAAACCAATAAGCGAAAAAATTTCGCTGCAGATCATTGATTATGACAGCATGACGAGCTGTATTATTGGCTTTAAGTAAAAAATGAACTAACTCTTCATCATCTAAATGGTGACAAACTAAATTGATTAATATGATATCTACACTATTTGGTGTTAATTCTAATTTGGGTTGATGCTGTAATTGAAACTCAATAGAAATTGTTCTATTGAGTTGCTGACAATTTTGCAATTCATCTTGAGCTAATTGAATAGCTTCTTTAGAGACATCTAAACCTAATAAACGCATATTAGGATAATATTTACCCAGACTTATCAAAAATAATCCGCCGCCACAACCAACATCAACTAGTACCGCATTGGGAGGAAATTGTTTTAGCAAATGGACGGTATGTTTAAAAATACCCATTAATTGATTAATTTTAAAAAGCTTTTTTAATGACTGGATGTATTCCTGCGGCGTATAATAGTCTGGGCCTAGATCAATTAATTCTTTTTCTTTTGATCGTTTTGTAAGTTGAGTCATATCCTTTTTAACAACAAGCAAATTTTTATTTTGCAATAAATAAATAAATACTGCAATTACTCTTCTTTCCTAAAATTTATGGTATAAATTTATTTCTCTTAAGGGACTATTTAAAAAGGAAAAAATGCAATCAAAAATTACCGCCATTGGCATAGCAAATCCACCTTTTAAACGCACGCAAGTGGAAGTTGCTAAACTGATTGTAGACGCATTTCATCTTGATGAGAGCCAAGAAAGAATATTAAAAAAAATTTATAAATCCTCAGGAATCAACACTCGATATAGCATCTTAAGCGATTATTGCAAGTTGCCTGGAGAGTTCGAATTTTTCCCCAATGATCCTAAAGATACTTTTCCTTCCACAGCACAACGAATGCACTTATATAAACAAAATGCACTTCATTTGTCCATGGCAGCTATTGAAAATTGCCTAAATTCGATTGCATTTGATAAAAAAAATATCACGCATTTAATCACAGTAAGTTGTACTGGCATGTATGCACCTGGGATTGATATTGAAATTGTTCAAAAGCTTAATTTGGCTCCCTCTGTAAAGCGCACAGCAATTAATTTTATGGGATGCTATGGAGCGTTTAATGGTTTAAAAGTAGCTAATGCATTTTGCCAAGCAGAACAAAACGCCAATGTATTATTAGTATGTGTTGAGTTATGCAGTATTCACTTTCAAAATAATTTTAACCTAGAAAACATGGTTTCAAATGCTCTTTTTGCTGATGGCGCGGCATCTGTTTTGATTCAAAATCATTCTAACTTAGATAAGCATTTCTGTATTCAATCATTTTATTGTGATCTGGTGCCACAAACTCATCACGATATGGCATGGAGTATTGCTGACTATGGATTTGATATTGTATTGAGCTCTTATGTACCTGAGGCGATTAAATCAGGGATCTTTATGTTTACTAAAAAACTATTGCAACAATCACATTATTCCTTTGATGATATTCATCATTATGCAATTCATCCTGGCGGTATTAAAATTCTGCAGGCATGTGAAGCAACATTAAACATCCCTACTCAAAAGAATGAACATGCTTATGAAGTATTAAGAAACTATGGAAATATGTCTTCTGCAACCGTATTATTTGTTTTGAAAAAAATTTGGGATAAATTAGAGATTAAAAACGATAATCAAAATATTTTTAGTTGTGCATTTGGGCCAGGCTTAACCCTGGAAGCCATGATATTAAAAATATACTGTAATTAAAAAAGAAATCTCTTGGATTTAATAGCGCTCATCTCGATAATTTTAACATCTATATAGAATATTTTTTAACTGTCTAATTGAACAGTAATATCGCGAGCAGCAGATTGGCCATGATTATCGACTGCTCGAACCACAAATTTACCAGGCTTAGCACTCCAGAGATAAGACTCACCTGCTTTCGTTTTTGCAATGAATGTTTCATTGATAAACCAATATACATAAGCAACTCCTGCATCCGTCACAGCAGTAAGGGGAATAGTATTATTTTGCTGAGAGTCAGCCCGAATAACATAAGTAATTCCATTTTGAGGAGAAGTTATATGTGGATTAATACTCGCATTTCCTGATAATGCACAATCAGGTTCAAAAAAAGGCGGCGAGTGTCTTTGTATTCCAGCTTTCTTAAAAATATTGAGTAAATCAGAGGGCCAAAATTCGAAAATTTCGAAACGTGTATCTGCATCAATATGACATGTTCGTAAACCTGTTTTGCTATTAATGGCAACTTCTCGATAAATTGTATCGGTCTTTATAGGTGATTTTCCTGGAATAAACCAGCCCCATTCAGTATCTTGGCAATAGCGTGTTGGTAACATTCCAGAAGCTTTACAGATTTCTATTTTTTTCAGATTCATTTGTTCTGGATCTTTATCTAATGCTCGAACGGGCCCTCGCTCTTGTTTTAATGCGTCAATAAGTTCAAAGAACAATGGAGCAGCAATATCTTTACCAATAAACGCAGGATTGGCTTTATTGTCAAAGTTTCCTATCCATACCGCTAAAACATAAGGACCAAATACACCAATTGCCCAAGCATCACGATAACCTGATGATGTTCCAGTTTTCCAAGCAACGGGTAACTGTGTTCCTCCTCGAGGGAGATAATCCAATTGTGGCGTGTTTTTTAGCATATCTAATACAAGGTAACTTGCTTCAGGACTTAATACACGAATACCTTTAGGTTTTACTTCATCTTTAATACTACGAATGGGATACCAAAAACCATCATTCACTAACATGGCGTATAACCCAACCAATTCCTTCATGGTTAACTCAACACCACCTAAGCTTAAAGAAAGGCCGTAGAAAGATTCTGAGCGAAGTTGACTTATTTGTGCTTTCTCTAACAATTGATGCAGCGTTGGATTGGTCAATTGACTTGCAAGATAAATTGCAGGAATATTGCGACTGAGAACCAATGCATCTTTGGCCTTAATTGGTCCCATAAAATCATAATCAAAATTTTCTGGATTATAGCCATTAAAGCTATGAGGCACATCTTTTAAAACAGTATCTGGATGAATTAAACCTTGATCCAAAGCCAAACCATAAATAAAGGGCTTAAGTGTTGACCCAGGTGATCGTTTGGTTTCTGTACCATTAATTTGGCCACTAATACTTTGATTAAAAAAGTCAGCGGAGCCCAACATCCCTTTAATCCCCATATCTCGGGTGTCTAAAAGTAAAATTGCCGCATTATTTACGCCCATACTTTTTTTTCTCGCAAGGTAATGGCGTGTAATCCGCTCGATAATCATTTGCGTGCGGTAATCTAAAGTTGTATCAATACTTTGTTGTTTCAATGATGTATCTTGTAATAGAGTATTCGTAAAATGAGGTGCGTAAAACGGGAGGGTATGGATATTTTGCATGACTAAAGGCAAATCAAACATTCCCTTTTTATTGACATCCTCAGGATGTTTATAGAGCCAACGCTCTAATAAATGCGCCCTGATTTTGCGTAACTCTTTATTGTTTGGTGTTCTTTTTCCTGGGTTTTGAGGAATGATGCTCAAGGTTAAAGCTTGTGGTAAAGTAATCTTATTTACTGAAGTTCCAAAATAAACCAAACTTGCGGCCCCCACTCCTTCAATATTGCCACCATAAGGAGCCAAATTTAAATATGCCTCTAATATTTGCTCTTTGCTATAATGCATTTCAATTTGTATCGCACGAATAATTTGGATGAATTTCCCTGTTATGTGTTTTGAATTTAAACCATAATGCATGCGTGCAACTTGCATCGTAATCGTTGAAGCGCCAACTCTGCGCGATTGTACGCCATAAGTTTGCCAAATCGCCTTTATGGTCGCCCAAGGATTGACCCCATGATGCCAATAAAAATACTGATCCTCTTGTAACAATGTCGCATCAATGAGTTGTTTTGAGATTTGTGATAATGGTGTAAAAAGTCGATATTTCTCGTCTTGACTTAAAGTTAATCTTAATAACTGATGACGATCATCATAAACTGCGCGCGAAAAACGAGTACCTTCCAATAGCATCGGTTTTGGTAAAAAAAATATTATCAAATAGGCACTGACAAATAGTCCAACAAAGATTATGCTTAAGAATTTAAATGTTTTGTTCATAGTCGCTATTATGCACTAAAAAGTATAAAATAGGTGCAAAAAGTTTCAATCAGTTTTCACCACATGGGATAAACTATGACTAAAAGTCCACTCTCTTTAATTCTAAATGCATTTTCATCTGTATTTGGCAAATTAAATTGGCGAAGCCCTCCATGGGTGAATTATCTTTGCAATAAATCAAAATCATCTCCTAAAATGTTTTGGGGAAGTAGTTTTTTACTCATCCTTATTTTAATTGCAGCAGGCTATACAGTCCATTGGTATAAAAACTTACCAAAGCCCATTTATACTACCGCACAAATTACAGTACCTGATATCACACCCAATACTGAAGAACAATTAGTACCCAATAACTTAATCATTGATTTTGGAATAAAAAATAATGGATTTATTAATCAATCTGTTGCGCCATTGAGTGAAATAGGTAAAACAGTCACTCATGGTATAGAAATGACTCCAATTATACCTGGAACATGGACCTGGAATACAGACAGTCAATTAGTATTTACTCCCTCTGAAGATTGGCCTGCGGGACAGAAATTTACGATTCATTTTGCCCCCGATTTTTTTACAAAAAATGCAAATATGGAACGTTATGATTATTCATTTAACACCAATCCTTTCCAAGGAACAATTACTGAATTTAAACTTTATCAAGATCCGGTACATGCCGAAATTAGAAATGCGGTAGCCACAATAGAGTTCAATTATCCAGTAAACCCCAAAACCTTGGAGAAAAATACTTTATTAATGTACCAGGCACAGCCAGGTGCAACTGCTGCAAAACAGTCTTTTACGGTGACTTATGATAAAAATAAACGTGTTGCCTATCTGCATTCAGAAACAATAAAAATAGATAATGTAGCTCGCTATTTACGATTAACCTTAAATAAGGAAGTAACTTCCTCAACTGACTCCGCTCATTTACAACATGAGCTCACGCAGAATCTCTTAATACCTAGCGCCCAAGATTTCTTAAAAATTATCTCTGCATCTGCTTCAATTATTCGCAATGACAAAGATAGGCCAGAGCAAGTTCTTACAATTGAAACATCTTTAGGCATCAACGAAAGTGAATTTAACAAATCGGTACACATTTTCTTACTCCCTAAAGATAAGCCTGCAACTGTTGCAGAAGAGGCCAAAGCAAATTATCAATGGCAAAATCCAGGCGAAGTAACCCAAACCGTACTTTCTTTAGCAACTCCTTTAAATAGGGAAGCTCTCCCCACAGAACAGAACTACTCAACCCTCCATAGCTTCAAATTTAAAGCCGAAACACCACGATACATTTATATAAAAATTGATAAAGGAATGCAGGGATTTGGAAACTTTACGTTAGGAAATGAATATGCAACGGTCATTCCTGTTCCAGCAATCCCTAAAGAAATTAGTTTTTTACACAAAGGCTCATTATTAGCCTTAAGTAGTGAGAAAAAGCTTTCCGTACTGGTTCGGGGTGTACCCGCTGTAAAATTTGATTTTGCTCGAGTTTTACCTGAAAACGTCAATCAATTAATTACTCAAACCCAAGGTGATTTTAATAATCCCTACTTCATTAATCCTACATTTAATCAACAAAATATCAGCCAAATCTCTTCAGAAACTCAAGAGTTTGATGCCTCTGATTTAGCAAAGCAACAGTATACTGCTCTTGATTTTAATAAGTATCTTACAATGAGCACAAATACCCTGGGCCCACAAGGACTCTTTTTACTACAAGCTACTGGATGGGATGTTGCTAATAAGACAGCATTAGATGTAAAAGCAAGTCGTATGATATTAATTACAGATCTGGCCTTATTGGTAAAAGATAATAATGATGGCAGTCATGATGTTTTTGTTGACTCAATAACTCAAGGAGCACCAGTTGCTAATGCAACTGTCACTGTTTTAGGTAAAAATGGTTTACCTATCTTGTCTCGAGTCACCGATGCTCAAGGCCGAGCCACTTTTCCATCGTTAAAAGATTTTGTTGATGATAGAGAACCAACAGTCTATTTAGCGCAATTAAATAATGATGTCTCGTTCATTCCTTATAATAACGCCAATCGACAATTAAATTTCTCTAAATTTGACATTGGAGGGCTTTATACATACAACCAGGAGCTGCATAGTCTCAGTGCCTATCTTTTTTCTGACAGAGGTATTTATAGACCAGGTGACGCTGTCCACATTGGCATGATAGTAAAGCAAGCTTATGCACAACCTCAACCAGCAGGATTGCCTTTGCAAGTTACTGTAGTTGATTCAAGAGGAACCACCATAAAAGATGAAAAAATTACCCTCAATGATTTAGGTTATATGGATCTTGATTTTACAACCAATGCTAACTCTCCTACGGGTCAGTATATGGTTAATTTATATTTAGTCAAAGATGGTTATCCGCAAAATCTTCTCGGTTCCACAACCATACGAGTTTCTGAGTTCCTGCCTGATAGAATGAGAATTACGACACAGTTCTCTCCAAAACCTTCTTCAGGATGGAGTTCACCCACAGGATTAAAAGGTGAAGTCAATCTTTGGAATTTATATGGCGCACCTGCTGCTCATCGAAGAATAAGTGCTAAAATTTTACTCATACCCCAGAAAGTTGAATTTGAACAATATCCAGATTATTTATTTGTTGATCCATTATTAGATCCGAAAAAACCCCCTAAAGTATTTACAGAAACATTATCTGACCTTACAACAAATGATAAAGGTGAAGCAGAGTTTGATTTAAATCTTGACCGTTATGAAAAAGCAACCTATCAACTTACCTTTTTCGCAGAAGGTTTTGAATCAGAAGGTGGTCGTAGTGTAACAAGCCAATCTAAGGCATTAATCAGTCCGTTGCCTTATTTTGTTGGATACAAACCTGACGGTGATTTATCATTTATTAAACAAAATAGTGCACGTAGTGTTCATTATATTGCTGTAAATCCCCAATTAAATAAAGAAGAAGTAAAAGATTTAAAAATCCAACTTATTTCGTTGCAACCCATAACCACTTTGGTTAAAAAACCAGACGGAACCTATCAATATCAATCGGTTATTCAATCTAAAGTACTAAATACCACTCCATTTAACATTGCAGAACAAGGTACTGCCTATACTTTACCAACCCAACAAATTGGCAATTTCTCTTTAAATGTTTTAGGTAAAGATGATACCGTTCTAAATCAATTAAAATTTAGTGTTGTAGGGGCAAGCCAACAACCCTTAGCGAAAAATGCTGAGCTATCGATTAAATTAAATAAACCTGAATACCAAGTCAATGAAGACATCGAAATCCAAATCACATCTCCCTACACAGGATCAGGTTTGATTACAATTGAACGTGATAAGGTTTATGCAGCACAATGGTTCAAAACAGATACAACTAATTCAATACAAACCATTCATATTCCGGCTGATTTTCAAGGAGATGGTTACATCAATGTTGCCTTCATTCGCGACTGGAATTCACCTGAAATTTTTATCAGCCCACTTAGTTATAGTGTTGTTCCATTTACGGTCAATCATGATAACCACGATATAAAAATTGACTTGCTCACTGAGAAAGTTGCCCGTCCTGGGGAACCATTTACCATCAATTATCATACAGATAAACCTGGAAAAATTATTGTTTTTGCAGTAGATGAAGGTATTCTCCAAGTCGCGCGCTATGAAACACCTGATCCATTAGCGTTCTTTTTTCAAAAACATGCGCTTGAAGTTTTGACGCAACAAACAGTAGACCAAATAATGCCCAAATTTATTCAAGATCGAGAGCTTTCTGCTGTTGGTGGTGATAATGGAGAGGAAGGCATGGCAAGCCGTCTTAATCCTTTTAAGAGAAAGACTGAATTACCTGTCGCCTATTGGTCAGGCATCGTAGATACAGATCCCAGTAATCATCAATTAGTCTATCAAGTTCCAGATTATTTTAACGGTACCTTACGAGTTATGGCTGTTGCGGTATCCTCTGACTCTGTTGGCTCACAAGAAACTTCTGCCGAAATACGAGGGGATTTTATTATTAATCCCAATGTTCCCACGTTTGTCGCTCCAGGAGATGAATTTGAAGTATCTTCATCGATTGCGAATAACGTCAAGGATTCGGGAGAACATGCATCCATTCGTGTTGATTTAAGTGCCTCACCTGAACTCAAAATCATGGGCCCAGCGACACAAACTTTAGAAATTGCCGAAGGCCATGAACAAACGGTACATTTTAAACTGAAAGCAACATCTCAATTAGGTGCAGCAAAGCTCAACTTTAAGACAAGTATGGGTGATAAATCCAGTACAATGAGTGCTACACTTAGTGTCAGACCAGCAATGCCTCTCAGTACCTATATCACGAGCGGCAAATCAGCAGAAAAACAAAAAACATTAGATATCATGCAAACACTGTATCCTGAGTATCGAAAAGTGAATGCTACTGTTTCGACAAGCCCAATGATTCTGGTTTTTGGCTTACAACGTTATCTTGATAATTATCCTTATGGCTGCACAGAACAATTAACCAGCAAAGCCCTACCCTTGCTCGCCATGAATAACCAAACTGGATTTGGTGAAGAAACAAAACAAGTACATGAGAAAGTAAATGACACGGTCCAAATGCTAAGCCAACGCCAGATGTCTAATGGAGCCTTTAGTTATTGGCCTGGACTTGGCGACAATGACGGCAACGACTTTGCAAGTGTTTATGCAATGCACTTCCTAACTGAAGCAAGAACCCAAGGATTTAATGTACCTAATGATTTATTCTTTAACGGTATTAATTATCTTAAAACATTAGCAAGTCAAAATGTTTCAGATATGGAAGCAGCTAGAATTCAGGCTTATGCGATTTATGTTTTAACACGCAATGAAATTGTAACTACAAACTATCTAGCAAACCTGCAATTGTATTTAGAAAAAGACAAAACAAAAGCATGGCAAAAAGATATTACCACAGTCTATATCGCTGCTTCTTATCAATTGCTACAAAGTCATGATGAAGCAAATCAATTGATTGGTCTATATAAGCCGCAGAACAATCAAGCATATGTGACCGATTTTTATAATAGCGCTATAGCAGATGCTCAATACTTATATATTGTTGCGAAACATTTCCCTAACTTATTGCCACAAGTAGGAAATCAATTATTAATGCGATTAATTGAAGCAATTAATAATAATGAAATAAATACAGTATTATCCGGCTATACAAGTCTTGCACTAGGTGCTTATCATCAAAACGTATCTAATGACGCCGCATCTGCTTTATCAATGACAAAGATTATGGCGAATAATCAGAAAATGAACGTCCCCATTACTAATTCAAATTATCAAAAAACTGAAATTGATAATGCTGTCCAAAAAATACAGTTTAATAATCCTGATAAACAAACATTTTTCTATCAGCTGATGCAATCTGGTTTTAACCGAATTATGCCAGATACCCCTTTAAAACAAGGCCTAGAAATTTTCCGAGAATACAAAGACAGTAAAGGGAATGCGATCAATTCAACAACCCTAGGCAGCGAAATTGAAGTACATATCCACATCCGTGCTTTAGAAAGCGATTATCTACCCAATATCGCAATTGAAGATCTTTTACCTGGGGGATTTGAAGTAGTAAACGATTCAGTAAAAAATGATACTATGGATTACATAGACATACGTGAAGATCGGGTAAATTTCTTTGGTGGCATAGATTCTTCTGCTAAAGAAATTGTTTATAAAATCAAAGCGGTTAACATTGGAAAATACATTGTTCCTCCAGCTTATGCAGAAGCAATGTATAATCCTAATACGAAAGCACAAGGTGTTTCTTCAGTAATTACAGTCACTAACTTACAATAAATCAAAGAACATCACCCTCGATGAGAACGGAAGGTGATGTTTCATTGTTTTTATTGGGATAGCAGCCGCTGTTACCAAGTCACAACTAATCAATTACCCTCTACAAAAAACTTTAGGGAGCTTACCTAATGGTTTTAAAAATAAGAGGGGAATAACTGTTTAAAGCAAGAAAAAGAACTTTCTTTCTTTTTGCTTTCATTGGTAAAAAAGAACCCGTGTTTTTCATACATCTTAGGAGAAGAAAACTGAACCTTGTTTTCATTAAAATATTCAAATAGTTTTTGAATATTTTTAGGTGTAAAAGTAGTAACTATTTCATTTTTATTGATGACTCTGTATTTTGTTATATCAGTTATTGCTAAAATTTTTTTTATGCCATTCATCGCTATATTATGTCCATGAGGATCATTAGGCGTAAATTTTAAAGTTAATTTTTCCTTGCCTCCATATGGAGATAGACTAAAATGAAGTCTCTCAATGCCAATTTTTTTTAATGCACTCCTAATTGATTCATGGTTTACTGCAAGATTAAGCGAATCAATTCTTTCTTGAAAATATTGCTTATTAATGGCGGGTAAAAAATCTATCGGCCGGGTAATCTTTTTATTATTGTCTAACAAAAACTCAATTTCTGATCGTCCGTTCTTAACCCAAGCAAAACATTGGATCTGAGCATTGATTGGATGAGCAAAAGTATATTGGTAAGGAGCTAGGTTGGCTAATTTTATATTTTTTATGGTGTTAGTTTTCAATTCATCCACTAATTGATTCCCCAAAATAATATCTTCCAATTGGATTGAATCGGAGATGATTTTCTCTAAATCATCAACTATTGCTTTGATAAATTTATCTCTATACCGATAACCCTCATCAAACGAATGAATAAGTATCTTTGTGCCCTTGTCAGAATTGCTGACAATTACATCCATAATTAAATCAGCATAATCCAAACTTTCTGGTTTCAATTTTAGTAAGTTATTTAATATAAATTGTATTTTTTTGGTTGTTATTTGATCAAGTCCTGTATAATTGCAGCGTATAATGAAATCAACTACAGGCATAGGAAGATTATTCCATTGCTGGATATGTTCTTCATAGAGTATCGTTTGGATTGAAAGGGTATTAGGAGGCAACCCAAGTTTGTTAATCCAACTCTCAATTTCTGAGAGATAAACCCCATCCGCTGTAAGACGGGCTTGCGCGAGAATTTCTGTTTTACTCACAAAACTTAGCCCTTTTTCCGGTGAGTATCTATAAAACTCTCGAAGAGGATACCCTAATTTTGATTGTAATAATAAAGCATCTTTTGCCGATTTTTCTGTATTACCAACAATAATACCTACAATACCTTCTTCTTCATAGGTACCTAATACTTCATTGTGACCAAGGACTGGTTTCCCCCAATAATGGAGGCCCGTATCGGGAATAAGATCTGAAGAAACTCCTTTTCTGCGCTTCTCCATCTCAATCATTTTTTCTCGAATACCCAGAAGATCTTTCTTGTTCTTATTAAAGCCAACTTTAGAATCATATTGAAATGTTCCATCAGCTACGCTATTACTCACGACATTTCTTTTATACAAATAGGGGACCAAAGTCCCTTGATGATGCGGATTAATAATAACCAGCAAATCACTTCCATGAAGCTCTGTAGCTGCTTCTTTCATCAGAAAAGAACATGGACGCCATTTAAATCCTTTTGGTGCCCAAACCTTGTCATTTTCATATTGTTGGTCAAAAAATTGTTTTAATTCGCAAGTAGAATGGATACCGCTCTTATCCAATACGCGTTTGTTTTCTTTTAATACTTTTAATTCATCATCCAATGCAGTGCCTTTTAACGCACGCACATAGCAACCATCCGTTTGATAGAGCTTCATAGCTAACTGTTGTTCAGATATACCTTTTAGAAGAGGCAAAGGATTGATTTCAGCAATAATGCTGCGTACTTTGGGGCTGTTTTTACGATTATAAAGATCCAACAATGACAGAGAAGAAATATCAATATCAGAAAAAGTAACATTTTTTCCTTCACGTAAACAAGCAAACAAAATTGTTTGCAATAACATATTCTTTTCTGCTTCAAGCGCACTTAAATAACAATTTGAGGAATATTCACATTCACTGTGAAGATTACCGACCTTACCATCACCTTCAAAAATACTCAGTGTTTCTAAGTGATTTTCAATGATTTCATCGAGTTCCTTTAAAAAATAAGGAAATTGTTGTAAGTCATTAAAAATATCAAGATACTCTTTATCAAAACCCCTTTCTGCTACAACACGAATAATGTCAAGACAATCAGCATCATGGATTAACTTTTGATAAATATTTTTTGTTTCTTTAGTCTTCAAAGATTTCTTATTTTTACCAGCCTCACCATCTTTTTTTTCTATTGCTAACGCGATAGGTTCTACAGCATCTGGTGGAAATCCTAGCAATAACATATCACGTTTAAAATGTTCTGCATGAGCTTTCTCATCAGCTTCAATTTCATTGATATTTGCAGAATCATGATAAATGGCTGCTAGTTTGAGTAATTTAATCGTTTCTGGATTCAAAGAAGAACCATCTTGTGTTTTTAACACATTTAAATAGTCAGGAGCATATTTCTGATACAATTCAAGGAACATTTCTAAGTTAAGTGCAGCACTACTGACATGTAAACCGCCATGGCGTGGTCTATTGACCTGAGGTCTTATATCTGTTTTTCCCGGATATGGAATTAAATAGTAGCTTTCAATCGCAGCTTGAGCAAGTTGGTGAAAATGACTATCTTTAGTTAAATGTAACTGTTGGCATTTTTCAATAAAAGTCATGGAATAAATCTCCAACATTTTAAAATATGTTAATTCTATTAATTCAAAATTAGGCAATAATATGGACTCATACCCCTCTTTTAAACAGTCTACTCTATGAGCCCAAAGAGGAGTCCAAGAGCAATGTTACTGTATCAGGAACCGATTTGGCAAAAGATGTTTTTCTGTTCAATTATTTGTACTAACAAAATCAGAGCAAAAAACGTTCTTCCACTGCTAAGTACCTAGTTTAACCCCATAAGGGGTATTTATAGATGAGAGTAGAAATTTAGGAGGGAGTGGAGCGAGAATCTCCCTCAAGCAAAAGTATATAAATGATTGTCGCATTTAAAGTTAGAATGAGCCCTCCAGATTTTCTCATAACCATTTGATTTTATTTAACTTAAAAATATGGCAGAAGTGATTAAGGCCTCGAAAAAATATGGGTTAAATCAAATTGGGTATATCTATCCATATACAATCTAAAGTTCACTTAATAATAATTTATTATCATAAAGTTTATTTTTATTTCATAAAACTTTAGGAGATATTGAATGCAAAGCCAAGAAGAAATTCGTGAATCCTTAAGACAACAAATGGCGCAAAATAATGAATTAGGAAATTCAGTAGATTCTTCATTTTCAGATGCTGAACTTGATGCAATTGCGGCAAAAAAATTAATGTCTAAAGAGGACGATGACGATCCTTCTTTAGGTTGGGAAATTTCTAAAAAAAAGGCCAAAAAAATTTTTAAACAGGAAGATAAAGGGCAAATTCTTATTTTTAAAAGACAAATTACACCTATTGCAGATGCAGAAAATATTCTTCTCACATTCGAAAACATGTTGGGAAATAAACCCGAAGGATATTGGCTAATTCGCGAAAGTAGAAAATTGGGAATGATTAGTGTCACCTATAAGAAAGGAGGACAAATCAAGCACGTGCGATTTGCTTTTGTGGGTGAGAATTGGAAAGAAGTGACTGGAGACGAGCTTGACAATTACTCAAGACCTGATAGCTATCAACAGTTAATGAAAGAAAACATTAAAGAAAAGTGCGATGAACTTCTTAAGCAAATATTTACTATCCTAAAACTAGAAAAAACAAACATTCTTATCCCTACAGCAAAACAAGCTTCTACAACACCTGAGTATTCAGGCTATTGTGACATTCATCAGGTATATATGAAAGTTGGAGCTGGAAGAGCGTTCCTTTATGGTAACCCCCTCGAAGCATTAAATAATGTTGAACTAATATTAAATTCTATTTTAGCTGGACTAAAAGATCCCAAAGCAGATGAAAATGAACCTAATAACGCTCTAGATTTTTTAAAAGAATATAGTCTACCCAATATAACGTCAGAGGAGTTGATTCAACATTTTCGCCAACCTAAACCTTTTAAGAATGGAGATCACCTTCAGGAAGTTACACAATTAAAAGAGCAATTTGCTGAATGGTTGGAGAAATGCAACCTACGAGATAATCTTTTCTGTCCTGTCACACAGGAGTTATTTCTAGAGCCCTATTACCTAACAGAAACGGGTCAAGTTTATGATGCGGATGGTATTTTTCATAATGATAGATTACTGAATAAATGCCCGTTAACTCAAACCCCCATCGTTGAATATCCTACACATTGCAAGGGCTATCGGAGCAAATTAGAGCTTTGTCTTTTTAAATTTATGGAAGCTATGCAATTGGTTCAAAATCCAGAACAACAGAAACAGACAGAGCATGCATCTAAAGAAGAGCGAGAAGTCTTTTCAGAGAGAGCCATTGCAGGTACTACAAGAAACTCTAACTTTTCACCCGCTTTTTTTACAAGCACTTCAAGTTTGAGAGAAGACAGTAATACGGAATCAGCCTGTGCTGAAACTGATAACAATGATCAAAAGCAAGGAACCTTTGCTCTTTAGCTTAACTAGGTAGATTAGGAGCCACATAATAGGACTTGAAGGGCTCGCATGATTTTATTGATAGGACGTGGAGGGATCAAACCTACAACCAATGTATAACCAATGTATTAATGATGTCATTTTGTAATCAATGAACAATTAAAGATTTTTTTATTCCTGTGGAGTCCCCATGAAAGCATATCAGATATACCATAAAAAAAAGGCAGAGCTAGATAGGGAATTTAGCCCAACTTCCTCTGAAACTACTTACCTTATTTTAGATAATGACATAGTCACTGATCAATTTCCTAATTATATTGCAAAATTTTTGTTTGTTAAATTGAAAGATGTTAAGACTTTGTTAATAAATAAAAACTATAATGCCTATGTATCGACCAGTACCTATTTTAATAGGAGGATGTATGCTTGAGAGGCGAGATCATGAAATTCTTAAATATCAAAACGATGACGCTTTGCTCGATTTAAACATAGTGCCTGCGTCTGATATTGATATTCAAATCACTCAGGCATTAACAAATCTCATTGATAGCCCTGTCAAAAGTTTAATAATTCAGGGCAGCGAAATGACTGCTCTTCAGGCACAAAAAATACTTGATTTTCTAAAAACACACCAACAAATTACACTGAATATTAATCTTCCAGAACATTTGGAAAACACCCAAATTCAAATTGAATTGGACAATCTTATTTCCAATCATCGTTTAGAAAAGAATCAACAAAAGTTAGAAAATAGCCTTCCACAATCAGCACAGTCTACGTCAAAAAAATCAGAGGGGAGAATACTTCCTAAAGGAAAAATTATACCTCGAATTGAAATTACTCTACATGAAGAGGTAAGTACAGAAATTCAACCAATATCTGTGACTGAGGTAGAAAATCCATCAACCGTAATACCCACGAATGATTTACCTAAATTGGATCGTTCACCAATTGCCACTAAGATAGTCACTGACATTTTGTCACTACCAACTCAGAGGGCAAATCTGTCCAAATGGAACGAATTAACGAACAGAAAAGAAGCAGAAACCTTTAAAAAGGATCTAGGTCTTCAATTTAATAAAGAGAACCACCCATTACCTGGACTCCTAAAAAATAATAGGGAATTAGTACAAAATCTTACAACATGGAGTACAAAACTCAAATTTGACAAAGAACAATATAATGCACTTCTCGATGTTTATGGGCAATATGGAGCACCTGGACTAAGCCAGTTATTTAAAATATGGGATGAGTACAATCAAGATCCTTACAAAGGACCTGCATTCATAGATACGTATGCCTCTTTATTTAAATACATGCCAACTTTTTTACCTTTTATTGACAATAAAGAATTCCAAGAGACACTTTCTAAAATTGCCAACCTCAGTAAAGAACATCGAAGTTGGTGGATGGCTCTAATCCAAAATCATGGCCGTAAAATTGGTTATAGTGACTTACCTGGTTTATTTAAACAATTTACTGACGCAGTGAACACCATCGAACACATGGGCTTAAGTTTTCACGAAATAAAAACGATTAAAGATGAAAAAGAGCTCTTACCTACACTCACTGCCCTTATAGATCTTTTAAATAAATGTCATCCCCACGATCAAGCCTTTCAATGGCAGTGTATCAATAACATCATCATTCCCAATCCTAATAATTTCCATTTTATTATTCCAGAAATGCAAGTGGAAACTAACTTGGGAGAAAGAGGAGAGCTTGAATGGGTAAAAAGGCTCTTAGTACAAGATAAAAACAGCAATCCAGAACTGGTTAAACCTGCTTTTTATCGTTATCTTGCTACCCAAGAGCAACATTTACCTTTGGATCAGTATAGAAAAATTATTGATGAATTGTTTTCAAATCAAGAAATCAATAATGAAGCTAAAATACGTATGCTTTATATTTTAGCCAAATCAACAAGCACAAATGCGAAAACAGGTTTTGACGCCAAAGCCGTACTTGAAGAATGGGAAAGCTTTCAGACAAGAATGATAAAACTCGATTCTCTAGAGCGACTTAAAGCGAATCGTAGTACCGTGGGACGAGCATTATTCTCAAAAGGCATCGATGCGCAAGGAGGAACTCCAGCCGTACGTATTCAAACATTAAAACCTATTATGGACATGCCTGTTACTCCACCCATGAGTTATTTAAACAAATTATTGAAACTTTCTGAATATAAATTTCTCGATCCCAAACTTAGTCTCTTAGAGTTACAAGCGGTCCAAAAAGACATGATGAAAAAAATGGATAAGGCAGCCTCACTCTATAAAGATTATCCTGAGAGCATGATGCATGCAATTCGTCTGATTAAAACAGAAACCATCAAAGCAAATAAGGATGGCCAATACTTTCCTGAACCGCAGGATATCACTCTTCTAGAACAATTCATTAGCGCCTGTGAAGCATTGACCGATGCAAACGTCAATACAGCGAATCCTCCGGAATTAAATCCAAAAGAAGTATTATTACCTCTACTTACTTCCTTTCATTTAGAATATGAAAATAAAACGCGATTAGTCAATGAAATCATTGAGCCCTATAAAAGAAGACTCACTAATCCAAACAATGCTCAGTACCAAGAAAAAATTCAAAACTTATTACCCTATGGCTTATCCTTATTACAATTAATCCAAAACAGAAACCATCCTAATAAGCTGAACTACACAGTACTCAATAAAATCCAAGATGATTTAATGATTCTGATTTGCCGTTCCAAACCAACAACTAAAAAAGAGATTCGGGAATGGATGCATGAACACTATGGCAACCACTTTAGTGGAACAATGTTGCTTGATCTTAAAGACGCAGTTAATTTTAGTACACTGTTCAGAGAGCTTGAGTGTACTCAAAAAGAGACATGCTCGCTAATTGAACAGATGGTCAGTAACTTTGATAATGAGGAAGAAAAAGATCAACATGAGGCTCTTGTAAGAAGCTTAGTAAGTCTCACAAAAATTTTAACTCCCGCTCAAAAAATACGATTCTTTGAGTTCTGTCAAGAAGCATTTAAAACTAATGGACTGTTGTCACGCAACCATCATCCTGGCCCGCCTAGTTATCTGACACAATTTAAGGCTCTTATTGATAGCATTACAAAAAACAACTCCTTTGATGAGTTTGAACAGTATATGAATCTCATTCAAGAGCACCGATCAAATAAAGGGGATATAACCAATTCCCTTGCAAAATGCAGCTACTTACTGGATGTTCTTTACCCCAAACTCTTAAAAAAACAAATCACACGTAAGGAAGCATTTAATTTTTCAGCCGAACTAGTCTGCCTGAGCATGCCTGGCTCACTCCATGAATATCATACGAAAGCAAAAGTCCCTGAAGCAATGGATTATCCGCAAGAATTAAACGAATTAAGGGACTCTATTTCCGATTTAATAGACAATCCTAACTCTGGTATTAAATCAGTCGATAAACTAAAGAAAATTAAACAAGATATTGATGCAATTTTAATGCTTTCAGTAAATGACAACGAATATTTTAAAGACTGCCAAGCAATTAGCACCCGCATTACTGAAATCATCAAAGCAGTAGAGGAGCGCTCTACCCAACAACAAAATAAAAACCTCATCCAAAATGTTTTAAGCTATTTCTGGAAGACCCCCCCTACTGATGAGGTAACTGGAGAAGAACTAGATAGCTTGGAATCACTTGGCCTCACTCCAGAATTAGTAGAAAAGGAATCAAATACATACAAAGATCTCCAAACAATCAAGAATAAAGAAAATCACAGTTTCCAAAATGTTGTCCTTCATCTCCACGCGAAAAAAAGAGAATTAATTCAAAAATACAGCAATATTTCCACTCGTACGAATCACTTTATTAGCATGGCTCTTAAGGGTTCGCCAGATAATGTGAGCAAAAATCATAACGATATATGTCAACTTATTGATAAGTTAGTTGCTCTTGATCATCAAAATCTGGTGTTAAGTCTCATGTACCACTATTCAGGAGGTCTTCCTGATCGCGGTGTAAAAGATTTAATCGAATTGTTTAACTCCAAAGAATACAATGAATTATCTCAACATCTGCAAAAAGATTACATTAATGCTGTAATCACCCAAATGAATAATGGAGTGAAATGCAGCAAAGCAGATGTCCACACTTTTCTTAAATTTATTCATGAAAATAAAGAAAATGATTCAATCACTCAATTTCTTCACAAGTACTATCAACATGCCCCATTTCCTTCCTTATCCACCTTTATAGACTGGACTAAAACAGTACGATCTGGAACAGAAATATCTGAAAGAAAAGTTGAAGAACGATACCAATACTTCGACAAACACCCTTGTGCCACAAGCACCCATGACGGACGTGAAAAAGAAAATGGATTCAAGCTCGATGCTGCGAAAAAAACGCTGAAACAGATGCCTGAAGTCCAAAAAATATTCACTCAAGACTATCTTGATGAAATTAAAAATGAACAAGAACGAGTAAGAGACTTATCTACCCAACAAATATTGGACCAACTTAAATTATTTAAAGAAAGACCACCTGCAAATCATATTAAAATGGTTATGCTCACAGCAGAGTTATTACATCGATGTAAAGGTCGTCTTCCAGAATTTGTGGGTAAAAGCCAAGTACCTGGACGCTCCTATGAGCTAAATACCACTCAAATTATAGCCATCCTTTCCCTCTTGGAAACAGGTAATAAAGTTACTGCTGAAATAGGAACTGGGGAAGGAAAAACACGAATCATGATGATTCTAAATGCCTGTCAATTCCTTAAAGGCAAAACTGTAGATTTTTTGACCAGCAACTTAGCTCTTGCAGAACGTGATTACCTTGACTCATTGCCTTTCTTTAACTCTCTGGGCGCTGAAGTTAATTTCATTACCTCTTCATCTAAAATTGAAGATTATAAAATGGGCGGAATTAATTTCTCTGATCCTGAAAATCTATGCCTGTTTCGTAATAAAGCATTCAGCCAAAATAAATCGGATCAAGTACTTAATAAAGATCCTGAAAAACGAGCCTTATTACTGGATGAAGCCGATGTCACTTATTTTGATGTTGCAAATTTAAAATATAACTACTCTTCGACAATCCCTAAGCAAAATATCGATTTGCTAGCACTTTTCCCATTACTGATGGATTTTTTTGCGCAAAGTGATACTGAAAAAACATACTTAGAAAACAAACAACGTTGCAATGAACAACTACTCACTTTTATTGAGACAAGAAACCCCGGGTTATTCCAAATTATTAAATCAATACCTGTCTCACAACTAGAAAAATGGCAAGATGCAGCCTATACAGCTCGTCATCTGGAATATAATGTTGATTATACAGTTGTAGCTGATGCCACCACGCCGACTCCGCTTGGTGATAAAAAAGTAGCTGCTGCGATGTGTCTCATCGGTTCACGTATTAGTAAGAACTCTAATTTTGGTGATGGAGTGCATCAATGCTTACATGCCGAACTCAATCGTCTCATAAAAGCACAAAACCCTAATATAGAAAATCCATATCTAAAAGAAGCACTTGAGCAATGTAAAAATAAGAAACGTGTTTTTAACATTGATCCTATAAGAAAAATTACCTTTAGTAGTTCTTCTAATACCCTACTTAAAGCCTATAATCAAGGCAGCTTACATGCAGTAACTGGGACTATAGGCTCACAGATGGAACAAAGAGAAGCTCAATCTGAATTTGGAACGCAATTTATCTTTGTACCAAGACATAAAGGAATACGCCGTTTTGATCGCCCTACTCGCATTACTCAAAATGAAACAAAACAATTAGATGCGTTAGTCGATCATATCTTGGAGTCGAGAGCGAAACATCAACCAATTCTTTTGATTTGTAAAAACGACAATGAATCTAAAATACTTCATGATAAATTAGAGGAGCGTTTAAAATCAAAACGAAATCAAGAGGGTTTGCCCAAACTGACTCGTATTCATGCGGGAATCGATTATGATGAATCCATTTCTGAAGCAAACTATATTAAAAATGAAGCTGGAAAACCAGGCCAAGTCACTATTACCACTGAGATGGAAGGAAGAGGTGTTGATATTGAACTCAAAGAGAAAGCTCATAAGGCAGGGCTTAAAGTCTTACTGACTTATCTTCCTCATGGAGAAAGAAGTTATGGTCAAATTATTGGCCGCTCTGGACGATATGGTGCGATTGGTGAGACACAAATGGTTTTGAATCTCAATGAACTTAAAAAGGATTTTGGTATCAACCAAGTTAATACTGATTTCTATCTTAATCCCGAGGACTTTATTAGAAAACTGCAAATTTTTGCAACCCATACGAAAGAGCTTCGCCGCTTGTTCCATCGTGCTTATGATAATTACTTATCGTATTTTTCAGATCGTTATGCAGCACTTCAAACTGAAGATAATGATTTAACAATAGCTTGGAGCGAGTTTTTAGAAAAATACAATCACAGTAAAGACCTAACTCTTCAAGTAATTGAAGCTCAATTAGAACAAAAAAACCCAAATATCGACATCATCCATGAGCAACTGAAACAACATAATCTAAAAGCGCAAGAACTTTGGCGTGAATTTACAGAGCAATTGCCCCAAGATCAGAAGGATATAGAGCAAAGTACTCCTATCCACAACATCAAAACGCCCAAACTGTTAAAACGATGGTTAAGTGAATTAAAACAAATCAAACAAGATTCTGTAATCGTTGAAGATATTCAAAAAGTACGACTGCAAGAACATTATGATCCTACTGCTGCTGGTAGTGTACAAATTGTAAAAAATCCAAGTCTGCTCGTTGGATTTCTTGCAGACATTCGTGCTGCATGGCGAGGTGAAGGAATTTTATTTCCCAATCTTCGTGCTTGGTGGGCAGGACAGCTTTCTTTTGCCAACTTTCTTAGCCAACTTCCTTTCTTTCGTTGGATCATTACTCCCAAAGAGGAAACCCATATTGTTAAAAAAGAGGTTCCAGCTTCCCATGCGATATTGTACGAAAAATTAGTCGATGAAAATGAGAAAAACTCTTCTAAGAAAAATAACGATGAAGTAGAGATTGAGGAACCGCTCCATTCATTGTCTTTGTTTCAACGACCAACAATAAAACCAGTACAAAATGAAATGCAGCAGGAACAAACTCACAATAAGACACCTTAACTTTTTGGATTTATAAAATAATGTTCATCTTCTGTGAAAACCTCTTTAGAAGCACATAGCCATCCCCGCGTTGCGGGGGTACAATCGTCCTAAAAAGAATAGTACCGTAATCAATTCTGCTTTTTATTAGAATAATAATTTTAAAAGTTTTTAATCGACCTAAGGCAAAAAATATTTTAAATTCCCTGCTTGATAAATTAGAGCATCAACATATTAAATGCAGTTCGATAACAAAATTTTTTAATGAGTAAAAGGTGTATCATATGAGTAATTTAAAAAGAGGCATTAGTCAGTTTATTTTTATGGGAAGATGGTTACAACTTCCATTATATTTAGGTCTTATTTTAATCTTGGCTGTATATGTTTATCGTTTTGTGTATGAATTGTTTCATTTAATAACTCATCTTAACAGTTTTGATGATACTCTCATCATGTTAGGGGTACTGGATCTTATTGATGTTGTCATGATCGCTAATCTCCTGATTATGGTTGTCATGGGAGGATATGAAACTTTTGTCTCTCACCTCGCATTAGACTCACATCCCGATCAGCCCGAATGGCTTGATCATCTCGATGCAGGTGCTATGAAAATAAAGCTAGCTCTTTCATTAATTGGCATTTCATCCATTCATTTATTAAGAACATTTATTGATCCCAACAAACTCAGCAATTTTTCGGTAATGTGGCAAGTCATTATTCATTTAACTCTCCTCATTTCTGCTTTAGCAATTGCTTTAACGAATAAAATGCTTGTGCAAAGTAAAACACATTAAAATATTTACTTCTAGGTCTAGGAGAACGTGTTTACAATTCGTCCATACGGACGAATTGAGTATCTTCAACTTGAGTTATTAAAATAAAAGATAAATTTCTTTACCCTATAGTGATTTATTAATAATCACTTAATGTATTTTTGTTATTATATGCTCTTTTAGATTACATGAGCTAAGTATGTGGTATTTAGAAATAATGCATAATTTATTGGATAAACTGCCAATTAAAAAAAGAAAAGATGGGGAATTATTTTTAAACGAACTCTTTTTATGCATTAATAAGGTGGAAGCAAAACCTGAAATGGAGTTTTTCTTAGGACTTATTGACAAAGCATTTTCAAAATTTGGGGATAAGGAACCTAATTCTGTCACATTAACTGAATTTTCAAGACATCTTTTCGGACTCACTCTCCTTTATATTAAATCAAGTAACGATCTGGGCATTTGGAGCTCAGATTTTATTCCCACTTTAGATAAAATTGCAAAATTTTTAGATATAGGTGGAGAAAAAAAATCATGGATTAAGTTTCTCAATCAATTAGAAAGGGATACTTTTGCAAGTTTAAATCACAAAGTTGATATTAACTTTGATCAATTAAGGATAATTCTAAAAAAATACAGCACATTAAAAACTGCTCAAGCTTTTATTGATGCGTGTAACAAATTAAATCATATGGATACTTCTCCTGGATTTAAGATGTTAGTGCAAGATGTAAACAAAATATTAACGAGTGCGGAAGTTAAGGATACCCATACGATTGATTCTTTGCTCAACTTTTCTCTGCTAACCAATAAAAGTAAATCTCATCGATTAGACATATTTAAATCAATTACAGATTCCTATGTTCCATCACCTAACGATGACACTTATTCTAAGCCTCAATAGTTTTTTTATTGAATGTTCGCCTTTATTCATTGAATGAATAGAGGCTGAATATTTTTATTATCTGTTGTGTGAGGGATTAGGCATGTTTGAGTTGGAAGGACTTTGTTCCGGTGTGTTTGCTTTTATTTCATTCTTTAGCTTTTTTTGATCAGGAATATGATGCAGTGTTTTTCCAATTACACCGGTTCCATAAGTTATTTTTGCAGCATTGTTTGTGCCAGAAATAAGCGAATTAACAATAGGTAAAGAAGAACTTAACACAGCATTATACCCACCCGCTAGGACTGAAGTAGCTAATAGTGTCATTACTATTTTTTCCCGACTATTGGGCGGTATTTTATATTTCAAATAATTTTCTGCACTGTTACAAATAGAAATGGTTGAGCCTGCAAGACCACAAACGGCAGCGCTAGCACCAAAAACAATAGCGCCAGCTGCTGCAGGAGGAAATATAGGCGTTATAATTACAGCACCAACAGCAAGCACACCACTAGTTATACTACCGATTCCTAGACCTAGTTGCGTAATTTTACGTATTTTCTGAGTTTTTGTTTCACCACCCGTTGGTAATGTAAAACTAAGATGATTTTTGTGTTCAAAGCACCCTACGGCTGAGTCAATTTCACTGTTTATTTTTTCTACATACTTATTTATTAAACATTGATTTTTGGCAAGTTCATCAAGATTTTCTTTTATTTCTTTATAAAGATCAGCAACATTACCTCGTAATCTACCGGCATCTTTAGTTGTATATCTATCTAAGGCACCATTAGTCAAAAAGTCGAGGGAGTATTGTTTAAAAGCATCTCTTAACTGATTAACACAATGAAGCGATCGATAATGCTCTAATTGAAAAAGTAACAGCTGATTTGAGAGCCTGACGTTACTACAGCGCTGCCTGTAATAAAAAAATCATTCCCTTTGAGTACTTCATAAGGATGAAAATGGAGTTCCTGGTTTATTATCCTTATAACCATTAATGATAACTTTCGTATTGCCATATCCTCAATACAGCACTTTAGCTCGTTCAGAGCCCTAAGGCTCTGCCAACTCTAGTAAGTATTAACCCTTTAAAAACTAAAAAGTCCCTATTTAAAATTACGAAACAGGACTTGAAAGTTCAGGTACCTTTTCTTTGGATTCTTGATCACGTAATTCTTGAAGCATCTGTCTGGTTTTGTCATAAAAGGCTTGCGTTGTTTCTCCTCTTTTATTAAAGAAACCATGATCTTTTCTATCTGCTGATGCAGCAATTTTATTCTGTACTACAGTTAATGCATTGCTCCAAGTTGTATGTCCTTTTTGAGCTTTTTCAATTTCTTTTAAAATTTCATACATTCCTTTAGGTATAATATTACGAGCACCTGTGTTTTCATCACGGATTCTTACTCCGCCAAAATAGCCAAGCTCCCACTTATTATCCACAATAAGATGTTGAAGAACCTGTAAGGTTTGTCTTGCAGCAGTATCTTTTGGTTTCATATCAATTGAGTTTGAAGGCAACTCTTTTTCTTTTAATAATTCTAACTGATCCTTCGTAACCTTGGAGAGGTGAAATAATTGGTGCGTTAATAATTGCTTTTTAAAATCACATTTTTCTTTATTGCTTGCACTCGACTTTTCTACACTGTTATAAATATCTTTTGCAGGTATCGTCATAAAAAGTGTTTCATAAAGATATGCATTATCCTCTACAGAGTTAATTTGAGCTCTTCTTGGTGCAAAAACAAATTTATACTGACTCGCTTTAGCCGGTTTTTCATACCCTCTATTATCATCAATTAAAATAACATCTTGGGGTTTTAATTCATATTTATTCTTATATTTTTCCAATATCTCATTCTTTGAGCTGTTAGAATCTAAGCCAACAAGTTCTCCACCTATTTCTTTAGCAATATCCTCTTTGAGATAAGATCGGTTTTTTCCGAAAAAATGATTAAGTCCATTATACATGGCTTCTTTAACCGGTTTATAACGTTCATCTAACATGTGAATTCTCTGGGAGCCAATCACTGGTTGAATCCCATTTTTAGATAAAATTTCCAATGTTAATTTTAAATAAGAGAGGTTGCTTACAAAAAAATCTGTTTGATCGCTACTATTAGGAAAGTGTTGTTTTCTATCTTTTCCTGGCAAAAAATTATACTCATTGCAGTGCTCGCCATTGTCGCCACCACCACAATGGTGATTTATTGGTCCATCAATATCGAATACAACAATTTTCTTTGGTTTTGTCATCACTTTTCTCCTAACCACAGTATTTATCCATAATTTAATCAATTAACCCAATAATAATCCAATCGATAATTTTTATGTGTGATATAAAAGATTCAAATAATGTAATATTTTCATAAAATTAATGGATGTTTTTGGCTCCTCGCTCCCAACTTTCATTATGTGATGGACTAATTGGATGGTTAGTATTGCCGATGAGAACGCGTTCAATTTAATTTATATGAGTTTTGGAGGATAATGATCATTTTTATGAGCTATAAAAATCGAGGAGATTATTGATGATTCTTGATCATGTTGGAATTACCGTTTCTAATTACGAACAATCAAAAAAATTCTATAGCCATGTTTTAGAACCGTTAGGCATTACTTTAATCAAAGAACAAAATCAGTGGGCGGGATTTGGCAAACAAGGTAAGCCTGAATTCTGGTTTGGCGAAGGGAAAAAGAGTGATTATTTTAGCCATATTACTTTTGTTGCAGAAAATAAAAAAGCTGTGGAACAGTTTTACACTATAGCTTTGCAACAAGGGGCAACATGTAATGGCGAACCTAAATATAGAACCCATTATTACCCTCATTATTATGGCGCCTTTATCATTGATCCAGATGGTCATTATATAGGAGCTATTATGCACCCTAAAATGTCGCAATAAGTTAAGTAATTGCCCCATCAAGAAGCTCTGTAAAAGCAATAAGCATTATGTGGTTTAACGAATTTGATTTAATAAAGCATTCATGAATAGAACCTCTTCTCACACGAAACTCACATTACTTAGACTCATCGATACACTTTTGAATTCTAAGAACCATTATTTCAGTTGAAATAACCATTTTGATCTTATATTGTTGCTCCTGAATCTAACATGAATTAGGGAGTTTTCATGAAAAACCATCTTGGAGTATTTAGATTAAGTGACTATCAGGTTCTTGATTATTTAGTAAAACATGTTGATTTAGAAATTGATCTTTCTAAAAAACCTGTACAATCAAAAGCTTGTTTGACTATTGAACCAAATCCAAAATCACAATCCCACTCCATTAATTTAGCATTAGACGGTGAGAATATGACCTTGGAATCAATTGCTCTTAATGGGAAAATACTCTCTCCTGAAGCATATGAGATTACAAAAGATTCTTTAATTATCAGAAATATTCCTCAAGGAAAAACGTTTAGACTTGAAACAACAACCCGTTTAGGCGAAAACACTGATTTATTCGGTTTGTATGAAACGGAAGGAACAATTCTTGTTAAAGCTGAAACTGAAGGTCTCCGACGTGTCTTATACTGCCACGATCGCCCCGATAATTTAGCCACATATAAAACAACCATTATTGCTAAAAAGAAAGATTATCCAGTATTACTCTCTAACGGAACACTGATAGAGCAAAAAGACCAAAATGATGGGCTCCATTCAGTGACTTGGTTGGATATGACTCCTAAACCCAGTTATCTTTTTGCTTTAGTTGCAGGAAAACTGCAAAAATCGGTAACTTATTTTAAGACTCGTTCTAATCGTGAGTTGCCTATTGAATTTTACGTGCCTCCTACTGCTACTGCAAAGTGTGATTTTGCTAAAGAGACCTTAAAAGAAGCGATGCGCTGGGAAGAAAACACTTTTAATTTAGAATGTGATTTACCTCAACATATGGTTGCAGGTGTTGATAAATATGCTTCAGGAGCGTCAGAACCTACTGGATTAAATCTGTTTAATACTGCAAATTTATTCGCAACCCCCGAAACACGTACTGATAATGATATTTTACGCGTATTAGAAGTTGTGGCCCATGAATATTTTCATTATTGGTCAGGAGATCGCGTTACAATTCGTGACTGGTTTAACTTACCCTTTAAAGAGGGGCTAACGACATTTAGAGCGGCCATGTTGCGTGAGCATTTGTTTGGTACGGATTTAATCCGTATTCTTGACGGGAAAAATCTTGATGAACGCGCCCCACGTCAAGACACATATACTAATGTGAGAAGCCTCTATACTCCTGCCGCCTATGAAAAAAGCGCTGATATTTTTCGCATGATGATGCTTTCTTTGGGCGAAAAAGATTTTTATGCCGGCATGACTCAATTTTTAAAAGAAAATGATGGTGGAGCGGTTACCTTAGAAAATGTATTAGATTCATTAAGCACATACACCGGAAAAGACATGCATCCTTTTTTAAAGTGGTTTACTGAATCAGGCATCCCACACGTAGCTGTTACTGACACATATAATGCAGAAACAAAACGATATTCTTTAAAATTTAAAATTAAAGAAAGCAAAGATCGACCAATACCTATTGTGATAGGATTGCTCGATAGTGATGGTGCAGAAATTCTAAGTGATACTCTAATTACGGTGGATAACCCTGAGATGGAGTTTCATTTTGATAATATTGATTCTCACCCTACCCCATCTTTATTACGCAGTTTTTCAGCTCCTGTTTCACTTGAGTTTACTTACAGCACTGAACAATTATTGTTATTAATGCAACATGATACAAATACCTATAATCGGTGTGAAGCAGCAAAAAGATTGATTATACGAATGGTGAATGATTATTGTTTGGGTAAGTCAATTGTATTTGAACCTCAATTTTTTCAGGTATACCGTAATTTGCTCAAAGAGAGCACTCACTCCTTAAATTATTGGTTACTGGCTGAACTTATAGCCATCCCCTCAGAAGAAATTTTATTTGCCGAATTACAAAATCAGGATTTTGAAAAAATCACGCAAGCTCGTCAATTAATACAAAACCAACTTGCAACAGAATTGAAAGAAGACTTACTGCACGTGCAAAAAAATCTGGACAAGTTACCTATACCTGAGAACTCACCGTTTATCTCATTCGATATTTTCGCCGCAGGTCTACGCCGCTTAAAACATGTATCTCATGATTATCTACTTTCCGTGCAACCAGAGAAAACAGAGCAAGCATTAATTGAACAATTTAATGATTCACTAGGTAAAAATATGACAGATTGCATGTCTGCATTAAATTTATTGCTTCAGTACAACAGCAGTAAATCAGATGTGCTTCTCGAGCGCTATTATCATTATTGGCAAGAGGATGTAAGTGCAGTTAATTACTGGTTTAATGTTCAAGCAGCAGCACATACAAAAAACGTAGTACAACATGTTACTCAATTGATGTTACATCCTGCTTTTGATTTATCCAATCCTAATAAAATCAATGCATTATTGGGTGCATTTATTAAAAATCCATATGGTTTTCATGCTTCATCAGGTGAAGGTTACCGATTAATTGTTGATGTTATTTTACAATTAGAAAAAATAAATCCCACATTAGCTGCTAATTTGACAGAAAAATTTAATAGTTGGGATAAATATGATGAGAAACGACAAAAATTAATGCTCAGCCAATTAGAGTTTCTTAATACCCACGCCATAACTCCTGATGTGAGAAACATGGCAAAAAAGGGTCTAGATAAGAAGGGCAAGCTCGATCCCCCCGTTTCCCTAAAACAATTTTTTTTTAGCCCCTCTTCTTTAGTTGACTTGCCCACCGAGGAAGAAAAAAAACTTATTTATATCATTGAAAAACAGTCTATCAGCTAGTTTGCAATGGAACTGAGTTTAGATGAAAACAAAATTCACTAACCTTGGTTCCATCAGAAAAAATAGATTTCTCCAACTCACTGCCGTAAGAAATGCGCAAAGAGAAACGGAGCTTTATTCCATTACAAAAACAATTAAATAAGAAATTTGCTGAAAGCCACAAAATATCTTACTCTCAAAATAGGGATAAGCATCTAGGAAATAGGAATGACTCGCAGCCAACTTATCACGACAGCTATGGCAGGATTGATCATAGGTATTGATAATATTATTTCTATAATTGCTTTTTCCTCAATTATTTATCAAGGTATTTTAAGCAATTATGTTCCAATGATAATCAATTTATTTATCCTATCATTGATTATCATTGGAACAAATAGTTTATTACGTTCGAAAATTAATTATGCAATTGCCCAATTTCAAGATGAAGCAGCCATTTTATATGCCACTTTAGCAATTATTATTTATCAAAGCTTACCTATAGGAGCAAGTACGGAAGTTATTTTTACGACTACACTTATAACAATAGGATGTACCACTTTTATTGTCGGACTTATTTTTTATTTAGTGGGTAAATTCGAGCTTGGCAATATCATTCGTTACCTGCCCTATCCTGTTATTTGCGGATTTTTTGCAGCCACAGGGCGGTTAATTTTCTCAGCAAATTTAAATTTACTCGTGGGCCACCCAATAGATTACCATCACTGGGCTCTATGGTTTTCTCCTGAAATACTGATACATTGGCTTCCTGCACTTATAGCTGCATTTCTTATCTTTTTTTTAAAAATGAAATTCAAATACCCCTATATTTTGCAAGGCATTTTTTTTCTATTAATTATTTTATTTTATATTGTCTTACATGCAATGAATATTACAATTGCGGAGGCAGGCACCCGCGGTTTTATGCTTGTGTCATTTAATAATATTTCAACATCACAATCATTAGATTTTCATTTGAGTTCATTTCATTTTTTCTTTTCATTAGATTTATTAAATTGCATAGGACTAATCATTTTACTGAGCTTTATTGCACTATTGCTCAACGTAAGTAGTTTAGAGTTTGTTACAGAAACATCGATTGATTTGAACCAAGAATTGAAAATTACTGGCCAAGCGAATATGGCTAGTGGATTATTAGGAGGAATTATTGGTTATCTTTCAGTGACCGCAACCACTTTCGTTAAAGAACAAGGAAAAAGTAAAATCACAGGATTTATTGCTCTTATCCCAGCTATTATTGTATTCTTTTTGGGTACACACGCTGTAGCGTTTCTACCCAAATTAATTATAGGAGCTTATTTATTTTATATTGCTATTAGCTTTTTATACGATTGGCTGATTAAAGCATGGAAAGTAGTGAGTGCCTCTGAATACTCAATTATTTTGCTTATCGTTGCCGCCTCTATCTTTTTTAATATCATTGTTGCAGTAGGGTTAGGCATTGTTATTTCTACTATTCTTTTTGCCTTTCGTTACAGCATGGTAAATCCTATTAAACACCAATTTTCAGGTGCTGTCTTTCACTCATCATTTATGAGGAAACCCGATTTAGATAAAATATTAATGCAGCATAGAGATGAAATTCAGTATCTTAAATTACAAGGATTTCTATTTTTTGGTTCGGTTTACAACATTAATAAAACAATAGAGAAATTATCTAATATTCATTACATTATTTTAGATTTTGAATTAACCACCAATATAGATTCTTCCTTAGTCATCTTATTTAAAAACTTAAAACAATTGTCCTTAAAAAATGAAGTAACTTTTGTCTTCTGTTCCATGAATGACACTATGCATGCAAGCATCATTAATCTCTCAAATTTAGAAAAAGATACGAATTGGTTGAAATTTTTTAAAGATCGTGAACAAGCTTTCCAATGGTGTGAAAATCAATTAATTGGTAAATACCCACATCTTCATCTACAAGAGTTAAACCTTGAAAACCAATTATCAGATATTGGATTTTCATCAGAGCTGATAAAAATTATTAAAGAAAATATCCAACCAAATTACTATGAAGAAAATGCTATTATTTGCAAAGAGGGAGAAAAAACTTCGAATGTATTACTTGTCCATCGCGGACAAGTTAATGTGTATGTTGGACGTAAATTAATACTTACCGTTGACTCAGGAAACATTTTAGGCGAAATCGCTATGTATACTAATAAAAAAAGAAGCGCCACTTTAATCGCATCTCAAACAACCATCATTTATGAAATAGACATTGAGTTCATTCAAAAATTATCAGCAACCACTCCTCAGTTAATAGCGCAATTTCATGAGTGTATGGCAAAAATTTTATCAAATAGAATCATTGCTCAAAATAAGCGCATGAAAGTATTTGACAAATTTTAGTGTATTTTAAATAGTACCCTTGTATAAACGATTTTCGCTTGAACCCACTGGAAGCAACTGCAAGTCTTCTTTTATATCTTGTACACTATATTTTATGTTTCTATCTGTTTTGGACACCTGGATCTTATGTTTTATATTTTCATCGCTAGTGAACAAATGGTTCGTCGCATATGAAAGACAAATACCTTGTGCTCGAGTGTTGTAGGCTTTTTGTATAGTCTCCAGCAATCCCTTACTTTCCTCAGTGAGTGTGATTTCAAGTTTTTTAATTAAATCACTAAGCATCGGTAGCGAGCCACCAATATTTTTTAATATTATCTCATGAGCAATTTCTTCATCTTTTCTTTGTCGAATCTCATCATAAACGCTCAAAATTTTCATCAAAAGACAACCGGATTGTTTCTTCAAAATAGGTTTTTCATTATTGCTTATTATATTAAAAAACTTAGCAAATATCCCGGACTGCTTGCTCACCACAGGATGATTTGCCAATACGTTGTTCCCCATTATATTAAAAATCTGGTTTGCAATATATTGAGCCAAAAACTCTGAGCTTAGAGTATTTCGCGAATCACCATCAAAATGTTTATTAAATTTCCTCATATCATTGTATGTAAATGCCATGATTAACCTCTACTTAAATATTTAATTGACCAAGACTATAAAAACCCTGAGAGGCGCATATTTTAAACAACTATGATTAAGGCAAGATTAAAGCAACATGACCCTTTCAATAACTTTGCTGATATCGTTGAATGGCATAAATGATCAGGATAATTAAATTTCATCCAGGAACTCATCAAAATTATATTTCTTAAGTAGATTCCCCAAAACCATGATAATAATTTCTAATTATTTAATTCTGAAGAAGTAAAAAAGTAAACCAGGCATCAAGGCTCAATTTGTAACGGAATCCTAAGCAGCAATTTGAACATTGCTGCTTAAACATAATGCTAGTGACAATATTAATCGCATTAAAACTCTTTTGTTATTTTATTCATGATCTGGATGTACTACAAAAATACCTGGGGCATTGCGAAGATATTCGTTGTAATCCATGCCATAACCAAATATATAATGATCTTCAACCTCTAAACCGACAAAATCAGCTTTTGGTAGCCCATTTGCTACGCGCTTACGATATTTGTCTACTAAAACAGCACTATATACTTTTGCTGCACCTAAAGCCTTTATTTCAGAAATAATTGTTGCCAAAGTAACACCTCCATCAAGAATATCATCAACAACAAGAACTGTACGTCCTTTTAAATTCTCTGATGGCCTTACTTTCCAAACTATTTCATTGCCAATTAACCCACCTCGATAACGAGTCGCATGTACATAATCTACTTCTAAAGGAAAATCTAAACGTGGCAATAAATTACCTAAAAGAACCAAGCCTCCTACCATAACACAAACAAGAACTGGATTTTCAGCTTGTAATTCTTTGTGAATATTAATCGCCATTCGATCAAGCGCTGCCTCAACCTCATTTGTCGTATACAAACAAGTTGATTTCTCATAAACATCTTTGATTTTATCTGGAATAGTCATTGTAAATCTCCTAGGCAAAATTGGTTCTCGCTAAATATTGATTAATCTTTTATTTTCCCTGTTCCGGGAAAAGGGCTAACTTTATTGCCATAGCCTGGATTATCTTTGACTTTGGCTGTTCCTTGTTTTGTTACTTCATCGATACGGTAAATAGAATGCATGGGAATAAATGTTCGTTTTACACCATTAAATTCAATTTTTAATCGCTCTTCAGAAGGATCAACAACCAATGATGTTTGCTCACCAAATACGAGTTCTTCAACTTCGAGAAACCCAAACATATCACTTTCCTTTACAGATCGCGCATAAATTTCATAAATTGCATCTTGATTAGCAAAAGTGATTTTGAATATTGTTTTCTTATTCATAAAACTAACCTTATCTTATGAGAATGCGAAGTATACAAAAACACTGGTACTCTGTTCAAATTAAATTAACTCAGGTACAGGATAAAATGATACGTTACCTCCAGCAACCATGGCTTTAGAGAACTACTACTCTTTAAATGATTAAGATTCTGATGCAGTTAGATCAATTACAAATGCAGATTTCAAATTAAATCGGCTGTAATGGCACTTCATAATCTTTTATTGATTTAGTCATTGATTGTATCTGTAGTGATGGTTCGATGAGTTGATATTTTTGTGCAATATAACAATAAAATCCCGATGGACATGGCCAAAGCATTTTACCTATTTCATCTAAAAAAGTGAGTTTTTTAATGAGTGCAGGATTACTTACTGGAGGAATATAGCAAAAACTACTTAGGAAGTATTGTCGATAACCTCTTTGCAAAAACACTCTATTAAGATTAAAAGGAGTACGCATTTTAATTTTTGAGTCGCTATAACAATGAAGCAACCCCATTTTCATGGCACCACCCCATAAGCTCCAAGGGTTAATACCTAATAAAATGACAAAGCCCATGGGGCTAAGTACGCGATCAATTTCATCAATAAGACTAAAACTGCTTCCAAAAGGCTCTAATGTAAGTGGCGCAATAATACAATCTATACTATTGCGTTCTAAAGGAAGTTGATTTAAAGCACATTCTATTTGAGTCTTTTTGTTGGCCAAATAAAAAGGAGAAGCAATCCATTTATGCATGTAATTAAATTTTTTTAACCAAGGATTATCGCCACAATTTCCTAATTGCAATAATGTCCTACCATATGAATACTCCATTGTAGAATCCAGATTAACCAAAAACTCATGGGCAGTAAAATGCCCCAAAGGCGAATGGAACCATTTATTCAGGGCGCGATATTGTTTTATTTGACGTTCAATCAACAAAATAATGCCTTTTAAAATAGTTAATCCTGAATTAAACTACAATACAACGAGTTTTAGGCGCATACAATCAATTTTCTTTATCTCCAACTTTGCAAGAAACCTATTATTGATTCAAATAGATTCACATCATTGGAAAGCGAGAATGAATTGTTAATGCATCTAAGTTCGTCGCATTTTTGGATAAAAAATTTAGGATGAATTTTTTTCATAACTCTTTTCTTCTCAAATAAAATGAATCACCTAGTATTGATTAAATATTAGTGCATTTTATTAAATGTACTAATTATAGTTAATATTATTATAAAGCTAATTGGAATTTATGTTAGGAAGCGATGAATTTAAATTATATGGTATAGGACAACTTGTTGTCCTAGAGAAACTTTTAGAAAAATCTAAGGCCATAGAGTTTTATAAGTTTGCCAATGCTGAAAAAATTTCTTTAGTTCAATATCTTGTTAGAAACAATATATTATCTGCAACCCAAATTGCCCGCACCGCATCACAAAATTTTGGCGTACCCATGCTGGATCTTGATTGTATTGATGTAGAAACACTCCCTACAAGTTTAGTGAATGAAACATTAATTCGTCGTCATTCGATGCTTCCATTATTTTGTCGAGGCAATCATTTATATTTAGCTACTGACGATCCAAGCAAACAAACCTCACTGAAAGAGATCCAATTTCAAACTGGACTTAATACTTATGCAATCGTAGTAGAAGCAGATAAGCTTAATGTTCTAATTGATCATTTACTCACCACTAAAGAAAACCAATGTTTATCCGACTTTGAGATGGATGGACTCATTATTAATGAAGAAGGGCATGATCTCAATGCCCCCATCTCGATAACAGAGGATGCTCCAATCGTTAAATTTGTCAATAAGATTCTTCTTGATGCCGTTAAACAAGGAGCTTCTGATATTCATTTTGAGCCCTATGATAAAGAATATCGTATACGGTATCGTCAAGATGGGATTTTACATGAAATAGCAACTCCACCTGCAAGACTGGCAGCCAGAATTACTGCCCGTATCAAAATTATGTCTTGCTTAGATATTTCTGAAAGACGGATTCCACAAGATGGTAATTTTAAAATGAAATTATCTAAAACACAAACCATCGATTTTCGTGTTAGCACCTGCCCTACTATTGCTGGTGAAAAAGTAGTAACCCGTATTCTTGATCCAGACTCTGTCAAATTAGGTATTGAAGCTTTAGGTTTTAATCCGCTGCAAAAAGATTATTTTATCCATTCAATTCGACGCCCTCAAGGCATGATTTTAGTTACCGGACCTACCGGAAGCGGCAAAACCGTCACGTTGTATTCCGCATTAAATATACTTAATACTAAGCAAGTAAATATCTCCACTGCTGAGGATCCTGTAGAAATTAAAATGCCTGGCATTAATCAGGTTAATATTAATCCTAAAGCAGGATTAACATTCTCTAATGCCCTACGATCTTTTTTGCGTCAAGACCCTGACATCATTATGGTAGGAGAGATACGTGACTTGGAAACAGCAGAAATAGCAGTTAAAGCATCACAAACAGGACATCTAGTCCTTTCAACCTTACATACGAATAGTGCTTCTGAAACACTAAATCGTTTAGTGAATATGGGTGTTCCCACATTTAATATCACCAGCTCCATCACCCTCATTATTGCGCAGCGTCTGGCTCGTAAATTATGTGAACATTGTAAAATTTTAAGAGATGATTTCACTAAATCTGGGTTACTCGAATTAGGCTTTACAGAAGCAGACATACAAGAAATCAAGCTATACAAAGCAATAGGTTGTAACAAATGTACTAGTGGATACCGAGGAAGAATTGGATTATTTGAAGTATTACCTATGACTAAAACTATAGGTCAGTTAATCATGTCAGGAGGCAATGCTCTTGATATTCTAAAAGTGGCGCAAGACGAAGGCATGCTCACTATTTACCAATCTGGACTTGAAAAGATAAAACATGGGATGACAACGATAGAGGAGGTCAATCGGGTAACCGTTGATTAACTAGATAAAAAAATGAAAAAAAATGCAAATACCACTTTAACTTTTCATTATATAGGAATTAATAAAGCCTCTCAAAAAATCAATGGAGATATTGAAGCTAGAAGCCTTGCATTAGCTAAAGTAGAACTACGTAGACAAGAGATTATTATTAGCAAAATTGTCAAAAAACGTGGTCCCTTTTTCAAACGAAAAAGCAGAAAAGTTAAATCTTCAGACATTGCTGTGTTTAGCCGTCAATTAGCTACAATGATAGAATCAGGTATCCCTTTAGTTCACTCTTTTGATATTGTTGCAAAAGGGCAAACTAACAACAAACGTCTCAAAGAGCTAATTGAACACATTAAACACGATGTGGAAACAGGATTAACACTTTCTGAAAGCTTAAAAAAGCATCCCGCGCATTTTAATGATTTATTTTGCAATATAGTTGACGCTGGCGAAAAATCAGGTTCTCTCGACATCATGTTGAATAAGATCGCTACTTATAAAGAGAAAATAGAAACCATCAAAAAGAAAATCAAAAAAGCATTAACCTACCCTATAGCAGTAATCGTTATAGCTCTTATGGTTACTTCAGGATTACTGATTTTTGTGGTACCTCAGTTTGAAGCCTTATTTAAAAGTTTTGGCGCAGATTTGCCTATGATGACAAAAGCTGTAGTAAACCTTTCTAATTTTTTCCAATCCTATTGGTATCTTATTTTTGGATCATTAATTGGGGCTGTTTACGCTTTTATTTATGCAATAAAACATTCTCCACAATTTGCTCAAAATGTAGATAGAACTCTATTAAAAATACCTATAATCGGCTCCATTATTGAAAAAGCTGCGATTGCTCGTTTTGCAAGAACATTGTCAATTACTTTCGCTGCAGGATTGCCTCTGGTTGAAGCACTTAAATCAGTAGCAGGGGCAACAGGAAACATTATTTTTTCTAATGCAACAAATAAAATCAGAGAAGAAGTTTCTACGGGACAACAAATGAATACGGCCATGGAAAATACTCAATTATTTCCAAATATGGTAGTTCAAATGGTTGCCATAGGCGAAGAATCAGGTGCATTGGAAAGAATGCTAAGTAAAGTTGCTGATTTTTATGAAGAAGATGTTGATAATAGTGTAGACTCACTTAGTAGTTTACTAGAACCTATAATTATGACTATTTTAGGAGTTCTAGTGGGAGGTCTTGTAGTTTCAATGTATTTGCCAATTTTTAAATTAGGTGCTGCAATATAAGAGTTTCTCATCAATAACCTAGGTACTGCAAAGCGAGTCCTAGAGATTTTGTATTACTTTTCTGGGTATTTCTTCACTGAAAACCCAGGCTTAATTTTAGGTAGGACTGTTCGATGGTATATGATTTAATCACTCATAATACATGGTTGATGTATCTTTTAGTCGCGTTATTTTCAGTTGCTGTAGGTAGCTTGCTTAACGTGATTATATACCGCTTGCCTATAATGCTCGAAATCGAGTGGAGGCAGCAATATAATGAGTTAATGGGTATTGAAGAAAACAAACAAGAAAAGATTAATTTATTTTTTCCCAGGTCATTTTGCCCTTCCTGTAAAGCAATGGTTAAAGCATGGCAAAACATTCCCATTTTAAGTTACATTTTTTTACGCAGATGTTGCCATCAATGCAAAAGCCCTATTCCAATCCGTTATCCTCTAATTGAATTAGGTACCATGCTTCTCTCCCTATATGCAAGTTGGCATTTTGGATTTACTGCACACTTGCTTTTTGTATTAATAGCTATATGGATTTTAATTTGTTTAATTTTTATTGACTTAGATCATCAAATATTACCCGATTGCCTTACTTTAAGCTTATTGTGGTTGGGATTAGTTGCCAATACTGCAAACTTGTTTACACCTCTACCTCAAGCGGTGCTGAGTGCAGCAATCGCATATATTGGAATGTGGCTATTTATAAAACTATTCTATTTATTTACTGGTAAAATAGGCATGGGGAATGGTGATTTTAAATTATTTGCTGCGTTTGGCGCTTGGTTAGGTTGGATATACTTACCTTTAATTCTACTTCTTTCCTCAATTAGTGGTACAATTATTGGTCTCTTATATTTGTATTCAAAAGGTAAAACAAAAGAAACAGCCATTCCCTTTGGTCCTTTTTTATGTATAAGCGGATTAATATGCTTATTTTGGGGAAAATATATAGTGAACTGGTATTTACATTTTTGGATGTAAAATGACTGAGAGGAGTCATTAATGCCTTATCAAGTTATTCTGTTTGATTTAGATGATACTTTAATCGATTTTTCTCATTCGGAACGAATGGGATTAATAAGTATTTACAATCAATTTTATACGTCGGTAGAATACACTGTTTTTGAACATTTATATAAGGAAATCAACACTCAGCTATGGCAACAAGTAGGTAGTTCGCTGAACTCTAGTGATGTGAGATTATTGCGTTTTACACATCTAAACCAAAAACTTTCATGCCCCACCCCTATCGAAGAAATAGCCAGTGAATATGAAAAAAATCTTTGCGCCCATGCCTGTTGGCTGCCTCATGTAAAAGCTGCTATTGAATTTTTACATCAAAAAGGCCATTTTTTAGGTATTATTACAAATGGCTTTACGGAAACACAAGAGCAAAAGCACCAACAACTTGAGTTATCGAATTGGTTTGATTGTTATATTATTTCTAGTGAGATTGGTGTTGCTAAGCCTAATATAAAAATTTTTGAAATTGCCGTAGCAGAAATGATTAGCAAGCGGCAGTATTGCATTGAAAAACACTCAATGTTAATGGTTGGCGATTCAATAATAAGTGATGGCCATGGAGCAAAGAATTTCGGAATTGATTTCTGTTTTATTAATAATCATTCATTGGATGTTTTACCTTCTGACCCCCCTATCAAATACAATATTAACTCTGTTGCTCATTTACCCATATGTATGGGCTATAAAGCTGAATATGAGATTTTTGTAGAGACATATAAATCGATGACGGTAATTCATGAAGCTTAATGAAAGAACTATTAAAGGATTAATATGGATATTAACTTAACGGTTTTTGCTGCACCTATTTTCTTAATTTTAATAGGCATTGAAGTGCTTGTCGCTTATTACAGAAAGAGCAACGCATTCCAATTCAATGATTCTATAAATAATCTAAGTAGTGGCATTTTGGAAGAAATTGCATCATTACCTGTTAGAGGACTAATTATTTTTAGTTATTATTATTTATACGAACATCATGCATATTTCCATATTAACTCTCATTCTATTATCGCCTGGTTTATGCTCTGGCTAGGGGTTGATTTCTGCTATTATTGGTTTCATCGGACAAGCCACCGATGTAATTTTTTTTGGATAGGTCATTCCGTTCATCACCAAAGTGAATATTACAATTTAACGGTTGCTTTACGTCAGGGCTATTTCCAGACCTTAACCTCTTGGGTTTTTTATCTACCTTTGGCCTTAATTGGTTTTCCTACTTCTATGTTTGTTACGGTATCATCTCTAAATACTATTTATCAATTTTGGATTCATACCCAATCTATAAAAAAAATGGGATGGTTTGAAAAAATATTTAATACTCCCTCTCACCACCGAGTACATCATGGCAAAAACCCACAATATATAGATAAAAATTATGCTGGAAGCTTGATTATTTGGGATAAGTTGTTTGGCACCTTCGAACCTGAAAATACTCCTGCTGAATATGGTGTTACTGAACCTTTAGATTCATGGAATCCTTTTTATGCCAATGTCAAAGTCATCAAGGATGTTTTATATTATGGTAAGAACTTACAAAGTAAACTGGATGTTGTTCGCGCCTTTTTTATGCCCCCAGAGTGGATTCTTCATCGTTTAAAACAACAACACTCCATCGTTTCAAAAAAAATTGCTTTTCAGAAAAGCAATCAATCGCCTCGATTATACATGCTTATAAATATTTCATTTGCGATTATTTTATATGGATATTTATCTTTTATTTTTAATCCAAATGCAATGAGCTCATGGTTAATTGGACTATTAATCCTATTCACCCTTTATGAACTTGGAGCGGTAGCCAATGGCAAAAAAATCCTTACAATAGAGTTTTCACGAGCGATACTCATCATTTTTATTTTAATGTTGCTCAAGAAAAATCTATTTTTTTCATTGGGATTAGGCACATTATTTTTCTTGATCAATCAACTATTCATTCATTTTAAATTTTGCAAAAATGAACCTAATATCAACTCAATATCCACTTAGGATATATTGCCAATCAACATCCAGAGCTTGTAATTCTCTATCTAAGACAAAGAACTAAAATTATCTTTGTCTCAAGCTTATACAAGCGGATTTTTAGGTACTGCTGGAGGTGGTGCTGCTGCTGGATAAAAGAAGTAGGTAATAAGTAATATCAGGAAAATAATCGAAGAAATATAAAAGACTATTTTTGCATAGCGTATCGCTGTTGGATCTGTGCCATTATATCCCAAATATCCCGAACCAATAGCTATAATAAAAAAAATAAAAACTCCTGTTAACATGTTATTGTTCCTTCTTCTTCAGAGTTTAAGAAAACCCTTTACTTTATTTAAACAAGTATTATTTTTTAATATAGTTGATTTTTAGGAAATTTCTATTAACAAATCATGAATAATGAGCGTTGATGGGATTATTCTGCCTATTACGGTTTTATATACTATACTTAAAACAGTAATGAAGCTATTTCTTTACCATTCCCCGCAATCAATTGCGGTTTAAAATTAGAAACACTCGCAGATCACTAAATGCGAGTATTAATCAAAACTAAAACAATGATTATTTTGGGGAGAGCTTATGATAGTTGGAGAATACTGTAACAGGGATGTAGTAGTTATCAATTGCAATGAATCAGTAAAGAATGCTGCAGAACTCATGCGCCATTACCACGTTGGTGATTTAGTTTTGCTTGAAGAACAAAAGAATAAAAAAACTCCTATAGGTATTGTCACTGATCGTGATTTGGTCATTGAAGTCATGGCAGCAGGAATCTCTCCCGAATCTATACTCATTAAAGATATTATCACTGAACCTTTTAACAGTATCTTTGAAAATGACAACTTATTAGATGCTTTAGAATTAATGCATTCAAAAAAAATACGTCGTCTCCCTGTTGTTGATAATGATAAAGCACTCGTAGGAATTATTACTCTAGATGATTTTATTGAAATTCTAGCTGAAAACATGGCTAACGTAGTTGATGTCATTAAGCTTCAACAACAAAAAGAAGCCAAACAAAGAACGTAGCTTTAACAACCCCTATACAATATGTATTGTATGTGAGATAAGGAGTTATATAAATGAATAATTCAGTACATTTTCCTATCCAAATAGTATTTAATAATTTGAAGCACTCCCTAGCCATTGAGAATAGTGCATATAAGCATGCCCAAAAATTAGGAAAATACTTTGACCGTATTTTGAGTTGCAAAGTAAGTATTGAAACACATCGTCATCATAATAAAGGAAAAATCTATCATATTCGTGTTGATCTTATTGTGCCAGGTGCAGAATTAGTAGCCAACCGCGACTTGCCTGAAAATCATGCCCATGAAGATGTCTATGTTGCTATAAGAGATGCATTTCTTGCTTTAACTCGCCAACTAAAAAAATATGTTCATAAGCAACGAGGAGAAGTGAAACATCATGAGTCTCCACCTGAGGGTCGTATTCGTGAAATTGCTCCTGTAGCTGATTATGGATTTATTGAAACCGTTGATGGCAGAAGACTTCGCTTTACGAGCAAAAGTGTCATTGATTATGAGTTCGATAAATTGGAAATAGGTTTTCGAGTATCATTTATTGAGGCGATGAGTAATGATGGTCCCGCAGCAAGCACCGTCTATGTTAAGTAATCTATAATTTAGTGATGAAAAAGATTTAAAGTCTTTTTCATCACTAAACCGTCTTAAAACTATTTGCCAGTCTCTTAAATTTTTACGTTAAGCTTACATGTTGCGGTGTACTGAAAAAATCCAAAGCCTGCTCACTTAATACATACTTTAATAAGGGATCACGTTCAGCCTACTGTTAATATATCAGTAGTGATTTTCGAGCAATTTTGGTATATAAATCAAATGCTCTATTAGGCTCTGTTAATTTCATGCATTTTTTTTAGCATTACCTCAGGATAATCCTCGCCCAACATCAGTTAAAAAAGGTAGAGTAACTACATAACATATGCACTTTTCATTGTCACATTACCTAACATTGCTAATTCTTTTTTTAGAAGCACTCATTTTATTAATTAACGTGAGTTTCGGATAAAGGCTCTATTGAGATCCAGCCTCCATTTCGAACCGTTCGGGCTGAGGAGGCATTCATGCCGTCTCGAAGCTTTAGTCCAGAGCTTGAAAATTTGTCCTAAGGCTTCGAGACAGCGCTATGCGCTTCCTCAGCCCGAACGGATCAAAGTAAAACCACACTCTCTTATCCGAAACTCACGTTAATTAATAACTTCTTTTAATAAAATGTCACAATGATATGATAGCTCAATTTTTTAATCCAATAAGGTTTCTTCATGGATAAAAATTTTGATGCAATTTATGTAACTAAACCTGAGTTTCTTTCTGTACTTTGTGAAGAATTAAATGATGTTGTATTTACTTGTGAGGATTTGGTTTTTTCAACTCAGAAAAAAACTGATGTTTGCTTTGCGCAAGATATTTGGTTAGAACCCAAAATTGCCACATTTCAGTCCATTTCAGAGGCAGCAAAAATCCTTCGCCAAACGGGAAAATATTGGTACTTGCATCCTATTTCCCATATACGACGATCACGACTCATCGAAGAACAATTACACAAAATCCCTGCTCTTGCTGGTCATTTTCCTCTTGAAGAAAAAATACCATCTATAGGCGCTTTTAGTTTATTAGATAAAAATACGTTGATATATAGTGCAAAAAGACTTAAAAAGTGGCCTCAAGGAAAATGCTATTTTATTGAAGATAAAATTAATCCGCCTAACCGTGCTTACTTAAAATTATGGGAGGCACTCACTTTGTTAGAAAAATATCCAAAACCAGGAGATAAAGCTTTAGATTTAGGTGCCTCACCTGGGGGGTGGACATATGTCATGCAATCATTAGGAGCCTATGTGACTGCTGTAGATAAAGCCCCTCTTGATCCTAAAATTGCACGGCTACCACATATCAACTATTTACAACAAAGTGCTTTTGCCATAGATCCAATGCAATTGGATCAAGATTATGATTGGGTCTTGTCAGACGTAGCTTGTTACCCTGATCGCGCTTATACACTCATCATGAAATGGATAGAGTCAGAAAAAGCAAAACAAATGATTTTTACTATAAAATTACAAGGAAAAATAAATCTATCCACAATCCAACAGTTTCAATTGATACCTAACTCCTATATTACCAATATGTTTCATAATAAGCATGAAGCTACTTTTTTTTATCCTTTTAAAGCAATAGGAACTATTTAGAGCGCGATTGAAATACAGTAGCTATTCGCACCTCTTACAGGAAAACAAGAGTTTTCGCAAAAAGTCCCACATACTGATGTATACTTTCTAATGGCACCAAGTAAAGGAAAGACTTGGCAGAAATATCAGCCTATAAAAATGGCCGAAGTCTACCTCTTTAAGCAATTACAAAAATAATAAAATATTTGCTAATCTATTTTTTAATTGTAACTTCCCAAGCCAGATCTTTATTCTAACTCGATTCTAAGGACGAACAACATGGACTTAAAACTTAAAGATAAAACTGTATTGGTAACCGGATCTACTGCTGGAATCGGCTTAGCCATTGCTCAAACATTAGCTCATGAAGGTGCTACTGTAGTTATTAATGGTCGTTCGCAAGAGCGCGTAACACAAGCAATTCAGAAAATTCTTACAACTCATCCTGATGCAAAATTAATTGCATCACCTGCTGATCTAAGCCATAAAAAAGAAGTAGATGCATTAATTCAGCAAATACCTACAGTAGATATACTGGTTAATAACGTTGGTATTTATAACGCAAAACCTTTTGTTGATATTACTGATGAAGAGTGGTTACATATATTTGATGTCAATGTAATGAGTGGGGTACGTTTAAGCCGCCATTATCTTGCCTCCATGCTCCAACAAAATTGGGGAAGGATTATTTTTATTTCAAGTGAATCTGGCCTACAGATTCCTGCGGAAATGGTGCATTATGGCATGAGTAAAACAGCACAGCTTGCCATTGCACGTGGAATGGCAGAAATAACAGCAGGCACTAATGTGACTGTAAATTCGGTACTCCCCGGTCCGACGAGTAGTGAAGGTGTTAGCCAATTTGTCACAAGTATTGGGAAAGAGCAAAATAAATCACCTCGAGAAATTGAGGAAGAGTTTTTCAAAACAGTCAGACCCTCTTCATTACTCAAAAGATTTACATCACCCGAAGAAATCGCCAATATGGTGGCCTTCTTATGCAGTCCTTTATCTTCTGCAACTAATGGCGCTTCCGTTCGCGTCGATGGAGGGGTTGTTCGTTCAATTGCATAAGCACAACCGGATCTCAAGATATTGATATGCAAAAGTAATGTTACAAATACAGGTTGAGTCATGTTGTACTCAATCTGTAAAGCATAAAATATTTATTTTTAACAAATCATTTATTCTTCTTTGCTAATTTCTTCAATCGCTTTCAACGAATCAGGAGAAAGCTCAAATGAATCTATATCCAAATCTTCTTGCATGTGATACTGAGAACTTGTACCAGTGAGTGGCAATATTTCTAGTTGCAGAGCAAAACGAAAAATAATTTGTGCTATTGTTTTATGATATTGTTGAGTAAGCTTTTGCAATCTATCAGTAAACAAATAGGATTGATTTGCTGTAAGCAAGGAAAATGCCTGATAAATTATCCCATGCTTTTTACAAAACAAACGAATGGGTAAATCCCATTGAGTATTGGCAAAGCATCGATTTTGTACAAATGACGGTTTAACAGCAGCATGCTTATAAAGCGCTTCAAGTTGGGCCAAATTAACATTCGAAATACCTAATAACCTGACGGTTCCTTCACGGAATAAATCCTCCATAGCACACCAAATCTCTAAATCATCTTGAACTAGCTCTGAATAATAAGATGGGCCATGAAGAATGTAGGAGTCAATATAATCAGTCTGCAAATGTTTTAATGAGCTTGTAACCGATTGGTTCACTTGAGTTTTATAGGAACTCATTTCATCATATGGCTTACGGTGATCTTGACTTGATGCCGGGGTAAATTTTGTTTGTAAAAAGAGATCTGTACGCTTTTTCCCACTGATTTTTAAAAATTGTTGAATTCCAAGGCCAACACCTTCTTCAAAATAATGCTTGCGTTGATTTGCAGTATCAATTCCAGTAAATCCATTTTGTAATGCTTGGTACGTAAGCTCTTGAGTCCTCTCTTCTTTCCAAGCAGTACCATATAAAAATGGTGGAATAATAATATCGTGCAATGTGTGTTTCCATGATTCAAGCATTATTTTTACCTTTACAATTGATAATGGGGCAATATCCTTTATAGTATTCTTTAAAGAGAATAAATCAATGAAATTATTCCTCCTGGAAAATGAATAAATAAGGAACAATTTATGAAAGTTACTTTAATAGGACTTGGTAAAATGGGCTCCGTTTTAGCTGAACGCTTATTAGCAGCCAATTTTGATTTAACTGTATTTAATCGTACAAAAGAAAAAATGGTCCCCTTAATTGAAGCGGGTGCCAAAGGAGCAGAAACTTTAGAAGATGCTGTTAAAGAAGCTAAAATAATTATCACCTGCCTTCTTGATGATCATGCTGTTTTAGAGACTACTCAAAATTTTGTTCACTATCTATCACCCCATGCCATACATGTTGGAACCTCAACTATATTGCCAGAAACTTCAAAAAAATTGTTTGATCTTCATCAAAAACACGGAAGCGCCTACATTGCAGCTAATGTCTTAGGGGTTCCTAAAGCTGCTGCACGAGGTGAACTCACAACAATTGTGGCGGGTTCAGAGGATGTAATTGAGCAATGCAAACCTATATTTGCATCATACTCAATAAAAGTCATTCCTGTAGGCACCCAACCTTTTCAAGCCAATGTTATCAAAATATGCATGAATTATTTCCTGGTCACTGCAATAGAAACCATGGGCGAACTCTATACCTTTGCTGAAAAAAGCCAGATTAATCCTTCTATTTTGAACACCCTATTTCATACTGTATTTGCCCATCCAGCCTTCCAACTTTATGTTGATAAAATTAACCAGCGAGATTTTGATGACGTAAATTTTGATATTAAAGGAGGATTTAAGGACTTGAATTTATTTCAACAAGCTTTTGCTAATGTAGGAGTTGTTCCTGAAATTGCAAATATAATCAAAGATAAGTTTATTATTGCTTTAGCCCATCATATGGAACATAAAGATTGGAGTGCAATTACTGAAATCACACGATTACAAGCTAATCTCTAATAAATTTAAAGTGCTGCTGTGAACTGAAAATACACATCGGCTCACAGAGCCGTAGTTAATTAAATTACTTTCACCTCAATTAGTGGCGCTAATTTTCCTAAAAAACAGAAGAATTGGTTACTCTTATACTTTCTTGGCTACTCGCATCTCTTTTGTTTTCGTTTGAAAGAGTAAATCTTTTTATCTTCTAGAAAATTACTAATGAATATGCTAAAAAATGATAATGCTATTGAGCATCAATTGTCACAAGGAATCATTGGTGGGGATCAATACTTATAGGATATTTTTTAAGAAGTTCTCTTTTGTTCTATTTAGCACTTTTTTTTTATTTTCTTTTTCAATTGATGAGGTAATTGCAGCGAATCGAGTGATCAATTTGGAGGTAGGTTATAAAACAGTATATTTTGCGCAGAAACCCAAAAAAGCAATTGCAGTAAACCAGCAAATTCCGGCACCTACACTCCATTTTAAGGAAGGAGATCATGTCACCATTAATGTCGCTAACCATTTAGATCAAGGTACAGCAATACATTGGCATGGAATATTAGTTCCTTGGCAAATGGATGGTGTGGAAGGTGTATCACAAACTGAAATTCCTCCTGGGGGTACATTCCGGTATCAATTTACCTTAAAACAATCTGGCACTTATTGGTACCATGCGCATGCTGGTTTGCAAGAACAACAAGGATTATATGGTGCTTTTATTGTAGATCCTCTAAAACACCCTAAGTACACATACACTAAAGATTATGTCATTGTTTTATCAGATTGGATTAATACTCAACCTAATCAGGTACAAGCTAACCTGAAAAAATCTGGGGATTATTATGCTCCTCGTTTTCCACTTCAACCTTCACTAGCAAAATTTATTCACGATTATCAAAAAGACACTAAAAAAGAACGCCTCCAGCTTATGGAAGATTATAAAACGATGCAACAAATGCGCATGAGCATTTATGATATCAGCGATGTAGCTTATGATGCATTTTTACTGAATGGCCATACTAATGCCAATCCATGGACAGCCCCTGTTAAAGTAGGTGATATTGTCCGTTTACGCTTCATTGATGCTGGGAGTAGCACTATCTTCCGCATCAAAATACCGGGTACTACTATGAAAGTAGTACATATCCAAGGAAATGATGTCAAACCATATTCTGTTAAAAATTTGACAATCGCCCCTGCTGAAACTTATGACGTCTTAGTGAAAATAGACAAAAATAAACCTTATATTATTTACGCAGCATCAAAAGATACAGTAGGGACTGTGTTCGGAGCTCTAAAAACCAATACTAAGCAATTCATTGATTCTAAAGTAAAACCTTTTCCCGAACCTATACCTGTTACTCAAGAAATGATGAACATCATGATGGGGGGGATGTATCATGGATCCTTACCGAGCAATACCCCCAAAAAACACCCTTTAATGGCTTCAAAAAATCCAAAGCAGGCCATGAAAATGGATCACTCCATGAGGATGGATCATTCCATGAAAATGCCAATTGAACCAACCCGATTTAATGACACAATAGCGCCAACCACACCATCTTTTATGACTTCATTAGATATTAAATATCGCGATATATTCGCCACAGCCCCTACTAATAACCCCAACAAACCTGTTGAAGGAATCATTAATTTAGAGTTATTTGGCTACATGGGACAATACATTTGGTTTATCAATGGCACACCTGGATATAAAGCAAAGCCCATTCCATTAAAACCAGGAAAACGTTATCGTTTTGTATTTACCAATACATCAATGATGCATCATCCTATGCACCTCCATGGTCATTGGTTTATTTTACGTACGGGAAAAAACTCCTTTGATCCATTGATGCATACGCTTGATATTCCACCAGGAGCTACAATCACTGCAGATGTAGATACGGATGCTAGTGGCCAATGGTTCTTCCATTGCCATATGTTGTATCACATGATGTCTGGTATGTCCCGAGTCTTCCAATATTCAACTCTAATAGCGATTACTAATGGGAAATTAAAACCAGAAAACATTGACCAAAATACTAAATATCGTAACAGACCAATTGTACGTGTAGATGAAGCAATCAAGCCTATAAACTCCTCTTTGGTCAAACATCCTATGGCTCACAATGCTGGATTTTGGATGGCAACTTATCTAGATGTGGGTGCTGATCCTTTTCATAATGCACAACGCCTTACTTATAAAGGCATGTACGGACCTGATTATAATAAATTGGAATTATTTACAAATGATGCAGAAATTTACAAAGGAGTTATTGAAAATGCAGATATTGATATTTTTTATTGGCATTTAATCAGCCAATTTTGGGCCATTAAAGGTGGAGCAAATTATTTCAATCAACCCGCAGCAAAACCCTATTGGCAAGCAGGCATTGGCATCGAAGGATTAATGCCATTTTTTATTGCAACAGACATAAGAACTTATTTTTATGGGGGCAGTGTTAAATTTGACATTGAACTTGCCCGCGATACACAAATTACAAATAATTTTTTAATAAAAACGGGGGTTCGCAGTATTATAGCCACTAAAACCGTGATTCCTGCTGAAATTGGTAGTGGTTTGAATCAAATGAGATATACCGTAAGACCTTATTATCGTCTTATGCCTGGCTTAAGCATCTTTGTAGAGTATGAAAATGAGCATGATTATGGTGCATTTAAAATAATTGAAGATGCAAGTACTGTCCCAGATATCTCAAATACTGTTTCTTTAGGGGCAACCTTCCTCTTCTAACAACAGGATCAAAATGTTATTACAGCAAACCATGAATTAAGCTACACTATGCTGAAAAAAATTGGAGCTTTGTATGCTTGCATTGCGTACTCCCCAAAAGAAGGTGCTCGAAAATTTAAATCAAATATTTGCCCTTCTTTGTAAGCTCATCTTACTTCTTATTACGGTGAGTGTCTTTATCCCATTCTCTCCCAAGCTACCCGCATCGGGTATTGATTCTTCATGGGCATTAGGATTAAATCAAGCAGTCGCGCAAGGATTAGCCTTTGGAAAAGACATCATATTTACCTTAGGCCCTTATTCGTCCATCTATACCAAGGCTTACCATCCTACTACTCATATAATGATGGATGTAGGAAGTCTATACTTAGCAATTTCCTATTGGGTAGCCTTGCTGTTTTTAATGAAGAACACCCGATGGTACTGGACCCTCATTTTTTGTGTCCCTCTTTTTGGAATGCTATATGCTCGAGATTCATTATTTTTTTCCTATGCGCTACTTGTTGGATTAATCAGTTTTAAAATGATGTACCAAACCAAGGAAATATCCCACTCAAACAACGCCTGTATGTTTTTAATAGCGTTCTTTTTTACTCCTTTTGGGTTATTGGCTTTAATAAAAGGCTCCATGCTTATTCTTTGCCTCGCGGTAACCTGCTTGTGCTCCATATTTTTTCTTGTCAATAAACAAGTCAAATTTGGTTTAATGTGTTTCGCTTCATTGATTGCCTCACTTACCCTATTTTGGCTTGCAGCAGGCCAATCTATAATTTATTTACCGGACTACTTAGTCAGCAGCCTTTCTATAGCTTCCGGCTTTAGTGAAGCAATGTCTACTATTGGGAATACTAGTGATATTGTACTGTATTTAATAACTTCAAGCTCAATTTTCCTGCTTATTTTATGCCATAAACGAGTACAAGCCGGAGCTAAGTTATTTTTACTTTGCGTTTTTTTTGCTTTTTTGTTTGTTTCGTTTAAAACAGGTTTTACCCGTCATGTTGGTCATGCATTCATACCCGGAACCTCCGTGTTATTAGCAGGACTTTTTTTACCTTTTCTATTTCACTCGGGTAGCACTTATCTCATTCTATTTCTTTCATTAAGTAGCTGGAATTATATTAATGGGCACTACACAAAAATATCCATTTTTGATAATTTTAAATCTTCTTATTCAGCAACATGGCATGGTTTAAAAAGCAGAATCCAAGATTCCCAATGGTTGGAAAAGAATTTTGCATTTACTATGAATTTCTTACGGGAACAAGCAAACTTCCCCTTGCTCCAAGGTACTACGGATATTTATTCATATAATCAGTCTTACCTCATCTCCTCTCAAAATCGCTGGTCCCCTCGCCCAATTTTTCAAAGCTATTCTGTCTTTACCCCTAGTTTGGCCGAAGATAATAAAAAACATTTACAAGGAAGACAAAGCCCAGACAATATTTTTTTTAAAATTGAACCGATTGATGGAAGAGTACCTTCTTTAGAGGATGGAGCAAGCTGGCCTCTATTGCTCACCCATTATAAGCCCACAAAGGTACATAACAATTTTTTGTTCTTACACAAAAGAAAAACGATTGCTCAAGAAAAGGAGTCGCTATTAAGTAGTGAACAACATACTCTTGGAGAACTTGTTATTTTACCAGAACAGAAAAAACCTGTCTTTGCAACAATAGAGATACAACCAACTATTTGGGGAAAGCTAGTAACAATTTTCTTTAAACCAAATCAATTACAGATAATCTTACATTTAAAAAATGGATCTGTGAGGCATTATCGCTTGATTGCAAGCATGGCAAAATCGGATTTTCTTCTTTCCCCTCTTATTGAAAATACCATGGAGTTTTCTTTGCTGTATCAAAAAAATGTCAACTTAAATGAAAAAAGAGTAAAGTCTTTTATGATTACAACCACTCAGGATAATGATTGGTTTTGGAATCACGTTTATACCGTTACGCTTTATTCTAAAACTTAAAAAATATTAACCCTATTTATTATATTGGAGACGCAAAATGCAGACTATTTTTGCAACGAATAACCTGCATCAAGCCAACCTTGTAAGCCAGTATCCAGAGAATAAACCTGCGTATATCCTATTTTCTGTAAACTATCCGCAACTAAAGCACAGCGAAAACCACCACTGCAATACACAACCATTTTTGTATTCAAATCTGGAACTTTCTTTTCAATGTCACGCTCAATAATCCCTTTACTTAAATGAATTGCAGTTGGAATATATCCTGTTTCCCATTCATCAGATTCACGCACATCAATAATTAGCATAGGTTCTTGAAGCTCAATTTTTTCTTTTAATGCTTGAGGTGTTATTTCTTGAATACGACTTTTAGAATCTTTAACTAAGGCCAAAAATCCTGGGGAATGTTGTTTCATGCTTCGACTCCTATCTTATAGTATTGTATTACCTGTCCTTTCCAATCTCAGCACAAAACTCCCAATAAGTCCAATTGCTAATGCCCCTGACAGAAGCATTAGCAAAGTAATCTTTAAGCTTGTTCTACCTTAATATCACGTCCTTTACCTTTAGCTTCTGGTTTTTTAGGTAATTCTATCCACAACATACCTTTCTTAAAAGTTGCTTTAGCTTTCTCTGCATCAACGGTTGATGGTAAAGAAATGGATCGCTCATATTTTCCATAGCTAATTTCGCGGGAAAGAAATTTTTTATTTTCATTCTTTTTAGAAGTAGACTTTTCACCACTAATAGTAAGAATATTATTCACAAAAGATACTTTAATGTCTTTCTCATCCATGCCAGGCATTTCTATTTGCACTGAGATATGCGCTTCATCTTCAACCACGTCCATTGATGGGAGAAGATTAAGATTTTCAAACTGTTCACCAGTAGGCCTATTGAACGAGAACATATCATAAAAATCACGAAATGCTCTATCGACCTCATGTTGGAGGCTTAAAAATGGATTATTGGAATGTTCAACAGGAACAGAGTGTCCTTTCTTCCATTTAAGTAATGTATTCATCATTTAGCTCCCTTAAATTTATTATCCATGCCCATTACAACTATTAAGTTTGATCTACAAAGTCTTTTTGTCAAGTGCTAAAAATCAATTTTTAAACTACATTTAATGTATAAAAAGAGGAAAAGGATATAATCATGTACGCAATGATTATGGAGCATAAAGGACAACCACTCGTTCTAAAAAAAATCAAAAAACCAGAACCAAAATCTAATGAGTTACTCATTAAAGTTCACGCCTGTGGCATTTGTCGCACTGATTTGCATGTCGTTGATGGAGAATTAACCGCCCCCAAACTTCCTCTAATTCCAGGTCATCAAATTGTAGGTACAATTGAACAATTAGGATCTTCAGTAAGCTCTTTTAATGTGGGAGAGCGAATAGGTGTCCCATGGTTAGGCGGTAGTTGCGAAACGTGCTCATTTTGTATGTCAGGACGTGAAAATCTGTGTGATCATGCTCGTTTTACTGGATATCAAATTGATGGTGGATTTGCTCAATATTGTGTGGCTAACCATCGATTTTGTTTTCCTATACCCGAGGGATATTCTGATTATCAAGCCGCGCCGCTTTTCTGTGCCGGATTAATTGGCTATCGTGCTTTATTAAAAACAGCTGATGCGAAGCATTTAGGACTATATGGCTTTGGTGCGGCAGCACATATTCTTATTCAAGTAGCCAATAAACAAGGCCGTAAAGTCTATGCTTTTACAACTCCTGGAGATAATAAAGCACAGAGTTTTGCTTATCAATTAGGAGCCACCTGGGCTGGAGATTCAAAACAAAACCCACCACATCCACTCGATGCAGCGATTATTTTTGCCCCAGTGGGAGAGCTCGTACCTCATGCATTACGCAATACACTAAAAGGTGGGACGGTTGTTTGTGCGGGTATACATATGAGCGATATCCCTAGTTTCCCCTACCAAATTCTTTGGGGGGAACGTACGCTTTGTTCTGTAGCCAATCTCACGAGAAAGGATGGCAAAGAATTTTTACAATTAGCACCACAAATACCTGTTAAAACAGAAATTCACATCTACCCATTAACTAAAGTAAATGAAGCCCTTGATGATCTTCGATATGGACGATTTACAGGAGCAGCAGTAATTACTCTTTGAATCTCTGGTAATTTGCAACTTAACTCAGATTATCAGTGCCTAATTGAGATTTTAATTCATAAAAGACTAGTTATTTTCAATTTGCTTTCAAGAAATTATACTTTACTTCAAAATGAAAAAAGGTTATAATTTGAACAGACATTAATATGGAGTTTTTCCTGTGCCTAGACAATTCTCATCTGTAACTACGCTTAATTTAACCCCAAACAACTTCGAACACTTATTTGCAACTTTAGAAAAAAACCACACATACAGCAAAAAAACAGATGCTTACTTTTCTACTCAATTTTTGAACCGTTTTGGATTCCAAAACCCCCTACAAATTGTTGAGTTCCTAAAGTCACCTGAAGGAAAAACGACACTTGCATTGATTAGCCAAGAATTAATAAAAATTGAAGAATTAAATCAACGCAAAGCAGAACAATATCGAGAAGAACTACTTGCCATGCAACGACATTTAATTTTTCTGCTTATGGGGTTAATAGCTAAAGATAAAGCTCTTGCAAAACAGGCCTCTGAAATTACGCAACAACAAATTGAGCAAAAATTAAAAGAAACAAAACAAAGCGAACAAACTAAGTCTGGACAACCAAGCTTAGTTGATATACTTGATGCAAATATCAAAGCATATTCAGAGACTCTTAATGCTTTAGATAAAAAGCTTGGTGAGCTCGAACAAAAATTAGCTGAAATAGACAGCCAATTGATGATGCTTGAAGATGAAGCCGTGCTCATGAATGAGAAGCATGCTCATCTTAATGATCATATAGATCAATTAAATATGTACCTTCAATTGCCTATACTCCATGATCAACCCATGGATTATATTGCTCATACTAATCAACAAATAGAATCATTAGCGACACAATTGACCGCGTTAAAACAACAACATAATGAGAACAATCCTAACGCACAACCGGAACATCCTGCTACCCATCGAAAAATAAAAATGTTGGAACATCAGCTTGCATTCCATCAGGCACAATTAAAAAAGCCACCGCAATGTGCTGAACATGTATTCGAGCAGCTCCTTGAACACATTCGTGAACAATTAAATGAATGCCAGCATGTACATGAAAATCAACCTTCAGATTATTTGTTACATGAATTAGAAGGTTTGAAATTACAAGAACAAGGGTTCCTCCATGTTTTGCAAGTATTAAGAAAGGAAAAAATACTTCTTAATGCTGAATTAGAAGAAGTCAATGACTTTAGCCAAGCTCATTTTGTTGTTGATCCAAGTCATAAACCACGTTTTCAAAAACGAGGGAATTGTTATGCTATCTGTACAGAGGAAATGGACCCAGATAATTTAAGTGAAGAAGATTGGTTACAAGCCCAACTTAACTACGATAAATTAAAACATGAAGTTCGAGTAGTCCCTGTTCAGCATCATGAGTGTATGCAACATGATATTGAACAGCATCAAGAACGCAAACAACATTATAAAAATCTTAGAAAGGAATTTATTGAACAAATTCAAGACGTAAAAGCCAGCAAAGTACAGGTCTTGCAAGCATTATCAAGTAATAAAGCTCAAAGAGCATTGTTAACTTGCGGAAGCCCACCTTTAAGCATGTCACCTAAACCTAATCCAGTACAAAGAAACAGGGAAAAAGACAACTTGTCTCCAAAGTTTTGCCCTAAACCAAAGCATCCCCCTTTCCCATGCAGTTATTCTTTTATGATGCGTAACTTGGAGCGTTTAGTACCCACAAAAGCTCCTGCACCGAAGGAAGAAGATATCCATAATGTGACTCGCGTACTTGAAAGTGTTATTCCACCAGAACATCAAAACGATCTGTATAAACTGATTGATGAAGTAAATCCTGGTAAAATTATGTCACCAGAAGTTCGACTTAATTGGTTACATAGAGCCCAAAATTTAATACCTGATGTTATAGAACCAGAATTAGAGCCAACTTTATCCTCTAAACTCAAGTAACCATTGCTATCAAGAAACTTATGAAAGATTAGGCCCTCCGTTTTCACGGTGGGTCTAAAGTTACTCCCCCACTTAGACACATGTTACAAAATAACTTTTGATGATATCCCGTTTATTGTGAAATTTTTTAATAATTATTTGACAAAATCAAATGCAAATTGTTACTATAATGAAATCAATAATTTATTACCCACTCTGTTTTATTATGAATCACAGACTGCAACATCAATTATGTTTAAATAGCACAGCTAAGTTGTTGCATGCAGTCTATTCTATCATTTCTGCTGTCGTGGTGGTCGTGGTCTTTCTCTCCTCGCCCTAGAGTCGCGTATTTTGATTATTTAGCCTCTCTAGGGAAGGCTAAATAATCATGTGAAATAAACGCTAACTACCCTGAGGAGAGTCGCTATGGGAACCCCCCACCCTGATATAGATAAAGTACCTAACAAAATTACCTGTCGTGCTGTTCTAATTGTAAGTTTATGTTCTGGATTTTTATTTTATAAATACATTCTCCAAAATTTTCCAAGTGTCATGCCCCAACAACTTATGGAAATCTTTCATTTACAAGGATTAGGACTTGGTGTTTTATCAGGAGTTTATTTTTGGACGTATCTTATCGTACCTTTATTTGTAGGGATCATTCTTGATCAGTACGGTACCCGATGGATTACAACAGGAGCAATTTTTTGCTGCGCTTTGGGTATTTATGTCTTTTCCCAAGCCCAAGAATTAAATACTGCTATATGGGGACGAGCTTTAACTGGAGTTGGTGTTTCTTTTGCATCCATTGCATATTTCAAATTAGCTGCTGTATGGTTTTCCAAAAAATATTATGCCTTACTGACTTCCTTGCTCGTTGCATCGGGAATGATTGGTGCTGTTTGCGGCCAGATGCCCCTCGCATGGCTTGTGAATCAAGTAGGATGGAGAGCAAGTTTGGTTGATGTTGCTTGGTTAGGGGTCTTTCTAGCTTTTCTTTTTTTATTGATTGTTAAAGATCAACCTCCTGGAGTAATTAACCCCATAGAGCCCGAAATCAAACAAACATCAAAAAACCAACACTTATGGCAAGATATTTTATTAATTGTAAAAAACAAACAAAATTGGCTATTAACCGGTTATAGTGGTTTAGCATTCTCTCCAGTAGTAATCTTCTGTGGATTATGGGGAAACCCTTTTCTACAAAAAGCATATCAGTTAGATAAATTAGTTGCCCCCTCACTAATTTCCCTAGTATTTGTAGGTTTAGCAATTGCATGTCCTTTATTTGCTCTATTTGCTCATCGCATTCAAAATCGCTGTGCATTTATGTTTTATAGCACTCTTGTTTCTGCTTTATCCATTAGTTTAGTTATCTACGCACATCCGATGCCTCTTTGGTTACTCAGCACTTTGCTTTTTCTCTTCGGTTTTAGTTTGGGTGCTTTTCCAATAGTGTTTGTCATTGGAAAAGAATCAAATCCTCTCTATCTGGCTGGCACAGTCACCTCATTGATTAATGCAAGTGATGCATTTCTAGATGCAATTTCCGAGCCTGCTATAGGGAAATTACTCGATGTTTTTAGCAATTCAGGTATCACACATGACTTTTCACTATTTAGCTATCATATTGCTTTAGCCATTCTACCTCTGTATCAAATTATTGGTGCTTTTTTAATGAGGTGGGTTAAAGATGAGCATCGAGCGACTCATTAAAACATCACTCATTTAAGTCTCATTGAGACTTAAATGAGTTTCAATAGTTCAGAACCCATCTTTTTAACAAAATTTTAATATGGAGCACCTTTCGCTGCCAACATTGGATATGTGATTACATTCTCCAAGATCAGAGCTTAGTTAGAAACCTCCTTAAACAGCGCCAATCATTTCTTTTTCATTATCATCATTGCTTCAGAAGAATCAATTACATCTCCATATTTAGCATTTATTTCGAAAAGAGATTGTTTGTGAGCCTCTGGCCAACGATCTGCCACTGCATCTTTTACAACCATCATCCTAAAACCATTTTCTAAACCCTCAACAGTTGTAGCTCGTACGCATCCACTTGTCGTGCATCCAGTAACAATGACGGTATCTATTTCTTGACATCTTAATTGGTTCGCAAGTTGTGTTCCAAAAAATGATGAAGTATTTTTTTTTGTTATTATGATTGAATTTTGTTTCTCAAATAAAAGCCTAGGATCTAATTCTGTTTCAAAGCTACCAATTTTTAGCCTTGTCAGTTCCGGAATTTTTTGCAACCAGATGTTGGGATATTGAATTTCATAGTCGTTAAATGCGATGAGAGTATAAATAACAGGGATGTTATTTCGGCAGGCCACCTGCAGCAGCTTTTGGATTGTCTCAATTTCTTTGTCCTGACGAAATTCAGTCTCAAACAAACCTTCCGTATAAGCTCTTTGCATGTCTGACACTAAAATAGCACATTTTCTACCAGGCCCTAATATATGATTATACTTGGTGTTCAATGTATCGCTCCTCCTGAGCTTACAGTATTTAGCATTACAATTCTTACTGACTAATCCATGTATTATAAAGGCTGTTTCTCCAAAGTGATAGATTATTTTCTTCCGCCACGCCAACGTGCTCTCTATTTCAAAAAGAGGGTATTTTTTATTACTAAAAAAGCTAAGCACGATTTACAAAAGCGCCGGTATATATTGCTTTAAAAACTAGCGACCTGGATTGATCCCAAAGATAGTTGCCGAATTTACAGATAAATTAGGGTATTCAAAAGCAATTTGTACCACTTTGTTTACAAGATATACTTAATAGAGATAGTTTACCAAAAAAAGCTACAGTTCTGTCTGAATTTTGTGAAACAAAACTAGGCGGATAGTTAAGTAACAAAGCCATCAGTAGGGAGCGGTTATTATGTCATCAACAAAAATATATTTATTTTCTTCTGGTGTCCTGGTAAGTGAAAAACAATATTTCACTTTAGGGCGAGGCCAGGGAGTACCCTTTAATGTTCCTGTACCATTCTATTATCTAGAGCATGAGAATGGGAAAAAAATTTTATTTGATACCGGCAATTCACTCAAAGTATGTCATAATCCCCGCGCACATTGGGGTGATATCATTGATATTTACTATCCCAAAATGCAGAAATCTGAATATGTGACCAACCAATTAGCTAGGTTGGGCATAGTACCGGAAGAAATCACTCATATTGTGCTGTCACATTTGCATCTTGACCATGCTGGTGGTATCAGCTCTTTTCCAAATGCTCAAATTTTCGTGCAAAAATCTGAATATGATTGGGCATTTAGCATTAAGAATACACAAAAAAATGCCTATATTACTGATGATCTGATACACAATAAACCAGAACAGTGGCAACTAATTGATGGGGATTTTGATTTGTTTGGCGATGGTATAATTTGTACTTTTCCAACGCCTGGCCATACGCCAGGACATCAGTCTGGCCTGATTCGCCTGACGGGTGGTAACCTGCTTTTGACCTGCGATGCTTGCTACACCACAGAGAATCTTCGCGATAGTATTCCACCAGGTTTAGTCTGGGACGCAGAGTTAAGTAAAAATAGCCTGAGAAAAATCAAAGAAATTGCTGAAAGCAATCATGCAACCATCTTTGTTGGCCATGATCCTGATGCATGGGCTAAAGTTAAACACTCGCCGGAGTTTTACTCCTAGGTTAGCTTAGTTCGGTTAACCTAAAAAAGGAGTACTCACTCACCATTCTAAATTGCGATGCTCGCTCTACCTCGTGATTAATTTTAACCATCCAAGGCTAAAAATGACTCGCCAACGCCCAAAAAATCCACCAAAACAACAACTGGCTGGGGTTCGCTTCGTCCCAACCCCAGGCTACCCCTGATTAACCATGCAAGCTTGGGCCTATATAGGCATTGTTGCTCTTTATGAACCCCTTGGAGCACGCTAAGGTGCTCAACCAACCCTAAGCGCGGTACTCTAGGTGTTTAAGGAAACCTGATTAGTTTTCAGGCTTAGTGAATCTAGCTCTTCCTCATTTTTTTTCTTTTTATCATCAAAAAATCTACCTTGAGAATTAAATCTATTCTCTTGCTTAGTCTGATATTGTGATAATAAATGAAAAGCCTTCAAAATAATCTCATCCTTGGGTGGTTGCACTCCATTTATAAGGTTCGCTGCCTGAATAAGACTCATCCGTTTGTTATAATCTGGATTTAATAAACCTAAAATCACTTCTCTTACCGCAGGATGTCCAGTCGTTGATAAAACTTCTTTATCAAATTTCTCTAACTCTTTAGCCAAATAGTTCATATAATTTTGATACTGGCTACCTTTTCCTGAAAAATGTGTTTTTTGAATTTCACGTATTGGCATTTGTAATTTTTGCAATATTTCCGATGATTTGGAGCCCATAAATGAAAGTAATGTGCATCCAAGTTCCCATTCATCAATAACTTCATGAGATTTCTGGCCCCTTTTAATAATTTCTTGCCTTACCTGGGGAAATTTTGCTTCGGGTGGAAGAATATTGCTTTGTAGCTTACTAGTCACTTGAACCGCTACTCTATCTTTGTCATAGGCAATACCAGTACCAAAATCGGACAAATAAACTCGTCCCCTGCTATCAAATAAAATATTCTTAAAGTGAATGTCTCGGTGATAGATACTATTTTGGTGCATTTCATGGAGTATTTTTGCTAGGGATTGCGTAATATGCAGGGAAATGACTTTCATTAGTAAACCACTGAGCTTAAGCTCTGATTTCCCGCTAAGTTCATCCTCACTGCTCTCTATTAGATCAGCATCACCTTTCTCATCTTCACTACTCTCTAATAGATCAGCATCGCCTTTTTCATCTTCACTACTCTCTAATAGATCAGCATCGCTTTTTTCATCTCCACTGCTCTCTAATAGATCAGCATCGCTTTTTTCATCTCCACTGCTCTCTAATAGATCAGCATCGCTTTTTTCATCTCCACTGCTCTCTAATAGATCAACATCCTTTTCTTCATTCTCGATAATCATTTGATGATTAATTTTACTATTTGAATAATCTTGTTCATCAAATAATCGTAATTGTTCCAGCAAATCACTCGGGAATTCTAATTTATTATTATCAATATCAGAAACAAGAAAAGATTGAAGCCTTATGAAATTCTCTCCGTCCCGCAAATTCGCAATGGGCATAATTTGGAACATCACTGAATTACCTTTACTGTCAGTCGTAGTAAATACATCTATTGGCCTCATTACTCCGCTGATGTTTTTTTCACGTAAAATATCATTAAATTTACCTTCACGCTGCAATGCTTCAACATCGAAATTAAAGTTCGACTGATTATTAATGAACTTTATTTTTTTAACAGAAAAAAAATCACCTTCTTTATTACGTACTAATCTAACCTTCCCAAATTGTCCTTTGCCCAATACCGCTTTACCTTTTAAATCTATTCCCACCTGTTGAAATAAATGATTTGATTCCTCCTCATCTAACGTACCCATCAGCTGATATTGCCTTTGTCCATTCATTGAAGTGACGACTGTGTGTTTATTTTTCGTATTTCTTTTGTCCTGGCGCGTCCATCGCAATATCTCATCCCGACTTTTCATTTGTACACTCCTTATTGCTCTTTAAATTGGGTTCATATTTTAAATATTTCTCCTTAAGAGAAGATTAATGATGATAGGCATGACTAAGACTAAATAGCTAATTGCCTCAAATTATCTGTTGCCGAAAATCGACTCAACTATGGCAATGAGTGCGGCAACCAATTGATCGTTTCCTAAACCCCATTAAATCTCGCTATAAAAAAGGTTTAAGTAGCACTAAACCCGGAAGCCTAGACAACTATATTCCGATTAATACAAACCAGTGAGACACGAGCCAAGTTAGTTTTATGGAGGCAGATACTGTGACACCTCGAAGTTTTTTCAAAAATATGCTTTATTTGTACTATAATTATTGCAACGCACTATTTAAGGACAAAAATAATGCGATTTCTAAATACATCCATTACCTTAATTTTTCTAATATTTTTATCCTGTGTTGAAGCAAAAGAGTCATCAATTTATAGCCCATCTATAGGAATTACTCATAATCTTTCAAAATCAGATCTTTCTGTATATATTGATCAAAACAAGATATTGAAAAATATTTCCAAGCTACAGAAAAAAGGAATAGTAGATAGAAATCTCACAAATACCGAAATAAGCTTCTATGAAACACAACTAGCAGCTATGTCTTCAATACCCTATGTAACCCAGTTGATTAAAAATCTCTATCATTCAAACAATAAAAAAGACCAAATTCATATTATTTCATATGTGCTTACTACAGATTTATATGGAAATAAAATTAAATCATTTTGTTATTCATTTAATTTTAATCGTCAACTGTATCAAAAAATAAACTGGAAAAATTTTCAGGCGAATAATATCGTAAAAATTGCTCCTGATTTTGCTGTTTCTGAACAGTGCAAATTTCTAGAAGAAACAAGTCCATTAAGTATTTAACGATTCATTCACTAAAAAGCACTTTGCTACTTAAACATTAGAATCTTCTAAAGTGTATTCATCTATAGCTAACAATATTTTTTCCTCAAGCGCCTTAGCTTTTTCTAAAGGTTTATTCACTCCATTGATAATAATAGAAAAAATATATGTTTTCTCATTTGGATTTACCATAAAACCCGATAAGGAAGAAATATCATGCATTGATCCAGTTTTTGCATAAACTTTTTTATCCAATATCGTTTTTTTCATTCTTTCTTTTAAAGTTCCTTTAACACCGGCTTGGGGTAATGCATTTAAAAGAATGGGTTGAATGCCTTTGTCATAATAAAGATCAGAAAGCAATAGGACCATTTGCTCTGCTGTGACTAAATTATAGCGAGTTCCTTCACCATCAACGAGCTCTATCTGAGACATATCAAGATGTGTATGTTCAGAGAGTATTTTTTTTATTGCATAAGCACCTTCTTTATGAGTCCCTTTCCCAGTTAACGAATACCCTAATTTTTTAGTAAGGCTATTTGCATAAAGGTTGTCTGATTCTTGCAACATATGAGTAATTAACTTATCTAAGGTCTTTGAATAAAAACTTATAACCGCTTGAGCATCTGCTGGAGAAACTCCAGTAATTATTTCTCCTTTCAATACAATACCGTTTTTATCCAGTACCTTTTTAATGTTTTGTTTGACTAACAAGACGGGATCCGGAATTGCAAGCTCGATAAGCTTTGGTTTTTTTTCTTGAACCATACAACCAAACAACCGGATTGTATTGCCAGGTTTAATTTCAAGATTCAAACTGCAATGCCCTTTCTCTTCTTCTTTACTCACTGTAGTCACTTGATTAATGAGTTTTAAAGCTTTTGGCATTGTCTTAGCTTTAATTTGTGCAGACTTTCCTAGCTCCTTTGCACTGATTAGCTCAAATGATGCTTTATTTTCATTTAATATTACTGCTGTATCGGGAGCAGCATAATACCATCCAAGATCATCATATGAAGTACCGCTTGGATAATTTGGCGCTTGGTATTGAGAACTATCAATAATTATATTTCCGCTAATAGTACTTAGATGATTCTTTTTAAAACTTAATAATAGTTCAGTTAAATTATCTTGAGTAAAAGAAGGCGAACCAGTGAATGTAATGTAATAATTTTGATTTTTCTGAAACAGTGTTGTTGCAAAACGAAAATCAGGCTTTAATTGGTAAAGCGCTGCAGCAGCAGTAAAAAGCTTCATGCTGCTGGCTGGAGATAACAATTTATCTGCGTTTCTACTATATATAATTTTACCCGTTTGTGCATCTTTAACAAGCACACCAATAGTTGCATGGGGTAATTGTTGTTTAATAATCTCATCTATTTTTTCTGCAAGAGTTTGTGAGTTTGCAACTTGGTTAAAGAAAAAAGCTGCTAAAAACCATAAACAGTTAGAATAGCGCACTCAGTTCATCCTCATGAAATACATAAAGTATAGCTTTACCGATTCAAGACTTAAGTGCAAGCCCCCTTTGTAAAGTTTTTACTGTAACCCAGTAGTAGCAAACAATGTATCTCTCGAATTTCCGCATTAAGCACGCAATGAATTTTTATTATTACGTTAACCTACCCTTTTTAGTCTTCTTGAAACCACATTTTGAACTTCAAACAATCGATTTTTTGTACGAAAGTTCAAAATTTAATCATTGAGAGGTCATGCAAAAACGAACTAATTTATTGTTAATAATAATATATTTATCTATTTCATATAACATATAAAAACATTTAATTGGATTATTATAGACCTTATTGCATAACATTTAAACCAACAATGAAGAAACAAAATCATTTAGTTGGAGAATTATTATGTTTAACCCAATCCAGCGAAATAGGAAGCAAATTGTAAGCGAGAAATTTGAGAAAGCACCTGGATGTTATTATTTACAGTTTATGCCTGAATTTCATGCGGCCCATTTATGGCGCTTTGTTATTGATGGAAATCGACAAGATACGGGTCCACTTACTTTTGATGTAGGCAATAAAGGTGAACCAGGATATTTAGTAGAGATGATGAAAGGGTTAGATTATATCGCTGCGACGCTACATCAGCCATTAACATGTAATTTCATAGAACAGCTTCATGATGAGTGCATTAAAAATGTAAAAATAAATATTGAGGCACATAACCAAAAATTTGACCAATTAAGATCAACAGAAAATCAAGCTGAGGTAATTAATATAGATCCTCCTAAACCTGTGCCTATGCTGAACATCCGAAACAACATCCCTGTAAATTTTGGTCTGTTGTGCGTTTATCCTTGCGATAGCCCACTAAAGGAAGTACTGGAGAATAAAGCAAATATAACTAAAAATGGGCTATTAGAAGTTCTTGATTATATAAATAGTACAAATGAGCAATACGGAAATATTTTATCACTTACAAGAGTAGCTAGATCACTGGATGAACAAGATGAAACAATTGATATTAAAAATTTTGATTTCGAGCAGTTGCAGGATCTTATCTCAAATGAAAATAAAATAGTTCTCAGATCAGAAGGTGTAGATAATAATCTATTAAAAAAAATCATGTCCGATCTTATTTTAGATTATCAGTCTAAAATAGAAAAAGCCAAAGATGATACAGATAAAATAAAAATAATTGCAAAATTTATTCAAAAACTTGAAATATTGCATCCTTTTACTGATGCAAATTGTCGAACATTTTGTATCTTGCTTCTAAATAAATTGCTATTAGAAAATAAACTAACACCTGCGATTATGGATAATCCAAATCGCTTTGATGGCTTTGCAAATCAAGAATTAGCAGAAGAAATTATAGAGGGACAAGAAAAATTTTTATCATTTAACAATTATCACCGATGCGATGAATTATCAAAAGAAGTAATTAAGAATTTAAAACCAGCATCATCTAACAAAGAAGTTAGTATTAGAGAGAATTCTCGAAAAGAAATAGATCAAAACCATGCACAGCAGTCATTAATAGAAAAAAAACCAGCATTACAAACTATATGTAAAGCATTTAAAGATAAACTTCGCACTTTACGTGATATTAAAGACGACCAAGTAAATCCAACTCCTTCTAATAGATTCTAAATCAGTAATATAATTGAGACAAATGCGCCACCTGGTGATTGATTTTAGCCTTCAATAGCTAAACAACGTGCGAAGCTAAATGGCCGAGCTCGTCAAGGTTGTCTCCCACAATGACTCTATAGCTAGAAAAGAGTTACTTTGCATTCCTTCACGCAATCTATCGTGGACTATATACTACAATGCCTAGACCTTCACCCTCTCTTGGCGCACAGTGAAGAAAAGCATGCCTGTAATCAGTTAAATAATATCAACGCATTAGTAAGTAACTCGTGTCAACTCCATTTATACCAGTATCTTATCTTCTAAAACATCTGTAGGCTCCTCGGTCATAGAAAACACATGCTCATGGCGATCAAGGCTTAATAATCTTTGTGACGAATAAAGAATAAAAACACTTAAGGGGAAAAGAGTCAATAAATCAAAAGGAAATTTTAAAACTCCTATGCCTCCGAAAACACCTAAATAGGACACGACAAAGATAGTCCCCATATAAAATAAAAACCAATATAAAGCGGAGCTATTATCTAAAGAATTTTGGCGATGATAAACACAATAAATAAGAATGCCAATAAACAAGGCAATATCCAGTTTCCATATGATCGAAAATCCACACCAATACAGCATCAAATTACAAAAATAAAAAGCAAAATGGGAACAGATCAATGCACCCGATAATCTAAAGGGTCTAGGGGTTTGCGGTTGTAACTTACGCATTGCTAAAAGGCATATAGGCCCTATGCTGTAAGATAAAATACTCGCAGAAGAAAGAAAAGCAACTAGTTTTTGCCAGCCAGGAAATGGCAGGAAAGAAAACATACCTACCAGTAAATTTGCATAAAGAGTAACGTAAGGTATCTTATGACGATTGACCTTTAAAAATATTTTAGGCAAATGAGCGTTTAACGCCATTCCATATAAAATCCTAGAGGTTGCTGCAGTATAAACCAAAGTTGTACCAAAAGGAGAAAAAGCAGCATCGATCATTAATAAAGTGGCAACAACACCAAGCCCTAATAGCAATGTTAAACCGACTAATGGGCCACTATCTCCTGGATAACTAAGGGCATGCCAACCATGAGTTAAATACTTCTGGGGAACTGCGACAATAAAACTAAGTTCCAACATAAAATACAAAACAAAACCAATTAAGACCGCTCCTAAGATAGCAATAGGAATATTACGCTGAGGATTTTTAACTTCTCCTGCAAGAATTAACCCATTTTGAAATCCAGTAAAAGCAAATGCTATTCCACCAGCAGACAGGGCAGTAAAGATATTCACCCAACTTTCCTTTTCCGATAAATTGATTGCTACATTACTGAATGAGGGAGCGACATGGAATAATGAAACAATAGCAATGGTGGGTAAAATAAATTTAATAATACTTGCGTATTTATTACATTCAGCAAGAAATTTAATGCCATATGAGTTTAACATAACTACAAAAAGCATAATTGCTATAGCAGCCATATAACCATAGCCTGAAAGCTTAAATGTCGATGGATCATTAGCAAGTAATAGTGGAAAAAAATGACTTGAGTACTGTAAAATCGCCTGTATTTCTATTGGAGTCATAACAACATAAGAAAGCCAAGATGTCCATGCGAATAAAAAACCAACTTCTTTTCCATGAGTAAAAGTTGGATAGTTAGACATACCTCCTGAAATAGGGAACATTGTTCCAAGTTCGCATAGAGGTAATGCAATAAAAAGCATAAAAATAGTGGCAATGATCCAGGAAATTAATGCATTGCTACCTGCCATTTGCGCACTAATAAATGGACTAAATAACCATCCGGATCCAATCATTCCTCCGGCAGAAGCAATAAGAATATTAGTTGCTGAAATATCACGTTTTAGCATGATGGCATCCTTTTATTGCAAAAACATTAAAGTACGATGACAATTCCTTTTATTTAATGGTAGTGCGATAACGCTAAGATCTAGAAAATTTAGCAGAAAATACCAAACTCTACTTTACTCCATCTAGACTATAAATGCTTAAGTTGACATAAGCACGTGCTTTTCAGCATCAACTTAAGTAAATTTTATTTATCAAACAAATAGCCTGATTGCTGGCAGGCAGTAGGACTAGGGCATCATAAACGTCGTAACTCTCACTGATGCCTCATTTTTTAAGTTTACGCCGTCATAAGTGTAACACAGAAATTTACTCTGTATACATAGATGCCATTAAGTTTGAGAAGTACCTATACAAAACGGTTAAATTTCATTTTGAGTAAATTACCCCTATTGTGTCTTTTTATCGATATTCACGTTCTATTCGCTCAATTTCTTTAATAATATCTCCGTTACTTTCATTTAACGGAGTATTAAACCAAGCATCCAAGATTTCCTTTGCTAAGTCTTGAGTTAGCAAACGATTCGATAAGGCCAAGACATTTGCCCTATTCCAAATTCTTGCTCCTCGTGTTGTTTGAGCATCTGTACATAAAGCAGCTCTTATTCCTGGAATTTTATTCGCAACAATAGAAATACCTGTCCCCGTCCAACAAAAGAAAACTCCTTCGTCACAGATCCCTCTCTTAATCGCCTCAGCAGCGACTCGTGCAGTTTGAACCCATGATTCTGTATGTCGGGATTTAAGAGCACCAAATGGAATAACCTGATGACCTAGATGCTCCAGCTCTTGAACAACAAAATCATTTACAGGATAAAGTTCATCACTGCATACTGCAATTTTCATTGAGATCAACCTCATTTGTTTGGGTGTGATGATAATTCATCCTACACCCACTGAAAAAAATATTCTGAACTTATGACTTTTTCCGTTGCATAATTTGCGAAAAAAACTCTGGCTTATTCAGTCCTATGGATGCAAAAATTTGTGGAACTCTATCCCAAGCCCCCTCTTGCTCAATACTTGCAACCACTAACTCAAATCCTGTCTTTTTATCGGTCTCTAATCCCCAACCATTAATAAAACAAAGCCCTCGTAAACGCTTGGCAACAACATGTCCGAGTGCAATTGCAGCCGACAGATAAGCATGGGCCTCCTCGAAAAGCTGATTACACCTTTTCAGATTCGATTCACTTTTAAAAACGCCTTCATTTTCCAAATTTTGTCTGAATTTTGCTTCTTCGAGAATCATTTGGCCTAATTGATAATTAGCCTCTGGATCATCAAGCGCAGCAGCTGCTCTGTAACACTCCATATACATTACCTGCGCAAAGGGAAATTTTTTTTTGCCAATCAACTTATGATAGATAGACGCTAATTCATAGTAATATGAAATTTCTTTTTTAAGTACTTCATCACCAGGTTGATTACTCACCCGACTAGCCTGCATTGCTTTTATTTTCTTAACAATTCGTTTGATTTGCCAACGTTTTAAATAAGCCATAATGAGTCCTACCATATTCTGTTAAGATTGAATAAGATATTGAAATAAGAAAATAAGAAAAATAAAAAGAATCATTAAGCCTAGAATTTTTAATGAAAAAACTACTGATTCTTGCCTTGCTCTTCTTTTTTCTTGGTTATAAAGATTTCCTTGATTCTCCTCACTTTCTTGCTCTGTTTTGTATATTCGATTATCAATGTAATTTGATACTACGTATGAAATAAGACCAGTAACAATACTCGGGATAAAAAAGATGCACCAAACGATTACTTTACTAGCCTCAATACTGTAATCATATTCCTCTTGAAATAAATTCAAAAGCGCTAAAATGAAATATGGAACATTATAATTTAGATCCCAAATGAAAAACGGTATAATGTATAAGCTAAAAACAAATAACCCCAGGCTAAGCAATAAGCAAATCATCCCTAAGATATAAAGCTTATGATTATGACTAAATCGATCCTGTTCCATATTTACCTTAAAACATTTACTCCCCGTTAAGTTTAAGATAGCAGATAGATGTAAATAAGTACACTTACTGGTTATATTAACTAATTCATTTTAAAATGGATTATATCCATTTATTTTAATTAAAGGCACCGCATGAAACGTTATGTTTTTATGATCTCAGATGGCACAGGAATCACCGCTGAAACCTTAGGTCATAGTTTAATCACTCAATTCGAAAATATAAAATTCGAACGACTTACTATTCCTTATGTTGATTCCTTAAAAAAAGCCGCACAAGTTGTTCATCAGATTGATAAAGCCTGTAATGAACAAGGAGTTAAGCCATTAGTATTTATGACTTTGATTGATCCTGAAATAAGGGCTTATTTAAAAAAAGCGAATGCTTGTGTATTCGATTTATTTAGTACTTTTATTGGGCCTATGGAGGAGGAGCTTCATGAAAAATCTTCTTATACCGTTGGAAGAACTCACGGAGTAGTAAACAGCAAACTCTATTTACATCGGCTTGAAGCAATTGATTTTGCATTGTCTCATGATGATGGCATCAAACCTCGTGGATATGATAAAGCAGATATCATTCTTATCGGAGTGTCACGTTGTGGAAAAACACCCAGCTGTTTATATATGGCCTTACAGTATGGAGTTTTAGCCGCAAATTATCCGTTCACTGAAGAAGAAATGATGGGTTTTAAGTTACCTGAAATACTAAGACCTTACAAAAACAAACTTTTTGGGTTAACCATTGATCCACAACGTTTACAACAAATCAGAGCTGAACGCAGGCCAAATAGCAAATATGCTTCTCCAGAACAATGTCGGCTAGAAGTAAGTGAGGTTGAAGCAATGTACCAAAAAGAAAAAATTCCATATATTAATTCGACCAAATATTCAATTGAGGAAATATCTACCAAAATCCTTGCTGCCTCAGGAATACAACGTAAAATCTAATTTTGATATATTAATTTCACTAGGTATACAGTTAATGCTGAATTATTGCGCAGTACTAGGAAAATCTGCATTGCAATCGTATCGACTGTCATTACCTAAAAAAATTTTACAACTTTGATTAATAGTATATTTTACTGTAGTCGCATCAGGTACGGCTGTATTTTGCTTGGAATACATTTGCCAAATGATTACCCCATCGCTTTCTTTTTGTTGTTGAAGAATTTGATCGACTAATTGATTTGTAAGCTGTAATTGGCCATTAATATTTTTTGGGTAAGCGGGTTGGTTCACTTCAAAACCAAATTGAATTTTGGATTTAATATTATATTTAGCAGGCAGAAAAGTGACTTTGCCAATATTATCGATTGTTAAAATAGGTTTACTGACATTCTCTGATTTGAGCCAGTTTGTATAATCTTTCATATAAGCACTGACCTGTCCTGGTAAATCTAAAGGTCCGTTTGGATATGGAGCGCATAATGTTTGATTATCACCACAAAGATCATAGGTCATTAATCCTAAACTATCAAAACGAGAAACAATCGCTTCATCATAGCTAGCCAAGTTATACCATAAACCTTTTAAATTACCTTTCCACCAAAGACCACCTTTTGTGTAAATATCAGGTAATCTATCATTAAATACAAAACCAGTAATAGGACGAGCTCCAACAGGTGGGGCTGCTGTAGCAAATTTAAGATATTTTGCGCCAGGATCATCAATAATTGCATGTAAAATAGCATCTACTTTTTCCACAGTTCTAGGCATAACAAAAGAAGAACCGGATCCAGTGGCGTATTTCATTAAATTATTATAAGTCGGTCCTCCTTCTTTCATAATAGTGTTCGCAATATCTATTGACCATTCACCGCTTGCACTCGGGCTCCAATTAATTGCAAATTTATCAGCATGCCAAAATTCCTCATAGTCAAAGTCAATCCCATCTACACCTAGATCATTAGCCAGTTTAATTAAATTAGCATAAGAAGTTTTCGCTATAGAGACCTGATCAGGATCAGTGGGATCAGGAAACCAATCATAAAAATTATTTTTATCAGGTGAAGGCGGAGGGCCACATACTTCTTTGTCTACATCAAAATTACAACTGTAATTCCAACCACCTACTGACAGAAACGTTTGAATATGTTTTTCTTTAGATAATTTAATTGCTGCTTTTAATGCCTGAAAAGCCTGTGCTCCTTTTCCATCATGATCCGTGTAATAGCCTAATATGCCAGTGGTCGCAAGGTTCTCGGATTGATAATCAAGTAATGTTGGTCTAACAAATGAAAAAAGAACACGATTAAAATTAGGTTTTTGAATTTTAGCTAAATCATTCACATATTTCTGTAATTGTTCCGGTGTATCAATAAGTAAATAAACAGAAACAATTTTCTCTTTTTGCATAGAATTATTATTCATTAACTCTGTAGTGGTGGGCATAGAAAATAACATAGGAGAATAATTAAGGATCAATGCATATACTACAGAACAAGAGAAAACTCTTTTTAAGTTCATTATTTATTTGATCCATAAATCAACCTACATGATTAAATTATAATCACATATTAGGGATAAGCAAACTAAAGGTATTACATCATATAAAGTTAGTAATATTACCACTTTTGTCTAAATATCGCTGAAAAGTATCAATACACATACTTTGCCCAACAAGAAAAATTCACAACCCCTAAAAGTCCCTTGGCTGCCTGACTCTCATGAGTTGAGACAATATTTACCAAGTCTGCTAGGGAATCACCTTTGGCATGGTTGTAGGAGTTTAGCCAAGCCTATCCAAAATTTCTAAAATGTTACTTGGTAATTATTTGATATTAAATTTATTATCTTTGATCTGTTCCATAGCACGCTCTACTATTTCATCTAGTTTTTCACTTATTTTGTTGCTATCTCGGCTGCTACTAAGAATTTGATAATCCTCACTAGATTTAAATGCTTCCACTTTTTGTTGCAGTTCTTCCTTGGAAGATATATTCGATAGTGATTCTTCAAACTTCGTTAATAATTTGAACAACTGATTGGATTTTTTATTATAGGAACTTGGCAAATCCAAGGGTTGATCACTAACCCTTAATGGCGCTAATGATGATCCTTTTAGTTCTATTTGAGGTAATATTTGAATTTGATTATTTTGTACATTTTTTATTTTATTTTCTATATCATATAAACGTTGCAAAACTTCATCAAGTTTCGGTCGATTAGTCGGGTCTGGATCCGTCATAGAATTAATTAATTTCCGCATCTCCTGACCTGTTTGAGTTTGAAAATAAGGATTATCAAAATTTAGTGGATTTTGCATAGCCCAAAATTTAGCGGGATCCTCATCGATCGGCGGTAAAATCAAGTAATCATAAAGTGCCAATCCTAATTGATAACTATTAAAAGCTTCCGCATCTATGTTGGTATTTTTTAATAAATATTCGGGTGGAGCATAGCAAGGTGTAGTCCATAACTCCCGCTGGCTTTTATTCAACGTACGATTCTCAAAAAGTGGCGTGATACCTTTTTTATCAGCGACTATAAGTCTGCCATTATCATCAAGAAGAAAGTTAGTGAGTTTAATGTCAACATGTGATCCATTATGTTGAAGTAGATCACGGCAGAAGGTTGTTAATTGCCCAATTCTATTACATGCTGAAAGAGTAATCACATCACTGCCCTCCTGAGCAAGTTTTCTTTCTCTTTCGCCATATAAATCCCCACCTCCAGCAAAATTAGAAATAACAACAGAATTAAAAGCTTCTACTGAAGAGGGTTGATTGACTAAATAGTCATGGGAAAAATATTCATTAAGAGGGAAATTACTAAGGTTATCGAGAAATACTTGCTGCTTAGGAACTTCACCTATAGTCAATACAAATTGTTCTCCTGATTCCTCGTTTCTTATGCGCCAATTAACATTATTTGCTCCTCCAAGCCTTGTTATTTCAAATTCAGCTACCCCCGGAAATTTTTCCACTATATCCGCTTTTGTTGGTGGACCAGGATTAATCGCAGTTATGCTTCTAAGATTATTTTTTAGCCAGTCCATATCCTCTATGCTCGCTGTAGCCAGTTCACTAACTAGCTTTTGATTTGAAAATTTTAAATGAGCCATGTAGCGCATTCGCAAATCAGGCGTATGATGTATGATTTTAGATATTTCTTGATTTATCTGACTGACCAACGTTCTAAAATTATTGATATCTTTCCGCTCATTTAATTGGAAAGCTAATTTAATAAGTAGAGTTGATTTAAATTCTTGTAATTTGTAAAAGTAATCACTTGGCGGAAGGCTATTTTTGGCTCTGTGTATCTCGTCTAACTGCGCTAATATACTAATACCCTCCACACTTTCTTTTACATTTTTTTTAAAACGTGATTTAGTTCTGCTACTCACGACCCATGCATCTACTGAGGCTATTGGTTCATTTGCTCCAGTCAAATTGAGTAGTTTCATTTCGGCAGCTAAACCAATACTGGGAGGCGGAAGATGCTGCCCAAGTTCCTTGGCTATACCTCTCCAATTTGCCATTGGCCCTAACAATTCGACATCAGCAGGGGAAGTCACAGTGACTGAAAGAGCATCCGTATGGAGTTTTTTTAAAAGATTACCCGCGTAATTAATTTCTTCCAAAACATTATATACACGTATTTTTTCTAGAGGTTTAGCTTTATTTTGCAATATCTTAGTGTAAAGTTCATTATACTCATCTATTAATGAATTTAGGCGATCAATACGAAGGTCATTTTTACGATTATTTATCCTGTCTAACATGAAAGTGACCTAATGGATTTCATATGTAAACTTATTAGTCCATCTTATAGGAATTTTCAAGAAAATATGAAGTTGCACATCTTGAGCAACTCTTGATATATAGTGAGGAATATACTACTTTTTTAATCATAGGAACGTATTTTGAGCCACAAATGAACCCCCTAGAAATTATTAACGGACAAAACTATCCACTTCATAGAGCAAGTAAAGACCTTGGTAATTTAACTCCTTTAATGTTCGCTGCAAAATATGGGTTGAGTGATTATATTGATAACAAATTAAGCTCAATACAAGATAATGAAATAAAATCAGATTTATTAGCAATAACGAACGAAGGTGGATTAACATCTTTACATTTTGCATGTCTCTATGGACATGTTGAAGCAATCAAAGTTTTATTAAAGCATGGAGCCTCAATTTCTACTCCCTCAAAATTAGGACAACTACCCCTCCATTCCTTATTTTCACAACACAATGATATCCAAAATATCAAGGATATTTTTACTTTGCTGTGCAAAGATAATTCACAACTTTTAGCAGCAAATTACAATGGTGACATTGTGGCACATCTTGCTGCCCAAAGAGGTATTGTTGACATATTAAATTACATTTATTCGATAGAGCCAAATTGTTTAAATAAAAAAAATAATCAATCCATGACTCCATTATTACTGGCAGTATTAAATAATCAACTTGATGCTACAAATTATTTATTAAATAAAAGTGATATAACTATCAGGGACAACAACCGTAGAAATGCTCTTCACTATGCAGCTCTTTATAGTACCTCTGAGGTGCTAAAGACAACTCTTGTCCATTTCCCTATTAATTCGGTTGACGCTAACCAAAAAAAGCCTTTAGATTATGCAAGAGCAAATAGAAATTTGGAAAAAATAACGTTATTACAAGAAGCCGAAGCGGGGGAATCCAAAGTAAATAAGCCAAATCCTATGTAAAATCCAGTATATTCATTGCCATTACTTTTAGTTTCTTTGTTCCCTTATCTTCGGCAAATTTGCTTTACACTATAAAATTCATTGTGCAACAACCCATAATTGCATAAAATCATCAACCTTCATTGCTGCAAGTGCATTTGTATCATTCATGACCTGGATGATCTTCTCTACACGATCCTCAGAAAATTGAGTACTCAAATTCTTTTTAAATTTGGATAATAAAACAGGAATGCCTTCTTCGCGTCGACGTTTATGCCCGATCGGATAATCAACAGTAATCAAATCACTTTCACTACCATCTTTAAAAATCAATTTAATACTATTAGCAATTGAGCGTTTTTCTGGATCAAGATACTCACGAGAAAAAAGTTCATTTTCGGTAACATGCATTTTAGCACGTAAAACATCAATTCGAGGATCAGCAGCCACATTATCTTCATAATGTTCCGCTTTTAAATCTCCAAATAATAAGCCTATCGCTACCATATACTGCAAGCAATGATCTCGATCCGCAGGATTATGCAAAGCACCTTGTTTACTAATAATGCGAATTGCAGATTCATGGGTCACTAGATCAATTCTAGCTATATCATCAAATCGATGTTTTACAATTGGATGCAACTTTACAGCACATTCCACTGCAGTCTGTGCATGAAATTCAGCAGGATAGGAGAGCTTAAATAAAACATTTTCCATCACATAGCTGTCATAAGGGCGTTGAAACTTAAACGGTTTTTTGCCGAATAATACATCATAAAATCCCCATGTTGGTACAGTTAAAGCGCTTGGGTAACCCATTTCTCCTGTTTTGGCAATTAAGGCTAACCGCACTGCTCTGGATGTTGCATCACCTGCAGCCCATGATTTTCGGGACCCCGCATTAGGTGCATGTCTATAAGTTCGTAGACTTTGGCCATCAACAAAAACTTGGGACAATGTTCTCAACATCATATCTCTGTCCGCGCCTAAGAGTTGCGCTGCAACAGCTGCACTTGCAATTTTTACTAGAAACACATGGTCCAAACCAACACGATTAAAACTATTTTCAAGAGCTAAACAGCCTTGAATTTCATGTGCTTTAATCATGGCAGTCAGTACATCTTGCATTAATATGGGTGCTTTACCTTTAGAACAATTTTCTCTGCACATATAGTCAGCAACTGCGAGTATGGCACCTAAATTATCAGAAGGATGTCCCCATTCAGCAGCAAGCCATGTATCATTGAAATCAAGCCAACGAATCATGGTACCAATGTTAAAAGCTCCTTGAACAGGATCTAATTCATAAGTTGTGCCAGGAACACGTGCCCCACCAGGGAGTATAGCCCCGGGAACAACAGGCCCTAACAGCTTCGTACATTCAGAAAAATTTAAAGCAAGGATACCGCAGCCAAGAGTATCCATCAAACATAATCGCGCTGTTTCATAAGCTAAAATACTGTCGATTTTTTTGTTTAATACATAATCTGCAATATCTATCATCACCTGATCATAATCAGGCTTAATATTATCTTCGACATAACCGTGCATATTATCCTCTTATATATCATTATTCAGTTGAGTACTTAATTCCATAGCTTGGGGTGCAGCACAACAAAGCTTTAAGCGTTGATTGTTCAGAAATCCCGGGTTATATCTTCCTGCACCCTACTAACATCAGCATTCCATATGGGCTGATCCAACTATTAACCCCTTTTCTCTATTGGAGTGAACTTTTGAGGTTCTGGTCCAGTATACTCAGAAGTAGGTCTTATAAGTTTATTATTTGCTCTTTGTTCAAATACATGTGCAGCCCAACCTGTAATACGAGACATTACAAAAATTGGGGTGAATAAGAAAGTAGGAATGCCGCAATAATGATATGCTGAGGCACTGTAGAAATCTAAGTTGGGGAATAGCTTCTTCTCATTCCACATCACTTCTTCAATTCGTTCTGAAATATGATACAACTGAAGATCGCTTTTCTCTTCACCTAAACGAAATGACCATTTTTTAATAATATCAGAGCGAGGATCACTCGTTGTATATACTCTATGACCAAATCCCATAATGAGCGCTTTGTTGATTAGCATTTTTTTCAATTCAGTTTCTGCTTCATCAGGACTCTTAAATCGCTCTATAAGCGCCATTGCTGCTTCGTTAGCACCGCCGTGCAAAGGACCTCGCAATGTACCTATAGCACTAGTGATTGCTGAATAAAAATCAGCAAGCGTTGCAGCAGTCACACGTGCCGCAAAGGTTGATGCATTAAACTCATGCTCAGCATATAAAATCAAAGATACATTCATCATCTGAGCTTCTATTTTACTTGGTCTTTTACCATGCAGCAATGAGAGGAAATGTGCTCCTGTTGTTTGTTCCTCACTCAAACCAGATATCTCTTTGTTCTGAAAGTGCCATGCATACCAATAACACATCATTCCTGGAAACAAAGCTAACAAGCGATCTGCAATTTGATGTTCTTGTGAGAATTGCTCCTCTGGCTCAATATTTCCTAAAAAAGAGCATCCTGTTCTTAATACATCCATTGGATGAGTATTTTTAGGAATCAACTTAAGTACTGTTTTTAAATTTTCAGGCAATACTCTAAGACTAACCAATCTTGCAGTATATTCAGTTAACTCCTTTTGGGTAGGTAATTTGCCATAGAGTAATAAATATGCGACCTCTTCAAAAGTAGCATACTCCGCTAAATCATCAATTGAATAACCTCTATAATTAAGACCTTTCCCTGCTAGCCCAACTGTACAAATTGCTGATTGACCCGCAACAACACCGGCTAAGCCGCCGCTTTTAACACTCATTATCTTCCTCCATCAATTGGTCTAGTTTTTGTTCGTATTGATAATAGCCGAGTACCTCATATAGTTCCTCTCGTGTTTGCATTTTATCAAGCATGGATTTTTGCGTTCCATCACTCAAGATAGCTCGATAGGTATTCAAGGCAGCTTGAGACATCGCTCTAAATGCACTCAACGGATATAAAATTAAAGAGATGCCCACGTCTTTAAGCTCCTCTCGACTAAACAAAGGAGTTTTGCCAAATTCAGTAATATTGGCCAGAACAGGTACTTGAACCTTTTGCGTGAAAAACTGATATTCATCTAAGCGAGTCATGGCTTCAGGAAATATCATATCGGCACCTAGCTCGATACAAAATAATGCGCGCTCAATTGCCGCACTCATGCCCTCAACAGCATAAGCATCTGTTCTTGCCATAATCACAAAATCGGGATCTTGCCGTGCATCCACAGCTGATTTAATTCTATCGCCCATTTCTTTCATGGATACAATTGCTTTGTTAGGTCTATGCCCACACCGTTTTGCAAGAACTTGATCTTCAATATGAATGGCAGCAACTCCTGTTTTTTCCATGAGTTTTACTGTTCGAGCAATATTAAAAGCATGTCCCCATCCGGTATCTACATCTACAAGAAGAGGTAAAGAACAAGCCTCTGTAATTCTACGGGCATCCTCAAGAACTTGTGATAAATTAGTCATCCCAAGATCAGGTAAACCATAAGAAGCATTCGCAACTCCAGCTCCAGAAAGATAGATTGCTTTGGCTCCAGAAAATTGAGCGAGCATCGCAGAATAGGCATTCACAGTGCCTAAGACAGGTAAAGGTTTGTGTTCTTCGATTATTTGTTTGAAATACTTGCCTTTAGAATCGGCCATCAACTGTCACTCCTTGATCTTTAAAGCATAATATTATGCTCTAATGAGACCTTCATCTCAATCGATTTTAACCTTAGCTCGAATTATATTTTTACGTAAAAACCGCGCAGGAGATAAAGCGTATTGCAAATTTCTTGGCAAAAAGCTTAGTTCATTATTAATTAAAGAGGCTAACCACTCTGCACACAAAGGAATAGAGGTAAGCCCTCGCGAACCAAATCCAGCACAAGCATACAACCCGGGATAATAAGGCCCTGCTTGTGGAATCCAGCATTTCGCATTTGTTTCTAATCGTGCATAATGCTTAAGAAATTTTTCAGCATCAGCAATTTTTCCAACTAAAGGAAGATAATCAGGTGTTGATGCTCTAACTCCTGACCAATGGCCTGTTACAGTATCAGACCATAAATTATTAGAGGAAAGCTGCTTTAGCTTCGTTAAATTAGTTTGATCATCCTCATATTTAATTTTAGCTATGGACGAATTTAACTCATACGTAGCACCCACTTGATGCATATCATTTAGTGCGGGCAGCACATGCCCTTCAGCGCATAAAGGCACTTTTAACTGAGCACTTTGTTGGGTCGAGGAAATTGCTGTCATTTGACCACGAATAGGTTTTATGGGTAGATACTTCGTTTCTTTAAACGAATTTACTTTATGCCCATTCGCTAAAATAACCACCTCCGCCTCCCAATTATTAACGATCCAGCGCTTATCAAATCTTAAATCAATTACTGATGTATTTGTTACTAGAGAAACTTCTTTTGTATTCACTAAGAACTGGCATAATGCGGGTGAATTTATCCATCCTGATAAAGGGATAAATAATCCAGAATTTGGTAATGAAAATCCTGCTAACTCAGATGCTTGTTCTTTCTCTATTAGCATGCCCAGCTCAGGATAATGAAGAAGCCACGTACGTAAACTCTCTTGTGCAGCTTTTTCCTTTTCATTATGTGCAAGCAATAAAGCCCCGTTTAATTCACCAAGTTTGGTCTGATTTAAAATAAACTGATATGTACGCACAGCATATAAAAATGCGGTTAACATAAATTGAGTAAGTGGAGCACTATAGGCAGATAACTTAGGAAATAAAACCGCCTGTTGATTTGCTGATCCGCCGTTACCTACTTCGTTTAATTCATCAATTACAGTTACTTTCCAACCTTTTTTTGCTAGGGAAAAGGCAGTAAAACAACCAGCTAAACCTGCTCCTATAATAATAGCTGATTTATTAAAAGTTTTTTCGGGTTTACCCGTATGCCAAGGCGTATGTCGTTTTGTAGTTATTGGTTCTGGGGTCTGAGCAAAACGACCACATATCATATGTCGCTTTAATCCAAACCCTTTTCTTTTTTCAATCAGAAATCCATGATGACTTAAACTTTTTTTTACAGAGCCTGCTGCAGTATAGGTTGCAAAAGTAGTATTCTCTTTCGACAACATAGCAATTGCTTTTATTAGAGAATTAGACCACATACTTTTATTTTTTGCTGGCGCAAAACCATCAAGATACCATGCATCGATATAAGAAGGTCTCAATTCACGCTCAAGCTCCGATTCACCACAAATCAATAATTGTTCATAGCATTCAAATGCATCACCAAGCATTAAAGTCAAAGTAACCCTACCTTCACAAAATGAAAGATGATGATATCCTGGAGTTAAGATAGGGTAATTGGCGATAAGCTGCTCTGCTTGTTTTACCAATTGCGGCCAGAAAGCAAGACTTTTTACCAAGTCATCAAGAGAAAGTGGATGTTTTTCACAAGAGATAAAATGAAGTCGACATGAGGATGGAGCATATTGCTCCCATAAATGCCAACTTAAAAGAAAATTTAAACCAATTCCAAAACCAGTTTCGCCAATGGTAAAAATCTGCTGGGTAGTCTTAGGAAATGATTGCCAACGTTGAATGAGATTGTTCCCATGGACAAACACATAAAGGCTTTGTTCTATCCCTCCACCCGAAGAGTGGTATACATCATCATATTGAATTGAAATAGGCAGAGCTCCGGACCAATCAAGCTCTGCTTTTTTAATAGGTACAAAAAAATTACTCACATACAACTACTCGATTCGTAGTCATTGCTTTAGATTCTTGTAACTCAACGAGCTTTTTTTCTTGAAGTAATCCCCGTAACTTCGGAATTAAAATAAAAAGCACAATGGAAGAACCAATAGCAAATAACCCTAACATTAAAAATACATGGCTATAACCACTATTTGTAAGTACAGGCGAAACGCTCTTTTGTCCAGCAATCATCAAGTTTGAACTATAGCTGGATAAAGTCGCACCAACACCTGAATTTAACATCCACATCCCCATCATTACTCCTTGCAATGATGTGGGCGCTAAATAGCCTATCATAGCATAACCAATTGGTGAAATTAAAAGCTCGCCAATACTCTGTAAAATATAACTAAAAACAATCCAACTTGGGCTAACCAAACCCTCATAATTAGCATAAGCGATTCCTATAGGCAATACAGCAAAGGCAATACCGATAAAGAGTAGTGCTAAAGCGAACTGGGTGGGGATATTGATTTGCACCCCATTTTTACGCATTTTATGCAACAATAAACCCAATAATGGACCACCAATAACGATAGCTACCGTATTAATGTTTTGAAACCATTGCGGTGGAATAACCCAACCGGCATACTCTCTCTGCACATTATGATCAATAAAAACAGTAAGTCCCATAGGCGCTATTTGATAGAGCATCCAAAAAATGGTACCAACAATCATCAATACAGCAAAAGCAACCATTTTATCCCTAGCTTCCTTAGTAGGTTGTTGTCTTGCAAGATAGAGTATGACTCCTAACATCACAAGGCCTGTAACTAATACTAATTTTTTAGCCCAGTCTGCATACTGCAACATTTGTCCTAAAAAGAAAGGAAGTAACAAAATCAGAGCAATACCCCATAGAATAGATTTTTTTTGGTTATATTTATCTTTTTTTGAAAACAATGTTTCTCTATCCGATAATTGTTGCCAACAATATAAACAAATAATTAATGCCACTAAATTACCTAAACTGCTGAGTAAAAAAAGTCGTTCATAATTTTGAGTCAGCTGAAATAAACCACTTAAACTAAAGCCCACAAAAAAACCAATATTCATCCCTGCATAATTCATAAGAAATGCTGTTTCACGGCGAGTATCTTCAGGAGAAAAACGCTGGGTAAGCATACAATTCAAACAAGTAACGTTCAGGCCAGAACCTGTCAAAAAAGCGGCCAAACCATAATACAAGAATGTTAAATCACTAAATGATAACAAAACACAACCTATGATTTGCGCTATCATTCCCGCGCAAAACAGAGCTCGATTAGATAACAAGCGACCACCCCAAAAACCACCGAGCAAATGTAATCCGTAGTTAAAAGCAATAAAAACACCCATGATGCTATTGGCAGCGCTTGCTTGCAATCCAAGCTTCCCCATCATGAATAAAACCAATGTTGAATAAAGTACACTAAAACTTAAAGTAGATACTATCTGAATAAAAAACAAAGGGACAATCCCTTGTGGCATTGCTTTTAGGAACTCCTTTTGATTTGTCATTATTGACGTCATGACTTTCCTTGTTAACTCAAGAACATCTATGAATATGACATGTGGGAAAATTACTGTCTAGTATTTTAAAAATAAATTTTGCCATCTTATTATCTAGTTAATTTAGCCCTTAATCCATATTCTCAGATAAGGCGAAACAATGCTAATATTAGGAGCATTGTTTCATATTTTTACTTATTTCACCTAAGCGATGAACGATATCATTATTGTTTTAATTGACTTAGTACCTCTTCAGCTGCCATTTGTGTTTTACGAATTTCTTTTTCCCCATGTGCACTCGAAACAAATCCAGCCTCATACATTGAAGGAGCAAAATAGACTCCTTTTTCCAACATACCGTGGTAAAACTTTTTAAATAAAACTTCATTTGACGCAGCTACGTCTGCATAATTAGCAATATATGTTTTTTCTGTAAAGCAAAAACCAAACATACCACCTAGTGATGCAGTAAAAAATGGAATACTTAATGCCTCCGCAACAGAAGCCAAAGCCCGTGTTAATGCTTGTGTTGTATGACTTAATTCAGCAAAAAAATCTGGCTTTTCAACTTCTGATAACGTAGCAAGGCCAGCTGCCATAGCAAGTGGATTGCCAGAAAGAGTACCTGCTTGATAGACAGGACCTTCCGGAGCTAAAAATGACATAATTTCAGCTTTACCACCTAAAGCACCTACAGGCATCCCTCCTCCGATTACTTTACCTAAAGTAGTTAAGTCAGGAGTTATATTAAATATTCCTTGAGCCCCCGTTAGCCCTACTCTAAATCCAGTCATAACTTCATCAAATATTAATAGGGTTTTATACTGATCGCATAATTGCCGTAAACCCTTTAAAAATTCAGGCTCAGGTAAAACAAATCCCATATTTCCAGCTACTGGTTCAAGAATTATTGCGGCAATATCTTCTGGAAATTTTTCGAATAATTGGACAACTTGTTCTAGATTATTAAAGTCCGCAGTCAAAGTATGCTCAGTAACACTTTGTGGAATTCCTGGCGTTGAAGGAATACCTAATGTCAGCAAACCAGAGCCCGCTTTTACCAACAAACCATCACTATGCCCGTGATAACAACCATTAAATTTAATAAATTTATTTTTCTTAGTGAATCCTCTTGCTAACCGAATAGCAGTCATTGTTGCTTCAGTCCCTGAATTCACCATGCGTATTTTTTCAATTGAAGGAATTAAAGAAATAATTTTTTCAGCCAATTCTACTTCAAGCTCAGTAGGTGCTCCAAAACTCATTCCACTATAAAGCACTTTATTTACCGCCTCAATGACTGCATGATGACAATGCCCAAGTATTAATGGTCCCCAAGAGCCTACATAGTCAATATAATCTCGGTCATCAACATCAATAAGATACGCCCCTTTTCCCTGCTTAAAGAAAATAGGCTCTCCACCTACACCTTTAAAAGCACGAACAGGTGAGTTTACACCCCCAGGAATCAGCATCTGGGCGTGGTGAAATAAATCTATTGAACGCGACATAAAAACCTCCATAAATTTTGCCGTGTATAGTACAGCTATTCTGAAAAATTGCAAAATGCACAGATTAACTTTACATCTAGGCTTACAGTAGATAAATTACACCCTTTTAACTGAGTGTTATTATGCAAGAATATAAAAAATACATTTGTGTTATTTGTGGCTTTATTTATGATGAAGCTGAAGGATGGATAGAAGATGGTATAGAGCCTGGTACACGATGGGAAGATGTCCCTGAGAATTGGTTCTGCCCAGATTGTGGTGCCGGTAAAGAAGATTTTGAAATGGTTGAAATAGAATAGAAAGAAAAAATCTGTGGACATGCCATTTTTAGTCTTATTCCAACAATGAGCATGTTCACGAAATTATTAAAAATGAATCATTCAGTTTATGGTTTAACCACGACTAAAATAACAATACCTATCAATAATAAAGTCGGCATTTCATTATAAATGCGAAAAAAGCGTGTACTTTTCTGATTTTTATCCTCAGCAAACGCTTTACGATAATGACCGCACAACAAATGATAAACCCACAAAACAACTACTAAGCCCAACTTAGCATGCATCCAACCTTCTTTAAGATAATATGCTGGATTATAACTGAGAAGCCATAAACCTAATATGCTGGTTAGAAGAGCAGCAGGCCAAGTAATACCATAATAAAGTCTCCTTTCCATGATTTTAAATCGATTAAGGCTAATCTCATCATGAGTGTCTGCATGATACACAAATAATCGTGGTAAATAGAATAAGCCTGAAAACCAGGCAACCATTGTAATAATATGAAACGCTTTAATGTACAGCATGCTTATTTTCCTGATGCTTTATTATTTTTTTGACGTGAGTGTTTTAATAAATTCAAAAACTCAACTGCTAAGGAGAATCCCATCGCGAAATATACATATCCTCGAGGCACATGAAAAGAAAAACCATCTGCTACGAGTATCATTCCTATTAAAATTAAATAGCTCAGCGCAAGCATTTTAAGCGTTGGGTACTTTTGAATAAAAGCGCTAACGATTTCACTAGCAAAGATCATAATGAGAATAGCGCATGTAATTGCAACAGCCATCACCCAAAAACGTGACGTTAAACCCACCGCAGTGAGTACACTATCTAAAGAAAATATAATATCCATTACTGCAATTTGTAAGATCACCATACTAAATGTTGCCTTAAAGGATCGTATATTTTTTTTAGGCTCTGGCGATTTCTCTGAAACATCCTGATGAATCTCATCAGTTGCTTTCCATATTAAAAAGGCGCCACCTAGCATGAGAAATAAATCACGTAACGAAAAAGAAAATTGATCTATTATGAACAATGGCTTGGTTAATTTGATCATGTGCACTGCAAGAGCAAGTAACATGAGGCGTGTAACCCAAGAAAATGTTAACCCCCAACGCCTTGCTTTTTTTCGCTGATGAACAGGAAGTTTTTCCGATAAAATAGATAAAATAACCAGATTATCAATCCCCAAAACAATTTCTAATATAATTAATACAACTAAGCTTGTAATAACACCTAGGAAATCCATTAAATCCTCTGATATCAAAATATTGGTGGGCCTATGATATAATCTTAGTCTAAGATTTATAAAGGTAAATGATTCACTTTATTTATTTGCTTGGTTATAATGAATATGTTTCGTTAATCTTTGTGAGATATTGAGATCATCAAGTTCATCAAAAAGCTGTTAAAGAGAAACAGGGCTCACGTTGCACCTGTTGATTCTGCTTATATAATACCTAGAAATAAACATAACATATCCAAAACAGATATTAGTAGCAATGCGCTTAAAGTGCTTAACCGTTTAATAGGGGCTGGTTTTCAAGCATACATTGTGGGTGGTAGCGTTAGGGATTTATTACTTCATAAAGCGCCAAAAGACTTTGATGTCGCAACAAATGCAACACCGAATCAAGTCAAAAGTTTGTTTAGAAATGGGCGAATTATTGGCCGTCGCTTTAAATTAGTTCATATCCTCTTTCATCGTGAAATCATCGAAGTCGCAACCTTTAGAAGCCATGTAGCTATTGATGAAAATCAAGTAACAAATGAGCGTGGGATGTTAGTCCGCGACAATGCCTATGGCTCTCTTGATGAAGATGCGTGGAGGCGAGATTTCACCATTAATTCACTTTACTACAATATTAACGACTCCTCGATTATTGACTTTACGGGTGGAGTAAAAGACGTAGAAGAAAAGCTAATTCGTATGATTGGTGATCCAATTAAGCGTTATCAAGAAGATCCTGTACGAATGTTGCGCGCCATTCGATTCAGTGCCAAATTAAATTTTAAGTTGGCCTCAGAAACAGCGGCCCCCTTCCCAGAAATTAGTCATCTCATTACCCATGTATCCAACTCTCGTTTATTTGATGAAATGACTAAATTATACCAATGCGGTAATGCAGAAACAGTACAAAGACTACTCATGCAATATGGTTTGTTTGAGCATTTATTTCCACAAACGCATAAACTATTCGATAGTACTTATCCAATAAACGCATTATTAGCAATTGCACTTGAAAATACAGATACCCGTATTCGTGAAGAAAAACCAGTTACTCCTGCATTTTTATTTGCGGTTTTTCTATGGTTTCCAATGGTTGAACATTCAAAACAATTGCAAAGTGCAGGTATTGACCCACTTCCTTCTATAGAACAAGCTATGTCTTTTGTTCTTTCAGAACAAAACAAAATTATTTCTATTCCTAAACGTTACAGTCAAATTATTCGAGAAATCTGGTTATTGCAATATCGTTTTGCAAAAAGATTAGGTGGTAGAGCATTTAATCTTCTGCAACATCCACGATTCAGGGCGTCTTATGATTTTATGGCCCTGCGTTCATTAGCTGGTGACGAAGCCATAGAATTAGCGCAATGGTGGACAATTTTTCAGGATGCAGATGAAGCAGAACAAACAAAAATGGTTGCTCAAATTACACCCGATTTTTCTAAGCGTAAAAAACGGCGCCGAAAACCCAAAACAAGTGATAGTCAATGAATATCTGTTATATAGGTTTAGGCTCAAATCAGAAGAATCCCGAACGCCAACTTTGTAAAGCAATCCAATCCATTAGAGCATTACGACTAATAGCAGTTACTAAAATTTCATCATTTTACTGGAGTAAGGCTTGGGGGTTAAAAAGCCAACAGGACTTCTGTAATACAGTCATTGAAATAAGCACTCGTTTATCGCCTCTCCAATTACTTAGCGCCTGTCAACAAATTGAGAAAAAGCAAGGCCGCGTTCGCAAAAAACGATGGGGCCCAAGAATAATTGATATTGATATTCTTTATTATGAAAATCGAGTCATTCGATCACAAAAGCTCATTATTCCTCATCCTTACATCCAACTTAGAGATTTTGTGTTAATTCCCTTAAAAGAAATTAATCCTAAGTTTCTATAAAGTTGTAGCTTAAATATGTATTTGTGATATTTCTATACCGTGGTGCCACATTGGCATTAATTTTGTTCACACCAATCTTTTTCAATTTATGAAATAAAATAGGTAATTATAGTGTAGAATCAACTACAATTTACAATAACAGTTCATTGGTGAGGTTATCATGTATAAAAATATTTTATTTGCTACGGATTTGCTTAAAGAACATAATCATCTCACAGCAAAAGCAATCACTATTGCACAACAATTTAATGCCAGACTCTTTTTATTACATGTCATTGAATTACCCGCAAGCTTCCAACTCGCGCAAGGCCTTGGATTTACCGAACTGGCAAATCCTGCCAAAGATGACGCACAAACGGTTTTAGCGTTAATAGGTGAGAATTTTAATATTCCCAGTGAACAACAATTTGTTGAAGTAGGTTCAGTTAAAGAACATATTTTTAATAAAGTAAAAGAACTAAACTGTCAATTAATTATTCTAGGCAGTCATTCTTCTACACTTCACACTTTTTTAGGAAGCACAGCCCATGCCACTGTAAATCATGCTCCATGTGATGTACTCACTTTACGGCTATGACTTCAAAAACGTCAGTAAGAGGATTGGTTATATAGTGATTTTTTCTCAATATAATGTTCATGACCTATTACTGACGCTCTTTTCCAACTTAGAACTGCAATAGAATAGTAGACTCATTAGAGCCCAATCTGTTTGTATTAGTTAACTTAGTGAACTAAACTTAGGTTGAATAGGATCAAAAACAATCAATAAAGTGGCTATTATTTACTAGGAAGAGTACACAGCCTTTCTCTTCTGAGAGCTAAAGGTTACTCTATCAAGGTCATTGTAGTGATCAGAAGCGGACTAAAGTAGTAAAACATCTTGAACGTGTTCTTGGCGCAAGAGATTAGAGGTATTAAAAATGAAACGCGAACATATTATTGAATTATTAGTGAATCAATTTGCTGAAAATATAAAAAACTTACCTGACGAAACTTTACAAGGTATTCAATCTGGTAAACTGGTAATTAGTTTGACACCGACTGTTGATAAAGAAGCAGGTGGCCGAGCTATAGTATCCCGAGGTAATAAGCAAAGACTAGTAAGATAGATTATTGGTAAAAGAATCTCCCATTTTTGAACCAGACGTGTGAATAATCCACGTCTGGCCCTTTTTGCAATTTAATAAATTACAAATATCCATATACGTCGTGTCATACTCTGTGATGTACCCATTTATGACTAATACTCAAAAACTCATAGTATAAGCATTAATTAGAATAGAATTTATTTCTTTATTCACTTGAATACATAAGTAAAGGTAGGAATATCTAGAGATTGATACGTTTGTATTAATTAACTTGGTGAACTAAACTTAATGTGAAGATAGGTCATAAAATGACCAAAATGGATTTTTATTATATTGCGATTTGATTTTTAATTGAGAACGGATTACGAATATGGCTTTCTTTATCTGTTCGAAAAAGCCAGAAGGAACTGATGTTATGGCCATTAGATTGATCAGAAGTTGACTAAAGTTGTTGGCATCTTGAAGCTTTATTCCTGATGCAAGAAATTAGAGGTATCAAAAAATGAAACGCGAACATATTATTGAATCATTGATAAACCAATTTGCCGAAAATATAAATAATTTACCTGATGAAACCTTACAAAATGTGGAGTCCGGAAAGCTAGTAATCAGTTTGACTCCTTCTGTTGGTAATGAAGCAGGAGGCAAAGGAGTACTAGCAACTCCATTAAAGAGTGCTGGACTTGAACGTGCTCAAGCTAAAAAAGCTGTTATATCTGCTCCTACCCCTGTTGCTGCAAAGAGACTTAGATAAATTTAGATTGTTTTCCCTTCTTAAGCCGGGACGTGTGAGTAATCTACGTCCCGGTTTATTATTTTCAACGACCATTAATAGAGTCTTAAAGTTGCCGTTGTACTTCCTCTGCTATCTTTACTGTTTGAGTGGAAACATCGCTCTTTTGAGTTTTATACTCAAAATCAAGAAAAATTGAAATGTGACAAACTTTGCAAAATATCCCTCAATTTTGTATTAAGCAACGTCCCCTAATTTCCGAAAAACTCCCGCAGTTTGTAAAATATAAGAGCTATTGCACCCCTGCTAGCTTGGGTTTCTGCGAGAGCATCTAGCATGAGAAAAGCATGAACGGTGGCTTCAAAGCGAACCAACAAAACAGGAACTCCCGCTTCAATGAGTTTGTGCGCATAGGCTTCACATTCATCACGAGTTATATCGCACTCAGCACTAATAATGAGTGCAGGAGGCAACCCGGATAGTTGTTCAAGAGTAGCCTGGAGTGGTGCTGCAGTAGGCTGATTCCGTACAGTAGTATCGGGACAATAGAAATTCCACAGACATTGAATTGCCTCTACAGAAAGAAAGTAACCATCTGCAAATTCCTGATAAGATGGCTGATCGAATGCTGCACTTGTCACAGGATAAAGAAGGAGCTGAAAACCAATTTTTGGTCCCCTGCGCTCTTTTGCTAGAAGAGTTACGGCTGCGGCAATATTCCCTCCTGCACTTTCTCCAGCAATAGCTAACCGTGAAACATCAAGGTTGAGTTGACCCCCATTTTCCGCAATCCATTGGATCACTGCATAGACTTCTTCGATCGGAATGGGGTATTGTCCTTCCGGTGCTCTTTGAAATTCCACAAAAATAAGAGCTGCGCCGGAACCATTCGTCAACGCGCTTAGCAAACGTTCATACATTTTATAATCGCCTCGTACCCAACCACCTCCATGCACATAAACCAACACTGGCAAAACTCCGAGAGTGCCGGGTGGGCGAAGGATGCGTATACTCACTTTACCATTTGGACCCACAGGAAGCTCACGCTTTTCAGTATCAACCGGTTCTTTTTTAACAGAAACCATTGTTTGTAGATGCTTAAAAGCATCCCGAGCTTGTTGGGGTGTAAGTTCATGAAATCTGGACCCAGGTTGGCTGTTCACCTGATCTAAGAACGTCTGAACGATAGGATCTATTATAGGTTTGGATTTCATCTAATGAACTCAGGTATTGTCCTCCGGATAAACCGGAGGACGGCATTATGAACTTTATTTATTATGTTCATTAACAAATTTCATCAGTTCATCATTGCATTTTTCCCATTCATCATAAAATAAACCATGTCCACTATTTTCAAAACGTATCAGTTTGGAACCCTTAATGCCCTTATGCATTGCTTCACCCAAGCCAAAAGGACAAACTCTATCGGCAGGAGCGTGGAAAATAGCAGTTGGTACTTTAACTTTTTCTAGATTTTTACGTTGATCGGTATCTCTAAGAGCAATGATGCATTCCGCAGTTGCGTAGGGAGATGCTTCCATACCCATATTCTGCATCCAATCTGCAAATTTAGGACTAACAGAATCCTCTTTATGGAAAAAGAGCTTTCCAAAATTTTCCAATAGTTGAGGTCTATCGGAATAGCATAAATTAAGCAACTCATTGCATTGATCAATAGTTAAACCATGAGGGTAATCTGAGCGCTGAGTCCAAATAGGCGCTGCTGCCCCTAAGAGTACCAACCCTGAAACCCGTTCATTATGATGGCGTACGCAATAGTTAATACATATTGCACCACCCATTGAATGACCAACGAGTGTGACATTATATAAATTAAGATGACGTAAAACTTTTAAAATATCATCTGCAAAAACATCGTAATTGTACTCGCCCCAAGGTTTATCCGATTTTCCGTAGCCTCTCATATCGATGCCAATGCAACGAAAGCCATGTTTCGGTATCTGAGTAAATTGATATTCATAGCAGCGATGGTCAAAAGGCCAACCAGAAATAAATACGATTGGTTTACCAGCGCCCCAATCCTGCACAAAAACGCGAGTACAGGCATCAACTTGTACATATTCCATATGTATCTCCTTGTTTAACAAATATTTAATTTTCTAAATCCTAAATAAACTAGCTATTGTTAACTATAGATGTATTTTTTTGAAAATGGGAAAATCTAAAAATTTTTTATCTCCTCCTAATCTCGCTTTTTTGAATTATCTATTGGAGGAACTTCATCATCATGTCTTTTGAGTTTTACTCTCAAAATCAGGAAATTGAAATTTAGCAAGCTCTGCAAAATATCCCTTAGTTTGAATTAACTGTTCAAAGTTTCCTTCCTGTATAATACGTCCGTCATGAATCACCAAAATTCGCGATGCACTTTTTAAAGTGGAGAGACGGTGGGCAATAATAACCTGGGTGATTTTTAATTTTGCCAAATACTCTTGAATTTTTGTTTGATTTTGATTATCAAGAGCACTAGTTGCTTCATCAAGAAATAAAATTTTTGGTTTTTTTATCAAAGCACGGGCGAGAACAATTCGTTGTTGTTCCCCTCCTGACAATGATTGCATCCCTTCATTAATAAAAGTATCCATTTCCATAGGTAAACCCGAAATCATTTGCTCCAAGCCCAAGTGATAAATAATATCCCACGCATCATTTCTAGTGAGATGTTTGTCATTGCCAATAATATTTTCAAGTATTGTTCCCGGTGTCAGAACTGATTTTTGAGTAACAACACCAATTTGTTGGCGTAAATTAGCTAAATTAATCATATCAATATTAATATCATCATAAAAAATTTGACCATCTAAAGGCTTTTCCATGCCTAATAAAATTCGGAATAAAGTGGATTTACCGCACCCAGAATTTCCTGTAATCCCAATTACTTCACCAGGATTAATTAATAAATTAATGTTTTTATAAATTAATGGCTGATTGTCCTCATAGCGAAAAGATAAATTCTTGATTTGAATTTTTCCTTCTAGCTTTATATGACTGCCTCCAAGCTGCAGCGGCTCGACTTTTGCCTCAAAAATAATCAGTGATTGTTCAAAAAGAGGTACAATAATCAAAATTGACGAAACAAAAGTAGTAAGCGTCAGTAAAGCTGAAAAAAATTGCGAAAATGCTGCATTAAAAGCAATAAAAGTACCAATTTGCATTTGTTTATTAAAATAAAAATAAATACAGAAGAGAATAAGGGTCATAAACAGGAGCAAAGAACCATGAATAATATGTATGCTAATCTGGATCTTATCTGCTTTATATCTCGCGATTAAAAGATTTGAGAAATAATCAGACCAGATATTAAACGCTCTGTACTCACTTGCTGATGCTTTGAATTTCATAATGCCACTAATTACTTGGAAAACAAAACCCGAAAGTTTGGTCAAATATTCATAGACTTTACGCTGATGAATAAGCAAGTGATGGCTAATAAAAAGGATTATAGAACTAATTATAAAAACACTGAGTAAAGCAAAAAATGCAAGCATCCAGTTGTAATAACACATTAAAATAAAAGATAAAAAAGCAACGATCACACTAAAGAGAGATAAAATTGTTGATTGAGTCAGCATTTCTTGAATGGTGGATACAACCCCTGCGCGATAAGCAATATCTCCGGCGTTCAATTGGCGAAAAAAGGTTGGCGTTAATTTAAGAAGCCTATCCCAAATCGCGGGTTCAAGCCGTCTTTGTATTTTAAAACGAAGATTTAACATTAGAACCGTTTGATTGATTGATAATAAGAAGAAGATTAATGTGTTAATCATTAATAAAATTGCTAAAAGTACTATCTGCCTGGACTCGATAAATTGACTAAAATTGTTAAAAAAGTAACTCATTAATACAGGCAAACTCATCAAAATAAGGCTTGATCCTAATTGCAAATACAAAACTGATTGAAATTCGCTTTTTAGAGTACTGAATGAAAATTTAAGGATATCGAAGAGTTTGGTTGCCGTTTTAGGAAGTGGTTTAATAAACGAAAAACCATAAGTTTCTATTTTATTTAATTGATTTGGAGATAAAGTGACAACTTCAGTTGGAGTAGAACATTGATAACCGCCATTTTTTTTAGGTACTAAGACACATGGAGAATTATCCATAAATCCAAGAAAAATACCAAGATCATAAGTCCACCATTTGTCTTTAAGGATCATTTTATGTATTCTAACACCTGAGTGAGTTGAAATTTTTTCCATTAAATCATCGAGATCGTCATCAAGATCTCCACTAGGTATTTTAAGACTGACATCCACAAGCTCAGCTAAATGTAATAAAGCATCAATCAATAATTTTTTATTATCTGAGGTGGAATGAATTTTGGTATTTTTATGACCTAATACTTGTTGAATTTTCAATAATCCCGGCGCAATATCTTCAAGCTCTGAATCATTCATAATAAGTAATCCCTTTCGATAAATCCCCTATATCGTCCGTTGAGCCTCATTAATTGATCATGATCTCCTCTTTCAATAATTCCTCCATCTTCAATGAGAATAATTTCATCACAATATTTTATAGCGCTCAAACGATGCGTAACAATGAGAAAACTGCAATTCATTTTACGCAAATTTTCATAGATTCTTGCTTCGCTTAAAGAATCAAGAGCTGAGGTTGCTTCATCAAGAAGAATCAATTCTGGTTTTTTTAACAAAGCCCGTGCTAATTCAATCCTTTGCGCCTGTCCAAGACTTATATTACCTCCCCCTTCCTGAATAGGATAGTCAAGGCCTCCTTTTAATTTAACTAAATCATAAATACAGGCGGCTTCAAGAGCCTCAATTATGGTTTCTTCATCAATACTTCTGTCCCACATGGTAACATTATCTCGAATAGTTCCTTCGAAAAGAAAAACATGTTGATCAACGTAGGAAACAATCTTAAACAATTCTTTGGGAGTATAATTTTTTATGCTTTTTCCTTTAAGATAAATTTGACCTGACCAAGGCTCAAAGAGTCCGCAAATCAAATTGAGCAATGAAGATTTTCCACCACCTGAAAGACCTGTAATCGCAATTGTACCACCCTTTCTTAAATGGATATTAATTTCTGACAAGATAGGAGCTTCTAGTTTTGAATAACCAAAATATAGATCTTTTATATCAATTAAGTTATTCGATTTTATATTACTTTCCTCTATTGCCTTCTCATTTTTTTGTGCCAATAAAACATCATTAACTCGAATTAAATCTGCTTTAAGCTCATTGATTTTCAAAAAATTATCGACAATTTCTATGACTGGGCCGGAAAAAAGAAGCAATAAAGTATAAATTGCAATTAAACCTCCTACGGTCATTGTTCCTTGTATAATAAAATGAAGGCCAAAGATAACCAGAAAAACCAGATTAAAGAAATAAAGAACACTGGGTAGTAATGAAATAAGTGCTGTATAAAAATCAATTTTTTGGTCTGAGTCAATTAGTTTAGATTTATAGCTTAGCCAACGAGAAAAAAAACGATTTTCTCCATTCATAAATTTTAGTGTCTCAATCATTTGAACACCACTATATTCAATACCGTATATCTTTGCATGATCCTGTGAGTAACGACGCCCAAGATCAATTATTTTTCTCTTAGTAAGAATAATTGCTAAAAAATTTAATACCGTAATGAAAATCGTAATCAGTCCGATGGTTTGATTTATTAATAAAATAAGAGCTGAATAGATTAAGATGCTTAAAACTCCAATGATTGATTCAGATAAAAAATCAGTTGTCTTTGTCGCTATTTCATCAAAAATATGCACCCTATTTGCAATATCACCGGTGGCTCTTTGCAAGTAATAGTTCATAGGTAAGTGCAAAAGTTTATTGAAGAACTCTGGAATTCTTTTAATTGAAAATTTTAATTTGTATCGTACTACATAATATTGCTGAATCCCCAAAAGTATTATCGTAATAATTAAGGTAATCGTCATGCCAATAATAAAACCAGGCATCCATTGCTTCTGATGTTTAACAATAATATTATCAACAAAAAACTCAATGAATAAAGCCAAAGATGCTTGCGGAATTGACAGAAGTGCTGAAACCAGGACGATATAAATAATTTCTGTTGAGTCTCCCTTTAAATGATCACGCAGTAAATCAAGGACTGTTTTTTCTTTTTTGCCCCCCGCTTTAAACTCTTTACTTGGTGTAATACGCAAAATAACACCGGTAAAACCTTTATCAAACTCTTCAATCGTGATAATCCTAGGTCCTGTAGCAGGATCATTGACATATACTTTATTCTTTATAATCCCTTCAATTACCATAAAGTGCTCAAATTTCCAGAAAATGATAAATGGTGTTTGCATATAACGAAGGGTATCTATTTCCTGAATACGTTTACCTTCTGCATTCATGCCTAAAGTTCTAGCTGCTTTAATAATATTGATTGCCTTTGAACCATCGCGGGTAACCCCACAGGCTTCTCGCATTTCCTCAGCAGAAATATATAAGCCATAGTAAGAAAGAATGATTGCAAGACAAACAGATCCACATTCCATGGCATCCATTTGGAGAATAGTAGGAGTTTTAACTCGCTTATGCGGGGTATTTAATAAACCAGGATCAAGATCAAATTTAATCATTTTTATTCGTTACCCAGTTTTTTGCCGATTTTAAAATTGGCAAAATTATAGAAAGAGGATGTTCTTTTTTAACAACAATTTCCACCTTCGTCACAGTACCAATTGAGAGCTTTTCTTTAGGGCCGGATGAGGTAGTCCAACGATAGCCTGTTGGAGTATCTGGCGAATGATCTAGTTCTATTTTTACTTTAAAAACAGGACCGTTTTGTTCAAATACATCAGCCATTTTTTGATTTTCTAATATACTTTCAAGACCTTCTGGAGTTATAGGTAACTCGCTCACAAAAGTTACTTTGCCAACTATTCCACCATACTCAAGCACATTGACATGTTTAGGGAAGACTTTAGATTGCATGCCAACAACAATTTTTTTGCCAACATCGGCATTGAAAAAGGCAATAACCTCTAAATCTTTATTGTGGGTAATGATATTAAGGAGCGTTTGTTTTTCAGTTAAAAAATCACCGGGTTTTACATACTCATTCGAAATGATTCCATCTTCTGGGCTCAAAACAGTTTCAGTTAATTTAATGTTTTCCATAAGTTTTTTTAAATTAAATTGTGATTGCGCCAATTTCTCCTGTAAATCACGAATTTTTGTATTCCAAGATTCAATATAATCATTTTTTTCTTGATTCAATTCGATAAGCGTATTCTCATTTTTAGTAATTTGTTCTTTCGAATCATAGTAAGCAACTTGTATGTCCGTTAACTCCAAACGCGATAAAATTCCCTTTTTAAAAGCAGCTTCCTGAATTTTTAATAAAGCTTCAAGACGATTCTTTTTTTCTTGTAAACTGTCATTAATTGTTTGGGCGTGAGTAACAGAATCTTGAATTTGTTTTAAGCGAATATCGATTTCGGATTTTGCAGTTTTTGTCAGCTCAGCCAATTTAATTTTCTGTTGCTCTATATAATTATTTAATTCTTTAGCTTCACTATTCATATTGGGATTCACTAAAGTAGCGAGTAATTGCCCCCTTTTTACTTTAACTCCAGGACGAACCCATAGTTGTTTTACATAACCCCCAGAAATAGGTGACATCACATTAATAATTTCCGCATTTTTTGCAAAAATTATTCCCTGCCCCTCAACTAAAGTAGAAATTTGACCAAAAATCAACCATAGCACGCCAGCTACGATTAACATAAAAAAAATGATTAAATAAACCCATGACTTAGGGGTAATAATTCGAATGGTTTGCTGGAAATCTTCGCGCTCATAAAATGACTCTACTGCCTGCTTACGATAGAGATCTGACTCTTTCATTTTATTTTCTCATACATAATACGAATTCGATGAGTCAGCACAGGAAGAAGCTGAAGACCAATAGCAGGATAAGCATGTATTTGAGTGGTAAAATCCCATTCTGAAATAAAAATACACTCTACATTTCCTAATGCTTTCACTGAGGCAGTGGTTTTGAGCTTATCAATTACAGAAATTTCGCCAATAATTTGCCCACGCTCTAATTGAGTAATTACTAATTCACTACCATCGTGTAACGTTTTAAAGACTTGAGCTGTACCCTTATAGACGACAAAGATGCCTGTCGGATTACTATTTTCAGCGATAATCAATTCATTCGGTTCAAAATGACGAAGTGTTGCCAAGTTAACTAAAGGCCAAAGAGCGTTCTTATTGAGCATCTTGAATAAATCTAATTCTTTCATGAAATTATATAATTCCAGATTTTCAGAGATGGGGTTATCCATAAGCTTCTCCTTCTGAAGGCAGAAAACTAAGTTCATTTACGGCTATCTAAAAATATATGCCCGCTCTATTTAAGCTCTATAGATTTAATAAATAATAAATTTGTTATCTAATTCAAAGATTAGACTGATTTAAGTTAATGAGCAAGGTTACTTAATTACCCAACCTAACTCAATCAATATTGAACCAAAATAGATAGTCCTTTTGAATGTAATCTATTTCTTTTTTTTGACATTTTTTTTCACATGACTCATTAATCTTCTTTTTTTATTAACTTGTCGTTGTGATAACTTATTTTTCTTATCAGCAAAAGGATTCACTCCTCCTTTAAATTCGAGTTTCAAAGGGGTTCCAACTAATCCAAGATGCTTAATAAATTCATTATTGAGATAACGTTTATAGCTATCAGGCAAGTCAGCTAATTGGTTTCCATGAATGACAATAACTGGTGGATTATGACCACCAAGATGGGCATAACGCAACTTAATCCTGCGTCCATTCACACATGGAGGAGTATGTTTTGTACTGAGGTCTTGAAGTAAACGGGTTAATCTTGGTGTAGAAAAAGATTGGGTTGCAGAAGTATAAGCTTCATTAATATCTTTAAACAGATTTCCTACCCCACTACCATGTAAGGCTGAAATAAATCTGATTTTTGCAAAATTCGCAAAGTGTAATCTTCTTGATAAGTCACTTTTTATTTTTTCTTTATGCTCTTCGTCCAATCCATCCCATTTGTTCACAGCAATCACTAACGCTTTACCCGATTCAATAATATAACCAAGCAGGTTCATATCTTGATCAGTAATTCCTTCATTAGCATCCAAAAGTTGTAAACATACGTTGGACTCTTCAATTGCCTTTAGTGTTTTAATCACTGAAAATTTTTCAATTTTTTCATCTATTCGAGATTTTCTGCGCACCCCTGCGGTATCAATTAAAACATACTTTTGACTGTCCCTGACAAAAGGAATGGCAATACTATCTCTGGTAGTTCCAGGCATATCATAAACAACGACTCTTTCCTCGCCTAAAATTCGATTAATCAAAGTTGATTTTCCAACATTAGGCCGACCAGCAAACGCAATTTTAATCGCATGATCCTCTTCAACTTTTTCACATTGTGGGGCAAGGGGTGATAAAATATCATCCAATAAAGATCGTATACCACTACCATGAGATGAAGAAATGGAGTGAACGCTTGCAATCCCTAAAGATTGAAAATCAGCACACGCAATATCATCATCTAAACCTTCAGTTTTATTAACTACAAGGTGAACTTTTTTATTTAATTTTCGTAAATTGTTTGCGATTTTTTCATCAATACCTGTTAAACCAGCGCGTCCATCAACTAAAAACAATACAATATCAGCTTCATTCAATGCTATTTCAGATTGTTTCGACATTAAACCATCAACAGCAATATCGTCGACGCCAATACCACCAGTGTCAACAACAATATAATGCTTACCATCATGTTGCGCTTGGCCATATTGTCTGTCACGAGTTAAGCCAGGATAATCTGCAACAAGAGCATCTTGTGTTTTTGTCAATTTATTAAATAAAGTAGACTTACCAACATTAGGACGTCCAACAAGTGCAATCACAGGGATCATGTTTAACTCACAGATAATTGATTAAGCATTCCATTGTCCGTTAATACGTATAACTTGCTTCCTATTACAGTTGGAGAAATACTTATTCCTCCCGAAATTTTTGCGCGAGCTAGTACTTCACCTGTTTGTGAGTCTAGAAAATGGAGGTATCCCGTTTTATCACCTACAACAATATCATTATTAATGAAAGTAGGTTCAGTCAATATCCTTGCTTTTAAAGCAGTTTGCTTCCAATTTACTCGACCACTGTGTTTATCAAGTGACCATATTACATCATGGCTATCAGTAACATATAAAGTATTTCCACTTAAAACCATATTCTTGTAAACAGAGCCTGGTTTTTTCCAAAGAAATTGTCCATCAGAAAGTGACAATGCACCAATAAAACCTTGATAAGTTGCCAAATAAACCACATTATTTTCAACTATTGGATCTGCATCTATATCTACCAAACGCTCTACATCGCTTGATCCAGCAGCATAAACAATACTTCGTTGCCAGATAACACGACCTGTATCTATATCAAGTGCATCTAATTTCCCATCAGAAAAACCAATTAGCAGCAAATTTCCCACTACTATTGGAGATGAGCTTGCTTTGAGAATCAAACTGGGTGAACCATGTTCTGCTGTCCATAATTGTTTACCATCTGCAACATTAAATGAGTATACCTTGCCATCAATTGTTTTAACGATTACTTTCCGGTGCACAATGACAGGTGGAGATAAAATTTCGCCGGAAACCTTAGCCTGCCATAATTTTTTACCATTATTCTGATTTAATACAACAACTGAAGAGTTGCTTGTACCTACAGCAATGTATCCATTTGCAATGGTAGGACCACTCACTAAACCATGTTTAAGGGGCGTGGTCCATTTTATTTTACCGTTACTTTTGTTCACTGCCTGAACAAGTCCACTCGCATCTGCAATGTATATAGTGGCGCCCTGAACTACAGGTTTGAGTCTTAAGTATTCTTTATTTTTAGACACTTTCCCTACAGGAACAGTCCATTTTGTAGTCACTTTAACTTTATCTTGAATTTCTTTAAGCTCTTTAGGCTTGGGGGTATTGTCTTTACCTAACATATAATCATCAAGCTTAGAGCACCCTTGCGCTATAATAAGGAAAAGTAAAATAAAAAATTTAATTTTCATGAAAATAAAACCTCAATTTGTACTGCCCAAATTTATTAAATTCCATCGCTTAATGATGCTCTAAATTTTTTTAATAGCTCACCAAAAAGTCATATTTAGTATCTCTTTGGATGAAAATACTTACATAACGATCTTTCTAAGATTATTTTCATCCAACCTGCCCTCAAATCTGATTTTCTCCAAGATTTTTAACTACAGACAGAGTAAGCCCGGGAATCAAAGGATGCTTCTTTCCATCGAATTACGGATTAGCAAAATCATACAGAATCCCCGATATAAATTTTATCAAATCCATTTACAATGACTCACTATGCAGACTGTACTTTTTTCTCTCCTGAAATCATTGAATGCGACTTACTTGCTATCTCATTCGTTTTCATTTCCAAAAATAAGTTACCCATTCCATTTGTTTTTACTTCATCTAATGCTAGTTTATAAGAATTCATGGCCTCTTGATATTGACCTGTTGCCCCATAAATATCCCCCTTCAATTCATTAATAACGGGTAAATAGGTATTATCATCAATACTGCTAAGCTCTTTTAATGCATTAGTATAAGATTTTTCTGCCGCATAGATACGTGCTATACGAATTTTTGCTATTTGTTTTAAAGCAAGTATTTGGCTATTAGAAGCGACACTTTGTAACTCCTCTGTAGCCTTGTCTAATTTATTTTTGGATACATAAATCTTGGCGAGAGTCATATGAGCGGCATCTGCATAAACCGATCCACTATGTTCATGGATTAATTCATTAGCATAAGATCTTACTGCTTTAATATTATGATTTGAAAGAGCAACCATCATATGCTCATATGCAATTGAAGCTTGTTGGGTCAATTTATCTTGATGCCAATGCAAATACCGATATCCAGCAACACTAAAGAGTATTAGCGATAATACAATAGTAATTAGATTACCGTATTGCTTCCACCATTTTTTTATTGATTCTAATTGTTCCTCTTCAGTCATATACACTGACATAGTACTCTCCCACCCTCATTCTAAATAATCTTTTAAAGCTTGATGAAGCATATTTTGATTTACTGTAATTTGATCTGTTCCGTTGCGTAAATCTTTAATGCCAATTTGTTCTTGGAGCATTTCATCTTCACCCAAAATTAAAGCCAAGCGTGCACCACTTTTATCTGCTTTTTTAAATTGGCTTTTAAAGCTTCCCCCTGCAGTATTTACCAATACTTCGACTTTAGGATATACATTACGAATTGATTCAGCAATCTTAAGCCCACAAACCACAGCATGATCATTTGTGGCAATAATATATAACGTATTTTTTTTCTCTTCTTGCTTTAATAGATTTAAAGTTTCCATAAGCAAATAAATTCTTTCTATACCTAATGCAAAACCAGCCGCGGGCGTTGGATTACCACCTAATTGTTCTACGAGTATATCGTAACGACCTCCAGCACAAACAGTTGCTTGGCTACCTAATCTATCAGTAACCCATTCAAATACTGTATACCCGTAATAATCAAGTCCACGAACTAAAACTGGATTTACTTCATAAGAAATTTTTAATGCATCTAAGCCATCACAAAAGGACTGAAAATGTGCACGACTATTCTCTCCTAAGACGTCAATTAATTTTGGGGCATTAGCTAATAACTGATGCATTTCAGGGTTTTTACTGTCCAAAATCCGCAATGGATTTCGATCTAACCTTCGTTTACTGTCCTCATCCAATTGACTTTTATGATCCAACAAATATTCTACCAAGACTTTCTTATAGTGATGTCGCTCAGATAATTCACCTAAAGTATTTACTTGCAATCGGACTAAATCACTAAAACCCAGCTGCTCCCAGAACTTCCGACAAATAGAGATCAACTCAAGTTCAATCATTGCTCCTGACATTCCAAATGCTTCGACACCAAGTTGATTAAACTGCCTATATCTGCCTTTCTGAGGTCGTTCATGACGAAACATGGGGCCCATATACCACAATTTTTGTTGCTGATTATGTAAAAGACCGTGCTCAAGGCAGGCACGAACACAACCTGCGGTTCCTTCTGGTCTAAGGGTAATACTGTCGCCATTTAGATCGTTAAAAGTATACATTTCTTTTTCAACGATATCCGTGACTTCCCCAATAGTACGTTTAAATAATTGCGTACTTTCAACAAGTGGAAAACGAATTTCTTGATAACCATAACAAGTGAGAACCTGAATAAACACTTGCTCTAAAGCGCGCCATAGAACAGTTACCTCAGGCAGTACGTCATTCATTCCACGGATTGCTTGAATTCGTTCAGTCACCTCTCTTCTCCATTGGAGACATTTCTGGTTTAGGATTGAGTAAAGATTGCATTTTAGATATATCAGTTAACTTAATCTCTAAATTTTTATTGACTGGTATTTGTTGATTCAGCGATAAATCGGCAGGAGTAGTGGTGCTATTTGTCGAAAATACCTGTTGATTATCCCTATTTTTTTGCCACCAAATACCAACAGCAACAATAACCCCCAAAGCAAATAAGAGAGTAAACCAACGAATGATATGTTCTGCTTTATGTGATTCGCGTTTACTCTGTTGCCATAAAGCACGTTCTGGTTTTCTCTCAACAAGGTACTGTTTATTAAATATTGCTAAATAAGGCTCGGGAGAAGTACCTAATAACTTGGCGTAAGCACGCAAATATCCTTTAACAAAAACAGGTTCAGGCAACAAATGAAACTCGTTATTTTCAATTAATTCAATGATACGAGCTCTTAAATGAAGCTTATTAGCAACATATTCGATAGTATAACCCTTTTGTTCTCGTATAGAGGCAAGGTGCGCTCCTGGATTCTTATCATTTTCAAGCATATTTTCATCCAGAGTGGTTATTGTGTTCATTATTTACTCCACTGTTATCGATATGGGAATTCAAATTATTTATACTTTGCTCATATTCTGCAGCGATATGATGCTGACCCACTTTATCAGAAACTTCTTTAGCTAAAGATAACAATATTTTGTCATTTAAAACTAAATCAGGATGATTCTGCACTAAAGCAAAAGCATCTTGCTCTTTTCCGGTTTTAATTTCTAATTTCAACAATTCATAAAAAGATACCTTCCGTGAGGGATCTTGATTCAATGCTTTGGTGAAATAAAACAGAGCCTTTTCATCATTAGGAACAGATAATGCGCATAGTCCTGCATTTTCATAAGCCCCAGCAGTATGGATATATTGTAAATCATTAACTGCTTTTAAAAAGTATTTTTCAGCATTTTTATAATCACCTTGGCGACATAAAAAAGCACCATAATTATTAAGCTGGGGCCCTCCGCTTCCGGTTAGAGATATTGCCTTTAAATAGTATTTTTCTGCTTGATCCAATTCTTTAGTTTGTTCAAAATAATAAGCTAATGCTGAATTAACATCAGGGGACGCAGGCTCTTGCTCAAATGCAGTAAGCAATTTCTTTTTCGCTCGCGGTCTGTCGCCTTGTTTTAAATAGCTTAACCCCAGCTGAACATTGTATGATGCAGCCCTACCAAGATCGGGCTTTTTTAAATTTTGTTTTTCACTTTCTTCATTATGAGTACATGCCTGCATCAACAAGCAGACCATAATCAACAAGGAATAAAACCTTTTTAACACAATCTTCCACATTAAGATTATAAAATGATTGGGCATTATAACCGCTTACTGATAAATTAAAAATGATTTGTCATAAATAATAAGGTTTGTTGGCAATTCATCTTGCTTCCAATGCTCTGAATCTTCTACATATCTCTGAATTTTATTCCCTCGTACGCTGTTCTTGATCAGCCTTGGATATAAAATTTAATTTTTGCCATCTTTGAGAGCGGGTTGTTCTATCCTTTACCTCTCCCGCTAACTGACCACATGCAGCATCAATATCATCACCTCGTGTTTTACGAGTAATGGTGTTAATTCCATGTGCCATCAATTTTTCCCTAAATGCATCGATTGCTTCTTGCGAAGAACGCTCATATTGTGTCATTGGAAATGGATTAAAAGGAATTAAGTTTACTTTTGCAGGAATATTACGTAATAACTTAATTAATTGAGTTGCGTGCTCTGGTTGATCGTTTACTCCTTTAAGCATCACATATTCAAAAGTTACCTTCCTTCTTGGTTCATTTTTAAAATAAATTTTACACAAGGCCATTAATTGAGCTAATGGATATTTCTTATTAATTGGGACAAGTTCATTTCTCAATTCGTCATTAGGTGCATGAAGAGAAACTGCTAAAGCGACCGGACTTACCTCTCTTAAACGCTCTAGATCAGGTAAAACCCCAGAAGTACTTAAAGTAACTCGTCGTTTTGATAAGCCATATGCAAAATCATCCATCATAATATTCATTGCAGAAACAACATTATCAAAATTAAGTAATGGTTCCCCCATTCCCATCATCACCACATTTGTGACTCTTTTGTCATGATTCCCTTGGCTTTGTGATAGTTCACGTACTGCCAACCAAACCTGTCCAATAATTTCGGCTGTTGTGAGATTTCGATTAAAACCTTGTTTCGCTGTAGAACAAAAAGAACAATTTAAAGCGCATCCAACTTGAGAGGAGACACATAAAGTTCCTCGGTTAGTTTCGGGAATATATACAGTCTCAATACAATTTCCGCATTCAAGCTTTAATAACCATTTATGAGTTCCGTCATTAGATTTTTGACACGCAATTATTTCTGGTAATTTAATGTAGGATAATTGAAGTAGCTTTTCTCTTAGCGCCTTTCCTAGGTTAGTCATTTTAGCGAAGTCAGTTAAGCCTGCTTGATGAATCCACTGTATTATTTGCTGAGCTCGATATGGTTGTTCACCCCAGCTACTCAATAGCTCACGCATTTGTTGGTAATTATAATTCAGAAGATTTACTTTTTGTGCAGTCAATTTTCGCTCCAAATTTAATGACACTAAGTAAAGGATGTGATTAAGGAATGATGTAGCCAGTGCACAAAAGAGCAAATCTCAGGACTTTAATCAAAGTAACAACCCAGGCTCCGCTTCGCTCACCTAGGCTACAATCTACAACAATCACTTAATGCCTTTAAAATTTTTATCTTTCACAAACTTCATGTGGTTCAAAGAAGAACGCAATTTCACGAGTGGCATTTTCTAAACTATCCGAACCATGTACTGCATTTGCATCAATACTATCAGCAAAATCAGCACGAATGGTTCCAGGTGCAGCTTCTTTAGGATTGGTAGCACCCATAATTTCTCTATTTTTCAAAACAGCGTCTTCGCCTTGTAATACTTGGACCATTACTGGACCTGAAATCATGAACTCAACTAAATCTTTAAAAAATGGTCGTGCACGATGAATGTCATAAAAATTTTCTGCTTGCTCACGAGAAAGTTGCATCATTTTTGCTGCAATAATGTTTAGACCAGCATTTTCAAAACGTGTATAAATTTGACCAATTACAGATTTAGCTACTGCATCAGGTTTAATAATTGACAATGTTAATTCTTTTGCCATTATGCACTCCATAGGGGTTAGATTAAAGTGCCATATTATACACGAAATCCTTGCTCTATGGCTAATATAAATTCATTTTTAAGTCAATGATTGGTTTATTCTTTTTAAGTTAGATTGTTTTGCTCTACCCGGCAGCTCCTATGCTCTTATCAAAATATAGGGGCTCTCTATTAATAGCGTCTTGTTCTGGATCAATCTTATAATCAGGTAAAAACTTAATAAGATCAACGACACGAAGAATTGTCTCGTAAAATTGATCTCGAAAAGAATTAGCAGACTGGGTTATTTCCTCGGTTTTAACAATATACTCTTGTATTTGTACATTAAAATCAGATTCAATTTTAAATATTTTTTCCAAATTAAAGACGATTCTTACTTTGAGATCCTGAGTTAATGATATTTTAAGAATGTCATTCATTTTTTCAATAAAAGAAAACTTGTTTTCCTCTGTCTGATTATCCATTATGTTACAATAAATCAAAGCATGCCTCATTGCTTTACGAATTTCACTTTTGGGTCCAGAAAAATTCGCAGTTTTTAAGGGAGATTTCAAAGCATTAATTGCTTTTTCCATTTCACTATTAAACATGTGCGATACTTTTATCAGGACTGATTGGCTTTCAGCAATGAGATAATCATGTTGGCCATGTATTCTATGAAACTCATCACCAAGGGCGATTAATTGTTGTCGCTCTCTTTCTAAAGCTTCGCGAGTTACAGCACCTTGGGCTTCTTCATCTTTAGCACTTTCACCAGATAACAAATAATCAATAAACAGTTTTTGAGCATAAACATGATAATCATTTGCTTGTTCCAAGATAATACCATTTAATACATTTCTTAATGGAACCCGCACTAAATGATGATATAAGCTCGTCGGAGTTTTAATTGCTTCAACCAGTTCTGCATGTTCTAAATTAACTTGGTATTTCCCCAAGATACGTTCAGCCGTGATTACCCCATAAGTGGAAAACCAATGGCTTAATTCATTATTAACTTCTTCCCCGTTCATTTTTCATCCGATTTAATTTTTTCAAAGTATGTGATATAAGACAGCTTATTTTAATAAGTATAGTGTATTCATAGATGTTAAAACGATTAGATACTGATTTACAATCAGTAAATGATTTTCTGCAGATAAAAACACCTCAAAAATGGTTAGAGTATGCAGCAAAACACGTCCCTTTACTATTAATTGATCATGCTCATTGTGAACGTAAAGCAGCTGCAACTGCCATCAATTTCATCAGTAAGTATCCAGAAAAAAAGGAATTAGTCGACGTCATGTCACCTTTAGCCCGTGAAGAACTGCTTCATTTTGAAAAAGTGATACAAATTATGATTCGAAAAGGCATTCAATTTAGTCCATTGCAACCCTCGGGATATGCAACTCAAATGCATAAGCAGGTTACGAGTAGAGACATGATTCAGCGTTTATGCGATCAACTTATAATCGGCGCCATCATTGAAGCTCGCTCATGTGAGCGTTTCCATGCCATTATTCCTTACCTTGAAGACCAAGATTTGGCAAAATTTTACAATACTTTAATTAAATCCGAAGCCCGACATTTTGAAGATTACTTGAAGCTAGCGAAATTATACGGCGGAGATATAGAAAACCGACTCAGCATATTTTTATCTTTGGAAAATAGCTTTATCTTAGCAACAGATGAGGTATTTCGCTTTCATAGCGGAATACCTCATCAATAAAAGCTGTATCTGTTCAGGGATATGCTTGCCTCTTGGTGAAAGGCTGGATTGGAGCGCGGGTTGTGCGCGAAAATAGCTCTGAGAAAACGGAACATACATCAGTAGTAAGGCTTTCGAAGTATCATTTTCGCGCAGGATGTGCCAAATGCAGCCTTTCGGGTGCATTTGGCTAAAAACTTCTTCTCAAATCTTTATATTGAAGGAGAATGAGGTTGTGGTTCTTCTTCAAAGGTCAATTCAGCATTTGCTGGATTTTTTAGGAATTCAACAAGAGTTGGTTTTAAGCTATTAAATGCCTCTTCATCTAGATATTTACCAGTAGTGGGATTCATGTGTTTATTTGGCTCGCCGGGCACTATCTGGTAATTATTTTCTATTAACCACGCATCAACAAGAGCCTTAAATGCTTCATTTGCAGGGTGAGGCTCTTTGCTAATTATCTTTATCGGCTGGTTCTTATCATCAAGTTTAGGTTTTCCTGTTTCTTGATCTATTTCATATTTAATATTTCCCTTTTCATCTCGTTCGTAAACTACGAGTGGAGCACCATCTTTACGAGTTAATGGAGCAACATTTAGCTTTCCATCTTTAAATGTAACATTATGATGAAGAGTAGGCAGATCAATGTCAGCATCACCTTTAATTGCATCACGCATATTACTCTTCAACTTAATCCATGCTTTACCAAGGGGATCTTCATTTTTCTCATATACATATTTGTTATAAAACTCCCCAAATGTTTGCTCTCGTGAAACAGCTATTGCTTTGTTCATTTTGCCAAACATATTCAACAAAGACATCATTGCAGCACGGTAGTCTTGATAGGAGTTTTGTTCTGGCTTCATAGCTTCGTCAGCAAGGCGATTAACTTCGTCCCAATAAGTGATTGCATTACCTTTGTCATCGTGTCCTTTTATATGCTTATTTCTAAGCTCTTCCATTGCCTGAGCATATTCCATCCGCCGCTTAAGCATTTGCGCATTCATATAATCTTGCGCCATTTTTTCATTTTCTTGCTTGCGTAATTCCTCAGCTGCTTTTGCAGATTTATCCTGTGCCTCGGCTATCTTCTTCGCATATTCATCATCTTTACTACTAGTCATACCCAACCTCTCCACAAAAATTACACATGAACAAAACATAGCCCCTTTGTATTATCATAACACAATAATTGGGGTTTGTCATCCCAATCACTTAATACATAACGTCTTAATTTTTCCACATTATTTTCATAAATAGTTATACCCGGTTTATGAGTATGTCCATGAATTAATTGCGTTACCTTATAGTGCCTCATATGCTTAATAATCACTTCAGAAACTACATCCATTTCTTCCATTGATCTGTTTTGATTCATCTGACTTCGATAACGCACTTGACTCACCAAACGCTGACGCAATTTCAACGGTAACTTTAAAAAAAAGTAGGAAAATACCTTATTCCTCGTTAATCGCCTAAAACGTTGATGAGCTAAGTCTTTAGCACAATAACGGTCTCCATGGACTAAAAGTATTTTTTCTTGATCTAACTGAATAACAGTAGGTTCCGATAAAATAGTCCAGCCTGCAAGTTGAGCGAAATCTCTACCCAATAAAAAATCGCGATTACCATGCATATAAAAAATATCAATCCCGTGATTTTTCAAAGAGTATAATTGAAGAGCGATGCTTCTACTCCACTCATCAATTGAATCATCTCCTGCCCAAGCATGAAAAAAATCACCCAAAATATAAATACTTTTCACAGAAACTTTTGCCCATTTAAGAAATTGATTAAATCGCTCTTGAATCTCTTGATTCTCGGGATGCAAATGAAGATCTGAAATAAAAACAACATCTATCATAAGGGCTCAATATGTATATGTTCATCTAATAAATAGATCTGACAAGGTTTATTACAAGGTTCTATAGCATCACTTAAGCGATAAAAACCGGCAATGGACACTAATTCTGCCTCAAGTGACTGACAAAAAATACGTGCTTCTTTATCTCCAGAAATACCCGCTAAAGCTCTTCCTCTTAAAGCACCATATACATGGATACATCCATCAGCTAATAATTCGGCGCCATGACTCACTGAAGAAGTAACAATAAGATCGGTTCCTTTTGCAACCACTTGTTGACCGGATCGAACGGGGGTAGTTAGTAATTTTGCCGTTGTTTTCACTATTTCATGATGTGTATTTTCAATAGCTTCGACAATGGGCTTATCTTGAGTTGATGAAGCATGCAACACCGCTAAACCGTGACATTGGGCTAAAGAATGATGCAACGGGGTTCCACCTTGAATAGCAACAGGAATCATGCCATGAGTTCGTGCAACCTGGACTAAAGCTTGTAAATCAAATTCTAGATGTTGAACCGCAGACAAATCAAAAACCACTGGAATATGTTCAAACAATTTGGGTGCTTTGGTTATTGTATCATGGAGTTGTTGTGAAAAAAGATTAATGTTTGTATTTAATACATGTAATACAGTAAATGTATAAAGACGCCCTTTTAATTTAAACGCTTGTATCTGTGTTGTATTTTCACTCATGAGTATGATATCCATAATCAATATTTTTGTTTATACTAACATGTGAAAACCAATAACAGAAGGATATTAAGGTGGATAAACGGTGGTTTGAACAATATCAAAAAGGAGTTCCTCATGAAATTGACCCAAGTCAATATTCTTCCCTTGTAGCTTTGTTTAAAGAATCATGTACTCGTTATGCTCATAAACCTTCATACACCAATATGGGACATAGTATTACCTTTGCAGAACTAAATACATTAAGTCGTGATTTTGCTGCCTACCTGCAACAACTTCACTTAAAAAAAGGAGCACGAATTGCAATTATGCTCCCTAATGTTCTCCAATATCCTGTAGCATTATTTGCTATTTTGCGCGCTGGCTATGTTGTTGTTAACACAAATCCGCTATATACCACTGATGAACTCATTCATCAAATGAATGATTCCGGGGCTGAAGCAATCATAGTACTTGCTAATTTTGCAAAAACTGTTGAAAAAGGATTAAACTCTATTCCCGCCTTAAAACATGTTATTGTCACCGAAGTGGGCGATTTATTTCCTACGATAAAACGAATCATTGTCAATTCGATAGTTAAATACGTAAAAAAAGCGATACCTGCTTATCACATTCCTCATGCAGTAGCCTTTAATTATGCGTTATTAGAAGGAAAACAATCTTCATTACATCACGTGGACTTAGCTCATGATGATATTGCATTTCTACAATATACAGGAGGAACAACTGGTGTAGCCAAAGGCGCTATTTTAACCCACGGCAATATGATCGCCAATATTTTGCAAGCTGACTCATGGATAAAGCCTTTAGGTTTAGATGATGATGAAATCATTGTCACCGCGATTCCTCTATATCATGTTTTTTCCCTTACTGCTAATTGTCTAACCTTCTTAAAAGAAGGTGCAAAAAATGTACTCATTACAAATCCTCGTGATACAGCAAATTTTATTAAAGAGATTAAAAATGTTCGTTTTACGGCAATTACTGGCGTAAATACTTTATTTAATAGTTTATTAAACCATCCACAATTTAAGGATGTTGATTTTAGTAGATTAAAGATTGCCCTTTCTGGTGGAATGGCATTACAAAAAAGTGTTGCTCTTAAGTGGTTCGAAGTGACTAAAACTCCTGTATTAGAAGCATATGGCTTAACAGAAACAAGCCCTGCAGCCATAATGAATCCAATGAATCTCACCGAATACACTGGCAGTATAGGAGTACCTATTTCATCTACAGAAGTAATTATTCTAGATGATAACGAGAATGAGGTTCCTATAGGAACAAGTGGAGAAATATGTATCAAAGGACCGCAGGTAACCCCAGGTTATTGGAAACGACCCGATGAAACGGCTTTAGTTTTTACTAAGAATGGCTATTTAAAAACTGGTGACATAGGAAAAATGGATGAAGAAGGTTTCATTTATTTAGTTGATCGAAAAAAAGACATGCTCCTCGTCTCTGGATTTAACGTTTATCCCAATGAAATAGAACAAGTTATAGGAATGCATCCAGGTGTTTTAGAGGTTGGTGTTGTTGGAATTTTTGATAAGGACTCTGGTGAACGCGTCAAAGCCTGTATTGTGAAAAAAGATCCTAACTTAACTGCCGAACAAGTTATTTCTTATTGCCGAGAACATTTAACTGCATACAAAGTTCCTAAAGAAATCGAGTTTTATGAGGAGCTTCCCAAAACAAATGTAGGCAAAATCTTGCGTCGCGCCCTTAAAGACTCGCAAAGCAGCCCATCTCCTAGCCTATCCAATAAAAAACCTGCTGTTGCAGTATAAAAGTAGCCTAGAGATGTGTATCGGATTTGATGCAAGAACAATATTTTGGAAACGCGAAAAGCTTTCAAAGTATTATTTTTCGCGTGAGATGCACTCTCACAATACAGCCGTTCCAGATACATAGACTTAAAGAACATGTATTCGTCCTCGTGCAAGCGGAACCCATTTTAATGGAAGTACTATATCTCAATAGCAATGAGCTTCCGCTTGTATAAAATTTTCAGGTACTAATTGACCACTGAATTTATTTTATCAATTGCATCATTATCCGAGCTGTTGCTCCCCAAACCCAATCTTTATTTGCTGTAAACTCGCATGTTTTATACCGCCGCCCATTACGTTCAATCATAAAAGTTCTATAATTCTTTGCATCTTGCGCCAAGAACATGGGAATAGAAATTAAACGAACTACTTCCTGAGTATTTAAATGATAAGGATGTACTGATTGGATGCCTGCTAGCCAAGGATGAATAATACTTCCCAAGAGTGTTTTTTCGGTCTTTAATTCTTTTATTAGTGTTACACGATTAGAACTAATCCCTAACTCTTCTTCCAACTCTCTAAGTGCTGTAGCATAGTAATTCTCATCACCCTCTTCCCACCTTCCACCAGGAAAACAAATTTCGCCTGGGTGAGTACGAAGTTGATCACTACGTTGAGTTAGAATTAACGAATCAGATTCTTGTTCATAAAGAACAATCACAGCTGAATTTTTAAAACTACTTCTTATTAATTCATTTGAGGCCATTCATAATCGCCGCCATTTTAATAAAGCATTCACGATATTCATCTTCATGGTTTGAGTCAATAACAACTCCGCCACCAGCAGCTAAATGCAAAAAATTATCTTTAGCTGTTATCGTACGAATAGCAATATTCGTATCAAAACGCCCATGCCGTGAAAAATAACCTATTGCACCACAGTAAACGCCACGGGCGTATGACTCTTGCTCATGAATAATATGCATCGATTCAATTTTTGGTGCCCCCGTAATAGAACCACCTGGAAAGCAAGATAAGAATGCATCAAATGGTTGAACAGATGATAAACACATAGCTTCTATTGTACTCACCAAATGGTGCACTGAATTATAACTTTGAATCTCACATAAACCTGTTACTTGGACTGAACCTGGTTGAGCAATTTTACCTAAATCATTACGCAGGAGATCCACGATCATTACATTTTCAGCTCTATTTTTCTCACAAGAACCTAACTCAAGCTTTAATTGTTCATCTTCCAGAGAATCATTAGAACGTCGAATAGTTCCTTTAATGGGTGACGTAATTAATTGACCATTTTCATAATATAAAAAACGTTCCGGAGAAAAACTTAAAATATCAGCACAAGTTGTCCTTAAAAAAGCAGCAAAAGGAACTGGATTTTGTTTACTGATTTTTTTATATAAGGCCCAACTATCTCCGTCATAAGCAGCACGAAAAGGTTGAGTGAGATTGACTTGATAACTTCTGCCCTCTTTTAGTGATTGATAAATCTCCATAAAAGCTTTGATATAATCTTCCTGATTCATTAAAGGAGTAAAATTACTTTGCAAAGCCGCATCGTTGCATTGCCATTCTGAATCATGCCATAAATCTAAAACTTCCTTGACTACTCCATGTGTCGACTGATGCAAATTTGCAGCAAATAACGTCACTAATTTTTGCTCATGATCCGCAATAATAGCCCAATCATACAAACCAAGATTTAATAGAGGCATATTCTGCAATGTCGATTGTATTTTTGACTCGATTCCTAATTGTCTTGCCCCAAAATCATAAGAAACATAACCTATAGCCCCTCCTTGAAATGGAAGATCAGTGACTGCCAATTGAGAAGATAAGAGATGATTCAATTGATTTACTCGTTGCGATACGTTATGCATATTTTGATCGATCTGAATAAAATCATAAGGGTATGCACTGACAATATCGTAACGTCCTCTTAAATGATCACTACTTTCAAGTAGTACAAAACCAGGAAGATGACTAAGCTTTTGATAAAACTCGGGTAACAAAGGAGAATAGTCTAAAGAATATAGTACAAATTGACTCAAAATATATCCTCATCAATAAATTCAGTTAGCCCTTAATGGTCTAATACAGTTGAGCACCTTCTTAATTATCTCTCTCAACCGAGATAATTTTTAAATGTAACATCATTGTTCTCTATAAGGCTAGTTGCTTTTCACAATACCCAGTTCGAGTTTTATAGCAAACTACTTGAATTGAAACTGAAAATCTCACATTAATTATGACACATCCATGCCTTCGCTAATCACAAGCTTTATGAGATAGCTTTTGCTGAGAAACTCAAAAGTAGTTCGAGGCCTTTTCAATCAAACTCACGTTACTTATCTCTGGTTTTTAAACTCATTTGTGAGTATGCTATGCACACGCTTTATTGACAAGGAGCCTACATGGCAACAGTTGCTCAATTTGATATTACTTATACTCAATTTTTGGATGAAAATGGCAAATTAGCAGGCCAACTTCCTGCTTTTGCCAAGGATCATACCGCATTAAAAGAGCTTTATAAAATAATGGTTCTTACGCGCACCTTTGATAAAAAAGCAATCGCGTTACAAAGAACCGGAAAAATGGGAACTTATGCTCCTATTAATGGGCAAGAGGCAATTTCTGCGGCCATAGGACATGCTATGCGTCCTGAAGACGTATTTGTACCCTATTATCGTGATTACGCAGCACAATTTCAGCGTGGCGTAAAAATGTCTGAAATCCTTGCTTTTTGGGGAGGAGATGAGCGTGGCAGTCAATTTTCTTGTAATTCTCAAGACTTGCCTATTTGCGTTCCGATTGCCTCACAATGTTTGCATGCAACAGGGGTTGCTTTTGCTTTCCAATACAGGAATCAACCTCGCGTTGCGGTAGTATGTCTTGGTGAAGGTGGTACTTCTGAGGGCGATTTTTATGAAGCAATCAATGTAGCGGGGGCTTGGAAATTACCGGTAGTTTTTGTGGTAAATAATAACCAATGGGCTATTTCAGTGCCCAGAGAGAAGCAAACGGGGACGCAAACTATTGCACAAAAAGCAATTGCTGCTGGTTTTTCTGGCATGCAAGTTGATGGCAACGACATCTTAGCAACAAGACAGATCATCGGTGATGCCGTTGAAAAAGCACGCCAAGGAGAAGGTCCAACATTAATTGAAGCATTATCTTACCGTTTATCCGATCATACAACCGCTGATGATGCAACTCGATACCAGCCTACTGAAGACGTAGAAAAAGCAAAACCCAAAGAACCTATCGCACGATTTAAAGAATTTCTCATGGAGCAAAAGATATGGAATGCGCAAGATGAAGAGAGCCTAGTTATCCAGTGCTCAGAAGAAGTTGAAAAAGCGGTTAATGAATATCTGGACATGAAAACTCAACCCGTTACGAGTATTTTTGATTATCATTACGCTGAGCTACCTGAATATTTGATTGAGCAACGTGCAATAGCTATGGAGGAAGCAACAAATGCCTGATATTACTTTAATTGAAGCAGTGACTCAGGCTTTAGCTTATGAGTTAGCTCACGATGAAGATGTAATAGTTTTTGGAGAGGATGTAGGTAAAAACGGCGGGGTTTTTCGTGCAACAGTAGGATTACAAGAGCGTTTCGGAGAAAAAAGAGTATTTGATAGCCCTTTAGCAGAGTCAATGATCGCAGGATTAGCAATTGGAATGTCCATACAAGGCCTAAAGCCAGTTGCCGAATTTCAATTTATGGGTTTTATTTACCCTGCCATGAATCAAATTATCTCTCATGCGGCTCGTATGCGTAATAGAACACGCGGACGCCTACACTGCCCTCTTGTTTTTCGAGCTCCTTTTGGAGGAGGAATCAGAGCACCAGAACATCACTCTGAAAGTACTGAAGCATTATTTGCCCATATTCCAGGCTTACAAGTTGTTATACCTTCTTCACCTAAACGTGCTTATGGTTTGCTTTTAGCGGCGATGCGTAATCCTGATCCAGTAATTTTTCTAGAACCGAAGCGCATTTATCGCCTCGTGAAACAACCTGTAGAAGATAACGGAGAGGCGCTTCCCATTGGCAAGTGTTTTACCTTACAACAAGGTGATGATGTTACTTTAATAAGTTGGGGAGCAAGTTTGCATGAAACGCAACAAGCAGCGAAGCAATTAAGAGATGAAGGTGTTTCTTGTGAAATAATTGACGTAGCTACAATTAAGCCCTTAGATATCGAAACAATTTTAGCCTCAGTAGAAAAAACTGGTCGTTGTGTTATTGTGCATGAAGGAGCAAAAACCTGTGGTGTAGGTGCTGAAATTTCAGCGCTCATTATGGAAAATGCCATGGCTGATTTAATGGCCCCTGTTCAGAGGGTGACTGGATACGATACAGTAATGCCCTATTTCCAATTGGAAAAGCAATACATACCTAGTGTTTCACGTATTAAAAACAGTGTTATGAGCATAATGGAGTAATAATGAATATTTTCAATCTACCTGATTTAGGTGAAGGCTTACCGGATGCTGAGATTCATGAGTGGTTTGTCAAAGAAGGAGATACTGTTGTCGTAGATCAGCCACTAGTTTCTATGGAAACAGCTAAGGCGGTGGTGGATGTTCCTTGCCCACAAACAGGAATTATAAGTAAATTATATGGCAAACCAGGCGATATTATTAAAACAGGAGAACCATTAGTTGCCTTTGCATCGTCAGTTGCAAAAGCCGCAGATAAGGGAACAGTAGTTGGCAACCTAGAAGAAAGTAGCGAAATTTCCGAAGATACTTTTACTATTGGGATACAACACACTGCTCAAAATCGCATAAAAACAACCCCTGTTGTAAAAATGCTTGCAAAAAAACTGGGTGTTGATTTATCCACAGTAAAAGGTACAGGAGAATTTGGAGTCATCACTCGAGATGATGTTCAAGCTCAAGCAGATAAAAACGCACAAGTTCCCGTAGGTTTTGAACCTCTGCGTGGAGTAAGACGTGCTATGCTCAATAGCATGGTGCAGTCACATGCTGAAGTAGTTCCTGTAAGCATCTTTGATGAAGCAGATATAAGCGCCTGGAAATCTGGCACTGATATTACCGTTCGTCTAATTAGAGCAATAGTTGAAGCCACTAAAAGTGAACCTGCATTAAATGCATGGTTTGATACAAAGCATGGCGCACGCCAATGTTTTAATGAAGTACATCTTGGCTTGGCGATGGACAATGAGGAAGGGCTATTTGTTCCTGTTATCCATGATGCAGAAAAACGCTCTGATACCGAATTACGCACTATAATTAATGAATTCAAACAGTCAGTAGGTAATCGTGAAATTACAGCAGACAAATTGAAAGGAGCGACGATTACGCTTTCGAATTTTGGAAAGTTTGCTGGTCGCTTTGCAAGCCCCATTATTGTCCCGCCAATGGTTGCAATCTTAGCTGTTGGCAGACTTTATCAAGGGGTTGTTCCCGCCGAAGGAAAGATAGAAGTACATAATATCCTTCCTTTATCACTTAGTTTTGATCATAGAGCAGTTACAGGTGGTGAAGCAACTCGTTTCTTAGGCTCGGTAATACAATCCTTACAAAGGGAATAAATAAAAAGCCCTCCCTTTTGAGGGCTAAATCTTCTACATCTCTCTAAAAATTTAATCTAACTCTACTCTCCGACGTTCCGCAGAATCCAGGAGTACTATGACCCCGCAGACAAGCCGCGGAGTTAGTCTAAAAGACAGCTTAAGGGAAAAAGAGGTTGTTTTTTATTGTTGTGGTTGTTGCTGAGTTTGTTGTTGCATTTTATCCTTCATTTTTTCAGCCAGGGCCATCTTGCATTGTTGCAATTGTTCTGGGCTAAAATTTGTATTTGGTAATGTTTTAGTACCTGCTACTACAGGTATTACGCAATGTTTCATTAAATCTTTTCCGCCACTTTCCCCACCCTTAAAATAACCATTTTGCATGCAAGAGATTACAATCGCCTTACAAGCTCCTGCTGACCACCCCCAAAAGCTCATACTCATTAATAAAGTAAATATACCCATTTTTGCAAATAATTTATTCATATTTTTATTCCTTTTATTTAAGATCTGCATCTTATTTATATTGACCCTTAAAATATAGCACATTATTTTTTTTGTTTTTTAAGGTTTATTTAATTTAGTCCCCTTACACTTCGGATAGAGCCTTAGCGACGGGGAATTTTACCCCACCTCAGGTGGAACGGTTCTAAATAGCGACTGGATCCTCATTTTTAAATTTTGTGGGGAGCTTTCAGAAATAGGTCACGAGACATAAGCAGAAACCAATTATCAACACACCCTTGAGATCTAATGAAAATATAGTGATTTTAATTGTTTAAAATCTATCTCACTTATATCAGAAAGGTTCCGATTTTTTTCTGTAGATTCCATAGTAAATACTGGTACCTTAAATGTTTTTATAAAATCTTTAGGAACATCTCCTCTTGGTTCACTCGATAATAGACTTCTTAAGCTTGTTGAATAGCTGCACGTTTCTTCATGTTGGTATTTTTTTGATAATTCGCGCTCGTAGCAATCAAGCGCTTCCTCAAGTATCGTTTCTTCGTGTTCTTTTGTACGCTCCTTGATGAGCTTTTTATCTTCCTTATTTGCATATTGTTCAACGCTCCACTTAATCAATCCAAATATTGCAAGTCCAATACCAAATCCAAAAAAAATAACACCTGCTAAAGGTGGTGCAGCAAATGCACCAATAAGCCCCATTAATCCAAGAGTTGACAAAATCACACCGACACCACCTAGCGCAAAATTTGTATAGGATTTGGCAATAGTCTCATTGGCTAGTAAGTTTTGTTGTTTCAATTTGTGCAATGGTTCAGTTATTTTTTCAATATCTTCATCAATTTGAGTGATCTCATATTGAAGATTGCTCACTAATTCAATGAGTTGTGAGCTTTCAATATTTGTTCCTACAGTCTCTCCTTTTTCGAGAATTTGTATGATTTTCTCTAAGTACAACAGTATTTCATCACGTTCTTGATATAACCTTAAAAGTTTAGATGGAGAACTATCATCGGAAGAAGGAAATTGTTTCCATTCTCTTTGAGTTCTAATCGCATTAATAAACTTCAGTTCTTCTTCCATTTGCTCACTAAATAAGGCGTGTAGCTTATTGAGCAAAAATTTTAGTTCTAAAGCACGAATCTCCAATCGCTCCCTATAAGTATCAGAATCTAATGCCAATAGATCTCGTTTCTTCATGAGATCTGTAAATGCTTTTTTTTCTTTATATACTTTTGCGGATTGATATTTCTCTACTATCGAGCTTAGTAATGAAATGCCCTCGATAAGAGTACCAAGAGACGCGAAAGCCAATCCAATCCCGGCAGATATTACTCCTCCTAAAACAAAAGCTGCAATACCTAAACCTGTTGTAACTAAAAGAAGCGTCATAGCTAAGATTTTACTTCCAACAGAACTTTTTTTATGGGTCAAGGTAGTTATCGCAGTGGGAATTGCTGAAATCATTCGTATTACAAACCCAATGATAGGCAGTTCTTTACTGGACGTAATGATTGAGGTTACAAAATCGAGTATTTTTTGCACACCATCGAGAAAAAATTTGGATAAATTTCCATTTTTATTGATTCTTTCGATAAATGATAATTTTTGTTTTTGTTGTAACTGAGTTATTTTATTTTTTAACTCATTCATTTGCTCGGACAGAATGACATGCTGTTTGTGTGGATATGTCATAATCGCTTTTTAACAATAACCGTGCATTATAAGTAAATGCAGTTAATTAAAAGAAAGATCTATTGATCTATTATGATAAGGTGGAGCTTCCTTGATCCCCCCACCTGTATCCATGTTTCTTAAATTTTTAACAACTTATTGAATGTCTTCGTGGGAGCTCTTGCTCCTCGGTTTTTGTTGGCACTCCAGATTTTGGATTGGCAAACAAAGACCCGCTATGAATAGGAGGTTTTTCTGTGCGTGTTGGCGATTTATCTTGATACCATTCAAGCATCAGTAAGTTTCGTGGCCCTTCATTCATAAACTCACTATGTTCATTACCAAATACACATCCCTTGATTTTTTTTGCTATATACTGACCTAAATCCAATGCATAAAGAGGAGTATTAAGCAATGCCAATGCTGCAGCTTTAGCCACGAAACTTACGCCTACTCCAGTAAGAACTAAACCGACACCAATAGCACTTACTAACCCTACTAGCGTTGTAGCTCCAAGAATTAATGGCGATGCTACGATTTGTATAGGTCTTAAAATTACGGAAAACAATTTATTTCCTTCAACTTCATCTAATGGTTTCGTAATCGCGTGATATAAAGCAACAGAAATTAATTTCAATCGCGTAAAATCATTAATAGAGACCCTATTTTTAATGAGTTGTCTATAATTGTCATTTATTTCATTCTTTAATGATTCAGTATACTGTTCTCTTATTTGCATCATCAATGCTTCTTTATTAGGTGCGAAGGGATTTATACGTTGAAATAATTCTCGTAACTTAACCTCCACTTCAGCATTAATAATCTGTGTCAATAAATCATCATCACTCATTGTCTGAATTTGCTCTGCTTCGTGCTCTTTTTGTTGCGCTATGAGTAATTCGACTGCCTGAATTCTATAATTTTTTAAAAATAATGCTTTATATTCTTCAAAATGAGGATCCAAATAATTATTTAACTCTTTAGTATATTGATTATTTGTTAATGAATTTAATGTAAAATGAATAAGCCCATTAGCAATGTCTAAAACAATCGCCGAAAGAAAAAAACCAATGATCCCAATGAAAACAGCCGCACCAATAAATATAGAAAGTATCCCATAAGAAGCCTTTGCTAAAAAACGAAAGGGTTGATAATACCGATCCAAAGACTCTTCCATAGGTTTCATTAAGTGATCGAAATACTCAATAAAACTACTAAAACCATCCTTTGGATTTTTAGCTGCATTTTTAAGGAGATACTTCTGATTAATCCGATTTAAGATTTTAAATGGCTCTCCAGTAAGATCTAATTCTTCCTGTTTCAAATAGCTGCTTAATCTGGAATCAAGTTTATCAGGATGCAAGAGTACAGAGAGTGCTTTATATAAGGATGTTATATCTGCAGGGGTGACATCCAGATAAGCATCTTCTATATGTTTATTAAGGAGAGTGCTCACTTCTTGGTTCGTTAAAGGCTCTTCTCTTCGTGTATCCAATAAATCTTTGGCGATTTTTTCTGCTGTCGCACGAGCTACTTCCTTAGGCTTCTTACTCATTATAAATCTCACATATAAGCAGTTATGGTATAAAATGAACGAATAGTACCATATAAATCAAAATTTAGATATTAAAGACTATTTGATTAAAAATTGATGCCATTTCAGTGACTCATCAAAACTAGAATCAAATAATCAGAGTCACTGCCCTACGTTCAATTTATAAAAATTTTGATTTATGCTTTTGCCAATTTATTGAGTAACACAGCTAATCTACAACCCGCAAATACAACCTGCTTTTGTACTAACATTTGGGCATTTTCTTGATATTGAGTGCTTGGACTTTCTTTAGGGTTGAGTTGATACGCATTTTTTAAAGCGAGCTTATGAGACATCTTAGCCCATTTTTTAGGTTCTATTTGCGTACTAATACGTGAACATGGTAACTTTTGCTCTAAATCATGTGCTGTCTTTTTCACTTTCTTGGCATTATATTGACCTAGAAAAAGACCCGCGCCACTATCCCAATACTTATGCAAATTATTGCCTACAGGATTCGCACCTAAGGGAAATAAATTACCACCTAAATCTCCCTTAGGAAATTCTTGGCTCACTCGAGTTACTGCGTGTAATGGTTGATGGATATCCCCCGTAATATGGATTAACATGCGTAACGCAAGTCGCTTCTCTGATGGTGTTGTTTTTTTAGATGAAAATACGTGCATTGCCTGCTTAATTGCCCATACTGCATTAGTACTTTCAACCGGAGGCAAATCAATCTCTTCTGTGCTAAAAGGAATATCAATATAATGCATTACATCATACCAATAAACCTCTCTAAACCTAATTTCATCCATCCAGGTTGAAGCGCTTACAAAACTTGAATTAGGAGTATTATGAGTACGCGAGCGAAGATATTTATAACACATCACTTTTGCTTCAGGCGATAAATTATCATAAGCAATTTGAGCCACTACCTTGTGGCCTGCCGCATTCCAAGCGTAAGCTTGGAATACCCAAAAACAAAAAATAAGTGAATAAATAATTCGAATCATTTGTTAGCCTAAATAGGGAGACCAAGCAGGCTCTTGTACATCTCCTTCGCGCGCGGGAAGCCTCATCCTTATTCTACCGTCAAGAGAAACAATACCCAGCACACCTTTATCTTGATTATGCGTCGCATAAAGAACCAAACGACCATTTGGAGCAACAGATGGAGATTCATCTCGACCAGAAGAAGTCAAGCTAAGAATAGGCCCACCGGCAGCATTTTGTAATCCTATATTAAATTGCCTGTCATCGCGATGCAACATCACGATATTTTTCATATCAGGTGTATAAGAGGCACGCGCATTATAATTTCCTTCAAAGGTTACACGAGCCACCTCGCCTGTTGCTAAAGATAACCGATAAATTTGTGGCGAGCCACCTCTACCCGAAGTGAATAATATGCTTTTCCCATCAGGAGAATACCGAGGCTCCGTATCGATAGCATCCCCAAAAGTCAATTGCTTCATAGTACCACTATGGATGTCAACGCTATATATTTTTGGTGTCCCACTTTTAGATAAAACGACAGCTAATTGATTTCCATCCGGCGACCATGCGGGAGCACCATTAATGCCTGGAAAACTTGTGATTAAACGTCTTTGTCCTGTTTCCACTGAAACCGTAAAGATTTGAGCTTTCTTTTTCTCAAAAGAAACATAAGAAATTGATTTGCCATCAGGGGACCAGGCCGGAGACATGATGGGATCCCCGGAAACCAATAAACTTTGAGGATTATACCCATCTGCATCAGCAACCTCGAGTGAATAGCGTGTAATCTTTGGGGTTCTTTGTACGGAGATATAAGCGATACGTGTAGAAAATACTCCTCTTTCTCCAGTTAATTTTTGATATACCTCATCACTAATATGGTGTGCTAATGGTCTAAGCTGATTAGCACTAATTTGATAGGTTTTAGTCAGTAAAGTTGCGCCTTTGGCTACTGCATCTGTTAAGGTAAAACTTACTTCATAACGATTTCCTACTTGATTGACTCGGCCAGTTACAACACTATCAGCACCCAATTGTCGTAAAGTACTTACCGGTGATTGTCCGTTTGGACCCTGAGGACCTGAAACAATTCTAAATTGTCCCGATAAATTTAAATCATTTTCAATGATTTGCCCAATTTCTTGTGCGCCGCTATTGTCTCCAAAAGAGTTAATAGCAATAGGTAGCGCTGAATTAACTCCTTGGGTTAATTCTAAATCAAGAGCAAAAACTTGCTGCATACAAAGCAGAAGAAATAATTTAATAATTCGATTAATCACGAGTTTTACCCCCTAACTTGTTCAGGACGAACGGTTAAACTTATATCACGAAACAGACTGAAGGTATCAGGATCTGTAGGTACAGGTAGTGGTGATGCTTTATAAATAGCTGTTTGCGCTGAGCGATCAAGAAGCGAATCACCGCTACTGCGTGTTAAAGTAACTTCTAACACCATGCCATCAGGCGCAAGGCGGATTCTAAATTGACTTGACAAAGTACTATCAACATTTTCAGGTAATATCCAATTTCTGCCTATAGCATTTACAATAAGTGCTTTATACTTATCCACCTCACCGGCTATACGAGCCTGTCTTTCAGCATTTTGGGCTGCTTGCGCTTGTTTAGCAGCAGCCTCTGCTTCAGCCAGCTTTTTTGCCTCAGCTTCAGCTTTCTTTTTCTCCATTTCCGCTTGGGCTTTCTCTGCTTTTTCTTTTTCAGCCAATTTCTTTTTATTCAATTCAGCAAGTTTCTGCGCTTCCAATTTTTGCTGTTTGACTAACTCTTCTTTTTGTTTTTTTAATTCATCGATACGCTTTGCTTCTAATGCTTTTTGCTCAGCCAATTGTTTTAAACGCTTTTTTTCTTCCTCAGCTTGTTTTTTTCTTGCAATGGCAATTTTATTGGCTTCTTCCTTAAGTCGTGCCAGTTGCTGTTGCTCTTTGATTCTTTGCTGTCGAGCAGCTTCAGCCTGACGCTTCAGCTCATTTTGTCTATTGATTTCAGCTCTTTTTTGTTGTTCACGTTCTTGTTTTAAACGATTAACCGTTTCCATGACTTGCTTATTGTCAACGCTTACTGCTTTAACAACCTCATTTTGGGGTGTCACCGCAATAGGTTGCTCGATACCAGGCGTATTTTTAGTTTCAGCTGTTAAGACAGGACGTTGACTGGAATTATCAGTTAAAAGCATCACAATTAAGAAAAGATGCAAACCAACTGCAGCAAAAAAGGCATTACGGTAACTGGAATTGCTTATCATGCTTGACCCTCTGATTTCTCTGATTCTGAATCAGTCAACAAGCCTACTTGCTCTGCTCCGGCTTGCTTGAGCAATGCCATTGCTTGCACAACTTTACCGTATGCAACTCCTTGATCTCCCTTAACTAAAACATTAAGTTTCTGATTTGACTGCTTTGCTAACTCTAATTCCGCAGCAACACGAACAACTAAAGCTTGAGCTTCTATAGGTTCTGCAGGCGTACTGCTAATATTAAGGAAATAGGACCCTTGTTGATTTACTGAAACAATAATAGGTTCTCTATCAGTAGGTGCTAGAGTCTGACTCGCTGCTTTAGGTAAATCAACGGTAACGCCTTGACTTAGCATTGGTGCCGTAATCATAAAGATAACCAGTAAAACCAACATCACATCAATATAGGGTACAACGTTAATTTCTGATATGGGACGATCACGTTTTGTTTTTGCTTTGATCATTTTTACCCTCTTACAGTTTCATTACTTTGTTGTTCTATAAGCGATATTAATTCTTCCTGAAATAAATCAAATCGATTTAATAAATCATTAGCACGAGTTGTATAGCGGTTATAGGCAATAACAGCAGGTATTGCTGTAAATAAACCTAAAGCTGTAGCTACAAGTGCTTCAGAAATCCCTGGAGCCACCATAGCAATAGTAGCTTGTTGGGCATGGCCTAATGCCTGAAAAGAGGTCATTATACCCCAAACTGTGCCAAATAGTCCCACATAAGGTGCAATAGAGCCTACTGAAGCAAAAAAAGGTAAATGTTTTTCTAGCTTTTCCGCCTCTTTAGCATGAGTAATTTGCATGACTCTTTGTATCGGTTCAATAACTACATTTCCCTGCTTGCGAGCACGTATAAACTCTTTAAAGCCGGAATGAAAAATAGCCGCCATTCCCTGTCGCTCATCAGAATTACTATCAACATCAGCATAAAGCCTACTTAAATCACCACTTTCCCAGAATCTTCGATTAAAAGCATCTGTAAGTTGTTTTTTCTGGTTAAAAAACCATGCCCTTTGAAATATTAATGTCCATGAAGTAATGGATGCAGCGGCCAGCAATAACATGACAGTCTTAACCACTAAACCTGCTTGCATAAAGTACATTAATACATTTGCTTGATTACCCATCTATCATCTCCAGTACCAAGATCTTTTTACTTCTATCAATTTCATCACTTGGAAGAAAGTACAGCAGAAAATCCATTCCAAAAATATACCCTGGAATTTTATTGTACTTTATTCAACCTAAAATAGGATTTATAAAAACCCGTTTAATACGGAATTCGTTTTGGTTTTAAATTACTATTCACACATACCACTTGGATTTTAGCCTCACAAATTATTTGTTCTTGTTGGTTTTGTATTACCTGATCAAATAAAAAACTGCACACACCTAATTGCTGAACTTGAGTTTTAATCGTTAATAAATCATCCAGACGCGCCGGTGCCTTATAACGAATATGCACATCATATATAGCAAACAAAGTATCTTGCTTTATTAAATCAGAAAGAACCATATTATTTTGTCGTAACATTTCTGTTCGAGCACGTTCAAAATAGCAAAGATAGTTCGCATGATAAACAATTCCCATATAGTCTACATCTTCAACGTAAACTCGAAAGGCATATTGATGCGTGGTTGTATCATCCATTTTACTAATCCTGCTCTATCGGTATGCCAAAATGCATATATGCCCTTGGGGTAGCTATTCTACCTCTTGGCGTGCGCATAAGGAATCCTTGTTGTATTAAAAATGGCTCTAATACATCTTCTATTGTGCCTTTTTCTTCACCAATTGCAGCTGCGATGCTATCAATTCCTACTGGGCCACCACTAAATTGCTCGATTACCGCCATAAGCAATTTTCTATCCATAAGATCAAAGCCGTGTTTATCTACTTCTAACATTTCTAAAGCTTTTTGGGCAATCTCAATATTGATAATACCGCCACCTTTCACTTCAGCATAATCTCTAACACGACGAAGTAAACGATTGGCAATACGAGGGGTACCTCTCGAGCGTAAAGCAATTTCTCGTGCTCCTTCAGGTTGTGTTTTTACATTCAGTAATTGTGCAGAACGAGCAACAATTTTCGTCAATGAATCTACAGAATAATACTCAAGACGCTGAACTATACCAAATCGATCCCTAAGTGGGGAAGTCAATAAACCTGCTCGCGTTGTTGCACCAATTAATGTAAATGGAGGCAATTCCAGCTTTATCGAACGAGCCGCTGGCCCCTCACCTATCATGATATCCAATTTATAGTCTTCCATCGCTGGATAGAGCACCTCTTCAATAACTGGACTAAGTCTATGAATTTCATCAATAAATAGAATGTCATTTTCTTGTAAATTTGTGAGTATTGCTGCAATATCCCCTGCTCTTTCGATTACAGGTCCAGAAGTTTGGCGCAGATTAACTCCCATTTCATGTGCAATAATATTGGCCAAAGTTGTTTTTCCAAGACCCGGGGGGCCAAAAATCAACACATGATCCAAAGCATCACTTCGCTTTTTAGCTGCATCAATAAAAATTTGCATCTGTGAGCTTACATTTTCTTGTCCAATATACTCACTAAGACTTAAGGGTCTAATAGCTCGATCAATGACTTCATCTGCAACATTACTTTGAGTACTTATTAAGCGGTCACTTTCCAGCATAGGATCTTATTTTAAGGATTTTGATGGATGATGGCATTTTATCATATGTTTTTTGAATCGCAGCTGATTTTAAAAAATTAAAAATAGAACTCTTTATAACCTATCAAAGCTTTTTTCGTTGGTAACTGAATATTTTTATCGTCAAGTAGCTATTACCTTTTCTCATAACACATTCCTAATATGAATATTCGTATAATATCCTGTTAAGTTCACTTTTATAAAATGATTAATTAAGGACAAAATAAAAGAATTTCAACTAGCACTTATAAGCATAAACATCATAAATTTTAACTATTAGAGAGCCAATGATTAAGTTACTTGTTTTATTATCTACCTTAGCAGCAAATCTTCCCATCTCAGTTTTTCCTGTTATCAACATCGAGCAAGAAGCAAATGCCCAGTCTGAGCAGCAATTAGAAATACAAAAACTTAGCGAATCAGCACCCACATTGAATAAAGAAGTGATTGGGCTTGGGTTAAGAGCTTATACTAAAGCTTATGGAGAAGGAGAGGTTAAAAGACCCGTCTTAACTATTATCGATTATTCTGTCCCATCCAATCAACCTCGCATGTGGATTTTTGATATGGATAAAGAGTCCTTAGTATTTGAAACCTATGTTGCTCATGGTCGTAATTCGGGGGAAGGTAAAGTACCTGATAGCTTTTCGAATGACATGTCAAGCAAAAAATCTAGCCTGGGCACCTATATTACTGAAAATACATACATGGGACGTAAAGGGCTTTCCTTAAACCTAGAAGGGTTAGAAAAAGGCCTAAACTCTAATGCCTACAGTAGACGAGTAGTGGTTCATGGAGCATGGTACGTAGAACCTACTTTTATAAAAAAAGAAGGGCGTGCCGGCTGTTCGTGGGGCTGTCCAGCTATTGCGGAAAGTTTAGCAAAACCCGTGATCAATGCCATTAAAAATGGTTCTGTAGTATTCGCCTACTACCCCGATAGCTACTTTCTTAGTCACTCTAATTATATATCTACACAGGAAATAGCCATGAATTAAGAGCCATTAGCCTTGCTTAAGCATTTAAAAATCAAGAGACCTTAACAAAAGTTATTTTTGACCTTAAACCTTTTTTAAATGCGAATAGTGGCTTTTATTTAATGAGCGCGGGACTCTTAGCAAGCTTACGCGACTAAAAAGAAGCTTAATCCAGCCCCAAAATGTCAATTCAGTTTCTCTAATAAAATAATATCCACACCGCGGATATGCGATATTTTTCTTACCGTTGCTGATGTTTCCTGCAGTATTTTTTGTATATCAGAAAATAAATCAAACCCATGATGTTTTAATGGGCGTAATAAAAAATAAGCTCTACCATTGTTTGCAAGTGAATTTTCTAGCGCTCGAATATAATTATGAAAAGAACTATCCAAATAAAATCTACAACGATTTTTAAATTGAGAAGGGGAAAGCATTCCGTGACCTAGTTGAAAATAAGGTGGATTACTGATAATCAAATCAAATTTACCTTCCCATTTTTTTGCATGTAATTCATCATAATTTAAAAGATGCCAGCGAAATTGCAATTCAGGTCGATTGATGTTAGCCAGGTTTTGATAAAAATATTCAGTATAAATATCCTGAATCTCAATAAAATCAATCTGCCGGAGGGCTTGAAGGTGCCATGACAGCTCCATCCCAATAACCCCACAGCCTGCGCAGAGATCTAATACTCGTAATGAACCAAGATCTGTGTGGGATTTCAATTGTATGGCAACAAATCTCGCTAGGTGGATTGAGTCAAGACTAAAATGATATTCGTCAGGTTGTTTGTAACTATAAGTAAATGCATTATTGAGTTCGTTTTGTATTGCATCAATCATTTTGAAATGGACAAATAAAATATTATGATAAACATATAATTGGGATGCGACAAGTAACGAAATAAAAAGATACTTGAGTCACATAAAGCTTTAAAATTAACTATTGAAATAGCTTTGCATAATCCATTAAAGAAAATTATAGATTTCGGCGATTAAATCTCAGATCAAATCATTTTTCTGCAACAATAATTTTGAACCCTTGAAGAACCTAAAATAAATTAAATTTTTTCCTTCTAATATTCTTCATTAATGATAATCAATTGATTGCATTAATAATTTTCTAGCCCTAAATATTCGCGACCGTACGGTCCCAACAGGACAATCCATTTTTTTTGCAATATCTTCATAAGATCGCCCATCAATAATATGCATTCCATAACAAATACGTAATTCCTCAGACAAAGTGGAAATAGCTAATTCTAACTGCTCTCCAAACTCAATATTAATTAATAAATATTCTGGTGATAGTTGAGCTGATGGGACATAATTGTCAGCATATTCTGCTTCCAAATCCATACGCAAGTTGGCTGCTCGATAATGATTTTTAATCGTATTTTTTGTAATTCGATACAACCATGTAGAAAATTGGCTTTTCTCGTTAAAATGCTGTAGATAGCGATAGACCTTAATGAGTACTTCTTGCACTAAATCATTTACATTTGCCCGATCTTGAATATGCAAATTAATGATTTGCTGAATCTTGTTATTATAGCGTGACAACAACAAATTATAGGCATCTTTATCTCCTTGTTGTGCCAAATTAACCAAGTCTTCATCGCTATAAGAAGTTTGTTTCTTCATTACGTTCTCTTATTCCTTTAGGCTGATGGCTTATAATTAATTATTATGTTTAATTATATACCAATATGCTAATCTTGTGTTTTAAAATATAAGGAACGTAATTGATTCGCTGTAAGCTGATCATGAAATAAAACGATTAATTTTTTTCGTCGAATATTTGTCAATTGAATCAGTGAAAAAAGGAAGTTATTGATAAGAGTTGTAGCTTGAGGATAATTTTCCTTTTTGCCATCATGAAATTCTAACACCCATTGATCATCAATAAATTGAATCTTTTTAATTTCCATGCACGGATTACGATTGATCCAATCAAATCTTAATAAAACAGCAATAAATCCAATCAAAGCGAATTTAAAAAATAGATATATTGATGAATATAAAATTAATAAGGCAGTGAATAAATAAACTATTAAAATCAATCGTAAATAATTCTTTGATTTTTTTGGTTCAATTACTAGATCGAATAATAGCGACAATTTTTTTTAACTCGTTCTCTTGTGGTTCATCATGTCCCATTAACCATGCAAATAACTCAGGATCCGTGCAACTTAATAAGTGGTTAAAAGCCTCAAGCTCCTCGTTTGATATGAGATCGAGATGTTTTTCAAGAAATCGTTGTAAAATAAGATCCAATTCTAACATGCCACGGCGGCAATGCCATGCAAGCCTTGCTTTTTCTTGATTATCCAACATTGAAAATCTCTTCGTGATTTAGGTAACTTATAAATGATACACTACTGTATTTATAAACGAAATGCGTTATATGATGATGAGTACTTTTGAATATTCAATTAATGACAGAATACTAACTACATTTAAACCTATAGCGGAGGAATTAAAACTTCAACCCAAGAAAAACTATTTGTTTGATTTATCCTATCTCGCTGTTTTGGAAATTGAAGGTGTTAAAGCATTGGATTTTCTTCAAGGACAATTAACCTGTAATATCCACTCTATTTCTGACATTCAAATGCTCCAAGGTGCTCAATGTAATCTCCAAGGACGAATTTTATCTTTAATGGATATCGTCTCTTGGCAGGGAGTTAAGTTAATACTTCCCAAAGATTTAATAGAGCTCACTATCAAATCATTAAGTAAAACTGCAATGCTTTCTCGCATCACTCTTAAAAAAAATGATCAGTTAAGTATTTTTGGATTTTATTTGCAAAATGATGAGGATATCATTCCTAATACAAAATTTTTCCCCAACACTTTTTATGCTCAAACATACAATAATTACTCTTGCTTTTATCATTTAGGGAATGGGTTTTATATTTTATTAGTTCAATCTGATCTTGCTCATGATATAAAACAGTGTTTTGCAGATAAAGAACAAATGCTTGGCTCATTAACTTGGCATACTTTGCGATTAGCGCAACAACAAATTGAGATTTATCCTTCATCTCGCGGTTTATTCCTTCCACATCGACTTGATTTACATCAAACCCATTACATTAGCTTTAATAAGGGTTGTTACAAAGGACAAGAAATAATTGCACGCATGCACTATAAAGCGACCTTAAAACATCACTTAAAAATGTATGAAATTAAAACTGATCAAAAAATATATTGTGGACAGAAATTTTTTAGTGGGTCTCAATCATCAGAACTTGGTGAATTGGTCGACTTTTCTCTATTGAATCATGGACATTATCTGGTAGCACTAAGTATCTTGACAGGAGCAGAACACTCAGTGTTATTTGAAGGACATGAGAAATTAATAGAGTTAACAGAGTTCTCTACTGCTCTTATTGCAAGCTAAGAAAAAACAGAATTCTCAAGTCATTATACTCCCTAGATAACGGAGAAGACGTTCTTACAGCACAACGACTACCCTTTTGTTTTTCGTAAAGCATGTCTCCAACCTTGATAATCCTGTTCTACTTGATTTAAGGGCCTTTGTGGTTGAAACTCTTGTTCCAAATCCCATGTTATGTGTAGCTCATCTAATGAATCAAACACACCACATCCTAATGCCGCCAAAATTGCTGCCCCCCTAGCAGTTGTTTCAATATCTTTAGGTTTTTGGATTTGTAGTTGACATTGATCTGCTAAAAACTGTAAAAACCATTGATTAACGGCCATACCCCCATCCACACGTAACAGCGATAAGTCCATTTGGCTGTCTTCTTTCATGCAAAAACAGACCTCTCGAGCCTGATAGCATACTCCTTCAAGTGCTGCTCGAGCCAAATGAGCTCTATTACTATAAAGACTCAAGCCAACAATCGATGCTCCGGGCACTGATAACCAATGAGGAGCACCTAAACCTGTAAATGCTGAAACTAAATACACACCCTCATTTCCTTCTAATGATTGGGCTAATATCTCCGTTTCCTCCACATCAGTAATTAACTTCATTGAATCGCGCAGCCATTTTACTGTGGTACCAGCATGATAAATACTTCCCTCTAATCCATAAACCATCTGCCCTCGGATTTTATAAGCCACGGTTGTTAAAAGTTTATGATGTGAAAACACTGGCTTATTGCCTGTATTAAGTAATAAAAAGGCACCGGTTCCAAAGGTTGCTTTTACCATTCCTGTTTTAAAACACCCTTGTCCAACTAATGCAGCCTGTTGATCTCCTGCTACCCCAGTAATAGGTAGCTCAAAACCAAGCCACTGTTTGCTAATAATCCCAAAATGGCTATCGCTTGCACAAACTTTAGGTAAAACAGACTCAGAAATGACGAAGTATTTTAGTAAATCAGGATCCCATTGTTCTGTTTTAATATTAAATAACATTGTCCGTGATGCATTTGTGACATCAGTTAAATGCAAATGTTCTGTAGTGAGTCGCCAAATCAGAAAACTATCTATAGTTCCAAAGGCTAGCTCACCCTTTTTTGCCAGCTCATTAGCTTTTGCATTATTATCTAAAAACCATTTCAATTTACTGGCTGAAAAATAAGAATCAGGGAGCAAGCCAGTTTTTTCTTGGATCATCCGTTCATCAGCGATCAAACTTTTACAATAGTCTGAAGTTCTACGATCCTGCCAAATAATAGCTGGAGCAAGACAATCACCCGTTTTTTTATCCCAAATGACCGTAGTTTCTCTTTGATTCGTTATACCACAACATAAGATTTGCTTCAGAGGGACTCGAGATACTACATCTCTCATTGCCGTTAAAGTTTTTTTCCATATTTCCTCTGGATCATGTTCAACCCAACCAGCTTTAGGATAATATTGAGTAAGGGGGTACTGGCTCGCTGCGACTAATTCCCCCTGAGTGGTGTATATCATGGCGCGTGTACTGCTCGTTCCTTGATCTATAGCGAGTAAATAACCCATTATTTGCATTGTTCCTTGTCCCAACTATTATGTGTATATTGTTAGTGTATATCTTTTTTAGGGAGACCAAAATATGAATGCAGTTTTTGATGTTGCAATTATTGGAGGCGGCATCAATGGCTCTGGTTGTGCTGCAGATGCAGCATTAAGGGGGTTGTCTGTAGTGCTTCTCGAACAAGATGATTTGGCCTCCAAAACTTCCTCAAGCAGTACTAAGCTTATTCATGGTGGCTTAAGATATCTAGAACATTATGAGTTTAATCTGGTTAAAAAAGCGCTCATTGAGCGACAAAGATTATTAGATTTGGCTCCTCATTTGGTACACCCACAAGCATTAGTTTTACCCTATGAACATCATATGCGCCCTGCTTGGTTTTTACGTTTGGGGCTATTTTTTTATGATCATTTAAGTCGCAAAAATCGCTTACCGAAATGCAAAACAATTCATAGAAAAAGTAAAGAAAGCTATTTTATTCCTTTAATCAATGAATTCAATAAAGGTTTTTTATTTTATGACGCCATAACTGATGATGCTCGATTAACAATCATCAATGCAATTCAAGCAAAAAATCATGGGGCAAGCATACGAACACACTCGGCAGTAATTCATACTGAGATCGTAAACAATTTATGGCAACTAACCATTCAACCTAAAATAGGGTCAACTTATGTGCTCTATGCTCGAGCAATAGTAAATGCCGCTGGCCCATGGGTTAAATCTGTAGAAGAACTCACGCAAACTCCTGATCAACAAAAAATTAGTTTAGTTAAAGGTAGCCACATTATCGTGCCACAAATCTATGAAGGTAATCATGCTTATTTTTTACAACATCAAGATAAAAGAGTCGTTTTCGTTATTCCTTATCATGGATTTAGTATGATTGGTACAACTGATATTCCACTCCAGGGTAATCCAGATCATGTCACTATTAGTCATGAAGAAATTCATTACTTAATTAATTTGGTTAATTGCTATTTCAAAAGCAAATTATCTGAAACAGATATCGTCTACACGTGGAGCGGTGTAAGAGCCTTATTAGCTGATGAAAATAAAGAAGCGAAATCCCTGAGCCGTAATTATTCTTACAAGGTTATTTTTGAACCAGCCCCTATTATTACGATTTATGGTGGTAAAATTACCACTTATCGACAATTAGCAGAAGAGATCATTAATCAACTTATCCCAATATTTCCGAACATGCATCAACCCATGACAGCAACCACTCCTTTGCCAGGAGCTTCTTTTGAGCAAATGAATTTTGATCAATACGTCATTTATGCTAAAGAAAAATACAAATGGATGGATTCAGATTTACTGAATCGCTACCTATACACTTATGGCAGCTGTATGGAAAAATTTCTTGCTTCCTGTTCCAATATGGAGTGTTTAGGTAAAAAATATTGTACTTACCTTTACCAAGTAGAGGTTGATTATTTAATTTTAGAAGAATGGGCTCAGAGTTGTGATGATATATTAAAACGGCGAACCAAACTGGAGTTAGTCATCGATACAGAGGGTAGAGAAAATCTTGCAGAATATCTATCAAAAATTACTCTTTATCATCATCCTGCTGAAGCTCCTCTTGTATGGCACTAACATCAACCACTAAAGCTTGCTGAGCTAACTCCTTTAAAGTAGATGCAGGAATACTTCCTGCATTTGAGTAAACAATGATCCCTTTTTTAAAAACCATAAGATGAGGAATTGATCGTATTTCAAAAAAATCACATAATTGCTGCTCTGCTTCGATATTTACTTTTGCAAATTTGATATTCGGAAATTGCTCAGCCACTTGTTCGTATGCATTGGAAAATTGTTTGCATGGAGCACACCAGTCGGCCCAAAAATCAATAAATACAATTTCATTATTATCGATTAAAGATTCAAAGTCCGCACTGGTCACACTTAAAGAAGTCATATTTCTTCCTTCGCTTCAATAGAATTTATAATCTTTTGAAATACTTCATCAACATCTCCAGTACCGCAAATACTATGAAACTCAGGAGCTCCATGGCTGTCACTTTCAGCCCAAGCCTTATAATAATTGATTAATGGAGCCGTTTGATTGTGATAGATTTCTAATCGTTTTCTAACCGTTTCTTCTTTATCATCTTCACGTTGGATTAAAGGATCACCCGTAACATCATCAATGCCTTCCTGTTTAGGAGGATGATTTTGGATATGATAAACTCGACCTGATGGTTGATGAATACGTCGACCACTAATTCGTTTAATAATTTCCTCATCATCTACTGCAATTTCGATGACGTGGTCTAAGTAAATACCAGCTTGTTTTAAAGCATCTGCTTGAATAATCGTTCTAGGGAAACCATCAAATAAAAAACCATTAGCACAATCACTCTTCTTTAAGCGCTCCTTAACTAAACCAATGATAATATCATCTGATACTAAACCACCAGTTTCCATAATTTTTTTCGCACTTAATCCTAATTGAGTTCCTTGTGCAATAGCCGCACGTAGCATATCACCTGTTGAAATTTGTGGAATTTTATAACGTTCAATCAAACGCAAAGCTTGAGTTCCCTTTCCTGCACCAGGACCACCTAAAAGCATTAATCGCATTAAAACTCCTTAATGATATCTATACCCGTTTCATTTTTAAGTAGTATACTATTAGTTTAAAATTTAATAAATTAAATGTAGTCTGTATGTATCATTAATGCCATTGCATTCCACATTTTTAATGTTGTGAATATTCACTTAGGTATCCTCATTAATCTAAATATCTTCGAATTATAGTTCAATTCGTTCGTAATACAGCCCTTTCTGAGCTTAGAACCATGAACGAGACTCAAAAGATCTCCTGCACGAGTTAAGTTGCATTGCGTAAAGTTGTGATCGCGCTTGAACCTTTCTTGCGACAGGAAGCAACCATGATTTTTTTAAATAGGTTTTACGTTGATAACCACCAATCCCTTCATGATATGCTAAATACAGGGAATACGTGTCTGTTCGTGCAATTCCAGCTCTGATATGTGCTTGATTTGCGTACCATCCAATAAAATCAACACCATCACCAAAATCATCACGTGAAGCAAATAATCCACCATTGCTTCGTTTATAATGTTTCCAGGTATCATGTAATGCTTGTGTATAACCATAAGCTGAGGAAGGTCTTTTCCAAGGAATTATATATAATAGTTTCGTTCGTGGTGGTCGCGCCCGAGCATTAAATTTTGACTCTTGATGAATAATAGCCATTTGTACTGGAACTGGTACCTTCCAACGTCGTTCAACGTCCTTAGCATCAGTATACCACTTAGGATATTGTCTAAATATATTACAAAGATTATTTACATCAGCTGGAGGAGGACTAACACAGGCTGTTAGCAATACAGTAATTAATAGAACGGCTATTCTTAACTTCTTAAAAAGTAATGATAAAGAGCTCATGAGTAACCAAACACAAAAAAATTTATTCTAACAAATTTGATTACTACAATCTACGCTTTGCTATTTTTATCGAGTATAACGAAGGTCTATTTCCCTGCTTTACCGCATGATAATATATCGATTAATTTAAAACAAAATAAAGTGTATCTAATGACCATTTTTGTATTTGATATAGAAACCATTCCTGATATTGAATCTGGACGAAATTTGTATGATTTACATGGACTAAGTGATGAAGATACTGCTCAGGCTATGTTTGCATTACGTCGTGCTAAAGTGGGTAACGATTTTTTACCCCATTATTTACAAAAGATTTGTGCTATTTCCTTAGTAATGAGTCATGGCGCACAAATTAAAGTTTGGTCTTTAGGTGATGAGCTCTCGCAAGAAAAAGAATTAATCACGCGTTTTTTTGCTGGAATAGATAAACATACTCCAACTTTAGTAAGCTGGAATGGGAGCGGGTTTGACTTACCTGTTTTACATTATCGTGCTCTATTACACGGCATCCCGGCCCCTACTTATTGGGAAATTGGTGAAAACCAACAGCACTTTCGCTGGAACAATTACTTAAGCCGATTTCACTATCGTCATCTTGACCTCATGGATGTAATTGCCGGCTACCAAAATAAAGCATTTGCCCCATTAGATGAAATTTCCAGTATGCTGGGTTTCCCAGGAAAAATGGGAATGAGCGGGTCTAAAGTTTGGGAACAGTATTTATCGGGTCAAATAAAAAACATTCGTGATTATTGTGAAACCGATGTACTGAATACTTATTGTGTCTTTTTACGATTTGAATTGATGCGTGGAGTGATTAACCATGAAGAATACGAGCACTCAATAATGTTACTTAAAACCTATCTAGGCTCCGAAAAGGAAAAAAAACATTTACAAGAGTTTTTAAGCCATATGATGTGAACAATTAGGTAACGACCCTAAAGTTTTTTAAATTCAGCAATTTTAATGCCCAAAACTTTAGGGAACTAATAAATTTTATATCCCACAATTTTTAAAAAGGCCTTTGTCCGGAAAATGAAGGCATTAACCGCTCTTTATCAATCACAGCCAGTGCACTTTTATACTCATCACTCTGCAAATGCATTAGCGTTTTTTGATAGCGTTCTAAACCTAATTGAGCGTAAGCTTCCGGATCCACTGATTTTGCTTCATTGGCTAGTTGAGTCCATGACCAAAGAGTTATCCACCATTCAACTACAGGCTTATAAGCTGTGTACCAGGCAAGTACCGAATCAGTAAGCCTATCTTTACCAAAATATGCAGTTAAGTAAGTTAACTCTTGTTCTTTATCAAGTTTGGCCTCAATAGCAAAATAAGCAAGATCCCAAAGAAAATCATTATTACTTGAGTATTCCCAATCAATTTGATAGAACAATTCTTTTTTATCCTTTTCTTGGGTCATCATATAATTTAGAGGTGTTGAATCATTGTGGCACGGACATGTTTCAATCTTATAAGCAGAAAATAATCGATGCAAAGCCGCCATCTCTTCTTCAATCAACCCTATCTCACCAGGAAAATTAAAGTTTTTTATTTTTAATGCCTCGAGTAATCCCTCATTGCGCTCAAAAACAGCGGTATCATTTGCAAAATGCTCTGAAGAATGTAACTGTTTTGCCATGGCAGCTAGCGTTTGCAATATATCAGCCCGCTCTAATGTTTTTTTGTCCAAAATCTTAACTTTGTCAATAAATTTTGTTAACTGCAATCCATTCGAGTCGAAATACTCTATAGGGACGTTAAGTCCTAAAACTGACGCTTGACGCGCATTTTTTGCTTCATGTTCCCGTGATACTGAAAACGATGACACTTCACCGGGAATACGTAGTACCCATCGATTTGCTTTATGGCGATCAATAATAGATGGATCTACTCCAGGAGTTCTTGAAAGCCATTTAGCGATATCAGGGCCAATTTGCACTCTGTATGTGGTATTTGTCATACCACCCGCCATTAATTTTAATCTTAAAACATCAAGACCAAGCGTAGAAAGCATAGGAATTTTTTGAATCGTTGGCAGTAATCCCATATATTTACGAGTTAAATCAACTAACTCCCTCCATTTATGATTCACTAACGAGGCGTTGAACTGTGAAGAAGGATCAAGTAGACTTAGAATGTAGAGCATTAAATGCTCACTTATTTTGGGTTTGCTACCATTTTCGCCAAAAAAATGCCATTTCATAAGATTGTTTCCCCAAAAAAAATATTGGAAGAGTATACAAAATTTAACCATAGAATTACAAGGAAGAACAACTTGAAGAAAAGAAAATACCGCTATGACTGAACCCCTTATTTCTATCACTAAAAAACATGCACTAACTTTCGCTTGTTTCTTTGTAATGTATGAGTTTCTAACGTATATAGCAAACGATATGATTATGCCTGGCATGATTCATGTCGTACACTCATTTAACGCAGCTGAATCAACGATAGCAACTTCTCTAACTGTTTACATACTCGGTGGAGCAAGCCTACAAGTTATTTTAGGGCCTATATCAGACAGCTATGGTCGAAGACCGATGATGCTTCTTGGTGCATTTTTGTTCTTTATTTTTACTTTATTTATTGCCTGTTCCAATTCCATGAGTCAATTTTTAATTGCTCGTTTTTTTCAAGGGATGGGGCTATGTTTCATAGGCGTTATTGGTTACGCCACAATCCAAGAAATTTTTGAAGAAATGGATGCTATTCGCATCATTTCAATTATGGCAAATGTAGCAATTCTAGCTCCTTTATTAGGGCCACTTATGGGTGCTATAGTGATTCACTATACTTCTTGGCGCTATATTTTTGTAACCATTGCTCTAGGTGCGCTTATTGCTTTATGGGGCTTATGGCGATACATGCCTGAACCTATAGGTCAGACTAAAAGAAATGGCGAATTAACACCTAAGGCCAAGTTTTCTGCAAAAAAAGTTTTTGAAAACTATAAGGCCTTATTTTCTAATAAAATTTTTTGTTTTGCAACCTTGGCAGCAGGCACAGTTGGTATTCCTTGTCTTGCTTGGATTGCATTATCCCCTATTATTTTGATTGTCGAAGCAAAACTCACAGTAATGCAATATGCACTTTGGCAAATTCCAGTCTTTGGGGCAACTATATTAGGTAATTGGTTTTTACATCACTTAACTTATAGGTACCAAATCAGACAAATCATCCTACTAGGTTATATCATTATGGGTGTTGGCGCAATTTTAACCTCGCTCCTTCCTTATCTGTTTGGAAATACTTATTACTATTTGCTGCCTGGAACAATCATTTATTTCTTTGCACTCAGTATTATTAATGCACCATTAAACAGATATTGTCTTTTTGTTACTCCTGTTAGCAAAGGCACTGCATCGGCTGTAATCAGCTTAGGTGTTATGGTTATTGGAGCAATAGGAACAGAAACTGGCAATTTATTTTACGAACATCATAATAATCTTCATTTTGGACTCTATTGCAATATCACAGAATTAATATTTTTTATATGTACAGGATTAATTTTTTTAGTTGATAAAAACATGGCTGTTGGTGAACAAAAAACTGCCCACTAAGTTAAAATGTTCGTAGTTTTAACTTAGTTTCTTTAATCCGCTCTTTATTAAAGCCCTCCGTACAACTATTGATTTATAGGTTCAATTTAAATACCCTAATAATAACATTATTTTATTAATGGTGACTTCTATATCCGTCACGCGAAAGATAATGACCCTATTTCTTCATAAGAGGTAAATCATCATGACCTTAGATCTTATTTGCAATGAACAAATCGATACCAATGATTATGATCTCTGGTTAAAAGAATATGGATGTACCGAGCTCAATGAAAACCTTAAGCAAGATGTCTTAGCAATCTGTAAATTTTTCTGTAACGAACAATTGGTTTTACACGGTTTAAAAAAACTTGCGGAACAATATTTTGCCTTTAATAAAACAGAAAAAAAATCTCTACGACAATTTTTTGATAACTGGGGAAGTCAAAACTATTTCAATAATCCGACTCCCCTTAATAGTACTGAGGAGTTTAAAACGAGTACTAATTTTCAATATCCCAAACATACTCCCATTTTATATGGTGAATTAACAGCCAATTTATTTAATAATGTTCTATTAAAAAATGGTTACTTATCTGCAGATGTAGGAGCTGGTCCAAAACATGGGAAATGGGCTCATACAATTCAATTATTTCTTATAGAGGAAGCAAGAAAAGAAGGCGTTTTAAAACTTCATACACCAACTACTTGTCAATTTATACAATTAATCTCTCAAATCAAAGGCCAGTATGAATCATTTAGTTTATGGAATCTTTTATTTGATTCCTTTGATGATCATATTTTTACCAATCCCAACAACATCACAACCATCTTAGCCCATTACCATGGTACAGCTGAAGCAGAAATCTTTTTAGCATCCAAATTAAATGCTTATGAAAAAAAATTCGATCAGGCTGCATCAACCTTGGGTTATGAGGGTTTCGCTCAGACCAAGTATTTAAGTAGGTTAAGTGAAGCAAGTTATGTCAGTTATAAAGATAAATGCGGACTATTATGGTTTGCACCGAAAAACAAAAGTTCCAATTCCGCTGCCTCGCAAAAAGTGGATTTATTTGTACTAGATATGTAGTAAATTAAGTCATGATTGATTTATAATTGTGCACCATTAATATTTTTAGTGTTAAAGAGGATGAAGATAGCATTTATTGTGAGTAGTATCGGAGATACAGATTTAGCCTTAAATACAATAAAATCTATGGAACAAAAAGGCTTACATAAAAGTATCCTCATTTCATTGACTAAAACAGCACAACAACGTATAGATGGGTTTCAGTTATCACCACATGTCGATAAAAAATCACTTCCTGAAATACTTCATCTCAACCCAGAGCTTTATCCTGAAGGGAAATGTACCGAAGAACAATTAAAAGAAGTTATTAAATTTTTCACAAATGAAAATATTCATTACCTATACGTTGGGGTACCTTCAGTAAATAATGCAATTCCCTTTCAAATTGCCGAAGCATCGGAAAATATTCCTGTACTTGTAGCTTATGAGTTTATGTTTAAACCAGAAACACATTGTTTATGGAACTATGTGCCAGCACTAAAGATGAAATCCAATATTCAATGGGCACTCCCATTGACAGAGGCAATAGCTGACTTTGGGATTGATGAAAAAAATAAAGTACATCTGACGGGGCATCTCAGTATTGATAATGCTTACTCACTCAAACCGTCTCCCCAAAAAACAGCTGAAGAAATCAAAACCACTCTGCAAGTAACAAAAAACCAATCATTGGCTTTTGTGAGTAGTACCACCCAACCAATTTCTACTGATACGGAATTTTTAGATTGTTTATTAACTGAGCTCTCTAACCATCCCAATATACAAGTTCGGCTTGGGCTTCATCCAGGCATTCAAGATTTAGATGCATATCTCAATGAACTTTTAATTATGTATAAGAAGCACATGGATGTAAACAATCAATTTAAAATTATTTTGCCAGATAATTTAATAGAGCGTTTTAAACGTCCCGAACTCACTATCAATGCACCACAGTTCCAAGAATTATTTTTAAGAGTTAATATCAATGGAACTGAAGCATCTTTCGCTGCTGATAGAGTGGCTCAAGCTGTATCTGGAGCACTTCTAAATCAAGCTATTTTAGAAGGGAAGCCATCTTATTCTCATTTTGGAAAACCCTATTTACCAAATCGATATTTTTCAAACACTATCAATGGGTTCTTTTCAGGGGTCCGCCAACAACCGCCATTAAAAAAGGAATTAGGTTTGGATGAAAAATCAGCTCCTGAAAAATATGCTGAAATTATGATTGGTTGAATAAGCTGGTCTTATTAGGTATTTATCCTTATTTCCCTACGTTCCCGTAGCTTGCCCGCGGGATCCATCATTTGGACCGCGGGACGTCAATTGAGAGATACATCTATTAAGTCAATGGCGTAAAGCTGGGCAGTTATGCGTGCTTATTATGTGCAGGATGAGATTCTTTAAGCAGGAAAGCTGCAATAAGCAAACTGGCTAAAAAGCATATGGGCATAACCATCAAAGAAACTTGGTAACTTGCAACACTATATACATGTACTCCATTAACCAAATGCCAAGAATGAGTATGTTGCAATATATAACCCACTAAAGGCTGAAATATTGCTCCACCGATTAACACGGAAAGATTATTAAACCCTGAGGCAGTGCCAACAAGCTCTGGAGGATTATTTTCTTTAACTACAGCAAAGCTCACTGTTTGTCCCCCAGCGCCTAACCCAAGGACAAACAAAACAAATGGAGCCCATCCATAAGTTAATCCCGGAACATACAATAATACTAAGGTTGCCAATAAACCTAAAACCGAGCTAAGGATTAATGCGATGCGACGACTTTCAATTCGATCACTGAGCCAGCCAAGTAGAGGACTCCCTACTCCTATACCAATCCAAATCAAACTGCAGAGGCCAGAAGCAGCAACTACACTAATTTGAAATTTTTCCTGTAAATAAGGAACCCCCCAAAGTGCAGCAAAAACAGCGATTGGAGTCCAAATCGCAAAAGCATATCCTCCTGTTATCCAGGTATAGCCATGTTTGCACACTGCAACAAGGCGTTTCCACTCTTCACGCAGATAATGTTCAGGTATGGCTTGATTTTGCTGATGAGGATAATCGCGAATAAAAAACCAAAAAAATATCGCTAATACAAAACCAATGAAGGATAAAATAAAGCTTGCATTACGCCAGCCAACTCCCTCAATCAAATAGGCTAATGGCATTTCTCCAAATATAGCTCCTACTGAACTCATTAGTTGAGCCACTCCTGCCAAAATCGCAAAATAATAAGGAGGAAACCAACGAGATAAAAGAACCAAAACACCTATGAAAGAAAAAGCAGAACCAATTCCAATAAGAAATCTACCAATACAAGCAGTAAATATACTATCCGTTGACGCAAAAAAAGCGGAACCCAAAGCACATAAAATAATTGCAAAAGTCATTAACTTGCGTGGACCATAACGATCATATAACACCCCTGCTGGCAATTGAGTTGGCGCATATGCATAGAAGTAAAAAGCTGAAATAAAACCAAATCCCTGGCCTGTAACACCAAAGGTCTTCATCATTGATTCCGCCATAACACTTGGCGCTACTTGAAGAATGAATTCGTATAAATAAAATGAGGCAGCCAGAAAAAAAATAAAATATGCAGTTCCAAGTCGAACATTCGCTCCTTGAGGTGCATTATCATTACTATATGAGCTCAATTTAAGGTCACTCCGTTTGAAATTCCACATTTAAGCTTATACATATTTACTTTGTCAATATGATTCTAGTATATAAAGACAATTACCACTTAATAGATATTAAAATAATACTGTAATCTTCTATCTAAAGTAAAACGCTCATTCAAAATGGTTTAAATTTTTATCAATTTAAATAATCTAAGCCGTTTTAATAGGCCTTTGGCAATGGGGTGCACTTTATACCGCAAAGATCCCCACCAAATTTAACCAATAACGATTAATCTCTCAGGCATACCACGCGGGAGATAGAAAAGAGCAGAATGAAATACCAGCAAATCCTAGGTTTTCTCATGTTTATTTGGTCATAGGATAAATTGCACCTAATATAGTGGGGTGCGTTGAACCGGTTATCGTTCTTAAATCTAGGGGAGTATAATTTATTGTTTGTGCAGCAAGCCAGGCAAACATCATTGCTTCTAAATAGTCAGGACTTATCCCTACTTCGGCAATACTCTTCACCTCTGTTTCAGACACTAACTGATTAAGCATGTCTAATAAAGCAAGATTATGTGTACCACCTCCACATAAGTACAACTTGTCAACAAAATTTTCTTCTGTTAAAAGACTATTGGCAATCGTTTTTGCAGTGAATACCAACAATGTTTTTTGTACATCTACAGGCTCATAATCATTGCTTAAATGAGCTTCTAACCATGCTAAAGAAAAATACTCTTTACCTATACTCTTTGGCGCGGAAAGATGCACAAAAGGATCAGCCATTAAGGTTGTAAGCAGAGGTTCAATAACTTCTCCCTGCTGCGCCCAACGACCATGAGCATCATAAGCCTTTCCTTGATGCTTCATAATCCAGGCATCCATTAAACAGTTCCCTGGGCCAACATCCCATCCTTTAATAGGTTCATTGGGGTGAATCAGTGTAATGTTAGCAATACCACCCACATTAGCTACGGCTATATGATTCTTTTCATGTTTAAAGATTTCTTGGTGATAAATTGGTGCAAAAGGAGCGCCTTGCCCTCCAAGTACTATATCTCGAGTTCTGAAATCAGCCACCACGGTAATATCGGTTAACGTAGAAATAGTATGGGCACACCCTAATTGTAATGTATATGGAATAGCGCAATTTGTATCGTGACAAACCGTTTGACCGTGACTTCCTATAGCACAAATGTCACTGGAGGATAATTGGGCTTCTTTTAATAGCTGATTGACCGCATGAGCAAATTCTTTTCCGATTAATGTATTTAATTGGCAAATAGAAGCAAGACTTAAATTTAAGCCATCCAACAGAGCATTGATACGATTTTTGACCTCCTCACTATAGCTTATGGTGTTACCCAAAAGTAATTTATTTTTAGAGATATCAACAAGTGCTGCATCAATACCATCCATACTTGTTCCAGACATTAAGCCTATATATAAACTCATTAGCTGTTCCTCAGTTTGAAACAATTATAAAAATTTTCTGTTGTTATCGCCGCAATTTCTTCAAATGTCATCCCTCTAAGTTCTGCTAGAGCTTCAGCTACATATCTCACTAAAGCAGGATGGTTTTGTTTGCCTCGATAAGGGACTGGGGCCAAATAAGGTGAATCTGTTTCTATGAGTATTCGATTTAAGGGTATTTGTCGAGCAACCTCTTGGAGAGCAGTTGCATTTTTAAAAGTGACAATGCCTGAAAATGAGATATAAAAATTCAGATCCATGGCTTTATGAGCTATATCTATACTCTCTGCAAAACAATGCATTACCCCACCAATTTGATCTGCATTTTCTTCTCTCATCAATGTGATTGTATCTTGTGCTGCTTCACGAGTATGAATAATCAAGGGCTTCGCAGTTTTTAAAGCGGCTTTTATATGCTCTCTGAATCGATGACGCTGTACTTCTCGTGCCTCCTCTGTATGTGTTCGATAATAATCCAAGCCTGTTTCGCCAATTGCAATACATGCAGGATTCACAGCTAAATCACACAACATCTCAGAAGTAATAGGAAAATCCATTTCACTATTTGGGTGAACCCCAACAGAAATACTAATGTTGGAGTAATTCATGGCGAGACTTTCTAATTGCGAATAATCAGCCAACTCCACACAAACACATAAAAAATGCCCCACATCATTGGCTTTTGCTTGTGCTAAAACATTTGTAATATCATGATTAAAATCAGTTAAATCAAGAAAATTCAAATGACAATGCGAATCAACTAACATGGGATGACCTCATTAAATGGCATAAAATAGCTTAGAATAATTAAGTTTCTTCCGCGTTTTGTTATTTCAAAATCAACTAAATTGTATCTGTTATCTGAGATGATTTTAACATGCCTGCTATATAGGTCTCTATTTTATTGCACAAATTACGGCTATTTTCTCCCATAAACTGTATCCCTATTCCAGGAGTCTTATTACCTTGAGCGCCTTTAGGCGTAATCCATACTACTTTTCCCTCAACGTTGGAAAACTCATCTTCATCCATCAGTTTTATTGATAAACTAACCATTGCCCCAAACTCAATCTGGTGATTCGTGCGAATAAATATTCCACCATTTTTTACAAAGGGCATATATGCTGCATACAACGCTGATTCGTTAGGAAATATACAGTTGATCGATTGTTTATCCATGCTTGATTTCCTTATCCCCTAAATCACAAATGCAATCCATTCATCTTATTATAACTATTCACTGTGAATAGCCAACAATAAATCCTCTAATGCTAAAATTTGATTCACATTAACATTACGGCTTAATTTTCTCTGCAATGCATTTATTTTATCAATTTGGGCAAAAATCATAACGGGGCTTAATAAACCTGCTAAGCTTTGCAATTGTTGAGTTGCAGGTCCAACATCAATAATCCCATTAATTTGCATTATTTGTATTTGTGAATACACCAAATACAAAAACCACAATATAGTATTAATCTCAAATTGGCTCCATTGAGCAGCCACCATACACGGATGTGTCTTGTCTTTAATCACAGAAATCAAACCATCTAAGACAAATTCTGCTTGACTCATAATCGCTGTTTGCTCTGATTCTGGGGGATAGCGCTCCCCCAACTGCAGAAGATTTAAGGTGGATAAATCAACATATGATGGAAAATGCATTACCTGACATCGACTTAGAACTGTTGGTAATACTGTGCTCAACTGCTGCGCCACCAGTAAAAACAAAATATGTTGAGCAGGTTCTTCCAAAATTTTTAATAGTGAATTTGCTGCAGAGATATTCATGCGTTCGGCTGATTCAATCACAATCAAACGATGATTTGCTCGTTGTGGGGTTAAATAAGAATAATCGTGTAACTCTCTTATTGAGTCAATTTTTATTGGTCCTCCTCTTTTTTCTGGCTTAATCCACTTCAGATCAGGATGCTCAGAACAGAGAACCATTCGGCAATCAACACATTCACCACACGGTTTTATTTCTTTTTTACAAAAAACGAATTGAGAAAACTTCCAAATAAAATCAATTAGAGGGCAGTCTAATGAACCAACAAATAACATTCCTTGAGGCATACGCTCATTTTGCCATGCTAATTGAATCTGCTTCCATTGAGACAAGTATTTTTCTTCTTTTGGGGTATAAGCGATCATGTTTGATGCTCTATAAACTCATTTATTGCTTTTTGAAGTGCCTGATGTACTTTTTTTAACGGGAGTGATGCATTAATACTCACTATATAGGGATTCATTTTGATATACTGAAGATAACTATCATGCACTCGATGAAAAAATTCGATTGATTGTTGTTCAATTCTATCAAGTTCCCCTCTCGATTTAACTCGTTGCAGTCCCTCTTCAGGACTAATATCTAAATACAAAGTCAAATCAGGTTTCAATCCTTGTAATGCAAAAGAAGAGAGATGACTAATCATCTCCTGATCCAACCCTCGACCTCCCCCTTGATAAGCCATAGTTGATAATTCAAATCGATCAGCAATCACCCAAATACCTTTTTGCAGTGCAGGCTCTATAACTTGTTTCAATAATTGGATTCTTGCCGTATAAAGAAGTAATAATTCACTTCGATCATCCAAAACATCATGATACTCAGGATTCTTTATTAGATTACGTAAAATTTCCCCAATAGCCGTCCCCCCTGGCTCACGTGTAGTGATCGTTTTAATCTGCCTTTCGGCTAAAAGGTCAATTACTGTATTTACTGCCGTGGATTTTCCTGCACCTTCTAATCCTTCGATAACAATTAACTTTCCCTTTGCAGAGATCATTTAGAAATCCTTTCGTTTATATTGGTTAATTGCTTGCTTTTGCTGCTTATAAGTTTCTGAAAACTGATGTGTTCCATCGCCTCTAGCAACAAAATATAAATAATTAGAGAGTTGGGGGTGAGCCGCTGCGTCCAAAGACTCTTTACCTACCATAGCAATAGGCGTTGGTGGTAAGCCTCTATAACGATATGAGTTATAGGGTGAATCAATTTGCATATCATCATGAGACAGTTTTCCTGTGTATGCAGCACCTAAACCATAGATTACAGTAGGATCCATTTGTAACGGCATATTTTTATTTAAGCGGTTAATCATTACTCCGGAAATGAGCTTTCGCTCTTGTGGAATAGCAGTTTCCTTTTCGATGATCGAAGCTGCTGTAAGCAATTCATAAGGGGTTTTATAAGGTAAATGAGGCGCTCTATTAGCCCAACTTTTATTCAAATAGTTAATTAAATTACGATGTGCATACTCTAATAAACTCTTACTACTGCTTCCACCTTGATACTGGTAAGTATCTGCAAGTAGTAATCCCTCAGCATTAGGATAATTCCCTTTTATATCATTCCAATCACTAGCCTGATAGTTTAGAAAAGGAGCTTTTGTTAAATCCTGTGTCACTTTTTGTTGGGTAGTACCTGCAATAATGGTAAAATTTTGTGTTAAAACATCTCCATCTACAACTCGATGAAGCAACTGTAGTGCCGTTTCACCAGGTTTTATTTGATATACTCCAGCTTTGAGTTGTGATGAAAGACCTGTGAACCGAATCACCATGAGCAGGGGCGATCCTGCAGAAATTAAATTTTTTTCCTTTAAGGTTTGCACAAATTGTGAGGCTGTTGTAGTTCGATCAAGAACGATAACCACCGGTACCCCTTTAATAGGAACCAGGGATGTTGCTATCTGGACATAGATACGCACAAGAAAAAACGTGCAAGACATAAAAAACAGTATTGCAATAGAGAATAGCCACTTTTTATGTCTTAAAAATGCCATTTAGATCCGTTTAAATAAGAGGCTACCATTAGTTCCACCAAAACCTAAGGAGTTGCTAAGAACATAATTAACATCTCTTTTTTGAGGAGCATGAGGCACATAGTTCAAATCACAACCTTCATCTGGATTATCCAAATTAATGGTTGGTGGAACAATTTGATCTCTTATCGACAAAATACTGAATATCGCTTCCACTGCTCCAGCAGCACCTAGTAAATGGCCCGTCATTGATTTAGTAGAGCTGACAGCTAATTCATAAGCATGTTGTTTAAATATTCGCTTAATCGCTTTTGTTTCATTTAAATCGTTCAGATAAGTGGATGTACCGTGCGCATTAATGTAATCAACTTGCTCTACATCGATATGTGCATCATGTAGCGCTGCTTCCATTGCACGAGCAGCACCATCAGCATCTTCATCAGGCGCAGTTATGTGATAAGCATCCCCAGACATACCAAAACCTACGAGCTCTGCATAAATTTTTGCACCACGAGCTTTTGCATGTTCATATTCTTCTAATATCAGAACACCAGCCCCTTCCCCCATAACAAAACCATCTCTGTCTTTGTCGAAAGGTCGCGATGCTTTCTCAGGCTCATCATTACGTTTGGATAAGGAACGTACCGCAGAGAATCCGGCTAAACACAGTGGAGTCAAAGTCATTTCCGCTCCACCACATACCATAACATCAGCATCACCATAAGTAATCATGCGCCCGGCAAGCCCAATATTATGAGTTCCGGTAGTACAAGCAGTAACTACGGAAATATTAGGACCTTTAAGTTGATGTCTAATTGAAATCTGTCCGGCAACCATATTAATAATACCCGCCGGAATAAAAAATGGAGAAACTTTTCGAGCTCCACCTGCCATAAGTTTATCTTGGTTATTCGTGATGGTTTGGATACCGCCAATACCTGCACCGACAGCAACACCAACACGCGTTGATAAACGTGCATCTATTTTTAAACCCGAATCCAGAATTGCTTCATCAGCAGCAGCAATGCCATATTGGGTAAACACATCCATTTTACGGGCATCTTTAAGCGGAACATAGTCCTCAATATTAAAATTCTTAACCTTAGCCCATATTCGTGTGCTGTATTCATTTGGATCAAATTCTTCTGCCAAAACTACACCACTCACACCGGCTAATATATTTTGCCAAGTTTCTTTTACATTAAGTCCAACAGGAGTAATCATACCCATGCCAGTAATTACTACACGCCGCTTATTCAATGAAAGCTCCTTAAAACACACTCTATCTCTTGCACATAATATGCAAAAAGATGAGATAAAAGCAAAAAATCAGTAAGTAGTCAGCTCCTATTTAGAAACAACAATACTTGGCACATTTTGCGAGAAAATATTCCTAAGCCATGCTCATATCATAATTTGTATGCTACGCTTACTTAGAAAAACTTCCTCACAACATGTACTCAAATCCTACCGTTCGAGCAAAAATTGACATAGGAGATCTGAGTTATTACAAAAATTATGCTTCTTCTTTATTTAAATTAGATTCAATATAATCAATTGCTTCTTGAATTGTGGTAATTTTTTCAGCTTTTTCATCAGGAATTTCTGTTTCAAATTCTTCTTCAAGAGCCATAACCAATTCCACAGTATCTAAAGAATCAGCACCTAAATCATCAACAAATGATGCATCATTCTTTAATTCCTCTTCCTTAACACCCAGTTGTTCAACAACAATTTTGCGAACACGCTCTTCAACTGTACTCATAACTTGATTTTCCTCTTTCGGTTGATAGAAATATAAAAACTATAGGTATTTTATCATACTACTTCCACTTAACTTTAACTGCTTGGCAAGAGCATTAGTGCATTAGTGCATTAACTTATTTATCAGTATTTAAATTTAGCAGCTAATCCAACAAAAACAGTCAAAGTTAAATGGAAGTGGTATAGTTTATTCATTTATACAGATAACGCAAGTGCATTAATTCATATACATGCCACCATTGACATGAATTGTTTCACCTGTGATATATTTAGCACTTTCTGATGCTAGAAAAGCAACGGCCTCAGCGATATCAGATGGTTCCCCAAGCTTACGCATAGGGATTCTTTTTAACATTTCTTCTTTAACCATATCGGGTAATGAAGCAGTCATATCAGTATCAATAAAACCAGGTGCAACAACATTCACAGTAATTCCTCGGCTTCCTAATTCTTGTGCTAGGGATTTACTAAAACCAACGACACCTGCTTTGGCAGCAGTATAATTGACTTGGCCTGAATTGCCACTTGAACCAACAACTGAGCCAATGGAAATAATTCGTCCCCATCGTGCTCTAAACATCGACTTTATGCAAATTTTAGTCATCTTATAGATAGAGTTCAAATTGGTTTCAATGACTTTATACCATTCATCATCATCCATACGTAACAATAAATTATCAGAGGTGATTCCAGCATTATTCACTAATATTGAAGGAGCTTGGTTTTCATGACTCAACTTCCCAATCATCTCTTCTATTTGCTCTGAATTAGTTACATCAAGCACCAGGCCTTTTCCAGATAACTTTTCCTTCTCAAAATGAGCATTGATTGATTGAGCACCTTGTTCTGTGGTTGCTGTGCCAAAAACCAAAGCTCCTTGTTGTGCTAACTTTGAAGCTATTGCTTGACCTATTCCTCGGCTTGCTCCCGTAACTAAGGCAATTTTTCCCTCTAAATTGATCATTTAGTTTCCTCTAATAGAAAATGTTTGTTTTAACACCCAGCTCTGCCAATGCTCATGCATGCCTGAGAAACATAACGTGTTAAGTAATTTATTACATTTTGTTGACAAAGCTCAACTTTTTCAAGAGTTTTGCCATTTATGCGAATTGTTCCTCAACTTGTTCAAGGCTAATGGTATCGTAAACACTAATAGTATTTAAGCTTCTATCTATTCGTTTAATTAACCCACTAAGCACTTTTCCAGGCCCACATTCAAGGATGATTTCTATCCCATTTTGTTTAAAAAATTGTATTGTCTCAACCCATCGTACAGGACTATATAATTGTTCTTGCAGTTTTTTACGTATATGTTCTGCTGAATGATAGATACTTAAATCCACATTACTAACCACATCAATTTTTGGTTTTTTGAATTCGATTTTAGCTAAATACTCACCAAAAACCTCCGCCGCATCAAATAATAAAGGACAGTGGCATGGTACACTTACAGGAATTATTTTAGCTAATCGCGCTCCAGAATCTTCAGCTAACCCCAAAATTCGTGTCACTGCGGGAGTATGACCAGCAACAACCACTTGCCCAATTGCATTATAGTTTGCCGGAGTAACCACTTCATTTGTTCGACTTGCTTGATCACATAAATTTTTTACTTGCTCATCAGTTAAACCAACAAGAGCAGCCATGGCTCCTACACCTAAGGGCACTGCATTTTGCATTACTTGTCCTCTACGACTGACTAAACAAGCAGCATCAAACAATGATAAAGCATCAGCACAAACTAATGCAGCATATTCACCTAAGCTATGGCCAGCTATAATGCATGGTTGAACAATATCTTGTTGCATCAGTAGCCTGTGGATAGCAACATCTGCTACAAGCATTGCAACTTGAGTATGTTCTGTTTGATTAAGTTTTTCTTCAGGTCCATGTTGTATGAGTTTCCATAAGTCATAGCCGACAGCCTCGGATGCTTCAGCAAAAGTCTTAACAACAATAGAATATTGCAACTCAAAGTCAGCCAACATCCCTATTGATTGTGATCCTTGCCCAGGAAATACAAACGCCGTTTTTACCATGTTAAAAATAGCTCCGAACTAGATTTTAATTTAAATTTACAATTAATTAATAACGAATAACCATAGCTCCCCAAGTCATTCCGCCACCAAAAGACTCAATCAATAATAGCTCATCTCGCTTTATCTGATTGGTCCTAATAGAATGATCTAGAGCCAAAGGAATGGAAGCAGCCGAGGTATTACCTTGACTGCCTATTGTAACAATCACTCGAGACATAGGCAGGTCTAACTTCTTAGCTATAGCTTGAATAATACGCATATTTGCTTGATGTGGAATTAACCATTGAATGTCTGATTTGGTCAATTGACTCGCTTCTAAAACCTCGTCAACAACATCCCCCATATATTTGACCGCAACTTTAAAAACCTCATTGCCACGCATACTTATCATAGCTCGCTGAGTATCAAACGTTCCATTACTCAAGTTTAATAATTTTTCAGCATCGTAAGAGGCATGCAGTACGCTTCCTACAATACCTTGTCGATCACTTGCGCTTAAAACTACCGCACCTGCACCATCACCGAAAAGAACACAAGTTGCTCGGTCAGTCCAATCCACTGCCCGAGACATGCTTTCACTACCGATAACAAGAATATGTTTAGCTACACCACTCATAATGTATTGTTTAGCAATATCCATCACATACACAAAACCACTACAGGCGGCACCCACATCAAATGCAGGTATGGGTTTTTTAATTTTTAAAGCATGCTGTACATAGCATGCTACCCCAGGAAAAAAATGATCTGGAGTACAGGTAGCAACTACTATTAAATCAATTTCATTAGCATCTAAACCTGATGCATTCAATGCTTGTTCAGCAGCTTGTGCTGCCATATATGATGTAGTTTCATAAGATTGCGCAATACTACGACTGCTTATGCCTGTTCTGGTGACAATCCATTCATCAGTGGTATCTAACTTTGACTCTAGTTCAAAATTAGTCAGTTGTTTCTCGGGAATATAACTTCCAGTACCACTAATTACAGCATTCTTCATAACAGCAACCCTTGATTTATAAAATCATTTATTTGAGCACGCACTAAATCAATCACATTATTTTTTACTTCAAGAATTGCTTGCTCTATAGCATGTTGAAACCCAAGTTCATTCGCCCCACCATGACTTTTAACTACAATACCATTTAAACCGAGCATACTCGCTCCATTATAGCTAGAAGGATCGAACCGTCTCTTAAGATGCCTTAATGCCGGGCGTGCAATTAATGCGGAAAGCTTGGTATACCAGTTTTTATTAAATGATTCCATGAGCAAACTCACAAAAAGCTTTGCAAGGCCTTCACTAGCTTTTAAAGCAACATTACCCACAAAACCATCACAAACTACTAAATCCACTTCTCCGGTATAAAAATGATCGCCCTCAACATAGCCCACATAATTCATTACTGAACATTCAGCAAGCATGTGTGCGGTACGTTTGACTTGATCATTTCCTTTCATTTCTTCTACGCCAATATTCAATAAGGCGATTTTAGGTTTAGGTTTATTGGCAACTGCTTGTACCAATGCAGATCCCATAACTGCGAACTGAAACAAATGCTCTGCACAAGAATCCACATTAGCACCTAGATCAATAACCCAGGTTCTACCAGTTTTTGTTGGTAATTCAGAAACAATCGCAGGCCTATCAATGCCTGGGAGTGTCTTAAGAACAAAACGTGCTGTAGCCATTAAGGCGCCAGTATTTCCAGCACTAACACAGGCTTGAGCCATGCCTTCTTTCACTAAATTAATTGCCACTCTCATAGAAGAGTCTTTTTTATTGCGCAAGGCATGCGAAGGCAATTCATCCATAGTTACTACTTCTGAGGCATGAACTATGGAAAATTGATCTGAGGATGATACACCATATTTTTTTAAAAAAGCGTGGACCTTATCGTGAACTCCAACAAGTATCAGCTTCAATTCAGGATTATTTTTCGCCGCGCGAACACAGGCAGGAATCACTACACTCAACCCATGATCCCCACCCATCGCATCAATGGCAATGGTGATATTTTTCAAGAAAATTACTCTTGTTCGTATACGGTATCAGTATCAATAACTTTTCTACCACGATAATAACCATCTTCTGTCATATGATGACGACGATGTGTTTCACCGGTAGTTGCATCAACAGAAAGTGTTGGCTTAGTCAATGCATCATGTGAACGACGCATATCACGACGTGAGCGTGATTTTTTATTTTGCTGTACAGCCATTGTATTACTCCTAAACAATTTGCATTCATAGAGCGTGAATATTAGTGTTAATTCGATAAAATTTCAATAAAATTCACTTTGTTCCCATCAAAATTTGATTTATTTCACTGCTGCAATCACTCATTTCCGCATGAAATTGTGGTGCATAAAGATGTAATTCGTCAACAAGTATATCTTCTAAACTTATTTGTAAATTAGCAGAAACAATACATTCATAATGTTCAAGTATCTGTTCTGCACGTTCATCATTACGACATACAGCAACCACGGTGCTATTATCATATGGAAAATTAAATTCGTCTAGGCAACGCTGACATTGAAGAGATAACTCACCTGTAACGTGAAGATAAATGAGGTAAAAATCCTCCTTAGCCTCAACCTGATAAGTCACATGCAAATGGCACGGAGCAGTTATAAAATTCGGTAAACGTTCACTGAGCATTATTGTTCTATTTTGCGAGCCTTGTTTGACCATTTCTTGTAAGTGAAGCATTATTATCTTATCCTAGAATGTTATATTTTTTGCTTTAACGGTGAAAAAGCAGTTAAACTCTACTATATGAATCTAAATTTACTAAAATTAAGTTTTTTCACTTTTTAATATTAAGCGGTATCTCAATTTTATGAAAGCTAAAGTTATTATTGGAATGTCTGGAGGAGTTGATTCTTCAGTTGCAGCATGGTTATTACAAGAAGCAGGCTATCAAGTCGAAGGCTTGTTTATGAAAAACTGGGAACAAGATGATAAAGATGGATTTTGTCCCGCAACCCAAGATCTTGCTGATGCTCAAGCGGTATGTAATCAATTGCGAATTCCGCTACATACTGTTAATTTTTCTAAAGAATATTGGCAAAATGTATTTACTTATTTTTTGAGTGAATATGAAAAGGGAAGAACCCCCAATCCTGACGTACTCTGTAATAAAGAAATAAAATTCAAAGCTTTTTTAGACCATGCTTTAACCCTTGGTGCTGATTATATTGCAACCGGACATTATGCTAAAAACGTAATCAATGGAGATGCTGGCTTTTTATTCAAAGCAAAAGATAGAGATAAAGATCAAACTTACTTTCTTCACGCAGTAGATCCTAGAGCTCTGGCAAAAACTTTATTTCCCATTGGTGATTACACAAAACCTGAAATTAGAGAGTTTGCCCAAAAGTTAGGATTAGTCACGCACGCGAAGAAAGATTCAACAGGTATTTGTTTTATTGGTGAAAAACGATTTAAGTCCTTCTTACAAGAGTTCATCTTGGCTCGGCCAGGAGAAATCAAAAGTACCGAAGGAAAGATATTAGGGAAACATGATGGATTAATGTTTTATACTATAGGACAAAGACAAGGATTAGGTATTGGTGGTTTACAAAACACAACAGATGATCCTTGGTATGTTGTCGATAAAGATATAAATACTAATACCTTATATGTAGCTCAAGGAAGTCAACATCCAATGCTTTATGCGCATGGTCTTGTATGTGGCCCGATTCATTGGTTAGCCGATTGTAAGGATAAATTACCACTTACGTGTTATGCAAAAACAAGATATAGGCAAGCAGAGCAAGGATGCATGATTTCTCCTGAAGATGGAAATCAACATTACGTGATGTTTTCAAATCCGCAACGTGCTGTTACTCCAGGACAATATATCGTTTTTTATGATAAAAACCAGTGCCTAGGTGGCGCTACTATTGAACACATTATTAGATAATTCTAAATTTAGGATAGTTAGATTATAATTATATGAATACAACGGGAGTTAAAATGGCTGCTATAAATATATCCCCTATGATCAGTGACATTCGATTTTCTATTAGTGCGGCAGATAAAGTAGCTGAACTGATTAAAGAAGAAAATAATTTTAACTTGAATCTTCGTATTTCTATTACAGGCGGAGGCTGCTCCGGATTTCAATATGGATTTAGTTTCGATGAAGAGATTAATGAAGATGATACAGTAATAGTTCAACAGTGCTCAGACGGAATATCCTCTGTAAAACTTCTTATTGATTCAATGAGCTATCAATATTTGCATGATGCTGAAATTGATTATACTCAAGGAATTCAAGGCGAACAATTTGTTATCCGCAATCCAAATGCTAAAACTACTTGTGGGTGTGGCTCCTCATTTAGCATTGATGAGGAAGAATAAAAAACATCTTGCTAATAAAACAGAAAATTAAATTCTGTTTTACTAGAACAAGATTAGGATCAATAAGAATAAACAATTACCTTAGTTCCTATTTTAATAAAATTATTACTTAGCCACTTCGCATCACTAGGGAGCAAACGTATACATCCATGACTGGCGTTGTAATGAGGTACTTCATAGGAACCATGTATCGCATAATTCTTAGTAAAATACATGCAATAAGGCATAGGAGCTCCACCTTTACCTACGGGATATCGACTGGAAACGCATCCTGGACCACCTTTGCTCAAAACTGCGAAAACACCCGAGGGAGTTTTACAACTTCGATGTATATCTGGACAGTATCGCCTACCTCCCGAAGCTCTTCCTGTGCGAACTACCTTGCCTTGTGAGTTAATGGCTTTCCACGAAAGCGTATTTGGATTGAAAACAAAAGTATTCGCCTCAGCAGGAGACAAACAAAGGAAATACAATAGTGGAAGAAATAAGAGATAAGCTAACGACGATAAAATAGGATTTTGTTTTTCCATAATTATTCCCTAATTACTATTCATCTTCACTTTATATTTTAGATTAAATTTTAATCAAAACAAGATTTTTTTGTACAATCAAGCAATAATTGTTCTACTATATTAATTGAGCAACTTTAAAAGGATTCAATCATGCGTAGTCTTATACCTGCAGTAACAGCAATTTTTATGAGTTGCACCATTATACCGTACACGGCACAAGCTGATAGTCCTAGCACAGCTAGCACTACAAGCACTGACACTACAAGCACGAGTACATCTAGCACTTCTCCAAGTATTACAAAAGATGAATGGTTCAAATCAATTACGCCTTTACTACCTGATCTTATTTGTAAAGGATTCGAAAATGATGCTCAGTTGAAAAAACGACTTGATGATATCAAAATGACTCACGAGCAATGTCTGACTGCAATTCCTGAAAGTGTCAGTAAATGTCAACAAGAGCTCTATACAAAGATTCCCGATAAACTCAATGATGAGACCACTGCTACTTGGGGAAAAACTCTTGGGGAATGTATCGGTAAAGATTTTGCGATTAAGTATTTGATTCCCAAAAACTAACAAAATGATAAATAAAAAGAACATTGGATGAAAATTATTTAGAGGGATACCACCATTGGGTTAATGGGGTACGTCATTTTCGCGAAAGCGGAAACCCATTTCTATAGGAGCATGCTGTTTCCATCAACATGGGTTCACCCTTTCGCGAGGACAACTACAAGTTCCTTAAGTCAATAGCACGAGTCAGGTAGACTCTGAATCTTTATCCATAAAGTGAGCTTGGGATAAGACCTGAGCCCATTCTTCATCGTGCATCACACGTTCATTTAAATGTGTGTGTCAATTTACCTGATTCTTTGAGGATTACTTCAAATTCCCTTAATCGGTTATTTGTAAAAATTATATGACATATAAAAATAATTAATTGGATTTGTATTAACCAATAAGATTAAACTATAAACATCAAAGCCAATCAAACCACAGATCTTCTTGAACTATGAAAATGAAAAAAATCAATCATAACAAAGTAGATATAGATACCTCTCCTGAGAAAAAAAACAACAATCAATTAACAGGTTTGTTGCTTGGAACTGGGATCGGAGCTAGTCTATGCACCATCGGCATACTTGCTCCTTTTGATGTCGGCATATTGAGCATAGTTGCTTTTGCTACAACAATAGGAGGAGGCTTGGCATTAATTAGTGGTGCTATGGGAGTTGACACAATAAAACTTTCTCCACAATCTGAGATGATGGATAGTACCGCTCCACCTCAAGAAAGTTACAAGATAATGTCAAAATCCTTAGGTGCAGGCTTAAAGAGGGTTAATGGGAAGGTAGACCAACAACAAACACCTCAAAAAAGTCACCCGCAAATGACAGAAAAGGAAAATTCTTTAGATGCAAACTTATCAACTCATTTACCCGCAACAGGTTTAAAAAAAGAAAAAACAGTTCAATCAGAGAAACAGAGCAACTCAAGTCTCTTCTTTTAATCATGTTAACCATCAAGCACGGTGAGAGTACAGAAGCTCCTCGTGAATTCTGCGCAAATTGTATTCTTGAATCAGAAAAAAGCCATTAATTACTTTCCCAATAATTCACTCCAGATTTTTTATGCAAAAAATCAATAAATAATTGATGCAATTCAAGCTCTTCCGAGCTTGCTGGCAAAACCACCGAGTTTTCTAAGTGAAGTGCAACTGTTTCTTGGCTTTTAGTATTAACATGAATGGAGGTTTCTTCAACTTCTGCAAATAAACTAGTTTGTCCACCAGTCATCGCTAAATAAACAAAGGCTAGAATCTCGGCATCTAGTAAAGCTCCATGCAATTCACGATTAAAATGATCAATTCCATAGCGTTTACATAAGGCATCTAGGCTATTACGTTGTCCTGGATATTTTTCTCTGGCTAAAACCAAGGTATCGATAATTTTACAATAAACTTCAAGTTTCTTATTCCAGTTAATAAGTTGTAACTCTGAGTTTAAAAAACCGACATCAAAAGGTGCATTGTGAATAATTAATTCTGCCCCACTAATAAACTGCCAAAACTCCTCTGCAACCTCTTCAAATAAAGGTTTGTCTTGCAAAAATTCGTTACTTATTCCATGAACACGAAATGCTCCTTCATCAACAAGACGTTGGGGATTAAGATAAACATGAAAATGATTTCCAGTCAATTTTCTCTCAATTAATTCCACACAACCAATTTCTATGATTCGATGTCCTTGCTCATGTCCAATACCTGTAGTTTCTGTATCTAAAACAACTTGTCTCATGCGTTATTCTCTCTTAACTCTGCAATAGCTTGGTTCGCCAAAGCGTCTACAAGCTCATTTTCCAAATGACCTGAATGACCTTTAACCCAGTGCCAATTTATTTGGTGACGAGAAGCCAATTCATCAAGCAACATCCAAAGATCAGCGTTCTTTACAGGTTCCTTTTTGGAATTTCGCCATCCTTTCATTTTCCAATTAGGTAGCCAGTCCATCATTCCTTGTCTTAAATATTGAGAATCAGTATACAGCTCAACAGTACAAGAACGTTTTAGAGCTTCCAAACCCTTAATTGCGGCCATAAGCTCCATACGATTATTTGTAGTATGTGCCTCTCCACCGTGCAGGGTCTTTTCCTGCCCCTTATAACGGAGCAGCACCCCCCAACCTCCAGGCCCTGGATTTCCTTTACATGCCCCATCAGTATAAATTTCAACAATCACATTGGATCCTACTCAATATCCCACAAGTGAAAAAAAGGTGTGACGAACTCTCCAGCTACAGTTTTCTCTTTGACTATATCAATATCAGGCGCAAAAAAACGATCACTATCATAAGGGTCTACATAAGAGCGTATACGTTGATGCACTTCTTCCAATAATTGCGATGATTTTAACGGCCTATGGAATTCTAATCCTTGACTTGCTGCTAATAATTCAATTGCCAAAATAGTTGCAGTATTATCATTCATGTCATGTAATCGTCTGGCGGCACTTGTTGCCATGGAAACATGGTCTTCTTGATTGGCTGAGGTAGGTAAGCTATCCACTGAATGCGGATGAGCAAGAGCTTTGTTTTCGCTCGCACACGCGGCAGCAGTCACATGGGCAATCATGAAACCTGAATTTAAACCACTTTCTTTAATTAAAAACGCCGGTAAATTACTAAAGTTTTTATCAATAAGTAATGCAATCCGACGTTCCGCATTAGAACCAATTTCAGCTATAGCTAAAGCAAGATTATCAGCTGCCATAGCAACAATTTCACCATGAAAATTACCGCCTGAAATAATTTGTTCTTGTTCACTAAAAACGAGGGGATTATCAGAAATAGCATTCACTTCTACCTGTAACGTCTCCTTTACAAATTGAATTTGATGAAGTATCGCCCCCATAATCTGTGGTTGACATCGTAGCGAATAAGGATCTTGTACACGAGAACAATCAAGATGTGACTCTCTGATCTGGCTTCCTACTAATAATTCTCTATAACATGCAGCCACCCTTCGCTGAGCTTCATGACCTCGAACCTTTTGGATTCGATCATCAAAAGGAACATCACTGCCATTTGCTGCATCAACGGATAATGCACCCGCAATCAATGCCGTTTCAAACAGATTTTCCGCAGTAAACAATGCAGTTAAAGCAATTGCTGTTGAAACTTGTAATCCATTTAGAAGAGCTAGTCCCTCTTTAGCCTCTAATTCAATTGGTTTTAGACCAGCAATTTTTAAGCCTTCTACCGCACTTATTTTTTTCCCTTGATAACGAACATCTCCTACACCAAGTAAAAGTAAAGACATATGCGCTAAAGGAGCTAAATCACCTGAAGCCCCAACAGAGCCTTTAGATGGGATACAAGGGTAAATCTTATGATTGTATAAAGAAATCAGGGTTTCAATAAGCTCTAACCGCACCCCTGAATAACCTTGTGCTAAGTTATTTATTTTAAGTAATAATATTAGTGCAACAATTTCATCGGAGAGTAATTCACCGGTACCACAAGCATGAGAAAGCACAATATTTTTTTGTAATTGTTTTAAATTTTCTGAAGAGATGGTTTGATTGGCTAATGATCCAAACCCTGTATTAATGCCATATACTGTCTTTTTATCAAGAATTACTTTTTTAACAGTCTGATGTGATGCATTAATTTGCGCCAATGCATCTTCAGCTAAGCTACACTTCAGCTGTTGCCTTAAAACGTGTTTAATTGACTGTAAAGTCAATGCCCCAGGTTGAAGAATAAAATGTTCAGCCATTCAATTAACTCCTTGCTATTTTAAAACATATAGCCTGGGTGCAGCGAAGCGAAACCCGGGAAATCGTGCCATAAAAATTGGGGTTCATCTCGCTGCCCCCTTAAGTTTTCTGCTGCAAGCCATATTTACTACATGCTCTCAAATCTGATATTTCCAATTGTGACTGGAACAACGCAGAACATTTCTAAACTTCCATAGGGAGCCAGAGTGAATTTTCTTTAGCACATTTTTTTGCAACCGCATAACCTGCGTCAGCATGGCGCATCACCCCCGTCGCAGGATCATTATGCAGGACTCGCGCTATTCGCTGTGCGGCTTTTTCTGTTCCATCAGCCACAATAACAACTCCTGCATGTTGTGAAAACCCCATACCAACACCCCCGCCATGGTGAATGCTAACCCAAGTTGCACCACTGGCGCAATTGAGTAAAGCATTAAGTAAAGGCCAATCAGAAACTGCATCGCTGCCATCCATCATGCGTTCCGTTTCACGATTTGGACTTGCCACAGAACCTGAATCCAAATGATCACGACCAATCACAATCGGTGCTTTAAGTTCTCCACTGCGAACCATTGAATTAAATATTAAGGCTAAGCGTGCACGATCTTTTAAACCAACCCAACAAATTCTAGCTGGTAAACCTTGAAATGAAATTTTCGTTTTCGCCATATCCAACCAATGATGCAGATGAGGATTATCTGGAATAAGTCTTTTTACCATTTCATCAGTAGCATAAATATCCTCAGGATCTCCTGATAAAGCCACCCATCTAAAAGGGCCAATTCCCTCACAAAATAGGGGTCGAATATAAGCAGGAACAAAGCCTTCAAATGCAAAAGCATTTTTTTCTCCCGCCTCAAAAGCCATTTGCCTTATATTATTACCATAATCGAAAACAGGAATGCCCTTCTTTTGAAATTGCAACATTGCATGAACTTGAACTGCCATCGATTTTTTAGCTGCGGCCACAACTTCTTCAGGGTCAGTTTTTCGTAATTCAGCTGCATGCTCTAAAGTCCAACCTGCTGGAAGATAGCCGTTTAATGGATCATGGGCGCTTGTTTGATCTGTAACTAAAGCTGGAGAAACCCCTCGTTCAACCAGCTTAGGAAAGATTTCTGCTGCATTTCCTAATACGGCAACAGATAAAGGAGTTTTTTTCTCACAAGATTCGTTTATCCAATTTAAAGCTTCATCTAAATCTGTAGTATAACGATCTAAGTATTTGGTTTTAAGGCGTTTCTCAATTCTTGATAAATCACATTCAACCGCCAAAACACTTGCTCCTGCCATGGTTCCAGCCAAAGTTTGTGCTCCCCCCATACCACCTAAGCCGCCTGTTAAAATCCAGCGCCCCTCTAAACTTCCGTTATAATGCTTGCGAGCCGCAGCGACAAAAGTTTCATAAGTTCCTTGTACAATACCTTGAGAACCAATGTAAATCCAACTGCCTGCAGTCATCTGTCCATACATCATCAGCCCTTTTTTATCTAACTCATTAAAGTGTTCCCAAGTAGCCCAATGAGGAACTAAATTAGAGTTAGCAATGAGTACTCGCGGCGCATCTTCATGGGTAGTAAATACACCGACTGGTTTCCCTGATTGGATTAATAAAGTTTGGTGATCTTCTAAGGATTTAAGAACTTTTACAATCTTATCAAAGCACTCCCAATTACGTGCCGCTTTCCCCAAACCTCCATAAACAATTAAAGAATTAGGATCTTCTGCTACATCTGGATCAAGATTATTGCAAAGCATACGAAGTGCTGCCTCTGTCAACCAAGTTTTAGCTTGCTTTTCAGTCCCACGATGAGCCCTAATTACCCGATTTTGGGTGTGTCCATTCATACAAAATCCCCTATAGAAAATCAAATAGAAGCATCATACACTAGAGAAATTTCAGAGCATAGACATCTATATAGCTTATGAGGTAATAAATTTTTATTTGACAAACCAAGAAGACTTTTATCGAGATGGAGAAATCTATATCTTGATGTTAACACTGTATGTTATTTTTAAATGCTTAATAATTGTATTATCTAACTTACAACATGTAATATAAAAAAACACTTTGTATATAACATAAAAAATGATATGTTATATAATTAAATTATCCAACCAAGTGTATTATTAAAGTGCAAAACGAAAAACATCCAAAATCACTACGCATTTTTTTCGCAACTGAAATGTGGGAGCGTTACGGCTTTTATGTCGTTCAATCACTTCTAGCACTTTATTTAGCATTGTATTTTAAATGGCCGGATAAACAAGTTTATGCCTTAGTTGGCTCGTTTACTGCTTTAACCTATCTCTCTCCAGTCGTTGGCGGTTGGATAGCCGACAAATTAATTGGCCAAAAAAGAGCGGTTTTACTTGGAGCTGTTGTTTTATTTATAAGTTATTGTCTTCTATCATTGGTAGATAATCCTTCCGTGCTTACTGCGTCACTCGCTGCTATTGCCGTAGGAACTGGTTTGTTAAAACCCAATATTTCCTCTCTTTTAGGTAATGAATATCTTACAGGCTGCGCTCGTCGTGAAAGCGGCTTTACCATCTTTTATATGGGAATAACCACTGGTATTATCTTAGGTACTACTTTACCCAGTATCTTAAATGATCATTTTGGCTGGGTAAGTTCTTTTACAAGTGCAGCAATTGGCATGATCATTGCTTTTACTGTCTTTTTATATGGAATCCAAAAATATAAAATAAAAGACTACAACCCTTTTGTTTTTCAATATAAAAAAATCATAGCAGCAATTGTTCTAATGATATTTCTTTGGTCTTTATCATTTTATATTCTCAACTCTCCCAAATTAGCTGATCTTATATTTGGACTTGTCGTTTTATTTTCTGCAGGTTACATCTTATATGCGGTAAGTAAAGAAAATGCTAATCAATCAAGACAAACACTGGTCATTGGTTTATTGTGTATTATTTCAGTGGTATTTTGGGCTTTTTATTTTCAAATGTTTATGTCGCTGACTCTGTTTATTTCACGAGTTGTTGAGCCCACATTCTGCGGCATTTTATTTCCCCCTCCCTATTACGTTACCATCCAAAGCATAGGCATGCTCGTTATTGGTTTTGTCCTATCACGCAGAACCATCAAACTTACTTTAATTGAGCGTGGTTTAAGCATTGGAAAAAAATTCTTGCTTGCAATATTTATTACTACCTTAGCTTATGCAGTCATTGCGTTGGTCAGTAATTTTACCGATAAGAACTCTTTACTTTCTCCACTTTTAATTATTCCCGCATATTTAATGTTTTCATTAGCTGAGTTATTGTTATCACCAGTGGGATTGTCTGCAATCACGCTTTTGGCCGATAAAAATAAAGTGAGCACTATGATGGGCATCTTTTTTGTTTCCTTGGGAATTGGAGGATTTTTATCAGGAAAACTCGCAGCATTAACCGCAATTCCTTCTGGAGAAAAGAACATTGCTGTATTAAAAACACTTTATGCTACTGCATTTACGCAACAACTAGGTATTATTTTTCTTGCTTCTTTATGTTGTCTGATTTTGTTTGCAGTGATTAAATTTTTATTAACGCATGTCCATTTGACTGAATAAATCAGATTAAATGCTTTTAATATTGTTAACCTAAAGCCAGTTTCTTCTTAGAGCTCTTTTTAATTAGAGAAAATACTGTTATCATTCAGCGCTTTTTTATAAATAACTACCTAAAAATATGTCAGAACAAAACCCAATGTTAGACAAATTATTACATCTACTTGATGACAATCAAGCAATTGACGTTAAAGTAATCGACGTTCGCAAACAAACAACTATTACTGACTATATGATTATTACTTCGGGCCGCTCATCACGTCATGTCAAAGCAATCTCACAAAAGATAATGGAAGAAATGAAGACCTCAGGGCTTCCTGCAATGCATTGTACTGGCCTGGAGACTGGAGATTGGGTATTGATTGATTTTAGTGATATTATTGTTCATGTTATGCAACCTGAGTACAGACAATACTATAATCTTGAGGGGCTTTGGGAAGATCCGCATTAAAATATTATGCTAAAAGTTACCATCATCACTTTAGGCAATAAAATGCCAGCTTGGGTCAGCCAAGGTTCTCAAGAATATGCAAAGCGGCTTAATGACGGTATCCAGCTTAAAATTATCGAAATTCCTCTAATTCGTCGAAGTAAATCTTCTGATTTAATCAAGATATTAGAAAAAGAATCGGCGCTGATTCAAGAAGCATTACCACATAATGCACGAATTATTGCTTTAGAAATTGGGGGAAAATCATTTAGCAGTGAAGAATTGGCAGTTAAAATTTCCCAATTACAACATACAGATAGCCATCTCTGTTTTTTAATAGGTGGCCCGGAAGGACTTTCACAAGAAACGCTTCAACGTTGTGCTGAACAATGGTCACTGTCAAAACTCACTCTCCCCCATCCATTAGTACGAATTATTTTATTAGAAGCATTATATAGAGCTTGGTCTATTATTCACAATCATCCGTATCATAAGTAAGTAAAGCTATAGTAAACAGCCCCATTTTAAGTTACCATGCGATTTTTTGTATCCATCTTAATTGACTGTAGGCTATGAGTCGAAATCAATCATTTAAAAATTATCGAATCGAATCTCGACATCAACTTTTCAGAATTAACTTGCTGGTCGCTTTTCTTATTATTTTATCTTTAATCCTAGTTTTAAGACTTGCATTTCTACAAATTTCCGAATTCAAAAAATATCAAACACTTTCACTAAAAAATCAAATGAGTATTATTCCGATTGCACCACCAAGAGGAGTTATTCTTGACAGAAATGGGGTATTGCTTGCAGAAAATGTACCCGTATATGTTTTGGAAATTATTCCTGAACATGTAAAAAATATGGAGCATACATTAGCTGAACTACAAAAACTAATTCCTTCAATTTCTGATGAAGATATTGAAAATTTCAAGCGCACTCGAAAACAAAATCGTTCCTTTGTCCCCATACCTATCAAACTAAAATTAACCCAAGAAGAAGTCGCTATTTTTGCTATTAATCAATACCATTTTCCAGGTGTGAGTATTAAAGCTCGTCTGATGCGTCACTATCCTTTAGGAGAAATAACGGCACATGTTCTTGGTTACGTAGGTAGAATCAATATCCAAGAATTAAAAGCAGTGGATCCTACCAATTACCGTGCTACAAACTTTATTGGCAAAGCTGGCATTGAAAAATACTACGAGGATATTCTCCATGGCAAAGTAGGATATCAAATGGTAGAAACAGATGTTAGTGGTCGTACTCTAAGAACAATTGATAAAATTAATCCTCATTCCGGATCAAAACTCTACTTAAGCCTTGATGTCAGACTACAACAAGCAGCTTATGAAGCATTAAAAGATAAGCGTGGGGCCGCCGTAGCTATAAATACTAAAAATGGCGAAGTTTTGGCGATGGTAAGTTCCCCTAGTTTTGATCCCAATATTTTTGTAACTGGAGTAAGCTCTAAGGAATATAAAAAACTTTCTAATACCTTACAAAGACCCCTGTTTAACCGTGCTGTTCGCGGTGTCTATCCCCCAGCATCAACAATTAAGCCTTTTGTTGGTTTAGCAGGCCTAGAGAAAGGATTTATAACTACAGCGACAACAATCTATGATCCAGGTAAATATAAACTACCTAACTCCAGTCATATTTATAGAGACTGGAAAAAAACAGGTCATGGAATGATCAATTTTAAAAGAGCAATTACTGTTTCCTGTGATACTTATTTTTATCAACTAGGTAATAAAATGGGTATTTCTAATATTGAGGATATGCTTGTCAAATTTGGTCTAGGCCATTTAAGCCAAATTGATCTTCATGAAGAAGCCTCCGGTATCGTTCCCAGCCTGCGCTGGAAAAAACAAACTAAAGGTGTGCCTTGGTATCCTGGCGATACCTTAATTACCTCTATAGGACAGGGATTTATGTTAGCCACACCATTACAAATGGCAAACGCAACAGCGTCTTTGAGTCAACATGGCCGCCGGTTTAGACCCCATTTATTAACAAAAACTGTAAATAGTGACAGTGGTGAGGTAAAACGATACAACCCCATAGAAGAATACCCCATTTATCTCAAAGAGGAAGCAAACTGGGACATAGTTGCAGACGCTATGCATAATGTTTTAATCAGTAATGAAGGTACAGGTTATCGCTTTGGCCGCAATCCACCCTATCCTGTTGCAGGGAAAACCGGAACAGCCCAGGTTTTTAGCGGTAGGCAATATGAAAAAACAAAATATGAAGATATTCCCGAAGCGTTACGGGACAACTCATTGTTTATTGCTTTTACTCCGGTTGAACAACCAGAAATTGCAATCGCAGTGGTGGTAGAAAATGATGTTGCAGCCTCAATGGTTGCTCGTAAGATGCTTGATACTTATTATAAACTTTATCCGATGAAAAAGACACATGAACAGACTCAATAGTAAACCCGTTTATCGTTTTACTGCAAAATCATTACACCTGGACTTCCCCTTATTAGGCTTATTACTTGTCCTGATTAGTTTTGGCCTTTTGATTTTGTACAGTGCCTCTAACGCGAATACGGGAATGATCTTACGTCAATCAATGAGGCTTATTTTTGCATCGTTCATTATGCTTATACTTGGTTTTATTCCGCCACATAAATATAAGATATGGACGCCATGGATATACAGTGTAGGATTAACTTTATTGATTGCAGTGATGCTCATGGGTAAAATCGGTAAAGGAGCTCAACGCTGGCTCGAATTAGGTTTATTCCGATTTCAACCGTCTGAAATCATGAAATTAGCAGTGCCCATGATGGCTGCTTGGTATTTTGACCGTCAAGCACGCCCTAGTAGTTTTAAAGCAATTGCTATTGCAGGCCTCATCATCTGTGTTCCCGCATTATTAATTGCCAAGCAGCCTGATTTGGGTACTGCGATTATGGTATCGGCTGCGGGATTATGTGTTGTATTTTTAGCAGGAATTCGCTTTAAAGTAATTCTATTACTTATGCTGATGGTAGGCTCAGCTATTCCAGTCATTTGGCATGTTATGCATGATTATCAAAAACAACGAGTTTATACGTTGCTTGATCCGGAACAAGATCCCCTTGGTGCAGGCTATCATATTATCCAATCAAAAATTGCTATTGGTTCAGGCGGGCTTGCAGGAAAAGGTTGGTTAGAAGGAAGTCAATCTCATCTTAATTTTTTACCAGAACATGCCACTGATTTTATTTTTGCTGTGAGTAGCGAAGAGTTTGGCTTTGCTGGTGGATTCGCTATTATTGCTCTTATTGTCATGATTGCTCTACGTAGTCTCCATATTGCATCTAACGCCCAAACCACATTTACTCGCCTATTAGCAGCAAGTCTTGCTATGTCCTTCTTCATGTCTGGTTTTGTTAATATTGGCATGGTCATGGGAATCATTCCTGTTGTTGGCATTCCCTTACCGTTGGTGAGTTATGGAGGAACAGCAATGGTTACCTTTTTAGCAAGCTTTGGGATCTTGATGTCTATTAGCTCACATAAGATTTTATTTAATAGTTGGAATTAAATTAACGTGAATTATGGCTTAGAACGCGCCCATTACCTCGGAACGTTCGGGGTGAGGAAGCGCGCAGCGCTGTCTCGAAGCCTCACGAGCATACCAAAGCTTCGAGACGAGATGCTGACGCATCGCTTTAGTCCAAACGTGTCGGGAAAATGATTGCTGTCTTATCTCATCCTCATGTTAAATTAAATCTCACCGATTAGTGCAAAGCTTTTTCGATGAATCTGACTCGGTCCAAGTCGCTTTAATGCTTCTCGATGAGCAACTGTCGGATATCCTTTATGTCCTGCAAAACCATATCCCGGATAAATCGCATCAAATGCCACCATTTCCGCATCACGACACACTTTAGCGAGAATAGAGGCAGCGCTAATTTCGGGAATTAAATCATCACCTTGAACGATTGCTTTACACGGAATATTTAGCTTAGGAATATGTAAACCATCTACTAACACCTGATCAGGTTTAACCGGTAAAGCCTCTACTGCTCGCTGCATCGCCAATAAAGTTGCATGATGAATATTAAGCGTGTCAATTTCATCTACTTCCGCCCGACCATAAGCATAGGCAATAGCTTGTTCTTTAATAAGTAATGACAGTAATTCTCGCTTTTTGGCGCTTAATTTTTTGGAGTCCGCAAGCCCCTCTATAGGCTCTTTTAAAATAACAGCAGCAGTTACAACTGCCCCAGCCAAAGGCCCCCGCCCTACTTCATCTACACCAGCTACAAGCATTATGTTATCCATTATTCTTTATTATTTAAAGGCTAATAATATCCTTTTAAAATTGATTTATCATCAAAGAAATGCGATCATGCGCACAAATAATTAACAGATAGACAGAATGAGTAAAATTCGTTGTGCAGTCATAGGTGTCGGTTATTTAGGTAGATTTCATGCACAAAAATATCAACTTCTTCCTAATGCAGAATTAGTTGCCGTTTGTGACCTAAATCAAAAAACATTAGAAACAGTCTCGCATGAGTTACAAGTTCCCGGTTATGCTAACTATCATGATTTATTTGACAAGGTTGATGCGGTAAGTATTGCGGCAACGACTAACAGGCATTATGAAATTGCGAAATCCTTTTTAGAACGAGGGATACACACCTTAATCGAAAAACCAATTACTGAAACATTATCGCAAGCCGCTGAATTAATACAACTTGCCAAAAAACACCACGCTAAATTGCAAGTCGGACATTTAGAGCGTTTTAATTCAGCTCGATTAGCTTTAGATGAGTACTTAGAAAATCCTTTGTTTATAGACTCACAGCGCTTAGCTCCATATAATCCACGCGGAGCTGATGTCAATGTGATCCTTGATGTAATGATTCATGATATTGATTTAATTCAAAATATGGTTAATAGTCCTATTACTTCAATTTCTGCTCAAGGAACCCCGGTACTGACAAACGCAATCGATATTGCTAATGCTCGCATTACTTTTGCCAACCATTGTGTCGCCAATCTTACTGCAAGCCGTATTAGTTTTAAAACGGAACGCACGACACGAATTTTTCAACAAGATACTTATCTTTCCATAGATTATCAAAATAAAAAATTTGCAGTCTTTAAAAAAGGTAAGGGTGAGTTATTCCCAGGAATTCCTGATATCACCCACGAGCAAAAAGAATTTGCCCAAGGAGATGCTTTATTTGAAGAAATAAAAGCATTTATCAAATGTATTGAAGAGGATAGTATCCCGCTAGTTACTGGCGAAGAAGGCCTTCAGGCTTTGGAAACAGCAGAAAAAATTACTTCACTTATCAATGCTAACTTGATGGAACGCCATGCAAGAATCTAAACGGATTGTCATTATTGCAGGTGAAGAATCTGGTGATGTTCATGCATCAGTTTTGATTCGCCAATTAAAAGACGCCTACCCCAATGTAGAAATTAGTGGAATAGGTGGCCAGCATATGCAAGAAGCAGGCGCAGAATTAATTTCCGATTTAGCGCGCTTTGGGGTAACAGGCCTTACAGCAGTCATTCGTCACCTTAAAGTAATTCGTAAGGCATTTGTTGCTGTAAAGAAACATTTAAACCAGCAAAAACCAGATCTACTCATTCTGGTTGACTACCCGGGTTTTAATTTAAGATTAGCAAAATATGCAAAGCGAAAACTGGGCATTAAGATTCTTTATTACATAAGCCCTCAAATTTGGGCATGGAAGGCCAAACGTATTCATCTTATAAAGCAATGTATTGACCAAATGGCCGTTATTTTACCGTTTGAAAAACTTTTATATGAAAAAGCAAAAGTTCCAGTAAATTTTGTGGGTCATCCTTTAGTAGAAAAAGTATCTTCCACTGCCAGCGATACTCAAACACAGCGTGAAATACTTAAACTTCCTTCTGACAGGCAGATTATTGCACTTCTTCCAGGAAGCCGTAATAATGAAATTGAACATCATATGCCAATCTTACGTGATACCGCCCTACTTCTTCAAAAACGCTATCCTAACTTATATTTTGTCATTCCTATCGCAAATACAATTAATTCCGAAAAAATTAAGCATTATTTTCTCGGCACTAATCTGTCAATAAGCTTTGTAGAAGGACAAGCATTAAATTGTATGGCTGCAGCAGATTTTGTGATCGTTTCCTCAGGTACCGCTTCTCTTGAATGTGCGTTATTAGAAAAACCTATGTGTATTATTTATAAATCATCTTTGCTCAATTATGTTTTAGCAATGAAGTTTATCAAAGTAAAATTTTTAGGTTTATGCAATCTTTTAGCAAACAGAATGATTGTTCCTGAGTTCTTGCAATATGATTGCAATGCTTATGAATTAACTCGCTATATTGACCGTTTTTATAACGATCCTGAACAACCCCACAAAATGCTCACTCAATTAACTAAGGTGAAACAGTCATTGTCTTCGGAAAAATCTGATCGCTCATTGTTTGATCTTGTGGCGAATGAATTGCACAAAAAAAATGCATAGTTTTCTCTTAAAAATATAGAATATCAATTATCCTTCATGTACAATTAATTTTGCTTTCATTGTGAATGTAAGCAACTGGAATGTATGATTTAATTATTAATAAGGAAGTTAAGATGACTGTCATTGAAACACCTGAAACAACCCAAAGTATCATTAAACAAGACCAAGGTCTACAAGATCTCGTCTATAATTTAGTCTCTCGTTTTCTTGCCGAAAATAAAAATAAAAACATTGATGATCTATACGACATGATATTATCTGAGGTTGAGCCTCCATTGTTGCAAGCAGTAATGGAAAAACGACGTGGCAATCAACTACAAGCTGCTAAAATGCTTGGCATTAGTCGCGGCACAATCAGGAAGAAACTCCAAAGATATTTTGGAACAAAATATTTTCGCTTAACTGACGAATAGTTTTAATTTGGAATGATTTCCGATTAGAATAAAAAGGCTCGATGAATCGAGCCTTTTTTTACGGTATGTTTTAAGGATTTATTAGATGAAAAAATTTATGTATCTAGCGCCCCTAATCGGTCTTCTTGCAACTTCTTGTGTCACTGACAAACCTGATGTCATCGCTGATGATGCAGGCCAATTACATTACACAACACCCTACCAAGATGATACACGAGGCCAAAAAGTGTTCCCTGCGACATGGAATGTAAAAGGTAAAAAACTTTTTGTTTTTGATCCCAACGCTGATGCATGGGCAGCCTACGATGCTCAAGGTAATCGAGTGATGACAGGCAGTGCCTCAGGAGGAGTGGATCGTTGCCCAGACTCTAATGAATCATGTCGAACTGTGGTTGGATCTTTCACTGTATTTAATAAAAAAGGGGCTGATTGTAAATCCAATGAATATCCTCTTGCGCGTGATGGTCATATAGCCGGCGGTGCCAAAATGCCTTATTGCATGCATTTTCATGATGGCTACGCAATTCATGCTGCTTATGAAGTCCCCAAATACAATACCAGCCATGGCTGTATTCGTGTGCTCCCAGGTGCCGCAAAATGGCTTAACGAGAACTTTATTGATGTAGGAACAACCGTATTAGTTCTCCCTTATGCATAATTCTTTATTGATAACTCCTGAAAAAAGAACGAGATCTTTTTTCAGGATCTTTTTTAAATTTAATGATTGACTCTTTGGTAGCCTTCGATAAAATGGACAAAAAATTTGCATGGAGGAACTCAGTATGTCATTATCAACCCTTAATATTAATCATTTACTTGAACAAATAACAGATAAGTACATTGCGCATTCGGATTATGCCACTCTACGTAATTCCTGTATTCACTTATCGCCCGTATCTGGTGTAACCACTGAAATTCAAAAAGAACTTAGCCGCCTTCTCGACATAGATAAACAAAACGCTGCCACTCAATTAACGTTAGATGCATGTAAAAAACAAATTCAACAAGATTTGAAAGAAAAAGAGCTAGATCATCAAGAAAGCCAAAACGATTTAGAATTAGTCGCTCAATTAGAAAATGAATTACTCTCGGCTCAAGTACAAAAACGATTAATTGGTAACGAGCTTAATGAAATTGAAGGGGAAATATTACGTCATGAATCCTACATCAAAGAGATTGCACGACAAATTGCACTAACCTCTCATCCAGAATCCACACAACATACACATACTCATCCAGAATCAACGCAACATACCCATACTCATCCAGAGTCAACACAACATACCCATACTCACCCAGAGTCCACACAACATACACATACTCACCCAGAGTCAACACAACATACCCATACTCACCCAGAATCAACACAACATACCCATACTCACCCAGAGTCAACACAACATACCCATACTCACCCAGAGTCCACACAACATACCCATACTCATCCAGAATCCACACAACATACCCATACTCACCCAGAGTCAACGCAACATACGCATACTCACCCAGAGTCCACACAACATACGCATACTCATCCAGAATCCACACAACACCATGTTCATGAGAGCGAATCATTAGAGTTTCAGAAAAATACTCTTTCTCAAAAACTGAGACAACTTGAAGAAACATTCAGAAACAAACGAATTCTTAGCCAGCAGCAACAAAGACGCATAGAAGAAATAACAAACAGATTAAATATAGAACTACCTGAAAAACAAAGACAACGAAACGATCGTGCAAAAGCTCGCACCATACGAGCTCAAGCTCATTTATACGATGAAACCATCGAAAAGCAATTATCCGCAAAAAATTATCGTTCATTACAACAATCTATTGTTGATGCACATGAAAAGCTACAAAAAATGGAGCATCAATTAATGCAAAAAGCAACAGAGAGGAGCTATCAAACATTTTTAACCCGACTTCGATATCTTTTACAATCCTTAACCTTAAACTATCAAGAAAAAGAAGCGCTAAAACAAATTGTTAGCACTGTGGAAAATTATCTTTTAACTCAAGCTGAAAAACAAAAACAAAGTTCAATCCATCAATTAGCTTATCGTGAAAAAGAAACACTTGTACAAGATTTTCATCAAAAAGAAAACAGAGTAGCTCAATTAAAAAAAGCAAATCCTCAGCTCCATGCTCAAAATCAAACTCTTGAAGAAGAAAATCAACAGTTAGAACATACTATTGAAGAACGAGGCGCTTACAGAGATTATCTATTAAAGATTGGATTATTTAGCCTCCTAGGATCTGGACTCGCTGTTGGCGGAGGATTTTTAGGAATGTATCTGATGCCTATGGCGTTAATCTCTCTGTGTTTTGCCCCTGCGGCAGTAATAAGTTTTATTACTGTAGGTATCTTCATCGCTACTTTAGCATATACTTTTAAAAACAATAGTGATAATAATGAGTTGGAACGCAATAAAACGACAATGCAGCAAAACAGAACAGCCATTTCGAAACAATCTGGAGAAATCATATCTCTTGAACAAGAAATACTTCCTGCATTAAAAGAAAAGATCAATGAAGCGGAAAGGAATCTTAATTTACTTGATAATAAAATTAAGAATTTGCAGCAACAAGAAGAATCTTTACTTTATCAGGCAAAACAAGTTGTTGTGACACATACAATAAAGCCCTTCTTTAATAGTGGTGCAACAACTCAATCTACAATTAACCCAACAGCCCAAGAATTAGAACAAGTTCAGAGAAATACTCTTTCTTGCTAGGGAATGACTGACATTATTCTTCTTGGAATCGAGCCTTCCGCTTCGCGGAAGGTGACGAGACATCTAATCATCAATCCTTTCTAATCAGAGCGATGCTTGTTAGAAATAAAGTAAAGGTTCATGCCTCATGCACCTAAAGGATATATTTTGGTACATGCGCGAAAATCCAGCCTTTCACCAACAGGCAAACCCCCTGAACAAAAAGGAAGACAGTTTGAAAGATTATGCCTAAATCCGAGTAAGTGCAGCAAAACGTCATGAAATGTTATTTTGCTGCACTTCATTCATACTTAAACCGCAGATGATGCTAATAACTTATTCACTCTACTTACAAAGTCCGCAGGATTATCTAATTGACCGCCTTCTGCCAAAACGGCTTGCTCAAATAACATGGTGACCCATAATTCAAATAAATTATCATCTTGAATATCATGCAGACGTTTAATTAATACATGCTCAGGATTGATTTCAAATACAGGTTTTGTCATTGGAACTTGTTGGCCCGCTGCTTGCAAAATGCGCTGCATTTCCAAGCCCATATCTTGTTCATCAGCAACAATGCATGCTGGGGAATCCGTTAAACGATTAGTAACAACAACATCCTTAACTTTGTTTTCTAAAATTTTCTTAACGTGATTAAGAATTGGTTCTAGCGTTTTTTCTTGTTCTTTTATTTGCTCTATAGACTCATCATCAAACTCAACCTTTCCTTTAGAAATCGATTGCAATTTCTTACCAGCATATTCATTTAAATAACCTACCAACCACTCATCAACTTTGTCACTTAATAAGAGTACTTCAATTCCTTTTTTCTTAAAAATTTCTAAATGGGGACTATTCTTAGCCGCATTATAGCTGGATGCTGTAATATAATAAATTTTATCCTGCCCTTCTTTCATACGACTTATATAATCATCCAAAGTCGCTTCTTGTTTCTCTGATTCAGTAGCCGTAGTAGCAAATCGCAATAATTTAGCAATCGTTTCTTTATTAGCAAAATCCTCAATAGGGCCTTCTTTTAATACTAAACCAAATTCATTCCAAAACTTTTGATAAGTATCTTTATCTTGAGTACTCATCTTTTCAAGCATGGATAAAACACGTTTTGTACATGCAGCACGGATGCTTTCTACTTGCTTATTATCTTGTAAAATTTCTCGTGATACATTTAATGGCAAGTCACTTGCATCAACAATACCTTTTATAAATCGTAAATAACGCGGTAGAAACTGGGTTGCATCATCCATAATAAATACGCGTTTTACATAAAGTTTTAATCCATGTTTTGTTTCCTGCTGCCATAAATCAAAAGGAGCATGTGCTGGAATATAAAGCAAAGAAATATAATCATGTTTCCCTTCAACATGATTATGCGACCATGTAAGCGGATCTTGATAATCATGAGAAATATGCTTATAAAGTAATTTATAATCTTCGTCAGTAATGTCTGATTTTTGCATTGTCCATAAAGCTGTTGCTTTATTTACTGTTTCATATTCATCGGACTCTTTCTCCTCAGTTGATGTTTTTTTCATCACTATAGGCCAACAAATATGATCGGAATATTTACTTATGATACTGCGAAGACGCCAACTACTCAAAAATTCATCATTATCTTCTTTAATATGGAGGATAACCTCTGTACCACGAGATGTCTTTTTCTCATAGTCTATAGTAAACTCACCTTCCCCATTAGACTCCCAAACAATACCTTCTTCCGGTTTCAAACCTGCGCGACGACTTTTAACTGTGACTTTATCAGCAACAATAAAAGCCGAATAAAAGCCAACCCCAAATTGACCAATTAACTGAGAATCTTTTGCACTTTCACCAGTTAAATGGCTCATAAATTCTTTAGTACCTGATTTAGCGATAGTACCTAAATTTTCAACTGCTTCATCCCAACTTAAACCAATTCCATTGTCACTAATAGTGATGGTTTTTAATTTTTCATTAAAATCAATACTGATTTTCAAATCTGAATCATTTTCATAAAGTGCACTATTTGATAAAGCTAAAAACCTTAATTTATCTAAAGCATCCGAAGCATTAGAAATTAGCTCACGTAAGAATATTTCCTTATTGCTATAAAGCGAATGCACCACTAAATGCAGCATTTGCTTTACTTCTGTTTGAAAACCCATAGTTTGTTGCTTGCTTGACATTTTTATCTAGTCTCCTGTTTACGCATTTTCTAATGATTTAATTGATATAGGGATCAGTTGAGAAATTTCAAGGGCGAGATGATGAAAAATTAGAAGAGTTTATTAAAATAGAAAACAGGTCGATGATAATTTATCTCCATTGATTTAAATATAATCAAATGAAGGCATACTCAAGGTTCCACCGGAATGAATAATCAGTACATTTCCTTTTAATTGTTCTATTTGGATACGTTTTCTTGACTCATAAAATAATTTAGCCGCATAAATAGGATCCGCCAAAATCCCCTCCTCCCTTGCTAAACGACGTACCTCATTTTTAATCGTTTGATTCACGGATCCAAATGCTTTGGCAGTTGTTGGATAAAAACAACTGAAATTTTTAGGAATTAATCCAATCCATTGATTTAATTTGCTATAAAATAGTTCTTCATCATCAGCCAATAACAGGACATGAATTTTGGCCTGATGGTTTAATTCAGCGAGATTGCTAATAAGGACGGACGCAGAAAATCCCGTTCCTGCATCAATAAAAATATGTTGAAACCTTAATTTTAAAGTATTTTCATTTAAAATAATATCTTTAGCTAAAGTGGCCGCACCCTTCATTGCTTCAGAAACGCTCGCCCCTTCACATAATACAAAACCTGGTTCATTGAGCACATTCAGATAATTAGAAGCAAGTTCATTCACCTGAGGCCAGTCATCACGAGCAACCCATACAATCTCTTCCTCTTCAAGAAAAAGACGACTTAATTTATAATTTCCTTGTAGCTCCAATTTCCAAGGCTTAATCAAAAAAGCAGTCACTTTTAATTGAAACTCTCTTGCTAGCTGCAAAACAGCAAGTAAGTTATTAGATTGAGGCCCCGCAATAATAATAAGATGACGTATTTTTTGATCCATCAAAAAAGGCAAGAGGCTGGCATATTTACGTAATTTCGTACCGTTAATCCCACAACCTAGCTCATCATCCCTTTTGACATAACAAACGCTCCCATCCGCAGGAAAATGGTTTAAACGATGTACTCTGCTGGATAAATTCCACATGATAGTCGATTAGCTCTCTCTAGCTCTTAACCTACGAGGTTGACGCAATAATTCACGCCGGAGAGCCTCTGACAAAATCGAAATGTCGTTCCGAAGATGTTGATTCATGAAACTGATAACCGAGATCGTTAAACTCTTTAAGACGCGCCAAATCATCAAATTGATTTTGCATGAGGAATCTTGCCATAGCACCCCGAGCTTTTTTAGCATGAATACCAATCATTTTTAATTTCCCATTCTTTTTTTCATAAAAATTAATCGTAATAACTGGATAATTTAATTTTTTTTCATCAACCGCTTTAAAATATTCAACAGAAGCAAGATTGATTAATAGAGGATTTTCTTGAACGGCCAGCTGTTGATTCAGTGTATGAGTTATCGTATGCTGCCAAAAATCATACAAATTCTTGCCAGCGGGATTTTCTAAACGAACTCCCATTTCGAGTCTATATGGTTGAATTGCATCTAGAGGATTTAATAAACCATAAAGCCCCGACAAAATTCTTAAATGATCTTGAGAGTACTGTATTGCTTTTTGATCCCAGTTTTTTGCTTGTAGTCCTTGATAGACATCCCCTTGAAATAAAAATAATGCTGGGTATGAATGAAATGAAGCGTTATCGTCCAAATGAAATATTTGGTAACGATGATAATTTAATTCAGCGAGATCTTTGGATAAATCCATGAGAGCTGCAATTTCATCTACAGATTTAGTTTGCATCAACTTTACAAGAATGCAAGTCTTATCCATAAATATGGGCTTAGAGGTGTTAGCTGCGTATGGCTTAGAAATTTCTAATAATTTTTTAGCTGGTGATAATAAAATAAGCATAAATCATTCCCATATATTCTTAATGTGGTTTAGTGCCAGGAACCATTCCCACTCTCGGTCTGAAAACATAAATCGTTATGGGATCACTACTATCAATTACATTCCCAACCTCATCCATCACTTGAACTGCTAAAGTATGTGATCCCCGATACATACCATTTATTTCAAACACAGGATTTTTTTGCGGCTCCCCAAGAGCAGCGTTATCATAAAGCAATTGCAATTTATCGCCTGGAAAAAGATCGGGTTCTGTTTGTGCTGTTACTGTCACAAAACCTTGATTGTTACGAATTGTCGCTCCACTTTCAGGCCGAACAATCTCCATTTTGCTATAAGAATGTTTTAATTTTACAAGAGTATGATCGTGTAATTTGTTTGATTTCGTAGCTGTTTGAGGTGTTACAGAAGGTAGTGATGAAGAGTTTTGTTCATCCGGAAGAGTAATGATTTGAGCTCCTTTTTGAGGGGTATCACTAAAATGAACACCGCCCTGATTGTCTATCCATTTGTAAATTTGCGCATTAGATGCGCAAATTATCATCATTAATAATAGAGAGACAAAAACTTTCATCACCCTGATTCCTAAAGGCTGTAATATAACTCAAACTCATAAGGATGAGTCATACTTCTAATTGTACTTGTTTCTTCATCCTTCATGTGAATGTAGTTCATAATGAAGTCCTTAGTAAACACATCACCTTGCAACAAGAAGTCATGATCCATTTTCAGATGCTCCATCGATTGATCCAAAGAAGAACATACTGTAGGTATATCAACGAGCTCCTCTGCTGGTAAATCATAAAGATCCTTATCCATTGCTTGCCCTGGATGAATTTTCCTTTGAATACCATCTAATCCAGCCATCATCATTGCTGAAAACGCAAGATAAGGATTTGCTGTAGGATCTGGGAATCGTATTTCAATACGGCGTGCTTTAGGATTATTTACATGAGGAATACGAATAGCTGCTGATCGATTTCTTGCAGAATAAGCCAAAAGAACGGGAGCTTCAAAACCTGGAACCAAACGCTTATAACTGTTCGTTGCTGGATTAGTAAATGCATTTAAAGCACGAGCATGTTTTATAATGCCCCCAATGTAATACAGAGCCATTTCGGAAAGCCCAGCATACTGATCCCCAGAAAACAAATTAACACCGTCTTTGGACAAGGATTGATGACAATGCATCCCACTTCCATTGTCTCCTACTAATGGTTTAGGCATAAAAGTAGCTGTTTTACCATAGTTATGTGCGACATTATGAACTACGTATTTTAAAATTTGTAATTCATCTGCTTTTTTGGTCAACGTATTAAAGCGAGTTGCAATTTCACACTGATTTGCAGTAGCGACTTCATGGTGATGCGCTTCGACAATCGTTCCTAATGATTCTAAAGTTAAACACATTGCTGACCGTATGTCATGAGAAGAGTCTACTGGAGGAACAGGGAAATAACCACCTTTTATCCCTGGACGATGACCAATATTTCCGCCATCCAATTCCTTTCCTGAGTACCATTGGGCCTCTTCCGAATCAATTTTATAAAAAGCGCCACCAATACTTGTTTCCCATTGTACGCTATCAAAAATGAAAAATTCGGGTTCAGGGCCAAAAAAAGCGGTATCTGCTATTCCTGTGGATTGTAAATAAGCTTCGGCTCGTAAAGCAAGAGATCGAGGACAGCGCTCATATCCCATCATTGTTTTAGGATCAACAACGTTGCAACGGATAAATAAGGTATTGTCTTGAAAAAAAGGATCAAGCTTAATTGTTTCTAAATCAGGTACCAAAGCAAGATCTGACTGATGAATCTTTTGCCATCCCTTAAAAGAAGATCCATCGATCATTTTTCCATTTTCAACAAAATCATTATCTACAGCTGAAACTGGAATAGTAATATGTTGTTCCTTCCCGCGTATGTCAGTAAATCGTAAGTCAATTAATTTTGCCTCATGCTCTTTAATTGCCTCAAGTATGATGTTTTTGCTCATTATAGGTCTCCAGGATAATCTGGTTGTATAGTGTACCTTAAGTGACTTCTTAAACCTAATAGATTAAACTATATGTTTTATTTCAAAACTATAAAAATTTATGGGTGCGTATCAATACCAAGCACTAGGAAAAAGTGGCAATACCACTAAAGGGGTGCTAGAAGCTGACTCTGAACGCCATGCGCGCCAACTTTTACGCGATCGGGGGCTTATCCCCACACAAATTCGCATTTTAACACAGCAACGCTCGGGTAATCACGCCAAAAGCAAAGTTTCTGCAGCCGACCTGGCTTTATTCACTCGTCAGTTAGCCACATTACTGGCTGCTGGAATTCCTGTAGAAGAATCATTACGTGGTGTCAGCGAACAAACAGAAAAAGATAAAGTTAGAGAGTTAATTATTGGGGTTAGGTCAAAAGTACTTGAGGGTTATGGTTTAGCGCAAGCTATGGCTCAATATCCGTATGCATTTCCCGAATTATATCGAGCAACAGTCGGGTCAGGTGAACAAACTGGACGTTTGGATGTCGTTTTAGAAAAATTAGCAGATTACACAGAAAATCAACAGCAAACAAAACAAAAAGTTCAGCAGGCATTGATCTATCCAATCATTATGATTGTCGTGTCAATTGGCATTATATCTTTTTTATTAAGCTTCGTGGTCCCCAAAATCATCGAAGTATTCACAAGCAGCGGACAAACACTGCCCGAAATGACGGTGCTCTTAATCAGTTTGAGCAATTTCATTAAAAATTATGGTCTTTACACCTTACTTGGACTTCTTCTCCTATTGGTTGCGTTTAAGAAAAGCTTAGCGAATATTAAAATTAAAACATTCTGGCATCGTCTACTACTTAGGCTTCCTATAGTGTCTTATTTGGTAAAAACTATTAATGTCTCACGCTATATTCATACTTTTGGTATACTTTTCGCTGCCGGTGTGAACGTTCTTGAAACAATGCGTGTGGCAGCAAGTTTAGTAACGAATGTTATTATGCGTCAGTCTTTTGATACTGCGGCAATAAAAGTAAGGGAGGGATGTGGTATCAATGAGGCCCTAAAAGACACAGGTTATATCAGTCCTATGGCAATCCATTTAATTGCCAGCGGCGAAAAAAGCGGCCAATTAGCAAATATGATGGAGCGTGCTGCCCTTCATCTTGATAACGAAGTAAAACGTTTAATTGATACCTCACTTACCTTATTAGAACCTATGGTCATTCTGTTGATGGGAGCAATAGTTTTATTTATTGTTTTAGCGACCTTGCTGCCTATTTTCTCAATGGAACAATTAATTACTTAAGAATATGATACAATACCGCAATAAATAAAACCCCAGATGGGGTATAATGTGAATTTTCGGGAATTTGCTTTATAGCAGGTGCCTCTAGTACCTAGGTTATATTTACGGAGTAAAGATGAATAGACAAAAAGGGTTCTCATTAATTGAAATCATGGTTGTGGTCGTTATATTGGGCATTCTTGCCTCTATAGTAGTTCCTAAAATTATGGGCCGCCCCGACGAAGCACGAAAAGTCAAAGCGAAACAAGATGTACTTGCAATCCAAAATGCTCTTGACTTATATAAACTTGATAACGGCACTTATCCGACTACAGATCAAGGATTATCAGCACTTGTTGAAAAACCCACTTCCAACCCAATACCTAACAATTGGAAACAATATTTAAAATCATTGCCAACTGATCCCTGGGGAAGAGATTATCTTTATTTAAATCCCGGACAACATGGTGATGTGGATGTATTTACCTATGGTGCGGAGGGGCAACCTGGAGGTACAGGGATTAATGCCGAGATCGGTAATTGGGATGAGAAAAAATAATCTAGGTTTTACTTTAATTGAAATTTTAATTGTTCTAGTGATTATAGGCATAACCTTTGGTTTTGCCTTAATTAGCTTTGGTGATTTTGGGGAAAGTCGGCGTATTCTGTTTGCTGCGGAGCAATTACTAAATAAACTTCAGTTAGCACAACAACAAGCCATTTTAGAGACCAGTACACTTGGTCTACGCATTAGTAATGATAGCTATCAAATTCTTCAGCTGCAAAATAATTCGCAATGGAAACCCATTTCTAATAAAGGGTTGTTTAAAATCACCTATTTTCCCCAAGACACTCACATTAGCCTAAAAACCAACCGCCGTACTCCGTCTGGAGTACCCTCTATCATTCTTACCTCATCTGGAGATATGACTCCATTTTCTTTGTATTTCGGTAATGAGCAAGAACACAATATGGCCTTAATTGTAGGCAAAGCAAATGGGGATTTAAAATTTAATGTGGTTAATAATAAATGATAAAGCATGATAAAAAAGCTGGGTTTACGTTAATAGAAGTATTATTAGCCCTTTCTATTATTGCTATTGCACTAACGGCTTTGCTCAAAGCAATTTCACAAAATGTTGAAACCGCACGCCGTATCAAAGAAAAAACAGTAAGCCACTGGGTTGCCATGCAAGGAGTGGCTATGATTCAGCTTAACTTATTGCAGGTGAATCAAAGTCAAGAAACAACCCAAGATACAACGATGCTTAATGAACATTGGTATTGGCGAGCAAAAATCAGTTCAACGTCACAAAAAAATATTCAAAAGATAATTATTTTGGTGAGCACCGAAAAAGCAGGCCCTTTTAGAGAGGAGTTACAAGCATTCAGGTATGTATCATGAAAAAGCACTTAAAAGGACAAAAGAAATTTAGGGGCTTTACTCTAATTGAAATTTTAATTGCACTGGCAGTATTTGCTATTCTTGCCACAATCACCACATCTGTTTTATATAACGCATTTACAACCCGCTCTCGAGTTAGTGAACAAAGTAATCGTTTAAATGAATTGCAACTCGCAATAAGTCTGATTCAGCAAGATACAAGCCAAGCCGTAGAACGAGCGATAAGAGGTAATGACATGCGGCTATTTTCAGCTTTTATAGGACAGACGAATTACCTGGAGTTTACTCGTGATGGAGTAGTAAATCCTGGCAGTATTGAAAAACGAAGCACACTTAAACGGGTAGCTTATGTTTGTCAAGAAGGAACTTTAATTCGTAGGTCATGGAATACACTTGATACCTTAAATCGGGATGCTTATGAAGATAAGCCTTTACTGGCCCACCTTACTGATTGCCATTTTGGTTACTTAAATCAAAACTTACAAATACTCCCTGAATGGAGAGAACAGGCAGTGAACTTAAATCAACGTAAAGAGCCATTTCCCAAAGCCATACAAGTGAATCTGACTTTACAGGATCTCGGTGAAATCAATTTATTATTTACACTGCCAGGGGCACTTTATGCCCAAAGTTAAAACGATTAATCCCATAGTAAAATTTGAGGAAAAATCTACTGTAGCATTTCATAAGAGGCTAAATAAAGGTAGTGCACTTCTTACTGCTCTTTTTATCATGACCTTAGTTGCAATAGTAGCTACAGCAATGAGTACTAAAATCCAGTTAGATATTTACCGAACAAAACTTATAGTCACTCATGATAAGCTTTATCTTGCTGCTCAAGCGGAAACTTTTTGGGCAATGGGAGAATTAAATAATCCAAAAAATAAATTTATTAAAGCGAACGCTCAAGGAATGGTAAGTCAATATCCTCTAAATATGGAACATATTGAGAAAACAGTAGTAGTAAGTGGTGCACTTTATGATTTACAATCTCGATATAACCTCAATAATTTGACAAATAGAAAAGCAATGATGGGGTTTGTCAATCTTATTGGCGCAACCATACCTCAAATTGCCGAAGCTGAAAAAACGCAATTAACTCTTGCTGTCAGTGATTGGCTCACATCCTATGATCTTGCACGAGGCAAAGATAACTATTTATCTTATTACACCAGCCAAAAACCCCCTTATTATCCAAGCCATCAACTCATGAGTAGCCAATCCGAATTACGATTGGTTAAAGATGTAAGCGCACCTATTTATTTAGCCTTAGAACCCTTCATATGCGTATTACCTGAGACCACGCCTATTAATATCAATACAGCATCAAAACAAGTACTTAAGTCCCTGAGCAGTACCATAAAAGATACCCAACTTAATGAACTACTTAAACAAAGAAAAGAAAATGGAATTAAAGACTTAAAAAAAATCGCTGAATTACTCCAAAAGCTTGATATTGCTAGTGACCAGATCACCCTAGAAAGTAGTTACTTCCTTAATGTAGCCTCTGCTACTAGTGATAATATAAACTTAACAGTATACTCTTTGTTCAAAAGAAATCGTGATAAAAAGGGAAAAATTACGGTTACGCTTCTTAGAGAAAGCTTGAATATTTTCTAATTATCTTGAGATTCTTCTTTCATATTCTGGGCTATTTCTTTAGTCAGCTCCTCAGCTGCTTTTAGCTCATCTACAGATAATTTCTTTTGGAGCATTTTTAGCTCTTTTGCTGCTTCCTGATTTTTATTTTCTGCGGCGATTTTAAATAGCGCGTAAGCTTTAATCCAATCTTTATCGACTCCTAATCCTGCAAGGTACATATAACCTAATTTAGCCTGTCCTAAGGGGTTCCCCTGTGCCGCCGACTTGGTAAACCAATAGACAGATTGCGCATAATCCTTATCGATCCCTGTGCCTGTGAGTAACAATTGACCTATTTCAACCTGAGCCTCAGATTGCCCATTTTGAGCAGCGGCCTGATACCAATAAGCTGCTTTTTGTGGATCAGCCTCAACTCCATAGCCTTTTAAATAGTAATAAGCTAAATAAGTTTGTGCTCTGGGATGACCTTGATTTGCTGCTTGTGAAAACCAATAAAAAGCTGATTGATCATCTTGGGGAACACCGGGTTGCTGCCCCGTATATAATAGTCCTAAACTGTATTCAGCCTTTGCATCGCCTTGCTCTGCCGCTTTTTGATACCAATAGAAAGCCTTATTCACATCTTTTTTGGTTCCCTCCCCCATAATATAATCATAAGCAAGATTCACCTGCGCTTTACTGTACCCTTGTTTTGCTGATTTTTCGAACCAATCAAATGCCATTTTTTTATTGGCTTTGACACCATCCCCAGTACTATACATCAAAGCGACATTTCTTTGCGCAATAGCATTACCTTGTTGTGCCGACTTCATATACCATTGAAACGCCTCAGGAAAATTTTGTTTTACTCCCTCACCCAGATCATACATAAAACCTAGGCTTAATTGAGCTAAAGGATAATTTTTTTCTGCAGATTTTTGATACCATTTGAGTGCTTCTGTGGGGTTTTTTGAGACCCCTTGCCCATATTGGAACATGCGTCCCAGCAAATACATGGCCTCAATATTGCCGTCTCTTGCTGCTTGCATCAAATAAGGATAAGCAGTAGTATAATCTCCATTTTCAAATGCTGCGAAACCAATAACCTCTCCATCAGCAAAAGCAGTATTGACAACCAGCAATGCTGCCAAGATAAAGCTGCGCATGCTGTCTCCAATTGAATCCTCTTATCTAAAGCGTAGAATATAGAATCAACAAAGCAAGTAATTACCTCTATTTAAAGAAGAATTGCCTCTGTTTCAGAGAGTATCTTTTACTGTTGGTAAAAGAGCCATTGCGAATTAGACCTTCCACTCTCGCAATGTTATTGCATAGGTCAAATATGGGGGTAGTACCTGATATTTAATCTATACAACAACACCATCTTCACGGAAGATAATGAATAGGAGGGATTCTATTTATAAGTAAGCTTTTTCTTAACTTAATACAGTTAATGAATTGCTCTTATTTTCCTGCCACCATCATTTTTTCAATAAGTACAGAACCACATCGTGTAGCAATATTAGGGTTAATATCACTTCCCACGGCAAGAATTGCTTTAAATATATCTTTTAAATTTCCTGCAATGGTCACTTCATCAACAGGATATTGAATCATTCCATTTTCTACCCAATAACCACTCGCACCTCGTGAATAATCTCCTGTAACTCCATTTACTCCTTGTCCCATCAATTCAGTAACTAACAACCCTTTGCCCATTATTTTCAATAAATCAGCAAGATCACCTGCTGTTGGATCGATTGTTAAATTATGTACTCCATCACTATTTGCCGTCGTATTTAACCCAAGCTTACGTGCCGAATAACTACCTAATACATATTGCATCACACGTCCTTTTTCTACTATGAGATTAGGCCGAGTTGGAACACCCTCACTATCAAATGGCGAACTCCCTAAGGCACCTAACAAATGAGGTTGTTCATAAATACGAATAAACTCAGGAAACACTTGTTGTCCTATTGAATCCAGTAAAAATGTATTTTTTCTATAAAGGTTCGAACCACTAATTGCACTAATAAAGCTTGAAAATAAACTACTAGAAATTCGCGACGAAAAAATAATAGGTATTGTTTGTGTAGCAATTTGTTTTGCTCCCAGTCGTCTGACAGCTCGTTCTACTGCATTTTTTGCGACTAAATGACTATCCACCAAATCCTTTGCATGACGAACAGTGGTATAATCATAATCACGTTGCATTTCCTCACCTTCTTTCGCAATCAACGAACAGCTTAAACTATGGCGTGTACTATGAATGAAACCACAACCCCCATGCGTATTTGCAAATCCATGATGGGATTCATGAGTGGACACATTAACTCCATCTGAATTTGTAATTCGTTTATCCAACGACAAAGCATAATTTTCACATTTTAAAGCTAAATCAATTGCTTGTTGAGGATTTATATCCCAGGGATGAAATAAATCAAGATCAGGGTAATTGGTTGCCATTAATTCCTTATCTGCTAAGCCAAAACAAGGATCTTCAGCACTTACTTTTGCTATATCGCAGGCGGCTTTAACCATTGCCTCCAATGCAGAAGGCGACGTATCCGTACTGCTTGCCCCCCCTTTTCGTTTGCCAATATAAACAGTCAATCCAATCCCTTTATCTTCACTAAAAGCAACAGTTTCAACCTCTCTCATACGCACATCGACTGAAAAGCCTTTGTCATTAGTTACAGCGACCATAGCGTCTGTGGCGCCCTCTTTTCGGGCAAGTTCAAGTACCTCATTCATCAAGCGAGTTAAATCTGTAGTTGACTTATGTACTTCACTATTGTTATGTTGCGTTTTAATTTGCATAAGAGATTCCGTGGTGTTGAATGATGTACATAAGGATACAATAACATGTCTTCGCAAACCAATGTTTATCATGCAAACAAATTATATTTGTTTTTTTTCTTGTTTTTTATAGCTATTTTTTTAGTTTCGTTCCAATCTCATGCTGAAGGAAATTGGCAAAAATTAAGCCCTGGCATTGAGTATCAAGATCTAGCTGGCGGTATACTGGCTCCTTGGTCGCATGTCTATGTTTTTCGAATCGATCTCAATAAAAATAAGCTAGGCTTAGTCAATGCAAAAAATTTATCCTTAAAAAACGCATCTGTTAATCAATTTGCAGAGCACAGTAAAGCACTTCTAAGCCTCAATGGCGGTTTTTTTGATCATGAATTTAATCCTCTTGGACTAAGGATCACTAATAGAAAATTAGCCAATCCTTTAAAGCGAATCAGTTGGTGGGGAGTTTTCTTTATAAAAAATAATAAGGCGCATATTTCTAGCCTTTCTCATTTCCAATATGATAGTGATATTGATTTTGCCATTCAAAGTGGTCCCCGATTATTGATTAACCGGAAAATTCCCTCGTTAAAACCTGGAATTGCGGAACGCTCAGCTTTGGGAATCACTACAGACGGTAAAGTCGTTCTCCTAGTCACGACCAATGCTGCTATGACTACTAATAAACTCGCTCATTTGCTTCGTTCGCCACCTTTATCTTGCCTCGATGCCATCAACCTAGATGGAGGAAGCTCAAGCCAATTATACGCTCATATAGGTTCTTTTCTGCTTAACGTTCATGGATTTTCTAATGTCAGCGATGCGATTATCGTGAAAAAAATAAAGCGGTAATTAAGAGAACAAAGCAGATCGCTCATCGCACCTACAAAATATCATCCCTTCATAAAAATAATTACGAAATGAATCACAACTTATCCACAAAATACCCCCATATTATTCTCTTGACAAAAACACATTGTTCTTTAAAAAACACATTATCTTGTTACTTTCATGAAAAAATTACACAATATATTGATTTTTTATTGCTATACTGTAAATATATCTAACTCAAATAAAAATAAAAACCGAGTGGAGGAAAAATGTCTGCAACTCTTGATCCGGTAAATGATGTGCCGCAAATCAGTCAATTGGAACTGACCGCTAATGCCCCTGGTGTATTAAAAACCATTAAGCGTAATGGCAAAGTAGTAAATTACGACGATACAAAAATTAAAATAGCAATTACTAAAGCCTTTATTGCTGACGAAGGAGGCACGGCTTCTACATCGGATCGCATCCACCAGCAAATTGAAGAGCTTACCCGTCAAATCACTCAAGTATTTAAACGCCGTTTACCCAGTGGTGGTGCAGTTCATATAGAAGACATTCAAGATCAAGTCGAATTAGCGCTTATGCGTAGCGGCCACTATAAAGTTGCCAGAGCTTATGTGTTATACCGCGAAGAACATCGTAAAGCACGCGAAACTGAATTAAAAAAGCAAGCGAGTGACCAGAAGCTTCTGTTAATCACTATGCCTGATGGAGAATTAAAACCATTAGACACAGAGCGTATGAATACGATTGTTCATGAAGCATGCCGTAATCTAGAACATGTTGATGCGGAACCAGTCATTAAAGATGCACTGCGCAACCTTTACAATGAAGCAAAATTTGCAGATGTGCATAAAGCATTAATTATGGCAGCACGTACTTTAGTTGAAAAAGAACCCAACTATACTTATGTCAGCGCACGTTTGTTATTAGACAGTTTACGAATAGAGGCACTGCATAAATTAGGTATTGAAACCGATGCAACCTTTGATGAAATGAGTCAACTCTACCCAGCTTACTTTAAAACCTATGTTGCCTACGGTATCAAGCAAGGAATGCTTGATGAAAAAATGATTGATTTTGATTTAGAAAAATTGGGTAAAGCGTTATTGCCTGAACGTGACATGAAATTTACCTATCTAAGCTTACAGACTTTATATGACCGTTATTTTATTCATGATCAAGGAATACGTTATGAATTGCCCCAAGCTTTTTTCATGCGCGTTGCTATGGGTCTGGCGATACGTGAGAAAGATAAAAATGAAAAAGCAATTGAGTTTTATCAATTATTGTCTTCTTTTGATTACATGTCATCTACACCAACCCTGTTTAACTCTGGGACGATTAGACCACAGCTGTCCAGCTGCTATTTAACTACGGTCCCTGATCATTTAGATGGTATTTACAGTGCCATCAAAGACAATGCCTTACTTTCTAAATACGCGGGAGGTTTAGGTAATGACTGGACGCCCGTACGTGCAATGGGATCACACATCAAAGGAACCAATGGAAAATCGCAAGGAGTAGTTCCTTTTCTCAATGTTGCTGATGCCACAGCAGTTGCCGTAAACCAAGGAGGAAAACGTAAAGGTGCTGTTTGTGCTTATTTGGAGTGCTGGCATAAAGACGTAGAAGAGTTTTTAGAATTAAGAAAAAATACTGGGGATGATCGACGTCGTACCCATGATATGAACACCGCATTGTGGATACCTGATTTATTTATGATGCGGGTACGTGAAGATGCTGATTGGACTTTATTTTCTCCTGATGAAGTTCCTGAGTTACATGATCAATTCGGTAAGAACTTCGAAGTTTTGTATGGTGAATATGAAGAAAAAGCGCGCCAAGGCCTTATGAAAAATGTAAAAACTGTATCTGCGGTCAAATTGTGGCGTAAAATGTTATCGATGCTTTTTGAAACTGGCCATCCATGGATGACGTTTAAAGATCCTTGTAACTTACGTTCACCACAACAACATACTGGAGTAGTTCACAGCTCTAATTTATGTACTGAAATTACGCTTAATACTTCAGAGGAAGAAATTGCTGTATGTAATTTGGGCAGTATCAATCTTCCTGCACACATCAAAAATGGCAGACTCAATATTGAGAAATTAAAACAAACCATTAGAACAGCTGTTCGTATGTTGGATAACGTAATTGATATTAATTATTATTCTGTACCTCAAGCACGCAATTCCAATTTAAAACACAGACCTGTTGGGCTTGGTTTAATGGGTTTCCAAGATGCCTTATATGAGTTAAAAATTGATTATGCTTCCCAAGAGGCTGTCGAATTTGCAGATTCATCTATGGAATTAATTAGTTATTATGCAATCGAGGCTTCTTGTGATTTAGCTAAAGAAAGGGGCAGCTACTCCAGTTACGAAGGTTCTTTATGGAGTAAAGGTATATTACCAATTGACTCTATCAATTTATTACAACAAGCACGTAACAAATACTTGGAACAAGATCGTTCACAACGCTTAGATTGGGAAAGCTTACGCATTAAAGTACGTACTCAAGGAATGCGTAACTCAAATGTGATGGCTATTGCACCAACAGCCACTATCTCTAATATTTGCGGTGTAGCACAATCTATTGAACCTACTTATCAAAACTTGTATGTCAAATCCAATTTGTCGGGCGAGTTCACCGTGATCAACCCTTATCTTGTTGCAGATTTGAAAGCTCTGGGTCTTTGGGACGAAGTAATGGTTAATGACTTGAAATATTTTAATGGTAGCGTACAACCAATCAGTCGCATTCCAGCTGACTTGAAAAAACGTTATGCGACTTCCTTTGAAATTGATCCAATTTGGTTAGTAGATGCCGCTTCTCGTCGCCAAAAATGGATCGATCAAGCTCAATCACTCAACATTTATATGGCCCAACCTTCTGGTAAAAAACTGGATCAACTTTACATGCATGCGTGGATACGTGGGTTAAAAACAACGTATTACTTACGTAGTTTGGGCGCATCTAATGCAGAGAAATCTACAGTGACTGATAGTGCACTCAATGCAGTCAAAATAATGGCCGAAGCACCAAAAGCATGCTCCATACTCGATCCAGACTGTGAAGCGTGCCAATAATTAGGGAGAACTTAAATGTCAGAAAATATCATACAACAACAAGACATCATTCTTACAGGTGCGACAGGCTATGAGTCTCTTGAAATGGGAGCTGCACGCATTCATGTGGATGATAAGCGTATCATCAATTGCCGTGCTGACTTAAATCAACTTGTTCCCTTTAAATATAAATGGGCTTGGGATAAATATTTAACCGCTTGTGCCAATCATTGGATGCCCAATGAAATCAGTATGAGTGCTGACGTAGCGCTCTGGAAAGATCCTAATGGTCTTACAGAAGCAGAGCGTTTAATTATCAAACGCAACTTAGGCTTTTTCTCAACAGCCGACTCTTTAGTGGCCAATAATCTGGTTCTGGCTGTTTATAGACATATAACCAATCCAGAATGCAGACAATATCTCTTGCGACAAGCCTTTGAAGAAGCTCTGCATACTCATGCGTATCAATATGTTATTGAAAGTTTGGGACTTGATGAAGCAGAGGTCTTCAATATGTATCGCGAAATCCCTTCAGTAGCTACTAAAGCAGCGTGGGCATTACCCTATACCCAAAGTTTGGCTGATGAAACATTCCATACCGGTACTGTAGAAAACGACCAACGATTATTACGCGATTTGATTGCTTTTTATGTCGTATTTGAGGGAATATTCTTCTATGTTGGCTTTACACAAATTCTCTCCATGGGTCGTAGAAACAAAATGGTAGGAACCTCAGAACAATTCCAATACATTTTACGCGATGAATCCATGCATATGAATTTTGGTATTGATGTGATTAATCAAATTAAAATTGAAAATCCACATTTATGGACTTCTGAATTTAAAGAAGAAATAATCCAGCTCATTCGTCAAGGAGTAGATTTGGAATATCAATATGCCAAAGACACCATGCCACAAGGAATTCTAGGAATGAATGCAGAAATGTTTGAAGAGTACTTACACTTTATTGCAAATCGCCGCCTCACCCAAATTGGTTTAGCAGAACAATATCCCGGCGCTGTAAATCCCTTCCCCTGGATGAGTGAAATGATGGACTTGAAAAAAGAGAAAAATTTCTTCGAAACTCGCGTGATTGAATATCAAGCTGGTGGTACTTTAAGCTGGGAAGACGAATAGAAATGTAATCGTTCACGAGAGGAGGTATTGGTAAAGGTTGAATGAAAAGCACTCCGGAAAAGCAAAGCATAGGTGGCTATGCGGGCATTTTTTGGGGTACTTTTTGTTCAAGATAAGCCATATGGTCATTCCCTCATCGGGAATGACCTTTTTTTACATAAAATCCCGCAGATCCACAGTACCTTAGATTGCCCAGCAGGACTTCATTGCTTTTTATAGTGCCTCGCCAACATTAAATTTTTAATTCACCTTAAATTGAGGCCCCTGAGGTTCTTCCTCTTTTTTCATACTCTGTATCTGCTCTTTTATCCCCTTGAATTTTTCTAGCATGACTGTTGCTTCTTTTTTTGTATTCGTTGCTTCTAATCTTGCAACTTTTGCTTCTTCTTTTGCAACTTCTACTTTTTCTTTTGCATTTTCAATTTCTTGTTTTGCAACTTTTACTTCTTCTTTTGCAACTTTTACTTCTTCTTTCGCAACATTTGCTTCTTCTCTTGCAACTTTTGCTTCTTCTTTTGTAACATTTGCTTCTTCTTTTGCAACATTTGCTTCTGATCTTGCAGCTTTTGCTTCTCGGAAAGCTTGTTTTCTCACTTCTTCTAATGATTCTGAAAGTGTCCGTGCTTTACGTGCTTCTTCTGGGTCCACTCCTATTCCCCACCCTACTTTTAATGCTTTATCCAGTTCTTGCTTCGCATTTTCTAATGCTTGCTCTTTCTCTACGGCTATTTTTTCTTTCTCTACAGCTATTTTTTCTTTCTCTGAGAAAGTTTCTTCTTTCACTACAGCTGTTTTTTCTTTCTCTACAGCTATTTTTTCTTTCTCTGAGGCTATTTCTTCCTTCTCTTCAGCAGTTGATTCCGCTCTTAAAACAGTTGCTTCTGCTCTTAAAACAGTTGCCTCTGCTCTTGCCGCTTTTAATTCTGCACTTGCTGCAACTGATACTTCCTTCTCTAAAGCTGTTAAATCTGATCTTGCAGTATTTGCTTCCGCTCTTGCAGCAGTGGCTTCTGCTCTTGCAGCTTTTGCTTCTCTGAACGCTTTTTTCCTCACTTCTTCTAATGATTCTGAAAGTGTCCTTGCTTTGCGTGCTTCTTCTGGGTCGACTCCTACTCCCCATCCTACTTTTAATACCTTATCTAGTTCTTGCTTCGCTTTTTCTAATGCTTGTTCTTTCTCGGTAGCTTTTGTTTCTGCTTTTTGAGCTGTATTTTCAAATTTGACAGTTATCTCTTTTAATAAATCGTAATGGTCAGCAGCTTCTTCGGCAGCTGTGACAGCCTCTGCAAGTTGAAGTTGTTGCTCCTTACTGAAAGGCAACTCTGCAATTGCACGCGCTTTCTCAAGTTCAGGAGTAGCTCCTCGCAGCCCCAACTCGTCCAATCGCGTATTCAAACTGAACATCTTGGTTGGCACCTTCGGATCAACCGAGTGATTGGCCATCACTCTTGCCACCTCGAGTGTCGCTAGTGTGCCACCTTCTCCCTGGAGGAGAGAAATCATGTCCACAGACTTAGTTGCAGCGTTTTCAATACTCTCAGCTTTATTCAATAAATCTTCTTTGCTGAGCTTAAGTTCATCCTCACTAAGTTTGTATCCTTCAAACTCCCAACTTTCTGGCCTATCATTTGTTTCCAAATATTCAACATATGCGCGAAGGGCACTCGCTTCCTTATTCATCTGCATAACCGCATCTGGTCCTATGCTGCCGTAAGTTGGGTGCGTAGTAAACGTGCTCATGGGTTGGAACACCTCCACTGCAGAATGGAACCCGGCAGTGATCAGTCCTGCAGCTGACAATGCCGCAATTGAAGTCACTTGATCCGGATGCGCTGATTCGAGTGGTTTCCCTGAGGGCTGGTCCAGAGTCAAAGATGTAGGAGAGGTACCACAGAACAAATTCATGGTGGTTGCCATCTCTCCGAATGTTCCTGACACGTGCCCTGTTACTGGCTCTGTAACATTCTCGACGACTTGATCGGATACTAGGTAGCTTGGCCAAGATGCGTCCACCAGCGATTTCTTATGTTCAGGATATGCTTTCTTGAGCAGTTCTTCTGCATTGTCCCCTTGATTCAGTAGACCACGTCTTTCTACGACACCCCATCCTACTGGAGCACGTTCTGTTTTCTTACCTACAGTGTGATAAGGTGCGGAAAGACCTCCCCCCTTCAGTGAAGAGACTACTCTGGCTTGATGGAAGATTTTTTCAAATTCTTGAACCTCTTCAACAGACGCCTGTCCATCTTTACCTCTGAGGTTGCGTTGGGCATCACAAAGACCAGCCACGTAGGCATCATATACACGATGGGCATCACCAAGTGGACCTTTGTATGCAGCCCCAAAACCTGTTTCATGCTTTTCGAGTCCTCCCAGGTCTCCCATAAATGACAGAATACCTTGACGGGCGAGCGCACCTTCAGGGCCAGCTTTTTTAGCGTTGTTTGTTATGTTGGCCATGTTTTCTCGGCAGTCGTTAGCAAGGGACGCTGCTTTTTCGGTGTATTCTTCAGGCCTTGGTTCTCGTTTTCTCATGTCAACGAGCTCGGCAAGCCTGGCGTTAAAATCTCCTGAGGGGAGACGTCCAGTTCCTCCATCAGCCATTAACCTGGTACACATACTGATTAAAACTTCATCATTATCCAGATCTGATTTTGCTTCGCCGGTATGCTTTAGTCTCTCCATTACGGAATCCATCCCATTGGCGCATAGTTTCATTACTTGAAGAGAAGATTCATTTGGATAATAAAGTAGGTGACGTGCTGCTAACGATTGGTCGGTAGCTAATTCGAGTGTTCGTAGATTTTTTGATTCTTCTGGGTTGACCCCCCTTTCTCCTGTTGTGACCCCTTTGTTGATGGGTAGACCTACCCGTGGTGGTGACTTTCGATGTGGTGATGGTGGTTTGCTGGACATTATTATACTCCTTCAGCTATAGGGATGTCACTCGTGTGTGGTGACGTATCCAGTTTCATATCGACAAATAATTAATCAATTTATATTAAATATAGAATGTGATTTTTAGTTTAGCAAACCGAAGTTTTCTCGCACCCTGGCTGTGGGTATTTTGTTAGGTTTGTGCTTTTATCTTAGTTAAATTTTGTCTGGACAATTGATAAATTATTATGTTAAAATTTGAAAGTATTTTGTTATGTAATGAACGAATCAAAGGTTGCTCCTAGTGGCAAGGAACAGCAGATTGAGCTCTAATTGTGAGGTTATCCTTATGGCACATTACGAAACTAAAATTAGTTCCGAGAATTCTGAGTATGAATCTGATGGAGGAACAGCATATTCTCTCATACAACCTCTCAGATAACATTTATTACTATTCCAGCTCTTTAATTGATGGAGTCTTTCTGTACCTGTAGGAGCTACCATCGTAGCCTTTAGCGTTTGAGCAATCAAGTCAAGAGATCATAGAGCAATACAAGAAAGAATATTGGCACATCCCGCCAAAATGTTAGTCAGTAAGATCAACCGCCGTATTCGTTACTCCAAAAATGGATATATATTGTCTTGAACACGTAAATATTCTTTTTATTGCTAAAGAATGGCATAATGCATGCCTACAGTTTTTGCAAAACCATATCATGGTTCTTTTTTAATAAAAACATAAAACTGTCAAACCTAAATAAACTTAAATAAAACAGGATGTTTCATATGAAAAAATTTTTTTGTTCTATTGGCTTAAGTTTTTGTCTTGTATCTAGTGTATTCGCAAGTGATAATGCGCTTGATCTTTTAAATTCAGAAATTACAAATATTCTGGCACCACTTCAGAATCAAGAGACTGTCGCAAGACTCAAATTTGATACGGTAGAACTCAATAGTGAACGCGCCGAAAAAATCGCCTTAAATGGGCTTTATAAAAAAGTCGGCTCAAAAAATAGTTTTGAAGTAAAAGTTGACAATCTAAGCTATGACTATGGTGATGGCAAATCGCCAACCACTGCTTTTAAAGGTTCTATTGGACTTGATTTCACAAAGTTTTTAACACGTGAAGAAAGTAATGAAATGATTCCTAGTGCTATTGAATATTTGCAAGAAACTGTAAGAGAGTATGCTGAAGAATATGGCGATGCCATTTTTATCAAAGGAGTGCTCACTTCAACAACCAAAGACGTGGATGGCAATTATACGGGGTTAACTGCATTGCTTTCAGCAAAAATTGATCTCGATAAACTCCCTGAAGATCTTTCACGTACTGAAGTTATAGCTACTGATGCTTTTATCTCAATCACGTTGAATCTTAAAACTGGGTTTTCTATAGATGGCTTCGTAGTAAGCAATCCAGAATACTCAGGATTTCAAGCAGACGAAATGGGATTAAAAGAAATACTAGAACATTTTCTCGCTCGTGATAAAGAAACACGAGATCTGATTGAAGGAGTTTTCATGTTTTTAGACTATGTAGCTTCTGATATCGTTGAAATAGACAATTCATCATTCTGGAAACTCATCCCGAAAAAATACTCTTTAAAACTCAAATAAAAATTGATGCTCTTTATATTGATATGTGAATCTTACCCTCCGCGAAAGTGGAGGGTCTAACAAAGTAACAACCAGATTATTTATGAATAGCATTTTTCATAAAATGAAAAACAGAATTCATTGAATTTGCAAATCCTATTGAGCATGATTTTATTAGAATATTTGTTGTGCCTGCACTTTCGCTTTCTTGAGAGTGGCATTCATAAGAATGTATCAAGGGTAAAATTCATTTTTTTACTTTTGTTGAACTAATTATTAATCGAGCAGAAACATAAAGGACTAACCTATGAAAACACAACCTACAAAGCAGGAAAACAATACTAATTATAGTTTTTTACTCAAATGTATGGCTGCTCTCACTGCAGCTGCAGTAGCTACCGCCGGGATATTTGCGGCAGTAAGTCTCAAGTCCGCAGCAGCGACCACAACCACAATAGCTGCTAAAATGGCATTTGCATCAGCCTTTCCCCCAATATTTCCCATTGCGCTTGTCCTAATCGGTCTTGTTTGTGTATTACCTTTTTTATTTAGCCGTAATAATACTACTTATATACCAAATCGCACCGTTACGACTGGTTATAATAGTTTTGGCTTTTATTCACCCAGTTACTCTACTACATCAGTTTATCCAGACTCTCACCATCATGAACATCCCGATACAGGAACTGTTTACACCAGCAGCCATATACATGGGCACGATAGTAACGTCCATGGGCACGATAGTCATGTACATGTACACAACACTGGTGGCTACGTGCATAGTCGTTAAAATATCTTACTCCTCTCTCAATAGGGAGAGGATTTAAAAATATTCATAATAAAATATATTATTCTCCCTTGTTAACCTAAAACCCATATAGTTCACTTAACAAACAAATAGTGCTATATTTAATCATGGCATCCCTAATTAAGGATACTGATTGTTTTAGCACATACACGCAGGGAGGATGCAAATGAAAAACATACTATTTATCGCATTACAATTAGCAATTGCTACAGCTGTTTTTGCTGATACCACTATAATCACAGAAACCAAAACATGGAAAAGCATTCCGATTACAGTTGATCCACAAACCCAAACTTATACTACAGTTGAAGGACCTGTACCTCAAGGTGATTACTATTATACGTACTCTGGATATCGATGCCTCAAAGAAAAAGTGAAAGTTGTTGGTGGCAATGTAATTATATATCATTCAGGTGGTGCTGGGGGAGGTGATATATATTGCTATCCCGAATAATAAATTAAGAATGACTCACAATTATGTTTGTAGAATACCGTGAAGCAGAACGTCGCAAAGTTACTTCTGTTTTGCTTCACATAACTCATTTTTCTTGATTTTATAAAACCATCCCATTTACCTGACTATCCCAAAGTTTTTTAAAGTAACTTTCTTGGTTGTTGACCAGTTCATCAAAAGCTCCCTCTTCAATGATCATGCCATCTTCCATCACAACAATTTTATCCATATGACGAATAGTAGACAAACGATGAGCAATTGCAATAACTGTTGCCTTATTTTGCTCCAGCATTTCATTAATTGACTGTTGAATTTCTTGCTCCGAAATACTGTCAAGGCTTGAAGTTGCTTCATCCAGAATAACAATTGCTGCATTTTTTAAAAATGCTCTTGCAATGGCAATTCGTTGGCGTTGGCCACCAGAAAGTTTCACTCCTCGTTCACCAACAAGAGTGTTATACTTTTCCGGCAATGACTCAATAAAATCATCTATATTCGCCATGGCAGCCGCCTTCTTTATTTCCTGAAGTGTTGCATTATCCTTTGCATAGCCTATATTTTCACCAATCGTACGATGAAAAAGCATAATATCTTGGGGAATAAGCGCAATTTGTTGCCGTAATGAATCGGATGTAACGCTTGCAATAGGCTTATCATCAATTAAAATTTGGCCTGAAGTAGGTTTGAAGTTTTTCAATAACAACGAAATCAAAGTAGATTTCCCAGCTCCAGAATGACCGACTAAACCAATTTTCTCACCAGGCTTGATGCGCAAATTAAGATTTGTGAATACAGGTTTCCCTTCGTTATAGACAAAAGACAATTGATGAAAATTAATTTTTCCTTCACTTATTTGAAAATCTTGTGCATGAAGTTCATCAACTGATTCATGAGGCATAGATAAAATGTTAAAAGAAGATTTGAAATCACCAATTTCTTTTAAAAAAGTACAAAGACTACTCATCAGTGTCCATAAATCAAAAGAAATGGTAATCGCTGTCAGCATGACAAACAAAAAATCACCTGTTGAAATTTCTCCATGTGTACGCAAATAAATCATGAACAAAAAAACAGTAATTAACATGAACCAGTAAAGCACTGATCCGATCATATTAAATTTAAAATCATATCGATAAAGTGCAATTTGGCACGGTACAAAATCATCAGACATCAGCTGCGTCACGCGTTGATGTTCAAAACGACGTTTTGCAAAATAAAATAAAGAAAATATATTGGTAATATTATCCGAAAGAGCACCTATTACTTGGTGTTTACTTTCTGCAGTCTTACTAGATAGCTGATTTAATTTAAGCGCCATGGGCAACATGATTGCCATAACTAACACACACCAGGCAAGCATAAAGCAAAATACGCTTAGATTGACCACTAAAAGCACAAAAACCGAAACAATAACGACAAAAAAATGTTTGCCCACAATATGATGAATATTCGCAAAAACACTATCGTAGCCATCCAAAAGCCCTTTTAGCTTACTGATTACAGTTCCACTAGGGGTATTTTGAAAATAACCATAAGAATGATATTGCACATAATTATAGGCAGAAGCTAACAACCTTTGTCGTGCGTAAGGCTCGGCCTTCCATTCCGCAAAATCACTGATTCTCCATACTACATCCAGAGTAATTTGCGCTATAATAAACAACAAAATAGGAGCTAGTAATTGATGGTATGAGATAATTGTTTCATTGGAAAAAGCATCAACAATGAGTTTAAAAGAATAATTATTCGCAAAAATATAAAAAGCAGTAAGCACCGGAGCCTGGAGCATCAGAACATACCACCACCGATAGGGCTTAATCACCTGCCATAAAAAATGCCAGGCTGAATGGAATGGGTATTTTAAATCGGAAGTATCCATTTAAGCGGCTCAACATGAAAAATCTTCACAGTATACCATAGCAAGTTTATCACGCGCCCATAAATATCAATTTTTAATCATCCCAAGCTTCTTCATCTTCATCAATTTTCTAAAAATAGAAATGGAAGTTGTCATTTATCAATGATAACGGTAGACTTACAATTTTCTTAAGTCCCGGTGGCACAGCTGGATAGCGCAGCCCCCTCCTAAGGGGCAGGTCGGAGGTTCAAATCCTCTCCGGGACGCCAATGAAATCAATAGGTTATGGATTTTTATTTGAGTACCGAGTGGACCATTATTTCATGGGGATAACCACAGGGATAACACAGATAAACACTATCGTTTAAAAATCCCTGATATCAATCTTTCTAACTTAATAAGCATAGCTACTCAGAAAAATATTCCTCCTAATAACATAATGACAGCACTCCCCATACTGATAGAAAATCCAGAAAAAGCCCAAAACCACATGAAAACTCAAATGCAATTTAATGAGTCTGAAATAAACTTAATCATGAAGAAAAGCACTGAGAAAAAATAGTATTGACTCAACTCAAAAAATCGAAGCGCCGCTTATCGTCTATAATTGAAAATACAAATATCTTCGTCAGGATAGATAATGTTTAGACGTTTTGGACATCTCATTAAATTGATGGCTCATCCCCATTTCCGGGGGCATTAATCAAGAACACAAAACTTTAACCCTTAACCTATAATTTTCAAAATTTCTAAATCCATAAGCACGTCGTTGAATTAGCTTCATCTTGCGATGAAATCCCTCCGTAATGCCGTTGTTTTTAGTAAACCGCCACATTCTAACCACTTCTTCCCGCCATTGATATAATGTTTTACCTAGAGTTTTTAGTGACTCAAAAGGACTTTCTTTTAAAAGCGTTACGTATTTAAGAAACAAAGGCAGTAAACGCCGACACTGTTTTGCTGTCCGATGCTTTTTCATCAGGAGTCGATGGAGACGTTGCTTAAAGTGATAGATAGCCGCAATTGCTGGTTGGTGCTGTAAATAGCTGGCTCTTTTATTTAATCGTTTTATCGTTAAATTGGCTTCATTCGTTCTTAATGCAGCTAATAGACCACGTTGATACTTTATTTGAGGGTCAATTTGTTGATAAGTCTGGAGACTCATCTGATTCAACAAGCGAATCACATGGAAACGATCGGCAACTATCTTTGCATTAGGAAAATAACGCTTAATTAACAAGCGATAGCTGCTGCTTAAATCAATACACACTACAAGTACTTTATCCCGACCCTCTAAGGACTTGAGATAGCTCTCTAAGTCTTTAGCACTACGCCCTTCAACCACATCAAAGATTTTGTGCTTGGCCAAGTCACAAAAGGTTGTAGCATACCCAACCTTTCTATTAAATGAATGCTCATCCAATCCTAAGATGCGAGGACAAGAGCGAGTTGCTATCTTTTTATAACGTAGTGCATAACCATAGTGATACCAACGCTCTACAGTCGATTTTCCCAGCTTTAAATCTCGCGCCAAATCCTTTTGACTCACTCCTTTGCTATGGTAGTGAAACACCTGCTTTCGTAAACTCTCCGTCGCTCTTTGATGTTTCCCTATCCCAGGAAATCGCTGATTAAAATAGCGTCCACAAGATGGACAATAATACTTATGGGCTTTGATACACAAATAACTCCGACGCAATCCAATCGATTCATGACGGATTCGTCTTATAAAACTGTCCTTTTTACGCAGCTTCTTATTACCGCAATGAATACAGCGAACTACCCAACGATAACTCACCTCTATGTATACTGGGTTTTCTCCACTTACTCTTTTAATAGAATATCCTGGCAAATTTAGGATACAATCTCTTTTAGGCATTTTAATCTTCCTTTTGACCGCGAAATCAAAGAGTTAGTCTAAACTAACTTGATTAAAATGCCCCCTTTTTTGGGGTAGAGCCAAATTGATTATATTTGTTATTCTTTTTTGTGGCATAGCTTTTTTGCTGACCGATTACTTTGATTTTCTAAATAAATCCAGAGAGGTAGAGGTTAATTGGTTTCTGTTTACAGCTACTGCATTGCTTGCTGGTGTAGCATACTTTGAGTTTAATAGAGCAAATAAACTTTCAAGCAATGAATTTTTATTATTTATCTCAAATCGATGGAGCAGCCCTGAAATAATAAAAGCTAGACAAATTATTCACAATTTTTTTGTTCAAAATTATAGAAATCCTGAAAGCACGACTTTTAATGATTATAACTGCTCACTCTGTAAAACGTCTAAAGACATTCTTGAGTTAAGTAGAAAAGATGGAGAAAATGGAAGCGATTTCATATATCGTCTTAACTTGATCGATTATTTAGAAACAATCAGCTATTTTTACGATCGAGGTGACCTCGATGGCGGCGACATTCAAAATACTTGTGGACATAATATTCTTTTTCTTTATGCCGTATTTCAATCATATAAGGATCAACGCCAGAAACATGATAAAACATATTTTGCCAATATTGATAACTTATACAATGATCTAAAAAAGCGTAGCTCAAAATTTAAATGACTCATTTATTTTCCATAAGTTTTTTAACCCCAGCTAAATATCTCACAGCCAGTGTCCCAGCAATATAAGCTTGCGTGCTCTGACATACATTATCTAATTCTGAAGGTGATTTAAAATAAAGTTTTGTATATTCCTTTAAAAGAGTTTGAGATGAATCCTTTTGCAACTCGGTAAGTTTATTATACTGTTTTTGAGCCAGTAATCTTTGACTATTAAGGAGTTGCCTTCCTGTAACATTATCTTGCATATATTTGTTATACCGAAATTGAGAAGCAACAGATAAATTCTGCCAGACATAAGCTATAACAAAATCTTGGGGAATCCCTATGCCACGATAATATAAATCTGCTAATGTTCCTTGGGCTGCAGGATTCCCATGTTTTGCGGCTCGATCTAACCAATAAAATGCCAAATTAAGATTAGGTAGGATTTTAGATACCCCAGCAATATCGTTTGAGTCATTATTTGATCTATATTTCTCTGTTAAGTTCGCAGAATGTAGATAAACTTCACCAAGATTATTCTCAGCTAAAACGGAGTGATTTTCAGCAGCTTTTTTATAGTTTTCAATAGATTTTAGTAAGTCGCTAAGTTTACCTTTTGAATGAAGCCATAAAGAACCGCTTTTAAATTTATTGTCATATAACAAGCCCAAAGCAAAATAGGACGGAGTATAATCATATTTTGATGATTTAATTAAAGCATGCACCACAGTATCAAATTGTTTCTGATCATGAATAAACTCAAATTCGCATAACCCCATACGGTAATAATAGTAACCTGGATTATCCTTTAAGGTTTTCTGATCTTTTTTAATTTCTTTGCATGAGGAAGACGCATTTACTGGTAAAGAGCAACCCATTGAAAAAATAATGGTAGATAACCATACACCAACTGATTTAATTATATATTTCATTATTTACCTTTATAGATTCATTATTCTTGAAAATTTTCCTTCATGCGATTTAGTCCATAGTATTTGGAGTTAGCCTGACATTTACCTTTTCTAATTTGAAGAACAGTCCATGAGTGCAGTAGGAATTCTGCCCATATTCCTTTCTTCTTAAATGATTCTATTGATCTACCCTGATAATCCCTAAAACCATATTCATCATCTATTTCTGCATCTACTATAAAAACTTGCTCCTCTCCTTCAAATAAACTAAATACACCATGCTGAGTAGATTCATCAGGCAGCCAAGAAGATCGTTCATGGTAAGAAATGCTTAACTGATGACTTTGCCAGTTAAATGTTATTTTTTTTGAATTTCTATTCTGCTCATCCTCAAATTCAATAAGGTTAAATATATTCAAATGATTTTCAAAATCCTCGCGTTTAAGCCAAGATGAATAGTAACGAATATCATCCCATACATCGATCAAAGCCAAATCTAATTTGTGCTCTATAGCAAATTGAGACAGTCTATTTTTACATTCTAAAGCAGCGGCATAATCCAATGCATGCTGCTTAGCTAATGCTGCCTTGTGTTGTTCAATTTTCGCGTTAATTTCATTTTCTGCTTTTTTGGAAATTTTTTTTATAGAATCCAAAAAATTATCGTCTTCATATATCATTGAAATAACCTTAGAAATAAATGTAAATCCCATCTGGATAATCTTTTTTATTAATTTTGAAAAAATATTATAAAAATTACCTAAGTTGTGTTGCACTGACTTTATCCCCGGTATCAGAGTTAATAAGCTCATCGTCACAAACAACAATATTTTCAATAGGTAGCCATAAAGTTGAATCAATTCTATCGATGGAGTCGACTTCCCAAACAGAGTTATCTTCAAGAACAATTACACTACCATCAGAAGATTTAGATTTAATCCAGTGTCCAGATTCACAAGCCAATATTGATGTTGAAAATATGTACATAGAAAAAATGATTAACAGTTTTTTCATTTATTCCTCAATTGTAATTAGATAACTAATCAGCTAATAAAATTAATCTAGCTACCATTTAAGCTTTGCCTGTCTCCGGCTGAGGCTGCTTCTTGCTTACAAACATAAGCACCTCGTTTTGTAGATCCATACCAACGCGCCCCCTTCTTATGCCATATACCCGTTGGCAAATTTAACCAAACTACTTCATCATCTGGGCAATGACTTTGTGCAGAGACTTCTTCTGAAAAAAGTGTCAATCCATCAGCATAAATTGGTGTAATAAAATTGCACATTAAGAAAATGGAAAGAAATAGAAATTTCTTCATACAATGTCCCAAGTCTGTAAGTTTAATGGCAGACATTATTGCGACAATGAACACCAGATCGCGGATTTGCTGCGCGATGTCTTTGAACAAAAGTTCCATTTCTTTTTATGTAAGGCCTAACCGTATGTGTTCTGCCATAAGAAGAACCATATCTTGGAGTTTTATACGAATAAGAGTAGCCGTGATTTGCATAACTTGCAGATATTGGTAATAAAGAAAAATAACACAACCCTAACAATAAAAATTTTGCTTTCATTACAGCCTCATTAAAAAACGATGAGTTACAGAGCCGAACTTTTATTATTATTTTCACGCAAAATGAATTCACTTGTCGGGTGATAACAACTCAACTTAGTGATCATATATTAATCACTCGAGAGGCATGCTAAGAAATCCTTAGTATTGTGTCAAGCAAAAAATTAAGATTCAGAGTTGACATGGTAATTTATACTCTACCTAAACGATTAAAAGAAGCGGCTTGCATCAAAGCTATCCCAAAAGGATTGGGTATTGCCGCAAGAATCGATCATCTATGAGCGTTAATTATTTAAACGAAAATCATATTTCAAAATATTTGGTAGTCGTTTTATATTGATAACAATATGATCATGAACACTTATAGTTTGATAGTTGAATTTTGGAAATAACTTATCTTCCCAAAAAGACTGGTTATTATTTGAACCATCCCATTCAACTATTTCAATCGTAAATTTGGGATTTGAATTGATTTTAGTGTTTCCCATGATTTTGTTGGTAATCCATTTTTTTATTTCAAAATTAATATGATCATCGAAACCACTATAACCAAGAGAGATAATTTTATTACTTTCTGATAATGCATTAATAAAAAAATCGAAGTAGACAGCAAGTAAATCACTCCCAGAGATTACATCTGTTTTGTATTTTGTATTCGTTAAAACAATGTGTGAGTGTTCACCATTTTCATCAAATGCTTCCGGTAAACTAAGTCTGATATTTTCTTTACGAATACCATCATTTTCTGATTTGAATAGAGGGGAACCATGTAAATGTAAATACCAACCAAACTTTTTTGTAATACGTAGTAAATTTTCATGACAAAAATTACCCGTAGTATTGTGTATACCATCAACTAAATCACCATAGTATCCACTGCAAATTTTTTTCTCAATTAGCCACTCGTATAGTAATTTATCGTAGTTTAAAGTTGCTATGTGACAAGGATAATCACTAAGAATATATTTATACAATCTATCAATAAATTGTTCTGGCAGCTTCTCTGGGTATTCGCAAAAATGTTTTGCCGTTCGATAAATAAACTCTTGGTAGGTTGCCGGAAAAGATTCGCCCTGTTGAGATAAAAATTTTAAATTAACATCTTTATACTTCAATAATTTTTTACATGCAGTAGCAGTAATATGTTGCTGTTCTAATTCATCTTCACTTCTCGGTAACTGATCATTTTTTAAAGCAATAATACGTTTTTCCTTCTCAGTAAATGTTTGCCACGAAGCATTTAATCCAGTTTCTAATAAGAAATAATCTGGGTCTAAAGCCATACCAATTCCATTACAATTATAAAGGTTGTGGTCATAATATTCTCCCTTGTTACAACCTTTATATTAGTTCAAATTTTACTCGCTCTCTTACAGAGAAACTGCCAAATTACTCAATGAACATAACTTATCAACTGCTTTAATTCCCTTTTCAACTCAGCAAATTCATGCTGCATATCTCTGATCTCTTTACATCTTGCCCCATGCTTAAAGCTATTTTTTTGAGAAATAGCTTTACCCTCTATGGTCCTAGGACCCGTTGAATACTCCCACGGTTTCTGTTGACGTATTCGCTGTGCCTGTTGCAATCGTTGTTCCAATGTCCATATTCTTTGCTTCATAAGCGACCTTAGCATTCAGTTCGTTTGCAATTTTTTTATTATTTTCAATTTCATATGCTTCAGATTTTACATTATTGTTTACTTGCTGAGTAATAGCATTATTTTGTTGTTTTATTATAGTCGTTGTCCGACGGGGGTGTTTTAGCTCTGCCAATGCCATTAGCGTTTTTCTGCAGCCAGATTGAGCCTTTAGTGCAATACTCGCAAAAACCTCCGCGTGTTCCATATTTGAACTAGGTAACTTACCTAGTGCATCATAGAATAGATACTCAAGACTTTTAGCTTGTGTCATAAGCATGGCTTCAATTTCATTAGTATCATTGTTGTGAATACGATCCACACTCCTGGACAATCGCTCAAGTGCGGCTTTCCCATCAAATCCATTGCCATGTAATTTACTAAGTGCCATAGTTGCATGGCCACGGCAATGTAAGTAAAACTCTGTAGTTGCTGCGTTCTTTTTTTCGTCGGCTTTTTTCTTTTCATCTTGCTCTAACATTATTTGAGCTTTGGTCTTTCTAGCCATTATCCTTCTCCTTGAGTTAGCCTGAAAATTTATAAAAACCACATGAACAAAATGGTTGCCGATAACCGCATTTGCAAACTATAGTTGATTGAGTATCCCCAGCAACAAAACTATATTCTTCTTGATTATTATCGAGGGAGCTCAGGGAACCAGGGGAACTTGCTTGTTCCACCTGCATTTCCAGGGTTCCCTCGGGCGTTGCTTTAGGGGGAACCGGGGAGCTTGATATTAACTCCATACTAGCTAATAAGTTAAGAACGCCCATAGTTAAGCCTCCTCTTTGACTAAAATCCAGTACAATGAAAGAGTCCGCCCTTCAACTTTTACTTTTTTAGAATTTTTCCCGTGATCTTTTTCGATAATCCACTGAGCGTCATTCAATGTCTGTAAAATAATTTTTAAATCAAATCCTGTTGCTGCTTCTTGCAATGCTGACGAATTAAATAAGAAGACACGTCCTCCATTAGTATCTTTCCAATAACCTGCACGGTCTCGAACTACAGGTCTTTGATCAATGTTATCTCCTTCGTATGCGATCGCTTTTTGATCAATTCCGGAAAAGCGACTATCTCCATGTCTATCAATGAAATGACGTATCCCTTGAAGTATCTGGCGCATTTCTGTTTGCCCCTGACCTCGAAAATCACGCCATTTACTGAATAATTCAATAGCGGCTTCTAATGCTTCACCCTCTTGCCATCCAGTTAAACCATATTCAGTTGCTTTTTCACCAGCGAGGGCAATTAATGCAAATAAACAAGCCGCGCGGCTTTCTATACCATCTGAAGAACAAAAACCGCTTAATTTACAAAACCTGGCATATAGCTCTGATAGATTGTCCTTATCTTCCAAAAGTTTTTTTATAAATTCTGGACCAGCAACCCCAAAATTTAAGTTTGTAGATTGCTTCATAGAATCAGCAAAAGCGCGCCCATCGTTTAATCCATGAAGAGTATCAAACGTACCAAACGCTCGATCAGTCGCAGGGATATTCAGCAGTCTTGCTTCTTGACCGGCCTTAATGTTCTGCCCAGCTTCTTGCATATGAGCCGATAAAGTACGCTCTCCGCTAGATAAGACGATTGTTCGCCATCTAAATGAATCGCGTGATCCACCATTACGCTTTGCCCGCTGTTTTCCTTGTCCATTTGCTAATGCATAAATTATGGAACCAATTTCACGAGGATCACACTCACTGATTTCATCTAAAACTAATAAACTATCATTTAATGCCGCTGCTGTAGCCTCTAAACCATTAGCAGTAGCACGCCAAGCACGCACATAACCTGGACCACCCCATACACTTGCAGCTACTTGTAATGCAGTAGTTTTGCCATTACTAGACTTGCCGATTAAATGAATACCTCCACCTCCTGCAGATTGTTGTTTTGCTTTTAATAACAGCGGTGCGGCAAAGGCTGTAGACACTGATAACAATAAAATTGGGTTCCCGCTGCAACGTGTAGCAATTTGTTCACGCCATTTTTGAATATCGCCTTGCTGAATAAAATCATCATGTGCTGCATATTCTGATTGAAAGCGCACATTATCATCACCAATAGTTTTATTAGGCATTACAAAAGCGTTCCCATTGGAGTGCCATCCAGTACGTGTTGCGGCTATTGTTCTGCATTGAGGTTTTTGAAGCATTAACCAAGTATTTAAATGTTTTTTGGCATCAAGATTTATTCTGACCCCTAAATTTAGTAATTCACCACGCATTTCATCGCCATTCCCTTTTAGAAGATGCATAGGCATTGACCATTCACGCCATCCCCCAAAGGGTTGAATAAATCGTAATAATAGACCAAACGACTCATTACGCTCATCCGCCGTAATTGCGTTTGCATGAATAGGTGAAGACACCCATGTATCGATTGGTTTAGGATCTTGACCATTTGTAAATCCATGCCAATACAAACCTGGCGGCTTGGATTGGCCGCCAATTGAAAACCAATCGTCATAAACCATGTATCCAGGGCGTTTGATTTCAGGTTCATTGAGATTTTCTGGCGAAACATGATTAGGTGAGATTATCTCCAACTTTAAATCCACGGGATTTTCTATATCATCAGTATCTATGGTTCCCCCAACTAAATCTTTAGGGGAACCATCAAATAGCACGTCATCACTAATGGTTCTCTCGGTTTCCTCTGTTCCCTTTGTTTCTTCATAAATTTCTAAATCTATGTTAGACATGCTGCACCTCTGCGTCAGCTAGCCAACAATACAAGTCATTAAAATCTTTCAATGACTCTGGTGAACCTTCGGGCCATTTGGGTTTGCAAAATAATGCCCCAGATGCGATTGCTGCCTCACGTCCTTTTATTACCCCAGGGTTATCGGATCTCATCCTGTCATCATCTGCGCAGATGGTAATTTCTGCACAAGGCATATTTTTACGAATATGGAGAGCAACTGGTTTTAAATTTCCTGCATTGCAAGCGGCAATCACACAATATGTAGGATACTTTTCAGCCAATGTAGCTCCTGTAGCAAATCCCTCACAAATAAGTATCTTTTGATTATGGTGTGGTTGATGCTGAACAGGCATAAAATGTTCTTTAATTGCCCCGTTTAACAAAAACCTTTTTTCACCAAGTTCGTTGATATACTGCAGACTCCATACTTTTCCATCAAAATCAATCACAGGTAAAACTATTTCTTGGTAAAATTGACGAGCATAGTATGGCGATATGTGTTTCTTTTTCAGGTATGGATGATGCGGATTTGCTTTTGGATAACCTTCCCAGAGGTTCTCAGCTAGACAAGCCGCGTCCTGTTGTTCCTTGTCTTTCATAGCATTACGCATTTTACTGGCTTCTTTTATGCGTTCCATTTGATTACGGAGTTCAGTTTTTGTCATGCAGCCTTGATTTTTAGCACTCCATTTAAAATAAACTCCTTTTTTCCAACTCCCAAAGACTCCACACGGCACACCATTAAGATAAAGTACATACCATCCATTTTTAGATCTAAATTTATCTCCTTCAATGTGGAAGCGATGCAGCTTCCCATCAGCAATGATCTCGTCTGGAGGAGTAATCCCGTTTGCTAAGAACTCTGCTTGGAATTGATTAATAATTTGATTAAAATCCATGATGCAAATCCTTATTGTTCCTTTTGCAATATAGCGTTAATTGGTGGCATGCTTCTTCTAGTTGACCTTGGATATAAGCCTGCCCCATCCCATACTTTTGACTAGTTCCTAAAATCCTTATCAAAAACAAGGAAAGAATTACTTCAAGTCTTTTGTCTTGCATAATCGCCCCTTTCTAGGTTTATATTCTGGAAAATCCTGTTCTATAAGTTGTTTAATATCTTCAACTCGCCAGGCAGTGATCTTTGGGCCTAGCTTTACAGGCTTTGGAAAGCGTCCCGTTTTAACTCCTTCCCACCAAGTGGATTTTCCTACTGGAATTAATGGAGAGAGACTGTGTTTAGGGCTGCCAAGAATTTGATCGATTCTTAGAAAACCAGTTTGAGGTAGTTCGTACATTAGAATTTGCTCCTGTCCAAATGAATTCAGGAGCCATGATAGAATAGGCAATTATCTGCCTCAATGCGCCCACACCCCGTCTGGGGTAGCAGCTAATTTTTCAAAACCCCAGCTGGGGTTATTTATTTTTTTCCAGTAACTTTTTACCCTTGGAAAATTTCTCTTCAAGCGTAGATTTTGCTATACCCGATACATCAGGAAAATTTTGTATTAAAAAATTAATTAAAGCATTCTGACTTTCAAAGATGGAAATATGGTTTCCTCCTTGTGTCTCCATAAACATAGTTATCACTAATGCACCAATTATATTTAGATGAGTTCTTTCAGATTTAGGAGAAATAGCCGATTCATTTATTTCTTGTTTTAATGTCTGGATGAGCTTACTTTGACGATCAATAAGGCTTATAGCTTCACTGTATTGTTCTTTTAATTTATTGCAGCTACTTTCCATTTTTGTATAAAGATCCTGCCAATCAGTAAGTTGAATTCCTAAAGCCTCAACAGATTCGATAAGTTCAGGGGGAATAGTAACATTAGTGAAATTCATTCGTTGAACCCATGTAAGAAAAGCTGATGGAGTTACAGGGTCGAATAACTGTTGGAACTTTACATATCCTTTTGCAGTTGTTCTAATTTCTTCAAAATTTTTCACAAAAAGAGAATAGGCTGCAAATTCTTTAATATTTTCCCAGCAAACTTTTCTTGGATCTTTGCCTAATATTAAAGCAACTCCCTCATCAATACTCCAAACAATTTGTTTACTCCAGTATGCAAAATCAGCATTACAATCCGGCTGATTAAAAAATCGTCTTTTTTCAGTTTCTTGTTGATAGTAATCTCTATACTCCCCAGTTCTTGCAAGAATACAGTCCAACTCATGATCAGTTAGTATGTTTAATCTTTTTATACGCTCTCCTGATGAGGGAAATTTCCAGTTGTTTCCATACATTCTCTTTAATTGATCTAAAGTACATTTTTTAGAGATATCATCTATTACTGCAATTTTTTCTTGCCTTTGGCTTGGGGGTATTTTCATTTTTAAATCCATATATCTCGATCAAGTAATTAATCTTTTGATGTATTTGTGGCATAGCTCGCCATCTTATCCCTTACCATAGTATCCCAAGCTAGCCATGCTTTTTTTTGCTCCTCACTGTACGTTGCGCGTTGGTAAGTAATCACTAATTTATTAAGTGGCTGGTGATTTAGCATTTTTTCAACAATGTGAGGGGGAATTTTTAAATGTTCGGCCCATGCCGTCGCAGCAGACCTTCTAAGATCGTGCACAGTAAATGGTTCCATATTAACCAAAGAAAAATCTTCATGAGACGGTGTTTGACGATTACTTTTGGGAGCTTGTCTTAATCTAGCTATATAGCGTGTTAAGGTATCTTCTCGGATATGACTTTCTTTTGCATTACGAGACGTATCAAAAACATAAGGTGATTGTCCAGTAATTGGCTGAAGATTTCTAATAATGCTGATTGCAAGATCAGAAAGGTAAATAATATGAGCTCGGCTATTTTTTGTACGCTCTTTCGGAAGAGACCAAATACCATTTTGCAAATCTAGTTCTTTCCATGACATTTTCGCCACTTCCCCTCTCCGAGCACCAGTTAAGATTAACAATTTAATAGCACTCACTGTAATTATGGAAGTGGAATTATAAGACGTAGTTGCCTTGTCTAATGCAATCCATAGCTTACTTAGTTCATCCAGAGAAAGAGCTCTGTCACGAGGAATATTAGCAGTCACATTAAAATCTTTGGGTTTTAACAAACGAGCAGGATTTTCAGTTAGATGTCGGTGTTTCAAACCATAATCAAGCATTAAATTAAGGGTCGTAAGAGCTTTACGCGTTTCTTCTTTAATCCCACTAAGTGTCATTTTTTCCAAGACAGCTGATAAGTGATATCTATTAACGTCTTTTACTAAAAGATTACCAAGAGCCTTTTTAAGGTGAAGAGCCCAGCGATCTTCGTGGCGCTTCGCCCAAAGTTCACTCATTTGGTCTGTTGCTTTAACATAAATAATCCAAGCATCAAATAGTGTTTGCATAGTGATAGCTTGTGAATTTTCTGCTTTGGCTGCGGCACGTGCCGTTCTTGGATCAATACCCTTACTCACCAATTTACGAATAGACTTTAATTCTTCGCGTGCATCTTTCATTGAAAGATCATCTAATGAACCCAACGTTATTCGATGTAATCGTCGATCATCTCCTAAACGAAAAAAGTATACCCAGCTTTTTGCACCACTGGGTCTAACTCGTAAAAAAAGACCATCTCCATCAGAAAGATTGTATTCTTTGCTCTTGGGCGGAGCATTATCAACTTCATATTTTGTTAATTTGTTCTTCAAGATACGCTCTTATTAACGGGTTAACCATGGGGATAACCAATTTGCTGGTTTTAGGTGAATTCTATTGGATTCAAATGGACAAATCAATAATAATAACTTATTGTATTCAATTGTTTTCTGGATAATAGTGGATTCATTAAGATAAATATGCACGCGCCTCCTAAGGGGCAGGTCGGAGGTTCAAATCCTCTCCGGGACGCCAATGAAATCAATGGGTTATGAATTATTTCCGGCTCTTTCCCAATTACGGGGGCACTCACATTTAACAGCACAGCACCCTAACACGAGTTCTGTAATTTTCAAAGTTACGAAAGCCATAAGCTCTTCTTTGAATCAACTTCATCTTTCTATGAAAGCCTTCAGTAATCCCGGCTCTTTCCCAATTACGGGGGCACTCCCCATTAACAACACAGCACCCTAACACGAGTTCTATAATTTTCAAAGTTACGAAAGCCATACGCTCTTCTTTGTATCAACTTCATCTTTCGATGAAAGCCTTCAGTAATGCCATTAGACTTTCTAAATCGCCACATACGTACTATCTCTTCTTTCCAATTACAAAATGTGTTTCCAAGAGCTGCTAAGGCTTTGAAAGGACTACTCCTTAGTTCATTAAGTATTTTTAAAAACTGAGGAATCTTTTTCTGACACCATTGCTTATTCATTGCTTTATGTAAAAGTAATGAATGAACTTCTTGTTGAAATTGATAAACAGCATCTATTGCAGGATGGTCTTTAAGAAAAGCATCACGCTTTAATAGTCGTTGAGGGGTTAATTTATCCGGTCTTGTGCGTAGTAAGGCTAATATCCCTCGGTTACTTTTTACTTGGCTTGCCAGTTCACGATAGGTCATCATACATTGATGTTGAAGCAACCGAATAACATGGAAGCGGTCTGCTACTATTTTTGCATTAGGAAAATGTTTTTTAACAATAGAACGATACGTGCTACTTAAATCCATGCACACTACTTTAACTCGCTCTTTTCCAACTAAAGACGCCAGATAGGTCGATAGGTCTGTTTCTCTTCTTCCTTTAACAATATCAAAAATCTTGTGTTTCTTAAGGTCACAAAGTGTGGTGGCAAACCCCTGTTTTCGACTGAAGAAATGCTCATCAATCCCCAGAACAACCGGACATGGTGTATTCATCAACTCCCGAGCTTGTTCCTTATATTGTCGATGATACCAACGTTCGATTGTAGCCTTTCCTTTATTAAATTGTTGCGCTAGGTCTTTTTGAGAGATCCCACGAGTATGATTATGAAAAACGGCAGCTTGTAGACGCCACGTGGAACGCTGATGTTTATTAATGCCACCAAATTGCTGATTACCGTAACGCTTGCAGCTATTGCAATACAACTTATACGCCTTAAAGCGCAATATCGTTCGACGATTACCTATTAACTCATGAGCCACACTGCGTAGGTAACTCGACTTCTTACGTACCTCTTTGCTATTGCAATGGGCACATCGTGCTATTCGATGATACAAAATATCTAATATAAGTGGCTGATAACCACTCACTTTTTCTATAGTAAATCCAGGTAAATTTAAGATAAGATTATGCTTCGGCACTTTAATCTCCAATTTGATCGCGAAATCAATTAGTTAGTTTAACCTAACTTGATTAAAGTGCCCCCTTTGTTGGGGTAGAGCCATCTTTCTATGAAAGCCTTCAGTAATCCCATTAGACTTTCTGAAACGCCACATACGCACTATCTCTTCCTTCCATTGACAGAAAGTCTTTCCAAGAGCTGCCAGGGCTTTAAATGGGCTATTTTTTAACTCATCAAGAACCGCATTAGGAAATCGTATACGAGGTTATTTGAGGGAGGTAGGCTTGTTTTTAGTATAAGGATTATCACAAGTTCGAAAACAGGTTCCTCTGATGTTAGAGGATGGCGAAAATGAATTGACGAATACAATGCGAGAAATAATATCTCGTTGTCCTAAGAAATTACTGGATTTAGATAAAGATATAGAAAAATACACACAAAAAATAGAGCATTTTTGTCAGCAAAGTCCTGTGTGCGAGCGCATGATGAAGCTATCAGGAGTCAGCCCAATAATAGCAAGTGCTGTATATGCAACGATGGGCAATCCCACTCATTTCAAAAATGGGCGTCATTTTGCTGCTTTCTTGGGATTAGTTCCTAAAGAGCATTCCAGTGGAGGAAAGCAGTGTTTCATGTCTATCAGTAAACGTGGAGAGCTACATACGCAGTTTACTGATACATGGTGGCCGGGCAGTTGTAAAAAATTCAGGAAAAAAAACTGATTATTTAAATTGCTGGATACAACGCCTTCATAAAGAGCGAGGTTACAATAAAGCAGCTGTGCAGTAGCTAATAAAAATGCACGTCCTATGTGGGCAATTAGGGCTTATGATGATAAGTATGTTGCTCATTTGAAGCTTTGCGCTTAAATAAAAGTTTATTAAATCAGGGTGATAAACAGAGTGAACACATGTGGAGATAAAATACGAACCTGAGTTTTGCAAATAACAGCTGATGTGAAAAGGGTAAAATCTACTCTGTAAATACCTGTGGGCTACGGTGGGCATTATTGTCCGTGCAAGCGATAAAGGAGGCAGAGTGCGAATATCATCAGGGCCCGAGTGAATAAAATAAGTCGCTCTTTGGATGGTCGGATATACGGATGCAAATACTTCACTTTTCACAGCTAATTACTTGCAAAAACGGATGAGTCCATATACGTAGCCTGGTTGCTTGCAACCAGGATTTATCAAAGGCGGCAAAGATTATCAGGCTTTTGTAATAACAAAGATGCTATTTTATGTGGTGCAAGTTCACAAAGAAGAGCAAAAACCTCAGGGTCAATTACAGATGAGCCAAAACTCGGGGCGGTACGTATTTTTTTATGCTGGCATTAAAGGATCGACAATCAGGTGAAATCCTGGTTGCAAGCAACCAGGCTACGCGTGCTATATATCACGGTTCTTTCCCATGTACGGGCATTAATCAAGAACACAAAACTTTAACCCTTAATCTGGAGTTTTCAAAATTTCTAAAACCATAAGCGCAATGTTGAATGAGTTTCATCTTTTGATGAAAGCCACTTAGTAAGGTTTTGTGAATTGTATATCAGCAACCGTAGCCTGGTTGCTTGCAACCAGGATTTATCAAAGGCGGCAAAGATTATCAGGCTTTTGTAATAATAAAGAGGCTATTTTATGTGGTGCAAGTTCACAAGGAAGCAAAAACCTCAGGGTCAATTACAGATGAGACAAAACTCGGGGCGGTACGTATTTTTTTATGCTGGCATTAAAGGATCGAACATCAGGTGAAATCCTGGTTGCAAGCAACCAGGCTACGCATGCTATATATCACGGTTCTTTCCCATGTACGGGCATTAATCAAGAACACAAAACTTTAACCCTTAATCTGAAGTCTTCAAAATTTCTAAAACCATAAGTGCAATGTTGAATGAGTTTCATCTTTTGATGAAAGCCACTTAGTAAGGTTTTGTGAATTGTATATCAGAACCAATTGCACCTCAAAACTAAACTCGCGATAATAGATAATTAATACACACTGACTGGCAACCAATGTTGAACATACTAGAGAATATAGATTTAACTCCCTTAAATACATTGCACTTAAAATCAACAGCATCTTACTATGTTGTCTTAAATAAAATCCAACAGCTAGCTGAAATTAGAGAAGTTATTTCTAATTTTCCAAAGTTCTTTGTCTTGGGAGGAGGCAGTAATTTAATTATACCCACTCGATATCAAGGTTTAGTTATTCATAATGAGTTACGTGGCATTACAATGAATACTGTTGGGCAAGAACAAATTGTTACAGCAATGGCAGGTGAGAACTGGGATGAGTTTGTAGCTTATTGTATTACTCATGGTGCTTTTGGGCTAGAAAATTTAAGCTTAATCCCAGGCACGGTAGGTGCATCGCCAATTCAAAATATTGGCGCGTATGGAGTCGAAGTTAAAGATTTTATAAAAAATGTTTTGGTATATGATCTTCAAACTGCAAAATTGGTTAATCTTAGTAACAGTAAATGTCAATTTAGTTATCGGAACAGTATTTTAAAAAATAATTCGCGCTTTATCGTTATTAGCGTCACGTTTACTTTATCAGCGGAGGCTAATATTAATGTAAATTACGGTGATGTGGCGCAAAAAATTTCATCTTTAACTAATCCAACACCATATGATTTGCGTAATATAATTATAAAAATTCGTCAAAGTAAATTGCCCGACCCCAACGAGCTAGGTAATGCAGGTAGTTTTTTCCATAATCCCGTTATATCAAAGAAAATGGCGCAGAATTTATGTATTCAACACCCTACTTTACCTATATACCCCACACCCAATCCCGATAAACTTAAACTATCAGCAGGATGGCTTATTGATAATTTGGGTCTGAAAGGATCGCGACAAGGTAATGTTGGCATTTACCAGCAGCATGCATTGATTATGGTAAATTATGGTGGTGCTCATCATTCAGAATTATTGGAATTTGCTGATTGGATTCAAATACAAATTAAAGAACATTATGATGTACAACTAAATATTGAACCTATTATTTTAGAATAAAATTCCTCAATACTATTTAATAATGAATAAATTCAGTAATTGGTTTAACAAATTAATAGCCTTAAGTTGCAGAGATTTGACTTAAATTCATCTATGGGTGCCAAATGTGCATATCTCAACGTATGATTATATTACAATATATTTCCATACAATTAAAAACCGGAAAAACCCTTTATTTATAAAGATATGATTTACATGGAGATATATCGAGTTGTTTATTAAATCCCCCGCCTAAGGGGCAGGTCTGAGGTTCAAATCCTCTCCGAGACGCCAATGGACAACGGTTCATTCCGAAGACATCGGTTACAAATTATACCGGAGGCATAGGTAACACTTTAGACCCAAAAGGATTCGGTAAAGGCTCCAATTTACATGTCTGCTCACCAAAATAACCTAAAACTCCTAGCAGTAACTGCTGTTATTTGGCATCCTTGGAAATTTAAAAAACCAGATTAACGTAGGAATTACTATGTCCTCTAAACAAAGTACTATTGATTTTATTCTTGATCAAATCGCAGATACTAATATGATCCGTGTGAAAAAAATGTTTGGAGAATATGCAATTTATTATCATGAAAAAGTTGTGGCTTTAGTTTGTGATGATCAGCTATTTATGAAACCAACCACCTCCGGTAAAGCATTTATCAATAACTATGTTGAAGGCATTCCCTACCCAGGAGCAAAACCTTACTTACTTATATCTGGTGACCTTCTAGAAGATAGTGAATGGCTAACTCAACTAATTAGGCTTACTGCATCAGAACTCCCTGAACCCAAAAAGAAACGTGCAAAAAAATAGTATGTGGAATGCTTCATGTTCTTAAGTATAATAATTCCACTAAAAAAAATTTCACACCTTTTTATAGGAATTACATGATGGATCTATTATAAAAGTGATAAAAAGAATAAAAGTGATCATGAATTAGAGCCTCCTCCTTTTATTGATCATTCAAAGAATCATCATTAGATGGTGAAATTAGATAAGAGTCAATCAGATTTTAATTTAACCTTTTTTTCTAAAGTTACACAGAATGAAGAGACTAGTAATCAGGATGTTATAAAAAAGCAATATGAACAAGATGGTATTTTTTATTAAACTACACCTTTAAAAAAGCCAAAAATAGGATTAAATTTTTATCTTCAGTTAGAATATGAATAATATGTAGCCTTGATACAGCCAATATAATTAAGATCTTTCATTTCACATGGCAATGCCCCCTTTTTCCTAGACACACAGGCTACTATTGCCCTATTGCATGGTTCGCTCCTGGATCACCTAGCAAAATACTATAAACAGTCTCATCCCAAATTCAATTTTAAAAGAAGAAAATATCTTTCAACCCGGCTATTTATATACTTTTGCTAAATGGGCCCAGGCTGTATTAGCAAAAAAATCCATCAAAAGACGATAAGACCAAATATTTATCAAAGTCCTACATTTGATGAAGTATTGCTTGCCTGTCAAACTCATCTGGAATGATTACAACATTGGATAGGTAATGACTTTAGCTCTTTCTTCGCTCTTCATATCAGCTATTACAATTTAAACTGTCACACACAATACAATTGTCCTGTTTGCGTGCCTTCTACACTTTTGGAATAAGCTATTGCTGCCTTAGCAGCAGATACTGGTATAAACCCATGAAAATAGTCAGCGTAGTCAATCATCGATTCCTGTAAAACGGTTGGGCTAACCACATTAATACGCACGCCCCTCGACATTTCAATGGCGGCTCCTTTAACAAAACCATCCAAGGCACCATTGACCATGGCAGCTGACGAACCATAGCGAATAGGATCACGGTTTAATATACCGCTAGTTAGTGTAAATGAACCACCCTCATTGACATAAGGAAGCCCAATCAACACCGTATTAACTTGTCCCATAAGTTTATTATTTAAACCAATGCAATATTGTGATTCCGTCATTTCATCCAACGCACCAAAATGGACAGTTCCAGTTGTTAAAATAACCGCATCGACTCGGCCCAGCGTTTTATACATGTTTTCTATCGAATGATACTCTGTTATATCAACAAAGACATCACCATCTTGCCTTGCAGCGATTATTACTTCATGACGGGATGATAGTTCCTTGACCACTGCCCGCCCTAAAGTGCCTGTTCCACCTATAACGACGATGCGCATAACAACCTCCAAAATTCGTGAATAAGAATAAGTATAATTACTTGCAAAATAGCAAACAATAAACAAAAATTGATAACATTATTTACTATTTGGAGGTAATCATGGAGATTCTGGGGTGATTGCTGCTGAAAAAACCCAGAGATACCCTGCATATTAGTACTCCAACTCAGCGAATATGATTGGGGTGACTACCATTTATTTATAGAAGTCCAACGCGTTGGGATAAAAAATTTTAAATCCTTGCACAGTATGTGCCGATTTGATAGTTTTCAATCAAAGCTGTTGAGCGAGATGGACTATGAAATCAGGACATGAAGATGATAGTGTTATTTTAGAAATGCAAGAGATTCCACCCGTGCCCCATTCAAAAAATGGAGGAGAATGGAATATCAACCCCCAACCTAATTATCATACTTTCGAGCCAAATCAAAATGCCGCCATCTTTGATGTATCCCCTACTTCTCCCACTAGCTGGCTGACTCGTTACTTACCTTCACCGTTCTCATTGACATGCTATTTGCCTTCCTGGTCGACCGTGGCTTATGGCACTGCTGCTTTTGTGACCACGCTCCCCTTTTTACCCTATGTATTGACAAAAACTCCTGCTTCGTTAGGCGCCGATTGGTGGGCCGGATTGGATCTGAACACACAATTGTATCTGGTTGGTTCATCCGCTGTTTTTCTCGCTGTGGGTACGGGAACACGTTTTAGTTATTATCAACACATGATGGCAAGCTTAAAAAAAATCGCCGGAAGCTTCTGCACCAGTACTGGCAATTTTTTATCGAGTTCTACCATCATGCTGATCTCGACAATTTCCGCTATACCTTCAGGAGCCATGGGATATTATGCTGCTAGCTGGGCCCCGCAAGCCTTATCCAGTTTTTCCGCTTTATCCAGTTTTTGCATGACTTCCGCTGTGCGTCTTGTCTTCCTACCCAACTTTTTTACCATGATTAAAAATAAATTTAATGAAGACAGACAATTTCAGAAACAAATCATAGCGCAATTAAGTCTTATTAATAAGCAGCATCCTGAAGCATTAGCATGGATAAGACCAGCGGATCAAACCTTTGATGAGGAATTAATTCAAGATAAGTTGGGGCAGTTTTACCAACAACTGTTAGAACAGCCTGATTTATTAGCACCATTTTGCTCTACCCGTCTTAGTGAGTTTGTGACTTTTCTAACAACGACAGGTACTGGTACTTGGTTGAGCGCGGCATTTTTTATTTTTTGCAGTCAAGCGGGTTATGATGGTTTTAAACTGATCTGCCAGCTCTTGTTAGACAATTGCCCCATGGATGAACTTCATTATGCAGCTAAATTAGCCATTGCCATCACTCCTGGAATCACAGCGGGTATAGTAGCTTTTATGGCAGGATATGAATTTCCCGATCACATTGTTGGAAATGTTGTTGCCCACGTCAAACAAAAACCTGTTGATCTGCTCAAAACATTGTTAATCACAGGCTGTTGCGCGCTCACTGCTTTGGCGCTTAAAAATGCGGCTGCAAGTCTTGCATCACACCCAAATTTATTCAACTTAGCACCAAATGGCACTGATCCATGGGAATACCTCTATTATGCGCTCTATGTGTATGGAAATTATGGGGCCGGAATAGTCTTGGATTTAACAGCTTGTACCAAACTGTTAGGATTAACCCAAAACATCCATCCGACTTCAGCAGACAACATAATTACTTGGTTAGAACAAAACTCATTGGCTCCTGAAACTATTGATGCATTAAAACAGCACGGATTTTTTAATTATAGAGACGAGAGGCCAACCTCTCCCAGAAATGAACTGGCCATCGAACCAGCAAGCGAGCCTATGAAGATTCTATAAAACATTCTGATAAACCACATTGATCTCCATCATGGAAGAAATTTGTATGATAAAATATAGTTGCAATCTATAATAAATAATCTAGCCTTTTCAGTCTACATGATGGTTCAAATATGATAGACATTGATAATTATCATTTAACATGTGAGCGTTGTACCTTCTCTCCTTTTTGTATTACAGAAGAGAGAAACTCACGATGGATGAATCAAATTAATCGTGCAGTAAAGCAACACCATTATTTAAAAAAACATGAAGTATTATATCTTCCTGAGAATATATTTCGAAACATCTATGTGATTCAATGTGGAAATTTAAAAACTTATCAAGTTGATACTGATGGAAATGAATTAATTCGAGGATTTTATTTCACTGGTGAAGTCCTTGGTTTTGAGGCAATTTACACCCGGCATTATCTTTTTTCAGCAGTGGCATTATCTGATAGTGTTATTTGTGAAATTCCTTATGATAATTTCCTAGAATTACTGCATTTAAATCCTGCACTACAAAAACATATTTTATATTTAATGAGTCAACAACTAAACATAGGAAATTATTTGTTTTCAATCACAGCAGAACAACGTCTTGCTGCTTTTCTGATTGATTTAGCATTCCGATTACATCCATCAGAAATGCAAATGAAGTTTCTTATCCCAATGTCTCGTCAAGATATAGGTAACTATTTAAGACTCACCGCAGAAACTATCAGTCGTCTTTTATCTCAATTTAAAGAAAATAAAATTATCGCGATCGATCATAAAAACATTCAATTTCTGCGACCGGAAAAATTAAAACTTATTGCTGACATGAATGCCACTTATGGCAAAAAATTTTAGAACCGACTCTAATAACTAATAGAATAAAATTCACCTGACTTTAGATATATTCTAAGCAAAAAATTTAATACACGAGTTTTTCATCATTTACATTTCCATGATCTAGATCAATGTCATCTATAAAAAACTCATTAAAATAATCAAAAAATAAGATTATAGGTTGCATTATTACACCAGCAACAATCGTGTTTTCTAATTAATTATTTTTTAACGCAATTTCATCATTATTTTTTATTTATTAAATAGAGGTAACGTCTTATGAAATCTCCCAAATCAGATAAATTATGGAAACAAATAAAGGAAATAAAATCATCTGTGGCTCGTTCAAGCATTCCCAAGGAGTGCTATAAGCAGTCTCATATGAAGGCTTTATTCTGGTATTTTTTTGATCTCATGTTGTTTTTGTTAGGAATTTTCCTGGTTATTTTAAATGTCAATGTGGAATTACAGCTACTAGGCGGTTTAATTGCTGGCATAGCTACAGCTATGATGTTTGTTTGGGCACATGACGCGGCACATGGAGCTCTTTTCAAAGACAACAAAATTTCTAAGGTGCTGGGAACAATAGCGATGCTCCCCTCATTAAATATTTATCGAATGTGGGCCTTTGGCCATAACAAAGTTCACCATGGATTTGCCTCTTTTTCTCCAATAGATTGGATATGGCGTCCTCTGACGTGTTCAGAGTACCAATCACTTTCTACGTTCCAACGCTTACTTTATCGAATAGAGCGGTGTTTTTTCACTTGTGCCTTCCATTATTTGCGCAGAATTTGGTGGGAGCAAATGGTATGCTTTAATCCAGGTAAAGAAAAAGAACAATGCCAATATTATCGACATGGTAAACTTGTCGTTCTGTTTTACGCGTTAATGATGTCAATTTTGGCATATGCTTTTTCAGGAGGTATTATTGGTATTTTTGCTGCAGTCATTTTACCTTTTATCGTTTTTAATTATTTCATTGCAATAATTGTATATCTACATCACACACATCCCGATATCCCCTTCTTTGATTTAAAAAACGAATGGTCTCATTCTGTGGGTGCTTTGTACTGCAGTACGATTATCCATTGCTCAAAAATCTCAAGAGTATTATTACACAATATAATGATACATATCCCTCACCATTTAGATCCAAGAATTCCTTTTTATCACTTACCGCAAGCACATAAGGCATTAAAAGCCAAATATGGAGAGTACTTTCATGAATATCAGTTTAAGTTACGATACGTGTTAAGTATTTTTAAGAAATGCAAGTTATATGATTTTGAAAACAAAATGTGGATGACCTTTAAGGAAGCTATGTGATGCAAAAGCACTAGAGGATGAATATGGATAGGAATATGGTAGTAATGTAATCCAAAATATTCTAAATCTCTTTGCTGGTCAAGAACTCTTACTGAGCAGGAACAGCCATTTTAAAAGACTTTGCTTGACCACTTAGAATATATAAATCGGATCATTCATTTATTTTATATCAGTCACAGTATTCACATACTCAATGCAAACTCATATCGCTCATCATAGATTCACTTATCAGAGAGATGATAATTCCTTATCACGTAATTCATTCTTTTCATTATCTGTATTTATATAAAAAACCGTATTATCTCAAGCGATAAGCAAAAAATTTACTTATCAATTCAACAATAAAAAATAAGGATTAGAAACAATGGAACTACTTGAGAATAACACAGAACAAGAAAGTATCATCACTTATAAAACGCTCGACAAAGACTATGGTCGCACTAAATTTGCCGGTCCAGGTTATGGCGAATTCGACATGGAAAAATATAAAGAATTAGAAGAATTACTTAAATAACTTTTATTGTCCCGTTGAAGGAGTAGTGGCTATGCATCATTCTTTAAAAGCAATCAGTCAACGGGCATATAATCTTGATGATGCTTTGCTGATTGGCCTGGAAGAAGCAGAACAAAATCTCATTACACCACGATTCAAATGCCTTAATGATATTAATCAAGAAGATATCCATTTAAGTACCTACCTTTGCGCTGCTAATAATAACGAATTAAAATTGTCCTCTTTAGGTGGCGCTAGCGGTTTTAGCCAACTTGCAAAAATAAAAGCATTATTCGAATCTTTAGAAAAATCAATTAGCTTCAAAATATGGAACAATGGCTTGATTGATGGTTTGCATTTTTATTCTACTGCGACCTCCCCATCAACTCAAATTTTGCTAGATAAAAAGTTAATGCCAAAGCTTTTATTAAAAGAAGTGTATCAAAATAATAGTTACCCCTGGATTGAATTAACTCATTATCAAAATATAACTCAAAAAATTCATTATCCTCTAGGTTTAATTTATACTTTTATTCCACCATTAAAAAATTTCAGAACAGATTACCTTAGTGAACTCAGTGATACTACTGGATTAGCAATAGGTGCGACTACTGATGAAGCAATCATCCATGGGATCAATCAATGGATAGAAAGAGATGCTTATTCTTTATTTTTATTAAAAACGATCATTAATAAAGCTCCAACCCCTACTCGATTACTCTTGAAGGAAACCCTTCCTGAAAACATCGCTAAGATAGTTTCAGCTATAGAGAGGCATTTTAATGAAAACCTAATCATTATGGATGTAACAAGTGATATTAATATTCCTTCTTTTGTAGTTAGTTTTACAAAGCAAAACATGTTATTACAACCCCAAGGATTTGGCGCATCACTTGCTAAAGAAACAGCCTTAAAACAAGCACTTTTTGAGTCAATACAATACAAAGATAGATTTAACCAAAACGCTAGGGCATATCGTGAAGAAAATGTTGCCTTTTTTTCCAATAGCCCTTTATTACTTAAGGCAATGATTAATGATTTAAAGTGTCTCGTAGATAAAAAACAATATATTGATGTGGAATGGAAAAATATTTTTTCTTACTCTTTGTCTAAAAATCTTGAGCAACAAATCCAATTAATGGTGAATCTTTTATCAAAACACGGCGCAAATATATACACAAAAGTTTTATACAAGTCCCTCACTGGAGTAGCTATAACTTATACCCTCATTCCAGAGCTAGAAAACTTTAGTCTGATTAGAGATGCAAAGTTTCTGCCAATAAAAAACCGTGGTTTAGGAGTATTAAATGAACAACAACTATGAAAGACAACTGTTACCAGAAATAGCTATGGAAATTGCAGAATCCACTATGGCTAAATTAAAACTACGTGCTGAATTCAACACTTATGGCACAGATCTTAAAACCTACCATTGCAAATTACTAGACACAAAAAACAATACCCTATTTTATGGTTGTGGTAAAGGTATAGGTATTCAATCTAAGGTCAGCGCTTGTTTTGAAGCAATAGAACATTATGCCGTTCATGCATTCTGCCAATATAATCATAACCGAGAACGCTACTATTCTTTAGATAATCCATTGATTGTTAATAAACTAAAAGAGCTTCACCTCTTAGATCCTAGAATTTATAGACATCAAGAAAAGATCCCATTTGCACAATGCGTAGAAATCATAACAGGTGAATACCTGTACTATCCTTTTTATTTGCTTGATCCCCGCTATGGAAAAAAACCACCCTCTACAGATCAATTTAATTATCAACCGTACGCATGGAATGCATGCGATTCTGGAATAGCATCAGGAACCAGTAGAGAAGAAGCAAGCATCCATGCACTAAATGAAGCTGTGGAACGAGATGCTTACTCTTTATTCCTTATCCAAGCATTTTTACTGAATAATAAAATTTCCATAATTGATAAACAATCTGTACCAGAATACTTAAAAAAAATGATTAAGCACCTTGAAAAGGAGTATTCAGAAGAGCTCATTCTTGTTGATATAACCAGCGATATTGGAATCCCTACTGTTCTCGTTTCAATGACAAATCAACCTATGGTTATTCAACCTATTGGCTGTGGAACTTCTTTATTCAAAGACTACGCTCTGGAAAGAGCTCTCCTTGAATCATTACAACCCTTACATTTGTTTAATAAACATTTAGAAAAGAATCAAAACCAAACATTAAAAAACTTTATCACCACTCCCTTATTAGCTAAATGTGCAAAAGCTGATATTTCTCAATTAATTAAGAATTCCCAGATGGTAAATTTCAACTCACTCCCAGGTTATCATGAAGATATGTCGCTTGAACGACAACTGCATACAATCATTCAACGAATTCGGAATAAAAATTTTGCAATCTATACGACAACCATTGCAGATATTGATACTGGGTTTCACTGTGTAAAATATATTATTCCCGGATTTGAACAATTTTATTTAGTAGAGATAGGTAAATATATCTTACCCAATAAAAGGGGAATGAACTTAATCAAAAAAAATTGCAACTCATATACAGATTCGCTTTTTTCAGTTTAAACTCGTACTTGATTTACCTATTAATAAATAGAATACAATGAGATCACTAGTGACGTTACTGGATCCACAACTACAAGTCTTTTTTGCTGTAGCTCAACATAAAAGTATGCATGCTGCAGCCAAAGCGATTCATTTAACTCAAACAGCGGTGACTCAACGAATACGAACGTTAGAAGCCCGTTTACGCACCACTTTATTTATTCGTACACACCATGGTGTATTATTAACTTCTGAAGGCGAAGCATTGCTTCGATATTGCCATGCGTCACAGGAGTTAGAAGGTCATACTTTAGCCAATATTCATGGTGCAGGAATTGAATCAACTGTAAGACTTTGTATTAGCGGCCCAACCAGTATTATGGCTTCTCGCATTATTCCTAATTGCTCTCAATTAATGAAAAAATATCCTAATTTATTAATGACCTTCAACGTGAATGACTCCGCACAAAGAATTACTTCCTTACAAACTGGCGTTAGTCATTTTGTAATTATCGAGCCTCAACATATTTTTAAAGAAATGCAAGTAAAACCCATCAAAGCGGAAAATTATGTCTTAGTAGGCACTTCATCCTGGGAAACAAGGGATTTAAAAGAGATTTTACAAACAGAACGAATAATAGATTTTGATGAGTCTGATCCCATGACTTTAAATTATCTAAAATACTACGATTTACTAAAGCATATTCGATCGGAACGCCATTTTGTTAACATCAATGAATCATTATTATCTTTGTTTATAGATGGGTATGGGTTTGGAGTACTATCTACTGAATTATGCCAACCTTATTTAAACAGGAAAGAATTAATATTACTCAACTCCGGCTTATCCTATGAAAATAAACTTGTACTAGCTTGGTATACAAGAACAGAGCAACCAAGCTATTTTTCTGATGTTATTGATTTAATTGTTTAATCGAAGCCCTAACTGCTTTATAAAGCACGTATTACATGAATAAGTTACCTTTTTAGAAAATTGATGCCACATTCAAGAGTCATTGTTTTCTTGATCTGGTAAAAATCCACCTGCTTGCATTTGCCACAGGTGAGCATAATGACCATTGGCTTGTATGAGCTCCTCATGAGTACCCTCTTCAATAATACTGCCTGCATTAAAAACCAAAATACGATCCATTTGCGACAAAGTTGATAACCGATGGGCAATAACGATGCTTGTTTTATTTTGCATCAAAGTATGTAATCCCTCTTGGATGTACTTTTCAGTAACAGAATCTAATGCTGAAGTTGCTTCATCTAAAATGAGGATAGGTGAATTTTTTAACATTGCACGAGCAATGGCTATTCGTTGACGCTGGCCACCAGATAATTTAATACCCCGCTCTCCAACCAAGGATTCATACCCCTCTTTTAATTGACTCACAAATTCATGACAATGTGCCATTTTGGATGCTGCTATAACTTCTTCATCAGATGCTGTCACACAACCGTAACGAATGTTTTCGAGCAAACTACGATGAAATAAGGTGGTATCCTGAGGAATCATAGTAATCTGTTCGCGCAAAGAGTTTTGAGTTACTTCAGCAATATTTTGTCCATCAATGCGAATTTCACCGGACTCCACATCAAAGAGACGTAAAATAAGATTCACAAAGGTACTCTTCCCACTTCCGGAGAACCCCACTAAACCTACTTTTTGTCGTGCAGGAATTACAATATTTTTATTTTTAAAAAGATGAGCCCCTTCTTGATAATGAAAAGTCACATCATGAAACTCAATTTGTCCCTCTTTGACCATCAATGGTTTTGCCTCTTTTTTATCTACGATTTCATGAGGCATCTCCATGATACTTAAAGCTTGTTTGCATTTTCCGGCTTCCTCTGCAAATGTTACAAATTGACTTGCCAAATACCAAAGGTTGTAAAAAATACTGATGGAAAGGGAAATAATAAAACTGAAGTCTCCAACAGAAACTTGATTGCTTTGGTACATATTAACCAAGAGCAAAATATTCACACCAATAAGTACAATAATGCTGATATCCCAGAAAATTCGCATCTTGATAATCATCCACTCCATAGCTCTGTCTTGACTGACAGCTTCTGCCACTGACTCTCTGATACGTTGGCTTTCATAAATATTTCTAGAAAATAATCGGATATTAGTAATATTACTAATACTATCCACCCAGCGACCAAATACTTTGGTACGTGTCGTAGAAAAAATGTGTGATAAATTTTGTATAGGATGGAAAAAACAATAGGAAATACATAAAAAAGAAACTGCCCAGCCCAATAAAATAACTGCAAATAGAGGATGGACTAGCAACATCATCCCAATAGCAACTATTAACCCCAAAAATTGAGCAAAAGCGTCATCAAGAGTTGTTAATATAGTGATAACCCCAGAATGCATGTCTCCAATTTTATTGGATAAACTACCAGCAAAATTGTTTTGAAAATAACGATAGGAATGCTCTGTTAAATAATCAAACATTTTATTCATCAGATCTTGGCGTATGCTTGGAAATACCCGCAACTTGACCCAATCCAATAGACGCATATCGAAAGCAATTCCTATCCATAATGCGATATAAAACAAGACATAGGGCCGTACCGCACGCCATACTTCCTGCCTATTTCCCTCATGAGCTACTACCGTATCAATGATAATTTTAAGTATGTAAGGTGCTAGAGCATTATTGATTGCCCAATAAAGTGCAATAAAACCAAACATAAAAATGTAGTGTTTGTAAGGCCTGATTGCTTGTAAAATAAAATGATTTAATGATAAAGCTGTTTTCATTTTATCTCCTCGAATGATGGCATCCATCCGATTGCTCCTTGATGAATTAAGTAAACGTATTGATTTTCAATGAATTTTAAAAGTCGTCCTCCATGAAGAATTGCAATCTTTGCTCCTAAGTAATCTTTTAAAAATAGAGCTTCTGCACTAAAATCAGAAAAAGCATTGCTTATGAGGAAAGAAAAGACTGAATTCTTTAAACCGGATAGGTTTGTGCATGAAATTACGCGCTTAAGTATTAATTAAAGGTAGGATAATTGCCCTTGTCTAATCAGGGCATATTTAAGCTGCAATTCTCATCGGATTTAAAAGCCTTAATTTGAAGTAAGTTCATAATGATACGCCATTTTTGCACAAAAATCAATCAACCATGGGTATTTTTAGAGGATTCATCTCTGTTTTCTACTTCATCTTAGAATTACTTTTTACTATCCAGCCATCATTTCAGTAATGGGGCAAACATGAGAATTTGTCGTGGGAAACAGGGGTAATTATCCCGAAATCAGAGGCAGAAAAACAAGTTTTTCTGCGCTTTGGAAATACAAACTCACAAATTTTATTGTTTTGGATCTAAATCACATTCTTGTGCGTTTCAATACTTCATTGTATTCATGCATGCTGATCAAGCCAGCATCAAATTTTTTCTGAGCCTCATAAACACTCATATAACGTTTGTTAGGTTTCTCCTCACCAACACCAACAATGTCATCGAGCACTACAGCCAACCATTGAAATATCTTTTTCATTGAACACCTTCCTTGTGATAAAAATTACATCCGTCCCATCATTATAATCATATTTCAAATTTTATTGTCAATAATATATCCAGATAGATAGTTCGTTATGCCTATTAAATAATTTTACGTTCTTTGATGATTAACTTTGATGCATGTGTCTCTCATCACCACCAAAGCCACCAGTATACCCACTCTCAGGATGATTTTTCTGTGGAGGCTGTTCTTTCTTCTGCTGGAGAATCAAGTCCAGTCACAGCGAAGACTGTTGCAGTTAATGGCATTATCCTGTTGACTGCCCACATTGGCCACAAAATTTAGCACCTACCACAATTAATGCGCCACAAGCACATATGATATTTTGTATTCCTTGACCACATTGGCCGCAAAAACGAGCATCTGGGGCATTATAGGTTTGGCATTTCGAACAGCGAACACCTTGAGGCTCATTGCTAAACGAAGAATCATTATAATAATTCTTTTGCCCATGGCGCGGTTTGGAGTATCCACCATGATGAGAGTTACGATATCCGCCTTGATGGCTATTGAGGTAATTACCAAAAATACGCTTAATAAAGCTCATGTTAATTCTCCGTTTCTTCAGTAAAATGTTTCAGCATGTCTTCCAAAATACAGCGAACATGCGTATCAAAAATACTGTAATAAATATGTTTACCTTCACGTCTAGCAACAAGGAGGCGTGCAGAGCGCAAAAGACTTAAGTGATGACTGGTTAAAGGAACTGAAAGATGTAATTGCTCCGCTAATTCCGAAACTGATTTTGGACCTTGCAGGCAAGTTATAAGAAGTTTTAAACGATTGGCTTCACCCATTAAATGCAGTGTGTCACTTAAAGTAATAATTTGGTCTTGAGTAAGCATAATTAGTTTAACAGTTAAATAAGTGTTTAACTAAACTATAGACAATGCTTAAATTTTGTCAAATCAACAGATGCCTTTTATATACTTTGGGCACCAACAAGCTACAAAGTTTAAATCTTGAATACTTCACTGTAATAATTTTTATCCTGCAATTCTTTATTTTTAGATCTACAATTACAGAAGGAGGATTATAAATGCCAATACCTACTGATTTAACATTATTTGCTAGAACTGAAGAGATTGATAGTCCTAAAGGATGTAAGCTCATGGCCAAACAAGAAAGGGATGAGTTTATAAAATATCATTACTCTCCTGCCAGTGAATTAAAAAATGATACACTGCATGGTAAGTATTTTTCAATGTTTGCACTCAGGACCTATGTATGGGGTATCACTAAGTATGCGGAGGGAACACACAATTTTGATATCATGGGCGTTAAAAAGCAAACGCTATCTCAAAAAAAGAGGGGCGAAACTCCAACCTCCAAGGGGATAAGAAACCAATTTTTTAAAAAAGAGAAAGCTACCCGAGTGAAATTACCGATTACCGCCGAACAAATCATACGAAATGAACTTAGCTGTGGATCCAATTTAGCCAACAGCCTAGATTACTATGCTCGCACTAATAATATTGATGCACAGTATTTTTTGAATATGATAGAACCTTTAGCTAACGCCTATGGATCTAATGAAGAAAATCATTACACAAAAGCAATCATGGATGCGACTACAAGCTTATCTCGCTATCAGCCTTTAATCAGGTTAGGGGCTGGTTATATGCAACTTAAAAGAGCTGGTGAAATAAATAAAGAAATAGAAGACGATTGGCAAGTGACTCAACTCATGGGCACATTGCAGCAAGCCGCTTTTGATATTGTAAGCTACAATATAGGAGCATCCCTATACTATGCTCAAGCTAAGTCTTTATCTATAGAGAATATACCTACAGATATTTCTAAAATTTTTAGTCCTGAAATAGACTCACGTTTTGAATTGTCAAAAAAAGATGTGCTTGAAGCATTATCTAAAATAGAAAAAATATTTGGGGAAGATTGCTTAGGAGATTTCTTAAACGATTTAAAAGAAGAAATGAATCTAACCTCAAGTGATGACTTTAATCAAATTTTACATTCTGTATTAACGAAATATCAAACTGAGGAGGCCTATAAACCTATAACAGAAATGAATGGTCATTACGATCACTATGCTCGGGTAGCTTCACCTACAACACCAAGTTACCAAGGCTAAACCAAAATCCAATAACTGCGATAGGTCTTAATCTTTATAGAAACATTCCATCATAAAAAAACTGAAACCCTTTCAATTCAACAATCCGTAGGCTGAGATTGCTTGCGGATTAAACATGTTCATTTTGATAAGGCCTAAGTACACCAGAGATGTTCTTTTTTTCACAAAGTAGATCCATTTTTCACTTGACTTATAGGCACAATGTAATCAATATAAAGTCATCATGGATAAAATAAGCTACTGATAGATCTCAGATAGTGGTTACACAATGAAGCATGATTCAGCATTTTTGTTATATTAGCAATCAAATTTAAACTTTCTGAATAGGTTCGTAATTATGCGCGATAAAATGGCAGAAAAAACCCCACATTTTTTTTATCATCATGCTAATCCTGGTTCCTCTCAAGCGTTAAGCAAACAACCATTAATCGTTAAGGATGGCAAATTACAGGATCTATTAAATGCTCCGCTTGATAAAGAAACCAAATACAATCTACTAATGTCTTTCATTCAAAGTCATGATGCTGAATATTTAAATCAACAAATTATGGTTAATAGCCATACTACTATTGAAAAAGAAGGGCATACGCCCCCTCACTGGACTGCTACCGCCACAAAGAGAGTTTATGGCTATCCTGAGCAGATAACCCAAGAGAACCAATCGAGTACAACTTTAGCAAATATTATTGCTACCAATGAATTAAATTTCTCTTCTGCGCAAATGGCCTCTTTGTTTCGAGAGTTGATAGCAAAGCGAGTTAATTTTGCGGCTATTGATCAATCCCCTTATCTGAATTTGATCCATCCCAAAAGCGGCAATAATCCACTCAAAAGTTTAATTGTATCGAGCTTAGATGACCCTACTCTTATTGAATTATTATATGATTTTATTGGTTATATTGAGACTAGCATAACTCACGATGAGCGCTTTTCCATTATTAATAATGAAGATAATTTTGCCTATGAAGCGATGCTTCCTGCTGAATTTTTGTTGCGTTTAGGTCATGAAGATTTAGCGTTACGTCTTTATCATTTGGGAGCAAGACCCACTCCATTCGCATTCCAACTTGCTTGTGCAAGTTATGGCACAACTATTCATTATAACGAAGCAATGCAATGCATTCATTTCTTAATGGACTCTCTCGATTTGAGTGAAACAGATTTTCAGGAAGGAAAATCCGCTCTGAAAAAAGCGAGCCCTACACAATATAACGACATGCTTTCAAGAATAGTACGCATACTACGTGAAGATTCAAAACTTGATAGCGGACATTCCACCCTTTTCGAAACAATACAAGATGAGTACTTAGAACATTATCAAGATAAAATGTCTCTTTCGTTTCGCGATTTCTGCCAAAATAAGGCAAACATTGATCATCCACTGATTCAAAAACACGCTCTTTTACGTATCAAACAAGAAAACATAGGTAATGGTTTTTTCTCAATTTATTATCGCACTGAGCCCAACTTAGCTGAGAAAAAATGGGTATTGCTCAACCACACTCAAAAAGCCAATCAATTACTTCTTGAGCTTCTTGATTTAATCGACACGCCACCAAAGGCAACTCGCACCTATCCTTAGGCAAACGATAAAACTTATTTTCAGAACTGTCCCCTATTTCGGGGGATTTTCGAGTATATGTTCACATATCTGATCCCAATAATGTTTTTAATCAAATACGTTATCTACTCATTGACATATCTCTTCTACTTTCATGATTGATATCTTCGTACCCATTATTTTGAGCCTTTTTATTTGCTAAACCTTTTATCTCATTTAATCTATTTTTCGCATTTGTTGTCTTAGTCGTCATTTTTTGCGCTTCCATTGCTTTGCTACTTTCATCCTTAATAAACTCTTTAGGCTTATTCATGCTCGCTAATTTACAACCTTTTGAATGAAGATCTTTAAACTGGCCCTCTTGGCGAATACCATCATCAATAATTTTAGAGATTCCATTTGATTTAGTCCCTACACAACCTGGTGTATTAAAAGCAGCTGCTTCTTGGATCTTTTGTGATGCATTAAGCATCGCTGCAAGTTGGCAAAATGCATTTCGGCGATCGCCTTTCTCATCATAACGCAAGAGTGCATCAGATTCTGAATGGAGCATGGTAAATAAAGTAAGAGCATGTTGATAGACTTCACTTTGTCCGGTTCGATCTTTTCCACTTTTACAATTATTACTAGCAGCTCCTCCCATTGCTTCAACTAATAGCTTTTTTAAAGCAATAATATATTCTGCCTTATTGCGTGATAATTTTGGGTCTTCTTGAGGATCACGATAATACTCATCCAAAACTCGAATCATGATGATGATACTTGCCTTCTGCTCCGATGTTATATGTGGATTTGCTTCTAATCTTTCTATAAATTTATTAAGACGGCTCTGTTGTTCAGCTGCTTTTCCTTTTTCAACACAAAATAAATATCCGCCTTCAATTTCCAAAGCAGAATTAGCATGAGCTGATTTTGCATTAATTCTTTGATCAAGTTCGTGATAAACCGCAGCAAGGAATTCTTCAGCAATATTGACTAATTCTTCAAACTCAGAATCATCACGCATACTGATTTTATTTCCACGTGAAAAAGCATTAGTCCCATCATTGTGATACATGAGGTGAAATCCTTCTGCATCCAGATCTTTCATGGCCTTTACCTGGCCTTGAATTAGTCGGTTATCAGCTTTTGCTACTTCGAACCCCATCTTTTCTACTTTTTCGCTTAATAACGATTGGATTAAAATCGGTATTTTAGGTTTATTCTCACGAAAGAAATTCCCCCATAAATTTTCATGATTGATGGAGGCCAAATGTTGGGTAATATTTACAAGTTGTTGTGCGTTATCTTTAGAGTGTTTTTCCTGTTCCTCAGAAGGCATTTCATAACTTACAGGAGTAGCAGATTTCACACTCGCGCTAACAATTTCAAGGTCTTCATTTCGTTTTAACATTAAATAATTGATTCGGGCGTTAGGAAAACCTGGGGCATGCGGCATAGCCGATGATTTGAAAAGAAGTTGGAAATTATTCCATTTCTCTTCTTTTACTGCTTCAGGATTATTAGGATGTGGAATTTTTTCCAAATACCAAGATTGTTCGGCTGCACTCAACGCCTGAAACCACTTAGGTTGCTTGTCTTCGTTATTATGAATGGCCAAATATTCTTGTTTTTGTTCCGAAGTGAGTTGATGATTAAGTCCAATATCTATTTGTAGGATTGTTTCATTTTCTCTAGGGGTTTCTACGATTAAAACCTGATTTTTGTTATGTTCGGCAACAAAATAACGCTCTGCTTCACGAATATCACGGATTATATTATTGGGTACTGGATGAGTCATTGTTTTAAGCGATGTTGCTAAACTGACCACAAAACGATCCAGCTCTTCTTTGGGATCAGGCGTCACCGCATTGTTTCTGGAGGCAATGATTTCATTGCTTAGCCTAGCAAGTTCATTTCTTATCGCTTGTTTTTGTTCAGGGTTAGATGTTAAATAATCCGGTGAGTCAAGAAGAGTTAATACTCCTCCTATGATACTTAATTTTCTGGTAATTATAGAATACTTAATCTTTGTATCTAATTCTTCAGCGGTGATTGAGGTTGTTGGATCGTGTTTAATTTTTATAATGGCCTTCTCTCCTGGGTGTTCAGGCTCAATTCTTGTATAAACCCAAGTAGGATAAGGATGTTTTAGGCGCTCACAAATTCTTAAATTTTGCTCCAAACTGTGTAGCATTTCTTGGCTGCTTTGAGATGAAATAGATTCAAAATTACCCTTAAGATTTGGTGCATAATTTGTATTTATTACTTTAATAATTTGCTGATTTGTCGCTTCAGAAATAAAAGCAAAACTGGGAGAGGAGGCTTGTGGGGCCTCTTTTTTTTCGACAGCTTTATCTTGATCTTCTGTGTTGAGACTCCTCAGAGGTCTTATTACTGACTGTCTAAATATAGCTCGATCTGCACGTTGCAACCGTGGTCTTCTTAACTCTGGATCCGGTTGTGAAGAAGATGAAACTATAGGTGAACCACTGGACTGAATTTCGGAGGTTTTACTTTTTATAGGGTCTCCAATTGTGCTTTTTGGAGGAGTTTTTTTCCAAACTTCATCATCTTGCACTTTGGAGGACGATGATGCTTCTTTTAACTCTGGGGATGGTTGCGAAGAAGATACAGAAGAGGATATCGATACATCACTAGATTCACTGGTATCCTGTTTTTTACTCTCGAGAGGACTTCTAGCCTTACGTCTTCGAATAGGTCTTTCCCAGACATCATCATCATAAGCTTTAGCCGAAAATGATAATTTTTGTTCTTCTTGTACCTCTTTTAACTCCGGAAGAGGTCGCGAAGAAGGTAAAGATGAGGATATAGGCAAAGCTCTAGGTTCAATAATGTTTTCACTCTGACTCTCATTAGAGGTTTCGGATTTATCTTCTGAAGAAGGCTCTATCCAATCATCGTCATTTTGTTGTACTTCTGGAGAAGATACCGAATCTTGCAGCAATTTATTTTTGATAACAGCAATGCTATTCACAATATCATCATACACTCCTGAAGAGTCAGCCATCAAAAATCGAGCCAATGGATTATCTCGATTATGTTGGGAAGTAACGGCTAATCTCTCTATTTTTGCGACTACGTGATTAAGTTTTTCGATATTATCTTGGTCTTCTGCACTTAAGGCTTTAAATTCATTAATCAGATTAAGAATCTTAGAGGCAGAAGAAGCAGGTGCTTTGAGAGTCGGATGGCGTTTTATTTCTTCTTTGATAAGAATTTCTACAGAAACAATTAAGTTTTGTAATATTTCTTTTTTTAGTTCGTCCATTTTCTACTCCTAAAATCAAAACCTCATACCCTTTATTTAAATACAAAAAAATTAGGGTAGGATTAATGGAGTAATTCGAATTATGTTGGAGGTATACACTTTTTAGGTTTCATAGAAACATAAGAGAACTAACTGATTTTATGATTTATTTAAGAAAGCTGTGTGTCCTTAAGCATGAGTTAAGGAGAGGTATATTATACTCCATGCCTAATGCACTATTGGAGCAAGTTATGGCGAAAAAACTTTATCAGATTTTAGGCATCGATGAGCAGGCAGATGAGGTAAAAGTTCGTAAAGCTTATCGAAAATTAGCATTACAATACCATCCAGATAGAAACCCTAATAATCCTGTTGCTGTAGAAAAATTTAAAGAAATGGCAGCAGCTTATGAGATCTTAGGTGATGCAGAAAAGCGTAAAAAATATGATCAAGGTTTGGTTAATGATCAAGGTAAGGAAATTCAACCAGAATTTAATACTCAGCCTCAATATCGCCCTAAACCTCAGTATCAAGCTGAACCACATGCTGATAAGCAAAATTTTCGTCCACAGCCAAAATCGAAAACTAATGAACCCGGTGAATCAAATTCATTTAAAACAATGCCACGCCCAAAACCTCAATACAGCAAACACTTCTTTTTTAAACCCCAACCAGCCTTCTACTATTTCTTTAATTCTCATGAGGATGCAGCCCAATTCAAACAGCCTAAATTTTATAGAAATCAATCTGTATTTTATTATGTTACTCCATCGCCTTTGGAAATTTTATTAGCAAAGATTAATGCTGAAAATTTAAAAACTAAATCTTTTGGGGCAGAACATCACACCTACTTTACTAGGGAGCACAAGCAACAACCTTCTCATGTATTTGTACACAGCCATTATGCGCCACAGATGGAACGAATTATTGATAATTTAATTGCTAGTATGATGATGCTTGAGATGATTGAAAGAGCGGTCGATCGTAGAGCAGATCATCAGCGAGCATTTTCTATCTAAATAGAAAACATTTTTTCCTTGCGAGTAATAAGTTTGGACAATTACCTAGCACTATAATTAGATTCTTGGATGATATAAAAAAGCAAAAAACTATTTTGTCATTCAAGAATCTCATTAATAAAAGTTTAAGTTTTTTTTAAACCATATGTGTTTTGAAAAGCATGATACATACAAATTTCTGCTACAGTGTCCACATACTGAAACACATCTACTGGAACTTGCAAATCATTGAAAAAAATTGCACCACTGTATTTAGTGCCTTCTCCAATCAATAGCCTGATTTCATTCCTAAAAAAGTAAGGGTAGCTGCCGCAGGAAGTGCGACTCCTGCAATAATTCCAGAATTAGAATCTATTCCAGTAGGAACTTCAATCGCTAACGTTAGGATCTTTTAATCGTTGAATAAGCATCTCGATCTCAAATGAGACTCGTCCTCGTAAACCAATGCCAAAAATCACATCTACAATAAGTTCGGGCTCATCGAGATTAACCTCATTACTGTAGGGAAGTAAAGATACACCTCGCTGAATACAGGATCCCATAACCTCCCAAACTTCATCATGCATTTTTTCGGGCTTGGTGGGAGTCAAGCTATGCCTTACTTGCCAAACAGTCACCACAAGTCCACGTTGATGGGCTTGTTCAGCGAGCACATACCCCTGACCTACATTATCACCACGACCACAAAAAACCGATATTTTTTTAATGAGCAGCCTTTACGGTCATTAAGTTAACGTCCATTATGAATAAGAGATCGGGTTATTACTTCGAACCGTTCAGGCTGAGGAGGCGCACCAGCGCCGTCTCGAAGCCTTGGCACGAATTTTCAAGTTCTGTGCTAAGGCTTCGAGACGATGCGTAAGCATCTCCTCAGCCCGAACGAAGTCAGATAGATTCTGGTTCTAATAACATCCTTATCCATAACCCACCTTAAGTTAACGTCAATTATGGATAAGCGCATTATTTAAAGATCGAGGTAGTTTAGTTGTTTTAATGGAGGGTTTACGCGGTTTAATAGAGTAAGCCGCAAGCCCCCCAACAAGATTAACTAAAAAATTAAGAGGACTACGATACCGAGAATGCTCCATATGGCAAATGAATTTGATCGGACTGAGAAGATATTTTTGTTTTTCTTTTTGCGAATAATTATTGCAAAAATCATCAATATTACAGAAAACTTCACCACAGGTGCTAGTAACCTTTTGACGCCTTTCTTACCTCGCTAGGGTGAAAAAAGTCGAAATTTACCAAGAACCTTCTTTGTATTCATTATTTTCAATAAATTATTTATTTCTTATCCTTAACTCACGTTAAGTTAAGATAATGCAAAAAATACGCGCACCTAACTATAGAGTTAAACCTTAATGATACACTCTGCCCAAATCAAATATGCAATGGGGACACTATGAACAAGCTAAAACCAGTATGGATGATTGGCCTTCTGACTACTTTCATCTGTTCCGCTCAAGCTGAGGGAGTAAAAGTCAGTTGTAATGTACCCGCCAGTAAAACTGACAACACCGAATGTGTTTTTTTTGGCTCAGGTAATAACCTGAGCCAACAACTTGAAAAAACTCTGGAGAAATATCAGGATAATTTGTCATTAATCATCCAATCAGGAGAATACCTTTTAAAACCAATTACGATAAAAAAACATCACAACATCACCCTTCATTTAGATTCAGGTGTCACTCTTGTTGCTGTGAGCCGCAAGGATAAAAGCTGGGAAAAAGAACGTGGTTTAATCAATCTTATTCATGTGAATCACTTTAGGTTAAGTGGTGATAATCCAGAGAGTAGTGTGATTGACGGCAATGGAGAAAGTTGGTGGGAATACAAAACCTCCAAAAAAAGGCCTTTTTTGCTTCACGTTAATCATGTTGAAAATCTAACTATCGATCATTTACAACTAAAAAATTCACCGCGTTTTCACCTTATGATCCGAGGTGGTAAAAACGTCGCTGTTCATGATTTGCGTATCGATGCCCCAGAAGATTCGCCTAATACTGACGGCATTAATGTAGGTTCAATCACTAAAATGCGGATAAATAATATTATCATAAAAAACGGTGATGACGGTATCGCAATTAATGCCATTAATGAACCCGCCAAAGACATTAAAATCAGCCATGTCGATTTATTTTATGGGCACGGAGTTTCTATCGGCAGCGGGGTCAAAAACACGGTATCGGATATCATGATTAACGATACCAGTTTTCATAACGCCTCAAATGGACTGCGTATAAAAACGCGATGTGATAAGAAAGACTGCTCTGACACTAAAAAAGGACGAGTAACGAACATTACCTACAGTGATATCACCATGGAGAATGTCAAATATCCAATTTTATATGACATGGAATACAGTGAAACAGGCAGTAAATCCTATGTGATTATCAAAAATATAACCTATCAAAATATTTATAGTATCAACTCTAAGAAAGAAGCGCGAATATTCTGCGGCAAATATAACCAATGCAGCTCCGTAATTTTTAAAAATGTAAACATTGATTCTGGAATGCAATGTCAAGGAGGCTCTTGGAGCAAAGAAGGTAAAATTGTTGACTGTTTAAAAAATTAACCCAGCCATAGCTGTTCAAAACAGGACATACCTACAATGCTATTTACTTGAGTTTTGTCCTTCATCTTTTGATTTAGAATTTGGAGTCTTTTGATGTACTGTTAACGATTCAATAAAGCTCACTGATGTTGAATAAGTCATAGAAATTTTTTCTTTATCAAGAGCTTTTTTGATACTCGTAAGAACTTCATCAAGAGAATAACGCAGGTGGCTAGGTTCGGGTTTTGTCCACCAATAGATTGCAAAATCAATACCATTAGATGAAAAAGATACAACATAAATCTGAATGTACTTTTCTTTGGAAACACTCTCGCATTGTGTGACGGCATTTTTAATGGTTGTGCGTGCCTTTTCCAAATCAGTATCAAAATCCACACTACAAATGATTTTTTTCCTTCTGAGTCTTGTATCAGTCAGAACCTTCACAGTGCTCGTAAACATTCTCATATTGGGAATAAAGGCACGTGTTCCATCTGTTTTACGTAGATGAGTATTTTGTATCGAAATACGATGAACATAACCTTGTTGAGAATCTACTTCAATGAAGTCTCCAATGCTAAAAGGCTCTCTAAGTAAAAGTAAAATACCAGTAAAAAAATTTTCAAAAATATTTTTGAATGCGAGACCAACAGCAACTGACGTTAATCCCAAAGTAGTTAAAATATTTGCAGTTGTCACTGATGGAAAAATTATGGCTGAAATAATTAACATTCCAATAAACCAAACCAATATCACGGTTAATTTATGAGAAATTATTACTAAATTTGCCCGAACTGCCATTTTAGGTAAGAATGAGCTTACAATTTTTCCTATTATTTTCGCGATAAAATAAGTGATAGCAGCAAAAAAAACGCCAATAATGATATTGGGAATAAGCGCGACAAAATTTTGTGCAAACTTATCTAATGTTTTTAAAATAATATTCAAATAGTTCATATGATTTCCCTATCTCTTACTACTCACTCAATATAATTAAAAACATGAGCGTGTTATAAAAATTCTAGTTATTTTTTAAGAATATGTCCAAATTTTGAAAATAAATTGCACTCCTTTCTTGTACCTCATGAATCAAAAGTTCATTCTTCCTGAAAAAACGTTGCCAATTAAACACACTGCCCTAAATCATCATTTATATCATTGACTTAGGAGTAATAATTCGCATTTTCAAAAAAATTCATATAGGATAAATAAATACCTATTGTTAATACTTAAGTTTATTATGACCCTCATACGACAAGATCCTAAATCGAAAGCATCTAGAAAAGTTTCTATTGCAAGTTTTATTGGCACAACAATTGAATGGTATGATTTTTATTTATTTGGCACTGCTTCTGCTTTATTTTTCAATGTTCTTTTTTTCCCTAAATTTAGTCCTATAGCAGGAGTCATGGCCGCATATGCCACGTATGCTGTTGGTTTTTTTGCCAGACCCCTGGGCGGTATTATTTTTGGTCACTATGGTGATAAATTAGGTCGCAAAAAGATGCTGATTACGACACTGTCTTTAATGGGTGGCTCTACGTTTTTGATTGGCTTACTTCCTACTTATAATACAATTGGTATCTTTGCACCTATTTGTCTTGTCATTTTACGCTGTATTCAGGGAATTGCAGTCGGAGGTGAATGGGCTGGAGCCGTGGTGATGTCTGCTGAAGTAAGTCGAGAAAAAGAAAGAGGTTTTTATGCAAGTTGGCCAAATTCTGGAGCCCCATTTGGTTTAGTACTTTCTATCATAATATTACTTATTTTTTCTTCTCTACCCAAAGAACAATTTTTATCTTGGGGCTGGCGTATTCCTTTTTTATTGAGTTGTTTTGTAGTGTTTATTGGTTTTTATCTTCGCTTGAAAGTCATGGACAGTCAGGTTTTTGTGAAAGCCATGAAACACAAACGCCCTCCCAAAGTTCCAGCTTTAGAAATGCTTCGCTCTCATTTTAAAAATTTTATTTTGGCAATAGGGGCACGCTTTATAGAAAGTTCTTCTTTTTATGTACTAACAGTCTTTATATTAAGCTATGGAACAATCCAACTGCAATTATCAAAAACACTTTTACTCTATGCAGTAATGACGGGCGCTATTTTAGAAACATTTTGCATTCCTTTTTTTGGGAGACTATCTGATCGGATTGGGCGTCGCCCGGTGTATATTTCAGGTGCTGTATTGATGGGATTGTTTGCTTTTCCATTTTTCTGGTTATTGCAAACTAAAAACCCTTCCTTAATTTTTTTTGCTGTAATATTTGGCATGTGCTTTGCTCATGCAGCAATGCATGGAGCTCAAGGTGCATTTTATTCCGAGCTTTTTAAAACACGTATTCGCTATAGCGGAACGGCAATTGCTTATCATTTATCCGCAGCGCTCTCAGGTGGCTTAACTCCATTGATTGCGACTGAAATAGTCCATTCGACAAACGGAAAAACTTGGCCAGTTTCCGTTTATCTCATCCTGATGGCGATAATAACCATTGTTTGTGTCTATTTAGCTGTAGAAAAGGCTCAAAAGGATATTTCCTCATAATCGGAAAAACAGCCTTTATCTTTTCAAATTGTAAGATGAGGCTTTCTCCTTTTTCGTCTAAATAGTTTAGGAGCGAAAAAAATGGAAGATATTTGGAATGCAAAAATATACAGTCAATTTTTAGAATTAAGAACACGTCCAGCTCACGATTTACTCAATGTAATTCCTTCTTCATTTCACCCTAAGACTGCTTATGATTTGGGCTGTGGACCAGGAAATAGCAGCATCTTATTAAAGCAACGCTGGCCTTCTGCCAAAATAGTAGGACTAGACTCTTCTGCAGATATGTTGAATAAAGCCCAATCGACTTACCCTAACATTACGTTCATACAAGGTGATATTGCACACTTTTCCCCTCCAGAAAAAATCGATTGTATTTTTGCAAATGCCTCATTGCAATGGTTATCCGATCATCGTTCTTTATTTCCCAAATTATTAGAACTACTTAATTCTGGTGGTATATTAGCCATACAAATGCCGAATAATTTTCATTTACCGACTCATCAAGTCATTATTAAGTTATTACAAACACATCCTGAATGGAGACTTTTTTTAAAGCAATTGATTCATGGTGAATTAAGCAAACCTCTTTATCATTTGCCATTCTATTACGATTTATTAAGCACCTCATCATCTTACCCATTACACTTATGGGAAACAATTTATTACCAGGAAATGGAACATTTTCAAGCGATATTTGATTGGGTTAAAGGCACTGGATTAAGACCCATATTGGCAAGTATGAATGAAAAGGATGGCCAATTATTTAGTAAAAAATACATTCAGGAAATTTCAAAAGAATATCGTTTGCAAAAAAATAATAAGGTCTTGCTGCCTTTCCAAAGAATATTTATGGTCGCTGCTAAGAAATAGCGCCTCATTTTTTTAAATGGTCACTCACCATTCCTTAGTGACAGACTTAAACATCATTTTAGTATCTATTTAGGTAATAGCGTCAGCTTAAGGAATTGATTCCTATTCCTCTGTGGCCCGGATTAAGCAAAGCATCTTTAATATCTATTGCAAAAGCTTGATGATCTTTGCCACTTCAGATACATCCTGGTTGCAAGCAACCAGGCTACACTTGCTGTTTACTCACCAAAATTAAAATCATCCATTAACTTCCCACTCCAACTTTTCGGTAACATACCTTCACGAACATATTTATGAAAACTTGAGTAAGGCCAATCAATAACTTCTTTTACCCATCCATGTTTCACTGGATTAAAATGAATATAATTCACATGAGCACAAAAATCAGATTCATTGCGTATACGATGTTCCCAAAATCGACGCTGCCACAAATTGTATTCATTTTTTTGATTTTTTAATAAGGGCGCTCCAGCAGATAAGAGCTCGTGTAAAAAATAGGTTTTTATTTGCCGTAATCGAGTCGAATAGTCTGCATCTTCTTCTGGAAGTTCCATCAGGAGGTGCATATGCTCAGGTAATACAACAATCGCCTTAATGATAAAGAAATTATTCCGTCTTGCTCGTCGAAATGAACGGCGTAGCGATGCTATATTATTTGTAAGTACTTTTGATGTTCGATCCTTTAATGCCAGTGTAAAAAAATACGTACCACCCCGAGTTTTGTCGCGTCTGTAATTGACCATGAGGTTTTTGCTCTTCCTTGTGGACTTGCAACATAAAATAGCCTCTTTATAGCTATTACAAAAGCTTGATAATCGTTGCCACTTCGGATAAATCCTGGTTGCAAGCAACCAGGCTACACTTGCTATTTCATAGCCCAATCTGAAATGTAGTATCAATCGCTGAATGATCGGAAGGATTTCCTTGTGTTTGTGTATAAAGTGATGCATTTTTCAATGTTGCTTGGCGAAAATAAACAAAATCAATTACAGCATTTCCAAAGGTTGGACCTATAAAATTTCCATGAGATTTCACAGCAGACAAACCATAATTAACAAAAGTGGACTCTATGATTTGAGCTTGATTTAAATTATCTTGAAGATTATTAAAATCACCAGTAACAAACACTGGAATTTTTACGTGAGCAGAGTACTCTTCAATAAACTCGCTTATTGCTCGTGCATCATTATTATGAGCAGCCACTTGTCCTCCAATACAATCTGCATGCCCACCCCATGCCACACAAAGATGTGTAGTCCCAAGCGCAACAATCTCACCACTTTTTAAATTTTTGAATTGAGAAAATACTGCAAGTCTTCTACCTCCTCCATCAGCAGTCATTGGTATTGTTTTTTGGCTATTTTCTACCCTAGCCCAACGAGAACTATCATAAAAAATAGAAGCATCTTCTCTTATTCCGGCTATTTTATATTTTTGGTCAAGCTTATAAACACTGTCCGTCAATAAGTAATCATTTTCTTGAGTGGTAATAAAATCAAAATTATGTTCATTAATGTACGAGGTCATCCGAACAATTGGTGGAGGATTCTTTTTTTTATCCATAGTAGACCAGGAAAATAAGTTCGCTTGCAGAATACGCACCACCGTTGCATTAACTTTTGTCGCAATCAATATACTTGACAACACAATAGAAATAACAAATTGCCAAAAGTACCACTTTAAATGTTTCATAAAACAGGCATCCAAAACAAATGAAACACTATATCACATAAAGAACAATTAGATCTTTTTTTATAAAAAAATTACATAAAAATGACAAATAGAGTATAGATCTCTCTAATAACTGCGTTGCTGAGGAATAATGCATTCTGAGTTTATAGTAGGAACGAATGACTGATCTTTTTTACAATCTTTTGCATAAAATATTTGTTGATAAAAGCGAAGATTCATAAACTTACCTTCTTCATTTTGATCAGAATATACCCATAGGTTTGTTCTCAAAGGTTCTAATGCAATCGAACCTGTACTTGGAAGTGTATTAGGCAAATACTTAAGTAGAGGTGTAAAATCTTTAAATGGAACTTTTGACTCCGGTGGCTTAAGCCAACTCATTAATTTTTTATAGTCCTCTTCTGTAGGGTTCAAACCTTGTTTATCCCATGCAATAACGACAGAATATTGAGCTGAATTTCCACTATAATCAAACAGTTTTTTCTTGGCATCCGCAGTCCATTGAAAACTACTCCAATATTGACTTTCCCCATTATCAGTAATAATTGGAATACCGAGACTTTGACTCAGATTTTCTACGGTACTATAGGGATTTGGACTTGGATTAGGATTAGGATTTCGCGGTGAAACATCTCCTCCTTTATTACTAATACTTATAATTTTACCGATAGGACACACACAAGCCTGACTTTTGTCTTTACCTACACTATGAGTATCACCCCATATGTAATTTTTAAATAACATAACATAGAGCTCTGCGTGTTTTTTTCCTTCAGCAGTCAATGCATGTTCTCCCGATGACGTATCCTCCGCATGACGAATAACAAATACCACAGGCATACACCCATTAGTATTTCGAAAAGCACCCTGAACACTACAAGCGGAATCAGATGACCAAACATTAACAGAGATTAGCCCCAAAAAAAGAACACCAACGAATTTCATACTTGCAATCCTATTGAACCCGTATTAAATAGTTTAGCTCAAGGAAAGCAATACGGAGGCACTTTCATCTCTTATTCACGCTTTTGTTTTATTCAGACACTGCCGCAGCAACAAAACCAGGAAGAATAAGTTTCTCTGCTAATTTCAATCTTTTAGCTAGCTCAAAGGCATTTTGTGCTGCTTCAAACTGTCCATTTTTCTCCGCTGAGTCGATAAAGCAAGCAAACGTTAATTCATCAGCTAATTGCAAAACCATAGCTTGTTTAAAAGCATTTTGTGCAGCGCCAAAATGGCCATTTTTTCCGGCTGCATCAATAAAACTATTAAAAGTGTAACAATCATACCAGTTCCATTTCTTAGCTAATTCAAAAGCATTTTGCGCAGCATCAAATTGCCCATTTTTTCCTGCTGCATCAATAAAACTGGCAAAAGTAACTTTATTTGCCAACTTCCATTTTTTAGCTAACTCGAAAGCTTTTTGCGCCATTTCAAACTGCTTATTCTTCCCTGCTATGCTTATAAAACTATTAAAAGTAACTTCGTTGATCAATTTCCACTTTTTAGCTAACTCAAATGCATCTTGTGCCGCTTTAAACTGTCCATTCTTTCCAGCTAAATCAATAAAACTGGCAAACGTGATCTTATCGATTAATCGTCTTTCCTTAGCCAGTTCAAAAGCATTTTGCGCTGCTTCAAACTGACCATTCTTTCCTGCTGCGTTAATGAAGCTATTAAAAGTAATTTGATTTGCTAAGTGTGAGAGTTTAGCTACTTCAAAGGCCTTTTGTGCTTCATCAAACCGCTCGTTTTTTCCTGCCGCATCAATAAAACTCGCAAAGGTAACTTCATTGGCCAATTTCCAGTTTTTAGCTAATTCAAATGCATATTGCGCGATTTCAAAATGCCTGCTTTTTCCCGCTACATCAATAAAACTGGCAAAGGTGACTTCATTGACCAATTTCCAATTTTTAGCTAACTCAAATGCATCTTGTGCCGCTTTAAACTGCCCATTTTTACCGGCTACATCAATAAAACTGGCGAAAGTCACTGCACTGGCTAATTTTAATTCTTTAGATAATTCAAAAGCATGTTGCGCAGCATCAAATTGCCCATTTTTTCCTGCGGCAACAATGAAACTATTGAAGGTAATCTCATTTGCTAAATTTCTTTTTCGAGCTAACTCAAAGGCATTTTTTGCTGCACCAAACTGCCTGTTTTTCCCTGCCATTGTAATGAAGCTATTAAAGCTAGCCTCATTAATTATTTCCTTTGTAATTAATAAATTATGGACAGCACATGTAAAAGCCCAATTTCTATTAAACTTATTCATTAACTGATTGCAAACAACTACATCAATACTGTTTTCTGGTGCATTTTTTAAAATATCTAAAATAAGCAGCAAGTTTTTTTGGTGGCCAATTTGCTTACTTAACTCTATTGCTTCCTTAACATTCTTTTTTACAGTTACTTTATCTCTTAAGATTTTTATTATTTCTTCAAACATTATAAGTCCCTACTTTAAGTGATTTTTGTTAACTCTTAGCCAGAATAAATTTGCAGCCATTGACTAAGCACATTTAAAACATCATGTTTCTATTTAATCTAATTGACCAATATAATTCCAATTGATTATGTTTATATGTGATATATATTTGTTAAATATGTTTTTAATTTCAATTAGTTAGAAATAATAAAGTAACTTTTAAGCTAAAAAAATCTCTCTTCTTAGATTCATATGGAATAAAATAGAATACATAAAGATTTATACGTTTTTTCTGAGAGTTGGTTTTAAATCATTTTGAAGTAGCTGAAACAACTATTGCAGGAATTGAGTTACATCGAAATGAAAAGAAAAGAAAGATGAAAAATGCCGGATATACTCAAGTTTTGAACATTAAGCGGGTAAAAATATTTTGCCAACTCAGTGGTGGGATGATTCATTACAGAAAATCAAATTTATTGCCCCACGTCTTGATCAGCTATAGATCCTAAGGAAACAACATCATCGTAAATTTCAATTTGAAACCATTCATTAAAAACATCAAGATCGTTTAGATCTGAAGGCCATTGTAATTGGGGATCCTCAATCTCAAGAGCACCTAACCAAGCAATATGTTCATACTTAATAAGTGTATCAATATGCTCTTTTAAAAAAAGATTAATCTCATCCTTATCAGTTACTGATGTTTCAACCATGATGGTAGTTATAGAATCAAAAAATTCAACAGGAGGTTTATTTTTTATTAAATTCAACATTGGTTTGATATCTTTTTTTCCTATTTTTATTAACCACTCTGTTAACTTTTTTCCGGGGGAAATCTTCAGATAAAGACAATTCGATCGACCCTTGGCAAAAGATAAATGATGCACAAAGAAGAGATAAGAGAAATACTGTAACAATACTTGAGTAATTTCTTGATCTTGGGGTATTAGCGCATCATACACCTCTTTAGGGCCAAACCATTTTTTAAATTCATATTGTAAAATTTGTTTGCTGTTGCTAGTTAGTTGCAAGAGGAAATCATCTTTTTGTGGGATATCTGTTATAGGAAACAAATAAAGAGTTTTTTCATTTCGCATTATCACTGATAAAATACCCTCTTCATTGGCGCTTTCTACAATTTCAGCAAGCTCATCATAAGCGCCTGAATTATGTGGTTCTTTATCATATTCGCTCATTATCGAACCATATAAATTAATAAACAAATCGCTTGGTGTGAAAGCTGCCATCATCCTGGAGGTAAAGATACTCATAAATTATTCTCCTTATCAAATGCTAAGGCCTTTATTTTCTTTAGGTGTTTTATCCCACCAGCTAAAGTAACTTCCAATATTACTGACAATATTTTTTACTTGATCTTTTATTCCAGGTTGTATATTTTCTTTAACCATTGCCTTTACAACTTCCTTACCACCAGTTACTTTTAAAATATCATTTAAACCACTCGCTTTAATAATTCCTCCAGTAATTTCTTTAGTTACCTTAGAAACTACTCCTGATTCCAATTTTCCAGAAGAAATTGTATCAACGATTTTCATGCCTGTTTTCAAAGTAGTATTAGCACCAGGGACTTGCGATACCACATTTGTTACGAGTTTTGTCGTTCCAGAAACCAATCCTTTTTCTTTAAAAGTAGTAATATTATCTTTAACCATTTCGACTCCTTTCGATAAGGTATCATTAATTTGTTGATCCACCAGACTTAATTGCTTCACTAGCACATTACTTCCAGCTTTCTCCATCTCCTCTTTTATTTTTGGAATTTCTTTCGTTATAATTTTAGCTTTTTCGTTACGCGCATCCTTCAGATTTTTTTTCAACTCCTCAACGTCAGGAAATTCATCGCGATCTTCTGGATGCTCCTTTATATGCTTTAGCATGTCTTGTGTTTTGTTTATTGTTTGCTCCAACTCCTGCTTGCGTTGCTCTAGTCCAACCAGATCCTGTTCTAATTTTTTTTGCTTATTGATATTTCCCTCATCCATCTTACTCGCTACATGAGTGATCCCTTTAACAGCCAGTGCGGTCACAGTTATAGGCACTATCTCACCTATGAAAACACCAACCATCGCTGTTTTTTTTACATAGTTAATCCCTGTTTTTACAACCCCCCGCCTACTACGGTCCAAAATGCCTTCATCGTCTTTTTGTTTCATGACAACCACCACAGATGATTAAATTTAAATCTAAATGTTTAAATTTTATTCATAATGTATATTTTAGATCACCTCGAGGCGTATTGCCATCTGATTTGTGTTTTGTCAAGTTTAGAAGTGAAAAATTAACTCACTAGTCAAAAGGCTTCTTCTAAAGAAGTTTTTGATCTCGTTGTTTTTTTGCGAGTTCGGGCTCAAATTTTTTAAATGGTTGTATTCCAATCGATGATGGAGCAAGACATAACCATCATAAAATAACTGATTTATATAAATGTGGAGGGACATTGCAAAGCAGTGATTACTGAGAAAAATTGTAGGACGAATTACTATGTGATGTGTTGTAGAAGTGCTCTCAATCCTCACTAAGTAATATTAAGTGAGGATTTTTGTTTTTAGGATTCGACAAACAAGCTATCCATATTGTCTCAAAGCTTAATAGATATTAACTGATTGCAAACAACTACATCAATACTGTTTTCTGGTGCATTTTTTAAAATATCTAAAATAAGCAGCAAGTTTTTTTGGTGGCCAATTTGCTTACTTAACTCTATTGCTTCCTTAACATTCTTTTTTACAGTTACTTTATCTCTTAAGATTTTTATTATTTCTTCAAACATTATAAGTCCCTACTTGAGTGATTTTTGTTAACTCTTAGCCAGAATAAATTTGCAGCCATTGACTAAGCACATTTAAAACATCATGTTTCTATTTAATCTAATTGACCAATATAATTCCAATTGATTATGTTTATATGTGATATATATTTGTTAAATATGTTTTTAATTTCAATTAGTTAGAAATAATAAAGTAACTTTTAAGCTAAAAAAATCTCTCTTCTTTGTTTCACATTAAATAAAATAGAAATGTATAAAAATTTATGCGGTTTTTTTTGACAATTGTTTTTAAATCATTTGCAGCACCCGCAACATCTATTGCAGGAATTGAGTTGCATCGAAATGCTAAAGAAAAGACAGATTAAAAATGCCAAGATACTCAAGCTTGTGCAGTTTTTATGAATTGGCGGCCACTACGACCAGAATATGGCTAGCCCCCATCTTCTCAAGAAGTTTTGGAAGAGTCAGCTAATAATCATTAATGAATCTTCCCTCGAGTTTTTAATTATCCAATGCAAATATTTAAGATAGTAAAAATATTTTGCCAACTCAGGAGGTAAAATAGCTCATTAGGATCAAATTTATTGCTTCATGTCCTCTTAGCTACACCCCTCAAGGAAACAACATCATCATAAATTTTCATTTGAAGCCACTTATTAAAAACATCAACATCGTTTAGATCTCAAGAGCACTCACCAAGCACTATGTTCCTCCTTAATAAGTGTATCAACATGCTCTTTAAAAAATGAAAACAGCAACTGCAGAAATTTTTTATTATCGCCAGATAATTCCACATAACTCATTGAAAATAAAATACTATTTAATATTTTAATATAATATATAAAAATTATGAATTGGTCAAATATTGGCAATAATGATTTAATTTAATCAGATGCAAAACACTTTTAAGAGAGAAAAATCATGAACTCGTCAACACTTAATTCAATGATATCTGTTTGGATAAATTGAAAACTGCCAATTATTACTAAACCAAGCCCCATGGCCCTTTAAGAAAAACGAAATTATTTTTTGGAGAAAGCAATGAAACAAAGTCCTGATGAAAAAGATTATTATAAGAATATGGTAGCACTTACGAATGAAATGATGGATTGGTTACTTAAAGGTTTGGATTCTGTCGATGCACCAAACCAGAAGCAACAAACCCCTAACCAATTCGTACAAAATACGAATGCTGCGCAAAATAATCAACAAACACCACAAAACGCAGACGGCCCTCAACTCGGCCAACTTTCATCAAGTCAGACTAATGCAACTCCACGTGATTTAGATAAAGCGTGTGGAGCACATGATGATCTCATCACTGCAAATACCAGTGAAAATGAGAATACAAACGCCCATGATAATGCGAATGAAAATGATAGTATCAATTCATTAAGCTTCCAGTAATTACCATGCGATGTTGTCGTTATACAATATCAGTTGAAGAAACTCACTCAATCCTCACTAAGCAATATCCAGTGAGGATTTTGTTTTTAGCACTTAACCAGCAGAGCTATTCGTATGTTCAAAAATCCCTATATCTTACTCAACTAATTGCTTATTAGTTCTCTTTTCACAACTTGCGAGAACAGGGTAAGTAAAATATGTATCCTTATTTGACAGTCACTTTGACTGTTTGAGCGTTAAGAGTAAGTTCCGTTTCCTCGACCTCTTCTTTCAAATTACTCAATTCCAATTTGAATTGTTGCATTGTATTAACAAGCGGTTGTATGTCATTAACCGTAGCAAGTTCCTTTTCAGTAATATCAGGAACATCAAATAAGTTATCTTCTGATTTAGTTTCTACTAATTGCTCAAGTCGTTCAAACCCAAGTCTTTTAAGATAGGTTTGTACTGCTACACCGAATTCTCCATTTTCGATACAACGTTTATGAATTGCCAAATTATTGCACTGTGTTTCAGTAATTGTTTTACCTTCTTTAATACTTTGTAAAATATCAATTAAAACATCAGCGGCAATTTTTTTAGCCTGTTTACTCCAACTCCAGAAATTGTACATCGCAATTTCAGGTTTTTCATTTCTTGTCTGATAGTATTTTTGTACCGCTTCCATAAAGTCAGTAATATCATCTTTAATAGGTTCAATCTCCAGTGGTTTCTCTTCAAGTGTATAATCTTCAATAACCTGTACTTTGAGCATTTTCTCTACTTCTACTGGACATTGTTGTAAAAATAATCCCATTTTTTGCATCATCATTTCATATTCATCGAGGTCAGCCAATTTTAAAGACTTAAGATTAATCCAGCTGTTTTCTAAGTTCTCTTGTAAAATCAAACTATCCTCAATGGATACTTCTTTTTCTATTTTCATTTCCTCTACTAAAAATCCTGAGCTTACAATTTTAAGGATTTCCTCAAGCTTTTTCATATGGGTTGATAAATGCTCTAAATATTCTGAAACATTGTCTTCTTTAATATAAGATTCAGAAGAAAGAAGTTTGCGGATGAGTTTCGCTTTTGTTTCTAGATTATTTATTGAAAGAACAAGTTCATTACAACGTTGTTGAATAATTAAATCGTCATGGGTTTGTTTTAATTTGGGATCAATCTTTCGTTGTAATTCAAATAAATCTCTTACTCGTGAAATTGCTTCAATATATGCTTTAGGGGTGTTGGCAACCTCCGAAATTTGTTGCAACGTTTTCAAGAATTGTTGATACCCGTCAACAGTATAGCCTTGGCTTAATGTCTCAATATTCAATAATAATTTGGATTGCAGCTTCATTTGACTTTCAACAAGAATATCAAATACAGAAGGATCAACTTCTTCCAATAGGGGTCTAATATTTTTTAAATATGTTTTAAAATCAAGTGCAATGTAACTTTCTATTTCCAAGTCTTTTTTGACGGCCGTAGAAGGTGGTGTCATTATTTGCTCTAAAACAAACTCATCACCCTTATCAAAATTTGACGTTAAAGTCTCTAAATATTCTTTAATTTTAGGCCAATTATCATCATTTAAAGAAACTTGCATCGCGCCATATTTATCAGGAGTTACATTGCCAGTTTCAGTAAGTAATTTTGCTTGATAAACGGGATCACTAAAATATAATGATCCTGCTGCGGTGAATGTATCCGAAGCACCAGTTAAAGAATGCCCCTGACCAAATTGATCCGTATCTGACTGTATACTCTCATCTTCTTTAGGATGTCCCCAGAGGGCTTCTAAAATTGAAGAAGAAGGAGCACTTTGCTCTAAACCCAACATCATTAGCTGATCTGGAGTATAGTGATGGAAATACATATGGCCGCTAAAGCCATTTTTATTGATATTCTTTCCAATTAGATTCTTTTCATTCTCTCCACCCATGGCAATGTTTACGCCAAAATCATAGGGGGTTTTAATAAGGGTCGGTATCTGTCCCATAACACCGAGCATAAAGCCTTTTAGTTCTGTAATTTTTTCCCCTTTACGAATAACCCCATGAGTTGCAGATCGTGAGACAATTCCTTTACTTCCTGCTTCAGGAAAAAACGCTAAAAATTCCTTCAGATTTTCTGTTGATAAATTCTTATAATCGACAATGACTCGACTAGCATGTGATAAATAATCAATTGATGTAAGTACATCACTTGGATTGGTCAGTTCTTTAGTTTTAACCAATGAAGAACGTGTTTTAAACTCCCCCTGAGCAACGCAAGCCAATAGTAATTTAGATATATTAGTAGCTGGATCATCTGAAGCATTATGTTTAAATGTTTTTAACCACTGCTGTGCCACTGCTAATTGATCTTCTTTAATACTATTTTTAATAATGGTGGTCTTTGCGTTGAGTACTTCTGGTGAATCTTTTGACATCGCATTCTCTTTCGTAATTTTTTAAGCTAAAAGCTAAATAAATTTAAATTTTGGCGAATTATATATCACGTTAATTAACAGAATATTAATAATTGAAGTTTTATATTTTTTACTCTTTGCAGAGGACAATTTTTGAAAAGGGAGATGAAAAATAAGAAATAACTCGCTGATTTTAAAGTGATTTTATATAATTCTTTTCGCCAAAAAAGAGGATTATATGAATAAAATCAGCGAGTTGAAGAGAATATTAGGTGAAAACCTTCCTTGGAACAAGGCCAGATTAGATTGTTTTGCACGCATGCTACTGGCTTTATATGTGGTTCGCACAGTCAATTTAAGTGAACTAGCAGTGGCTTTTGCATCGAAAGCGGAAGTGAGTTCTCGTTATAAACGACTTCAACGCTTTTTCAGGCAATTCAAAATCGATTACACAATTTTTGCGCGGTTAATCTTTAAATTATTTTTTTCTAACACACAAAAAATCTATTTAACAATAGATAGAACCAATTGGTATTGGGGGAAACAAAAGATCAATATTTTTATGTTAGGTGTTGCGTATGAAGGAATATCTATTCCTTTGTTTTGGACTTGTCTTCCTAAGGCAGGAAGCTCAAATATAAAAGAACAAAAAGCATTAATAAATCGATTTTTAAAGTGTTTTGGTTCTTCTCAAATTATGGGCCTATTAGGTGATCGTGAATTTGGCAGTGGTGGTTTATTTAATTGGTTAAATAAAAAGAATATCCCCTTTTATATTCGGATTAAAGAAGGCTCAATGGTGCATATTAAGAAGAAAAAATTATTTACTGCTAAAAAAATATTCAAAGAATTAAAACCTAAAGAACACAAAGTATTTGATGTAGCAGTAGAGTTATTTGGGCAACGAGTTTTCATTGCGGGAGCACGCTCTGAAAAAGGTGAGTTAATGATTGTTGCAACGAATCAATCTCCTAAAAATGCAATTCCAATCTATCTTAGAAGATGGGAGATAGAATGTCTTTTTCATGCTTTAAAAGGACGAGGTTTTCGTTTTGAGGAAACTCACATGACCTCCTTAGAACGCGTTGAAAAATTAATGGCTGTTTTAGCACTTGGTATGTGTTGGGCGCATAAAATAGGCGAATGGAGGGCACGTAATAAAAAAGCCATTAAAATAAATCGGCATCGTGAAAATAATCGCCCTCAAAATAGCTTTTTTCGCTATGGTTTAGATTTTATACGGGATTTACTCATTAATCCTTGTAAGAAAGTATCTCAATTTAGAATATGTATATCCGAATTATTTAATTTTAATACACTACAGATGCTTAGATCATAAAAATTGTCCTCTGCAAAGTTTTTTACTCAGTGTAGTGACGAAACAAAAATGCGAGGCTAAAAATTGGATATGACGTCGCACAATTGGACTAAGTAAACTGAATCAATTGATGCAAATGCAAAACAATATGGTGTAATAGATTTGCTCTTTAATATACCTCATTAAAGAAAACACTGTCTGAAATAAATACTCATTTAGTTTCTTTACTAACCAAATTACCAGTGATAATTCCTTCTTGCATCTGAGCTGCAATATCTTTCAAACCCGATGGCGAATGAGGTAACAAAATAGTATTGGATTTGTCATTAGCCCCAATTTCTCTTAACGTATCAAAATATTGGGTCACTAATACTAAATTCATTATATCCGCTGCAGTAATATCAGAAACTGTTTTTTGAAAATCATCTACAGATTGACGTAAACCATCCACTATTGCCTTTCGTTGGTTAGCAGTACCCTCCCCCTGTAGTTTCTTACTTTCTGCCTCGGCTTCCGCTCTTTTAACCATTAAAATTTTCTCTGCCTCTCCTTTAGCCTGAGCCGCTACCTGTAAGCGTTGTTGTTCGTTAATTTCATTCATGGCATTTTTAACTTTCTCTTCTAATTCAATATTAGTCACTAATGCCTTTACAATTTCAAAACCAAATTCCTGCATGGTTTGAGTCAGCTCTTTACCCACAGCATTGGCAATACTGTCTTTCTTCTCAAATACATCATCAAGAATCATGCTTGGGGTTTCGGAACGAACCAAATCTAATACATAAGCAGTAATTTGCTGTGCGGGATTTTCAAGCTTATAAAATGCCTCATAAATTGCGTCCGACTTAATACGATACTGTACTGAAACTTGAATTTGAACAATAACATTGTCTTTTGTTTTTGTATCAATTTTCACATTCAGCTGCTGCACTCTCAATGATACTCTCCCAGAAATCCATTCAAGGAGTGGGATTTTGAAGTTCAGTCCAGCATAAGCCACCCTATTGAATTTTCCTAGTCGTTCAACAAGCACCGCTTCTTGTTGGTTTACTATATAAAGTCCTGTGACTATTATATAGCCAACAATGATTATAAGAATTAGCAAAAAAATCATTATCTTCTCTCACACCCATTAATAATATTTTCCTCTATTTTTGATACATCATTGCATCCATGCAACATACCATGTCTTTTTTAATATTAGTTCATATAATCAACAGGTGATGGAAAGCTAATATAATTTTTAGTCAATTGCTTCTCGTTTTGTTGATTTGGATTGGCATTTTGGCACCAATCATCTGATTTAGGATGTTTTTCTCCTTTACTATTGGTTACAAGGCAGGATTGCTTATTGACTATTTCTGCCTTATTACTTGGACATTGGGCAGGATCTCCCGTACATGGGGCAAACTTTTCATTAACGATAAACACATACTCATTATCATTTAAATCTGTAAATCGAACCTTAATTGGATAAGCAGCCACTGTACCCACCCTAAACCCAGCTATCTGGCTATTTGTCGGCATAATAATGTCCTGCTTATCTTGCTGACAATTTGGATCTCCTGCTTCTTGATTTAAGACACACACACCATATTTCTTAATCAAAGGAGTATTCACTTTATCGACCATGGAAGACGGTACTCCTATCGCTACAGAAAAACCATCGGCATAATTAAATTGCTGTTGATTTTCAAGACCTTGAGTTCCACCTACCGTAAAAATCAATCCATCCCCTAGCTCGCTCATAAAACCTACGGCATCATCAACAGAGAATCCATAAGCATCCATAGAAAGATAATTTTTATCATGAATTAATTGCACATAAGGATTGAACAATACTTCTGGAGAAATGTTGGATCCCTTATAGTTATACTGTAAATCATGAATATACATGGATTGAATCTTAGCATGATCCCACCCTGGAATCTTAGTATCAGCTAATGGATTAGCTGCAGCACCACATCCTTCATTAAAGGGCACCCAGCCATAAATATGATTAATCGCTTCCCAGTAATTAAACGGGACTGGCTTGGAGCCATGATTCAAATTACATTTTCCATCAGCATACATTTGCAAATATTGTTGATGGTTTTGTCTGAAAAACTGCTGTACTGCCTGAAGGTTTGTTTTTAAATCTTGAGGGCAATCTATTTTTTGTGTCACGTATTTACTAATGTCTTCATCCCAGACAACACAAGAACCCCATAGATTTTGCATTCGTTGTACCGCTTCCCCAAAGTGAAGTGATTTTTTTTGTTCTTCAGTACATTCTCCTTGAATACAAGCCAATACAGTCAATACTGGTGGAAAGCCATCTTTGGGTTTGACTGGGACATTATCTTCGGGAGGTAAGGTGCCTGAGCGTTGTGCATAAATATTATAGCCACCTGGTAATTTTAATTCACTCAAATTATAAACGGGCCAGCCCTGTCCAATAGTTGTTTTTAGAAATGAATCAAGATGCTCTCGAAAAGCACTTAAAGACTGTCCTGATCCACTATACCCAATATAGGGATTATTTTTAGGTGCTATGGCAATAGGCATGTAAACATGATCGACGTATGAAATATTGTAGCCCACATTCTCTGGCTTTAATAAGCGCAAGGACTGTTTCGGTGGTATAATAGAATCTCCAAAAGTATACTCTGATAACTGCGCGTATATATTTTCTGGAAACTGAACATCACTCGAATACGTGCTCAGTTTACATTCAGTGTTTTGTCCCTGACAACTAACACTAGAAGGAGTCACCAACTCGTCATCTTTTTCATTACGAAGTCTGTCATTTTTATCAGCCAACACCACACGCCCGCCATTCCACCAAGTAATGTAGCGCCCTTTCGATAATTCACTATACAATGGGAGTATAATCGTAACCGATGATCCTGGGGCAATTCCTGTATTTTCATTCACATATAATTTATAAACATAATCTGTTGGATAGAGTTCACTAGTACGAAAACACCCTTGAAGCCACTCATTTACAGCATTTTTACTGGTTGCTAAGACGGGATAAATCGTTGTCTCAGAATCATTATAAATGGTTATTGTCTTTGGTTTGATCGTTATTGGATTATGATTATGATCTTTACATTCAATATTCTCAGCCGCAGAAATCTTAGTAAACAACGACAAGAGAAAAAATCCAGAAAGAGCAATCATGGTTTTCGACATCGCAAGATTCCTTATATTTAAGCATATGTTACGTACTAAAAATAACACAATCAGCTTTTTAATAAATTCGTAAAGGTACAATTAACACTTCTTTAACAAAAAGCGGCAGTAGTTTGTACTCAATGAAGCAGAATATCTTGATTTAGTGAACAATATCATTTAGTTATACTGTATGTTATTTTTATATTAAAGGCGAAGTAATGGATAACTTTCCCCACACTCAAAATCAAATATACTTAAATCATGCTGCTGTTAGCCCTTTTTCTTTCAGTGTAAAAGAAGCGATTATCAGTTATGTTGAAGAAAGGCATATAAAAAATATTGAAAATTATTTTTCATTTCAACTTATCATAGAAGATGTTTACAAAAAAATTGGTGTGCTACTACACACGGATCCCCTACGCATTTGTCTTACACCAAATACAAGCACGGGCTTAAATATATTAGCAAATGGCTATCCCTGGAAAAAAGGAGATAGGATTCTCCTCAATAATCAAGAATTTCCAGCAAACATTTATCCATTCTTAAACTGTCAGCGACATGGTGTTGAAATTGATTATATCGATAATAAAAACCCTATAATTGATAGCTCCGATATTGAAAGAGCACTCAAGCCTAATACCAAATTGCTATCCATTAGCATGGTACAATTCCTTAATGGACACGCAATTGATCTCGCTAAAATAGGCAAAATCTGTAAACAAAATGGCACATTATTGTGTGTCGACGCGATACAAGGATTAGGAGCCACTGATTTAGAAGTGGAACAAATCGGCATTGATTTTTTATCCTGTGGTAGCCATAAATGGCTAATGGCCCCCGAAGGGCTCGGTTTTATTTATGTGACCAATGAATTACAAGAAAAACTAATACCAAGTTACGTAGGTTGGTTAGGCGTTGAAAATCCATGGGAGCTTTTAAATTATGACTTAACGTTCCAAGAAAGTGCAAAGCGCTATCTAACAGGAACTATGAATCATATTGCTATTGCAGGGTTAAATGCCTCCTTAGAGCATTTAACATCAATAGGATATGCTCGCATCAAGGAGAAAGTATTAGCAAACACTCAATTCTTTTTAGATAACTTCCCGCAATTACACTGGCTCACCCCCCAAGAAATGCGGCTAGGTATAGTTACATTTAAGCATCCTGATGCTGAAATAATCCATCATGAACTAAACACACGAAATACTACCGTTTCAGTTAGAGAAGGACAATATCTTAGAATCTCGCCACACTATTATCACCACAAAGAAGAGCTAGAAAAAGCCGCCATTTATCTGGAGCAAATATTAAATAAGCTTAAATAGCGAGCCGTTCTTCAGGCAATTTTATTGGCGTCTTTTGTGAAGCCCCTAAGCTTGTCTTAGTTAATGAATATAATTTTTCAACGTTAACTTAACGTGAGTTTCGGATAAAGAATCTATTTAGATCCAGTCTTCATTTCGGCCCGTTTGGGCTGAGGAGGCATGTATGCCGTCTCGAAGCCTGAACACAGATCTTAAAAATTCGTGCTAAGGCTTCGAGACAGCGCTACGCGCTTCCTCAGCCCGAACGGATCGTGATAGAGAATCGTTATAATTATATCCTTATCCATAACTCACGTTAACTTAATGGTACTCATACTCATTTTCAGATGACCAATATAAATACAACTTGGATCAATATTGCATATAATTATAATACAGCAGTATTGATATCAATGGTGTACGATATGGTCAAGAGAAAAACAACTGCAACTGCGCAAGATCTAGCCGAACACATAAAACAGCTAGAGAATTTACTCACTAAGAAAGAGGAGGAATATAGGTCATTAGTAAGCAATTATAATAAAAAACAAAGAAATCTAGAGGTTCTCTATGACCCTATTTCTCCTTTATATAAGGATCTTAAGGAGAAAGCTGATAAACATTTTTTGAAAATGGATAAAAAGATTCAACAAAATACTGAAGAATGCCAAGAAATAACCAAAAAAATAGAAGAATTTAAGTTAGCTAAGGAAAAGCAACCTTTTATAGAAAAGCTTGAAAAATATATTGCGCGCATTGAATCTCACAAAAAGGGAGGTGAAATTGATTTTGAACATGGATTTCTGGCCTTTAAAGAATCGCGAGGAAATAGTCGTAAAGAAAATTATCTTCTTGCCCAAGCAATGCTTAAAGAATTAAAAAATGAAAAAACATCACTCAAAGACGTATTTTCTCAAAATTTAAAAGATCCTAAAAATCTTGAAAAAAGCTCTGAATACAAAATAGAAATACAGAAAATAAAAGGTTCGGGAAGAGCCATTCATGGCGAGCTAAAAGAGATAATTCAAGATTATGAAAAGAGTGAAACAGCAAAATTAAGAATGTAATAGAGGATTGGTCATTAGGAACCAACAATTCTTAAAAAGATTTAGAATAAGTCTCTACCCGCTGTATGTGACGACAGTGCGTATGCTTTCTTATTAAATAAGCGACAAAAATCGGTAAAAAATAGTTTCGCAAGTACCATTGACTTAGGTAAATAGTATTTGCTGTCTAAGTGGATGCTTTGAATATCTTCTGGTTGTAAATGGCGACGCAGATGCTCTAAATAGTCTGGATGTTCTAACCACCGCCGCACCAAATGAGCATCGACTTCCAAATGAAATTGGAGTCCTATACTATTACGATAACAAAATGCTTGCACGCATTGTTTGTTTTTTAAAAGAACATCAACACCGGTAGCAGTCTGACTTGCAAATTGATGCCATTGAAAAACATGAATTGACCGATCAAACAACCCAAATAATTCATGCTCACCACATTTATCGACTTGTATCCATCCAAACTCAGGTTTGTCTAAAGCATAACAGCGACCACCCAAAGCTATATTCAACAATTGAGAGCCTAAACAAATGCCGAGTATTGGGATTTCTTTAGTGAGGGCTACTTGCAACAATTCTATTTCATGAATTAGATGGGGGTACAAATCCAGCTCATTAGGATGCATAGCACCACCTAAGACAACAACACCATGATAACGATTCATATTCACTCGTTGATGAGGATCTCTGGCAAAATTGACATAACGGATACGCAACTTCATCCTCTTTAAGGTATGAATAATAATACCTAAAGGTTCATAAGGAGAATGTTGTAAAACCAGAATTCGTGCCATCATCAAATCAATTCGATTAATTGTTTTAAGTATAGCTTGATGACATGAGCATTTAAATTACATCAGACCATCAAATGCTTCAAATTATTAGACAACCACATTATAAAAATACTTTATGAGCAATCGTGTCCATTTAATTTAACGTCAATGATGGATAAGAGATCGGGTTATTACACTTCGACCCGTTCGGGCTGAGGAGGCGCACTAGCGCCGTCTCAGCTCGAATGGGTCGTGATAGAGAATCGTTATAATTATATCTTTATCCATAACTCACGTTAATTTAGTAATTTGCTCTTAAAGAAATGGACAAGTAAGACTATCTTGTCCACTTCTTTTATAAATTATTACATACCCTATTCCAATCAGTAGTAAGATTCTAATCTTTACTTAATTTTCACTTGTTATAATGTGTCACCTACTCCTTATTCAAATATGGAAAATCAATATGATTGAAGTAGCTAAAAAAGCCCTTTTAGAGAACAATAAAGAACGCTTTAAAAAAGCAATTGAGCTATGCAGCAAAAATCAAATTAATGAAGTTGATGAGCAAGGCAATACTCTTTTACACCTTGCGGTCCAGCAAGGTTCTTTAAGTTTCGTCAAAAACCTACTTGCTAAAGGAGTAGATATTTCACTACCCAATAAGAAAGGCAACAGTGCCTTACACCTGGCAGTACAACAAGGTTATTTTAATATTGTGTATGAAATGCTTGAAATATCGCAAGCAGCAAAAGATAGAAAAAGAAAAGCAAAATGGACTGATAAAGATCGTAGCGATAAATTAACGATACTTAAAAATTCTGAAAGTAAAGCATTGGCGTTACTCAACGTCCCTAATAACGAAGGTGAAATACCACTCATTATTGCCGCTAAATTAAAGGATGATCTGATCTATAAAAAGCTTTTACTACTTGAATCAGCACCTGGTTATACAAAAAGTCATATTGATAAGGCTTTAAGCCTGCGACAAAAACACATAGGAAACTTGAAAAATAAAAGTTTCTGGTCAGCAGTTTTAGAAACTTTTTGCCCTTCCGCATCTATAGCCGAATTAACCGAATCGTTTGCGTATACTGGATTATTGGCAGGAGCAAGTGCAGCAGTGGGCTTAGGCTTGAATATTGCCTTTGCTGTTATTTCTATCCTTGGATTTAGCGCCATCATGTATGCAAACTATAAAAAAAATCAATCTGAAAAAAATGCTGCTGAAGAGCTTGAAGAATTACAAGCGGAACAAGCATTCTTACACAGCATTAGAAAGAGAATCACGCATCTCTCTTCACAACAATCATTAACTGCTGAGGACCAGAAAGAACTGACATCGATGAAAAAGGAATTAACAAAATCTATTCAAAAACCAATACTTGTAAAAGGTAATGAAAAAAATGCCGCAGATTATGTAACTAGAAAAGATAAAATACTTGCTGCATTAAGTTCAGTTGGCAGTTTTTTATGCACTTACTCTGGTTTATTAGGTATCACAGGCTTAGGCTTGGGTATCGCTGCTACAATTATGGGTACTAGTTTATCCGCGCTTATTGTTGCTACAGGTCCTATAGGAGTAAGTGCCGCCCTGGGAGTAGGGTTAATATTGGCTGGAGCCCTCGCCTTTTACCATTATCAAACTAGAAAACAAAGCTATATGGTATTTGGAGAACAACGAGCATCTATCTATAAGCTGCAGTACACTATTTATAAAGAACAACAAGACCTTATTCATGGTTCCGATAAAGTGCTGACTCACATTGATAAGCTGCTTCAGGAACCATCCGCAAAATCTAAAGAATCTAAGATAGAAAAGCCTGCTCCGGAGAAAAATACATCGGAGTCTGTTCTTGATAAATACAATCATGGCCATAAACCGGGTGAGATCTGCTCTATAGAAATAAAACAACTAAGTAGTAATGGTTTCATGAAGAACACTCAAAACTTAACGAATAGGATAGCGACTGTGGATGAGCATATAGAGCCACCCAAAACAGCAAACATCATATAAATTGGTTATAAGGAAACGAACCATCATTTATTAAGCATTATGCCACAGTCAATGGATTGGTAGGACTCACCTGTTGGACTTGTATTGCTTACTTTAAACAGACCATGATTGATTAACGGTGCGTTAACCTCATGATGAGCGCCACGTGCAGGTTCCATTTTGGTCTGATGAGTTGTATTATTTTTTAGTCGCTCTCTTAAATAATCAATAAGCTCCTCCTGCTTACTTCCAATTGCTTTATTCAGAGCCATTCTTACTGCATTATGTTCTGGGGCATTTATTTCACATAAATATCGAACAATTTTCGGTTGCTGAAATTTAACCGCTAATATAAGTGCATTTTTAATAGTGGATTGATCAAGTGCTTCCATTTTATTCACACACAGATATTCAACAATTTCTTTTCTTCCTTTTTTAACAGCAAGAAGAAATGATTCCTTTAGAGATGATTTGCCTGGCGGATTCATTGGATTGCAACATAAAAAGGTAAACACTTCTGTATGGCCATGATTAATCGCCTGATATAAAGCTTGGGTAATAGCATGCCGACTTGGTTTATTAGAAGAGCTCATCGAACAAAAATACTCAATTAAACGAAGATTTCCTGTTTTTGCAGCACTTATAACCCCTTGCTCAATCATAGATTGATCCGGGGGGTTAGTTAATGAGTTGCAAAAGTAAATGACTAAATCCGTATGCCTGTTAATAATGGCTTGTTCAAATGCATTTTGGAATGTAGATTGAGATATTAATTTTTTGGGTGAATCATAAAAGCACTGAACCGCTGCGAAAAGATTTAGCTGACAGGCTTTTATAAACGCTCGCTCTATTACTACAGGGCGTGGGGTATTACCCGATAAATTGCAAAGAGTTTGTATTATTTTCGTTTTTTGATTAAGAGTCGCTTGTTCAAATGCTTTTTCAACATTAGATAATGTAGGTTTATTTTCTTCAGCTTCAGCAATAAATGGGATAACGTCAATGGCTTCCGCTTCTATTGCCAAATTAAATAGGCTATTAATTACTGATTGCTTAGGCAAAGCAAAAGTAGATTGATAGAAATAGGTCACCACATTCAAGTGATTATTAATTATAGCCTGCTTAAGAATTGTAGCAATTTCATCAGTAGATGGTACGTAATCATAAGTATTATAAAGATATTCTATGATGTTAACTTGCCCTTGCTGAGCAGCAAAACGTACAATTGTCTCTATTTCATTTTCGCTTAAAAGCACTTTATCAAGTCGCGTAAGATAATCTACCGTGCTCCATTGATTTTCTTTGGCTGCAATTAGGATTGCTTTATTAAAGAGCTCTGGAGCAAGTTCATCCTCAAAAAGCTTAATTAAACCGAGATTACCGTATTTTGCTGCCTTGAGAAAAACAGTTTTACCTTCATATTCTTTTTTCATCCAATCTAGTCGTTCTACAGGATGAGTTTCTAATTTTTTAATAACCTGCATTCTCAGTAATTCATTATCTATAGTCGCAAGAATTTCAATAAGTATTCGTTCATATTCACTCACTGCGTCCGAAGTTATAGGAGGCAACGACAGTGCTTCAATAAAGGCATTTAAATCAAACTGTCTTCCATGATGAAGAAATGCAATTTGAGCAATTTTTGCTTGAAACGCATATTTATTACCAAGATTAAATTTCGTCTGTGGCTTGATAAGAGCAAGTGCATTAAATTTTCGCGTCGCCTCAAACCAGCAATCCTCGATAATTTGATAATTGCGACTATTAAATGATGATTCTGATGTTTGTTCGAAAATACAATCATTGAATTGCTTTGCAATTACTTCATAACGCTGGAATAGTAAACGTCCACTCTCTGAGTATTTGTTTAACTGCCTTAGCAATTCTTCATCTTCAAGTAGATGTGGGTATCGTATCAGATTATCAATTAGTGCTTGAAATACTAATGATGTTGCAGGATGTTTTTTTCTCAAAAAAACTATGAATAAAGCAGTCAATTGGTAAACGATTCCTGAGTCATCAGGATGTTTTTTAGAAAATTGCTGAATAAGCTCCGTACTATTTTTTTCGTTGATTGCATCAAACAATTTAGGCTTATAAGGTATTAAATATAACACGGCTCCTTCACTATGAGACAATAGTTCTTGGGCAGTAGTATCATCAATCAGATCAGCCAAATCTTTTAAGACTGATGGAGAATATTTAGATGCAATTAAATGAATAATTCCTGCAAGTTCTGCAATAATGACCTGTGGCTTATTTAGTGCCTGTTTTAATGTTTCTTGCCATTTAGGATTAGTATATTCACTCGAGTGAATTACCGCTTCAATTAAAAAAGGGAGTCCAAAAAATTGATGCAGGCTTAAAAAATTCTTTACTCCTTGTGAAAATTGGAGTGGATTTTGGTGTGGGAAAATTGTTTGAAGTTTTTGTTCTTGAAACACACCATTAAGCGAATATTGCTGTAGCCCTCGTTCATCACTAGCCGTTTTCTTCGCTATCTCCAGCAAAGCCTTCGTTTGGGGAAAACACTCAAGCAAAGCATATAATCGAACAATTTCATTATCCTTATCATGTAAGGTAAAGAAATGATACTTAAGAAAATCATGAAGCAAGTAGGTTTGTAATGTTTTTTGAGCACCAACTCCGCGATGTAATAACCAAAGTATTAATGCGGCAAACTGTTCTGTATCACCTATATATTGCCTGAATAATCCCACAATTCCTAAAGGATTTTTTTGATGCGATAATAACTTATTTAAATTCAACAAATTTCTTTTAACTGTTTCAACATCTTCATCAATTTTTTTCTTGTATAATACAAGCTCTACTTTTTCTTGAACTTCAGGATGATCTTTAAACAATTCTTTATTTTCTTTATAAAATTCGAGTGTACTTTCTTGATTTTCCTGAAGTAAAATCAAAAACAATTGGTTCACTTTAGCTGATAACTGAATTTGGGGTTGTTCTTTTTGAGCTTGAGACAATAAATATTTTAATGTAATGGGCAACAAAGAATTTTCTGAAAATTGTTGGCTGCAGAACTTAAGGTATTTCACAAATAAATTATGTTTTTCTAATGCATTAATTTTCTCAGTTGCGACCCCACCACCGTATCTAGCAGCATGTACCTCTCTAAGCAGTATTTGATGCGTTCTTTCTGCTTGATTTAGCTCCAGATCAACAAGCTCTCGAGACAAAACTTTATCGGAAAGATAAAGCGTCTCTTCATCACATTGAAGCCAGTTAAACAGTTCTTTGATGTTCACATTTTGACTCGATAGAAAAACATAAGAATAAGATGTACTACAAATGAACCCAAGTCAATCTAATATTTACTTAAAAATATATTGCAAAAAGTATAACGATCTTGTACTTTGAAGAAATGGAAAGTAAAGACACAAGGAGAACAAATATGAATCTAGGTTTTTTTTCAAACTCAGGGAAATCACCATATAATAAAATTCTATTAAAGTGCCCCTGTAATACAGCTGGACTTAAAAATTTAAATCTTGTTGTTTCACAATTAATGGCGTTTAGCAAAACCGGTTTTAATGTGATTATTGAAGAAAGTACAGGCTCATCGCCCGCAATATCTTTCCCTGACTCGATTATTGTCAGTAAAAAATTATTAGAGCAACCCATTAGTGTTATTGCATTTGTAATGGCACATGAGTGGGGACATCAAATGTTTGGGCATACAACCATTCCCCCTTACTTACGCCCTACCAGTGGAAAGCAATTCGATGAGGATTCCGCAGACAGCTATGCAGCTCGATTTTACACAGCACATGAATATAACCTTGGAGATGTTTATCAGTTTAATGCCCTTTTCTTCCCTGAGGAAGCCCAATTAAGAAATGAGAAAATCGCCTTGTCTGCTTATTGGCATATTTCAGCGAGCCCTGTTTGTTAATAGCTTCACCCATAAAACTGAGCGAATGGTAACTATTCGCTCAGTTATCACCATATTATTTACCCTTAACATCCAATTCAAAATCTATATTACCACGTGTAGCATGGCTGTAAGGACAAATTTTTTCGTGAGTTTCCTGGACAAGTTCCTGAGCCTCTGCAGTGGATAGCGATGGAATATTGACATTCATTTTGACAGCGATGCCAAATCCTCCTGCCTCACGAGGTCCAACAGAAACATGGCATGTTACAGTCGTATCTGCCACATTTTTCTTGTGTTGGCTGGCCACGAATTCTAATGCACCCCCAAAACATGCCGCATAACCTGCAGCAAAAAGGTGTTCGGGTGTTGTTGTATTGGGTAAACCAGGGCCTCCCATTGCCTTTGGAACAGAAAGGTTGACACTCACAGAGTGATCAGTGGTTTCCGAATGGCCGTTTCGGCCACCTGTATTCATTGCCGTTGCTGTTACAAGAGGTTTAATGGTATTGGCCGACATTTGACTCTCCTTTTTGTAGGTTTGATTGATAGTGGCAACGAATCATTTCAACATTCGATAAAACTATCAGTTTCTATAGAACTCGCAATTTAAAGTTTAATGAGTATAATTAAAAATTTTCCACCAAAGTGCAAGTTCTAATGCGATGAATTAAAAGAATCCACGCGCTAGCCTTTTCAAAAGAACAAATAAATAAGGATATAATTCATGAAGATATCTATCATATTCACAAACAACAAAAAATCAAATCCCAATGACTTAATAACTACTTCCCTAGATAAGATAAAAAACTATATTAATAAAGAGTTTCCGAATCAGTATCAAATTCAAGAGCTGGAGCACTCCATCACTAAAGAGAATTTAGCGCTTAATTTTTCGTGCAGAACCGTTAGCAAGGAAATAGAAAATAATAATCACGTCGAAGAAATACAAAACTTTCTTACCAAACCCCAACTAAAAAAAATCTTTCACATGGATAATACATCTGATATTAAAGAAATAATCATCATCCCTACCAAAAGATTAGAAGCAATAAAAAAGATAAATGCTGATACAACAAAAATAGATCCTTATTTTGCGGATTACTGCGCAAGACATCTTTCTTATTGCAAGGATATGCTAAAACGAGATGTTCATAATATTACTATAGAATATGAACAAAAAGGAAATAATGACGAGCATTGCACAGGAAAGTTCGAAGAAAAATACATTAAAAACTCTCTAAATAATACTCGCGCATCGAACTTAAATAATGTTTATCACTGCTTTGCAACCGCTATATTGAAAAATGAAGCGTTCAAAAACAAACTTATATCCTCTGGAATTAGAACCGTTCTAATGAAAAATAACGAGAATAATATTACCCTAGAAGTCGAGATTTCTGATGAAACACATTACTCTTACTCCATCAAAAAGCCCCATTCATTATCGCCTTCCTATTCTGAGTCATCGCCACTTTTAGCAATGGGCATGTATGCAGTCAAAATAAATGGAGAGGATCCAGATCCTTTTGAACAAAATGCACGTTTATTAAGTAGCAGTAATTACTTTTAACGAATCCATTTCTAAGCATTGCGCCTCCATCCATATGAGTCCCGCTTGCACAAGCTGCCCCATCCCCACGAAATTTAAAAATAGGGATCCAGTCACTATTTAGAATCGTTCAGTCTGAGGAGGGGCAAAATGCCCCGTCTCGAAGGCCTGGTATAAAGCTTCGAGACCGCTTTGCGCCTCCTCAGCTCGAACGAGCCATGCTAATGATTCACTTTCTTATCCCAAGCTCACATTAATTTATTTTCGGAATTGTGCTAACAATTGCAAGGTCTTTTCTTTAGATATCTGTCCAACAGAACTCAAATCAGTAAGCTGTTGCCCTTGCTGATCATAAAAGAGCATGGTTGGGATACCATAAATATGAAACACTTGACGAATCTTAGCTACTTCATCTGTCTTTTCGCTGATATCAACACGAAGATTTACAGAACCTTGCATCGCATTAATAACTGCGGCCTGATTAAAAACATGCTTATCCATAGCTTGGCAGTCACTGCACCATCCAGCATAAAACTCAATAAAAACGCGCTCATTATTTGCCCTGGCTTCAGCTAATTTAGCATTAACTTCATCAAGAGTATGTACCTCAATAAATGGGGAACGCGAAACCGATTGAATTACAGGGGTAGGTGTAAATGTTTGATACATTAAAGCCCCTGCCCCCATTATGGAGAATAAAGCTATAGCTTGCATCAACCGTCCAACTAGGCCTTGCTCCTGACGAAAAGCGCCAAAAACCCAAGCGTTCATGAGCAAAACAATCATCCACAGCAAATCAATCCAAAACGGTGGTACAACACGGCTTAATAACCAAACCGCCATAGCAAACATCATGATGGCAAATACTTGTTTAATACGCACCATCCAAGGTCCTGAACCAGGTAAAAAGCGACCGTATCCAGCGCCTACAATCAACAAAGGCAATCCCATTCCCAAAGCTAAAACAAATAACAATAAGCCACCTTGGAAAACATGATTGCTCTGAGCAATATAGGTTAGGATCCCAATTAAAGGTGCTGTGACGCAGGGTGATACGACTAATGTAGAGAGAACGCCCATTAAGGTTGCAGAGAGAATTCCATGTTGTCGTGAGCGACGAGGAGTAAACCGTGCAAATACCGGAAATCGAAACTCAAAAACACCCAACAACCATAAGGCCATCAATATAAATAAAAAGCTGAAACTTCCGATAATCATTGGCTGTTGCATTAGCGTTTGGACCGTTGAGCCTAACCATGCTGCCAACATCCCTGCTATTGCATAGGTAACGGCCATTCCCAGAACATATCCTAAAGACAATTTAAACGCTCGAGATCCGGTACTCGCACCTTGGCCTGTGATGATACTGGATAGAATAGGCACCATAGGTAAGACACAAGGAGTAAATGCCAGTAAGACACCTAAGCCGAAAAACATAGCCAGATAAAAAATCGGACTATGATTTTGTATAAACATCATAGTATCAGCAGGATTAGCACCAATACCCGATGCAAAAATAGAATAGGAGAAAAATGTCATCAATAAAGACAAAATTAGTTTTTTCATTTTGATTCCTTAAAAATTATTTTTTAAATTTAAAAATAAAATAGAATCAAATAGGAGGACGATAAATTTCATCCAATGGAGAGTTATATTTTGAAAAAACAAGTAAAAAACTTAACAGCCCAATAAGGCATTGTACTATTAATTTGGATGTCACATAAAATTCGTCTTGCAGCCAATAAGGCGCAGAAAAACAGCCGTTGCTCACAACCTGTTGTGGCGAACAAGGTGTTACTGCAAAAGAAAGAAGCGCAGGCGAACCTACACTTTGTTTTGGGCATGTTGGCAACTTGAGTGATGCAATAAGGAGAGCACTCATAAGGAGCAACATGACAAGCGAGCGATATTTGTCCATTTACTTACCTTAGCATACAGAATACAAAAAAATCAATGCTTCCTTATTTTGAAGATTATTAAAAAATATTAACAATATAGGTTGATGTAAACTAACACAAGTTCCTCTACAATGATTGTGTGATTAGAATTTCTATTTAAAATGGTGTATGAAAATATGTTCAGTAAACTATTAAAAGGTATCTCTCTTGTAACTGCTGGTTATATGACTCATAAGTTAATGAATGAAATACAAAGAGAACATGCAATCAAAACTAAAGAGGGAATAACTCATTGTGAGGATCTCGTTAAAGCACCATCAGAATTTGAAGAAATAGGTAAACCAATTCATGGGACCCTTTCATCCTCCTATGTGAGACATAAAGAAACTGGACAGATGTACGTTAAAAAAGGAGCGCATTCTCGTGAGGATATAGTAAAAGAATTAATGATTTCCAATGCACTTCATGAAATTCGAAAAGAACAACCTGAATGTTTAATCATGCAAACAAAAAACAGAAATGGTTTTCAGTACCATACCTTATCCCGCAAATTTGATAATACCCAAGATGTTGAGGAGTTTGTTCGTCAAGGGAAAACAGATGAATTAAAGAAAAAACAAGCTGTGGGATTAGAGGAGACCCTCATAACGGATCATATCATCGGTAAACAATCAGATACCAAACTTGCAAATATGATTGTACGTGATGATGGAGATAAATTGATTTTTACTACCATTGATAATGAAAGAGCTGTTACCCCAACTGGCTTGAGTTTTTTTCATCCCACCTCCCCTACATATCCAATCAATAAATTAGCTCTTATTCGATCAATACATGATCTAAGTGAAAAAAGTGATGACAATCAAGCGGGACTGGCTGGCGATCCTAGAGCAAAAGAATTCGGCGAATTGGCAGAAAGTGTTATGGAGAATGAGAAAATTGATAACTATTATCAAAAATTAGCGAGAACGAATTTAGATCCAGTTATAGATCAGTGCAACCGACTCGCTAAAGCAAGTAACAATGGTTTGGTGAAGCAGAGTGATTGTGTTGGTTATCAACTCTTTTTTAAAGAGATGCAAAAAAGAGCTGGAGAACAAATAGAGAATTCAAAAATCAGAAATACTAATTCTGTTTAGGTAGAACAAACAGCCTCCAACTCATCTGAGCCTAAATTGATAAGATTGATTTGTGTTCCTGACTCTGCGCTTACGGATACAGTACTGTGAGTTTTAACCTGAATTAAGGTTCCTTGGCCAGTAGATAGTTTTTTACCATTAATAGTACCACTATTTTTTATTACATTAATTTTAATTTTATTGTTATTTTGATGAGCACCTTGCACAACACAGGTGGCATTTAATGTCCAAAGAGTATTATTTGCTAGTAACTTGGTTTCGTTGGGACTGAGTTTAATTACTTTTTGTGCGTTTGCTTGAAAACAGAATAATTGAAAAATGATAAAAAGAGACAAAGTTAGAGTTTTATTCACGCGGTATCCTTAATGATCTCGACATCAAATAGTTTAATTATTGAAATAAAAGACCATATTTTAACCAAAAAAAATTAAGGCTTTATTAACTTAACGTGAGTTTCGGATAAGAGAACGTGGTTTTAGTTTGATCCGTTCGGGCTGAGGAAGCGCATCGCGCTGTCTCGAAGCCTTACGAGACGGCATGAATGCCTCCTCAGCTCGAACGGTTCAAGATGGAGGCAGGATCTCAATAGATCTTTTATCCGAAACTCACGTTAACTTATAGGCTCAACAACAGGTTCGCGCATTGGCTCACAATAACTGTCCCCCAAAAGAAACTAAGTGCAAGAGGGCTCTGAAAGCAGTTCTTTGCTAACCATTCCACAAGCGTGCGTAAATTAAAGACAGGGGATATTCATTTTAAACTCGCGCTATTCTTTGAGAAAGGCCCTGGACAATGATATAGACTTTCCTTTTCTCTTTTTTTTGAGACAAATAAGTTTGGTTTGTGCTCATTACCCATAGGAGATTTAGATTTTTAGGCTATAAATTAAATTATACACTTGCGAACTAACCCATTGATCGACATAATTTGTTTTTATTTCATTTGAAGGGTTAATAATGGAATTTTTGAGTCAATATGGTATGTTCCTTTTAAAATCTATAACTATTGTCATTGCAATTTTGGTAGTGTTCGCTGGCTTTTTTTCTATTAGCCGCAAACCGAAACATAAGTTAGAAATCACTTCTTTGAATGAACACTATGACCATATCGCATCGATGATGAATAAAGAAGTTCTTGGTAAAAAAATTCCAAAGAAAAAAAAGCATAAAAATGAAGAGCAACCCACTTTGTATGTCGTTGATTTTCATGGAGATATCAAAGCGTCACAAGTGGAACAACTTCGAGAAGAAATAAATGCGATACTTTGTACTGCAACCTCCCGAGATGAAGTTCTGGTTCGTTTAGATAGCCCTGGTGGAATAGTGAATAGTTATGGGTTAGCTGCTTCACAATTACAACGTATTCGCGATAAAAATATTCCTCTAACCGTAAGTATTGATAAAATGGCTGCTAGCGGTGGTTATCTCATGGCCTGCGTTGCGAATCAAGTTATTGCCGCTCCTTTTGCAATCATTGGGTCTATAGGTGTTGTAGCGCAAATACCAAATTTTCATCGCTGGCTAAAAAAACATGATATCGATGTAGAATTGTTAACTGCCGGCGAATACAAGCGAACATTAACACTTTTTGGAGAAAATACTGAGAAAGGTAGAGAAAAAGCTCAGGATGACTTAGAGAAAATACATGCTGCATTCAGAAATTACGTGGCTGCTAATCGTGATCAACTGGATATTGATAAAGTATCGACTGGTGAACATTGGTTGGCAAAAGACGCTTTTGATCTAAAACTCATTGATAAGTTATGTACAAGTGATGATTATCTCTTAGAGAAAATCTCAACCTATAAGGCGTTTAAACTTACTGTTCCTCCCAAAACATTTCTGGCAAGTAAACTTCTTAAACCAGCAATGCGATTAATGCATCCTTGGGGTTAATCACAATTAGAAAATTTTTAAAATTCAGGAAATTAACACAGTAAATGATTGAACTGTTGAAATTGGGATAATGGTATATAATTAACTTATATTACAGAGTGGAGTGAGTTATGAGCGACTTTAAATCAAAATTACCTGATCTCAAGGAATTAGCTTCAATAACAAGCAAACTATATACGGACATCAAAAAAAGTGTAGGAGAGATTGTCCAATCTTATAAAGAAAGTAGAGCACAACCAGCAGGAGAAAGTGAACAAGCAAAGACACAACCTGTTCAAGAGACACAGCCTCCAAAAGAAGAGGTAAAAACTGAAAGTAAGCCTGTTCAAGAGGCACAACCTATAAAAGAAGAAGTAATAATTGAAAATAAACCTCTTCAAGAAGAAACACCTAATCCAGAAGAACAAGCTGTCGATGCACCAATAAAAGATGATAGCAAAAAATAATAATTGTTTTGTTTTTCATTAATATGCTATTAGCTCACAAGCGATCAAGCGCTTATCGCTGGATTGCTTGCCACGTAATAGCTGGTTGACTTTTTCATAATTAGGTTATTTTCTATCAAAGAAAGGCCCTATTTAACCTATTTTGAACGGAAATCGCTCCCCACAATACGCACAGAGCTACGTATGCTCCGTATATTGTATCTCTGCGCAAAAGCGGAGAGCTGCTCTCTTTCAAAAACGCATGCTTGAATATGCCAAAACGGGTCGTGGCTGCAAATTTACTCAGGACGAGTAAGGCCATATTTTCTCATTTTTTCTACTAAAGTGGTGCGTCGCATATTCAAATAATTTGCTGCATGAGCAACAACCCAATCTGATTCATTTAATGCTTGGCTAATAAGAGCTAACTCAGTTTTTACTAAATGTTCTTTTAAATCGATACCTTCTGTACTTGAAACCGTTGCCTGGCTTATTACTCGCAATAAAGCTTCTCGTTCAGAACCTGATGCATCTAAATCAAAATAGACAGGCTTATATTCACTGCGTATTTTTTGCGGTAGATCTTCCTTGCTCAAAATACCCTTAGGATACAAAATGGTTAATCGCTCCACTAAATTAGCTAACTCTCTAATATTACCAGGCCAACTATACTCTGACAAAGCAGCCATTGCATCAGGCATTAGATGAACAATTGGTCTGTTTTCACTTTCAATACGTGCAATTAATTCATTAAATAAAAGTGGGATATCTTCTGTCCTTTCTCTTAATGGTGGCATTTCAATAGGAAACACATTTAGTCTATAAAATAAATCTTCTCTAAATTTTCCTTCTTTGATTGCTTCTTCTAAATTCCTATGGGTCGCGGCTATAATTCTTACATTCACATCAATACTCTTATTAGAGCCAACTCGCTCAAAACAGCGTTCTTGCAATACACGTAACAATTTAACTTGCATAGGTAAAGGCATATCACCTATTTCATCAAGAAATAAAGTACCACTATTGGCTAGTTCAAATCTTCCTTGCCTTGAAGTAATTGCACCAGTAAATGCGCCCTTTTCATGACCAAATAATTCACTTTCAAGGAGCTCTCCAGGAATAGCACCACAATTAATAGGTATAAAAGGCTTGTTTGCGCGTGATGAAAATGCATGTATATTACGCGCAACTACCTCTTTTCCAGTCCCTGACTCTCCTAAAACCAAAACACTGGCCTCCGTATCTGCTACTTGTTCAATTAACCTGCGCACAGTGCGAATACTCAAACTATTCCCTACTAAACTTCGAAATAAAGGATTGCTGTCACCAGAGATAGTTATAGGCTTTATTGCTTCTTGGGCAATTTTACATTGGTGTAATGCTTCCATTATTTGCCCATAACTAAATGGAAAGGGTTGACAAGAAACGACATTTCGCAAGATACATTGTGTATTATTTAACTGTTGACCAATAATTATGATGGGAGTTCTGGCAAATTTATTTACTAATGCATCAAGTTCATGCAAAGTTTCTTCAAGTGATTCGCTTGCACCAAGAATAATTATATCCGGATTTGGCTCAGCAAAAACCTGCCATTTATCATACATGCTAACTTCAGTTGATTCACCGATAAAATCAAGTATAGTGCGTAGTTTTTCACCCCGACTTCTATTATTATCAATGATATAAACCTTGTCACTAATACTCATAAACTTATCCTAAGCGTTACCTTTTACATCCTCTCTCTTTCTCTTATAATTAATATAGTAGGAAATTCTCAATAATTAAATTATCGATAACACACTATCGTTTTAAACGCATTGCACAGGTTACCAAAACATAACTCTTCACTCCCTATCGTTTTAGTAGCACCTACCTGAGTTTCTTTAACAAAAGATTTAGCACGTATAAAACCCATTCGATTACAAAAAGAGTTCGCAGCACGCTTACCACAACCATGCTTTTGGTCGTAACACCAATCGACTCGATAAGCATTATAACGGGGATCAGCAAAACGTTTTTCTCGATAATGATATGATTTTGGTGGGGTATGTGATAAGTCAGTAACGCAAGCAATAGTCATAAAACCATTACAGCGCCAACCTTTACAGCTTGAACCACTTGAGATGTAATGTGTTAAACCAATGTTATAAGCGATTTCATTTTGACTCGCATACTTATAACCCAACATTCGACAATAACGATCAGCGACCAATTTACCACATTCTTTACCATCAGCAGTACAATAATCTAAACGCTCACCCAAGAAAGTGGGATGCCAAAAACTCCGAAAAGCCTTATTTTGCTTTTCAGTCATGTTCGAATAGCCCTGTAAGGAACAAAATATAAAAACAAAAAATAAAAAATATCGGAAATTAATCATTAAAAACAATCCTTTAGTGACTATTAACTCATGTTAGCTGATGAGACTACACGGCACAAGTATGTAGTATACAGCTTAATCACCATTGATGTATTAAATGTAGCACATCTAATTTCGCTCTTAATAAATAAAGGTTATTTTTGGATAAATTGTCAACAAAGCCTAACTCTAATATAATACATAGTATGAAAAAATATTTTATTTTTATTATTCTATTTGTTGTAGCTGTGCCCTACGCCATTAACAATAAAATAACAACTAATCCTGGGACAATGGCTGCTTCAGGTTATACTATCCAATGCTCCCAAAAGGCACCAACCTTGACTATTCGCTGCAATCTCAGTCAAAATTATGTAATACCAACATTGTTAAACATATCTAAAACACATTCACTTTTGTGCTTACTTTCTTTTACGCTTTGTTTACTAATCCTATGTACAGGATTTAAAACACGCATCTATAAACCACCTCGTCGTTCTCCAATAGCTAAAACACATTTTTAAATCACTTTTATCAATGATTTTCATCATAAGTTGGTATTTATTTGGAGAGTTCAATGAAAAAATATATTTTATTAATTTTAGTAATTTCTTATTGGTCTATATCATCATGGGCTGTAACTCAGCAAGAAGACAATAATGAAAGAAATTATTTTCAATTCGTCATTCCTCAATATCATACAACTAGGCAGTCAGGGCAAACTCTTAGCGTATACGTCCGTTATGCTTATAAAAAAAACTTACCGAGCAGTAAATATCCTGATTATCGGGTGTTGCGTACCACTATTTTAAAATACCTAGAGCCCTCTGAAGAATTTCCTGCTGAAGTATTTTGGGAAATTCTTGCTGCACAAATGGGGAAAGAATTAATGGCAAGCTTTTCACTTGATGGAATAAGCATTCAGTTAGAGGTTCTGGATAATCAAAATCCAGAAAGTTATGAACCTGGTGATCATGGACCTACATTTACTATAGGAAACATTGCACCTTTAGATATTCATCATTAATATTTCTTAGGGCTCAGCTCGAGATAAGGCTCGAGCTGGGATTAAATGGGATTCTCACTATCAATAAATAAATGCTCAAGCTCAAATTGAGATGTCAGATAATTTCCTAAAGCCTGGATCCCATATCGCTCTGTTGCATGGTGCCCGCAAGAGTAATAATGAATGCCTAATTCTTTTGCTTGATAATAGGTTCGTTCGGATATTTCTCCGCTAAGATACGCATCTACACCCAATTGGTATGCATTTTCTATAAAATCTTGAGCTCCTCCACTACACCAAGCAATAGAGGTGATAGGTTTATCACTACCCACAATAAGTAATGGAGTCCGTTGCAATTTTTTTGCTAAAAACTCTAAAAACTCTGTAGGGCTCATTGTTTGCGAGAGTTTGCCTGACCACAGCAAATTATCTGTAGTGCCCGCACGGTGCATATGAATCAAATCGACCTCAAACAATTTAGCCAAGCAGGCATTATTTCCAAATTCAGGGTGACAATCCAAAGGTAAATGATAAGCAAACAAATTTATATCATTTCGTAAAAGATTATTAATCCGATGCCGCTTCATTCCAGTAATTATTGGCGCTTCGCCACGCCAAAAATAGCCGTGATGAACCAAAAGTGCATCTGCACCCCATGAGATTGCTTGAGCAATTGCATCATCAGAAGCAGTTACTGCAGTGCAAATTCGGTTAATCTGTAATTTACCATCAATCTGTATTCCATTAGGTGCGTAATCATTATAACGTTCGCAACTCAATAATTGATGCAGGTATAATGAAAGTTCTTCTCGCGTAATCACCGCTCAGAAACTCGCTTAATATCAGCACCTAGTAAAGATAATTTTTCTTCTATACGTTCATAACCTCTGTCTACATGATAAATACGCTCAACCGAAGTCTCACCTTCAGCGACTAGACCCGCTAAGATCAAACTGGCTGACGCACGTAGATCAGTGGCCATTACTGGTGCACCAGTTAATTTCTCCACACCATTAATTATTGCAGTATTACCATTTAACTGAATCTGAGCTCCCATGCGCTGTAACTCCTGTACATGCATAAAACGATTTTCAAATATTGTCTCAACTATAGTCGAAGATCCATCTGCTATTGAATTCATTGCCATAAATTGAGCTTGCATGTCTGTGGCAAAAGCTGGGTACGGAGCTGTAGAAATATTTACTGCTTGAGGACGTTGGTTATTCATATTAAGACTTACCCAATCCTCACCAATTGCTAATTCAGCCCCTGCTTCCTCAAATTTACAGAGTTGGGATAATAAAGTATCAGGGCGTACTCGCTTGACCGTAACATGTCCTCGGGTCAAAGCTCCAGCTGCCAGATAAGTTCCTGCTTCAATCCTATCGGGCATTACAGAATAAACTCCACCCGAAAGATCGGAGACGCCTTCGATCTCAATAATTGAAGTTCCTGCACCGGAAATTTTAGCGCCCATTTGAGTTAAAAAATGAGCCAAATCAACTACTTCGGGTTCTCGTGCTGCATTTTTAATAATTGTTGTTCCTTCAGCAAGCGTTGCAGCCATTAATATGTTTTCTGTGCCCGTTACTGTAACCGTATCAAACATGATGCGCTTACCTTGCAAACGACCACGTCTACAATGAGCATTAATATAACCATTTTTAACGGTGATATCAGCCCCCATAGATTTTAATGCTTTCAAATGCAAATCAACAGGCCGTGTTCCAATAGCACATCCCCCGGGTAAAGATACATCTGCTTTACCAAAACGTGCTAACAGAGGCCCCAACACCAAAATTGAAGCACGCATTGTTTTAACCAAATCATAAGGAGCAACAAACTCATTCACTTGACTGGCATCAACTTGGACATTCATTTTTTCATCAACAATTAAATGAGCACCCAATTGGCCTAATAACTCCATCATCGTTGTAATGTCTTTAAGATGAGGAACATTTGAAATCGTTACATGATCTCTTGCAAGCAAGCTCGCCGCCATTATTGGTAAAGCCGCATTTTTCGCCCCAGAAATAACCACTTCACCATGTAATGCTTTACCGCCATTAATTAATAATTTATCCATGTTGCTTCCCCCATTCTTCTTTTGTCCACGTCTTCATATTAATTGCATGAAGCCTACCAGTGGTAATCAATTCTTTCAGTTGCGCATAGACCCATTGTTGTCTGGCTACTTTGGATTTATTTAAAAAGATATCACTTACTATGGTTATTTGATAGTGATAACCATCCCCCTCCACTTTAACGTAATAAACATCTTCAATGGCTTTAAACTTCTGTTCAATTTCTTCGTTCTTCAACATTAAAATTAGCTCACAAATTGAAATAAATACAAACTGTTAGGTAATTCAATCATAAATTCTCAATAACTCTCTGGGGAAACTGCTTTTTTCTACGGTTTTGCACAGACTTATTAAAGAAGTTACATTCAACCTATATTTCTACTCTCCAGATAAAAAGAAAACCCAGGTTACGGCCATGCCTCCACCCAGGCTACATATGTAATCAAAACGTATTATACTGTTTCTAATATACTCTTTACACCACAAAACTCTGCCAAAGATTGTGTTTCAGCAGGCATTCCAATAACTTCAAAAGCTTTATGGCTTTTTTTGCATAGCTTTCTGGCCTCAATAAGCAATGCTAAACCTGCACTATCACAATGCTTTATGTTACTTAAATCAAGAGTAAATAGACCACTTTTATCTTCCGTCAAAGCTTGATAGAGCTTCGAGCGTACTTCTACTACTGATTTAAATGTCAGATCTACATCAGGTTTAAAATAAACTCTATCCACAATTAAGAAGCCCTTTTAAGTTGTTTCTTTTCCATCAATTTAATCACATCATCAATACTGGAATTTTGTAAAGCTTGGGCAAATTGTGATCTAAAACTTTGTAACAAGCTCACGCCCTCAACACTAATGTCATAAATCTTCCATTGACCATTTTTAGCAACAAGGCTATAAGATAAAGGAATGTTTTGGCCTTCTGGACGAACGATAATACTGTTAACTCGTATAAATCTGGAATTTAAAGAGCCTCTTAAAGGTAAAAACTGCACACTCTCATCAGCATATTGTGCTAAAGGACTAGAGTAAGTACGAATGACGAGACGAGTAAATGCTTTAGAGAATTGTACTCTTTGTGCACTTGTCGCTTTAGTCCATGCTTGCCTTCCTAAAACAGAACGAGACATTCCAACCACATCCACAATAGGCAGTAAATGCGTTTCCACAGCTTGATAGATGATATTAGGGTTACTTTTCAAGCTGGACTTATTTTCTTTAAGGGTCGCAATAATATTATTGGCAGTCTCCTCTAACATAGGAATAGGAGAGTTTTGTGCAGCACTCATTAATGGAGATACAATCACACCTATAACGAATAAGATGGTTTTTATTATTCTCATGTTTTTAACCCTTATTTTTTAATGTTAAACAGTAATTGACCAATTAAATTTTCTAAAATTATTGCTTCTTGAGTTTTATCGATCACATCTCCATTTTGCAAATAAGGATGATCTTTACTCTCCTCATCTTCAAAGCCCGGCACAATACTAATGTAATTTGAGCCAAGCAACCCTTCAGTCAAAATTCGTGCTGAAGTATCTTCATAAGGAATTTTTTTATCATTTCTCAAGCGCATTGTTACTTTTGCATTAAGCTCCCCTGGCTGCAATTCAATATGCGTTACTTCTCCAATTTTAACTCCAGCCACTGTAACAGGTGCCCTAACTTTCAAACCACCAATATCAGTAAAATCTGCGGTTACCTGATAATGGTCTTGAGACATGAAATTTGAGAAATTACTCACTTTCATGGTCATAATCAATAAGGCCAACACACCAAGCAACATAAACAGGCCAACACTAAAATCTACGTAACGTTGCTTATTCATTTACCAGTCTCCAATCATCATTGCAGTCAACAAAAAATCAAGTCCTAATACTGCAAGCGAAGAATAAACTACTGTTTTAGTCGTCGCCTGGCTAATGCCTTCTGCAGTAGGCACACATTCAAATCCCTGGAATACCGATATCCAGGTTACAACAAAAGCAAAAACTAAGCTTTTAATAATACCACTGAGTACATCAATACGAAAATCAACTGCTGCCTGCATATTGGACCAAAAGCTCCCTGCATCTACTCCTAACCAATGTACACCAATAAAATACCCTCCAAAGACGGCTACAGCTGAAAAAATTAATGCCAAAAGAGGTAAAGCAATAAAACCAGCTAAAAATCGAGGATAAATAACTCTACCTAAAGGATCAACACCCATCATATCCATACTGGATAATTGTTCCGTTGCTTTCATTAAACCAATTTCAGCAGTCAAAGCGGAACCAGCTCGACCCGCAAACAGCAAAGCACTGATTACTGGTCCAAGTTCTCTGGAGATACTTAAGGCCAATAATTGGCCTAACTGGCTTGAAGCACCAAATTTTTGCAAAGTATTGTAGCCTTGTAAACCAACTACCATACCAATGAATAAAGCTGAAACAATAATAATTAAGCAGGATAATACCCCAACAAAATAAATTTGATAACGTACCAAAGACCATAGCTTTGAAATATTGGGTTTCCTGAATAACATGAGAAATAAAAATAAACCGGAACTACCCAAGTCTTGTAAGATTCTTGAACCGCGGCTACCTATACGCGTTATGAATTCAAACATCTAATAGCTCCTCCGTATATGGTCTGGCAGGATAATGAAAACGTACCACTCCATCTGCCTCCCCATGCATAAATTGCTTCACCTGAGGTTCGGTAGATTGTATTAATTCTTGGGGGGTTCCTTCTCCTATAATTTTTCCACCAAAAATAAGGTAAATGTAATCTGCAATTGAACATGTTTCTTCTACATCATGAGAAACAATGATTGTTGTCGTATGCAACAACTCATTTAATCTTTTAATCAGCCGAACCAAAACTCCTAATGAAATGGGATCTTGTCCAGTAAAAGGCTCATCGTACATCATAAGCTCTGGATCCAAAGCAATTGTACGTGCTAAAGCAACACGCCTTGCCATTCCGCCAGACAACTGAGCTGGCATTAAATCAACAGCTCCTCGCAAACCAACAGCCTCAAGCTTCATCAATACAATGTTACGTAACATGGATGCATTTAATTGCGTATGCTCTCTTAAAGGAAAAGCAACATTTTCAAATACTGATAGATGGGTAAACAAGGCAGAGCTTTGAAAAAGAAGCCCCATATCACGTCTTGCTTCATATAAAGCTTTACGAGGCAATTGATGCATATTTTGCCCATTTACATGAATAACACCACTATCGGGTTTTAACTGCGCACCAATTAGCTGCAATAAAGTCGTCTTTCCAGAACCACTTGGTCCCATGATCGCGGTAATATTACCTCGTTTAACGTTCATGTTAATGCCATCAAAGATGCGGCGATTCTCGCGAGTAAATATTAAGTTCTTTATTTCAACCCAATTTTCAGGCATGCTCTCTTTTTCCGGTTTAGCAAAAAGTAGAAGTATATACTGGATCACAAAAAAAAATGAGTTATTTAATTCTATTTATTCAAATGTTTTTTTGTTAGAATCAAAATTAAACAAAAAAACAAAATAAGCTTATGAATTTTTGTAAACTTGGACTTGCCGTTATTGAAACTGAAGCACAAGCCGTATTTGAATTAAGCCAACGAATTGATAACAGATTTGAAAAAGCCTGCGAGTTGCTGCTTTCCTGTAAAGGACGGATCGTTGTAACTGGCATGGGAAAATCAGGACATATAGCCAATAAAATTGCTGCTACTTTATCAAGTACAGGCAGTCCTTCATTTTTTATGCATCCCGGTGAGGCAAGTCATGGTGATTTGGGAATGATTACGCGACAAGACACCGTGATCGCCATATCCCACTCAGGTAATACGGTGGAACTGGTCACCTTACTTCCTTTACTAAAGCGATTAGAAATACCCCTTATCACCTTAACCGGCAATTCTGAGTCCGCTTTAGCAAAAGCATCGGATGTGAATTTAGACGTCAGCATTAAACAAGAAGCATGCCCCCTTGGGTTAGCACCCACAACCAGTACAACAGTAGCCTTAGTGATGGGAGATGCGCTAGCCATTGCTCTTTTACAAGCTCGAGGATTCAGTGAAGAGGATTTTGCTTTATCTCATCCGGGAGGCTCTTTAGGCAAACGGCTTTTATTACGTATTGACGATCTCTGTCATCAAGGAGCACAGTTACCGCTTGTGCATGAAAATGCAACTGTTAGTGAGGCACTTATTGAAGTAACCGATAAAAAACTCGGGATGACTTGTGTGATTGATAATAAAGGATATCTTACTGGTATCTATACCGATGGAGACATTCGACGAACTTTAACACGTCAATACGACATTAATACTACTCCGATTAAAGAAGTAATGACACGTAATGCACGCACTATTTACAAGGGAATGCTTGCTGCTGAAGCCTTAGCTATGATGCAAAAATACAGTATAACGTCCCTAATTGTAATTGATGAAGAAAAAAGGCCTGCTGCCGTACTTCATCTTCATGATTTATTAAAAGCTGGTGTTTTTTAATGATCAAGTTAATAGAACAAGCAAAAAATATAAAATGCCTCATCTGTGATCTCGATGGTGTACTCACGGATGGTTTTTTATATATTGATACTCACTGTAATGAGCAGAAAACATTTCATATTCATGATGGTGTTGGGTTAAAACTACTCATGGCAATCGGTATTGAAGTCGCTGTGATTACTGGATCTCGTAATCCATTAGTTGATCATCGAATGCAACAATTAGGTATTCCTCATTATTATAAAGATAAAATAGATAAAAAAGAGGCTTACAATCAACTCAAAATGACATTAAACCTAAAAGATGAACACTTCGCTTACATAGGTGACGATATTCCAGACATTCCTATTATGCAACAGGTAGGACTTAGTGTTGCTGTTGCTGATGCAACATATTTAGTTAAAGAAATTGCGATGTGGCAAACTACTTTACCAGGCGGTCGTGGCGCTGTACGTGAACTATGCGACTTTATTCTTAATGCACAGGGCAAAATGGATTTAGCTATAGCAGGTTATTTAAAACAATGAACGCAGCAAAACAATTCATGTGGCTTTTTTTTACATTAATTCTTCTAGCTTGTTCAGGATGGTATTACAGCCATTCCACAACAATAATTCGTCTGGATCATGAAACTTTGGCAAATTCAGTAGATACTACAATTTCTCATGTAACCGTGCGCCAGTTTAATCAAAAAGGTACTCTAGCGAATTTATTAACCGCACCACTCATGCAACATATTCAAAAAGACAATGTTTATTTATTTGAAAATCCTCATATTATTGTAAGTCAAGACGAACAACCACCTTGGGATATTCGCTCAGAAAAAGGCAAATCCATTGAAGGAGGTAAACAAGTTACGTTTCTAGGTAACGTGATTGTACATCAGAAGAAAGGCAATAAATCCCAAGAAAGCACCTTAAAAACTGAAGAGGTCACTTACTTTCCAAAAGAAAAAAAAGCAATTTCTAACATTTTAGTAACTTTTGAACAATCAGGTAACGTCGTTCAATCTACTGGAATGAATGCTTATCTAGATGAAAAACGAGTAGAGTTACTTCATCGAGCCCGAGGAAGTTATGTTCCAGCGAATGGTTAGTTATAGTATGTCACACCACTGTTTTAAATGGTGGTTCAGTTTATGGTTCTTTTTAACATTTGCTTGTTCTTCATATGCATTGTCTGAAGATAAAGAAAAAGTCATGCATGTAATGGCCGACTCAGCAGATTTGAGCCAACAACAACATAAAGGGGTTTATACGGGCAATGTTGAGTTGATACAAGGGACAACAAATCTACGGGCAACTAAAGCAATCACCTTAGGTAACGAAAAAAATCAGCTTGTGGTAGCCATAGCCAGCGGAGTTCCAGGACAACAAGCTCATTATTGGACTACAACAGACCCTAAAAAACCTCCCCTTCATGCCTATGCTGATACTATACGTTATTATCCTATGCGCCATTTAATTGAATTAATAGGAAATGCCCGAGTTGAACAAGGAAATAACTCGTTCTCTGCAACCAAAATAAGCTATGATACTGAAAAACAGCATGTTTTATCTCAAGGCGATGGCAGCAAAAGAATAATGATTATTTATCATCCAGAAAAGAAACCGTCATGAGTATTCTAGAAGCCCGAAACCTCAAAAAATCTTTTAAATCACGAACAGTGGTTGATGGAATTACCCTTCACATCAACAAAGGCGAATGTGTTGGTTTGCTAGGCCCTAATGGTGCTGGAAAAACGACTTGTTTTTACATGATAGTGGGACTACAAGCTTGTGATGAAGGTCAAATTTTCTTATCGGAAAAAGACATTACATCAAATGCCATGCATCAACGAGCTCGCTTGGGAATCAGCTATCTCCCTCAAGAAGCCTCTGTCTTCCGTAAGCTTACTGTTGCAGAAAATATTATGGCGATACTGGAATTGAGATCTGATTTAAGTGAACAAGCTCGAGAGGAAAAACTCGATCTTTTGCTTCAAGAATTTCATATTTCCCATCTAGAGAAGAGCTTAGGCATGTCCTTATCTGGAGGCGAGCGACGGCGTGTCGAAATTGCTAGAGCCTTGGCTATAGAGCCCTCTTTTATTCTACTTGATGAACCTTTTGCTGGAGTCGATCCAATTTCGGTCATTGATATTAAAAAAATTATTCAACATTTATGTAATAAAGGCATTGGCGTACTCATCACTGATCATAATGTAAGAGAAACCTTAGATATCTGTGAACGCGCCTATATTGTCAGCCAAGGAAAAATATTGTGTGAAGGAACACCGGATATTATACTGGCTAACCAACAAGTAAGGGCTGTTTATCTAGGCGAAGACTTTACCTTATAAATGAAACACAATAGATTAATAGCACCAACTTTTCGTTAAGTTGTGTAGAAAATTCGGGACGTAGCGCAGTGGAACTCGGGCGACTACTTTAAACTACGATTATTAATTCAAATTTTAATGGAACATGTTACTCATCATCGATAACTACGACTCATTTACTTACAATTTAGTGCAATATTTTCAATGCTTAAACCAAGAAGTAATTGTTTTCGCTCATGATCAAATTAGTTTGATGCAAATAAAGAAGCTAAGACCTACTTACTTAGTGATTTCTCCTGGGCCCAAAGCGCCTAAGGATGCTGGCATCTCTATGGAAGTAATTGATAATTTTTATCAAGATATCCCCATATTAGGAGTTTGTCTTGGACATCAATGTATTGCAGAGGTTTTTGGCGGCAAAATTATATCTGCTCCAGAAATAATGCATGGAAAAACATCAACTATTTTACATAATCAGCAAGGAATATTTACCAACATACCCAATCAATTCAAAGCAACCCGTTATCATTCCCTAGCGGTTGATAAAGACAGTCTTCCTGATTGTTTCTCGATTGATGCATGGACAGATAATACCATTATGGCAATTTCACATCGTCAATACCCCATTTTTGGTCTACAATTCCATCCAGAAGCAATATTAAGCCAGCATGGGCTAAAACTATTAGAAAATTTTTTAAAATATGAAACCTAATCTCCTCTTTGAACACCTAATCGCTAAAAAGAATTTAAGTCCTGAACAAATGCATGATGTTCTTCATGCGTGTATGTCTGGTGAATATGGCGATGCTCAAATTGCTACTTTTTTAGCGCTCATGCGCATGAAAGGTGAAACTACTGAAGAGCTAATTGCTGCAGCAGAAGTAATGCAGCAATTAGCACATCATATAAAATTAGGGACAAATTTAATTGATATAGTAGGTACTGGTGGAGACGGAAAAAATACGTTTAATGTTTCTACTGCATGTAGTTTTGTCGTCGCAAGCGCGGGATTTCCTGTTGCAAAACATGGTAATCGCTCAGTCTCCAGTCGTAGTGGTAGCGCTGATTTATTAGAGAAAGCAGGATTTATACTAAATCTTACCGATGAGCAAATGCAAATTTGCATGAAACAATATGGTTTAACATTTTTATTTGCCCCACATTATCATCCGGCGATGCAATATGCTCGAGTAGCGCGTCAACAATTAGGGATAAGAACTTTATTTAACTTACTTGGTCCATTAATTAACCCTGCGCGTGTAAAAAAACAAGTGGTAGGAGTCTTTTCAGCGAATTGGCAAAAGCCATTAGCTTCTGTTCTTGCTCGTTTAGGGAGTGAAAGAGCTTTAGTAGTTAGTTCTCAAGATGGCTTAGATGAAATCAGTATTGCAGCCCCTACAAATATAGTTGAATATCGAAAAGGTGAATACAATCATTGGATTATTAATCCTAAAGATTATGGTATCAACCACAGATCTTTGGATGACATTATTGTGGACTCACCTGCTCAAAGCTTAGACTATATCCAAGCAGTATTTTCCGGAAAAATAGGAGCTGCACGAGATATAGTACTGTTAAACTCTGCAGCAGCTATTTATTGTGCTAGTAAAGAATTATCTTTTGAACAAGCATTAGAACACGCTAAAATCGCTATAGATAGTGGTAAAGCCAAACAATGCTTTATACAACTTCGACAATTAACTCAAACTTTAAACAAAGAATCAAATCATGAATAGTGTATTACAGCGTATTACGCAACAAAAATTAGAAGAAATTAGTTTGGCTAAGAAAAAAAAGCCATTAGATTTACTAAAACAACAACCAATCATGGCGCAAAGAAACTTTCTTACAGCACTACAAACTAAAGAAACACCAGCCATTATCGCAGAAATTAAACGAGCCTCCCCTAGCAAAGAAATAATTCGAGAAGATTTTAATGTAGCAGAAATTGCAACAATATATGCGCTACATGGAGCGCGTTGTCTCTCTGTACTTACTGATATTGAGTTTTTCCAAGGCCATCCTGATTATATAGCTCAAGCAAAAATGCATTGTAACCTACCCGTATTACGTAAAGATTTTATTCTTGATACTTATCAAATTTATGAAAGTCTGGCTCTAGGTGCTGACTGTATTTTACTTATTGTCGCCTTACTTGATGATGTTCAGTTAGCTGAGTTTTGCCAATTAGCTCAGGAGCTTGGTATGGCCGTCCTTGTAGAAAGTCATACTCAAGAAGAGCTCGAACGTGCTTTATGTTTACCTACTCCATTAATAGGAATCAATAATCGTAGTCTTCATACATTTAATACCGAGATACAATTGAGTATTGATTTAAAACACTATATTCCCAACGACCGAATAGCCATTACTGAAAGTGGAATTAATACTCACGCAGATATTCGTTTGATGCAATCTCATGGCATAAATACTTTTCTTGTCGGAGAAAGTTTAATGAGGGCTAAAGATATAGGTAATGCATTAGATCAACTCATCAATGGAACCTAATGCATATGATTGAGATTAAATACTTGATATTTATAACTCGACTGCCACAATTTTTTATTAAGAGGTGTAAAGCAATAACTCACTAAGCTTAAAAATCGTATGTTCGAGGTAGGCTTGGGTTTTGGCGAAAAGATGAATTTAATGCATATTGAATAAAAATGACCTTTATAGAGCGAAGCATCGAGCAGGTAGATGATGACTGCCAAAGTATCATTTTCACGCAAAATGCATCAATAAATACCGTCTAAGCCACACCCGCATATGTTTCGAATGTGGCCTTTACGGTGCAAATTATTCTAAATCTGGTTCTGGGGATTCTAATGGCTCAGGTTCAGGTAATCCAGGATCATCTGGCTCAAGAGGCTCTGGATTGTCTGGATACTCATCCGGCACACTAGGAAACTCATCAGGTTGTGGTATTTCATCGCCGTTTTTCAAAATAGATCCTTTATTTTGTTAAGATTATAAAAAATTATAGCAAAGGAAATAAAATGAAAGTAGCTGTTATCACCGGTGCTGCAAATGGAATTGGATTAGCATTAACCCAAGTTCATTTACAACAAGGGCATTTTGTAGTTATGGTGGATAAAGATAGTGGTAAACTTAAAAATGAAGCCACCCGATTATTGGCTTTATTTCCAGAAAAAATTTTGGAAGTTTGTTGTGATGTAACCAAGCCAAACCACGTGAGTCAATTGGCTCAACAAGTTCAGTTTGAGTTGGGACGTGTCGATTGGATTTATAATAATGCAGGTATTATAGGCCAATTAAGCCCGATTTGGGATTTATGCCCTGAACACATTCAAAAAGTAATGGACGTTAATTTATTTGGAATGATTCATATGATTCAGGCGTTTATGCCCTTCTTATTTCAACAAACATTTTATTCGCATATCGTTAATATAGCCAGCTTATACGCTCTTTGTACAGGTTCGCAGACTCCTTCTTATTCGATGTCAAAACATGCAGTTTTAGCTTTATCTGAATCTTTATATTTTGATCTAGAACGTATGGAAAAACCGGTAAATATCTCCGTAGTGTTTCCTTCATTTACGGATACAGCATTGTTATCTTCCAACGAACATACCCCTTCACAATTCCAAGAAATGTTGAAGTCACTTTTATCTCACTCCCGACCTGCTCTTGATATTGCTGAATATATAATCCACGAAGTTGAACAAAAAAAATTCTATATTTTTCCTGATAAAGAAGTTAAAGGATATTGTGAAGAACGAACTAAGGCCATGATACTTCAAGAAACTCCCCACGTGACTAACATTGAAAAATTAATGAGTGCTCTTATTAAGCGACAATCTAAAAACTCCTCATAGAAACTCAATCATACACTTTTGTGATCACTGGGTAGTATACGTCAAAAAAGTAAGCGTTCACGTATAATGGTGCCAGCTTAAGGAAAACTGATTTCTGTTTTTCTGCAGCCCGGATTAGGCAAAGCCGTAATCCGGGGGAAGGCGTGGTACAAAACTCCCGGATTACGACCGCGTCAATCCGGGCTACATGTACTAATATTACTGAACTTATATTACTGAACTTATCAAGTTAACACCATTTCCTCGAATACTTCCTCAGTTACGCTTCTAACATATCCATGAGCTCGCGACGAAATTTATGATAATCTACTTCTAAAGCATGTCGAATATGTGATTTAAACCGGTAATGAGGTTTATTCATTTCAAGTTCTATCTTTTCATGTAGACTTTCGGGACGCTGCAAAGTACCCATAATAATGCGTGCTGCAATTTTTGATTGGTAATCAGCCAATGGCCAAATACACCCTTGTGGTTGACATAAACCAATAAAATAAAGTGTATCAAAATTTGGATGCATCATTTTTCGATAAAGTGGAATCTTAGTAGAATTACTAAAATCAGCCACTACCTTATCAAGGAAAGGAAAACTAATTTTATAACCGGTAGCAAAAATGATTGTATCAAATTCTTCGCATTTACCATCAGTAAAATATACTCGTTTACCGTCAAAATGAGTCATTCCTGGGCGAGGAAATATTTCTCCATGACGAATAAAATAAAGAAGCTCTGTATTAATAGTTGGATGAATTTCTAAGGGACCACAATCTGGCTTCATTAACTTATATTTTGCATAGCGACCTTGAAGGATACGCGCAAAAAAACTCAAAATTTTCTGTCGCAGCCAAGAAGGCATCCATCGGATTTTTGCCACCGCGTCATCAGTAGGCTTTCCAAATACAAATTTAGGAAAAATATGATACCCTCTACGCATACTGATACACGTATTAGGTGAAACTCTTGCTATTTCGACAGCAATATCACAGGCAGAATTGCCCCCTCCTACCACTAAAACACGCTGTCCTTTAAATATGGAAGCCTTTTTATATTGGTGAGAATGAAGTATCTGACCAGAAAATTCGCCGGGATATTCTGGCAAAACAGGATCCCAATGATGTCCATTAGCCACTAATAAATAATCAAAATACTCCTCACCAATACCCTGCTCGTTTTCGAAAACTACCTTCCATTGATTTTGATTAATGGGTACCGCATTTAAAACTTGGGTATTAAAGCGAATGTACTTAATTAAATTAAAATGATCCGCATAACTTTGGAAGTAATCTAAAACCAATCGATGAGAAGGATAATCAGGATAATGATGTGGCATTGGAAAATCTTCAAACTCAGACCAACGCTTTGAACTGATAATATGGGTCGTCTCATAAATACTGGAATGATCATTTTCTTCATCATAAATCCAGTTACCACCAATTTGATTATTTTTTTCAAAAACGGTGATATTTTTTACACCCTGTTCTTGCAAATTTTTAATTGCAGCAAGCCCACTTGGACCTGCTCCTATAACACAGACACGAGGACAATGGTCTTTACCCATTTGCTTTATTTGCATTACTCAACACCTTTTTCACTTCTTTCATTATCATAGCTTGTACAATAGGATCTTTATCAATAGTGAAATGATTCACTGTTATTCCTTTTACCTCAGTCACATTGATATTATCAATACGAGTTTTTTCAGGATCGACAGCCTTAAGCCTTAACCCACTAAACATAGGTACAAAACTAGGCTTATAAAAATTCATTGCATACTTTACGTTAGGAGGAACAATCGTTTGTGACACCGCATCAACAGTAACTAATAAGTCAACTGGAATGCCAACTTTATTAAGATTACGCGCAACCTTGATTTGCTCATTTGCACCTAAAGAATGACCTACGAGAATAATAGGTCTATGTATTTTATGTGTTTGATAATAAGAAACAATTTTACGTGTCACATTACCCGCATTATACCACATATCACTAGGCGCTGTAATATTACACTCATCCACTACAGTGTCACTGAGTGTTCTCATTCCTGTACTGAATAATCCAAGACCGCCCAACATTGTATGTACTTCGCCTTTGTAAGGTTGAGACTTACTCATCTTAACTGCTTTTTTTACAGGTTGTTTGCTAGATTGAGCCATTATAGGTTGAGAAGACTTAGGTATTGGCTTTTTAACGGAGGCTCTACCGCCGGATAAGTCAACACACCCCACTAAACTCATTGTCATAAGAGAGAGCCAAAAAGATATAAAAAAATTTAATTTTCTATTTTGTGCAGAATTCATTTTATTTTTTATTTATATTTTTAGAACGAGAATGATAGCTTATTCTTATAATATTTGCCAAGATACTCCTGTCTTGCGATAGCAATTATAAATTTTGCTGCCTGATTTTGATAATATAAAATGCATTATAAAATGTAAAAAATTCCTGCATGACAAAACTAATGCCTGTATTTTACAATTTGGCTCTTTTTTACTTCACTATGGAACCCCTTTAGTTTATGAAAACACCAAGTGCGATACTCACAGTAAGCCAACTTAACCGCCAGGTAAAAAGCTATCTTGAAAATGAACTTGGTATAGTTTACGTTGAAGGAGAACTTTCAAATCTAAGTAAACCTGTATCTGGACATTACTATTTTACTTTAAAGGACAATGGTGCCCAAATTCGCTGTGTCTATTTTAAAAACCGCCACAGCGCACCTACAAATAAGTTATCTGATGGTCAGCATGTCATTGTAAGCGGAAGATTAAGTTTGTACGAAGCACGTGGCGATTATCAATTGATCGTAGAGCAAGTTACCGAAGCAGGTCTAGGAGCACTGTATCAACGTTTTGAAGAATTAAAAAATAAATTGGCTGCTGAAGGATTATTTGCTTCAATAAACAAACACCCTATTCCCTCTATGCCGCGTACTATTGGGGTAATCACATCAACCACTGGAGCTGCAATTCGTGATATATTATCAACACTTGCACGACGATTTCCTTTAGCCCACGTCTTAATCTACCCCAGTGAAGTTCAAGGTGCTGGAGCAGCACAACAACTAATTCAAGCGTTACAACGTGCCAATAGAGAAAAACGTAGTGATGTGCTCCTTCTTGCTCGTGGTGGTGGAAGTATTGAGGATTTGTGGGCATTTAACGATGAGCAGTTAGCTCGTCAAATCGCAAGCAGCTCTATCCCCATTGTATCTGGAATAGGACACGAAACTGATTTTACCATTGCTGACTTTGTTGCGGATTATAGAGCAGAAACACCAACAGCAGCGGCTATCGCAGCAACTCCTGATTGTCATGAACTCCTCAAATTATTAAATCATTCAATAACACGTTTGCATGACGCAATGCATCGATTTTTGCAAAAATATCAAATAAAACTACATCACTTAATGGATAAAATATCATCGCCACAAAAAGCCATTTCTCACTACTGGCAAACTACAGATTATTTAGAAAGACAACTTATTTCGCACATGAACTACATCATCAAACAAAAAAAACATCGGTTACATCTCGATACAAATAATCTAAAAACAAGCAACCCAAAAACAAAAATCACCCGAATTCAACTTAATTTACAACAAATTTCGACACAATTAACCCAACTCATGCACGCTAAATTAAACCAGCTTAAATATCAATTAAGTACTCAATTGTCGACTTTACACGCCGTAAGTCCATTAGCGACTCTAGATAGAGGCTACGCGATTGCAACTAAAAAAAATAAAGTACTGCTTGCTAGCGGGCAAGTGCATGTCGGCGATACAATAAATGTTCGCTTAGCAGAGGGAAATCTGACTTGTGAGGTTACACAAATACAAGAGTAATATATGCTTGAAGAATTAAATAATAGCCTTGAGTTAATCATTATTCAAACAAAAAATAATAGTTCAATCCTCACTATTATTCTTTTAATTCCTTGGTTTTTCTTTTTGGTAATTCGCTTTATTTATAGAAGAATTTTACTGTTGGGAATTATCCCAAGGCATATTCGTGGATTACCTGGTATTCTTTTTGCACCACTCTTGCATGCAGATTTCAATCATATATTTTTTAACTCTATTCCTTTGGTGGTCTTAAGTAATTTTATTTTAATTAATGGGCTTAACTACTTCATTTTTGTGACCTTGCTAATTACCTTATTAAGCGGTATTGCTATTTGGTGTTTTGCCAAACCAGGTTTACATGTGGGTGCAAGTGGTTTAATTACCGGTTATTGGGGCCTATTAGTGAGTAATATCTATCAAAATGGTACTGTAACAACTTTAATCTTAGGTGTGATTAGCCTGTACTATTTTGCGGGCATATTCTTGGGAATTTTTCCTAAAGAAAAGGGAGTATCCTGGGAGGCGCATTTATTTGGTCTTTTAGCAGGTTTAGCGACCAGTTATTTATTAAGACTTTACCCTAATTTCCTGGAGATAATTTCGGTTTTATCTAATAATTTTTAAACCAATATGCTATCCTAAAATTAAAAAATAATAAGAGAAATCAGATGCTATCATTTAAAAATTTATTTTATGCCAGTCTATTTTGTTTGCTTACCTCGCCTACATATGCTCAATCAGGTGCGCAGTCTGGATATGTATCTGGTTGTTGCAGCCAAATGGGTGGCGTTAGTTACTGTGACTCTTCTGCCGGCCGGCTAGTCTGTAAAAATGGATTTTATTCCGCATGTTATTGTACTCCCCATGCTGTAATGGATTTGCAACTGTTTAGAGGCTGCTGTTTGTGGAAAGGAGGAGTCGTCACCACCTACAATACTACTGGTTTTGTTGTATGTAACGATGGATCAATTTCCGAAGAATGCTCTTTGCGGCCTGAAGAAAAAATTGCAGCTTGGTAAGTAATGTAGGTTATATGCAATATAAAGCTTTATCAATTGCAGGATTTGATGGTTCTGGGGGTGCGGGCATTCAAGCGGATCTTAAAACCTTTTCTGCTCTAGGCTGTTATGGTATGACTGTACTTACAGCACTACCCATACAAAATACATGTGGTGTGAGAAATTGTTATACTCTGCCACTACAAAGCATAGAAGATCAATTAAATGCACTATTTGATGATATTAGACCTGACAGCATCAAAATAGGCATGCTATTCAATAGTGAGATTATTCAATTAGTTGCTTCATTTCTTAAAAGAAAAGCAAAAAATATCCCTATTATTATCGATCCTGTAACTCTTGCTAAAAGCGGCGATGCTTTATTATTACCCGAAGCTATTGATGCATTGATCACCTTACTTATGCCTCTAGCAACCCTAATCACTCCCAATATTCCTGAAGCAGCTACATTTACTGGACTTACTGCACAATCGGAAGAGGAAATGTTATCTGTAGGGCAAAAATTGTTAGAATTTGGCCCTAAAAACGTTTTGTTAAAAGGTGGACATTTAAATTCAATAAACTCCAATGACTTACTTATAAGATCTCATGGCAAATCTCATTGGTTCATAAATCCAAGAATAAATACCTCTAATACTCATGGCACTGGCTGTACTCTTTCGGCAGCAATTACAGCCTGCCTCGCTCAAAAAATTGACTTAATTAAGGCGTGTAGTATTGCAAAAACTTATTTATTTAACGCAATTCAGGCTGCTAAAGATGAAAGCGTGGGTTTAGGAAACGGACCAGTACAACATTTCTATCATCTTTGGCCCGTTCAATTATTTGATCTTTAATTTTTTATTAACGCATTTCTATTAACTCACCAAAACATAAGGCACTAAAAATAATTAATAAATAACCTACTGTTGAATAGCAAAATACTGTATCTGTAAATGACGAAAAACAAAAAGAAATTAATAAACCTAAAAGAATAGGTTTCGTTTCTTTAAGCTTGAAAAAAGTAATAAATAAAGTACCTAAGAATAAGAATAACAGCGTAATACCAATTAAGCCTTGTTCAGCGAGCGTTAACCAATACTGACCATGGGGTTCATTTAATTTTTTCCCCCATGCTGGTATAGGTTGTTCCAATGAAAAACGGTAGGGAAACCCACCAGTACCAATGCCTATAAGAGGATGTTCTTTAAATAATGATTCTGCATATTGATGAAATTGTATTCTAAATCCTAAAGAATTATTCTCCTGATGTTGTTGCAATGATTTAACATCATTAAGCAATGCATGGGTGGTTAATTGCATCCTAGGGCTTAGAGTATAGGCCAAAATAATTGTGCAAAAAAACAACATTACCCCTACTATCGCTTTTTTCAAAGACATTCTCTGTAGCATAAGCATTGTCATTAAAAGTGTATATATCAAATAACCTGTTTTTCCCGTATTTAAAAATAGAATTTGATAACTTCCTAAAAAAAATATACTTAGGGAAAAAAGACGGCGTGATTGACTCACGTCAGCTTTAAAAAGCTGCAATCCAGCCAGATAAACTCCTAAAGCCACCATATATCCGGTAATTATATGGTTATAAAATACCTCTCCAGGATCAGAAACATTATTCAATTCCAAAAGATTTCTTGCTTTCAAAATAGAAAGAATACAAGTTAATAACATTACGGATAGATAACTATCTAAAACCCATTGCCTTGTTCTGGGTTGAATAAAAGCAACCGTCAGAATTGGTAAAAAAATTAACTTAGAATACTTATCAATCGTATTATAACGGGTTGCTAAAGGTGCATCGGACCAAAAGCATGCAATAATAATATAAAGAAAAAAAACCAATGCTGCACGTGCCCATAATGTATTAAAAGTACAATATAAATATTGCCTATAATAGGGTGTAAATACTATAGCCAACAAACTAAGGACCATCAAAATTGATTTGATACTGGAACTGATAGGAATAGAAAAAACCAATAAAACAATAAGAATTGGGGCTAATAAATTGATTTTTTCTTCCGAAAAAAACGATCTCAAATGAGCTCCTCTGCATTTTGAGCTAAAGATGGTAATTGATCTAAATTTTTATCTCGATATATTTGCTTAACACCGCGATAAAAAGTGCCTTGTGCATTAAATACAGCAAATAAAAAGCCTCTTTTACCATCCAAAAATCCTCGTTGTACGATATAACATCTAAAAAACATCCATAGAGTGCTAGCTAATGTCTTACTTAAGCTTGGCCTTTTTTGCTTTGAAATATATGTTTTTGCACTGTAGGATGAATATTTATTTAATTTATAAAGCACATGACTCACATCTTTGAATGAATGGTGCATAATCGGACTTTTTATTTTACCAATACGCGCCCCCTCTGGAAGAACTATTTTTTCATGTACTATATCTTCGCTAAAATGGGCGTTAGCCCGTTTAAAAAGACGAGCATGTCGTTTAGGACTGGAAGAGTACTTTAAAGGCTGATTGTAGAAATACATTTGAATTGCAACCCTAAAAGCATCTGCGGAGTCAGAAGCCATAGCCTGTATTATTTCTTGTTGCAATTCTTGGCTTACAGATTCGTCTGCATCAAGATTCAATACCCAATCACAGTGTGCTTTTGATAAAGCACGCTGCTTTTGAGCCCCATAACCAGGCCAATCTGTAGAATAAACATTATCTGTATATTCTTTTGCAATAGCGACTGTGTTATCCGTACTTCCTGAATCTAATACTATAACTTCATCAGCAAATTGTACTGACTCTAAACACCTTCTGATATTCTGTTCTTCGTTTTTAGTGATTATTATTACCGATAACGTCATTTAAAAAACGCCCTCACGATGATCATGACTATCAAAGTGCAATTTACCATCTTTTACTTTCAAAGTGACGTGACCGCCATGCATCAACTTACCAAAAAGCAGTTCATCAGCAAGAGGTTTTTTCACATTTTCTTGAATTAGTCGCGCCATAGGACGAGCACCCATTACTTTATCATAGCCATGTTCAATCAACCATTCACGAGCCATTTTATCCACAGTAAAGGTCACTCCTTTGTGGCTGAGTTGCTCATCTAGTTCCATAATAAATTTATCGACGACTAAACCAATAGTTACTGCATCCAAGGGAGCAAAGTTAATAATTGCATCCAGTCTATTTCTAAACTCTGGGCTAAATTGCTTTTTAATGACTTCCAGTCCATCATTACTGTTGTCTTGTTGTGAAAAGCCAATGGAGTTACGCACCATTTCTCCCGCCCCTGCATTGGAAGTCATTACCAGAATAATGTGCCTAAAATCTGCTTGACGGCCATTTGTATCGGTTAACGTGCCATGATCCATGATTTGTAACAGTAAATTAAATACGTCAGGATGTGCTTTCTCAATTTCATCAAGCAAAAGTACCGCATGTGGGTTTTTGGTAACTGCTTCTGTAAGTAATCCTCCTTGATCATATCCTACATATCCTGGAGGAGCGCCGATTAATCGAGAAACTGTATGTTTTTCCATATATTCAGACATATCAAAACGCAACAGCTCGATCCCTAAAACATTAGCTAGCTGTCTGGTTACCTCAGTCTTTCCAACCCCTGTTGGACCAGCAAATAAGAAACAGCCAACTGGTTTTTGTGGATCTCTAAGTCCAGAGCGACCTAATTTAATTGCAGAAGCCAATGCAGTGATTGCTTGATCTTGTCCATAAACTAGAAGTTTCAAATCACGTTCCAAATTACGTAATGTATCTTTATCACGAGCGGATACTTTCTTAATAGGGATACGCGCGATTTTTGCAACTACGCTTTCAATTTCAGTAACACTAATTATTTTTTTACGCTTGCTGGCTGTTAATAAATTTTGATATGCACCCGCCTCATCAACAACATCAATCGCTTTATCTGGTAAAAATCGATCATTAATGTATTTTGCAGACAATTCTGCTGCAGCTTTTAGAGCCGGTATCGTGAATTTTACGCCGTGATGCTCTTCCAAACGACCTTTTAATCCTTTCAAAATTTCAAAAGTTTCATCAATTGTAGGTTCAGGAATATCAATTTTTTGAAAACGTCGTGCCAAAGCTCTATCTTTTTCGAAGATACCTCGGTATTCCTGATAGGTCGTAGATCCTATACATTTCAATTCGCCGTTTGCTAACAGAGGCTTAATTAAATTAGAGGCATCCATCACCCCACCCGAAGCTGCGCCAGCGCCAATAATGGTATGAATTTCATCAATAAACAAAACAGCGCCCTCTTGTTGGCTGAGTTGTTTTAATACAGCTTTTAATCGTTTTTCAAAATCACCGCGATATTTTGTTCCAGCAAGTAACGCTCCTAAATCAAGCGAGTAAACAATACAATCACGAATAGCATCAGGTATTTCACCATCAACAATACGTCGTGCTAATCCTTCAGCAATTGCAGTCTTACCAACTCCTGCTTCGCCCACAAGTAATGGATTGTTTTTTCTGCGTCGGCACAACACTTGAATAGTCCGTTGTACTTCTTCATGTCGTCCGATTAAAGGATCAATTTTGCCTTGTTTCGCACGTCTATTAAGATTTGTACAATAACTTTCAAGAGGTGATTCATTACCTTCTGATGCCCCCATCTCATCTTCCATAGAATTCATGTTTTCATGCATGTCATTATTCTGATACTTAGAAACACCATGCGAAATATAATTAATTACATCAAGCCGTGTAATATTTTCACGACGTAAGAAATAAACAGCTTGACTTTCTTGTTCACTAAAAATAGCTGCTAAGACATTTGCTCCAGTTACTTCTGTTTTTCCTGCCGATTGTACATGAAAAACAGCGCGTTGCAGCACTCGTTGAAAACCAAGTGTTGGTTGAGTTTCCCTATCTACCTCATCTTCAGGAATTCTAGGAGTAGTTTCATCAATAAATTCAATCAAATCTCGGCGTAATGCTTCAATATTTGCATCACAGGCCTGCAATACACTTCCAGCTGATGGATTATCAAGCAAAGACAACAGCAAATGCTCAACTGTCATAAATTCATGACGCTTTTCTTTTGCTTCCTTGAAAGCTAGGTTCAAGGTAAATTCAAGTTCTTTATTTAACATTGTCGTTGCTCCTCTTCAGCCCACAGCAATTACTCGGGTTCCATGCTTGATAGCAATGGATGCTGATTTCGTCTGGCGTATTCATTTACCAAAGCTACTTTTGTTTCTGCAATATCTCGTGTAAATACCCCACACACGCCTTTTCCTTGAAAATGAACTTGCAGCATTATCTGAACAGCCATTTCCTCGCTGAGGTGAAAAAAATGCTTCAGAACATCAACTACAAAATCCATTGGTGTATAATCATCATTGAGCAACACAACTTTGTACTTTCTAGGCACTTTGATTTCTGAGCTCATTTCTGGTTCAGTAACTCTATGCCTTACAATTTCCTCTAGATTTTGTCCGCTCATAACATACAACCTCTATACTATTTTTATAGACTCCCTGCGCGTTTTTGGCCAGTAAAAACTGCTAATTTTAATGAAAAAAAAGCCTTTGGAATAATGAAAAACATATTGATTAGATACCACTCATTATGAAACCACTATCACAAATTACTACTTAGGGCGAGGTGAAGGATCCTGGAGGTCTCTTTTACCCTACCCCAGATTCTATTCACTACAGCCCTAAATTCAGCTCATACAAGAGCTATCTATGTAAAAAATTACATATGTTTAATTATTTCATCACCAAAGCCAGAGCTACTTACCAAAGTTGCGCCCGTCATGCCACGTTCAAAGTCATAAGTTACTGTTTTAGCTTCTATAGCACCTTCCATGCCTTTGATAATTAAATCAGCTGCCTCATTCCAGCCCATATGACGTAACATCATTTCGGCAGATAAAATTATTGAGCCAGGGTTTACTTTATTCTTACCCGCATATTTTGGTGCTGTTCCGTGAGTTGCTTCAAATACTGCAACTTTGTCACTTATGTTAGCACCAGGAGCAATACCAATACCACCAACTTGAGCTGCTAAGGCATCAGAGATGTAGTCTCCATTCAAATTTAACGTAGCAATGACACTATAATCTTCGGGTCTTAAAAGAATTTGCTGTAAGAATGCATCTGCAATGACGTCATTGACGATAATTTGCTTGCCTGTTTTAGGATTCTTGAATTCCATCCAAGGCCCGCCATCAAACTCTTTGGCGCCAAAAACATCGCGTGCAACTTCATAGCCCCATTCTTTAAACGCACCTTCGGTAAACTTCATAATATTACCTTTATGGACCAAAGTTACAGTATGGCGATCATTATCAATTGCATATTGAATTGCTGCCCTTACTAGACGAGTAGTTCCTTCTTTGGAAACTGGCTTAATTCCTATTCCACAATGCTCAGGAAAACGGATTTTTTTGACGCCCATATCTTTTACCAAGAACTCAATCACCTTTTTAACTTCTGGAGTATCTGCTTGCCATTCGATACCTGCATAAATATCTTCTGAATTCTCTCTAAAAATCACCATATCCGTTTTCCAGGGTTCTTTAACTGGGCTTGGAACTCCATCGAAATAACGAATTGGGCGTAAACAAGTAAAAAGATCCATTTCTTGGCGAATAGCTACATTTAAGGAGCGAATTCCACCACCTACCGGAGTGGTCAAGGGACCCTTAATTGAAACCACATATTTTTTCATTGCATCCATTGTTTCTTTAGGTAACCATTGATCTGCACCATATACCTTAGTTGCTTTTTCACCCGCATATACTTCCATCCAGGCAATTTTCCTCTTGTCACCATATGCTTTTGCAACCGCAGCATCAACAACTCGAATCATAGGGGGCGTCACATCAACACCAATACCATCTCCCTCAATAAAAGGAATTATAGGGTTATTGGGTACACGAAGAGATAGATCAGCAGCTACAGTAATCGCTTCACCATGTGAAGGCACTTTGATTTTATCGTATGTCATTGACAACTCCGTAAATTTAGAGAGGCCTCAATAATAGCATGTGATAACTTGGAATCCCAAGCATGATTTTATTTAATTTGCAGCTTAAGATAATGATGTAGCATTTAGATAAGATAATAAACATCTTGTGTAACGAGTTGATTTTCATCTGTATAAACATCTACAGGGTTTACATGAAATAGATAAGATGGATAATGCAGCGAAAATGTAGTTTAAAACAATAAACATCTTCTTTTCTAGCTGCCTTTCTTTGCTACAAACACAATTTTGGATCAATAATTGCTTATGCATGTTGCAGCATTTTAATTTGCTCCATCAATTGATCATAACCAGCCTCAACATTGATGTAATCATTTTTTGCTAAATAAATAGATAATGAGCCATCATCTGTTGCTGATGGTTTTTGTAAGACCCCATTATAGCCTTTACTTTTTAAACGAAGAAAATCACTAATTTTGGTTACTAAATAAAAATTTCGATAATAATTCTCAGGAACCATATGAAAAGCCTGTGCATCTTTTTCAAGTGGTTTTCCGGGTAAATAATCTTTCAGGGAATAGGATGAATTATTATGTACAGCAACTACTTTGCCCTCAGGTAATAATTGCTTAATTTTACTAGCTAACTTATTTACCTCTTGATGAGCTTGAGGACTATACTGACTTAATGATGTAAGTGTGTTCTTAATTCCCTTATCAGTAAAAATACGGTTCGGATCAAACTCATAGCGCTTACTATTAAGATGAAAAACTATATTTCTACCACCAGAATGAATTAAAGTTATCAGACTTCCCCCTTCATTTTGTATAACCGCTTGTGCTGCTTTTAAAGCCGTTTGCTCATTATGATGTAAATGCACAAAGGTTTTTCCTCTACCTACGATTTGTTTAATTTCTACTTTTTCATCACCAACCATTACTATGTGAGTCATAGCATAAGAAAACTGACAGAAAAATATTGAAACTAAAAAAGCATATTTCATCATTTATTTTTTTCACTACAAAGCAATTTTTGTGTGATTGTATAATAATTAACCTATAAAAACAATGAATTGTGACTATCATTAAATTTCTGATATCAATATTATTCAGCCTATAAATAATTAAAATAGTATTAGATAAACAAAAAATTAAGACACCATTTCGCTTTAAAACTTTATGTTCTTTCTGCTTCACTAAATTTAGATATCTGAAAAACTGCGCCATCTAGAAAAATCATTAATAAAACGGTCAATAGTAATAGACTTCGCCCCCATATTACACATATCGAACATATTGGCACGGTGTACTTCTTCCGTTTTTGCGCAAATCGCATCTTCAACAAGAACTACGTTATAATCATAAGCCAATGCATCAGTCACAGTACCACGGATACAATTAGGGGTTTGAATTCCGGTAAATACTAAGGTGTCTATGCAAAGCCGATCTAACATATTTTTCAAATTAGTATGAAAAAAACTACTAAATCTTTGCTTAGATAAAAGAAGCTCTCCATCTATTGGTTTCAATTCATCCACTACTTCCGCACCTTGGGTTCCCTCAACAAAAAATTTTTTTTCAGCAAATAGTTCCAGCCTAAATTTTTCGACATCAATACCACTTTCACGATGTATACGAAGATTGTAGATAATAGGTAATTTTTGACTTCTGCAGAAAGTAAGCACTGTCTTTACATTTGGGATAACAGCTTTGCCTTCGGGCAATATTCGGTTAATAGCATCATTTTGCATATCAATGATCATTAAAGCAATATCCATTTACATTCTCCTGTCCCTAGATTTACATAACTAAAATAGATTATAGTTGAATCAAATTAAGATATTCTCAGTAGTTAAAATCTGCTTGATGTTCATCCTTAACAGATTGATTGTACTAGAGCTCTATTGCCCTAAGTCTAGATACAGCCTACTATTAACTCGTTTCAACTTTAAGAAAGTATCTCATGTCTCAAATAATATTATTCAATAAACCTTATGGTATAGTCAGCCAATTTTCCGGTGAAGAGCATGAACATACATTAGCAGCTTTTATTGATATGCCCAATTTTTATGCAGCAGGACGATTGGATAAAAATAGTGAAGGATTACTTTTATTAACAGATAATGGGGCGCTACAACATAAATTGACCCATCCTAAATTCAACAAAAGAAAATATTATTGGGTTCAAGTCGAAGGAGCGCCTTGTGATGAAGATCTAGAAGTTCTTAGAAATGGCTTAGTTCTCAAAGACATCACCTTTTTGCCAGCTGAAGCCAGACTTATTGATGAACCAAAGCTTTGGTCCCGTAATCCACCGATTCGATTTAGAAAAAATGTTCCTACGAAATGGCTAGAAATTATTTTAAATGAAGGAAAAAATCATCAAATACGAAAAATGACTGCTGCAATTGGATTTCCTACTTTAAGATTAGTAAGGCATCGCATTAGCGACTGGCAATTAGATAATTTACAACCTGGTGAATACAAGATTATTCACACTGCTCTGAAGAAATAATTGTAGGCCAGGATATAGTGCAGCGACATCTCGGATTATGAGTCTCCGTTCGGAAAACCAGTACCTTTTTATGATCTTATGGCAGATTCTACAGCATTTACCGATAAGCCAAACGATTTAATAAATTATCCTGGCCAAGAAGACGAATCCATGGCCAGAGAAACATACTTACTATAGCGCTAGCAAATGGTGTAAATATGCTGTAATTAAAACCTAAAAGTACCGCAATTAAAGAAATAATTGATTGATATAGCAAGCAGAAAAATCCAATTAAAAATATTTGCTGCATCATTGAAAAAAATTGAAACCGTCTTGATTTACTTGAAGCAATCCACGTTACTAAAAGTAATGCAAAAGAGTGCTCTCCAATAACTGTGGCAAGCAGTACATCCAATAATAAACCTACAAATAATAATGTAGTTAATTTAAAATTACCTGGCAAAAAATATTCTATGTAAAGAATAAGTAACAAAATCCATGGTGGGCGAAAAGCTGAAATTAATTCAGGCATAGGCAAGATAGATAAAAGAAGCGCTACAATAAAACTCAATCCTAAGCGAATACGAAGATTTTTCATTACATGGTCTCCTTCGCATTTAAACGCTCATTAATTTGTGCCGTCAACTGTTCTTGTTTCACATCAGGCCATATTAACAAAACCAATCGATTCCTATTCAGTAAAGCAACGGGCTTCACTTTAACTTTGACAAAATCTTCACCAGGAATACTATTAACCTCTTCTACGAGTCCTACGGGATAACCTTCCGGATAATGCCTGTCTAAACCTGAAGTGACTAACACATCACCAGGATGAATCGAAGAAGTTTTTGGTAAATTAATTAAAGACAACTCCTCTATATCATTTGTTCCTACAAGAATTGCTCGCTCTCCGGTTCGATTATTTCGAACAGGGACAGCGCTTTTAGAATCGGAAATAAGTAAAACCGTACTGGTTATTGGTCCAATATCAATAATTTGTCCCATAACTCCTTTCGCATCTAGAACAGGTTGGCCTACATAAGCCCCATGCAGCTTACCCTTATCTAAAACAACTACTTGACGTGAATTGCTCGTATCTACAGCTAAGATTTGAGCCGCCATAGCACTCATATCCGCTTTTGATGAGGTGAGAAGCAATTCTTTCAATTGCAAATTTTCTTTTTGAATAACAATTAATTTTTGTAACTCTGCCTCAAGCATGGTTTGCTTATAACGCAATTGCATATTTTCTGCAATTAAAGCTTTTTTAGCACTAACTAGCGATTGAACCCACCCTACAACACGTACAGGATAATCAACTGCGTATTGTAAAGGAGCAACGATTAAAGAAAAACCACTACGCACATTATCTAAGTAACGATAATGATAATCAGAAAACATAAGAAAAACAGAAAACAAAAGAGCGAGCACAAATCCTATAGAACTGTACCCGCTCCTACTAAATAATCTGTTATGCGTATTATTCTGTTGAGAGGAAATCACCGCCGCGTAAGTCCATGGTTTCTAAAGCTTTACCACCACCGCGTGCAACACAGGTCAGCGGATCTTCAGCAATTAATACAGGTAGGCCCGTTTCTTCCATCAGCAAAGTATCGATGTTTTTCAACAAAGCACCACCTCCGGTTAAAACCATACCTCGTTCAGCAATATCTGCTGCCAACTCAGGGGGAGCCAACTCCAAGGCCGCTCTTACAGCACCAACAATACCTGATAGAGGTTCTTGTAAGGCTTCCAAAATCTCAGCACTTGTCAAAATGAAACTACGTGGAACACCTTCTGCTAGGTTTCGTCCTCGCACTTCGATTTCAAACAAATCACGACTAGGAAAGGCTGAGCCAATTTCATGTTTTATACGCTCTGCAGTGGTTTCACCAATAAGCGTACCATAATTACGACGCACATAAGACACGATTGCATCATCAAACTTATCACCGCCAATACGAACAGACTGATGATAAACAATACCACTTAAGGAAATAATCGCAACTTCTGTAGTACCACCACCGATATCTACAACCATAGAGCCACTTGCCTCTTCTACTGGCATTCCAGATCCTAAAGCTGCAGCCATAGGTTCTTCAATAAGGAATACCTCTCGAGCACCAGCTCCCATAGCAGATTCACGAATCGCACGACGCTCAACTTGCGTAGAACCACAAGGAACACAAACCAAAACACGTGGACTTGGTCGTAAAAATTTATTTTCGTGAACTTTATGTATAAAGTGTTGAAGCATTTTTTCAGTAACAAAAAAGTCAGCAATCACACCATCTTTCATGGGTCTAATCGCATTAATGTTGCCTGGAGTTCTTCCTAGCATACGCTTCGCTTCGAGACCAACAGCGGCAACTCGTTTTTGACCTGATTCATTACGTAAAGCAACAACAGAGGGTTCGTTTAACACAATCCCTTTATCTCTTACATAAATCAATGTATTGGCAGTTCCCAAGTCGATTGATAAATCATTGGAAAACACACCCCTTAATTTTCTGAACATAAGCAGTACTACCCCGTTCTTTTTTTTGCGCTACTTTATCCTAAATTTGGATAAAAATCGACAGTTCTTGGAGAACAATTTTAAATATTGAGCGAATTATGCCAAATTATGAGGCACAATTTCATTTCCGTTGTTGGTCTTAAATAGACCAACAACAACTGAGTATTTATTACTCCATTTTATGAATAACAAATACTTCATTTAACTTTTCACGATTCACATTGACAAAATGCTGCCCTAAACCCTTCACATCAGAAAGCTCCTCAAGAGATTTAAAACCGTGGTGGCTCTGGCGATAAGCAATAATTGCTTCAGCCCGTTTTTTTCCTATACCTTTAATTGAACCTGTAAGCATGGTTAAATCTGCTTTGTTGAGATCTATTTTATGAACCGCCGTTGGAGGTGGTTTTGGGGCTTCGCCCTGCTTAGCAAGAGTTGCATGCACAGGAAGGGTAATAACAAATAATGATAATACAACAGCAATACATTTTGCTTTCATAATTTTCTCCTTTTTGTTGGACTAGATGACTCGTTCCAGAGTCAGGTCAGAGTATCCCAAGATTTATAGGCACTGTCGAGAGATTTTTAAATTATTTTTTGTAGGAAAAGATTGAAGCAATAGTAATCATTATTGATGCAAAAACATGCGAGCGCATGAGCAGACACGCGCATGTTTGTGACTTATTAAAAAAGTGACTGGATGGCTATTCTAAACCAACATGATAAAGAACATATCCAACACATGCCGTCAATTTCTTAACCATATCCAAATGAAGAAATTCATTTGGGCCATGTGCATTAGAATGAGGGCCTAAGACTCCAGTAATCATAAATTGGGCCTTGGGAAATTTTTCACCCAGCATTCCCATAAAGGGTATAGTTCCACCCTCTCCCAGATAAGCAGCAGGCTTGCCATAATAAGTCATAGATGCAGCATTGGCTGCCTTTTCCAACCAAGAAGCCAGTTTCGGTGCATTCCAACCTGGAGAGCCATCTTTTCCGTTAAAACTTACTTTTGCATGATAAGGAGGAGCCTTTGTTAAGGCATCATGCAATGCTGTTGTTGCAATTTTAGGATCTACCAATGGTGGCAAACGCATCGATAATTTAAGCACTGTTTTGGGTCTTAAAACATTCCCTGCATCGGCAATTGCAGGGAATCCATCTGCTCCGGTCACAGTCAATGCAGGACGCCAAGTTCTGTTTAAAATGAGTTGTTGCACATCTTTCTCTACAGGTTCAACGCCCTCATGCCAAGGAAACTCAGAATAAACAGAATGCCCCAAAGCATGAGCGCAATGCTCTGCCTGCATTTTTCTTTCTTCAGGAATATCACAATACAACTCAGGTAATTTAACCTCTCCAGAAACCTCATCTTCAATACGGCTTATTAATTGTCTGGCTACGCGAAAACTGTCGGCCACAATACCACTAGCAGCACCAGAATGAACTCCTTCACAAATCAACTCAACCGATAACTCTCCTACCACATTGCCACGTAAGGAAGTAGTCATCCATAATTGCTTATAATTTCCAGCTCCAGAATCAAGGCAAATCACTAACTTAGGATTACCAATTCTCTCTTGCAACAATTCAATGTAATAAGGCAAATCATAACTACCACTCTCCTCGCATGCCTCAATGATTAAAACACAACGAGGTATGGGTAAACCTTGTTTTTGTAACGCGCGAATTGCGGTTAATGATGCATATGTAGCATAACCATCATCAGCCGCGCCACGACCATATAAGCGCCCATGTTTTAGGACAGGTTTCCAAGGGTGTAAGTCCTCATCCCATCCAGACATTTCCGGTTGTTTATCAAGATGGCCGTACAGCAATACAGTCTCGTCTATTTCCCCAGGAACCTCTATGAAAATTAAAGGGGTTCTCCCTGTTAATCTTATAATTTCCAGAGTCATTCCTTTTGGTGCATGTGTTTTACACCAATTACCAATATGTTCTACAGCTTGATCCATCAAGCCATGCTCTTGCCATTTAGCATCAAAATGCGGTGATTTGTTAGGAATTTTTATGTAATCACATAAACTGGGAATAATCTCTTCCTCCCATTGCTGGCAAACAAAATCATACAGCGCTTGCGGATTGAACATGAACTTGCTCCTCAATAATCGCCACAACCTGTTCTGTAGCAGATTTAATGTTTAATTCATTGATTTTACTGATAATTTCCATTTTATTATGTTCTAGATCACACAATGTTTGTATTAAGGTATCTACATTTAACGCTCTATTTTCGATCACTAAACTAATACCCAACTCTTGAAAGTATTTCGCATTTTGAATTTGATCTCCTCGACTGACCTCAGCAGATAGCGGAATTAAAATATGCGGTTTACCCAGTGCTAATATTTCATAAAGAGAATTTGCACCCGCACGAGAAACGACAAATGAAGCAGCGGCAAATAAATCCGCCAACTCTTCATTAGCATATTCCAATTGTTTGTATCCCTTTAAACCATTCAACGATGCCTCTACTTTTCCTTTTCCACATAAATGAATAACCTGATATTTTTCAGTTAATTGAGGTAGTGCATCACGAATACAGCGATTTATTGATCCAGCTCCTAAACTACCACCAATAACAAGAAGACATGGCTTTTCTGCATTAAATCCACATAACTCCAATCCGCGGGTACTGTTGCCAGAAAATAATTGCTCTCTAATGGGTGTGCCTGTTACTTCGATTTTATCTTGTCTTTTAAAATGTCTTCTCCCAGCATCAAAAGTCAAACAAATTTTATTCACAAAAGGAAAACAAAGTCGATTTGCAAGACCTGGACTCATATCCGACTCATGAGCAATGATAGGTATTCGATTTAACCAAGCTCCTACCACCACTGGGAAGGCAACAAAACCACCTTTAGAAAAAACAGCATCAGGTTTTAATTTATAAAGCAAAAAAAATGCTTGTACGATACCCAATACAATCTTAAATGGATCTAGTAAATTTTTGAAACTTAAATAGCGTCGTAATTTACCACTACTTACACTATAAAATGGAATATTAAGCGGTTGAATCATCTGTTTTTCGATCCCATCAGCCGAACCAATGTACGCGACATCCCAACTTTTATGGCTAAATTCTCGAATTAACGCCATATTAGGTGCGACATGGCCAGCAGTGCCCCCTCCAGTAAAAATGATCGTTGGCATCATGAAATATTCCTAATCAGTAAACTTAAGTCAATTGCTTGAATTGATTTGGTAATAGCGCCTACAGAAATGAAGTCAACTCCTAATTGGGCTATTTCACCGATATTTTCCAAAGTTACTCCTCCGGAAACTTCTAGAGTACTATGCTTAGGCTGATTCATTTCAATTGCTTTTTCAAGCATGTCCCGACTAAAATTATCCAGCATAATTCTATCCGGTTGCGCCAAAATTGCTTCACGCAACTCGTCTAGAGTCTCCACTTCAATCTCAACTACCATGTTTTTATGAGTTTGTCTTGCTAAAGTAATCGCTTGAGCTACTGAGCCACACGCTTTTATGTGATTTTCCTTAATCAAAAAAGCATCATAAAGCCCCATACGATGGTTAAAACCACCGCCGCAAGTAACTGCGTATTTTTGAGCAACTCTTAATCCCGGAAGAGTCTTTCGTGTATCTAGTAATCGGGTTGGTGTTCCACGCAATTTTTGAACATAAAAATGAGTTTGAGTCGCTGTAGCTGAAAGTGTTTGTAAAAAATTAAGTGCCGTCCGTTCTGCAGTTAAAATAGTTCGTGCTAAACCAGAAACAGTACATAAAGTCGTAGGGGCATCCAACCAATCTGTTTCCGAAACTTGCCATTTAAGTTGGATGTGCTCGTCTATTTGCTTGAATACCTCATTAACCCATGGTTGACCACAAACTATCATTGGTTCTCGTGAAATAATTTCTGCCTCTACTTTAAGGTCAGCAGGTAGCAAAGCGGCAGTAACATCCCCATCACCTATATCCTCCTGTAATGCACGTGTTACATCAGCCTCTACGAATATGGAAGTTTTATTCATTTATAATTTTCCTATCCCTCATTGCGTAACGAGCCTTTAATAATGGAGGAGCTATAAAAGTAGTTATCATAACCATTAATACAATAGCAGAAAATAAATCATCTGAAATAACGCCGAGTGTACGTCCAATTGAGGCAAAGACCAAACCTACTTCCCCCCGAGGCAACATCCCAATACCAATAAGTATCCGGTCATCTTTTGCAGTGGCTCCAAAACCACTTATAAGCTTTCCGACCACGGCTGCGAGTATCAGGCCACTGGCTAAAACCACTACATTCCAATGATAAAAACATTCTAATTTAACCTGGATGCCAATCACGATGAAAAACATGGGTGTTAATATTGACTCTAAGGGTGACAACAAATGATAAATACTACGACTTTCCTGTTTTCCTCGGGCAATCCCATCAAAATAATCATCATGAAGGATTATTCCCGCAGTAAAAGCGCCAATAATCGTTGCAAGCTGAAGCACTGAGGCTAACCAAGAAAGGGTCATAATGAATATAAAGGAAATAAACAGTTTTGCTTCCCAAGGCTCAAGAAAACGAAAAAAGTGAATTGATTTACGCAAGACAATTGGGCCTAAAAACAAAGTACCCGAAAAAAACAACAGCGCGCTCACAATAATACGAACAATAACGATTAGATCCACTGCACCATTGATTACTAAAGAGCTAACTACAGCCAATATAATCAAACCCAATATATCATCCAACATTGCTGCACCTAAAATAGTTCTAGCTTCTCGGGTACGCAGTTTCTTCATTTCCGCAAGTACTCGAGCAGTAATACCAATGCTGGTTGCGCTTAGAGTTGCAGCAATAAACAAATCAGCTTGATATGAATCATTTGGCAGCAACATATAAGCAATACCAAATCCTAAGAGCATAGGGGCAACAACCCCAATTAATGCAACACAAAATGAATCACGCCCTGTGTGCTTCATTTCTTCAACAGAATTTTCAAGACCCACCATGAAAAGAAGAAAAATAACGCCATAGCGTGAAAAAATATCTACGATATAGGCAATTTTAAGAAAATCAGCTCCGTGTGGTCCACTTAAAGCATTAATCACTTGTTGTGCATAATTTACATTAGAAATAGTGGACGTCACCGCCTGATTTATAGAAACTCCTTTAAGTACCTCTCGAACCACATCAAAAGTTGCTGAACCTTCTCGTAATAAAATAGCTAATGGAAAACCGTAATAATAAAATATATTCCCAATCAACATTCCCATGAGCAATTCACCAAGAACGCTTGGTTGCTTTAAACGCCTTGCAGTATAGCGGCCAATAATCGCAAAGAAAAAAATAGTAGTCACTGCAAGTAATACAAATGCAATTGGATCAACATGCTCAGATTCAGCAGATGCAAATCCGTATAGTGGATATACTCCCACTAAAAGAAACCACCATTTAAAACGCTGCATTATTTGTTCTATAGCCTGCATCAATACCCCATTCGCCCATCAGACTTTTTCGGAAAGCTCTTTTCTGTAATAACTTTTCCAAAAAAGTCTATTTTTCAATTGCATTAGGCCACATTTTGGATAAATGGATGCAAACTTATAGAGCACGCTTCTCGTTTTTGCAGCCTAAATCATCACCCATTTATTGTTTCGCCAAAAACAGACACGTTTCTAAAACTGAATCTGGATTAAGTGAAACACTTTCTATTCCTTCTTTCATTAACCACTGTGCAAAATCCTGATGATCTGAAGGTCCTTGGCCACAAATACCTATATATTTATTCTCTTTTTTGCACGCGGTGATAGCCATATGCAATAATGCTTTTACTGCTTCATTACGCTCATCAAATTGAGAAGCAATAAGTCCTGAATCTCTATCTAAGCCTAAAGTCAATTGGGTTAAATCGTTAGAGCCAATAGAAAAACCATCAAAATACTTTAAAAATTCTTTTGCTAACAAAGCATTAGAAGGCAACTCACACATCATAATTATGCGTAAACCATGTTTGCCACGCTCAAGTCCATGTTGTTTTAAAACTTGAATAACGTTACTTGCCTCAGACACAGTTCTTACAAATGGAATCATCACTTCTACATTTGTTAGCCCCATTTTTTCACGAACGCGCCGCACCGCTTGACATTCTAAAGCAAAACAATCAGCAAATGATTCAGAAACATAGCGTGATGCTCCTCTAAAGCCCAACATTGGATTTTCTTCATGAGGTTCATACAAATGACCGCCTACAAGATTGGCATATTCATTTGATTTAAAATCAGACAATCGCACAATGACTGGTTTAGGATAAAAGGCCGCAGCAATTGTTGCAATACCTTCTTTTAAGCGCTCGATATAATACTCAACAGGTGAATCATAGGCTGCTGTTTTTTGCATAATGAATTGTTTCAACTCCTTGTCCTCTAAGGAATCAAAATCCAGTAATGCTCGCGGATGGATGCCAATTGTATTGGAAATTAAAAACTCAAGACGAGCCAAACCCACACCTGAATTGGGAATAGATTGAAAAGTAAATGCCCGCTCAGGGTTCCCCACGTTAAGCATGACTTTCATCGGTAATTCAGGCATAGTTTCTACATCAAGATGTACTTGCTCGAAAGGCAATAAACCAGCATACACATAGCCATTATCCCCTTCTGCACAACTAACAGTTACTTCATCACCATCACGTATGGTTTTTGTTGCGTCACCACAACCCACTACTGCGGGAATACCTAACTCACGAGCAATAATCGCCGCATGACAGGTTCGTCCACCGCGATTGGTCACAATCGCTGAAGCGCGCTTCATGACAGGTTCCCAATCGGGATCGGTCATATCTGAAATTAAAACATCACCAGGCTGCACTCTATCCATTTCACTTACATCAGTAATAATTCTAGCCTTACCTTGTCCAATTCTTTGACCTATACTACGTCCCTCAGCTAATATTTCACCTTGACGTTGCAAAGTATAACGTTCCAATATTTGCTTGTTATCACGACTTTTTACCGTTTCAGGACGAGCTTGCAGTATATATAGTTGACCATTTAAACCATCTTTTGCCCATTCTATATCCATTGGTCGACCATAATGTTTCTCAATAATCATGGCCTGATGGGCTAAGCTTTCAACTTCATCAGGAGTTAAAGAAAATAACAAACGCTCTTTAACATCTACATCTACAGTTTTAACTCGTTGTTGCTTACTCGGATCATCACAATACACCATCTTCAAAGATTTACTGCCTAGATTTCTGCGAATAATAGCGGGTCTTCCTGCTTGAATACCGGGTTTATGCACATAATATTCATCAGGATTAACCGCTCCTTGTACAATCATCTCTCCTAAACCATAAGAAGAAGTAATGAATACTACTTGATCAAAACCAGATTCAGTATCCATAGTGAACATTACGCCACTTACTGCTAAATCACTACGAATCATCTGTTGAATACCTGCTGATAAAGCTACATCATGATGGGCAAACTGATGATGTGTGCGATAAGCAATTGCTCTATCATTAAATAGTGACGCAAAAACATGTTTAATCGATAATAAAACTGCCTCAATACCTTTAACATTCAAAAATGTCTCTTGCTGGCCTGCAAATGATGCATCTGGTAAATCTTCAGCTGTTGCTGAAGAGCGCACAGCAACACTAAAATTATCATGGCCTATAGACTGAGATAATTGCTCATAGGCCGTGCGTACAGCATTTTCAAACTCGGAAGTAAAGGACGCATTGACAATCATTTCTCTAATTTCTTTACCAACAAGAGTTAATTGCAGTACATCATCAGTATTTAAGGCCTCTAATTTTGTATAAATCTGTTTATCTAAATTATTTTGCGCTAGAAATTCCCTAAATGAATCTGCGGTGGTTGCAAAACCGCCTGGAACAGCAACTCCAGCAGAGGATAAATGACTAATCATTTCCCCCAGAGAAGCATTTTTTCCACCAACCTGCTCTAAGTCATGCATACTTAGATGAGCTAAATCAATAACGTGTTTTTTGATTGCCATAACCGCCCCAAGTCCATAAATAATGACCGTTATTCTACTGAAAATGTGCGGCTATGGGAATGAGAAACTTTATTTGCTCGATAATTACCTTGGGAGATATGTTTTTAATGAATAATAAAAGCCGACGTGCCTGATAAATTCACCCGCGTATTCGTTAATACTTCTCTTAAACATTAGGGATGCTATCGCATTAAATAAACTTTCTAATGGATAAATGATTAATCATGAGATCTAAATTTAACCAAACAAATCAAAACAAAATCAATAGCTATAGAAAATTTCTTACTTTAATTCACATCTGGGCTCGCATCTAATATCATATACGCTTTACCAATAGGGCTTGTAGTTATGACTCTTACTTCTTTAAATGCCATCTCACCTATAGATGGACGATACATGAATAAAACCCGGGCCTTGAGTCCTTATTTTAGTGAGTTTGCTCTAATTTATTATCGTTTAACAGTGGAAATCCGGTGGATTGAATCTTTAGCTGCCAATAATGCTATTTCTGAGGTCCCTCAACTAGATAAAGAAGCAAAAGATTTTCTTAATAGCATCATTTCCAATTTTGACGAAAATGAAGCCCTAAAAATCAAAGAGTTTGAAAAACAAACAAACCATGATGTCAAAGCAATAGAATATTACTTAAAGCATAAGTTCCAGCAAAATGAGCGTTTGCAAGCGATTACAGCATTCATTCATTTTGCCTGTACCTCAGAAGATATAAATAACTTGGCTTATGCTTTAATGGTAAAACAAGCTATCGCCCAAGTAATTCAACCAACCCTCGCAGAAATAATGGGGGGGATTACCTTGCTTGGGAAACAACATGCTGATGTAGCAATGTTATCAAGAACTCATGGTCAACCAGCAACACCAACAACCATGGGCAAAGAGTTAGTCAATTTTGTTGCTCGGCTTAAAAGACCACAACAGCAGTTAGCCGAAGTACTAATTCCAGGCAAATTTAATGGTGCTGTAGGTAATTATAACGCCCATACAGTAGCATATCCCGAAGTAGATTGGCGCAAACACTGCGCCAATTTTGTCACCTCTTTAGGATTATCTTTTAATGCATATACCACTCAAATTGAACCTCATGATGGTTTAGCAGAAGTATCACAAATTATGGTACGTATTAATAATATTTTACTGGATTATACGCAAGATATATGGAGCTACATCTCTTTGGGCTATTTTAAACAAAAAACAGTAGCCGAAGAAGTTGGCTCTTCAACCATGCCCCATAAAGTAAATCCAATTGATTTTGAAAATGCGGAAGGAAATCTAGGGATGGCTAATGCTTTATTTATTCATTTTGCCAATAAACTCACTCAATCACGATTGCAACGCGATTTATCAGATTCTACCGTATTGCGCAACATTGGTATGGCCTTTTCCTATAGTCTAATTGCCTATCTTGCCTTAGCCAAAGGTAATGAGAAATTACAAATCAATGAACATGCTTTACAAGAGGATTTAAAATCCAACTGGGAAGTCTTAGCAGAGGCAGTTCAAACAGTGATGCGTCGTTATAACGTGCCTGATGCATACGAACAATTAAAAGCGTTGACTCGAGGCCAAGGCATTGATGAAGAAAGCCTTAAAAATTTTATTAAAGAGCTTTCTATTCCTGAAAAAGCTAAAGATCAACTGATTAAACTAACTCCAGGAAGCTACACTGGCTTAGCAACCCAGCTCGTAAAGGCTTTTCTATGAGTGATACTTTATCACAACAAGGACAAACCTATGAGTTTGATGTTCTTGTTATTGGTACTGGGTTGGCGGGATTACAATACTGCCTGCAACTCATAAGCCTACAGCCACATTTGAATATTGCCTTAATCAGTAAAGCCGCTGCCATTGAATGTAATAGCCGTTATGCTCAAGGTGGGATTGCGGCTGTTTTTTCAGCAGAGGATTCTCTAGAATCGCATATTTCAGATACATTGATTGCTGGTGATGGTTTATGCTATCAGCCTGCAGTAGAGTTCATTATTCGGCAAGGGCCCGCAACTATAAAGCAACTGAGTCAATATAATGTTCATTTTAAACAGGACAACAATGGCCATTTTCATTTAGCACAAGAAGGTGGACATTCTCATCGACGTATTTTTAATTGCGGTGATCAAACAGGTTTATCAATAACACAAATAATGAATCAATTGGCACGACAACACCAGCAAATTCATTTTTTTGAACATCATGTAGCAGTAAATCTTATTACTCATTATCATCCTCATCGCACAGATATTCAAAGCGAGGTCTTAGGCGCATATATTCTAGATTGCTCAGCAAATCGTATCCATACTTTCTTAGCGAGCTGTGTCATATTAGCTACAGGCGGTGCTGGTAAAACATACCGATATACAACAAATCCTATGGTTGCTACTGGAGATGGCGTCGCCATGGCTTATAGAGCCGGAGCACGTGTTGGTAACATGGAGTTCTATCAATTTCATCCTACTCTATTACACCATCACTCCTTAAATAATTTCCTTATTTCAGAAGCAGTACGAGGCGAAGGCGCCTTGCTTAAAAATGCCGAAACAGGTGAACGTTTTATGAAGGAGTATGCGCCTGAGCAAATGGAACTTGCGACCCGAGATATCGTTGCTCGTGCTATTTTTAGTGAAATTGAGCGCAGCCAAATAGGATATGTCTATCTCGATATTACCCATCAATCAAAAGACTTTCTTAAAAAACGCTTTCCGCAAATTTACAGCACTTTATTGTCTATAGGCATCGATATGAGTCAGGACATGATTCCCGTTGTTCCGGCAGCACATTATCAATGTGGTGGAATACTTGCGGATATTGATGGCCGTACCGATTTAAAACGACTTTATGCAGTAGGAGAAGTTGCTTTTACTGGTTTACATGGTGCTAACCGTCTCGCCAGTAATTCCTTACTCGAAGCTTTGGTTATGGGCTCCAATGCAGCATACTGTACCTTAAAAGATATTTCTACTCCATGGAAATATACAGATCATATTCCAAACTGGAGCGCACCGAGCGAAGTTAATGCCAGACGGGCAAGTCAAATTAATGCGCAATGGCGTGGTTTAAGAGGAGAAATGACTTCTTATGCAGGCATTGTACGAACAGAAGCAGGTCTTGAAGATCTACTACAATTAATTATGAAGCGAAAAAAAATAATTGAAGAATATTACTGGAAACATTGCATTACCCGTGACTTTATTGAACTCAGAAATATTATTCTCAATGCAGAGCTTATTGTAAGAGCGGCTTTAGCAAGACGCGAATCACGCGGTGGCCATTTCCGTGAAGATTACCCCAATAAAAATGCTAAAGCGAAAGAAAGCATTGCCAAACTGGGATTAATGGATATTGCACCTGAATAAATAAAATTTGTAGCTTTATTGAGGCTATAGTGACATTTGAGGCCAAATAGATGTTTAAAAATTCTACTCTTTATACTCCTGAAACCACATTAATGCAGATTAGAAATGATATGAGTATTTGCCAAAGCGATTACCCTATAGATTGGTATCAGGAAGATTTTATACCCTATGCTCAAGAATACCAGGCATTGCCCGATCGTAAATTGACTACAATCTTAGCATGGATGACTCCTTATCTTAAAAAAGCACAAGATCATTTTGGTGAGCGCTTATTACTTTTAGCTCATTATTATATGGGTGGAGAAATTGTTCGCTTAGTAGAGCAATTTGGGGGACTTATTGGTGACTCCTACCAATTAGCCTTAATGGCCGCAGAGCATCCTGAAAAATCGATCATTATTGAGTCGGCAGTTCATTTTATGGCTGAATCAATTAGTATCTTAGCTCATGAAAACCAACAGGTATATATTACCAATCCTAAATCGGGTTGCACCATGGAAATGCTTGCCAAAGATTTCATGGTAGAACCCGCCTTTCTCGATTTAAATGAGCGTTATGGCGCTGAAAATATTTTACCTGTTTGTTATATGAATACTTCTGGCCGCGTCAAAGCAATGACTGGAGCTCAAGGTGGAGCTGTCTGTACCAGCTCTAATGTGAAAAAAATATTCCAATGGGCACAAAAACAAAATAAAAAAATTCTTTTCATTCCCGATCAACATATGGGCGAAAATGTAGCTTATTGGTTAGGAATCAAAAATCTTGCTTATTGGCCGGGCGGCACAGCAGGAGCCCAATATTCGCTGGCAAATCAAGACAAGCAAACATTAAAACAATTTGATGATGCCCAACTTATTCTGTTCTCCAGTCAATGTGCTGTGCACACCCATTATCAACCTGAAATGTGTGAATATTGGCATAGTCAAGGATACACGACTATTGTTCATCCTGAATGCCGCAATACGGTCATTAAAATTGCCCAGCATTCAGGTTCTACCGCATTCATTTGGGATTATGTAGTCCATGATCGTGCGCAAACCAAACGTTACGCCATAGGTACAGAAAATCATATGGTGGAAAATCTCAAACAATATTGTAAAGGTTTGGGAATAGAAGTAATCAATTTAGCTCAAGCACCTAAAAAAGAAAATGAAAAAGGCGTAGGATGTGGTTGTGCCACCATGTCACGTAATGACCCTCCTCACTTAGTGGCTCTCGTTGATTTACTAAGACAAGGAAAAACGATGGCTTATAATGAAGTTAAAGCAGGCGATGTTGTTAATGAATTCACTGGCAGTAGAAATAGACTATCGGAGCAAGAGCAACAATGGGTTATAGATAATGCTAAAAAATCATTACAAATGATGATTAATATTACAGAAGATCAAATTTAATAAAAGATGATTTTTTCAAAATTTTCTGTGTTCTAATTAACATCCTGTTTCATGCCCTGATTGATGCTACTCAACCAGGGCTAAATTTTTATGAACCGTAAAACTGACATTGTTCCAAAGCTTGAACACACACGAAACCGCCCAGGCTTTCTATCCAATTAGAATCAAGGCGAGATGGAATTTTAGTCAAAGTTGGCCACCAGATTGAATATTCACCTATCGAGTTTCTATAAGTACACACGACTCCTCGACCATACCCAGCAACTAAAATGTTGGCACGCACAAAGCGAGTATTTTCATCACCTTGAGGAGGATGAGGTGAAACCGGATTAACTACCCAAGGGTCTGGTGGAACACCCCACTTGAGGGAAGTGGTTTTTGGATCAGGACAATTTGTAGTATGGCCTATGCTAAATTGTGTAAGGAAATAAACTAAAATAAAAAATCGATATTTACTCATTAAACGTCCTATTAATAATTAACAATTTTTAAATAATAATACACTAAAACCCATTGTTTGAATTTATTTCTTTGTTATAATGGCCACTAAAATGCCTGGGTGGCGGAATTGGTAGACGCGCCGGATTCAAAATCCGGTGGTGGTGACACCGTGTGGGTTCGAGTCCCACCCTAGGTACCATTGAGATATTATTATCACTTCTCAATGGTTCTCAATATTGGCTCTTTCCCATTTACGGGGGCACTCACATTTAACAGCACAGCACCCTAACACGAGTTCTGTAATTTTCAAAGTTACGAAAGCCATAAGCTCTTCTTTGAATTAATTAAGTAAATACCACACAAATATTTATCTCAAATCATTATCAATCGTTCGTTATTTTTCGTATATAACCGTGCGTACTTTGGGTAAGATCTTGGGTAAACCTCTTTACTCAACTTACCAAGCACCACACAAGTTGAGGTAGTACTATGCTTACGGATGCAAAAATTAGAGCATTAAAAATAAAAGATGGAAAACGCCATACCGATATGGACTGATTGGTGCTTGAAATTCGACCAAGCAAGCAATGATATGGACTCATCCTCCCTGTTACTCGGCAACTATATGAGCCAAAATGGTAAGGTCAACCAAACCTTATCGGAAGGAGAGTCCAATGAAGAATATTACGTTATTAGGCATCGATTTGGCAAAAGAAGTATTTCAATTGCATGGAGTAAATGAGCATGGAAAAAAGATACTAGGCAAAAAAGTAAAGCGCTCAGAATTGCCTACGTTAATTACAAATTTACCTTCTTGCAAAATAGTCATGGAAGCTTGTGGTAGTTCAAATTACTGGTCTCGAAAATTCATGTCCTAGGGTCATGAGGTATTTCAAATTAGTCCGCAACATGTGCAGCCATTCGTCCCGGGAAATAAAAATGATAAGAATGATGCACGAGCAATAGTCATAGCAGCACAATAAGATAATAGGCCATTCCAATCAAAACGATAGAGCACCAAGAAGTACAGATGTTACATCGATATCGAGAGAGTTTAACCCATGAAAGAACCGCATTAGGAAATCGTATACGAGGTTATTTGAGGGAGGTAGGCTTGTTTTTAGTACAAGGATTATCACAAGAGTCCATATACGTAGCCTGGTTGCTTGCAACCAGGATTTATCAAAGGCGGCAAAGATTATCAGGCTTTTGTAATAATAAAGAGGCTATTTTATATGGTGCAAGTTCACAAGGAAAAGCAAAAACCTCAGGGTCAATTACAGATGAGACAAAACTCGGGGCGGTACGTATTTTTTTATGCTGGCATTAAAGGATCGAACATCAGGTGAAATCCTGGTTGCAAGCAACCAGGCTACGCGTGCTGTCTTTTTTACGTAACTTCTTATTCCCACAATGAACACAACGAACAACACATCGATAAGTGACTTCGATATAAACCGGGTTCTCTCCACTTACTTTTTTAATAGAATATCCAGGCAAATTTAGGATACAATCTTTCTTAGGCATTTTAATCTTCCTTTTGACCGTCAAATCAATGGGTTAGTCTAAACTAACTTGATTAAAATGCTCCTACATTTGGGGGAGAACCGACAATTGATTGTTTACATAAATATTTATCGATTATAGAAAATAAACATATAATATTACTTTCCGTTTCTTGTAATAAGCCTCGGATTGATTTTGCATAACCATCTAATACTAACTCATATTTTTCTTTTACTTCTTGAGCAAATGGATTTAAAGGATTTTGTAAAATAAATGAATTGATATCTTCATACTTAGCCAATGTAATATTATTTGTTTTAAATGAATCAATTAAACTCTTTACGTGAATATATGTTTTAATAATAAGTGCTCTTAAATTCTCATCAATAATTGTCCCCAATAATGGCGCCTGTCCTTCCAACACTAAAAAATAATTTTGTTCTATAAAGTAATAGGACATAATTGGTCCCTCTATTTGTTTAATTGCCCCAAAAGAATTATTAAACCTTTCCTGAAGAACAGTGATTTCGGTTTTAATTGAAAGAAGCAATGCATTAATATTGCGCTTATGTTCTTTCCTCTTTGAATATTCCTGCATACTTTGGGTAAGTTCTTCGATCTATTTTTTTTTAATTAAATAAAATCAATTACATGTGGGTTCGAGTCCCATCTTAGTACCATTGAAGTGCTTTTGAACATTTTTTAATGGTTCTCAATAATAAGTAAGTATCCATTAATACACCCCTCGCCTCCTATCACATAACTTATTAAAAAAAAATATTTTTGAGAGCAATACATCCACATATATCTATCAACGTTAAAAAGCCTTGCAGAAAATTCGTAACCCCTTAAATGATCTTTTAATAATCACTTAATATATAGATGATACAATTTACGTATAAAGTCTAAATACATAAAGGTTATCATGAGAAATTTAACTTATTCTGAACGCGTCAAATTAACCAAGCTCATTCAAGAAATAATATCCAAAAAATACGAAGGGGAAGGATTAGATAAACTCCATATTGAAGCGATTAAACTCGCTCATGGTAATCCCGACGAAATTGACCTTTGGTATAAAGAGAAAACGTATGAAAATACAAAAAAGCTCAATAAAGTTGTAGATGATTTAAATCGATACGTTGATAATCAACTTAAAACAGAGAAAATGATTATCTCCGCAGCAAGTAAATTGCTTTCCGACTTTGAGGGTGCTGAAGTGGATGCCAAACAAGCAATTCGTCTTGCAAGTGGCGATCCTAAAAAGTACGACATTTATGAACAAGAAGTAAAAGAGTATTTTGATTCCGAGATAAGCAAAGAGATTAATCTGCGTAAAAAATCTGGTGAAAAAGTTGATCATCCCAAAGAAATTTTAGACAAACAACAATTTATCAAAGACGCAAAAAATATTGTAAATACAATAGCGAATACTTTAATGGTGACATCGCCAGAGTTTAGAAATAATCGTGTTGCTTACATTAAGCAAAGTCTAGAAAATTCAAAATATAACGCCAAATTTATTGACCGTGATGGCCAAATGCAATTTAGAACCATTCGCCCAGAGGGTGAGTATGGAAAACCAGAGGTGGCTTTTAAAGAAGGCCTAGCTCCTCAATTCGTCAGCATGTGGGCTTTCCAATCAGGCGTCATTAGTAAGCCTTATGTCAATGACGTATTTGAAACAGAAGGCGAAAAAATCGGCTGGTCTGGTGGTATCACCTCCACTTCCGCCAACTTAAAATTTTGCGCCGCGTTTGATTTTGCTGCTAGTTATGGTATGCAAGATGGCTATATCTACGTATATGCCTGTGATGAAGCAGCATCAGTTGCCCGTCATATTAGCTTTGGTGTAGGCTATGATGGAAAGGTTGATAAAGGAATGGGAATAGAACGAAGTAATGCTGAGGCTGCAATGGAATATATGCTACCTTTTTTATCCCCTGATCGAATAATAGGAGCTAGAGAGGTTAAAAAAGACGGTTCGCTAGGTGAGTTTTTCCCCAATCCAAATGTGCAACAAAGTGCCTATGGTGATACCGAATTTCTAAAATTGGTGCTTTGTGAAAATGTTAATGAAATTAAGCTCATCGAATACTTGGAAAGACGAAGTGTGGAAATTTTACATAAGGATAATGATCTAGAATATACCAATAAAATGGTTAAACTCTTTAGTGAACTTGCTCCCGAACGGCAAGCGGTCGTATTAAAAATAGCTCACGCTTCTCACATAGCATTAACTCATCAACTTACAGACAATTTAGACCCAACACTCAAAGAAACGGATCCATTGAAATGGGATATGTTACATGGATTAAAATTAAGTAAAGACCCTGAGCACCCCATTGAAGTATTGCCCAAAGTGATGAAGCGGGCATTATCTCACGAACAACAAATAAAATTAGATTTGCATTTGGAAAAACATTCTAAATTACAAGTGAAATCACACTTTGGATTTGAATTTGAAAGGGACAAACGTACAACGAAAGATAAATCACCTACAGAGAAGATTCATTATCCTCAACCACGGTTCTTTAGACAAAAACAAGAGCAACCTACAACCAAGGATACTTTAGAAGAGATAAGTAAAATTACTCCACAAAATCCTAATGGTACTAAATAATACGTCCGATTCGATATAAAAAGCAGGATGCTTTTTATATCAACAAAATTAAGAGAAAATTATCATTTTGGTGGCATTTAAAATTGTATTAGTTTACAATTGCATCAAGATTTATCAATTTTTGGTATCTTTATGCCCAGAAAAGTAGAATTAACAAATAATTCTCTCTCAAAATTATTGCAGCACTACGGCCAGGATTATGACCGCAAAGTATTCTCTCCTGCTTTTGAATCGATTACCCTCAATCTTCAAGCCATTTGCGCCATCTATGGAAATATTCCAAAAACGTGTATTCGATTGTTAAATCAGCTTAAATTACCTTTTGATGAACGTGAATATCTGCAAAAAGTTTCAAATCCTATTCGATTTTTTGGTGTAAGAGATCAAAATGAGTCCTTTTTCACTCTGGCCCAAAGTCTGGAAAATTTAAGAACATTACTCAGTCAAGATGAACAAAAACTCAAGGATTTATTCGCAAAAGATATTGAACTCATACCCGGCGATGATAAAAGTAAAATCTTCGCACGGATCGTAAGTGATGCCTGTACAAAGGCAATTGATAGTACCATTGCGGATATACAAGCCAAAATGGACTGCCCATTTGAAGAAGACAATGTTCCTCCATCAATGACGGCACATGCCTAATCACTCAATATCAACGGAGAAATAAGAACAAAAATTAAAGATCAGGCTCCCTGTAAGGGAGCAGCTTTCACATAAGGTAGGCTTTTATAGTTCTTTTAAATCAAAATAAACGTGAAACTTATAATTTTTTTCTTAAATATCCTCTTCTAAGACAAAAAGTAATCATCTATCGCAATTAATGTTTACCCTTATTGTTCATAATTTATCCATTCATAATCTATAATTTTAAAGAAAAATAAAGCTTTAGGAAAAGTAAGAAACGCATTTTGGAGAAAAATCATGGGATACATCATTGCATGGTTGTTGGGCGTTCCCGTTAGTTTATTAGTATTAATTTGGCTAATTTCTCACATTTAAAATCAAGGATATTTTTATTATGGACAATCAAAAATGTTATAAAACTACGATTACTGATATTCATTGGACTGCAATTTTTGCCGGTGCATTTGTTGGTGTTGGCTTAGGTTTTTTACTTAATATTTTTAGTATGGCGATTGGTTTAAGCGCATATACTTCATCTCCTAATGGTACAACTGCTGTTGCAATTGGTGGTATCTTAGGTTTATTAATCGGAGCCATCGCATCAATGGGTGTAGCAGGATTTGTTACAGGATATTTAGCACGATTTTATCATTGCTATTGCCATGGAGGTATAATTTATGGATTCATTACTTGGAGTTTAGGTTTAATGCTAAGTGCTTTATTAATCGCGCCAATGATGCATTATGTTTCTTTTCACCAAGAAAATTTAGATCCAGCTTTGGTACCTACACAGATTTCTAAAGCAACAGATGTGAATGTTTCTGTCTCTTCTCAGGAAAATAAAGTACTCCATGCAAACCCTCAGCATTTAGCTTGGAGTGGATGGATTCTTTTCATTCTATTTTTTCTTAGTGCCTTTTCGAGTTGCATTGGGGCTTGTTATGGAATGCGTTGTGAAAAAGAAGAAAATGATAGGCATTTGCCCTCATAAAAATAGCCTATTCGTCAGGTAATGTTATAAATATTTTACCGCAATCTAAGTTTTATAGATTGCGGTAATCTTATAAGATTATTTAAGGTCCACCGCGTAAGAGTAAGACAATAATCAAAATAAGAAGAATTAAGCCAATGCTTCCACTAGGATAATAACCCCAACCTGCGCTATAAGGCCATGCGGGAAGCAATGCCAATATTAATACAATTAAAACAATCAATAAAACTAGGTTCATATTAGAAATCCTTTTCATAGTTACTCTATAAATAGCATAGATTAAATTTAACTCATTTTGATATATAAGAATACATAATATTTTTTGCAAAATCTGAAGTATTAAGGTCTATTAATAGTCCATAATTATTTTTAAATTATTTATTAAGCGGGCCTGAGGGTTGGGTTAAAGGGAGCATTGGTCAAATTCGCCCAAAGCAAAATTACGAGTCAAATTTTCCGCTTATTGATCCTGAGGATAAGCAATGAAGTCTTTCCCTAATTCTTTATTACAAATACTTAAATGAAGCTGGCATTATATTTTCCCAGCTTCATTTAACAATAATTACTCTTGTACTTCACAAGTAATTTTAGTGCAATCACGACAATTTTGGGCAGCAAAAGCGAAAGATTGAGCCGCTGAACCTTGCGTATTTGCCATCTTATCATCTGCAGCTTTATCTTCTGCTACATCACTACTGCTTGCATTAGTGGTGCAAATCCATTTAGCGCTTAAATCAGTTTTTGTTGCAGAAAAGGCTACAGAAGAAGCTATAATAAAAAAACCTATAATTAACTTTTTCATAACATCTCCTTGTTCAAATATCCATTTAATATTTGGTTGCCTCTAGGAGGACCTTGACGACTTTTCAACTTCATCTGAGTAATCGGAATATTTATAGTGCGAACTCTCAATGACTTTAAAGTCATCATCAGTAACTTACCCCAATTTTTTATTTATTCTTTTGGGTTAGCTCTTAAACTATAGGATATTGTTCAAAAAAATTCCAATTTAAAATGACCTATAAGAAAGTTATTTAATCACATTTCTTATTTGCATTTATTTGCTTTTTTTATATATTTTGCTTTTGTTTTTTGTTTCTCTGTATCTTTAAATTTATCCCTTGAGTGATTTAGGATATCTACCATGAACACAGAGAAAAGTAACGCGACTCTTACCAACATCATCCAGCAGGATTAAAATTTCCTTCATTCTCTATAGAAACTCCCTCTTGCCTGTTTTCTTTTGTTTGTTCTTTGATTTTGATTAAAAAAGGGATAAAAAGCAAAGCAAATACAACAGAAAGTTGGTACAAGCCAATCCATCCAATCTTCATTTGAATCGCTGCTGCCACTGGACCTGAGATAATGCGAGGTAATGTAGATAATGCCACAAGTAAAGAAAATTGGGTTCCGGTATACTGTTTATCTACCAGGCGCATAAATAAAGCAACTAACGCGGTAGAACCCATACCTGCTGCAAAATTATCAAAGAATACTGCCATTGCGAGTAAAACAACATTTTTGCCAGTTATTGCTAAAATAACAAACAAAATATTAGTTAATGCTTGCAGCAAACCAAAAAAAAGTAATGAACGGTACAATGAATAATGCATCAACAAAAATCCAGCACATAATCCACCTAACAATATAGAGCCAACCCCGAGTATTTTGTTGATATATCCAATAGTATCTAAAGAAAAACCAAGTCCTTGAATGAGAAAAGGCATCACGATACCACTAGTAGTTGTTGTAAAAGCCTCTCCTAATTTATAACAAAAAATAAAACATAAAAGAGGAATGACTCCTTGACGTGATAAAAATTCTTTAACAGGTGCTATAAATGATAATGCAAAATTACTCTTTTCTTTGACAACTGCACTGGGCTCTTGACTAACAAAGACAGCAAACATCCCTACAGTCATGAGACAACCCATAAAACGATAAGTAAAAGCCCAACCTAATTTCTGTGCCATAACCAAGGCAAAGCCACCAGACAATAACAGAGCAATTCGATAACCTAATACTGCTAAAGAAGCACCTAAAGCATGCTCAGTCATTGGTAAATATTCAGCCCGATGCGCATCAATTGCAATGTCTTGTGTTGCAGAAAAACAGGCCAAAGCTAATGCGAGTAAAGCGATTAACTTAGGGTATTGTTCCGGGGTAAACCATGCCATCAAGTTAAATCCTAAAAGCAATAAACATTGCATTGCTAAGATCCAACTTCTTCTTTTACCCAAGTTAAATAATGAGTAACGATCAAGAATAGGCCCCCAGAAAATACGATAAGCATAAGGTAAACTAATTAAACTTAACGTTCCTGTAACAAAAACAGACATCCCGCTGTAGGCAAACCATGCTTGCAACGTACTACTGATTAGCGCCATAGGCAAACCAGAAGAAAAACCTAAAATGAAAACAATAAAGAGACGCTTGTTCATCTTTAAGATCACTCAAAGCGGTGAGGACTTGCAACTTAAGAAGAGCTCACTCCCAAAAAGGGAGTGAGTATGATGAGAAAGAAAATTTTCTCACGTGATTAGGCTGCTTTTTTTACAGAAATCAAATGAATTTTGAAGATCAAAGTTTCATTTGGACCTATAGGACCACCTACACTACGTGGACCATAAGCTAAATCAGCAGGAACATAAACTTCCCATGTAGAACCAGAAGGCATTAATTGTAATGCTTCTGTCCAACCAGGGATTACTTGCGATACTTGAAATGTAGCTGGCTTACCTGCTTTTTCAGTGCTATCAAATACAGTACCGTCAATTAAAGTTCCAGTATATTCAACAGTTACAGTGTCTGACTTACCTGGTTTTGCACCAGTACCGGCATCAATAATCTTATACTGCAAACCACTTGGTAACACTACTATCCCAGGCTTTGACTTATTAGCAGATAAGAAAGCTTCACCTTTTGCTTTGTTTTCTTCTGCTTTTTTATTAAATTCAGCACTACGCTTAGCCATCAGATCTTTTTGAAATTTACTCAGAACATCTTTCATTTGCTCTTCAGTCAAAATCAATTGAGCCCCAGACATTCCATCTTGCATTCCTTTAGCTAATGCCTCTGGATTAATGTCAATACCTTGATTTTTAAAGTTTTTTCCTAAATCAGCACCAATACTATAAGATAATTTATCTTTGTCCGTAGTAAGCGATGTAGCATCAGTTGTAGCCATTGCTGTAGACATTGCCAGCCCCATAATGGCCGCAGTGACCAATTTCATCTTCATAAAGAATCCCCTTGTAGTCTTTCTATTGTGCCTATTATCCTATTTTTTAAATAGTAAATAGGAAATTATAAAAATATCCCTATAATTCTGCCTAAATTTACATGAAATTACTAGACCTTAAATCAGATTAATTGTAATTATACTATAAAGAGTCTCAAGGGTAAGCCTAAATCTGCTTTTTTACCTCTTTTCTAAGTAAATCTGCAGCATGATACCCACGCAGTTCACTATAATTAAAATAGACAAATAAAGAAGATCGCTCTACACTTTGCACTAATTATAACTAGAGATTTAAACCCCATGAACATCAGTGTATTTGATTTATTTTCGATTGGAATTGGTCCTTCAAGTTCTCATACTGTGGGCCCCATGCTTGCTGCTAATGCATTCCTAAGATTGCTTGACAACAAACAGCTTATGGATCAATCGCAACGAATTAAAATTGAACTTTATGGTTCTCTTGCCTTAACAGGTAAAGGTCATGGCACTGACAAAGCTATTTTAAATGGATTAGAAAATAAAGCTCCTGAAACAGTAGCTCCGGAGTCCATGATACCGCGCATGCATGACATTCTTAACTCGCATACTCTTCATTTGGCAGGTAAAAAGAACATTCCATTTAATGAACAAACTGATTTTCTTTTTTTGCAAAAAGAACTGTTACCAAAGCATACTAATGGTATGCGCTTTTCCGCTTTTGATGAACTCAATAACTTATTAATAGAACAAGTTTACTATTCCATTGGCGGTGGCTTTATTACTACAGAAGAAGAGTTTTCCAAACCTACGGAAGATACAAATCCTCCTCCATACCCATTTTCGACCGCATCCCAGCTCTTACAGCTTTGTCATGAGCATAATTTAACGATAGCTGAATTAATGATGGTTAACGAAAAAACTTGGCGTAGCACTGAAGAAATTCATGAAGGTATTTTAGACATTGCTAAAGTAATGGATGATTGCATTACTAACGGATGTAAACATGATGGTATTTTACCCGGCGGTTTAAATTTAAAAAGACGTGCTCCAGATTTATATAATAAGTTGATGAATCAAAAAGGAGTAAAAAGCGTCTTCGAACAATCAGATATTATGAATTGGCTAAATCTTTACGCTATGGCAGTTAATGAAGAAAATGCTGCTGGAGGACGTATTGTTACTGCCCCAACGAATGGAGCAGCAGGAATTATTCCTGCTGTACTTAAATATTGTCAACAAGCACATGACAAAATGAGCAGTAAAGACATTTATACTTATTTTCTCACTGCAGCTGCTATCGGTATCCTCTATAAAAAAGGAGCTTCTATTTCTGGTGCCGAGGTAGGCTGCCAAGGTGAAGTGGGTGTTGCCTCTTCTATGGCGGCAGCAGGTCTTACTGCAGTCCTTGGAGGAACTGTAGCCCAAGTTGAAAATGCAGCTGAAATCGCAATGGAACATCATCTAGGAATGACTTGTGATCCAGTTTTAGGTTTAGTACAAATACCCTGCATTGAACGAAATGCAATGGGGGCTGTAAAAGCAGTAAATGCAACACGAATGGCACTTATAGGGGATGGCCAACACAAAATTTCCTTGGATAAAGTAATTAAAACCATGAAGCAAACAGGGATGGACATGCAGAGTATTTATAAAGAAACCTCCATGGGAGGTTTGGCTGTTAATTTACCCGAGTGTTGAAAAAGTATAATCATCGTGCTTAGAGTGTTTCTCTACTAATGCTGCTAGCCCCAACAATCGATGTTTTTCTACTGCTTCATTAAATGGCTTAATATCCTCTTCAGAATTGAAAGAGGAGGATATTGCCTTTATTTTTCCGCCTAACTTTTCCATTTTTTGATTCACCCTCATATTCCTATGCTGCAAAAGCCCTGTACGATCTTCAACAAAAAACAAATGCTTTTCAATTGACTTCCATGCTCGCTCCCTTTTGTTGTTTACAACTTCAACACTAAGTTCCGTTGAATCTCGCACTTCTTTTTCCAAAGAAGGGATAGATTGTTTGGTGCGTAAAAGCCTAACGGGTAATGGGCCAACTATCAGATTAAAATCATACATGTCATCAAGATCTTCCTTGGTATAACACATAGCTACAGCATCGCGATAGGTTTCTAAGGTATGTTTTGCTTCACTTTGTTTTTCTTTCTGCTGATGGAAGCGCATATAATCATAAATTGGGTGGTATTTATCTTGATTTGATAACATCGCGATACTATCAGTCGTAAAATAAGCACATCCACGACCAGCATTTTGTAAAATATCTGTAGGTACATAAACATGGAGATTGCATATTTTACTTAAACGACCAAACTCCATCTGATTGGCTAATAAATTAGTTAACCCTAACGATGGTACAAAACCCAATGCATCACAGATTAAAATATCCAACGTAGGGAACTCTTTTGCTTTGAAATTAAACTCTAAAAAGGACCAATGATTTAAATGAGCGCTCCCATCCCATTTTGAAATAGCAATTTGAAACCGCACGTCTTCATGGCAATTTTCTACCATTTGCTCAATGATATAAGCTAATTCATCAAGTTCATCACTACTCATTGCAAACGCATTAAAGCCATCTCCTTTTTTTTCAAGCCGCGTGCTTTCTTTTATATGTAAAAAAAATGCCATAAGGTCTTCTGAAATAGTACCTGGTTTATCAACCTGATCTAAAAGTTCTTTAATCTCTGCAATGTTTTTCATAATGAAATTTAATTAGCAATATAAATTGGCTTATTATAAAAAATTTAATAAATTTAATCAAAATAAATACGATTAGATACATAAAAATTAACTTCGAATAATTTTATTGACTCGAACAGTGGGGTAAATTTCTAGAAGGGCAATTGCTCAAAAACCCAAGCATTAGATGAATTTTGAGTAAAAAATAAATCACTCATCGCATAACCTACAACCGCAGCTAAAGTATTATCAAAATAAACGAGGGGAACTCTGTCTCTTAACCAGGGGGGGATATCCCATTCCTGAAAGAGTTTTTTTAAACGTTTAGTCTGACCGTGCCAAAAAAAATCTTCTCCTCCCTGCCTAAATCGAATAGATATTGCCGCATTTTGCGGAATGATTAAACCTTGATTAGCCTTTTGGGCCACTAATTTAATTTCCGAAGTACCTAAATTTAATGGCAAAGGAAACTCGGTCCATTCAACATAAGAGGGTAAATTACATCTATTTTTCTTATCCAAATAAAGATGATTTTGATAACGACGAACCGAAGTATTTCCCCAACTTACTCTAGGAGCGGCATCCTGACTGGAGAAAATTACTTCATGAATCAAACGATGAAATGTAATCGTTGAAGGCAATTGAACTTGATTTTTTTTTAACCATACCCTCAGAATATTCGCTATGCGATCGAAATTTAAATTCTTAAGTGATTCAATAGCTAGCGCCTTATCTGTTAAGGTATTTTGACTCTTGTCTCTCTCATTACTATTAGTTTCCCTTCCAAACTCTATTGAGAGAGCACATTCAGAAAGAGATCTATTCTTTATTTCTTTCCAAGACAGATCACTTATTGCTAACGCATCCAAGTTTCTTTTAGCTTGTTGGCAATGACTTGCCGTTCGTGCGATATTTCCCACCACTCTAGGCCATCTATTTTTCAACAACGGTATAATTTCTTGACGCAAATAATTACGAGAATAAGCGATGTCACAATTACTCTCATCTTCAACCCAATTTAATTGATGTAACAATGCATAATGTTCCAATTGCTCACGATAATAGTGTAAAAAAGGCCTCGCCAGCTGCCCAAATCCAAATTGGGTAAACTCAGGCATAGCAGCCAAACCATCAACACCAGCCCCCCGAAATAATTGCAAGAGGAAGGTCTCAGCTTGATCATCCAAATGATGACCTAAAATTAAGCAGTCTTGCTCTTTGACTAAAGAGGAAAAAACAGCATAACGTGCAATTCGGGCTCCTTCTTCAATATTGGCTGAACGATCAAAGTGTACGGATTGCGCCCTAAAAAAAATACCCAATTTCTGGCAAAACTGGTTGCAGTGCTCTTGCCAAAAATGAGCATTCGCATTGATACCATGATTTACATGTACTGCAACTAACTTTTTTAATAAGATCGGGTGGGCAGCAAGAACATGCAAAAGCACAGTCGAATCAAGCCCCCCACTATACCCCATAATTAATTGATTAAACTGACTGAGACGCAAAATCCATTCTGGGCTTAATAATACTTTAATCACATGCTCCCATAGCCATAAATTTTTGATACCTACTTTCAACTAGTTGATCTAAAGGCATTTTTCTTAAAGTATGTAGCTCAGTAACCAAAATATTTTTCAAGCGAGTAGCCATTTCATCAACATGACGATGAGCCCCTCCTAATGGTTCAGGCACTACTATATCAATTAACTTGTTTTCTAAAATTTTATCTGCGGTAATTCGCATTGCACGCGCAGCTTCACTGGCTTTAGACGCATCTTTCCATAGAATCGAAGCACAACCCTCAGGAGAAATTACTGAATAAATTCCAAATTGCAGCATCAATATCCGATCACCTACACCAATTGCCAAGGCACCTCCAGAACCAGCCTCTCCAGTTACCACGCAGATAATGGGTGTTTTAAGACGTGACATTACAAAAAGATTGCGTGCTATTGCTTCAGACTGATTTCGCTCCTCAGCCCCTATTCCAGGATAAGCACCTGCAGTATCAATAAAAGTAAAAATAGGCAATTTAAATTTCTCAGCCATATTCATCAAGCGCAAAGCTTTTCGATATTCTTCTGGACGGGCCATCCCAAAATTACGATATACTTTTTCTTTAGTACGTTTCCCCTTTTGATGGCCAAGCACCATTACTGGCTCACCATTTAAACGTGCTAAGCCCCCAATAATTGCTGGGGCTGAAGAACAACTTCTATCACCATGTAATTCTTGAAAATCAGTAAAAATACGTTCGATATAATCGGTAGTCTGTGGTCTAAGCGGATGTCTAGCCACTTGAGCAACTTGCCAGGGTTCTAAATTAGAGAAAACTTGCGCAGTTAGCTCAGAGCATTTTGTTTGAAGTCGAACTATTTCATCACTTAAATTTACTTCGTTATCATTACCAACCATTCGAAGTGCTTCAATTTTCTGATTTAACTCTTCGATGGGTTGCTCAAAATCCAAAAACTGTCGGCTCATTCAATACCTTTTGGTGAATTAAATCATGGTATATGATAACCTTAACCGTTAATTGATGCCAGATTTTAACAAAATATGATCATCACAGAATTTAACCCGTTAAACACACAAAATTGTATTTTAAATGAAGCTCGTATTGATCTTTGGCAATTTTCATTAGCAAGTGAATTAAGAAATACACCTCAACTGCTCAACTCAGAGGAGCAGGCTCGTGCTGATCGATTTTACTTCAGCAGACACAAGCGACGTTTCTCTACAGCGCGAGCAATGATGAGAATCATTTTAGCGCGCTACCTAAATATTTATCCAGAACACATTCTGTTTACTTATAATGCACATGGGAAACCAGAGGTCATCAATTCAGCAAAGCTGCAATTTAATCTCAGTCATACTGGAGATCTGGCTCTTTTGGCCGTAGGAAAAGGCTTTCCTATGGGAGTGGACATAGAAAAATACTCTGCTCGACCTTATAAGGGTATCGCAAAAAGTTTATTTTCCGAACAAGAGTATGAGGAGTTTATTAAAGTACCTCCAGCTTTAAAGCCCGCTGTTTTTTTTCACGTCTGGTCACAAAAAGAGGCTTTCATTAAAGCATGTGGATTAGGACTTTCTTACCCCACCAAAGAGTTTAGTGTCCCTACTTCAATGCCTACCAAGCAATTAGTCGATGACCCATTGCATCATATCACTTGGCAATTACGCTCTTTTATGCCCGAAATAGCATGCAGTGGCGCCTTATGTCACCACCCTACAGTACGGGAAATCAGACATGGATTTATTCAGTTGCAACACAATGATTCCTTGATATTTTAGGTACCGGATCTTATGCATTTTACTTCCTCACAACTTACTTTATTACAGTTACTTGGAGATGGCTCCTGTCATAGCGGCTCAGAGTTAGGGGCTGTTTTGGGTATTACACGATCCGCTATATGGAAACAAATAAACCAGTTAATCGAATCAGGAATTCCTATAAAACGACTTCCCAATCAAGGCTATCAATTACTTAATCCATTAATTCTTTTAGACAAAGAACAAATTAACAGGTATTTTTTATTGGAAAAATTAGTAACTCCATTAAATTTGCATCTATTTACATCTATTGATTCGACAAATCGTTATTTGAAAGAATTACCTATCTCAAATACTGTGGATATTTGTTGTGCCGAAATTCAAACTCATGGTAGAGGTCGATTTGGTAGGCAATGGTACTCCCCTTTTGGAGAAAATATTTATTGTTCCAGTCGTTGGAATCTAAACTACGATCTCACGAAACTTTCTGGATTAAGTCTGGTAACGAGTCTGGCCGTTTTAGCCACTTTAAATGAACTCAAATTATCCACTAATATCAAGATTAAATGGCCAAATGATATTTTATGGAATGATAAAAAATTATGTGGCAGTCTGATTGAAATCATCACGGAATCCAATAGTACTATTCAAGTCATCATTGGCATTGGCGTGAATGTTAATACAGATACACAAAAACATCCTCTTCCTGATAAACCCTGGTGTTCTTTATATGAAATTACCCAGCAACATTTTGATCGTAATTTCTTAATAGCAAGGCTTATTACCCATTTGGAGCGCTATTTGATTCAATTCTTTCATAATGATTTGAGTAGTTTTATGCATGAATGGAACAAATCAGATTATTTGTTTGGAAAAACAATCAAAGTGACACAACCCTTAAATACATTCACTGGTATTGCGTGTGGGATTAATCAACTAGGTCAATTAATAGTACAGGATGAATCCGGTCAAAAACATTTTCTCTCATCTGGGGATACATCCCTGCATGAGCAATAATAAAGATGAGAATACAACACCTCACTTTAATAGCATCGTGCATGCTCGCGAACGTCCCAGAAAAAACGTGTCATTTTAAAAATTTTATGGGTGTAAAGTTAACACGAAAATTATGCAGGAAGAGGATTTACAAGAATCATAACGCTCATGCGCCAACAATTTTACGCATTTATACAGAATACCAAAATTCAGGTTTGTCCCAAGTTTATTTATGAACCCGGGACCGGATGAGCTGCGAGGAAATCGATTTATACTGTTTCTTCAGATTCATCTGATTGCTTTTCTTGTTGTATACGCAAATAAATTTCTTCACGGTGAACAGATACATCTTTTGGTGCGTTAATACCTAAGCGAACCTGATTACCTTTTACGCCGAGTACGGTAATATTTACATCATCCCCGATAATTAAAGTTTCACCTATACGTCGAGTTAAAATTAACATAGAAAATCTCCCTAACAAAGCAGCTACCTATTCCTCCACAGAACTTCCATGGTATTCTTGATAGCTACGAAACTACTAAGAAACAAAGCAATAATTGTTGTACGAATTTAATTTTACACTGTGATTCTTAACAGAGTATTAAGAAATCTTTTTAAATCTTATTTTTTTGTTCTAATTCAGAATTTATGCAAATATATTCATGAAGAAACAGAAGAGTACATAGGTAATTTTTTTTCAATTAAAGAGTAAATAAGCAACATAAAGCATAATTGTAATACTATTAAACTAAAATGAGCAATGTGCATTTGTATGCACAAAACCAAAATTAAAAAAGAAACATTCATTAACAATTGGCCTAATAAAATTGTTGAAACTTTGACACCTGATTGTCTTAATCTTTGATAAGCATGCTTTCGATGAGGAAGAGACCACTTTTCTTTATGAAATACCCTCCGTATCAAAGTAACACTCGCATCAAAAAGAAACAATCCGTTTAGCATAAACCAATATAAAATAGATATATGGAACTTTTGTTGGGCAATTAATGCGATACAAAAAGTAATCAATCCTAAAGTAGCACTTCCAATATCCCCCATAAACACACGAGCAGGTGGGAAATTGAAAAATAAAAAACCTAGAAGACTAAAGATAAGAATAAAACAAAAATCTTGGTAAAATGCAGCATCACTCATCCCCAAAAAAACTGCATAGGCACTTAATAAAAAAATGGCTTGTGCTGCACAAAAACCATCAATCCCATCCATAAAATTAAAATGATTAATGGCCCAAATAACGGTAAAAAAGATAAAGGGAATAATGAAAAAAGAATGATGAACCACAATTCCCAAGTCTAACTGTGCCGGCCTCATAAAAATAGCAACTAATAAGGCAATGCCACATTGAGTAAAAAATCTTACCTTTACTGATAAATGATAAAGATCATCCAAAAAACTTACCGTAGCAAGCAAAAAGATACAGAGCAGAAAAATGAATTGTTCTTCAAAGGAAGTTTGTGTGATGTAACTAAGAATAGGTAACGAAATTAAGGTTAACCCAATAAAAATGAGCCCTCCTCCTCTAATTGTAGGCACGGAATGCATGGAGCGGTTATTTGGTTTGTCCATAAGAAGTGTATCTTGGCCAACAATACAATATAACTTGGTCAATGCTATTGAAAATACTAAAAAAACGAAACTAAGAGTTAAATTCACTTTGATACCATGCAACAGTTTTTTTTAATCCTTCGACAGTACTTACAGGAGGGTTCCAACCCAACTGTGATTTTATCTTATTACTGTTTATTTCTAAAGATGAAAACAAACGTGTATTAAGATTTCGCATACCCAAAAGTCGAAAAATGCACCTCATAAAAAGAACAGGAAAAGGGATTAACCACACTCTTGTGTTCATCTCTTTAGCAATAAGGCGCATCAAATGCGGCATAGAAAATGAATTATCATCTGCTACTAAATAGGTTTGATTCGCAGCTTCAGGATGAGTTACTACAGTACACAAAGCAGAAACTAGGTTCTCTATATAGATAAAATGACGCTTATTTTGGACACTCGCAAAAGGTAACGGTATTCTTTTTTTGACAAGCTGTAACATTTTCAAAAAATTGGCTTTAACCTCAGGACCATAAATTAAAGGTGGTCTAACAATAACTACTTGCATGGATGTATTTTGACTAATTTCCTGTAGATGTTGTTCCGCATATAACTTACTTTGTCCATAAGGATCCTCAGGATCAACCTTAGTTTCTTCGGAAAAAGGGGCTCCATCCACAGTTAATTCTCCATTGACTTTAATAGAACTTAAGAATATAAAACGCTTGACCTGATGCTTAGCCGCTTGCTCAGCAAGATTTTTTGTCGCAATAGTATTGATTTTGTAATACTCATCAAATGCTGATTTTGCCTTGTCCTTCATGATATGAACTCTTGCTGCCAAATGAATAACAACGTCAATTCCTATAAGAGCCTTACTCCAGTCAGTTTCGAATTCTAATCGCTTCATGAGGACTTGCTCAGTTTCAAGCCAATCTACCTTTTTAGATACAACACATCGTACTTCATGACCTAATTGGATAAGGGTAGGAACTAGTTTTTTTCCTACAAATCCAGTTGCACCAGTAATTAATATTTTTGACATAATTCAACCTGAAAACTAATTTAGTGCTATGATAACAAACATTTACAACAAATTAAGATAAATTTCCTAAATCACCTGTCGCCAATTTCCCTAATTTAGAGATATACTAACCAAACCCTTTTTTAATTGGAATTTTGCATGTCCTTAAAGGCCATGTATAACGACATCGCTGAAAATTATGTAATAGCCAATCGTTTTGGAGCGATTAGCCAGAGCCATCAAACAGCAATAGAACAAATGAAGCGCTTTTGTTTGGGGACAAAACCTCATTATAAAGTTCTTGATTTAGGTGTTGGGGATGGTACATTTCTCAAAAAACTTCAACTAATTATGCCACAAGCAGAATTTACAGGAATTGATGTTTCTTCGGAAATGTTAAAGCGTGCTCAAGAAGCATTATCGTTGATCACAATTGAAGGCAGTGCTGCGCAAGCCAATAAGTTTTTGCCACCCCACAGCCAAGACTTGATTCTCGCGCATTTTATTAATGCTTATATTCCAATTAAAGTATTATTTAATGAAGCCAAATTATTAACCCGAGCTAATGGTCATTTTTCAATGATCACAACTACTTATGATTCATTCCCCGTCGCTCAACAATGTCTAGCAGAGTTTATTAGTAAGGGCTCCATTTTAAGCAGTGTTGTTGGACACTATTACAAATCTATTGTAAAAAATACAACCGTTGCAGCAGGTGATGATGAATTAATGCTTGCATTCAAACAGAATCAATTCGAAGTAATTGCCCATCAACGTCTGGAAATACCCATAACTCTAAATACAATTGATGAGTTAGCCCATTTTGGTATCGAAGGAACATGGTTTCTCAATACATTATCTATTCGTATGCTGCCAAAAATATTTTTAATTCAACGACTCAAACGATTATTCAGTAAAATTTTCACTTTTCCCTATCATGACACTCATATAATTGATGTTGTTCTTGCCAGAAAATGATAATCTGATGATTATCTTTCATAGGATGAGGTTCGAGCAATGATTTCTCAAGAGGTGAAAAATTACTTGCCTGAATTGGCCCTACGACAAAAACAAACCAATAACATCATATTTATTACCTTTTGGAGCCAATTTTCTGTATATGCCCTTAATACCATATTAGTCTTATTTTTAACACGCCCGCTATGGTCTCAAGGTTTGGGTTACAGTCAAACCAAAGCTTATGCTTTTATTGGCGTAGCCCATGCAATGGGTTATTTGATGCCTATGTTGGGTGGATATATGGCAGATACAGTGGTTGGAATTAGGCGATCTATTCTACTTGGTAGCATCATGTTGGCTACTGCCTATTTACTCATTATGCTCAGTGGATATACTGTGAGTTCTCTTGGAGATACCTTTTTCATTGCTGCATATGCCTTTATACCTGCTACTAATTCTCTCTTAATGGGAACATCTTCCAGTATGGTTTCTCATATTTATTCAGACGATGCGATTAAAGCAAAATCAGCGATGACTTATTATTATATTGCGATTAATGTGGGGGCATTATTAGCTACTTTAATTGCCCCACTACTTCTTGAAAGTCGTTATGGGCCTCTTTCAATCCTTACTATAGCGTTTATAGGTAAATCAATTGCAGCGCTAAATTTTGCCAAACGTTACTCTATTTATGAAAATGTTATTTGGGGTAAAGATCAATCTAAATTCTCAAAAAAAGGTATATTGCATTTAACAGCCTATATAGTTGCTATTTATTTGTTGACGTTGTATGCCTACTCTCATGTCTATATAGCAAGTACCATTATTGGATTAGGCTGTGTTATTGGGATTACATGGTTTTTAAAAAAAACGTTATCGCTCAAAGGAATTATACGCCATAAGCAATTAATTGCCCTCTTACTGATTGTGGAGGCGGTAGTATTTTTTGTCATCTATAACCAAATGAATAGCACTCTAATTTTATTTGCTGCAAACAATTCAGATCATAATATGTTTGGTTTAACTGTTTCTCCTGCTCATTATCAAATGCTTAACCCTTTGCTTATTTTAGCAATTGGTAGCCAACTTCCTCGCTTTTATAAGTTATTTCCTCGCTTCACCATTCCTTACCAATTTGCTTCAGGGACTTTGCTTTCAGGTATTGCGCTTTTAGTGATGGCTTTTGCTGCTTATGGGTCTCATACCGGGATCATCAATGGCAATTACATTGCGCTCACTTATATTCTTATCTCCATTGCAGAACTATGGGTCAGTGCTATTGGATTAAGCATGGTAGGCTTATATTGTGATCAAAATTCCATCGCTTTTGCCATGGGAGTTTGGTATCTTGCAAGTTCTTTAGCCCATGCTATATCAGGTAGAATTGCTGCTTGGGTTGCGATACCCAACACCGTTCACTCTGCTCTCGAGAGCCTACCCTATTATAAAAACTATTATTTAGTTTTGGGCATTAGCGCAATGGGATTAGGAGTAATAATGTATCTTTGCGCCTATTTTTTACAAAAAACAATGAAGAAAAAAGATATTGTTTTAAGTTAATCATGAATAAGATATGAAATTATTTAATATGACATATCAATAGAATTAATTGGAACTTTGAATTATAAATTTGGTTTAATTGCAAACATGTTAATCAATAATATCTCATCCCATGCAGTTCTATTCAAAATCCCAAAAAGAAAAACATCCCCAAGTCAATTTAATCCCAGGAGCTGTTTGGTCTGAAATTTTTATAAATAATTCTATTCCTGATTTTATTATTCCATGGATGAGCCTGTCTTATGAGAACCTTCAAAAGGAGTTAACCTCTGTATCAAATGAAAATAAAGATAAAGCATGGGTTGCTATAATATACAGTCATCCCGAAATGGAAAACCAAAGGATAATTGATTTAGGTGAACAGTTAGGACTGAGTACATCAGAAATGCTTAACCTGGCAGTCATACTAGGTGATAGTCCAAAGCATTTGGACTTATTGAAAAAACTCTCTAAAAAAGAACCTTATTCAACCAACAACTTTAAGAACTATTCATTAAGGATACAAAGAGCCGCTCAATTTGGACATCTTGATATTCTAAAGTATCTCATAGGAGTTATTACGTCGTTTAAAGCCTTCTTTATCGGAGTTATTGAAGCGTTTAAATCCATTCATTTGGGATTCCCGAACTACTTTATAGAAATTATTAAATCGTTTAAAACATCTCATAAGCAGCAAAACATCATTGCAGCGGATAATTTTGCTGCTTTTCAATTGGCAGCAGAACGAGGACATCTTGATGTACTCAAATACCTGGCGGAAAAAGCACCCGATAAATTCTCTAATATGATTTTTTATGCGTTTCGATCAACGGTAGAACACGGACATCTCGATGTATTAAAATATCTGGAAGAAAAAATAACATCTGATAAGCTACAAGAAATGATCGTAGCAAACAATTTCGAAGCTTTTCGATTAGCGATAACGAGTGGCCATCTTAATGTTCTTAACTACCTTGCAGAAAAAATAACGCCAGAACAACTGCAGGACATAATCGCAGCTAACGATTTCTATATCTTTCAACTAGCAGTTTACAGCACCAATTTTGATGGACTTAACTGGCTAGCACAAAAAGCGCCTGACAAGTTAGGAAACATGATCGCATCATACAATTTCTTTGCTCTTAGATGGGCAGCTCAATACGAACATTTTACAATAGTTCAGTATTTATTGAATCATCCTCAGGCATTTTCTTACGCTGAAGCGCATCCTATCGAATTCGATGATCGCTACATCTGGCCATTGGTGATGCAAAAACTAACTACTCTTCGCATCCAACAAATGAAAGCAGAAACAAACAAATTTAATGCAGCATCACCTGAAGAAGCTAGGCTCTTGTTTTATATTGCACGAAATCTCATTCGCAGAAATAACCCTGCATTAATAGAGGACTTACAATTTCTGCTGAAAATCCCGGCTGTTAAAGCCCTAGCTCATACAGTAACACCTAATCGACCCAATGAATTGCTGCGCTTTGCTTTATCGATTGGCAACCAAGAAGCAGCAACGGTGTTAATGAATATATCAGCAATACAAAGCTTGGCAGAACACAATAACCATTACCACAATGAACAACATGAAAGACGTAATGAGTCAGCTTTAGCGGAAAATCATCATTCAACTAGGACCACCACCCTAACCCAAGGCAAACAACAGCAGTTACAAGAAACGGTTAACTATTCTCTACCTTTATTTAGACATAATCGTCAGCGAGAACATATCTCCATTGTTGAGAATGAAGCAACATCAAGCATTACATATACAATCTAATAACAATATAGAGTAAAAGTGAGCGCGAAATGCAGCGCTCTCGACCTTCTCTTGTGCAATGTCCCAAGTCACTTAGAATCTGAAGACGTTGCTTAATTATCCAAACCTAAATTATCTTGTTTAAATATTCTATCTGCACGATAACTTGAACGAACTAAAGGGCCAGAAGCCACTTCGAAAAAACCTTTTTTTAAGCCAATCTGTCTTAACTCAGCAAAAGTTTCAGGAGTTACATAACGAGCAATTGGTAAATGATTTTTTGTGGGTTGTAAATATTGCCCTAGAGTAAGAATATCTACATGATGCGTACGTAAATCATCCATTGTTTGTACAATTTCCTCATCACTTTCACCCAAGCCTAACATCAAACTCGTTTTAGTTAATACATCAGGTCGATAACGTTTGGCAAATGAAAGCACATTCAATGTTTGCATATAACCGGCTCTATTATCACGCACAGGATGAGTCAATCGCTCTACTGTCTCTACATTTTGTGCAAATACATCAACACCACTATCCAATAATAAAGCAATATCTTGTTCTACTCCTTGAAAATCTGGGGTCAACGCCTCCACTTTGGTTTTTGGAGAACGATTTTTTATAGCACGTATTGTTTGCGCATAATGATTAGCACCCCCATCAGGTAAATCATCTCGGTTTACTGAAGTTAAAACTACATAATCAAGATTCATTAAAGCAACGGTATTTGCCGTATTTTCAGGCTCATGTGGATCTAACCAACCATGAGGATTTCCCGTATCTACAGAGCAAAAACGACAGGCGCGAGTACATATCGCACCCATTAGCATAATTGTTGCAGTTCCATGCGACCAACACTCAGCTATATTAGGGCATTTAGCTTCCTCACACACCGTAGCCAAACGGTGTTTTTGGACTTGATCTTTTACTTGGTTATAAGCAGGGGTAATTTGATTCACTACACGTAACCATTTGGGCTTAGGTAAACGCTCATAAGCTTGCCCAGTTGATTTTACACCATCCTTAATTGCTGTTACGCCATGAGATGTTTTATATTTTTGTCCACTTTCAACAACAACCGGAATATTAATGAGCTTACTCATGTTCTCACCTAAAAATAAGAGCGCTATTTAACACAATTTCACCTAGCTCTGCCGGATGCATTAACCTGCATGCGAATATGACTTTTCCTAAGATTTTAAACTGTGGCAAATACGTACAAAACAAAGAATGTTGATAATCCCAAATCATCAAAATAAGATCAAGTCAAATTTATAAAGAAGCCACAAACAGCTAAAATAAACAAAGTCAACAAAGAGAGTGTGAAATTAGACAAGATAAAAGGATATACAATAAAACACACAGCAATGGCAATCAGAAGCAATAAACCCATGCTGGCTAATTTAGTCTTTAATACAGCAAAATTTTTTATCTTTAATAAAGCCAAATAAATGCATAAAATTACTATTAAAGGAAGTATGTACATCCCATGATAAAGCAACTGGTATAAATTAACTTGCCAATTAGAAAAGTGTTGATTATTTAACCATTGCTCAAAAATAGTAGCCCAGCTCATAATACAAGTCTGTTGATAAATCGTAGTGATTAGCCCTAAAAAAAACGCCAATAAAAAATACAAGGTATCATTTGATTGTTTTTTGTAATGTTGTATCACAAAATAAATTGTTACTAGCCCTAACAATACGGTAGGAACACGTAACCATGATAGTATCGCAAAATAATCACTGGTATAGGCTTGTTGAAAATAATGAACAAGCACTACTGCAGAAATAAATAATGAACTGGCAATAATTTTTTTCTTTCGCTGTTCAATGATGAAAAGAAAAGCCAGAAATCCTGAAAAAACAAAAAAAGCACACGGATTAAAGGAATCCATAAAAGCTATCGTAAGGGTGTAACGTAATGCTGATGGTTTTTCTATCATTCCACTAGTATATTGGTTGGCATTGGCCCAATGCCTCAATGTATTCACTGTTGTTTTTGTTAAACTTCCTTTATTTTCAATTTGGTGTTTGCAATATTGAATCGCATCCAGTAAATCTTTTCCAGTAGTTTTAGCAGAATCAAAACCTATCCAACGCGAATCGCAAAAATAGATTGAAGGAACTGCAAAATCATCCATTTGTTGTGCATTTAATAATTGACTAAAACGAATGAGTGCATTTTTATCCTGATTAATAAAATTACGCTGAATATGGAGATCAGGAGAACTCTTTTCTAGTTCTCGGAAAAATGCATCTGCTTTTTGACAATGAGGGCAAGTAGATGAGAGAAACATTTCTACATTTATAACAACCTTATTATCAGCATTCTTAGAATACCACGAAGGTGATAAATCAGCTGCCGAAACATGAGCACAAATTATAAAGAAAGCGCACAACAATCTAAATAATGTCTTCATAAAGGTTGCATACTAAAATGAAAATACTATAACACTATTAAATAAGCTCTGTTAATAGGTATGAATATAATTTTCGAGTTGCTCTATAACTCTAGCCTTATCTTCTAGCAAATGATAAAGCAAATCTCCAATTGACAAAATAGCAATAAATTCATTATTTTCATCACGAATTAACACATGTCTTCTTTTTGTTGCAGTTATAACTTGCATCGCTTTTTCTATATGATCGTTAGGACTTAGAATCGTTACTTCTTTATATACTACGTCTGCAACTTTTGCTGTTTCCAAATTAACACATTGATGCAAGCAAGAGCGAACTATATCCCTCTCACCAACGATGCCAATGAGTTGATTGTCATTATCAACCACAACCAAGGCCCCTATATCCATTTCTGACATTAAATTAATACATTTTTTCACTGAGTCTTCAGGATGAATACAAATAATCTTACGTCTTGGCGTAGGTAAGGCATTATGAATTAGGTCAGCCATTTTATTCTCCATTTGAACATACTTAACCCTTTTTTAAATATAGTACAAATGGAGAGCATGATATCTTATGGGCGAATAATAATATTATTTTCTACAGCACGAACGCCAGGAACCTGACGAGCAATCTGCTCTGCTACATCACTTTGGCGAATTTTTTTAACATAGCCGGATAAAACAACAACATCTTGTCGTGTTTGCACGTGTACGCGCGCAATTGCAGGATCATCGCTACGCATTAAAGCCTCTTGTACTGTCTGAGCCAAATTAGCGCTTGGGGTAACTAATGGTGCTAAAGGACTAAAGAAGGTATCAGTAGCCCGATTTGACTGACAACCAGCTAATGAAAACAGAAAAAAAATTACGAGTACATTTAGTAAATGTTTGTGCATCATTTCTCCAACTTTATATAAATTCAAGCAGCTAAAAAGCTACTTTTCTCTAACCTAGTATCACTAAACGAATAGTATGTACTTTAACTAGTTAAGATACAAATAAAAATCGTTTCACTGCTATACTATTTTTTAAAAAATACTATGGCAAGACTAAGCAATGAAAAAAACAGCTCAACCGATTCTCTCAAAAAATAAATCAAAAATAGATAATCACTCCAAAAAAACACCGATACATCCGCATGAAGAAGATCATCAAAAGGATGATATTTTTGATTTCATCAATAAATATTACCAGGCGAATTTAGGCAAATTTACTGCGAGCATTAGCCCTGCTTCTACGGCTACCTCCTATTTTTCATGGGGAGCACAACTGGCTCAAGCTCCAGGTACATTTTTAAAACTTACCCTCTATCCTCTTCTGCATTTTTCTGATTTAATCACTAATCTTTCTAATTATGATATCCCCAGAAATGGTACAGATATTCGCTTTCATACAGAAAATTGGAGCATCTATCCTTGGCGGTTATGGGCTGAGCTATTCCTGCTAATTGAAGATTGGAGTTTAAAATCAGCCAGTGAAATTCCTGGATTAAATGCTCCTAATAAACGGATTGTTTCCTTTAGAACCAAACAGTTTCTCGATGCATTATCACCCTCAAATTTTATTTTGACGAATCCTGACCTGTTCCAAGAAACACTGAATTCAAATGGAAGGAACTTAATTCGTGGGACACAGTTAGCTTTCCAGGATATTATTGAAAAATTAACAGGAACTCCTCCGGAAGGAGTTGAAAACTTTACTCCAGGAAAACAAGTCGCAATCACTAAAGGCAAAGTGATCTATAAAAATCATTTAATCGAACTGATTCAATACGAAGCACAAACAAAAAAAGTGTATAAAGAACCCTTGTTAATCCTACCCGCATGGATCATGAAATATTACATTCTTGATCTGCTTCCCGAAAATTCTTTAGTGAATTGGTTAACGCAACAAGGGCATACTGTGTTTATCATTTCCTGGTTAAATCCAAGATCTGCAGATAGAGACCTTGGAATTGATGAATACTACAGACTTGGAGCTATGGCGGCAATCAATAAAATATCTACCCTATTTCCTAAAACAAAAATTCATTTAATGGGATATTGCCTGGGTGGTACTTTAGCGATGATTACAGCAGCCGCAATGGCAAGAGATAATGATGATCGCCTTAAAAGTCTTTCTCTCCTCGCTGCTCAAGGAGATTTCGTTGATGCAGGAGAGCTATTACTGTTCATTAATAATAGCCAAGTCTCATTTCTAGAAAATGTAATGTGGGAAAAAGGATATTTAGATACAAAACAAATGGCTGGTAGCTTTCAAATGCTTCGCTCTTATGATCTTATTTGGTCTAAGATGGTACAAGATTACATGCATGGTACACAAAGAGGAATGATTCCATTACTCGCTTGGAATGCTGACGCAACACGCATGCCCTATAAAATGCATAGCGAATATCTCGAAAAACTATTCCTTAATAATGACTTTGCCGAAGGACGATTTACTGTTGAAGGAAAAAATATAGCGGCTGAAAATATTAACCTTCCCTCTTTTGCAGTCAGCACCGAAAAAGATCATGTGAGTCCTTGGGAGTCAGTGTATAAAATCCATTTGATGATCAAAGGAGATATTACTTTTGTACTCACTAATGGAGGACATAATGCCGGGATTATTAGTGAACCTGGACACGAAGGACGTAGTTATTTCATTCGGGAACAGAAAAAAGAAGAACCCTATATGTCTTCTAAAAATTGGCTGCAAGTAGCAGAAAATAAAACAGGTTCATGGTGGTTAGCCTGGCACCATTGGTTAGTAAAACAATCCCACTCAGAGCAAGTGAAACCGCCTAAGATTGATAAGAAACTACCAGATGCGCCAGGAACATATGTGTTACAAAAATAGCATTCACCCATAACGATTTCCTCTTGGATCTGCTAAAATGGACATTGATAAGTTTTACAATTTCGGCACGTTGAGCTACTCAACAACACCCATATGAGAAAATAAACATGGACAAGGATTATTACAAAATAATGGGCGTTAACGAAGATGCCTCAGAGAAGGACATCAAAATGGCATATCGAAAGCTTGCCCGTAAATACCATCCAGATATAAGTAAAGAGCCCGATGCTGAAGAACATTTTAAAGAAATGGGGGAAGCATATGAAGTACTAAAAGATCCTGCAAAAAGAGCAGAATATGATAAGTACCGCAAGAATAAAGACTTTAATCAGAAAACACAATATACTCATTGGCGACCTGAAGAAGCAGAGCAATTTTACAGTAGCCATATAAATGAAGATTTATTTGAATCATTATTTGGTCATTCCCGCTATCGCCAACAACCTACGGCAGGTCAAGACTATCACGGAAAAATCCACCTGGGTCTTGAAGAAGCATTTACAGGAACAGTAAAAAACATACAGATCCCAACGGAACAAAATTCACAAATAAAGATGCAATCTTTAAAAGTTAAAATTCCTGCCGGAGTAAAATCAGGCCAACAGATCCGATTAGCAGGACAAGGTGCCCCAGGAGTACATGGAGGACCTCGTGGCGACATCTACTTATCTGTGTACGTTGAAAAGCACCCTCTTTTTGATGTAATTGATAATGACATCTATCTCACACTTCCAATTACCCCTTGGGAAGCTGCTTTAGGAACAACAGTAGTCGTTCCAACACTAGGAGGAAAAATTGATTTAAAAATTCCGCCTGGATCACAAGGAGGACAAAAGTTAAGACTCAAAAATCGTGGTTTACCTGGTACAACACCTGGGCATCAATACGTACTTTTAAAAATTATTACTCCGCCAGCAACGACTGAAGCTGCAACTGAATTTTACAAAAAAATGGCTGAAGTAATGCCTTTTAATCCACGAGCAAAGATGGGAGTATAAGCATGAAGCAAAATGATACTGTAGTGGGTGTACTTATTGAAGAAACAACTACTATTTCATTTAATGAAGTCTGTCTAAAATACCAAATTCCTAAAGAATTATTACTGGAAATGGTTGAATATGGTCTATTTTCGAGCCAAACTTCCACCTCAGAGCAACCTCAATTAAATCAAAAAGATTTACGAAAAATTGAATCCGCATTTCGTCTTCATCATGATTTAGGAGTTAATCTACCCGGAGTAGCCCTTGTGTTAGAGTTACTAGAAAAAATAGATCTATTAACTGATGAACTGAATGTTTTACGCAAACACATTTGATTTTTTTATTTCCAATCAGAGCAAGTCTGAATTACTTACAAAAATAAACCTCTGAGGATAATTAGGCCCACCATCGTATCAAAACTTATCCATATTGCCATTGATTGAAGGAACTTCTAGTCGTCCTCGCGAAAATGACGGACCTATTAAGTCAATAGCAGTGAAGCTCATCTCTGCGAAAACAGAGAAAAATATAGAATTAATACTAGATTAGGTTTTCACTAAAAATGTGATTCAAAAGGAACTTAATAAATTCTTTAAAGCAGATATTGCTCCACATTGCAATATAGTAATACAATGAGTAAAGGATACTATTAATTAAGCGAAACTTATGCGCCCACTGTTTATTATTTTGATCGTTTCGTTGGTTATTTTACAGCATAAATTATGGCTGGGCGATGGTAATTTGATTCAATGGCGTGATCTTCAAAAAAAGCTTGCTGCTCATGAACAAGAAAATAATAAATTAGCAACACGTAATCGCTCGCTTGAAGCAGATATAAAAGAACTTAAAAACGGCGATCAAGCTCTGGAAGAGCAAGCACGCTATGAGCTAGGGATGATCAAAGAAAATGAGGTTTATTATCATTTTATTGATTAAGCGCGGTTCTCCCTCAGCATGGACGTTTAAGTACTGAGCAACTCCAGAAAATCAGGTGGTTGTTTATCCCAAAGACTTAAGACATAACCTCCTCCGCCTGACCCCGTGGGTTTTACAGCTAAGGCACCTTCTGCTATTAATCGATTCATGTGTTGCTGTAGGCCTTCACTTACTAATCCCCATTGAAAAAAACAATCTCCTGCTTTTTTAATCGCTTTAATTAATGAACGCATTGCTTCTACGTCGCTATTTTCTAAAGCATTTTTAGCTTCCTCTACTGCCGCAACCATTTGCTGATCAATTTGTTCTGCTAATTTGGTGTTTTTATCCCATAAATTTTGTACCTGATTAATACAGTGAGAAGTAATTCCAATTTGTTTACATGAAGATAAAAAAAACTTGGGATAAATTTTTTGTTGGACAGGCATTGTATTACCTGCTTTAAAATAAATGCCTCCCTCCGCAGCAACTCCTGCAATATCTAATCCACTGCTTTTTCCATGAAATAAATGTTCTAACTCTTTAGCAAAAACATTGCATTGGCTTAAATCCAACATTTTCTGCGCACAAAACCAACGACTCATCGCAACACAAAGAGCGGCAGAGGCTCCCATTCCTGTACCAACAGGGATGGTACTCTCTAAATGAAAATGTCCTCTGAGTTGAGTTATAGAGCGGTCTAATAATTGCATTCCGTGTTCCAAAACACTCCAAAACAAAAGATGCATATCAGCACCACTACTACCCTCATAATCAGCACCTAAAGTTAGGGCTGAAGTGGAATAACTTAAAATTAATTTTTTTTTCTTAATTGGAAATACCAGTGCAGGATGACCTCTCACTACAGCATGTTCTCCTGCCAAAATCCATTTACCATAGGTGGTAGTTTCAAAATCAAAGAACATCATAATTACCTACTAGATAATCACGTTTGAATTCGCGTGCTAACTCTTGTTGCTCCGAGCGATACAATAAGTGAATATTTGGTCCCGCATCCATTGTCACTATAGGGCCATCACCTTTTTTATCCCAAAAATATTCCAAATGATGCAATAAATCTACGCTATTTTCCGTCATATAAGAGAAAGGCTGCTCACAGGTATGAAATAAACGATGCATATTTTGAAATTCATGCCAGCATATTTGATAAGCAGAAGCCCAGTCTTTGGACATTAAGGCACTTAATAAAAGTTTTAAATTTTCTTCAGCTTCTTGTGCGCGATTTGCATAGAACAAACTCGTCTTTACTCGTTTGTGTGCTTCACTAGAGGGTACTTCCTTCTTTTTATTACTTACTATAATACCTTGATAAATCAACTGCTGATAAGGTAACTCTACAGCCTCCACTTTGTCCTCTTGCCATAAAGCCCAGGGCGAATAAAAAGATCTACAAGAAGAGCCTGAGCCTAACCGACTTAATTGGGCTTGCTCATCTGTAGACGGCATAGGCTTTTGAGTGAGTTCACTTAAAGCAATTGAAGCGCAACGGGTCAATGCTGCAAAACTTGAAGCAGAACTTGCCATACCACTGCTATGTGGAAAATTATTACATGACTGCACTAAAAAACCACCCTCATAATCAAAATGTTTCTTTATCCGTGCTAAATGGTCAAGAAATCTTTTTTGTCCCTCTACAGATATAATCAGCTCCCCAATCCCCCCAGGCACAATCAAGGGTTCCCAAATGTCTTTTTTTGAACTTAATTTTTCAAGCCTTACAGTACTGATAAGATCATTCAAAGTATAAGACAATGAAGAGTTATCTGGGACATTTGAACTCTCATCTCTTTTTCCCATATATTTGATTAAAGCAATATTAGCTGGAGCATGAGCAAGCCAATACATAATAATTTCTCCTTGGGTATTAGGGTCTGTTGACAATTGATTTCCACTGCTTAGGTGTTGCGTCTTTATACACAACATCCAGCTTTGCAAGAACCTAATATTGGTTCATAAGATTCACCCCATTTGAAAACATAGGGGAGCAGAATGAATTGTTAACGCGTCCTAGATAAACTATCGATTCCTTATATTTCTTATTCATTTACGCAAACATAGCCTTTCAATAAATATGCATGCCTTGTGCAAAAATATAATCTTTCGATGAGGCAAAAAGGTTTAATTTAGGCTGGATAAAACGAAGTTCCTTTTCCCTAATCCAGGCTGCATTTCAAACTAAAACTAAAATTCTTTATGTTCATATCGTACGTAATTTTGAGCTCGCTAGTTGGGCAGTGGGTGTATTAGGATAGGCCCTAACTACCTGTTGCAGGAATTTTTTTGCTTCTTGCTTATTTCCCTGTTCTGCATAGGCGTATCCAACCTTTAACATACTTGCGGCAGACTTACTTGAGGTAGGAAATTGTTGTAAAACGGTATTAAAATGCTCAATGGATTTTGAATAATCCTTTTTAACCAAATAAAGTTCCCCTAGCCAATATTGAGCATTAGCGGTATAACCACCTTTGGGATATTTTTGTACAAAAGTATTCATTGCAATTACAGCATCATCATAACGTTTATTTTTTATTAATTCATAAGCAGCTAAATAACTAATTTGTTCATCAGCTGGATTCGCACGAGAAATAGGAACAGAAACCGGAGTCGTCGCTATTGCATTCGTTTCAGTTTTTGCTGCAGGTGTACTGGTCTTGGAAATAGATTCTTTAGAGCCTACATCAAGATCTATTGGTGGTTTACTCGATGTCAACTTAGAAGGACTATTTCCACTTAAGCGTGCATCTAAATCTTTATAAAAAGCCACTTGTTGTTGCTGTAATAACTTTAAATCATGAGCCTGCACTTCCAATTGACCTCTCAATTCTTGTATTTCTTGTTGCAAGCTTTGAATCTTATCAATCAATTTGGCATTATCAGTAAGATTGTTCTCTGAATCACTTGGATGATCATCCTTAGCCAGCGCAGGACCATCATCATCGTGAGAATTATCAATAGAGTAATTCTCATTCTGTGCTAAATCAAATTGTCCGCTTTCAGTTTGGGGATCATCATATTTAGAACCAACGAGAGGCATTTCTTGCGCCTCTCGTCCTTCAATAATCGCAAAATTTTCACTATCATCAACAACAGGCGCCTCTGACCAACCAGTCAAAGGGAGCATAAGCATAAAGCCTGCAGCGATAATGTGTCTTTTGCAATAAATCATCTTGTTGCCTCATAAGTAAATTCTACGCGTCGGTTTTGTGCATGTGACGCATCATCATGTCCTAAATTAATTGGACGCTCTTTACCGTAACTCACAACACGTATTTGTTGTCGGTTAACACCTGCCATACGTAAAATATCAGCTACTGTATTTGCACGACGCTCACCAAGAGCTACGTTATATTCACGGCTTCCACGCTCATCAGTATGTCCCGCCAATAATACACGAGCACCAGGATGTGTCTTCAAGTATTCAGCTTGGGCATTAACAGATGGCAAATATTTTGGAGCCAAATTACTATCATCGTAAGAGAATAAATACAATTGATTATGAGGTGCTTGAGTAGTGTAAGACTCTCCTGGTTCTTGGCCAGCAAAATGGGTAAATTGCCCCAGGCCTTGAGCAGATGCCTCACCTTCAGCCAAAGCAGACCCATCAGCACTGCCTGGTGCTTTAGAACAAGCAGCCACTAAAACAACGCTCGCTACAAGCAGACCTAATTTACATAATGATCTGGCTTTCATCCTCAATCTCCTCTTTTCTTTTTATTATTAGTCAGATTCCCATAAAGGGCTTATGGAGGCACATTGTACAATCCTTTTTATTTTTTGGCTACAGTAATTCCCTTGCACTTTATGCTGATTCATCCTTCTTAATGCATTATATGAGACACTACAAAATGAGCCAGTTCCGCCGTAAATTGTTGTGTTGCTTTATTGGCTGCAATGACACCACCATAAGGGGTATCACTTGGACATGGAACTCTTAAGTTAACAATGCGTGAACCTAATATTTTATTATCATTAACATGAGTTAAAACTATTTTCACCGAAAACTCAATAACACTGGGCTTTTTGAGAAAGTTTTGATTTAAAAAAAGAAGTTGAGTATCTAATCGATAATCTGCACCTAAAGCATATGCATTAGAAGTAACTGCTTCAAAAAGATTTGTCTTTTGTAGGCTTTGCAAGATTAAAGGATAAAGCATGTCAGCGGGAGGATTTACCCACGCATTTTTTGCAAAAGCTTCAAGCTCGTAAGGTTTTTTTATGTAGAGCATCTGTTCCGTTTGATAACCACCAGCTGCGTCAGGTGCAGTAACCAATAAAGTAATGGGCATAGGTTTTTGAGCCAACTGCTTTGCACTATAGGCACTTAATTGGTATTGATCTTTTACAGAAATTTTAACAGGTGAGCATGCACTAAGTATTACAGCACTTAAACCCACAAGACAAACAGCCAATTTTTTCATTATTTATTCTCCAGGCCCGGGGTGTGGGGGTTTACTTCCACGAATTACTACCGCAGGATTTTGTCGCATTTCACTGCTCACTTTTTCAAGATTTGCCGAAATTGCATTCAATCGACGCAGCAAAATGGTTGCCGGTGGAAGTGATTCCTGGGAAATTTTATCGAGAGTGTTTTTTCCTGAATTCATCGTTTTTGATACACTATTTCCAGCCTTACTCAAACTTTCTGCCATAAGATTAAACTTGGATATCCCCACTCTTAACTCTTCAAGCATGTGTGGAAAATCACGGCTGGTTTTCGCGAGATTATCCATAAAGACATTCACATTTTTACCGTTGTCTGCCATATTTTTAGAAAAGCTATCAATATTTGAAAGTATATGTTTTATGTGTTTCGCATTTTCTTCATTAAATATACGCTGTGCTTCGGTAGTCACAATACCCATATCTTCAGATACCTTCTTTAAAATACCATCCAATTGGTTAAAGACTGAAGGCTTTGAAGGAATAACGGGATATGGTTCTCCAGGCATCTTTCGTATAGGTGTCAAATTAGAAGTACTTGCACTCAAACCAATATAAGTTACTCCTGTAATCCCCTGAGAATTAAGAGTGGCAAAAGTACTGGTCGTGATAGGAGTTCCTTCTTCTATATTCAACAAAATTTCAACTTGCCGTGGATCATTTTGATTTAATCTTATTTCTTTAACATAACCTACCTGTACTCCATTGTATTTTACTGGGGCATCCTGAGAGAGGCCTGAAGCAGCTTCATGCATATAAACTGTATAAGTAGTATATTTTTTTTGATTAAAACCAATGGATAACCACAACATTGTAGTTATAAGTCCCACAAGCAATATAAGTACGACCACTCCCACTATGGTATAATTGGTTTTCGTTTCCAAATATATTATCTCCAGTTACACTTTGCTAAAATAGTCTGCGATTATTTTATGCTTATTTTTCATTAATTCTTTAATGGGTTCAATACTTAAAACTTTTCCATCACCAATAAAAGCTACGCGATCTGTAGTTCTTTTTAAGGATTCTATATCATGGCTTACCATAACTATAGTAAGCTTTAATGAGTCTCTTAAAAAAACAATTAAATCATCAAAACGTCTTGCACTCAGCGGATCTAACCCCGTGGTAGGTTCATCCAGAAATAATAATTCTGGATCCATAGCGATAGCACGCGCTGCAGCCGCTCTTCTTTGCATTCCTCCACTCAATTCTGAGGGTAATTTTCCTGCTGCCTCTTGAGGAAGCCCAACTAAAGCAATTTTTAATAAAGCCAATTCATGCATAAATTCATGTTCAAGGTTGGTAAACTCTTGCATAGGAAACATCACATTTTCCAGTACGGTCATTGATGAAAATAATGCACTATGTTGAAAAAGCATTCCCCAGCGACGACGAAGAGAAAGTGCTTCTTGGGCATCAAGATGATTAATATCTTTACCAAATACTTTAATGTCACCAGCTGTCGGCTGCATTAACATTAGCACGCTACGTAATATTGTGGTTTTTCCACTCCCAGAGCCGCCAATAATGGCTAAGATTTCTCCTTTCTGCACAGTTAAATCAACACCGGAGTGTACCCATTGACCACCGAGGTAATTCTTCAGCCCTTTAATTTCAATAATGGATTCACTCATTTACCAATGCATCCGGCTATAAATAACTGAATAAATTGCATCAGCAATAATAATCAGAAATAGTGCTTGTACTACACTTTTAGTTGTTTGGCTTCCAATATTTTTTTCCGTCCCTGCTTCAACTTTAAACCCTTGAAAACATCCTACTAAGGCAATTAATAATGCAAAAGCAGGTGCTTTATAAAGTCCTAAATTCAACTGAGAAAGTCCAACGGAGTCTTTTAATCGTTGCAAAAAGTCAATAAAATTAATGCCTAACATATTATTGGACATAATCATTGAGCCTAAAATACTAAAAAGATCAGACCAAAAAATCAATAAAGGAAATGCAATCAATAACCCAATAACCTTAGGTAGCACTAATAACTCTGTGGGGGAAAGTCCCATAGTGAGTAGAGCATCCACCTCTTCATTCAATTTCATACTACCAATCTGTGCTGTAAAAGCAGAGCTCGTTCGTCCAGCAACAATAATCGCAGTAATTAACGGAGCAAATTCACGAAAAATAGCCATCCCGGATAGGTAAGCAATGAAACTGTTAGCACCATAGGTTTGTAGCTGCAGTCCCATTTGATATGCTAAAACCACCCCAATTAAAAAAGAAAGCAGCGCAAGGATAGGTAAAGCAGTTACCCCAGTAGTATAGATATTTGAAATGATGCTTGGTAATTGAAACCGTCGCCAATTACCAAATGCTTCAATTATTTTCGTAGTTAAATCACCAACTAAAACGAGGAGACCATCTACTTGACGAAATTTATTTTCTGATTCTTTACCTAATTGGTAAAATACGTTTTCTTTTGGGGGTGAAGGAATATGATACTCTAAAATATCTTTCTTTGATTTAATGAGATCCAAAAGTTGTTGTTGTCTTTCAGTAAAATCAGTTAATTCAACTTGGTTTTCTCGTTGCTCCAGCTTATCAATACACTTCATTAAAGCCAAAGCGCCCGCACTATCAAAGTGACTAATCCCTTTCCCACTGATTGTTACTTTTTCTGTTTTCGGTAACTCATCTGCACTAAACCGTTTCACCAAATTATCAATTTGCAAAACAGACCAGATACCAGTACAGTGAAATCTGATTTGTTTCTTATCAAAAGTGATTTGTGCGTTACTTTGTACCATAGTTATCTATTTTGAAAAATATTCCCCAGAATAATACGAATATTCTAGAAGAGCAAAAACGATGACTTATAGTATCACAATGCATGGTTATTCTGATAGTTTATAGCACCCTATACCCTATATAAATCTGGCTTCGCCTATCCACTGTGTTGTTACAGAGTTAGGCGAAGTAAATTTTTTTAAAATTGAATAAGTATCATCTTAACCAGTCACAGCAATTGTATTAATTGATGTATATAGATCCTCAACCTTTTTACCCGTATCAGTGGGAGGCTTAAACCACGAAAATTCTCTTTTATAGAGAGAATATCCTGCTTGAGCAAGTCCAACAGTAAAAATAAGTCCAGCCAAATTAGCTAAGAAAGATTTCCAACCTCGATGTTCCTGCACTATTTTTACATTATCATTATCTTCTTTTAAAATGCTTTGACTATTGGTTTTAAAAGCATCTAAATCTCCATCGTTGATGTATTGTTTGGCTAAGCGAGAGATTTCATCATAAATAGTTTTAGCAGCGTTGGAAGCTTTTTGATATTTGTTCGCTTGATCTTGTTTTCCTTTACTAAGATTTTTTTGATAGGTAGCCTCAAGCTCTTCCTGTTTCAGCTTAAAAATTCTTAGTTGAACGTTAACTTGTAAAAGATGGGTTTCTCTTTCTCTTTTAGTTTTAGGATCTACAGAATTTTCTTGTATATATTCTTCTGAACTAAAAGCACTCTCACTAACATCTCGTTGCAGACTTCCTTCATAACTACCTTCAGGAATTTCTACGCTTCTTGCTATCATTTCTTTAGCTAAAACTAGTTTATCGTCACCTAAATTACATGGCTTACTTAGCAAATGTCCTGGCATCTTCTGAGTAAACGTCCGTTCAACGAGTGTTTGCTCACAAGAAGCAACAACTTTAACTTTCGGCGGCAATATTTGCTGTAATTTTACGTGTGCGCCAGGTAAAGGAAATTGTTTTTTAAGTTCTGTTTTTAATTGACTTATCTCTTCATCCAATTTTCTTAGTCGTTGTACGTGGTATTCAGTTAATTTGGAAGAAATAACAAAAAATTTTTTTTCCTTCTTTTCTTCATATTTTTTTAAACTTTTGGAAAGCTCTTCATGGGATTCACATTTCTTTAATTGTTCAATAACTTCCAATCGTCTTTTTTCAGCCAACAGAAAAGATTTCATTTCGGCTTGAGCGCGTTTTCCCATTTCATCTCCCTCTTAATCCAAGTCATAAAGAGCGATTAATTTACACTGAACACAAAAAAAATACCATAAAATTAAAATAAAAACATTTATGGGTTGTAACTCATTGTATTCAAAGAACTTTGATTTTTTAAAACAAGTGTTATCAAAATGAAGTATTAAACAATGAGATAATGTTATTCTTTAAAATATTAAGACTAAGGACCTTCGAAAATGGCTTTAAGAAGAATAAATTTGCTGTTCCTTATTATCACACAAGCAACAGAAATAAAATCTAGGCTATAATACAACTAAATCATATAAGCGATGAGTTTTAAGTAGTTTGCTTCCCTATTTTATGATAAAATTATTTCATTTTTCGCAAAAGACGTAAAAATTAGGTATGCAAGACGACTACAGCCACTTTGAACAATGCAAAAACGACCTTATTAAACTTGGCGTTAATGCCGGCTAACCCAAGGAGAAAGCATGCCTTTATCTTCTAATACTGATGAACTATTCCGCGGATTCTCAAAACTTTCACGTGAAGAACGATTTAAACGCTTGCTAGCCCTAGGTGCAATCACTGCAGAAGATGTTGCTTTTCTTAAAAGTGGTGGCATAAAAGATTTAAACTTAGCAGATAAACTCATTGAAAATGTTATAGGCTACTTTCAGCTTCCTTTAGGTGTAGCAACTAACTTCAACATTAATGGACAAGATTATGTGATTCCCATGGCTGTTGAAGAAACATCAATTATTGCCGCTTTGTCCAAATCAGCTAAATGGATTAGACAATGTGGTGAAATAAAAACATGGGTGCAAGGTGAATGCATTTTAGGTCAAATTCAATTAGCTAAAGTTAAAGACTTCAACAAATTTTCTCAAATCTTTTATGAAAACCGAGCTTACCTGATTAGCAAAGCAAATAAAGATGTAGCAGAGAATATGGTAAAACGTGGTGGTGGTGTTGTTGATCTACAGCTACGTCTCCTCAAAAGAGAAGATGGTCAAGAAATGGTTGTCATCCATTTAACAATGAACAGCTGCGATGCAATGGGCGCTAATATCATTAATCAAGTACTTGAATACTTAAAGACACCTATAGAGCAGTTAACAGGTGAAGAAGTCACCATGTGCATTTTATCCAACCTAAACGACCAAAAGCTAACCACCGCTCAAGTCACCATTCATGCAATAAACCCAATACTTGGTCAAAAGCTTCAAGAAGCTTCTCTTTTTGCTGAAATGGATCCCTATAGAGCAGCTACACATAATAAAGGAGTAATGAATGGCATTGATCCTGTCTTAATTGCAACAGGCAATGATTGGCGAGCGGTGGAGGCAGGCGTACATGCTTATGCGGCTCGTGACGGGCAATATCAGGCAATCACACGTTGGCGCTATGAAGACAACACCCTCACTGGTCAACTTACTGCACCTATTATAGTAGGCACTATAGGTGGGGTGACTTCACTCCATCCTACTGCCCAGATGTGTTTACGAATGATGAATATTTCTTCTGCAAACCAACTTTCTCAAGTTATTGCTGCAGTAGGTCTTGTACAAAATTTAGGTGCGATTAAAGCATTATGTACTGAAGGCATTATTCAAGGTCATATGAAACTTCATATCGACAATTTGCTTCTTGCTGCAGGAGCTAATGAAAGTGAAATGCCTCTTCTTAAAGAACATTTACAAAAGTGGCTCGCTTTGCATAAAAGAATCAGCCTAAATAATGCCCATGATTTATTAGCAAAAATCAGACAAACTCCACTTGCAGTATGAAATGGCTAATTCCCGCAAAAACATTTCTATTGGGCGAATATGCTGCATTAGCTGGGGCATCAGCGATTCTTCTAACCACATACCCTTGTTTTGAGCTTACCTTAACGTCTAAAAACAACCAATTATCAGAAATTCACCCCAAGTCTCCAGCAGGAGTCTGGTGGCAACAGCAACATTTAGATCACGGTTTAATCTGGAACGATCCCTATACAGAACGAGGGGGGTTAGGTGCATCCAGTGCACAATTTTTAGCGAGCTATTTAGCAAGCTGTTTTCTCAAAAAAAATAAACCTAATTTAGATGACATGCTCACTGCTTATTATAAAGTATCATGGGCAGGAACGGGGCTAAAGCCGAGTGGGTATGATGTTATAGCGCAAGCACAAGAAGGTTGTGTCTATATTAATACACAAAAAAAAATGCTTCAATCTTATGGGTGGCCCTTCCACGAGCTGTCTTTTTTTCTTATTCATACAGGAGTAAAACTTGCAACACATCATCATTTACAAACCGCTACCCTACCTGATCAGATTGACTATTTATCTACTTTAGTTGATGAGGCTAAACTGGCATTTGAGCAGACTGACTCTACAAAATTAATTACAACTATTAATGATTATCATAAAAAATTAGTTGAATTGAATTTAGTTGCAGAACACAGTTTAAATTTGATAAATCGACTTAAAGAATATACTGAAATACTTGCAATCAAAGGTTGCGGTGCTTTAGGTTCAGACGTAATCTTACTTGTGACTGCAAATCATAAAGCCCAAACTTTAGAGAATCGCTTAAAAGCTCATCATTACATGATTTTAGCCTCTGAAAAAAGCATCTATTTTTCAAGTCAAAAATTAATGACTTTATCCCACTTTTGTTAATTCTTTGCCATCAAAAACAAAAAACAACCACAAAAATAACAAAAATACGAGAAACATAATAAAAAGACTTGAAATTCTATCCTAATCCGGTATGATTCGAGCCTCTTTAGGGCCGTTAGCTCAGGTGGTAGAGCAGGAGGCTTTTAACCTCTGTGTCATAGGTTCGAATCCTATACGGCCCACCAGTTTTAGAGTATAGTTTTAATGTTTTAGCCTTTTGAGGGCCGTTAGCTCAGGTGGTAGAGCAGGAGGCTTTTAACCTCTGTGTCATAGGTTCGAATCCTATACGGCCCACCATTTTGGTTTCCAGCAGTCAACCAAAAGAACAGATGCAGTAAATGCATCAAATCCGTCCCCTATTGCGCTCGTAGCTCAGCTGGATAGAGTACTTGGCTTCGAACCAAGGTGTCGGGGGTTCGAGTCCCTCCGAGCGCGCCATTTAGGCTCATCCCCAAATCCGGGAGCCCATTAATCAAGAACACAAAACTTTAGGCTCATCCCCAATTCCGGGAGCATTAATCAAGAACACAAAACTTTAAGTTGAGTAGACCGACGGAACTTCCCCGTCAGCCCCTCTCAGAACCGTACGTGAACCTCTCGATTCATACGGCTCCCATCAAGCAAAGTTTCTACCTACACCAATTTTCCAATGTGGAAATAAAGCTGGCTTATTTTTCTGGATGTTCTCCAACATAGTTGCCGCTTTAGTTTTCCCTCTTACCTTTTTATATTTACGCAGTGTCCACTTTACCAACACAGCATTAAACTGAGTCCAAACGGGTTCAAGCGATGATGGGGAATATTTGCCATAGTATTGCATCCATCCTCTGAGAGTCGGATTACAAAAACCAGTACGCGTAGCCTGGTTGCTTGCAACCAGGATTTATCAGAGGCGGCAAAGATTATCAGGATTTTGTAATAATAAAGAGGCTATTTTATGTGGTGCAAGTTCACAAGGAAGACCAAAAACCTCAGGGTCAATTACAGATGAGACAAAACTCGGGGCGGTACGTATTTTTTTATGCTGGCATTAAGGATCGACAATCAGGTGAAATCCTGGTTGCGAGCAACCAGGCTACGCGTGCTGAACGCCCCTCAACCACATCAAATATTTTGTGTTTGGCCAAGTCACAAAAGGTGGTCGCATACCCCATCTTTCTATTGAACGAATGCTCATCAAGGCCTAATACTCGGGGACAGGAACGAGTCGCTATCTTTTTATAACGTAGCTCATAACCGTAATGATACCAGCGCTCTACAGTCGATTTACCCAGCTTTAAATCACGAGCCAAATCCTTTTGACTCACTCCTTTGCTAGGATAGTGAAACACCTGTTTCCGTAAACTCTCACTCGCCCTTTGATATTTACCTATCCCGGGAAATCGTTGATTAAAATAGCGACCATACGAGGGACAATAATACTTATGAGCTTTGATACACAAGTAACTGCGACGCAATCCAATTGATTCATGGCGGATTCGCCTCATGAAACTATCCTTTTTACGTAGCTTCTTATTCCCACAATGAATGCATCGTACAACACATCGATAAGTGACTTCGATATAAACCAGGTTCTCTCCACTTACTTTTTTAATAGAATATCCACGCAAATTTAGGATACAATCTTTCTTAGGCATTTTAATCTTCCTTTTGACCGTCAAATCAAAGAGTTAGTCTAGACTAACTTGATTAAAATGCCCCTTTATTTGGGGTAGAGCCCTTTCCTGCAATTTATGGTAAACAGCCACTTTATTTTAAAGATCCAGTCTTCATGGCTAGAGCCTCTGTAGAGGCACCTATTCACTCAGATATTTTACGTGTTCGTTTAAGTGAAGACGAGGTGATCCGGTTATGAAAAAACCATCCATCATCATCGCTATTGTTTTGATAAGTACTATTGCTGCAGGCTCATTATTCCATTCTATGGGCTTTAGGATAAATCTTACTGAATCAATTCCTGTAGGCTTATATCGCATCACCGGTGCAGAGCCGCTAAAAAATGCTTATGTGATTTTTTGCCCAGATGATAGGCAAACTTTCAGATTAGCCAAGAACAGAGGTTATATAGACCATGGTCTTTATTGTAATGGATATGGCTATTTAATGAAAAAAGTGGTGGCTGTATCTGGGGATATCCTCTCTGTGACAAATGACAGGGTTTATGTGAATCAAATGCTAATACCTTATTCAAAACCAAAATTACAAGATGGAATGAACCGCTCTTTACCTCAATGGCAGGTAATGAATTATCAACTTCAAGAAGATGAAATCATGACGATGACCAATCAAAGCGAATGGTCATTCGATGGTCGATATTATGGTCTTGTTCACACAAGACAAATCAAGGGAATGATCACACCCATATGGGTAATTAATAAACGGGAGAAAACTACATGAGTCATGAAACCGAGTTAATGGATGTGATTGCAGAAAAGCTCGAGGATTTAGTAATCCCTGGCTTTCTTGTTGAGGTCAGTCCGATAGAAGCAGACATCATGGGCGCATTTTTTGAAGATGCACTCAATGAAGAAGATGCGATGGAGGCTATTTATGACTAAAATGCCTTATCATCAAGTCGTTGCCAATCAAATTATTGAAAGTCTGAAAACAGGAACTGCGCCTTGGTTAAAACCATAGGAACCAGGCACAGGTAATGATCAAGTTCCTTATAATCCGATAACAGGAAAACGTTATCGCGGGATTAATGCATTGTATTTAATGCTGAACCAAAGTGATGACAATCGCTGGTTAACTTACAAACAAGCACAAAGCATGGATGCGCAGGTACGTAAGGGAGAAAAAGGCACGACGATTCAGTACTGGAAATTTCATGAAGAACAAATCAAACAAGATGATGCTGGTAAACCTGTGCTTGATGAGCAAGGTAATCCATTAAAAGTGCAGGTGAATCTTGAACGACCCAAGGTGTTTTATGCAACAGTATTTCATGCCTCACAAATTGATAATATGCCCGAACTCATTGCCAAAGAGCCGGACTGGTCCTTAATTAAAAGAGCAGAAAAACTACTACTTAACTCTGGCGCCACCATTATTCATTCTGAGGCGGACAGAGCATTTTACAGATTATCGAATGATAGCATCCATCTTCCACCAAAAGAGCAATTTAAATCTGCAGCAAACTATTATGCCACTGCCCTGCATGAGCTTGGACATTGGAGTGGCCATCCATCAAGACTGGATAGAGATTTAGGCCATCCCTTTGGTTCAGATGCCTATGCCAAAGAAGAATTGAGAGCAGAAATTGCAAGCATGCTTTTAGGTGCTGAGCTTGGTATAGGCCATGACCCTTCTCAAAACACGGCATATATCAAATCGTGGATTCAAGTTCTGGAAGATGAGCCTTTAGAAATATTCAGAGCATCTGCAGATGCAGAAAAAATAGTTAATCACCTGTGTGCGTTAGAGCAAACCCAAGACATTCAACTAGCAGAACTTATTGAAACCAGGGATGAGAAACTTAAAGAGGTAGCCGTTATGACGTCTGAAAACATCACTTCTGAAAAGGTCTGGTTAAGCATCCCCTTCAAACAAAAAGAAAGTGCCAAATCCACAATAGGAAAGCTCCCTGATGGAACACCAGGTATTGTCTGGGATAAAGTTCAAAAATGTTGGTATGCAAATCCTGGTGTTCCTATTGAGAAAATCAAAGCCTGGCTTCCTGAAAATCGAATACTGACTCAGGATAAAGCGCTTATACCTACGGCATTGATGAGCCTTGGTGCTAATGTTTCAGGTGGGCATCCAATTATGGATGGTAAACCTCATCGCATAGCCACAGAGGGTGATAAAAACGGTGAAAAGGCAGGATTTTATGTAGCCCATTTAGATGGTATTCCGGCTGGATATATTAAAAATAATCGAACTGGTGCTGATCTTAATTGGAAATGTAAGGGTTACATTTTAACTGATGAACAGAAGGCAACACTCAAAGCAGAGGCACTTGAGCATCAACAGACTCGCCAACGTGAGCTTGAAGTTAAACAAAAAAGTACTGCATTAAGACTCAAGGAAAAATTATCTATGATGGCAGAGATTGTGGAACCCACACCTTATATGCAGGCCAAGGGTATTGAGGGTCATTCTGGCGTATATACTGATGAAGAAAGAAAACTAACCTGTATTCCAGCAACAGATTGCAAAGGAACACTTTGGACTGTTCAATACATTGCGGAAGATGGAACCAAACGGTTTGCAAAAGATTCAAGAAAGGAAGGCAGTTTTCATGTATTGGGTGGCCTAGAAAAACTTTCAGGAACGCCTGTCATTGTTATTGCTGAAGGTTATGCTACAGCTGCAACTATAAAAGAGGCAACCGGATTACCGGCTGTTGTCTCTGCTTTTGACTCCGGTAATCTCAAACCAGTCGCTAAAGCGCTACATGATAAATATCCCGATACTCCAATTATTGTGGCTGCAGATGATGACAAACACCTTGAGTTAACAAAGGGTATTAATCCTGGAAAAGAAAAAGGAAAAGAGGCAGCAGATTCAGTTAATGGCTTCATCATTCTACCGACCTTTGCTCTAGGAGAGCAGTTATCAACCCTCGACAGTTTAACGATTTTAATGATCTGGCTAACAACAGTAAGCTGGGAATCGAAGGAATAAAACGGCAGTTAAAATCAAAAATTGATAGTGTTATTAAGCAAAACAGTCGCTTGCAGTTAATGCAAAAGACTAATGTGGTTCATATCGCATAGATACAATTCAACTGGCAGCGATTGATGAGGACCTCAACTGCTGCCATAAATTAAAAACTGCCTCTACTTTAAAAAATGGTTAATATAGTTTTTAAACAAACCCAAAGGAATTTTCTGGATGCGATGGAGGCCAGGTATGACTAAAATGCCTGATCATCAAGCCTTATTTTCTACCATCTCAATAACTCTTTTTCCACAAGTTTTTATTGCCTTTATTAAAGTTTAATCTTTTATTGTTCAGCATAAGGAGGTGCCTTAATTGAACAATAAATTCATTATTTACCGTTCTTTGAGGAGCAATGGTGCTAGCTTGATGAAGAAGAAAATCATTGACGAAAATAATTTTATTCATATCGAAACTAGATAACTCCTCGGTCTCTTCTTTAGTTTCAAATAAAACCGAAGATTCGATCAGTTTATATAATTTCGCGCGAGTTTCATTATTAGTAGTATTAAAGTACAAGTTTATAAGATCTGATGAGATACCAAAAAGTTTGATCTCATAAAGTAAATCCAGCAAGTATTGCGACTTATACTCATCCTCAAAATATAAACTAGCTAATGATAGTATGAATTTAGCTTTTGAATCATCAGTTATGCTGCTCTCTGAAAGATAAGTAAATGTTAGTGCATCAAGGCGATCTACATTGTCATTAATTAATGCATCTTTAATTTCTTTTTCCATGTCCGTATCAAGGGGAATATTATAAGGAGTTGGCATCATAGAAAGTGGAATATCTTTACCGTTTCTCAGATGTAATAAGCTTATATAAAGCAAACGTGGCGTGATAAATAATCCTGTATCGAACTTAATACCTGGGCCATTATCAAAAAGGTACCTTATAAAGGTATCACAACGAAATCCAATAGGTTGTTGATGGTATTGTTTTATAAATTTGCCATCAATGTACTTATACCTCGAAATAATCTCACCATTGCTAACATGCCAGCTGAAGTTATAGCTTATGGGGATACCTGCCTCTAATTTTTCTAATAAATCAATCAAAGACTCAAAAATCAAATGTAAATCATTATCTTTTAAATAAAGATGCGATTTAACTCCAAATTTTTCACCCCAATACCCACCTGGAACAGTATTTACGAAGTTATCAATAGTATTTAAGTTTATTACATTTTCATTATTGAGTACTTCAAAGGTGTAGATAGGCATTTTATCACCAACATCAAGTGGAGTATCATCGGCATTCCAATTAAATCTGAAAACTAGTCCCACATGACCCTGTAGTTTTATCATTGGTATTGAAGAATTCATATCTCTAGCAACAATGTCGCCTGAGCAATGTTCTTTGTCGACTGTCATACAACCAGCACCAGTGAATATTGTATTTTTGGGGCATAAATAGACAGGATGAGCTTTCAATTTGAAAAAATTAAAATGTCCACTTTCCGATGAAAAACAGGATGCTTGAGCAGTAAGTGTTTTTTTAATTTTAGTCAGATCATAATTTGAAGTAATACTATCCGAAATAGCATCAGCGCTGTAATTTACATCCCATTTGCAATCAGGAAGCGATGGAAGTTTGGAATAAAAAATAACTGGAAACTCATTTTCATTATGGAAATCCATTGGAGTATTAATTGTAATTTTAGCTGAGTCTGCACAGGTCTCTTCATCTTGAATAAACTCATAGGGTTCATATTCTGCAAATGAATATCCTATAAATTGGGGGTATACTTTAATAGCCTCTGAAGCAAATAAATTACAAGATAGCATTATATGAACAAATAAGATTTTAAAGAGTTTTTTCACGAATATTTCCCTATATGACGACCATAATCTTAAACTTCGGGATTATATAATAATCGTTTGGTGTTGACTCACTTATTTTTCATAAATGTCTATAAAAGCACAGTGGTAAATTGCCCAATTTATTTATTTTTGCGACTCTTATTTTTGTTAATTATTCCAAAAATTTTCCGTCGCACATGGTTATCAGGTTGGAGTCCTTGCCGCTCCAGCTGATCATGTGCATTATCCTGCAATAGCACTTGACCTCTTCCGGTGAGCTGAACCAGATCGCATTGGGACAGGTTTCGCAGGCTGTTATGATCTTTGGCTGGCGAGCCTTGTCTAATGCTAAAAGCGTTGGGCTTCGTGCTCCGATTTCCAGTGGTTGTTCCAATAGCTTCATGGCTTCTTGGAGTTCCTCTTCGATGGTATTGCCAGTTTGATCTTGATTGTTCATGAGATTTCTCCTTTTCAAAGTTCAGTTTTTGACATTGATTTTCCAAATCAAAATCAGCAAAAGTGATCGGCATTTGATATTGAATGACAATTTGCAAAATAATCTTTTTAAATAGTGGAGACCCGTTCACACAAATACAGTCACCATAACGCTGTCTTGCCATCTCCAATGCTCTATTCAGTGCAGAAATAGACCCACCCTTAGAAATGATAATTTCTTTTCCATTGTCTCTAATAACACTGTTATCTTTTTTATAAATCTCAGTGCCTTCTTTAGTAACAGAATCGATTTGTCCAAAATTTAAAGTAGTAAAAACTGAGTCTGCACCTGAAATGGTGTAATCATGATTATTTTTACGATTACGATAACGCATTGCCACTAAGGCATCCTGGTCGACGCTTTGTGCTTTTTGTTTTAGCCAATCAGCCCAGGTTTTGTTTTGATAGGAATCTAATAGCCGGCTACGTTCTTTGGCGTAATTTTTCCTTATGTTATCAATTTCATTAAGCAGCGTTTTGTTTATGTGACTATATAGGAATTTTTTCTGTACTTTAGAGAGGTTCATTAATTTCAAAGCCGCTCTTTTAATTCGACCTCGCTTTTTAACCTTTTCAATAAGTTTCGTTCTGGCCTCTCGCAAGTTTTTAAGTTGGTATGAGATAAAGTGTTTATTATGGGATTTTTCGTGCTTATATTTGTCATACAGAGCGGAACCAAGTACTTTTTTATTTAATGGTTCATAACGGTAAACATTGGATGCAGATGCATAGTCATTTGAGTAGGATGATACAAAGGAGCCTAGCTTGGATTCAAAATTTTTTTTAGAAAAGCTTCTGGAAATTGAACTAGCTTTAACAGTCATCCCTTGCACATTGCAGAAAACAAAACCATTAGCTTTAGCACGTATCACCAACCCATGTTCTGCCAAAATACTATGAATCTCCTGCCAACTACTGGCTGCATCAATTTTTTCTTTACAGTGAGGCTTCATCCAATTAATTAAACTTTCAATACCTGAGTGATGTTCCATATCGTCTGCAAGATTTTCCGAACGGTTTTTCCGAGTTTGATGATTGGTTATTTGAAGGCCTAATTCAATTTCCAGCTTGGAGGCGACCTCTGCAAAATTCTTATATGCTCTGTAAGGTTCAATCATATTAAAGGTTTGAGGATGAATTTTATTAATCGCAACATGAATATGAAGATTATCTGTATCATGATGAACAACTGAGATTCTTTGATGTTCTTTAAATCCAATCGACAATGCCACCCTATCTTCAATTTCCTGTAAAACTTGAGCCGAAGGGTTTTCTCCTGGAGCAAAGGAAATAAGCATATGGTAAGTTTTATCTCCTGTAGCTCTTTGATTTTTAGCTTGTGTTGCTAATACCTCCTGAACAGCCCAAATGGGATCAAGACTATTACAGTTTGATAATCTGATCTTACCCACTCGCTCCTGTTTGTTTTGTTGATTACACAGGTATTGAACAAGGCTCGAAAAACTACTATGTCTTGTTTTCTTCATAGGGATATGGCGAATAATCATAATTTTTTCACCACTTCCAACATTGCATCTTGGGTGGTTTGAATACGATTTAATAATGTTTTTACTGTTTGGAGGTCAAAATGCGCAACGCGTTTATCCTGAGTCAACCATAATTTTAACAGTCCACCAAGCCGTCCTAAGTCCCCATTAATTTTGGCTAGCTGCAGTATATGATCTTTATCAACACTACTTTGAATTTGATAACCGAGACTAATACGTCTTAAGTACTCGGCAATTGAAAGGCCGGCAGTGGCTGCATTCGATTTAATTTGAATTTCTTCGGAAGGCAAGACAGGTACACGAAGATGGCGACCATTTTTTCTGGTAGGTGTTTTAAGCTTATCGTCCATAAGGATGCTGACCTCTTTATTAAGTGGTTATGCAATCCTTTGGGTATTAATTTGACCTCAAAACACAGGTTTTTCGTTGAGCACCGAAGGTGCGAATAAGACTTGTGAGGTTTGGTAGCCAGCTTGCTGGTTAGCTAACTTCACCTATCTTGCCCTGCGTTTTAAGTTCATTTAATAGCATCCTATCAGGTAATTTTATGTAATTTCAAGACCCTTTGTTTTAAAACTAATTTAATTTCGAATAATTACCAATTATTACGATAAATTACATATTTATACGTTTATGATGATGCTTAATTACGCCAAAAGGAAAGAAAATAACTTAATTAATTGCATAACAATAAAATAGTTTGTACCATCAGAAAGAGAACAATAATAAGTTGACGGTATGACATGGGAAACTCCCTCAGCGAACGAATCGCAGCAAAGCAAATGGTAAGAAAAGCCTCTGCTAAATCTGTAAATAAAGCCGCATTTCTTGCTTTAAAAAATGATATCGCTTCAGCTCTAGCTGACGGCTGGTCTATAAAGCTTGTCTGGGAAACCTTAGTTGAGGAAGGTAAAATCTCATTTTCATACAAAACCTTTTGTGGCTATGTAGCACGTTTGATTGCTGCAGAAAAAAAGCCATCTATTCAGGAGAACACCAAGGAAGATGAAAAGGCTAAAAGTAAAGCAAAAAATGAAATTCGCGGTTTTACTTTTAATCCCAAACCCAACCTGGAGGAACTCTTGTAATGGCAAAAATACATATTACACTGCAGGGAAAAGGCGGTGTCGGCAAATCATTTATTTCAGCAACCACAGCTCAATACAAACAGCATAAAGACCAAGCCCCACTTTGCATTGACACCGACCCCATCAATTCTACCTTTCATGGCTTTAAAGCCCTCAACGTCGATCATATTCAAGTCATGAGCGGTGATGAAATCAACCCCCGTCTTTTTGATGTCCTCATCGAAAAAATTGCCTCAACAACTAATGATGTAGTCATAGACAACGGTGCCAGTTCTTTTGTACCGCTATCTCACTACCTCATCAGCAACCAAGTTCCAGCTTTGTTAAAGGAATTAGGCCATGAAATGGTGATTCATACAGTCATCACCGGTGGCCAAGCCTTATTCGATACCATTAATGGTTTTGCACAGCTGATTGACCAGTTTGCAAATGAAGCACAATTTGTTGTCTGGCTTAATCCCTATTGGGGAGCCATAGAGCATGAAGGAAAAGCATTTGAACAACTGAAAGCCTACCGAGATAACAAAGACAGAATATCAGCATTAATTCAAATCCCCGATCTGAAAAAAGAAACCTACGGCCGAGATTTAACTGAAATACTTCAACAAAAGCTGACCTTCGATCAAGTCCTGGGTACGCCAGAGAAAAGCATTATGACCCGTCAACGCTTAAAAATCGTTCGCGATCAACTGTTTGGGCAGCTGGATAGCGTCAGGGTGATCTAATGTCAGAGAAACTCGATAAAATTATTCAAGACATCACTGTCAAACATGGTGTACTTTTAGGTAAAGACGATCCAATCCTCATGCTTCAGACAATGAATGAACAACTGATTGAGGAAAATCGAAAAGCCCAACAAGATTTGCTAGTACAGTTCCGAGAGGAAATGGAAAGCATTTCCTCACAATGGAGAGATGATGCAAAAGAAAAAGCTGAAAAGGTTCTCAATGCGGCATTAGCTAGTAGTAAAGAAGCTATAACCAAATTGCTGCACGAATCTACTAAAGAATCGGTTCAAGCTATGAAGAAGCTGATCTCGGATTCATTGAGTGAAGCTCATTCCTTCACACGAAAGACACAAAAATTCAGCCAATTTGCATTGGTATCATCAGTCACATTGTTTGCTGTCTCTTGTATGATTCTCTTATTATTTTGTCAATAACTTTCTTGTATTATTAAGCCCCCAATTGGGGCTTCTTATTTTTATCAACTAAACTTAATAACATAAATAGGTTAAACCCAATACTTGTAGAGACAGGGATGGCAAAGCTACTTACTAAATCCAAGTTTAAGATGGCTTTAGAATGTCCAACTAAGCTCTGGTACTACGATCGGCCTGATGAGTATACAAATAAACTGGATGAAGACTCTTTTCTAAAAGCATTGGCTGAGGGTGGCGCTCAAGTAGAAGCCTTGGCAAGATATTACTTTTTAGACGGTATATCAATTGAGACTTCAAGCACAAAAGAGGCACTAGAAAGAACCCAAGAGTTAATTCAAAGGGATTCAGTAACACTATTTGAAGCCTCCTTCCAACATCAAAACTATTTCCTTCGCGCTGATATTCTGCAGAAAAGACCAGGACATATCAAAATAATCGAAGTTAAAGCTAAATCAATCAGCAAAAAAGATGAAGCTAAGATGACCACTAAAAAAGGAACAGTAAGTTCAGAATGGCGGCTCTATATTGCTGATATCGCTTTTCAAAAGTGGGTACTCGAACAACTCTATCCTTCCTTCACTATAAGCAGTTACTTAATGCTTGTTGATAAAGATACTATTTGTCCGACTGATGGCTTAAATCAAAAATTTCTGGTTCAAAAAGACTGTAATGGTAAAGCTATTGTTAGCCTAACCACGCCAATAACTGAAAAAGACATATCGATAAAAATATTAAGAGAAGTAAATGTTGACTATCACATAGAGTTACTATGGAAAGAAAAAAATGACGAGGGACAAACAGTAAAAGACCAATTCCATCATTTCAGCAAAATATATTTCAGTGAACAAAAATTTCCACCTAAAGCAAAGAAAGAATGTGGCGATTGCAACTGTCTCTGACGAACTCTTATCTGGCTTTAGAGAATGTTGGTGTGAAGCTTTAGGATATAAAGAAACTGACTTTAATGATCCAACCATTCTGAACTTATGGGATTGCCGAGACAAACCGAAATATTTCAAGCAAGGACTCATCAAGCTAAAAGACATTGATGAAACAAAATTCAAAATTACGGAACCAGATAAGTCTGGTATTTCCAGAACACAAAGACAATGGCTACAGATTGAGAAGATTAAAACTCAAAATCATAGTATCTGGATTGACAAAGAAAACCTAAAAGCTGAACTTGACTCATGGCAATACCCTCTTCATTTCATTGACTTCGAAACAGCTATGCTACCCATCCCCTTTAATAAAGGAGCTCATCCCTATCAAGGCATCGCTTTTCAATTCTCTCATCATATATTCAATGAAAAGGGTCAAATTGCTCATGTGGGCCAGTATCTTAATTCGGAGCCTGGTGTTGATCCAAGCATCGAATTTGTGCGCCATCTAAAAAAGGAATTAGAAAATGATGATGGCACAATATTTAGATATAGTAATCATGAAAATACCTATCTCAACTTCATTCTTGAACAACTAGAACACATGATTGAGCCACCTGATGACAAAGAAGGTTTATGTGTCTTTATTCGTTCCATCACAAAGTCACCGTCTGATAGCAAAGTAAAATGGGAAGGACCACGTTGTATGGTTGATATTTTGGAATTAGTTAAACGTTTTTATTATGATCCTCTAACTAATGGTGCTAACTCAATTAAACAAGTTTTTCCTGCAATCTTAAATCGATCAGATTTTCTTCAAAAAAAATATAACCAACCCATTTATGGCGCTGCCAATGGAATTCAAAGCCATAACTTTATAAACCAACGCTGGATAGTTAGAGAGAATGACAGAATAAAAGATCCTTACCATTTGCTACCGCCAATCAATAAAGATATCTCTGATGAAGATGCGGTGTTTCTATTTGATAGTGAAGACTTAAAAGAAGGTGGTGCTGCAACAATAGCTTATGCAAAATTACAGTTTACAAATATGAGTGATTTTGAACGAGAAGAGCTTAGAAACGCTTTATTGAGATATTGCGAGTTAGATACATTAGCCATGGTTATGATTATTGAGGCATGGCAACATATGATCCAAGCCTAAACTCATTGTAACTTTAACACAGGGATTAGTTTACCCTTACAGATATACATACACTTTTAGTTTAATTAAACATAAAAATATAAACCAAATCGCCTGGCTACCTATGTACTACTTAAGCCAATGTGCCATTTTTTGTAGCAAATTAACAGAATCCGTGCCTTGAAATTATCATTCACTACACTATAATTTCCAGTTTCCAATTTGGAAATCGGAAACCAGCATGCTATAATTCCATTAAAATAGACTGGAGCTTTGCATGCTTAAAGGGCAAGACATAGCTATTCTCATTAAATTGCTTTTAAAAAATAATAATAAAGAAAAAATTGAGTTTAAAAGCATAGCTTATGAGCTTTATATCAGCCAATCTGAAGTGACTAAAAGTATTAAAAGGCTAGAAGCTACAAAACTTTTAACGCGTTATTCGGATGATAGCATTGAATTACATAAGCACGAGCTTATGGAATTTTTTGTCCATAGTGTGAAGTATCATTTTCCAGCGGAAATTAATATAGCAACACGCGGCATGCCAGCGGTCTATAGCTCCCCTCATTTTAAAAAATTAATCATGAGCGAAGAGTCCTATGTATGGCCCTATATTAATGGTGATACAAAGGGGCTTGCCTTAACTCCTATATACAAAACATTACCCAATGCTTTAGATAGAAGCCCTGATGAGAATTTTTATGCCATTATTAGCGCGCTTGATCTAATCCGCTTAGGTGGGAAGCGAGAAAATAAAATTGCAAAAGAACTATTGGAACATTTTGTATGGAATCAATAAGGGTTAAACAAAACAATGAAGCACTTTATAAGGCAGCAACCCTTTTAAAAGATCTAAATGAACAAGTTGTTTATGTCGGTGGCAGAATCGTTGGGCTATTGATAACTGATTCAATAGAAGATGATGTACGACCAACCTATGATATTGATGTCGCTCTGGATTTAGGAAGAACTGATGTTGTTGCCCATTATTCTTTACAGAAAAAACTGGAAAGCTTAGGTTTTAAGCCGGATGGGAATGTCAATTGCAGGTATGTGTTAGATGATTTTATGATTGATGTCATGTACACCGATGGTGCTTTACAAGGAATCAATTCAAATTGGTATCAAGCGGGTTTTGACAATGCAATTGAGATTCAAATTAAAGACAAAAAAATCAAAATACTCAACGCTGTCTATTTCATTGCTATAAAGCTTGAGGCATTTACTGATAGAGCCTATAAGAATAATGATTATTGGGATTGCAAGGATTTAGAAGATATCATCAATGTTATTAATGGCAGGCCTGAATTATTAGTAGAAATAATGAATTCACCAAAAGATGTTGTCCAATTTATTTCAGGATACTTTAAAAAGCTCATTGAAGATCCTAAATGGTTAGAAGCGATAAAAGCAATCGCTCGGCTTGAACGCTCTAGAAATATTGTTCTGGGTGCAATAGAAAAAATTAGCGCTTTGTAAATTAGATATTCAAAAGCCAGCTTTTGATTTTATTTAAAACAAAAAGGTTAAATTTATTCTGTGACCAAAACGTGTCTCAACTGTGGTAGCACTACGCTGTAATAGGCAGTTTTAGGCAGTTCCTGATGAATTTGACGCTTCGCAAGATATTGATTTATAACGAATTTTAAACTAGAGGAGCAGGCTTCGAACCAAGGTGTCGGGGGTTGATCATTGGTATGTTTCCTATGGCCTTAGGTTTAGGCGATGGAGGGGAGCAGAATGCTCCGTTAGGGAGAGCTGTAATTGGTGGACTATCCTTTGCTACTATAGCTACACTCTTTTTTGTCCCCTCTGTTTTTTATGTGATTCATGAGCGCAAATTGAAAAAGAAACAAAAACAAGGGAACGAGCATGCTTAAAAGAATTCACACTCATTTACAAAACCCCAAGCATAGACGAGTTCTTATGGGGCTTTCAGTGTTTTTAATGATTCTACTCATTATCTTTTTCATGCGTATTGCTGCAGCTATTCGTTTGTGCAATGAAACTATAGCGAATGCTGTCCCTGTAGTAAAAGTAATTACAGCACAACAAGAAAAAGGCATTGATCGCATTATTCTACCAGGCAATGTGCAGGCATGGCATGATTCCCCTATTTATGCACGCACAAATGGATATGTTAAAAAATGGTATGTGGATATTGGTAGTCGTGTGAAAAAAGGTGATTTGCTTGCTGTTATAGAAACGCCTGAACTTGATGCACAAGAGCGTCAGGCAAGGGCAGATTTAAAAACAGCAATTGCTAATAATAAATTAGCACAAATTACAGCTAAGCGTTGGCGTTATCTCCTGAAAACAGAGTCCGTATCAAAACAAGAAACCGACGAGAAGGTGCTGACTGCAGTGGCGCTTGACGCTGCTGTTTTTGCTTCTAAAGCTAATCTGCAACGTTTACAAGCTCTAGTTGGTTTTGAACGTGTTATCGCACCATTCGATGGGGTGATTACGGATCGTGCTACGGATATAGGTGATTTAATTGATTCGGGAAGTAGTTCTTCACTCCCACCTTTATTTCGTATTGCTCAAACCAGTCCCTTACGAATTTATGTAAAAATCCCACAATATTATTCTACCCGGATTAGACCTAATATGACGGTAAAGCTGCATTTTACTGAGCGCCCAAAGCAGACATTTACTGCCAAATTATACCAAACGGCGCATGCTATTGATCCTAAAACGCGTACTTTACTGGCTCAATTTACTACGCTTAACAAAAGTGGAGAGCTGTTGCCTGGGCTATACGGAGGTTTGGTTTACTTTGGATATTCCACCTAAGACGGTGATGTTACCGGTTAATACCTTATTGTTTCGTGCTCAGGGTTTACAGGTGGCTTCTTTAGATAAAGACGATAAAGTTGTATTAAAGTCAATTACTGTTCGTCGTGATTTTGGCTCGAAGCTTGAAATTGCCACAGGCGTTCTGCCAGGTGATCGGATTATATTAAATCCTTCGGATGGTATCACCAATGGAGAAACAGTGCGGGTTGTTTCATGAATAAATTCGTGAGCATAGGTTTATTGATTTTTGCATTGACAGGTTGTTCGTTAGCACCAAATTATCAACGCCCTGCGATGCCTATTCCAGATCATTTTAAAGAGCCAGGACAATGGATAGAAATTAAATCAACACCTCGACTTGTTACACCGGATGGTTGGTGGGAAGCCTTCCATGATCCTGTTTTAAATGATTTACAAAAACAACTTAATTTAGCAAACCAAGATTTAAAGTTAGCTTATGCTCGTTTTCAAGAGGCCGTTTCTCTAGTTCAAGTGGTTCGCTCTAATTTTTATCCTACAGTCCAAGGTTTATTGAACGGAAATAGAGAGCAAACGTCACAAACTATAGCAAATTCTGCTTCTAAGCCTCTTTTCAATAACATTTTATTGGGTGGTTATCTCACTTATGAAGTTGATGCTTGGGGAAGTATTCGTAATGCAGTCAAAGCAAGTGAAAGTCTTGCTCGAGCAAGTGCTTCTGATATGGCTTCAGTTCGTTTGAGTTTACAGGCTGAACTTACAAATGATTATTTTGCGTTACGAGGGACTGATGAAGCACAACGTATCTTGGATACTACAGTTATTGCTTATCAAAAAGCACTTTATTTGACAAAACATCGATTTCAAGGAGGAGTTGCGCCGGTCGCTAATGTTGATGAGGCTGAAACGCAATTAGAAAATGCAAAAACATTAGCCGCTGACAACCGGTTACAACGAGCTCAGTTAGAACATGCAATTGCGGTTTTGGTCGGACAAATACCCAGCAATTTTTCATTAGCTCCAGGCAAACTACCCAAGAGTTTTCTGGCAATTGGTCCTAATTTACCTTCAACTCTTTTAGAACATAGACCAGATATTGTGGCAGCAGAATCCTGCGTACAAGCGGCGAATGCAAATATTGGTGTTGCGCGCGCAGCTTTTTTTCCTGCGATTAACTTAACGGGAACAGGAGGTTTTCAAAGTCAGAGTTTTTCAAATCTGTTTTCGAAGCCTAGTCTTTTTTGGTCTCTTGGACCTTTTAGTTTATTAACGTTATCCCAACCTTTAGTTCAGCAAGTGATCTTTGATGGTGGTCGTTTACGTGGATTATTGAATCAAGCGAAAGCCCAATACTTTGAAACAGTAGCACAGTATCGGCAAACGGTACTTACTGCGTTCCAAGACGTTGAAGATAGTCTTATTGCCATTCACCAGTTAGATAAAGAAATTCATACTCAAACAGCGGCAACTTATGCTGCTAAAAGAGCCTGGAATCAGAGAATATATCGATATAAAGGTGGGTTAGTTACTTTTCTGCAAGTAGTGGTTGTGGAGAATATCGCACTGCAATCAGAACTTTCATTGGTTAATGTAAGTACGCGTCGCCAAGTTGCCAGTGTGCAATTAATTAAAGCCCTAGGGGGCGGTTGGTCTTTGGATATGGGACAAAGAAGAACCACTTCAGCGCACACAAAAAAAACTCACTCCAATCAAAATAAGAACGGAAGTTGATTGTGTTAATGCTTCCTTTTTTATTTCCCTGCAGGTAAAAAGCCAACCCCTATCCGTTCAGTCAATGGCGTCAATCAGGATGAGGTTTCGGGAGAGGAAAGAACGTCGCCCTCTGCGAAAGCGGGGGTCTAAATAACTTGCCAAACAGTAAGCGCTTTATTTCTAGAACAATTGGTGTTCTTTGAATCTATAAATTCTGTGTATATTTTATACTAAGACTTCCGCCGCTTTCGCGGCGTTGTTGCGTGGATAAAATTGTAGGTTCGACCTTGGCCTAACTTGTTAAAACTAAAACAGATAGGCACTATTTTCCCTTAACTTATGTTTCAATTTGCCTTACATTGTTTAGATAAAGGCCACTCTATCCATGCAACAACACTGCTTTCGCGGAGGGTGACGACATGTTTAGTAAGGAAAATTCGTCCTTAAGCGACGCCATTGCGTGAATGCTGACGATTCACCATCCTCGTGATTTCTTACCCCTGAAGGTGATCCTTAAATAAACATTAACAGTTCACAACAATAACCGAAGAGGGTATTGGGTATTGTCTTATTCCTTTAATAAAGCATTCATCCTGCTTATTTAAAATGAAATAAAGAGACAATGGAACATAGTTTATTATGAACACTGTAAATCAACTTCAAAAGATAATAAAACAATTATCACTGTATCAAGTATCTCTCGATAATAGTTTACTATTTAAACTTACTAAAGTGTGTATCCGCAATGAGGAGGATCCACTAAAGCTGATTGCAGTAGTGGGTGATTTACAACATGCGGCGTATAAAGCGATAGAAGAACAATATGCTAAATTTGATCCTAACGCAAGTAAAGACGAACAGATCAAATTTTATAAAAATATAATCCATATTAAAGCTCAATTGAGAGAGTTGGAATTTGTACATTTGGAGTTAACAAAAGAATTAAATGAAAAAAAACTTATCTACGTTAAAAATGAAGAATCAATTTCGCTTAATGAAAAATATATTTTAGATGGACTCAAAGAAAAAGCACCAAAAGAAATCGTACGAGAGAATTATTATCAATTATTGGAAAAAATAGGCGAAAATAAGAAATTAAAAGAAAGTGATCGAGCATTTATTAATTCACTTCTCATGCAAATAATCGCCAGACCAGAAGGCCAAAATTTGATTGTTAAGCTCAATTGGTTGTTAGAAACAAAAGCCGCAAAACTAAATATGGCTCCCAGCCAAGAGTTTGGATGTTCCTCATCATTAGCTGGAGCAGCAAAAGAACGACTGGATTATTTAGATAGTTCATTAGATGAACCGTCATTAAAAAATATAATAAAAAAAGCAACAATGACCTCAGAAGGTACAAAAGATGTCTCAGTTCTTATGGATATGAATTATCTCAAATCCATGGCATTTTTAAATACTGAGTCGTATGCATCTCCTGAAGTCGGATTAACTGATCTTGGACCACCATTTATTTTATTAGCCCATGAGTTGATTCATGCTACTCATAATGTAACAGGAAGTGCACGAGGGAATTTTAATTCATTTTATGAAGGGATTGATAAAACCGATGATTATTTGCTAGGACTGCTTTATCCAAAGGAAAGTGATAAAAAAGTAGGTGATGCAGCAGAAGAATACTGGACCATTGAGGCGGGTCAACTCTGTGAAAATAGCTTGCGCCGAGAGAATGGATTTTCAGACCGAACGGGCCATGTATCTGCAGAACCGGGAAATGACGCTATCCGTGATTTGTACCATATAGGACTCGCTCGAAATTATGATCCTGATATGTTAGAGAAATTAGAGGCGCACTTTAACGAACAGCAGAAACGGTCGCCAGAGGAGCTAGAGAAAATTGATGAAGAGGATAGTGACGTTAAAAATATATTGAAAATTGAGAAATTTCAATTACAAATATGTTCGGTACCCGATGTTATTCACGAACTGAAAAGAATGTCTCGTTCTGTAGATCGTTCTAATAAAATTTTTGACAAATGGAGAAATGATGCCCCAGCACGGGAACACTTTTCACCCGAAGAAAATTGGATGTCGTTATTAACCACACTACCAATTACCCTCACTAAAACATTAATGGCGGTGTGTTCTTTAAATAAATCTGGATTAAGTCAAGATGAAAACATACAGTTGTGGAAAGATGCTCTTTCCGAAATGGAGGCCAAGCCTGAAGATCTACAAAAAATAATTAACAGTTTACAAACTTTAGAGCGAGCTTTCAGTTCCTGCATGCCAGCAGATTTTAAAAATGATCATATGGTATCAATAAGTCGTTTTAGAGAGGCATTGGAAGAACATACGGCTTCATTGCAACATTCTTTTACCATGTAGCAGAGGGGTATTTATGAGAATTGATATATCGACCTTAAAACCATTATTTGATTTTTTACATGATCAAATGATCAAACAAGATAGTTTGGCAAGAAAAAAATGTTTTTCTCGTTATGCTGAGTATTACAGATCTATTTCAAATCATCTTGTTGAGGAAATAGTAATTATCCAAAAAAATGAAGCGTTAGTAATTAAGAAATTACTAGAGCAACAAACTTCTCTTCGTTTACAAGAGGAGAAACAAAACTTACTGTTACACATCAATAAAGTACTGAATAATACTGCTCATTATATGGCACTGATGCAGTGTGTTTTGGATAGCTTTAAAAATGGATTTGGTCATTGCCAAGAACATGCCTCACTAGTTAGTTTGGCCTTATTAAAGCTAAATGGGGTAAATTGCAGTCCTGTGATTGAAAATATTTGCATCCAATCAAAAAATTCATTAGAAAATCATGAGGTAGTGGTTTTGAATAGAAATGATGGCAGCGATATTCAAGATCCCAGAACATGGGGAGAGGATTGCTTGGTTATTGATTCAAGTAATTATTGGGTTGAAAAAATTCATAATATTCCTGAAGGAACCGCATTACACAATATATTAAAATTAGGTGTGGATATTTGTAACGTCAACATATCAGTACTACACCAAAATGATATGGAGCTCAATTTATTGACTCAGTTTAAGGAAAACCCGGAACATCCTTTTCATCGTATTGAAAAAATGACTTTTAATTGTTTCATGAAAGAAGTAACTGATTTTGTTGAGAAGCATACAGAAATGGTGTTATTTCCTACGCTCTATTTGGAAGAAGAAGAGTGTCGTTTTACGCCCTAACCCTATTTCCCCACTCATTAAACCTAGAAAAAGCAGTAATTGGAAGTATAAAAGTGTGTTTATGGATAAATGCGGATAATCTTCATGGTTTGGATCAATTTGATTTATTTGCACATGGTTGTGTGCGTTAGTGTTGAAAAATTCTGGACCTCATCATTGATCCTTAAGTATAAAAAAGATTATGCATAAAAATTGTTATTCAATGCAAAAAGCTAAATTATTAAATCATTATGTTATAACTGACAGCTTTTTACTTGATGAAAATGCTTCTCTTGATTAATTAACTCTTAAAAGAAAAAGACAACTTTATAAAAATCACTTTACAAACCTATAATAATTTCATGGAGGTGATAAACATGGAGTACATTTTGCTCAAGAGCTTGGCGGAAATGTATCTATTAAGGAAATTTTTAGGTATGCGAAGCCAAGCCAGGAAGAAATGCAATCAACCATTGAGGCGCTGTTCGAATAGTTTGAATATAGTGCCACGTAATGATGAGATTTATCTATGTTTATGAATAAGCAACTTATTTTAGATAATAAAAATATTTTTGAAATGCCAAAAGGGTATAAGAATTTTAAAGCACCTTTTTTCCATTTTGCAAAAGTAGCTTTCATAAACCTGACTTTTTGCACGATACAGAAGAAGTCTCTGATGATTCAGGATTAGCTGGAGAACTATTTGATGGTGAAGTTGAAGAAAAAAATCCCAGGCTACAGTGCTGTAACCAAAATGAGTTTTCTTTTCCTGATCAGTCATAAATCTCGGGATTTGTTATTAAATACTCCATATTAACTGATCTTTGACAAGATACACAGTCCTTTGTTGTCCTGCACTCTATATTATGACCTTTTAATCGCTTTGAGCAATTATACATAGTATTCAAATCATTATTTAGGTGAAAACAAACTTTGTTGCTCTTCAGTGATTTCAAGTTTTGTTTGTTCACATTTCTCTCTCATTTCATGAACTATATTTCTAAACTTATTTGTGTAATCTGTTTTTTCACATACACCCAGCTCTATAGCTGTTTTCTTCACCTCTGCATAAGATGTTGCTTCGTAAAAATTAAATCCAGTATTTACTTTTAGTTGAGGCGTTAATTCTTCAAAAAGAAGAGCAGCTCTCTCTTTGTTACTTAATGGTGGGTTAATTGAATTTAATCTTTCTACTGTATTGATGTAAGCTTCAGTTAAGTCAGTAGTTTTTTTAACGGATTTTTGGTCGGTTCTGTTCCCGAGTCTCATAATCTCAGATTCAATTTTATCTCTTAAAATCTTATATGGATCGTTTTCATTGGATTCAATCAAAGCATCTTGCTTTGTAAGGCGAGTTTCAGCATTTTTTTGTGCTAGAATAGATAGTCCTTGCATTAACTGGCCAATTGTCATATTCCGATCTATTACAACATTATTTGCTCCATCTTTTGACAGAGGTAATGTTCTATTAGGAATAATACCCCAAAGATCTCGTAGTAAATCAGTGGGTATCAGTTTGTCCTGATGTTTTAATATGCTCTCTCTATCACTTTTTGAGAATACATAAAACGTTTTATTTGTTATATCTTCGTCTTCTGGAAATATATTATCTACCGCAAAACTAAGTATTGCTTCATGTACATTCGAACATTCTCTAGGTATAACTTTAGTTCCAAGAGTTCTTGAAGCATAAAAATCATCTAGGTTTGAGAGTGATTGAGGTGCTGATACTTTGCAAACTTTATCCCTTAAAGCGATTGCCTCGTTGTAAACCGTTTGGGGATTGGTTGTAGTAAATCCTCTTGCAGGGGAGACTTCCGATACGGCACCATCTCTGCCTGCCTTTAATATACTTAAAGCAGTGCTCGAACAATTATGAGTATATAAGTCATAATCATAGCCTGAGTCGACTATTTTTCGCATTTGCTCCAACATAGCAGCAGCATTAAGTTCGTTTTCTCCGGCTCCTAATGGAAGCTGTATTTCCCCATCAGCTGGTCTACCACGACATAAGTAGTCGTCTTTATTATTAAAAAAGGTAAGACTTTCTATAGAAAACCGCTCATTTTCTTTGATGCATTGTTCGCGTAAGTTCTCTAATTTGACTTTTAATTGTCCTAGTTCGTTTAATTCAGTTAATTTGAGAAGTTCATTTTTAATTTCTTCAGGAATTTTTAGCTTCTCAATTTCTGAAGGCAAAATGTCAAGATTAGAGTCGTTAAGTTTTTTTAAAATATCATTAAGTGCTGTAACCAATTGCTTGTTTTCTTCTTTCTTCTCTCTTTGGTCAATTTTGTCCATTAAAACAAGCTTTTCTTTGTTTAATTGGGCTATTTTGTCTTGAACATTTTTCTTAATTTCAGATACGTTCAGCATATTATCTAACTCTTCCAGAGAAAATTTTCCTTTAGGAAGCTCTATACCTAATCGTTTAGCAGCAATCAAAATCGTTTTATTACTTGGATGATCCAAGTCAACAGTTTTTTTATTTTCTTTCAATGCATTGTATTTCTTCTCTAATAATTTTGCTGTTTCTAATAAATCATTACAATTTTCAATTTCTTTTACTTTAAGAATATACTGACCTTGAGGAGTAGAGAAATCTAGTGCACGTCCCTTTTCTGTTAATGAGCAAGCGGGAAATACACTAATGACTCTTTTACTTCCTCTTCTTTCTTCTAGCTCTGAAACCTCTAGATAATGTCTCTCTGTAGTATGATGACCAGCTCTCTCATAAATGGTATCGTCGCTGTAAGAGAAGTTTAGATGGAATGGGCTCTTTTTACCTGGGATGAAGCTAAATCTAACTATATATTCTGCTTCTTCAGTGCCATCATCTTTTTTCCGCATCTTTCTTTCAACAGGAATTTCAGGATCTTGATAGCAATATTTTTTTATAAGCTCAGAGTTTTCTGGACTATCAGGAAGCCTAATCTCAAGAGAAGCATGCCCAACATTTTCTCCACGATATTGGGTGCTTAAAAAATTCATTAATCCCGAACCACCATCAGGAGATGTTCCCCAGGTTTGCACTTTAACAATACCTTTACCTTGATTTTCTGATATTGATGTTTTCTTGCTTTCGACGATACCCATGATATGTTCTCCTAGCCATTTTAGAACCAGAATGTTTTTTCTCTGTTCATAGTTAGAATTTTATCGAGAGGGTCTTAAGGAAATATGTTTCTAAGTAATCAGATGTTGGATAGGGTATGAGGATTATCTATCGTTTCTTAAGGTTTTGTTCAGTATCAAAAAATCAGGGTATAAGAATTTTAAAGCACCTTTTTTCCATTTTGCAAAAGTATCATCACCAACAAATTTACAAAAACCTTGGTCCGTTTTTTAGATTTTCTCCAGACTTATGAATAATGAGCAACATTTCTTCTGAAATAAGGCGTTTGAGCGTTCTATTTATGAACATGCATAATTCAAGGACGACACAAAACCGCATAATTAAACTATGTTTTTTTCTTTATTCAGTTGTAATGGCAAGCCAGTTGCTTTTTTATCGTTACTGGAGGCGCTCGAATATCAGACGAACAATAGAAAGGTGTTTGTGATTTTTGCTTTTGCTCGATGTGTAACAAAATTTTATCAATGACCGCTCGTTCTTCAATCCAAGCAATGATTCGCATATTGCCTCGGCAATGACTGCAAATCGATACATCAATATTAAATACTCGTTTCAAACGCATTGCCCAGTTCATTTTGCTTCGACGCTCTTCAACATCCTCTATTTTTTGGGTGAAGAGTTCTTTTTATTTAATTTCCCCTCGCTAGTCACAGCAGCACGTTGTTTGCTGTTTGGTGCAAAGACGCCGTGAAATCGCGTTAAGTGATGACCTCGTGGCTTGGGTACCAGCGATGCCAGGCGGGCAATAAAATCCAGTGGCTCAAACACTACATGGGTAGTGCCATTTTTATACGGGGGTCTTTAATTCATAAGAAATCTTGCCATCCGGCAAAATCTCTAATCGATGAGTCGATACTGCGGGCCTTGCTATATATCGGCACAACCGTTCAACCTTATCTCGTTGGTGCGATTTGGCACTGACTCCAGCATGCAAGGAAAATCCACCTGACTTGGCTAATGACTCTCCAACAGATTCATCAAACTCATCCCGGGGTGGCAACGTCTTTAACGTCAAAACCTTTTGACCTAAACGTCGTCCTGTCGCAATTCGATAAATAATTGAACTCCCCTGAAGATGGTTCATAACATCGTCATCAGAGCCTTCCAACATCAAACCACCCTCTTCTTGGTCTCGCTCCAAAAATCCAGCACGCTCCAGTAACCTCATGATACGCATGCTGATTCGGCGTAACAGTAAATTCATGTCCTGATTGGAGGGGGCTTTAATTGTGTGAAATTGGATAGTATTTCCCTCAGAGTCAACTTCATAAACGCCATCCAGAAATAGCATATGAAAATGAATGTTTAAATTCAGGGCACTTCCAAAACGCTGAATCAATGTCACAGCACCTGTTCTGCCTGTCTTTTTCGACAATCCAGCTTTCTTAATCTGCCAGCTACTAATGGCTCTTGTTACTACCAAAAGCGCTTTGCTTAACATCTCGGGATTGCTTGCAAATAGCCAGCGTAATGGAAATGGCACACTCAATACCCACTGTCGTACTGGCTTTTCTGGTAATACCTCATCAACTAGAAGCGCGGCACTCTCTACCATGCGTTTTGCACCACAACTCGGACAAAAACCCCGGCGCTTGCAACTGAATGCTACCAGCTGCTCACGATGACAAGTATCACACTGAACACGCAAAAAGCCATGCTCAAGACGACCACATTTCAGGTAAGCTTCAAACTCATCCTGGACATATTGTGGAAGTGTCTTATCTGATTCAATAAGATAATCCAAAAACTTGGGGTAATACGCTTCTATTACTTGATAAAGTAATGTGTGTTCGGGTTGATGGCGTGCATATTCCATAGATGCGCGCACCAATAGCCCATTTTGAGTAGGCAGAATGTTGGACATAGGTTGGGGGCATAGCTTTCCATTGCGTCATGCAACCCTACCATACACATCATGCCGATAACAGTCCTTTATGCCGCGTCACTGCAAATGTATCTGCAGTGACGCAGCCTAAGGGCTGCGAAATTTTTCAATAAATTCAACCCACTATTCATCATTGAGCAAGCGCGTGCAACGCGATTGCTCAAAATAATCATTCAAAAGTACGCGTAGCCTGGTTGCTTGCAACCAGGATTTATCAAAGGGGCAAAGATTATCAGGCTTTTGTAATAATAAAGAGGCTATTTTATTGGTTGCAAGTTCACAAGGAAGAGCAAAAACCTCAGGGTCAATTACAGATGAGACAAAACTCGGGGCGGTACGTATTTTTTTATGCTGGCATTAAGGATCGACAATCAGGTGAAATCCTGGTTGCAAGCAACCAGGCTACCCGTGCTGTCTTTTTTACGTAATTTCTTATTACCACAATGAATACAGCGAACAACACATCGATAAGTGACTTCGATATAAACCGGGTTCTCTCCACTTACTTTTTTAATAGAATATCCAGGTAAATTTAGGATACAATCTTTCTTAGGCATTTTAATCTTCCTTTTGACCGTCAAATCAATGGGTTAGTCTAAACTAACTTGATTAAAATGCCCCTACATTTGAGGGAGAGCCAAAGATGGTTGGCGTATCCTTGAATTTTGATCTCTTGCTTCAAAGAAAAGTGATAACCCAATCAATAGCCAACTCAAAAATATTTTGAGCTGGCTACAATAATTAATCAATAGAGTTGTTTGTAGTTTGCTCTATTGATAGTGATAGGACTTCATCGCTCGTCTTATGGGAAAAAAAGGAGCTATAACATAACAATGGCGAACGTATTTTATTCTTGGGTTCATGTTGAACTTGTTCAACATTGCTGACAGTTTCATTTAGATGAATATCACTGCCCGTTCCTTGTATTTTAGATATCAACATATTAAGCATCTCACTAAAATAAAACAATACATAAGGTACCAAGCCAAGCTCTTCTCTAAACGCGGTGTTAATTGGAGAATCTACTGTATCTCCGATAAGACACTGAGCAACAAGATAGGCCAGTTCCTGTTTGTTGATTTCCTTAAGATAATCTCCTAAAGCCAGAAAATCCTTATTCAGTCCATTGAGGTAAATGAGAGATGTTTCTGAAACTTGAGCATTTTGTATTGTTGTCAATAAGGCTTTAGAAAATGCCTCTCCGTTAAAAACAGCAATCAAAATTTGCGCCAGAATTTTTCCCGTGATACGTTTATCCTCTTCAGTGATTGGAGATAGATTCATTGCTCCAAAATCGAAGTGGGTAATCGTGTTTCCTTGAATTTTGATATTCCCCCCATGACGATCCAAATCGGTATTGAATCCAGCCAAGCGTAAAGAGAGTTGAGTGAGAACCATGGCTTTGGCCAGCGCGGTTTTGTAAGGTGATGCTTTTAAGTCATTGAAATGTTCGCCTGGGGCGATAGTCACTCGCTTAAAGTTATCCCCAGTTTTTTGTAATTGGGTTACCTCATGAGTAAACTTATGAGGCCCAACAACAACCCGGATGTTATGATAGGATTTTACCGCGAGAGCGTTTGCCTGTTCCGCCAATTGCATATTTGTTTCTTCGCGCGCGGAACGTTGTGCTTCATTAACCATATTGGTTATAGGTTTAAGTTCAGGTCTTAATGCGACAATTTTATTTGTAGCCGCGCTCATTATCGTTAACTCGCGCTCCGCTTTTATTGCAGCATGGTCACGTAAGAAAGTATCTGCCACTTTTGTTCCGTCACTTAAGGTGTTAAATACGGTGAGACCAAATGAACCTGCTCCGACCAAGGGACCGATGTGTATAACAGGATTGGGGTTATTCTCACTGTGCTCCAATAATCCACTTTTATCAACATACTCGACTAATTCCCAGCGTAATGGAGGGTCGAACAATGTTTTTGAGGAAGCTATATCTCTTTTTAAATCCTCCGGTGTTTGTGGATGACTGTGAATAGCTTGTAATAATTTACCACCGGCTGGTCCCATATGTGATAAAACCATATTTAATTTTTGACCAAGTGTGCGTTTTGTATCCTGCTCTTCTTGCATCGTTGCCACAAAAAGTGCTGTAGTAAGCAAACGACGTTCTGCTAGTTGAGCGACTCCAAGATAGGCATTGATAATTATTTTGGCGTATTCATTTTCATCCGCTGTATTTTGCTGTAAGACAGGAGTATTTGCTGAGGTGGGAAATACCTCATCAATGAGTTTTTGGATGATATCTAATTGTTGATTTTCCGTACTGCTTAAGGGGAAAAGAAGAGGCTCTAAATAAATAACTCGCATGGTTAAAGAAGAGGCTCTAAAATTTCTATAGTAGTTTTGCAGCTGATCATCAATCAGATCATCAATCGTCTCTTTCGAAAGTTCTAGAAATTTATACTCATATCTAGACTTGATATAGTCGCGTAAGGTGCTCGTAGAACTCTGGTTTAAGGGCTTAGCAAGAAAGTCGAGAAGATGTTGTCTTAAAACTGGATCCTTGTTCGATTCGTTAATGAGCAACTCAATAGCAACTCCTTCATAAGATTTTGCAAGCGCGCTAGCAACCGAATTATGGTTGTAAGTGTCCCTCATAAGAAAAGCAACTTCTTTTTGTGCATTAATTTTGGCTGCTAATGTGCTTAAAATAGTGAGCTGGGATATTCCAACTGTATTTGCTCCAATATCATCTATCACTAATTTAATTCGGGTTAAATAGTCACTACTTCCGTCATCTTTTCCTAAATCAGCCACGATCAAATCCGTGAGTTGCTCAATCGCCCAGCTTCTAAACTCAGGATATGCAATATAACCATCGTATTTTTTATCCAACGCTGATATGCCAATTTTACTTGGAGTAAAGACTTCGGGCTTAAATAAAGCTTTTAGACACTCCAACTGTTTCGAAGCTGGAAGTTTGGGGAGAAGAGTTTTTATTTTTTCATAGGCTTCATTTCTAATTGATGGGATCTCTTGCAATAGATAATGTGCTATTGCAAAACGATAATTTTTTATTAGTTCTTCACAATCATCAATATTAAGAGCACGTTGAACTGTTTTGTGTTTCAGTTGTGTAAAGAACGTATTCATGTTACTGACATACACTTCTTCATTACGGCCTACTCTACTTGATTGATCCAATATAACGAACTCTTGTAAAGTCACTGAGGTTTCAAAATCATAAGCAAGTCGTTCTGCCTCCAAAGCGAGTGTAATTGCCTTATAAACAGGTGTTCCTTTATCTGCAGCTTCAAGATCAGCTACGGTATTAATCGATTGCGGATAATGAGAAAGTATGGAATGAAGAGGAATAGAAAATATATCCTTTAATTTTTTATTGGGGTCTGGGATTATAAAACCTGATGTTTCATTTAAATGAACTAATTTCAAGGCATCAGTCATCACAATTGAAGATATTGGATTCAATATAAATTGAATGAAGGGATGGTTAAGATACCAACCTTTTGGCCTAGAGACAGACTGATAAGACCATTGGTTATCTTTAGGATAAAAATCCATAAACGATAGAAGGGCTTCTCCATCTGTGGGTGTATTATTCTCAAAAAAACCGCTTATTTGCGCTATATAATCTTCGTCTGCGTGAGGAAGAAATGTAGTTAATTCATCAAAAAACTTTCGTGCAAAAGGAGATGCAACGGGAACGACTGAGTAATAGTTAAATATTAATCTTCCATATTGAAGAATAAAACGAGGGAAATCAGTTTTTAGCAATTCCCAGTCAACATTAGAAATAACTTGCTCTTCATAAAGACGTTTATTCTCTGATTCTTGTTGATGAGAAAGTGTTAACGTTTCCAAAGTAGTCTCTGGAGCAAAATGTTTCCAGGGATAAGGAGGGACTAATACTAATCGATCTGTGGCCACACCTTCTTTAGTTCTTACAAATTGCGCCCAAAGCGCTACATTTTCAGAGGATAGCACTGCCCTTTCAATGAATGTAGGAGCATTAGGATTATGAATAATCTTATGTAGCTGGTTTTTCTCATTGTTTTCAATAAATCCTATAATGTTTTTTGCCCAGGGATCTTTATCTATATTCATGCCACTAAGGACTTTTTTTATGTTCTCAGAGTGATCTTCTAAACACCAAAGAACCTGCTTTTGGTATGGGGGATTCCATGAGCCGTGCACGTCTATAGCAGTTTTTACCTCTTGAATACTCGGAGGATAAAATCCTTTAAATATGGAAGGAACTTGATAAGTAACGCTTATTTTTTTGCATAATGCTACAATTTCACTAGCAAAATGCTCTGCCTCTTCCTTCGTTTTGGCGTCATAAAATTGTTCGAGCGATTTTTTTAGGTCTTCCCGCCGGGCAAGATATTGTGAATCTTTACCCCCCTGTATCCAAACATGCTCTAAAGCAACAGTAATTTGACCGTCAATAGGAGAGCCAAAAGGGATTTTTTTAGGGCGGACGATGTTGGGCCATGAGTCCAATATTTTGTATCCCATAGTTACATCAGCTAAGCATTTAAATGCCTCAGATTGATCGGGTTGAGCAAAATCAACCGTTAATTGGTCAATATAACGTGCAATTTCCGCAAGTCTTTCGGCTGAAGTGCTATTTGTGGGTGGATAAATATCATTTAATAAGGTCGTAAGAGCGCCTAGTTTGTCGAGTATCGATAAATTTTCATAACCTATATCATTTAACCCCTTAGCAATGGGAGAAGTATAGGATACATTATTAACGGCTTCTTTGAATTTTTGATCCAATAAAGTAATCGCAGGTATGTTGGTAAGGATTCCATCTCGTTTTAGAGAAGTAATATTAGTTTCCATTGCACGAATACGTGACTTATCTGAAGGATGGGGAGCAGTAACAGTCTGAATTAAACGAGCCCCCTCGTCTATTGAGCCCGCGTGAGTTATATCCTCTATCGTGATAAGGTGCCCTTTATCTCCACCAGCCCGACGCAAAAAGTAAATGACGCCATCAGGGTCGTATCCTGCTTGATGGAGTAAGTTTACACCTAGATTGTCTGCAGCTGTTTCCTCTATTTTGTTTTGATGATCCGCTTCTTGGTGCTCTTTATAAAGTAATAAATGCCCTACTTCATGAGCAATCACACCAGCAAGCTCATCCTCACTTTGAACATTTTTTAAGAGTCCTTTGGTTATAATAAGTACAGGTTGTTTTCCTATAGTAATTATAGAAGCATTTTCATTATCACTTCCAGATAATTGCAATTGGGGCATACAAAGAGTATTTGTCAGTGAATTTTTTTCAAAAATTCTTTGAATGATTGATTCAATTTTTTTTTCAATGAGTTCGGGATATGAATCTACTATTTGCAATTGCTCTTTTAATTCAATGGGTAGCTGTTTCGTTTTAAGCTCTTCATAAGCTTCATTATCATTTCTTGGTATGTAAACTGATAAGTTGGACTTTGGCATAGTTATTTCCTAATTTATGATAACAGGGACTGCTTCAGATCAAGATATCATCCTCAATTTGAAGAGGACTTTAATTGGTCAGCAAGCGGAGACTTCACTTTCGTGTAAAAAATTGCTTTTTATTTAACCATTATCTACTAATAAAATACAATCAGTTATATTTATAAGAGATATTGAATTATTTGATATCGTCTAATGTTATTAGGATTATTACTTATCAACAGCCATTGATCTTCCTTTGAATAGCGTCAACAAGGAGTAATAATGGTAAGAAACGTATCAAAAGAGTTCAAAATTAAAGCTGTTGAATTACTGGAGCAAAGCAGTAAATCATTACGCCAAGTAGCAAGGGAGTTAAGGGTCGCAGAAAATAATATCTATATCTGGCGAAAACACTACAAAGCGCGGAAAAGGATGATAACCCAACAATAAGCATTATCCTTTGTGCAGACAAAGATGAGGCGATGGTTAAATATTCAGTACTCAAAGAAAACAAGCAAATTTTCGCTTCTAAATATAAAGCTGTACTACCAACAGAAAGAGAGTTGGTAACCTTTATTGAACGGGAAAACTACAAAAATTTACTGTAGCAGATTTGTAACAAAGTGTAATATAGCCATAGTGTATTATTAGTCAATTAAATGATTTTTCATTAAGAGGTAAATCTCGAGCTAAAAATGGAAAATTCCTTGGCTATCAACTCTACCCATCATACACTCAAAAATTTCCCATATATGTTGATGAATAGTTTCCTTAAGATTAAGGTTTAATATTTAAATAATCACATATATGCTGAAACGTCATGTGTAAACAAAAAGCATAATTAAATATAAACTTAAAGGCCTGCACATTAATAAGAACTGGTTCGAAATTCTTTTTCTATCAGATGCGTTTTGTTATTAGTAATTTGACCATTGTAATTACCAAATTCCCCCTTCTGCTGAGTTAGCATCCAAATAAAAAGAGAGTCTAAATTATTTCCAGAGGATTGATTAATTTCAATATTATCAAAATATATTTTTGCGGTATAAGTAAACATTTTACTCTCGATATGAAAGTGAATAGGCGCACAATAAGTACGAACCAAGAAAGGTATAATATGATTAAGAAAAATAAGATGATAAAATGTTTATACAGTCCTTTATTATATTATAGGGTCTTAAGGGGATTTAAACAACACATGCTACAATAAGATTGACTTTTAACCTGAAAGAGTAGTAACCTAGTTTCAGCTAGAAAATGTCTATTTTATATTCTCCAAATCGTCGTTTTATTCATTTAATCCCTCGTTCGGTAGTTTTTAATTCTTGACCGGTTTCCGGCTAAATTCGCCTATACAGGCATTTTAATAAACACTTAAGGATACTTATGTCTAAAACAGTAAACGGAGTCGTTAAATGGTTTAACGAATCCAAAGGATTTGGTTTTATTGAGCAAGAAGCCGGCCCAGACGTTTTTGCTCACTTTAAAGAAATTTTAAGTTCTGGCTTTAAAACCCTTACAGAAGGTCAGCGAGTGCAATTCATTGTGACGCAAGGAGCAAAAGGTCTTCAAGCACAAAATATAATAGCTCTTTAATTGAAGTAGTTAATATTATTTAACCACTATATCTCACTGTGGTTGTAGTGGTTACTTTGAGGAAACGACAGTGAGACAAAATAAAATTTATGTAGGCAACTTACCCTTTGGAATTACTGAACAGTCATTACAAGCAGAATTTTCTAAATATGGTAAGATAGACGAGCTTCTTTTAATCAAAGATCGCTTTACAGGCCACATCAAAGGTTTTGGCTTTATAACCTTTAGCTCCCAACAAGAAGCTCAATCCTCTTTAGGTATGAATGGTAAAATGCTGGAAGGACGCCCATTAAAAGTAACTATGGCCCAAGAAAATTACAGTGCACGCAAACGGCATCGATAATTGATACAACTTTTAATATTAAAAGCTTTGGCCAGCACACAGATTATCCTATGTATTTTACCTCAATATATCAAAACTATTTTATTCACAAAGAGTGAGCTGGCAGTATTTATCGAACGAGAGAAAAAATTACTGTGGCAAAAACGTGACGTTCGGCGAGACCACACCTAATACGTATCAATAACAATTAAGCCTCAAAGAGGGAAAGCTTCATGATTCAAATAGAACACACCACTCAACAGCCATCATTCGCTCAACTCCCTCTTCGCCAAGAATTAATAAAGAGCCTTGCTTCTTCAAATTATGAAAATATGACCTCAATTCAAATGCAAAGCCTCCCCATAATTCTTAAAAATGAAGATATTATTGCTCAGGCAAAAACAGGGAGTGGAAAGACGATTGCTTTTGCTTTGTCTTTATTAAATAATTTAAAAATTTCTTTTTTTGCAGTACAAGGCTTAGTTCTTTGCCCTACTCGTGAACTGGCAGAACAAGTAAGCCAAGCCATCCGTCGATTAGCCTGTTTGATGCCTAACGTCAAAATTATTAATTTATCCGGCGGGATACCTATGAAACCGCAGCTTGATTCATTAAGGCATGGAGCTCATATCAGTGTAGGAACACCAGGAAGAATTCTTAAGCATTTAAAAAACGCCTCTTTAGATTTATCTCAGGTAAAAACTTTAGTTTTAGATGAGGCAGACAGAATGCTGGATATGGGTTTTTTTGATGACATTAAAAGCATTATTTCGACTTGTCCCAAACAAAGACAAACTCTACTGTTTTCTGCGACCTATCCCGAAGAAATCAAACAGCTTTCAAAACAATTCATGAGAAATCCAAAAGAAGTTCATGTTGAAACTCCTGCTGATGAAATTGATATTGAACAACATTTTTATGAAGTAACGAAACAAGCTCAGAAATATCCCTTATTAAAATCATTACTGGTGCACTACCGACCTGTATCAACGTTAATCTTCTGTAATACCAAGCAACAAACAATGGAAGTAACAGACCAGCTCATCCACGAAGGCTTCAGTGCCATCGCTTTAAATGGCGATATGGAACAAGTCGATCGGGATCTTGCGGTATTGCGTTTTGCCAACCAAAGTTGTTCTATTCTTGTCGCCACTGATGTTGCAGCGCGAGGACTTGATATAAAGGAACTTTCTGCAGTGATTAATTTTGATCTCGCTTTTGAGCATGACGTCCATATTCATCGTATTGGCCGAACTGGGCGAGCTGGGAGTAAAGGTATTGCCCTAAATATTATAACACCTGCAGATGCACAACGAGTTTGCGTCATTGAAGACAACCTCCCGCACCCCATTAACTGGGGAAACATTAATAAATTAGAAAATAACCATAGTACTCGTTTAGCGCCAGAAATGATTACACTCTGTCTTGCTTCCGGTAAAAAAGATAAAATTCGTCCCGGGGACATCCTTGGAGCATTAACCAAAGATGCAGGATTAGCAGGCAACACAATCGGTAAAATTAATATCACTGCCATGTACTCCTATGTTGCAATCCACCACAGCCAAGCAGACAAAGCGTACCAATACTTACAAAACGGAAAATTAAAAGGACGCAAAGTTAATGTGCATAAAATAAGTTGATTTTCCAAACCATACAAAAACTTAGCCAATAATGGAAATGGCTTACAAATTACTGAAGCACTGAAAATCGGCTGAATATTCCTTTATTATTCAAGCTAATGCAACTAATCAGGCCAATGCCAAGAAGGCATTTCCAAAATCGATTGCCCCAGAATTTTTGTTTGTCCGATTTGTTTCTCAAGTTTTATAAGAGGACATCCCTGATATTGTTTTAAAAGATCAATAAGCGACTTTGCATGCGAAACAACCCAAACTTGTGTTTTCTCCGACACATGAAAAATCAGTTTCGCTAAAGCAGTAGTAAAGCGTTTTTAAAAGAGTAAAGAAAAATTTTGTTTCATGTTAAGATGTGCCTCCTTAAAGATAGATTTACTGCATTGTGATCATTATGAACCCAATCATTGTTCAATTAACTCAAAATCATGGGGGACCACTCCACTATCTCGGAAATAGGTATCTTACTCTTCCAGATTTGACAGGGCATATGTCCCCTGATACTAGCTGGTTAAATGAGCATTTCTCTGTATTATTAGCAAACAATAAGGGCAAAAAATACAAGAAAGCAATTGAGCCTTTTTCAGGCTCTGCCTCTTGGAGCATGGCCGCGATGGAGATAGGTCTTGCAGAAGAATATATTATCAATGACAGCAATAAAATTCTGATTAATACACTTCAATTAATTAGAGACAATCCTACGCGTGTCAAAGCCTCTTATGCTGCCTTAATAGAAAAATATGATGTCTCCCTATCGAAGAAAAATTTTTTTCTTGAAGCAATCGGGAATTACAACCGGGCAACTGATGAAGAAAAAGCATTATTACTCCCTTTTATCATTAATTATTCATGGAGCGGTATCCTTTTTTATGACAAGGAATTGAATATTATCTATCGCGAAGGTGAATTATTTGAAGAAAAAAATGCTAATCGATTTCTTGAACATGCGAATTTGTCGTTGGAAATGTTCTTGAGTGAAATTGACCGAGTATCTAATCTACTTAATGCGAATCAAGTTTCATTCAGCAGTGGTGATTTTATGGAAGTGATTTCGATTGCTGCACCAGGTGATTTTGTGGCACTGAACCCTCCCTATCCAGAGAATGAACACTCCACGTTTGAAAAAGCTGGGATGTATATTGAACTTTATTCGCCTGAAAAACTGCACCAAAATTTAGTTCACATCATTCAACATCTTGAAAGCCAAGGTATTCATTATTACATGACTTATGGGTTTTATAATCCCAAATTCAGAAACTATGTCTTAGTTAATGAAAACCAGCAACCAATTAATTACTTTCGTGTTCTAGGCTATAAGCATTGTGCTTTTGGAATAGGCCTTGATCAGATGTATTTTACCTCCCAATTTTCCATTCCCAAAGGTATAAACATATTCAAAGCAGAGGAAGTTCTGGGTACCCAAGACTTAACACCTGAAGAAGCGCTTGAACAATTTAAGCTGCTTTCCCAAAAATGTTTTGCTGTTATTTATCGAGCCTTTATAAAGCCTGGGCTTGAGATGGAATATCAAAAAGCCTGGCATCAGGTCGCTTCCTATTTTGTACAATATCGCGGTGCATTAGGTTCTTGCCTGCATAAAACTAGCGAAGGTATGTGGCTTGCCTATTCTCGTTGGCCTGATAAAGCGACTCGAGATGCTTCTTGGCCAGGCGACAATGTACCATCCGAGATGTTACCCAATGAAATTAAAAAAGCCGTTATAACCATTCAAGAGTGTATGGATCAAACGCAAAAACTACCCGAAATTACTATGGAAGTTGTCAATGATTTATTGTATACAACCTAATTTTAGAAGGTGTAACTCATGAATCAATCGTATTGGAATTTAAAAGGCAAGAAAGCCCTCATTACTGGCGGCACTCGTGGAATCGGACGAGCAATTGTTGATGAGTTTCTGGAATTAGGTGCAGACATAGTCGTTGTAGCTAAAAATAAAGATAATCTTGAGAAAGTCATTAACAATTGCAATTCAAAGGGTTATCGTGTCACTGGAATCGAAGCAGATCTCAATCAGGAAGCATCTTATTCCGATGTAATCAATTCAATCACCCAAAAATGGGGCGTATTAGATATCCTCATTAATAATGTTGGAATCAACATCAGAAAGCCCGCTCAAGATTACTTGCCTCATGAATTTGAGCAGATAATGCAAACTAATTTAACGTCAACGTTTAAATTGTGCCAATTAGCGTACCCTTTATTAAGAAAATCAGTGCAAGGAAATATTGTTAATATTGCATCTATTTCAGGATTAATTGATGATGCCTCAGGAGCTCCTTACGGGATGAGTAAAGCGGCGATGATTCAATTAGGAAAACATCTTGCAGTAGAATGGGCGCGAGATAACATTAGAATTAATTCTATAGCGCCCTGGTATATTGAAACAGAATTAACTAAACCAGCTTTATCCAATCATGAAAAACTGAATAATATCATTTCAAATACACCAATGCGCCGAGTTGGACAACCTCATGAAGTGGCAACTCTTGCTGCATTTCTATGCATGCCTGCAGCTTCTTATATAACAGGCCAATGCATCGCTGTAGATGGTGGCTTCTTGGCAAATGGTTTTGCAAGGCATGATTAAAATTTGGCAGGATATTTTTTATATTCCTGGGTGGCTGACATTTATTTTACCGCTCAAAGTCAAGTTTGAATCCTAATTTTTTATAAAATTCTATTGCTTGCCACTATCAAGAGGCGTTCTCTGGCAACATACCTTTGCTAATAATAACTGATCGGAATATTTATCATGAACGCTATATCTAATTTACTATTTAAATTTGCAAATGACCAAACTCAGGAAACCCAGAAATAACTATTCCTCTCAGATTGTAACTCCAATTAATAAAAAACTTAGGGATAATTATCTTTTAATAAATTATAATCAGCTAATCTTGATAATACGAAATTATACCAACTTAACGATGAATAATCTGATTGTATTTGATATTGATGGAACACTAATTCATTATATTGATTGCGAAACAACCGCTTATGTAGAGTCCATCAATTCAGTTATAGGAATTGACAAAATAAGTACAAAATGGGACGACTACTCCTACTCCACAGAGTCTGGTATTTTATCAGAAATCTTTTTTCAATCATTGCAAAGAGAACCTAAAAATACTGAGCAATGTTCCATAAAAGATAGGTATATTTCTTATTTATCTGCCTCATTCAAACATAACCCTAACTCTTTAAAATGCATTCCAGGAGCGAGGGATGTTTTTGACATGGCAAAGCAAATTAACTGGGATGTTGCCATAGCCACCGGCGGTTGGTATGAATCAGCTGTAATGAAATTAGATACCGTAGGAATTCCCTATCATAACACGCCTATGGCACATGCAGACGACCATTTTGAAAGAAAAGACATTATTATGACAGCTGTTTCCAGAGCACAGCATTTTTATAACAAAAACAACTATCATAATATCATTTATGTGGGCGACAGATTGTGGGATTTAAAAGCAACACAAGCTCTGAAAATTGATTTTATAGGAGTTGGTGAACATTTAAAAACCATAGAAAATAGAAACTTTTTCCTTGTTGATGATTATGAGTCACATGATTTTCTTAATTACCTAAAAAATTTTGAGTCCCATTACAAAAATAAAGAAAATAAGATTATGGATACAGTCTGATGCAATCTAAGATAAACACTGCAAGCGCATACTTTAATGAAAATTGGCAGCGATACCTGCAAACAGTTAAAAATAATACCCTCTATCACCGGGAAATGTTAGCTGCATTACACCATTTTCTCTCTGAAAACATGGGTGCCCGTGCTTTTTCCTTTGTGGATGTTGGCTGCGGAGATAGCAGTACTGTTGCACCAATATTAACTAATCATGCGATTAAAAAATATATAGGAATTGATGCTGCAAAAGATATTTTAATAATGGCATCACACAATCTTGCTCATCTCAGTTGTGAAAAAGAATTTATTACAGATAATATGATAACCGCTCTTCCAAATTTATCATCTACTGTTGATATCATTTTTACAAGCTATGCAGTTCATCATCTTTCTTTACAAGATAAAATCACTTTTATCGATAATTGTAAACAACAATTAAACTCGACAGGCTTTTTGTTAATGGTTGACGGCGTACTGAATCATAACCAAAATCGTGATGAATGGCTGGATGCTCTAAAGGCTCGAATCGAGGAAACAAATCTCGAGATCACATCCGATGAAGTTGCAACTCGTATGGAGCATCCATATATTGATGATTTTCCAGAATCAATTAAAACATTTAAAAAAATTGCGAAACAACAATCATGGAAAGACTTTCAAATAATAGTAGACAAAGGAATATTTGCTTTTATGGTTTTTGCTAAATAAGGTCATGATTAAATAATACTGCAAAATTTGTTCTAATCGTGCACTGTCAAATGGAATGTATACGAGAGGTGCGATATCGTGTGGAGGTATGGATCAAACAGAAACCGTAGTGCCGGTGCACCATTAATCGAAGCTGTAGAATATGAAAAGATGGCATTGACCCATGTGTCATATTAACTCCCTCTTTCATACAAGAACTAGAACTATTTAGCCTAATATCTCCGTATAGTTGGAATCTCCAAAAGATTTATTCTAATTGCCATTTTAGCAAGATGAAATTGATGGAACTTATTATTTCAATTGGTTGAGCTCTCATAAATTCAATCCTCTCAGTAATCAATCAAATATTAAACAATCCGAAATCATTCAAACCGAGATTATTAGCGAAGCATTGTTAAGAGAAAAAATAAAAGCAGAAAACAATCTTTCTATCTTACAAAAATTACACTGGATGAAACATTTTATCGAAAGGTCAATAAGTCAAGATCTCTCTTAATTGCTCAGGATGCCTTTTTAAAATAATTAATAAAAGGCTTAAAGGCTTAGGAATGGGATTAATTCCTTTTTCATAACGATTAAAAGCATTAACCCCACCGCCAAATAAAGCGCCGGCCTCTTTTTGAGTAAGTCGTAGTTGCTTTCGAATTTGTTGGACCTCTAAAGGAGAAAGTATCCCGTCAATTTTAGATTTATGTGCCTGAATTTCTGCTTGAACCGCTTTGTTGTCCTTTGGGCCGATTATTCCTTCACCACATGAATGACACCAAGTTGCTGGTTGATCAATGATGAAATCATGACCTTTGTATGTATAGGTTACAGGCTTTATATCATGACAAGCAGTTTCTTCCCCGCATATACTACAAGTTTCATATTTCATTTTACTTCTCCTTAAAAGAGAGTATAAGCTCACCACGTGTGCCCACTTGGAATTTGATATACAAATCCACGCCCTTGAAATGAGATTTATAAACATCTTGCCAAGCAAAAAAGCCTTTGTTTTTTGGTGCCATTGATTTATAGAAATCATTCCACTGTAAATTTTGAATAGCATCGACTACATCTTGATCCGTAAATCCTAACATGATTTGTTCTTGTTTAGCTGAGACAGTCATATTTAGCTTGTTGGCGCTATTAAAAGCTTTTTTAATATCATTTAAATGATAGCTTGGTGCGTGTGATTCATTCATGGTCATCTCTTATTGATAACCTTTAAGGTTATTATAGCATAATAAAATATATAAATCACCTTAAAGGTTTTTTATTCATTAACCCTATTTTTCTACTAAAATCAATCAGTATGGCTGTCTCATGTCCAACACTCGTGATCACAAGTCAATACCTTCTTGTAAAGCACTAGTTTCACACCGCTCTCAACAAACATCCAAAATAGAGCATAAGCCCAAATGAGTAAGGCATACATCCAACCAATTGGGGTAATAAACCACCCATAAACTGCAGCTAAAGTTCCAATAATTTGGGTAGATTCAATGGTGAGAAAGAACCAGAGATTAGGCCAAGGGCGCTGCCAGATGGCTCCCGCATTTCGAGTTAAGTAAATAGTCAGATGTCCTGATACCAATAATTTTAAAAATATAAAGGTTTGGATCATTGGCACAGACAGCTCAAAATAGTCTTTAGCAATATAAAATAAGATAAAGGTTTCTATCACCCCTATAATACCGAGGGTTGTACTGATGATTAAAACACGCCGCATATTCCAACGCACTGGAAATGGAGCTACTGGCACATGATCATAGGCAATCATCATAATGGGAAAATCATTTAATATAGCCAACAACACAATCATAATAGCTGTTACAGGATAGAAATTAAATACCACAATACTCATGGAAATAAAGAGTAATATTCGAATTGTTTCGGCGATTCTAAATGTAGCGTAACTGTTCATCCGTTCGAAAATTTTTCTGGCTACGGCTATTGCTTGAGTAATCACCGATAATCCACTCTCAGTCAAAATCAAAGCTGCTGCAGCACGCGCAGCATCAGTGGCACCACCCACAGCAATACCCACATCAGCCTGTTTTAAAGCAGGCGCATCGTTAACGCCATCACCGGTCATTCCTACGATATGATCGATGGATTGCAACAGTTTAACAATTTTAAATTTGTGTTCAGGAAATACTTCAGAAAAACCATCAATTGCTTCAAGTTGCTGGGCGTCCTCTTTCTTGTCCTTAAATAAGGTAGCGACAGAAATAATGTGTTTACCTAGACCAATTTTTCCAGCAATTTCCTTAGCAATAGAGCCGTGATCTCCTGTCAACATTTTTATTTCAAGACCCATCTTTTGCGCAGTTTTAATTGTGTCGACAGTATCGTCCCTTGGAGGATCAAATAAAGCAATAAGCCCAAGATACTTCCATACTCCATTCTTCTCTTTTCTTGCAACACCTAATGCGCGATATCCAGTGACTGCAAGCTTATCCACTTCACGTTCCACTTGTTGCGTAATTCCGGGATTATTAACTAATTCAAGTATCACTTGTGGTGCCCCTTTAGATACCTGAAAAGAATCATGATTGTATTCAATGAGCGCTTCCGAACGCTTATGCTTTGGATCAAAGGGAGTAAAGTGTGCTGTTTTATATTGTTCTAAATGAATGGCTGTGGGAAGCGCTTGAATAATTGCCTCATCAATCACATCATCGGCGTTTCCCTCTGAAGCTAAAGCAGCAGCAAGCAGAAGCTCTTCTTTCCCAGTTGCCTCAATAATAATTGGCTCGCCCATAGTGAGTTGATTTTTCGTCAGTGTTCCTGTTTTATCCGAACACAAAATATCGATACCTGCCATTTCTTCAATGGAGGATAATCGAGAAACAATCGCTTTCATTTTAGCAAGTTGTAATGCACCAACTGCCATCGTTACTGTTAGAACGGCTGGAAGTGCTACAGGAATTGCAGCAATTGTCAAAATTAACGCGAACAGAAGCGTATGTAGAAATGGATCTCCTCTTAAATGAGTCACGATCAAAATAATAACAACTAATATTAAAGTTAGGCAAATGAGAAAGTTTCCGATTTTTAATACTGCTTTTTGAAAATGAGAGGTTGTTTTAGCCGTTTCAACCAGTTTTGCTGTTCGCCCAAAATAGGTATTCATCCCAGTTCCAGTGACAACCCCTGTCATTTCTCCCAGTCGAACAATAGAGCCTGAGTACACTTCATCTCCTACTTTCTTATCTACTGGAAGAGATTCCCCGGTTAAAGTCGATTGATCAACCGTTAAATATTCACCAACTAATAATTTCATATCGGCTGGAATAATATTTCCTAATTTGATTAAAACAATATCCCCCGGCACTAACTCTCGAGCACGAATCGTTTCCCATTTACCATCACGCAGTACACGAGCAGTCAATGCCAATTTGCTTTTTAACGCTTCAATGGCATTATCTGCTTGATATTGTTGCCAAAAACCCACACCAGCATTAAGTGCCAGCATCAAAAAGATAACCCAAAAATCTTCCCAGTGTTGTAAGATTGCAGATAAGAGAAGTGCTGCTTCAATCATCCAGGGAATAGGCCCCCAAAGAAATGATAAAAATTTAACAGCCTTACTTGTTCTCTTTTCCTCAATGGCATTTATGCCATAAGCAGCCTGTCTTTTTTTGATTTCTTGAAAATTTAACCCCTTATTTGCATCTGTAATTAAATCGGATTGATTCATATTAATATCCTTTTAATATTAATCACGCATCACTATTTCTGGTGAACATACGTGCCAGGTGCATCACAAAGAGCACTCAAACCTTTTTCAGAATTACCAAGTGTTGGTGGTTTTATCTGACTTCCTGACTGTTTGGCTATCCATTGTTCCCATTGAGGCCACCATGAACCATCAAAATGCGCTGCCTTTTCTTGCCAAACTTCAGCTGAGAGGTGTTTTTCTCCTTTTTGTTGTTGGCTTATACTGGATGAGTTCGATTAATCGATTTCTATAGATTACTTTATCCGAGGTAACCGCAAGATTGACACCCACTTTAAATTCAGGTGGCACTGATGCTAATCTTTTTTCATGAAATCTTGGACTATTCTGAATTTTATTTCTGGTGCTAGTCATGCCCTATTCCTTGGCCTTAGGATTAAATTGAAGCAATTGTAAGCTTAGCACAATTTCAATTACTCTATAGTTCAATTACCACTTTTAAGGCATGCGTACTAGCTGCTTGTGCAAATGTTTCATAAGCCTCCAAAATCTGTTCAAACTTAAAATGATGGCTAACCAGTAAATTAGGGTCAATTTTGTGAGCGCAAACTGTCTTAAGAAGCATTGGAGTAGTTACTGTGTCAACCAGCCGAGTAGTAATCGTGATATTTTGGGACCAAAGACGTTCCAAATGTAAATCAGCTTTAACTCCATGTACGCCAATATTAGCAATAGTACCACCTGGGGCTATGAGATCTTCACAAAGAACAAACGTCGCAGGAACACCAACAGCTTCAATAGCTGTATCTACACCTTGTCCCTGGGTTATCGCCATAACTTGCTCAACTGCCTTACCATGTTTATTATTTATAATCTGTGTTGCACCCAGCCTTTTAGCGACTGCAAGACGATTATCATCTATATCAATCATAATAATCTGTGAAGGTGAGTAAAACTGTGCAGTAAGCAAAGCAGATAGACCAATTGGCCCAGCTCCAACTATAGCGACAGTATTTCCTGGTTGCACTTTTCCATTTAATACACCACACTCAAATCCTGTAAGTAAAATGTCACTCAACATAACTAATGCATCTTCATTAATATCAGATGGAATTTTATAAAGACTGGTATCAGCCTGTGGTATAAGAACATATTCTGCTTGAGTACCATCAATTTTATTGCCAAGGATCCATCCGCCATGAATACAGTGTGAATACATGCTTCTCCTGCAATAATCACATTTACCACAGCTTGTAATACAAGAAATAAGCACCTTATCGCCAGGCTTAAATGAGGTAACACCTGAGCCAATCTCATCAATCACACCAATTCCTTCATGTCCAAGAATGCGGCCTAAGGAACAAGTTGGCACATCTCCTTTCAGAATATGCAGATCAGTTCCACAAATTGTAGTTTTTTTGATTTTAACAATAGAATCTGTACTTCTTTTAATTGTTGGTTTGGGACGGTCCTCCACACTCTTTTTTCCTGGTCCTTGATATACTAATGCTTTCATAACTAATATCCCTAATTTAATGAGTTTTCCAAGATTTTTGTTTCAGTATTTCAAATGCGTTGTTGAAATAAATTAGTTGTCAAATAACAGCGTTAAGACAATTTTATTCTACTTTAAAGCCACATCGCCATAAATTTTATTAAAGGAGACTCCTTATAGCTCATACCCTGAGGGCAATAGTGATAGGACTCTACTATAACTGCTCAACCTCTTGAGTATAACATTTGGAATTGGCTAAAACACGTTCTTGAAGGGCAAGAAAAAACATTGGTTTTTTATTTTCACAAGGACCTCTTCTTCAGTGATTTCTTATTCCATGGAGATGCTCTCATTATATGAAGGACCCCTAAAACAATTAAAAAAGATTGCATAAGAATACGCCCCTAAATTCAAATCAAAAGGATTTTCTCGATTATTTACCCCCCTCAAAACCGAATTGAATGATGATTATTTTATCAACATGAAACAGCATATCGACCAACTTAAATTTCGCAAAAGCATTCTACTCAGTGCCCAATTAGGTAAAGACAATAAAGGAACCCATTACAACCACACACCATTAATATCAAAGTTAATGCTGGTTGCAAAACCAGCATCCGAAACCCCTAAAAAAGCAACTGCTTTAACAATTTCTAATGGAAACTACTTAGTAGTTCCGTTTCTAAAATTGCATAGAAATATTCATCGAACTAAATCTTTAATACTAAGGATTGCCCTCACTAACTTTTATCAATTTATCAAGATAATTTAAATAAAGCTTTTCTATAATGTAGGTATATTTTGTACTATTTAAGGACAAATGATGCAAATGCCTTTATCTCCAACAGTGTATGATATTTTTATTCGCCTGCTCTTGACTCTTCTTGCTGGTGCTTTAATCGGATTTAACAGGGAAACTAAAGGCCATGCTGCAGGGCTTCGCACAACCATTTTATTATGTCTTGCTGCCTCAGTAGCAATGATTCAAGCAAATATCCTGCTCTCTATAGGAGGTAAAACTCACGAATCATTTGGTGTGATGGATCTTATGCGTATGCCTCTTGGTATTTTAACCGGTGTAGGATTTATTGGTGCGGGATGTATCTTGAAAAAAGGGGATCTTATTATTGGAATGGCTACTGCCGCTACTTTATGGACAGTAACGATTATTGGCCTTTGTTTTGGTGGAGGCCAACTCCTCCTTGGCACCATCACCACCGTTGTATGTTTGGTCGTTATTGGATTATTAAAAAAACTCGATCTTATGTTACCTCATAAGCAACATGCCTTACTTTTAGTTTCTTCAAATAAAGAAACGCTTACTCCTCCCGATCTGAATCAATTAATTCAACCTCTAGGGTATCATGCTTATTTTCTTCAATGCTCTTGCGATACAGGAACTAAAAGATCTAAATTCCAATTTCTGATTTCCTGGAAAAAACCTTTAAGTACATCGGCTCCTTATGATTTGCTTGTCTTATTAGAAAAAGACTACTGTATTGAGTCCTTTAAGCTAGGAACTCAATCGATTGATGTATGAAATTATAATGTTCATATCATGTTATAAATGATAGATGCCCAAAGTAAGTTGCGTCAGCTCAATTAGGGGCCTATAGAGAATATAACCCACACCCCTTCAACACAACTGACAGTGATCGACCCTATTATTTTTTCAATGGATTGACAAACACTGCTCTATCGCCAAGCTCCTGTTCAATTTCGAGCAACCGATTGTATTTAGCGATACGCTCTCCACGACACACAGAGCCTGTTTTAATTTGCCCTCCGCCCATGGCCACAGCAAAATCAGCAATGTAGGAATTGTTTGTTTCACCAGAGCGATGGGAAATAATAAAATTCCAGTTGGCTTCGCGACATAAGTTAATGGCCTCAATTGTTTGGGTTACTGTTCCTATTTGATTCAATTTAATCAGTGCCGCATTACATGTTCTTTCCTGTATACCGCGACGAATAAACTCAGGATTCGTTACTAAAATATCATCACCCACGATTTGTATTTGCTCCCCTAAACTTTGAGTCATGTCATGAAATCCTTGCCAATCCGTATCAGCCAAACCATCTTCGATGCTCACAATAGGATATTGTTTCACCCATGTTTTATAAAACGCAATCAACTCACTGCTTTTTTGCTGATATTTTGCATTTTTTAATTGATAATGATCGGTATTAAAAAACGAAGTGGCGGCAGGATCTAATGCAATCGCAAGGTCTTCCCCTGGCTTAAACTGAGCTTTTTCAATCGCCTGTACAATAAGCTCACAAGCCTCTTCATTATTCTTTAACTTTGGTGCAAAACCCCCTTCATCGCCAATACCCACTTCATAATGATGCTCAAGTAAGAGAGTACGTAGACTATTAAATGTTTCAACACAGTAGCGAAGCGCTTCAGAAAAGGTGGGCGCACCAATGGGAACAATCATGAATTCTTGGAAATCCAGCGTATTAAAGGCATGTTTTCCCCCATTAATAATATTTAACATCGGCATAGGCAATAAGGTTGCTTTATTATTGCTCAGGTATGCATAAAGAGGAAGATTATAGGATTGGGCTGCCGCACAAGATAAGGCTTGGGAAACACCGACAATGGCATTGGCTCCTAAATTGGCTTTAAGAGAAGTTCCATCCAAATGGATCATGAACTCATCCAGCTCCTTTTGGCGATCTTGTATTTCCATACCGTGTAAGGCAGGCGCAATAATCGTATTCACATGAGAAACCGCTGTAAGTACCCCTTTCCCTTGATATCGCGTTTCATCATGATCGCGTAGCTCAATGGCCTCATATTTTCCCGTTGAAACACCTGATGGAACTGAAGAATGGCCTTTAAGACCATTCGTTAATTGTACGGTAACCCTTAATGTAGGATTCCCACGTGAATCCAAAATTTCAGAGGCGTGAATCGATTGAATACGGACACTCATTTGATACTCCTTGACATTATGCCCTCAAGGTTGAGCGCAAACGGTTTGGGTGTTGGAGCAAATCAATGGCATCAAAAATATGGGTCACCACAACATCAGCTGCATTTAATGCAGCAATCGAAGCCCCCTCTTTACCCAAAATAATAATCCCTACCACAGACTCTTTAAGAATATAGTGATCATTACGGCCATTGCCAATTGAAACCGTTTCTTTAGGATTTAATTGATGTAAATAATTTTTTTTCGTAGTTCCTTGATTCTCTGAAGGAGTAATCAACAATTCACAAGGAAGATCTTTGGTTTCATTTTGAGCCGTCCCAAAACTATCACCGGTGACGATATGAATTTTTACCTTTTGAGCCAGTTCGGTCAGTAAAGGGGCAACCCCTTCAATCAAATAACCATCCACCGCAAGCGTACCATTGTAATCAAAGATTACATTTTTAATGGTTACCTCAGCAAACCCTGGAATCTTAACTTGAATCATCCTTAACCTCATCGTTCAAATAATTAGTTTATTTTCTTCATGACCATCCATAACAACGGAAGGGCCAAGAGCTGAATTCCTACTGAAAAAACAACTACTGCCAAAATCGATGTATCATAAAGAATCCCCATGGACACACTTCCTAAAAACCAAAAAATACCAAATCCAGTATTAAAAACTCCATAAGCAGAGCCTCTTTTTTCTTTTGGAATCATGTGGGCTACAATAGCACGCATCAATGATTCATGAGCGCCAACCCCAATACTCCATAAGATAACACCGAGTAACGCAAAATTGAAATCGCCCAAAAACACTAAAGGCGCAAAGAGACAAGAAACTAAAGTGACACCCATTAAAATAATAAAACCTTTGCGATCGTACAAATAGCCTAATAATGGGGCACTCAAGGTATTAGCACCCATGGCAATCGAATAAGACACAGGAATCCAGATGGGTGATAAAAGTGCTGTTTTTTGGAAATGATAGGCAATTAAGGGAAAATCAGCATAACCTGCTGCAATCAATGCTGCACCTGCTAAATAAAACCAAAAAGACTGATTCATTCCGGACGTTTTTAAATTATCACGCTCTATTTCTAAATCTTGTGGCCGTGGATAAAGCCATCGCGCACAAAGTAATATAGTTAAAGCAAAGAGTGCAGGAACCAATAAGATTGCAAAACTAAATGAATATCCTTCTTTAAAATAAAGCGCCACAGCAACAATCAAAGGACCAATCATAGCCCCAGTTTGATCTAATGCCTCATGAAGACCAAATGCCCAGCCCATACCGATTTGATTTCCAGCATGAGAGAGCATTGCATCTCGTGAAGGCACACGCATGGCTTTACCCACACGCTCTGTAATCATCAAAACCGCAGCAATCCACCAATAGCCTGCAAGAGCTAACAAAGGAACAGCCAATAAATTACAGATATAACCCACAATCGTAATGGTCCAGTATTTACCGGTGCGATCTGCTAAATATCCTGAAACCATGCGTACTACATAGCCTAATAACTCGCCCAATCCTGATACAAAACCTACAATCGCCGCATTGGCCCCTAATAAAGCCAAATAAGGTCCAGTGATACTTCGTGCACCTTCATACGTCATATCGGCAAACAAACTAACAAGACCTAAAAGCATAATGAAAGTGAATGCATTTTTTTGAAACAAGTAATTATAGTGGACTTTCATGAAATAAGAATTTAGCTCTTCTACTTTTAAGGAAGGTTATCAAATTAAAAAACAATAAGATATAAGTGCATTTTTGTTTCATTTTCTTTTGCTTTTTCCTAGTTCCAGTTTGTTTGGGGTTCAAATGATTAATGCCCTCTTTTATTATGAGTAGTGAAACAAGGGCTTGGGTTTTATAGACTTTGTGAAAATTTCACTACATTGATTTCATTAGAGACATCATCACCGCCTGGAAGTTTTTTTAAATCCATTTCAATTCCTCATTGAGGACACATTTAAATAATACTCTTTATAATCAATCCAAATAGGTTTTTTGAAATGTCTTCACCACCTCATGAGTCTTATTATCAATAATTTCTCCATGAACATCGCCAAAGTTTCCATTGGCTTGCAACACCATCCACGCATAAGGTTTATCAACATCGTCTCCTGCTTCTGTTGCAATTTTTTCTTCATTACAATAGGCATTTGCAGTGTATTTTGCTTTCATTTTGTTTCCTTATAAAACCTTGAGTCCTTACTCATAAGTCTAGCTTTTTTAAAATGAAGTGCACGCCGATTGATAGGAGTTAAGGGTTTTTACCTAATAGAACATGTTCTATTTTTTGAATAAACTCATAATCTTAATTAAAGTAACCGAAACAGAGTGATTCAGTCAATAAAAGACCAGAATCGCTTGCAAAAATCTTTGGTACAACCATTTTCATAATTGACCCATTTCTTAATCTACACTCAATATGTTATTAACTAAACTAGCTAATTGGGTACAAGTTGCTTCTCTCAAAAAATAGAAAAAACACTTTGAAAAAAGATGAATCATCTCATTAACTCCTCACTATTCCAAGGAAATTAACTGACTATAAACAGACTTATCCACAGAAAATGTGAATAACTTAAATGATGTTTTGTAGATGAAAAAATGAAATAAACCAAGCCCAGCAAGGGTTCACCTATATTGCCAATTATTTATTCATTATTGGGTTAAAATAAATATCCACAGGATTTGGATATTTGAAAAGAATCTAGACGTAGCGATCTTATACAAATAAAAATTAAAAAAACAGTCTTGACTTGAGTTTTTTTTCTTTTTATTAAGTTAGATATCTTGATGCACAAAATATTTTCAGCAGAGCTGCTACAATGGGCCTTATTTAGGTCCCACTTGGCATGGCATATGGAATTGGAATGTCTTGTATTGAACGTAAAGACTCCAATTCACTTCGAAACAAATTCGTTGTATTTTGTAAGTGATTAACTACTCTGATGGAACTAGTATGCACTGTGGCATGAGTCACAGTAAGATATGCTGTATCATAGTCTTTGTCTCCAACATGCCGTTTTTCTGGGGCAATTACTCTTTTCTGAAATTCGCAGGCAATTTTTCAAATTCTCTCAAGTACTCAGCACATGAATCACTCTCCTAACGATTTCACTGCGTTTTTAGGATAAAGTGATCATAGCTTCGCATTCTAGCTCAGAGGTGTTCAACAATAGAGCCCTACCCGACTCATATTACCTTGTTTTAAACATTGCTGATGTTTTACGACTTCGTCGATGCATTTTTTTGAATTGTATCTAAAACTATCAAGCTCTGCTGCTGTTTGATTTTTGTGATTAACAATAGTGCTATCAACACGATCATCTGCGAGTAATCGTTTAACGCAGTCTAGGTGACCACGTTCCACTGCATCATGCAAAGCTGTATATCCCACATTATCCTGTTTATTAGGATCCAGTTTGCGATCTGCAAGGAATAATTCAAGAACAGCAACATCACCAATGGATGTAGCCCAGAATAAAATAGGTTCTGAACTTGCTTGTATCGCATTGATATCAATTGCAGGGGTTTTAAGAAGCATTTCTATTATTTTAAACGCCTGGTTATACTCTTCTCCTTTTTGGCCTGCCAATCTACGTATCGCATCTCCTATAGGAGTAGTACAATAATGATCACTCGTATCAACTACTTTAATATTAGGATAAGCAAGTAAACATCCGCGAATAGCTCGTATGTCATTAAGACGGATAGCAACAATGAGATAATCTATATTTTCTTTGATAATACCCGGGTTGCTATTTTTAAACGTTGTCTGAAAATACTCAAGATCTGCTTTTCTTTCTTGCTCTTTAAGTTCAATCGTCTTTTGAATATCCTCATCTTGGGTCATCTTAATTATGGACTCTCCTCGATGAGGGCCTTTAAATAAGGTGCCTGGATAGTCAATCAATAGTTTAGCCGTATTTTTATGTCCATTTTTCAGTGCTAGTTGTAAAGGCGTAATACCATTTACGTTACTGGTATCTGGATTAGCGCCGCCATAATAGACTAATGTACGAATATTTTCATCGTTTCCCGATCTGGCTGCAGCATGAATACTAGTACTGTAATCATGAGTAGGTTTTATCACTGTTTCTGGATAATGCTCCATTAAAGATTGTAAAATTTTGGGATCCTTAGAAGCAGCATAATAAGCACTGTACTCACTGGGTTTGGCTCCATGTTTGAGTAAAGAGCTTACCAAATCTACTCTGTTTGCTCGGATTGCATAATCTAGTGCATGATCACTATCTGTCCTAGTAACACTGGCACCTGCATTGATTAATACATCAATCATTTCAACAGAGCTCACCAAACATAATGGTTCCTCACCATACCAATTAGTTTGATTAACAGCATTAGGAAACATCTGTACAAGTGATGAAGCCAGAGCTAAGTTGTTATTCATCACCGCAAAATGTAATAAATGATAACCTTGAAAAGTTTGCTTCAATAAAGGCCAGGATTTTAACTCATCTAAATCATTAGTGGTTACTTGATCATTAAGGAAGCGTTGCAAAATTTCTAGGCGCTCATTCGTGGGTTCTAGATGCACACCTAAAGTTTGTAGTTGTTTGTCAAATTGTTCTGTAGATTTTCCATAAGCAATTAACTTCCACCGTTTCAACATAAATTCAGTTTGCATTATTTCCTGATTCGCTTCAGTATTAAAATGCTCAGCGAGCAATCGTTTTACTAACTCAAGTTGTCCCTCTGGCATTAGTTTCTGAATAATTAATCGCATGAGCAGATGCGGTACAGTTGGATTATTCGCATGAAGAGCAAGATATTCTTCCAAATAAAACTGTTCAAAAAATTTTATAGTATCAGCATGTAATTGCTCGGCTATGTTTGCGGGTAAAAAAAGCTGATATTTAGTTTTTAAAGCGAGTAACAGACTGTAAAGACTGCAATTGCCTACAGTTTGAAAATCACCCGGAATACTATCAATAAATACTAATCCTAGAAGACCGTGCAAATCTCGTTGAATATATGCTTTATTTGACTCCCACTCATCTTTATAGAGGGTAGAAAACATATCTTTGGTTATATTCTCGGGTTTAGATATTTTGTAATGTTCTATCGTGGCATCAGTACTGCACCCACCACCATTATTGCGGTACAGATCATTCTGTTTCATAACAAGATCTATCGTATGTTCAGGCCAACCCGTAATGATTTCGACACCCGCATTTTTACTGTCTTCTATCATAGAGAGCAACATTTTTTCTTTAGAGGTATTTGTAGATTGGTAATACGAGTGGGACATAAAATAAAGACGCATGGCTTTTACTGCCATGTTTCTTACCTCTCGAATAGTGTCTAGGTACTCTGTATTCTTATTATTTTTTTCGCAATAAGAAACGTATGCATTCATTAAATATACCATAAATGGCGCGGTATCCTGAGGAGAACTTCCTGTGAGTTTGATGAGGTGGTTATCTGTAGGTATTGAACCACTTAATGAAAATAAATGGCCGAACATTTTACTTGCTTTCTTCACATTTTGTCTTGATTTAGCGTGGAGACATTCATCTTCTAATGCAAGTGTCCCTTCATCTAAATTATTTGGAGAAAAACTAAATTCATTTAAATAAGATAAGGCGCGTAAACGTTCATCACTGTTGTCTAGGGTCAAATTTTTTATATGGCTAATCACTGCTTTCAAATCAAGCTGAGGTTTGAGCATTTTGAAATTGTTGTTAAGTACGGTGTTTGTATATCCATGTGAGTTATAAATCGCACACTGAGCAAAGCAATATTCGACATCGATATTAACTTGAGCATCAATAAGCGCTTGGGTTAAAGCAATTATTGTCTCCTCAGATACCAAACCTTGACGAAAATCATTAAAGAATTCTGCTACGGTCCTTTTAATAGTTTCCTCCCCCTCTTTTTGATCTTTACATAGACTAAGGAGTGTAGGAAATGCAGATTTAAGAGTATAATCTTCGCTTTTGAGGAGTTCATTTAATATAGACTTACCATCTTTATATTTCTCAAGAAGCGATGCTGGATGAAGTTTAAGGATCTGTATTAATAATGCATTATTTGCATAATCTGATCTACCCGCTCTATTCTCAAGGATTAAATCAAATGCGGATTTACCTTCATTATTTTTATGGTCAACATCAATAGCCTTGTTAATAAGTAGTTTTGCGATCTCTTCTGCTTGATATTCGCAAGAAATAATTGCCAATTGCAGATAGTTATTTCCATCTTTATCTAAGAGATCAATATCACATTGTTCATGATTGATTAAAGCAGTAACTAATGCCATATTCTTATATGTCGTATCACTTAAAATCAAATCCAATACTGTCTGTCCATTATTATTTTTAATGTTTGGATTCGTTTGTGGATGGTTAGCCACCGCTTGCATGTGCTCTTTATGAGCAAAGACATTCTCAGAAATAAGATGTAGCAATATAGAATTATGTTTAGAGGTTTTAAGATTAGGATTGAATTTTTTGTGCTTTATAAACATTTCCATGGAGCTACGAGAGTTCCAATCATGAGAATCGTAGACAAATTCGAAAAATGTTTTGTCACTTGTAATTATTTGATTGATGTCAAAACCTTCTTTTTTAAGCAAGAGATTAAAGGTTTCATGTTCATCGTATCGTACCCCATGCTCTAAATAGTAACTCAGGAAGCCCTTATTCTGATTATCGATTGCACTTATATCCGCTCCAGCATTTACTAACTTCTGGAGATAGTCAAAAAAATATCGAGTTTGTGCATGCTTAGACTTAGCTAAAATGTGTAAAACAGAATCGCCCTCATCGGTACTATCAGTGACTGCAAAATTTGCTTCTTTAAGCTTTTCTAATACGTCATATGAACTATCTACCTCATTGAGAAGCTTTAGAAGACTGGAGCTGTACATATATTTCGCTCAATTTGATTATTTAAAGTGCCGATATTATGACTTGTAAATATTAATAAAATATTAAGATGAATGATAGATTATTGATGGTGATTACGTACATACCTCTGAATATTGCCCTTCAACTCCAACTTCTTGGCTTCAACAACTACACATCCATCCAAGAGATAAGAACCACCCACCGCATTTAGAATCTAATTAAGCCATGTTTCCAGCCAAGCGATTGTTACCAGTTTTCTTGCGAGCATAAAATAAGGCAATAATTGAACTCTGGCCTGTACAAGCAACCGAAAATTGTATCAATGACTAGCATTGGCTTTTTCAAAATGTATGTTCATTGTTTTTATCCAGATACAATTTCATCCCTTCATGGCTAGATTCAAAACCTAATTTCTCATAAAAATTTTTTGCTCTTGAGCGTTTTTTGTTGGTTGTTAATTGAATGATTGAGGCACCTTTGGATCTCCCATAATTGATTGCAGCATTCATCATCCATTCACCAATTTTCTGACCTCTATATTGTTTAGAAACCCTTACAGCTTCAATCTGCATTCGGGTTTGCCCAGTAAAAGTAAGTGATGGGATGATGGTTAAATGGCATGTTCCGATAATTTCATCGTCGTTTTCTACAATCATCAGGTATTGATTAGGGTCAATATCTATCTTGTGGAAAGCATCAACATAGCGCTGATCTAATGCTTGCTGCTTGTTCTCTCGTGTTTTTCCAAGCTCATCTTCAAAGAGAAGAGCCACGATCGAGGGTAAGTCATTTATATGGGCTTTACGGTGGCTGATGTTTTTGTTCATGCGTTATTCATTTATTTAATTGTTTTTCGAAGATTGCCTTTACTGTCTGGAGTTAAAAGAGATAGCTCCAATTTTTGGATAGTATCAGTATTTTTACCCTCTTCTGGTTATGGTTTTTTTAGTGGCTCAGGTTTATTACTCATGTTTTCCACCATTATGATTTTTTAACTTAAATGCGTATTCTAAAATGTTTTCCGCTGCCTGAGCTGCGGACAAAGCGCTGACATCTAATTCTAACAAATGTGGATGATCTATGTGAATAAGTTGCTCTCTTTGATATACGTCTTGAGGATCAATTGATTTCCATCGCGCTCTTCTAGAGGGAACCGTAATACGTCTTAGATGTTCTTCTTCAGAGATAAGCAATTTCACAGGAATAAAGATCGAGTTGCGCTTTAATGCCATTGTTTCTACTTGTATATAGCAATCCCGATCACCTTCATTTTCATATAGGCAATTTGTTAAAACGTAATTGTGATTTTGTTCCATAGTGATGAAATCAAAAACAACAGTACGAATGCGCCCTATGGCATCCCATCCAAACTCAGGGATTTTACTAAAGCCGTCGTAATTCAGTAATGCAAAAATTGGATTGTTAATGAGCTGATTATCACAAACAATAAAATCATGTTTCATCAATTCCTGGCTAATTGTATATTTTCCAGTACCAGGATGGCCAAACAAGTAGATAATGTAAGTGTTTTTTTGTTTTATCATCCATAGTTCATTTGTATCTGGTTGTAAGCTAAGTTTCTTAAAACCCGCTTTTTCATAGGCTCGAATTGCCGCAAAATTGGTACGTTCAGGATCAGCAAAAATATGGGTATATGAAGCCGCATATTGATTTAAAAATGCTGTAATCGCAGATGCGCCAATACCACGATTCAAATACTCTGTCTCACCTATCAACACATCGAAGGCTGCAAGAGATTGAGGTAAGCCTTGAAGTGATTTTGAACAGGGAAAATCATAAGCATTATAGAGTTGGATATAGCCAATAGGTTTCTCATCAACACAGATAATATAAGGGTGGATTGGTTTAGGAGTACCATGAACCAACTTATACCCTTTAACATAAGCGGCATATTTTTGAGAAACCAATTCATCCGTCCACTGGACATCCGGATCCCACCATATTTTCACATGCTTCGCTTCAAGCCACTTCAAAAGGAGAGAAAAATATGATTCGGTTAGTTGCGTGAACGTAATCTTCATAAGCTATTTTATTTCTTCAACTTGTATTAAAACCCTAAAATAGATCAACAATTGGACCATCTTATTTTTTACTACAGCCAACTATTGTATCACAGAATGATCTGATTTTGATGTCATGAGGTACTCTAGCGAAGGAAACGAGGGAATGTCTTCATATAACTCACTATCGCTCAATTATAATACAGATTTAGAAGAAAAGTAGCAAAGGTATAAGGCGATATTATAGATTAAATTTTATCTTTTTGTTATAATATTGGCCATGCGATAATCTTCTCCCAATGGCATAAAAGGAGAACTGGCTTCCTAGCTTTAATGATTAAACGGGTTCTCGCTAAGATGAGGTGTGTCGCAGCATATTTAGCTTATCTTAGTAAGATCCTTTGATGTGTACTCGCCTCTTTTTTGAATTTCATCATTAGATACCACTAATGAATGTCTTCACTAATGGAGTGCTCGCTCGTGTACACATATAAACTTGTTCTTCAAAATTTAACTGCAAATGAATTACAAATTGCTTTTGTCAACATCCCAATCTCGGCGAAGACTCTTGATTTAAGCACCAATGACCTCAGCCAGAGAAGTGCCGAAGAATTAGCAATAGCCTTTGCGAACATTCCAACTTCAGTGACCACGCTAAATTTAGAGTACAATCTTCTTTACAAAAGAAGTGGCGAGGAGCTAGCGATCATCTTTGCTAGCATTCCTCCCTCAGTGACATCACTTAATTTATACCATAATTTCCTTGGTCACAGAGGTGTCGAAGAATTAAAAATAGCTCTCGCTAAGATTCCAAAGTCGGTGACTTCACTTAATCTAGGGTTCAATCGCCTAGGCCGAAGAAGTGGTCAAGAATTAGCCACAGTCTTTGCTAACATTCCATCCTCAGTCACCTCTCTTGATCTGAGTCTTAATAATCTTAATTTTAGAAATAGCAACGAATTGGCAACAGCCTTTGATAAACTTCCACCTTTTATCACTGCCATTAATTTAGGATTCAATCATCTTAGTAAAAAAAGTGGTGAGGAATTAGCAATAATCCTTGCTAGTATTCCGACATCAGTTACTACTCTTGATTTAAGTACTAATGGCCTTAACGAAAAAAGTGGCAAGGAACTAGCGATCGCCTTTGCCAGTATTCCATCCTCTATAACTACCCTAGACTTGAGTCTTAATAAACTTGGCCAAAAAAGTGGGGAGGAACTCTCAATAGCATTTACCAATATCCCACCCTCCGTGACAACTCTTGAGCTGGGTAGTGATTGGCTTGCTATATTGGAGCAATTAAGCCAGCAAAAAACAACTCTATCGACGATTACCAATATGGTTATCACTTATGACTCAGCTAAAGAACACTCAACAAAACTTAAACTACTCACGACGGTATTTCCCAATCTAAACAAAGTGACATTTATGGATAAAGGAGAAGATGTATTCGCCAATCAAAATCCATTGCAGGAAGCAAACTGGCTCAAATTATGTGGCATTAAAGATTCTGTACCTTCATTACGCAGTCAAGCCTTGTTTTTTGTAGGTCAAAATAAAAATCATAATTCCATTAAAAACAACCTTACATTTCTTCCTAAAGAACTTAGGATACAATTACAAAATAATTATTAGAGTCTGTTGACAATTCGGCTTCCAAAACCCGAGATCCCGCGGCTTGTCCCTGAGAGATCCTCACAAAATTGAAATACTGAAGATGCAGTGCTACTTAGGGCCATTCAACCTTAGAGCACTGCCAGAGGACTTAATGAACTTGTAGTCATTCTCGCGCAAGGGCCACTTATTACTTAAAAAGCAGTAGCCAGGGAATTGAAATAGCTGATTGATGCTTCATTGCTGATTCTAATCTTTGTGGCAATTGGATGCATCATATCAGCAAAACAAAAAAGAGATATAAATCTTCCTAGCCGCTATTGACATCCATAATCTAGTTTATTAGCCAATTAGATGTTATAATTTATAATGTTAACCTTCTATTATCTTCTTATTGCCTATCTAGGGAAATTCATTTTTATCTTGTAATTTCTTTACTTTACCTCATAGTCATTAGGAGCAATTAGCTATTTATATAGGATATCTATGAGCTACCAAACGTGTCATTACTGTTTAGAAATTAAAAATTATTTTTCCTTAACAGGGAAATCTCGAGCTAAAAATGGAAAGTTATTTTGCTACCATCTCTGTCCATCATGCACCCAAAAATTAATTGGCATTAATAGTTTCTCTGATAAAGAAGGTCGCCAATTGTTTTTAAATACAGTAAAAGAAAATGCTCAAAAAAATCCCATATATGTTGATGAATAATTTATTCTATTCTTTTAATAATTGATATTTACTTACAAACAAAAAGCATAAGTAAACATTTTTTTCTAGGTATAGCTAGTGGGCGTAGTCAAAACACTATTATTGCAAATAAGATTAAGGCAAGTTGACAATTCATGTTCACTGCCTAGCTTATAACCTAGAATAATAGTATCCTTATATCCAGCTAGAAAATATCTATTTTTATACTCTCCAAATTGTCGTTTTATTCATTTAATCCCTCGTTCGGTAGTTTTTAATTCTTGACCGGCTTCCGGTTAAATTCGCCTATACGGGCATTTTAATAAACACTTAAGGATACTTATGTCTAAAACAGTAAATGAGATTGTTAAGTGGTTTGACGAATCGAAGGGATTTGGTTTTATTAAGCAAGAATCAGGTCCAGATGTTTTTGCTCACTTTAAAGAAATTTCAAGTTCTGGCTTTAGAACCCTCACTGAAGGGCAGCGGCATCGATAACGATACTAATTTTTAATCCATTAAAAACTCTGGCTTAAAAGTAGAAAAAACAGTTACAAGCATCAGAAAAAGTGCTCAAAATAAATTGATTTAAAATTGCACTAAAAAATGTTAATCTATTCTCCTAATAAAAATAAGCACTTTTCATGATTCAATCAGAACACACCACTCAACAGCCATCATTCGCTCAACGCCCTCTTCGCCAAGAATTAATAAAGAGCCTTGCTTCTTCAAATTATGAAAATATGACCTCAATTCAAATGCAAAGCCCCCTCATAATTCTTAAAAATGAAGATATTATTGCTCAGGCAAAAACAGGGAGTGGAAAGACGATTGCTTTTGCTTTGTCTTTATTAAGTAATTTAAAAATTTCTTTTTTTGCAGTACAAGGCGTACCAATATTTACAAAATGGAAAATTAAAAAGATGCAAAGTTAATGTGCGTCAAATAAGTTGATTTTTCTACAGTTAGCAGATCAGGATATCACTCAAATGAAAATACAAGACGGGCTTCATGAACGACGGGCTCTTAAAATATCAATAGCTGTTACACTTCTCTTAGCTGTGGTAGGTATTTTATTTGGGCTATTATCGGGTTCATTAGCTATCATCTTTGACGGTATGTTTAATATGGTGGATACCGTTATGTCAATCCTGGCATTTTTTGTTGCCCGTCTTTTAACAAGCAAAGGGAATCGAAGATTTCAATATGGTTACTGGCATATTGAACCTATGGTTCTTGTTTTGAATGGTAGTATTCTAATACTTCTTTGTGTTTATGCGATGATAAATGCAATTGGCAGTTTAATGTCTGGTGGGCATGAACTGAATTTTGATTGGGCATTTGTGTTTGCTCTTTTAGTATTTTTTTTATCAACCGGCATGTATTTTTATTTGATTAAAAAAAACCGCAAAATTAAGTCTGAATTTTTGCGCTTAGACATTCAAAGTTGGTTAATGTCTGCTTTGATTTCCTCTTCTCTCCTAGCAGCATTTGGCCTCGCTGCCTTATTGCATGGTGGGGTCTACGGATATTTTACCCCCTATATTGATCCTCTTATTTTAGCGATTCTTACTGCTTGTTTGATTTTTGTGCCTATGGCTGCAGTCCGTGATGCCATACGAGACATATTTCGCATGGCACCCTTAGGTCTTGATGAAAAAATAAGAACGTTTTTAGATAACCTTATCAAACAACGGAATTTCAAAACCTATACAAGTTATGTTGCAAAAATAGGACGTGCACAATTTATTGAAATACATATAGTAGTGCCCATGGACTACCCAATTTCGAGCATTGAAACCTTGGATGAAATTCGTAATGAAATCGCATTGGCTATTGGAGAAGACACGCCTCAACGTTGGCTAACCATCGCTTTTACTGCAAATGAAAACTGGATTTAGCAGAAGAATTAAAGAGCTTGGCAAGTAATATAAGAAGCAAAATGATGCTGATAGTATTACTCTGAATCAGGAAATAGGTGTAAGCCTGAGTAATTTAGAAAATAATTTTGTAGCGGGTCATTCCACAGAAAAATCGTAATATTTTCTGGAAGTGCCATAAAAAAGGAATTCTTGCCAACATTAAACTAGATGGTTTAGCTAAATAATCATAAACACCTGCATCAAGAACAATCATGGTATGAAAACCTACGTTGACGAAGCCAATACTCAGCAGGCCAACTTGCCAGAACTCAGGATTTTAAATCCTTAATAAAGGCTGTGCTAAATTTTATCAAAATAAAACTTCATCTTACATTTACCCCTTTACTATAAACTCAGAATGCAGATGTTTTGCGCAGATCTTTCTTGTTTAAGTGACTATTTCAAGGCTGCAATAATGAATAATATATTATTGATTTATATATTTATTTCATGCTAATTTCAAAAATACAAAGATCAATAAAGGAGCAGAATCAAAATATAATTAACACTATATTTTATTGCAAACTATTTTTTGTAATTTAAGGGATAAGCTTTACAGGAGAGTACAATGTTTGAATATTTCATGCAAAAAGCAAAAAACGCTTATCTGTATTTTTTTGCCTATAGAAAATATGAGTTTATCAATAGATGTAATACGTTATTAAATCAAATTTTTGACAAAATTAAAGAGATAGAGCCTGAGTATGTAAGTCATTTTAACTGGGATGAACTTAAAAATGAGTTTAAAACAGATATTTCTAATCTTATTTCTATTGATAACTGGACAGTTTTTCATGATATTGTTATTAATTTAAATGAAGAATCTTTAACTAAGATTACTGATTTTGCGGCAGAAACATTTGTAAAAATCTTATTAAGAGAAAAAAACCCTGAAGTTTTATCTCAGATCAAGGAAGATATAGAACAAAAATTAGACAAAAAAAGCTTTATTGCATTAAATAAAATTTTCAATCTGTATTTAGAATTAAAGTCCCTGTTTGAAATCAATACTTTTGAATCTCCTAGTGAAGGTCTTATCATCGCCAAAACATTTTCAGAAGCAGTTTTAATGTCTTTCGTATCAGAACCACTAGTGAATAAATGGTTAGGTATATTACAAAAGCCAATTGCATCTGATAAACCCATTCTCCCCTCACATTTTAAATATCTTCAATTTGAAGGATATACCTTACAACCTACACCTCCTCATTTTAAAAATGCAGCGATATATGAAAATCAACAACAAGAGCAATTTATTTTTAAAAAACCAAAGCATTTAGAAGATATTTTAGCAAGCACGATTGCAAGTGTTATTGCCCATCCGCTTTGTTCAAACATATTGCCGACTCAAACCGTTTGCTCAGATGAGGGTAGTGTATTTCTAAATCAGCCATTTTTGGCTCATTTAAAAACTATCGTTCCGAGACGTTTAGATTTTATTACTTCTCGAAATTCTATATTTCAAAATGAACAATTATTTTCTAAATTTAAAAAGGAAAACTATAAAAAAGATAGTCAGTTTTTGACTCAGTTTTGTCATATTATTGCCGCGAGTTTTTTAGTCTCAGATTGGGATTTACATCTTGGCAATATTGTATTAAATAAAAAAAATCTTTATAAAATTGATCACGATTGGGCTTTAGATGAATTAGGACAAATTAAGATCTTATCATTTTTTGCAAGACGGAATGTTTTAAATACTGTTTATCAAGATCGATTTCCCCCAAGTAATGCATTAAGAGATTATCAATATCTTATTAACTATCATGAATTTTTTGATGCATTGAAAAATATTGCAGACAAGGCCGAGGAAACATTAAAAGCAACCCTAGTTAATGTTAATAATACCTTGTTGCATACATTAACTCCTTTTACAGCAGATGAAAAACGTACTGCCTTAATGGGCTTAATGCTAAGGCTTGGTGGCCAATTCACTCAGAAACAATATCAGTTTGATGATTGGTGTGAGGATATTGTCAATACCATTGGCAAAGGCTTGCAGCATCGTATCCATAGCATGAGATTAATGGCCCTTTGCTCAAAACTTTATAATCTTGAAGATACAGTTGAAATTGAAAAACAATTGCGTGTAATTCAGGAGTATTTGCTTCAAAATGATAAGGATCTGACCCTAGGTTGTAAAATTATTCCTCTGGAAGCTCAAGCACTAATTAGACAGGGGTTAAGAAAGCTGACGATGGAAAATGTGAAAACTGATTGTGATATTTTGGCTAAATGGTTTTTAGCTGATAATGTGCATCAATTTAAATTTTTCCAACCAGAAAAACAGTCTGAGGATCTGGAGCTAAAATCTAGTTATGGATATCAAGCTAACCTATAAAAGAGTTTTATCATAATAATTTGAAACACAAACAGAGAGTTTTTTGGGGCGCAGAAAACTCTCAAAAATTTCTCTCAACTAAACGCAACTCCTATTAGAATGGAGTTGCTTTATCTGTCAAAAAAATAATGTACTTAGGCAGAAAATAAAATCCTTTTTTGAGTAGTCCTATCGACTGGAAATTTAAAATCATTATATAGGTTTCGTTTCACATCTGAAGTTACTCATTAACGTATTTACTCTGATACTACTACTCTTGGCATTGAAAATGGCACATTCACCATAATAGATGGAGCAATTTGACCACTTAGTTGCGCCAAGTCATTCAACTTTGGCTCATGATCTCTCCATCCAAAAATAATTGCCCTATCTCCTGGTTTCACTTTTGTCAAAGATCCCAAATTTACCATCATTGCATTCATGTTAATTTTTCCAACGATAGGATATTGCTGATTGTTGATACAAACCATTATCCCATGTTGCCATTCCCCTAATGTCTGGGCTGTACGCGGGACTCCTTCAGCCCATCCCCCTGCAAGGGTAGCTATCCAGGCACCATCTTTCGGAGCGCGCCAGTAACCACCATAAGAGACAGGCTCTCCTTCTTCAACATAAAAAACATTACGTACTTGTAAATCCATTTGTACAACTGGGCGAAGCCTCGGACTATCTAGATGTAAATCTTTTTCAAGTTCCATGCCATAAAGCCCATGCCCCACTCTTGTATACAATCTCATATTAAATTCTTTTGAAAATTTTTCAAATTGCAACGGCCATTTCTCAGCAAGAAGAGCAAGCCCTCCACCAATATGAATCAAAGGGATATGAATGCCTTGTAAAAAAAGAAATTTTATAACTTCCTTCAATCTATGGAATTGTAGAGAACGGAAATTAATGATTTCATCTCCATTATAATCTGTGCAACGATAACAAGCTAAATGAGTAGACAGCCCTGCAAACTCCACTTGATTAGGATCAAGAAGTTGCAATTTTGAAATAGTCTCCATGACTGAATCAGGTATATTACTCTCATAGCCACCGTCTCGCCGCAAGCCAGTATCAACCATGATATGTACTTTTAACTTTCCAAGAATACGATGCTTATTTTGCAGCCATTTTTCAATCATTTTTACGGATGCTGCATTTTTGCTAGAAGGCAAAATAACTTCTATTTGATTGGCAGCATAAGTGCTAAGATCATATATCATAGGCGCTTCAAAAGTCATGAGACGCACAGAACTGGGAATCCCTGAGTTTCTCAGTGCGATTGCTTCTTGCAATTTAGCAACTGCTAAAAAATCGATACCTGCTTCTATGGCTAAATCTGAAACTAATTTGGAACCTAATCCATAGCCATTACTCTTTATCACCCCAATTATTTTTGAATGCGAACAATGTTTCCCAAAAGAAATAATATTTTCGATATTTTCTTTTATCGCTTTTGTGTTAATAAATAAAATAGAACTCGTTTCGCTGGTCTTTGAAAAATCCGTTGAAAGATGTTGATACTCATCTAAATAAATTTCATATTGGTCATTATCAATATAGTGAATACGCTTATTATTGTGAAATTGTACCTCTCTGCCTTTTATTAAATATTGATATTGAATCCATGGTTCTAAGGACAACAATGGTCCTTTGTTAAATTCACAAAAAATTATCTTATTCCAATAAGTTTGATAATTTGAAGCAATTTTATCAAAATCATAGCGATAATATTGCATTGAATTTATCAGCATATCGACAGCTAAAAATCCCCGACCAACACTCAAGCCAAATTTATAATCGGTGCTTCCAGCACTATCTCCAATAAAAAATAGAGGAACATGAAGATTTTTTTGCCATGAAACTTTTATTGCAGCCCTATTCCAGTAATATTCGCTACGAGAGGCATAGAAGATTTCTATTTTTTCTAAATCGGATGGTAGCTCAATTCCATATTTATTTGTTTCATTAACAATAATTTTTTTATAATTTTCAAACCATTGTTTTGAGTTTTCAGATAACGCCCTCCCAGTCATATCAAGTCGATTGAATAGAGAATTATATTTTACACGGTGGATAAAATCCTCGGGGACTTCATTTAGTACAGAAGATAATTCACCAGCTGGATAGGTATATAGTTGAACATCATAGTTGCAATTATTAGATGCCGCATATGAAATACCATTTTCACCTAATTTAGTATATAAAATAGGAGTAGAATTTCTGAGGTAATTCTCTACACCTTTATTTTGATAAATTAAATAAACACCATGGCCTTTTGGTTCAGATATTTTCCCATCAAGAAGATTTAGTTCTCCTCTTAATGATTTTGCATAGGTTCCACAAGTACAATAAATTGCCGTTATATTTTCTATAATTGTTGAATGATTTATTGAAAGTATTTTTTTTATTTCTGCCTGGTAATTTATTTTCTCTAAATCGAAGTAAACAGGAATAAAAAAGAATCGATTTTTATATTCGGGATTATTTTGAAGAAAATTAATCATACTTTCTTGGAATAAACCAATATTAATCCATGGCCAATAAGGATAACCTGGTTTTGGCCAAAAATTTTCATCATCTGCTTGATATGTATTAAATATTCGTAAGCGTGTTTCCTCGTCAGCCCACATTATATTTTTTACATATTCAGGTAAATTTTTAGCAATACAGAAAGGAATACGAATAACTTGCAGACGTTCAAAGGCACGACCTTCAAGTATAAAAACACGAGCATTTTTTTGACTTAATAGAGTGTAAGCTAAATAACACCCTACAGGGCCACCTCCCATAATAATATAATTATTCATAAAATCTGTAGAAATTTTAGTACTATTCATTTAATAAGGGCCATTTCTAATTTTTCTTCTTCTAATATTTTCTTTTTTTCTTTAAGTACTTGTAAAGAGAATGGAGGGCTAATATCAGTAATCTTACAAATTAGGCTACGATATTTTTGCTTACTATACCAATTGGACGCTGTTTAAGACCTATTTGATGTTTCTTCAATTGAAAAATAATAAAAATTTAGCCTGTCAACCCCTATGAATAAAGGCAATATTATGGAATAATTATTGCCCAATTTAAACAATATTGGTCTACTTAAATGAAAATAAAAGCAATTTATTTAATGATCTCTATTTTTTTCCCTGTCGCTTTATTCGCCAGTACCGCTACTTGTCCTTTATCAAACGGAATCAATGTACACACCACAAAGCGAATTTTAAATATTTGTAAACATGGTACTGTAATTAAGAGCTTTAAAGTAGCTCTCGGAAACAAAGGTGTCGGTAAAAAACAAGCGGGTGATAATAAAACTCCAATTGGTTTATATGGGTTAGCTCATCCAAGAAAATCCAATCAATTTAAAGTATTTATTCCCATTCTCTATCCCACCACAAAGCAACTAGCTGCAGGATATACAGGTAGAGATGTAGGGATCCATGGACCCACTCAGTCATCTAGTAGGCTTAGTTGGTTTAACAACTTACCTTACTCAACACGTGGATGCATTGCTGTTGGTAAAAATAACTATATCGAATATGTGGCTAATTGGGTAAAAGCCAATCCAGGGACTAAGGTTTTAATTATTTAAATTGAGATGAGATTTGATATCGCCTTGAGACACGTAATCTATTCCTATAAAAGGAATCATGAATAATGTGTAATAAGACAGTCCAGAAGAAATATAGGGGACAAAAATCTATTGCTCAAGTAGTCATCTTAGATGAAAACCGAGTATCTTTCTTTAGCAGGAGCACCAAACAGATAACGCGATTTATACCAAGACATTTGTTGAGCTATACAACAACGCCGCTATTTTAAAGAAAGGAACCATATTTTTGCTCTAACTCGAACTATGTAAGATTATTTTTGATAATTCCTCCACTTTTCATAACGAATTTAACGTGTTGCAATCTTGTGATATCAGCAATAGGAGCGCCCTGAACGGCTATCAAATCAGCAAACTTTCCAGATTCTATTGTTCCTATATCCAAGCAAATCTGCTGCAGAGATAGTAGCTGCTTGAATTGCTTCCAACGGATTTAGTTTTCGGCGTGTCATGGATTTAAGCTCTTCAGCATTTTTGCCATGACGCTCTGCCGATGCAGGATCAGAGCCGCTAGCAATTTTGACTCCGATCTGTCTTGCACAGAAAAATGTCTGATTTTTTGCTTTGACTAATGACTGAATACTATCGGAAGACAATCCACCAGACGCCTTGGCTATTCTCGCATCGAGCCCTGACAAGGTAGGAACAAGAAAGACACTCTCAAGATTGCAGAATTCTTGAGGTAGATACCACTACGAACATCCAGAATTCTCGTAGCATACAGTATTGTCTGCTTATCCCGTTTGGGCTGCATTGATTGAGATGGCGACACATTTGCCATAAGCAGCACAATGCACACAAGTATTGAACGCCAACATAGCAGGCTATTGAAAATTGATTTCATTAAACTTCCCTATTCAGAACTGCTTACTCAGAACACTCCCTCGAATGACTAAAAATCGCAATTACTATTACTTTTGAGCATATTAAATTTCTTATATTTTTAGTGCAAGCGACTCTCTTTTACATTCTACGTAACCCACTACTGACTGTTTATGGAGTATTAAGAAAAGTCGCAGTTTTCAAAGAAAATCATTGAAGTCTAATAAGCACAAACGGTATGTTGATTTTGGTGTCTTACCAATTCCTTATTGATTATGAAGCGTATATAAACTATAGTTCTTTCCCATTTAAAGACGTAAAATAATGAAAAAAGGTGCAGCTATTTATTCATGAGTAATGAAAAATTAGAAATTTCCTATCAATTTCCTACGCTAGAAAAACAGAACTCAACTTTTATAAATTTAGGGGTTACTTATTCGCCCCATAGCCGTCCGCCCTCTGGATATTCAGCAGATAGTCGATTTTTCGCCAAAAATGGAACCGATGATCCTCTATACATCGTCAAGCGAATACCGGAAAAAAAAATAGCATTTTATGGGGACACGCCCAAAAAACGCTCCGAATTGTTTGCTTTTGAGGCAAAAGAGTTTGAACGTGAGCTAAAAAAATGGAACATTGTTTATCCGAATAAAAAAGGAACGATAGTATTCAATCAAGAGAATGGTCCGCGATTAATATTACCCTGTTTGCCTGGCCAAGAGTTAGGGTGGTGGCTAAATAACATAGAATGTGACGACAAATTGAATCAAGCTAAAATATGGTTAGCTGTCGCGCATGCGTTACACGATTTGGCTGCTAAAAATTTGTACCAAAACGATACTTTGGAGCCTAACATTTTGATTCACAACGAAGGAAAGTCGTTTAAAGCATACGTGATTGATTTCGGAGGAGTGTCTAACTATGACTGTAATATTGGTCGTTCCAGGGTATGCCAAAACACTCAGTCTATCACCGGACATGATTGCAACAATTATGTCCAGGCTATTTCCAATTTAAATAGCTATATCGATTCTTTCGCTGCCAATAAAGAAAATGAGATTAATATTCATAAAGCAATCAATTGTAGGTAATTCTATATGATTTATTAATCACCTGATAGCAATAACTATTTGCGAGCATTTTATGCGTTAACAGCTTAACTAGGTGGAACTACACGTAGCATCTGGATCAATCGAGGATATCAATCCTAAAAATTAAATAACTTACTGAAAATAAAAGCATATTAAATTATTTAATATAACATACTAATAAATTTAATTGGACTTTATTTATGGCGACTTGGTTAGTATATCAGCAGATAGGCTTATGAAAACGTTACAAGGATTCATCGATGCACAGGGATATGTTTTGATACACTGTTAGAGAAAGAGGGGTTACAATTTGGGTTTTCCATTCCCAACATTCCCATAACAGTGGATTTTGAGTTATTTATTGAGATGATCTTTTCACATTTTATGCGCTATAGTATAAACAATATTACATAACAGAGTTACTATGATGAACGTGATTAATCTTAATAAAAAAAGAAAAACTAAAAATCGTTTAGAAAATGAAAAAAAAGCTTCTGAAAATCGCATTAAATTCGGAAGAACGAAACAAGAAAAGCAGATAGAAAAACAAAACAATGAACGTAGTGAACGATTTCTAGATGGTCACAAGTTAGACAAATAAAGTGGTAAACTGGGCTTACACCTTTCGCATAACAATAATCCCATGACAAGGATGAGGTTTCCGATAAACTTTCAGCCAAAAAGATCTCAAGATGAAACCTCATAGCTAAGAACAAATAATAAAATCCTTCGAGACGGGGCATTTTGCCCCTCCTCAGGCTGAACGGACTTAAATAGGGACTGGGAGATTTTTTTTAAATTGCGTGATCTAAAATAGATTCTTTATTCTAAACTCACGTTAAAAACAATACATAGTAAAACTTAAACAGAGCTTATTGTCTCCAATATCAACGACAATAAATCCCCCACTTTATCAAGACCATAAATATATTGGCATGAAGTCGGCAAAAATTAGGACTTTTCGAATAAATGCTAAGAAAACAAGCTATAGTGATATACATAAAATAAAAAATCTGTCCAAATAACTATCATCTAAGGAGTTAGTTATGAACAAGTTAATGATTAAAGTATTACCCGTTTTTTTGTTGGATTTTACTCTGGTTTTTATACCTACAAATGCTTCCGCTCAAAATACTCATGTTGCCACACAAAATGCACAGAAAAAAGAAATACAACAAGCCGAAAAATTTGCTGAACGACTATCATCTCAAACAACGGTTCCACTCAAATACAACATGGTTGGATATTTAGAATCTTGGGGAAAGATAAGTATAGAAGAGGCAATCGCTAATAACTATAATGTAATTGTCATTGCATTTGGTACTATTGATGGCGATAAAGTGGGCATGAATCTAAACTGTGGTCCAACTATGCCTGATGGCTGCTTTTTACCCTCTGTGCAATGGTGGCCTGAACCACCCGAGTGGATACCAAACTTTACCAATAGTGTTGCATTTGCTCACAGCAAAGGTGTAAAAGTCTTACTTTCTTTCGGTGGCGCTAATAACACCTTTAAACCTGGAACCACTAATAGTACGACACTCGCACAAAGCATAGTACACTATTTAGAAAATCTAAATTTAGATGGCATAGACTTTGATTTAGAACATATCTCAACAACTGATTTTCCTGGAAATTCAACAGAGCGACAACAATATTTATCTGCTTTAATAAAGCAAATAAAACTTCTTAATAATAAACTAATAATAACTAGTGCCCCTCAAATAAACCCAGTACAAGATTCCTCTGGAACAGCAATACAATTTGTTAACACCGGATCCGAAACAGTATATAACGATGCGATAAGTAACAATCTCTTTGATTATATATTTGCACAAGCATATAACACGCCTGGATTTACAGTTAACAACCAATGTGCTGTACAATGGCAAAATGTAGGAGATGAAACATACCCTACGTTTATTAGCAAAATTGCCCCATGTTTAGAAAAATTATTGCCTAAAGACTCAAAAACAAAAATCATGATAGGAGAGCCTGCGAATTCGAGCGAAAGCGCAGGGCATGGTGCCTTAGAGCATGGAACCTACAATGAAATAGCAAATGAATATCAAAATATTAAGGGATTGTCCTCATTTGGTGGGACGATGACTTGGAGCATCAATGAAGATAGCAAAGCCTCTGATGATAAAGGTCCTAGAATCCCCTATTCATTTTCTAGTGCTTTAGTGCCAATATTATCAAATTAAAAATTTTGGGTTATTTTGTATTATCTGCATGCAAGACACTTTCTAGAACTCACTAATACTATACATCATTGGGATGTTTTTTGCTGCGCTGAGCTAGATATGGGAAATGAATATAACCTTAACTGAAATTCAAGGAGAGTTTGATACGTATGGATATGATCCTAAGTTACAAGCAAAAGTGCTGGCCAGAGTTGAAAAATACGTTACAGATTTTGAAGCAGCCACCGTATGGAAACCCACTCAAGATGAAACTGAACGCTTATTGGAAGTGCACCATTATTTTCGAGACCATATCAAAAAAGCAACAATTGATTCAACTCATGAAGATTCGCGTTATACACCAAGGTGATTATAAACGCTTGAATCTATATTCGAAGGATGGGTTTCTCTATTGCGAAACCCAGTATATCCTTCAGCAAGAAGCGCTCCTACTGCAATCCATGCAAAGATTCATTTAGGGTATTGTAATCAAATTGGAATCCACTCTCGAGTAACCTTTTCGGTTGGACTCGCTCAGAATCTGTTAACACAACAGATGACTCGCCGATTAGTAATTTTAATACAGATTCAGGCAGAGGTACTCCGGGCGCCCATTTAATTAATCGCAATTCTCTCAACATTTCAGAATTACTACAGGATTGTGGGGCAGTTATGTTTATTGCGCCATCAATAAGTGTGTCATTATTAGCAATAAATTCAATAGCCTTCGCAACATCTTTGACATGCACAAAGGGCACAAATTGATTACCAGAACCAAATCGACCAGCAGAGAAAAAACCAGCGAATCGATAATAGGGTAAAAGACCGCCTTCATTAGATAGAACATGTCCAATTCTTAAATTAACCACGTTGCAATTCGCCTTATTTGCTCTTTCTTCAATTTCCTTACATACGTCTACTCGGAATTTTGTTCCTGGATCACTACCCACAACGGACTCACTGTCTTCAGTCAAAATTGTATCGCCAGCATCCCCGTAAAATCCCGCTGCGGAAGCTTGTAGGTATTTTAATGGTTTTTCGTGAGCTCTTTCTATGTTTTGAACAATGGTGTCAATTACCTGAAAGCGTGATTCGGCTATATCTGATTTTACGGAAGGGGTCCATCTGTTAGCGCCTGGATTTGATCCACTTAAATTCAATATAATGGTGTTTTTATCAATCAAATCGGACCAATCTTCATTAATAGGCCTGACTTTGACTCCTTCAATATTGAGTTGTGTTTGTGCAGAGCGACTTAAACAATATACGTCATATCCTTTTTTGATAAACTCCAAACAAACCTCTTTGCCAATCATTCCAGAGCCGCCCGCTATAATAATTCTTTTATTCGTTACAACATCTTTTTTGTCAATTTGGAATTGACCATAATAATGCAATAACGTACCAATCATAGGAAAAGAAATTTTACCATCAAATTTCCAACCATCTTCCGTTGGTTTTTCGATCCACTCTGATTTTGGTAATAAAAATGTGGGTAATGGTATTTGGAATGAATCAAAGAATGTTAGCCCCTGAGATTCATATTTTAATGACTTATCTGCTTGGAGTTTTATTTGGTAAATAAATCGAAACGCCTTGTCTAGAAAACCACCGATACCCTCACTTAAATACATTTGTTGATTAAACCCGCGATAGAGCGAGTGTGTGGTTGAATAGGTTTTCTGTTGAGGAGTGTTATAGCCAAATACCCTACTCCAACGTTGTACATCTTTAGATAAATTGGTTACTTGCGCATAAAATGGTTGCTGACTCATATCACGGGGAAAACCTGCAAAAGCACCCAGTATCTTTGCAAAAGATGAAGGCTTTTCTACGGTAACAACACCCGTACCACTACCGCCAATACTCGAAGTTTTAAACTCTTTTACATGATTATCCAGTTGATTGAATTTAGGAAAAATGCTGCCGAATACAGAAGATGACGCATCATCAGTTATTGATAATCGAGGAGCTTGCCAATATCTTGATTTCGTTGAACCACCTAAGCTGAACGACACAAAATATTCAAATATACTTCGCTGTAGCGAAGGAAAAAGACTACTCGCAGTGCGCATTACCCCGTTTCTTATCATTTTGATTATCGGGTTTTGAACTTGTCCTACCGATGCAATCAAATCTGCAATATTTTGCACCGTTTTAGCACGGGGTTTTCGTTCTTGCTCATACTCAGATATGCCTTCTAAATAATCCACTCGGTTGAGCTTAGAAGCCAAACACGCTGCATCTTCGATACATAAACCAGCTCCCTGAGCAATATTCGGTGCAGTAGCATGAGCAGCATCCCCCATTAACACCACTCGATGATCTTTTGATGTCCAAGGAAATTGTTCAACTCCTTGAATTTTAGCAATATCCGTTCTTAGTATTTTGTGCGTCGAATTAATTAATTCTTCGTAATCAACTACAATCTCACCAGAATCTGTTCGAATAGGTTTCCATTCTTTAATCAATTCTTTCAGAAATTCCTTGGTGTCTTCATTAACTACCTGCACACCATTAATTGGCGATAAATATTGGTGATCTTTTTGTGTTTTAACCGCGATAAACCAGAAGGCATTTGGGGGTTTTAGTGGCACATAACCGAAGCGAATTTCATGATTTCCATACTTTTTAGAGGTGCCATTTCCCCATGTTTCAAATGCTTGAGACCACCATTTATGCTGGGTATCTGCAGGAAGTTGAGTATTTGCCCGAAAATATGTGTAACCAAGGTCGGTCTCGAGGACTGGGGGCAGTTCTAATTCAGACATCAGGCAATTTCTAATTTTTGAGTGAATCCCATCACAAGCGACAAGTAAATCACCTTTATATTTATTACCATCAATATTAACCACGATTTGATCATTATCTCTTTCATATCCGCGAATTTTTTGTGACGTAATAATTTCAACATCATCTCTATTTTTTAATCCTGCTGAGAGCATATTGATTAAATCATCGCGGTTTAAACACTGAACAGGAAATCGATCACCAAAGTCTTCATTTGCTCGTGCTAATATTTTTCCCTCTGCATCTCGGTAACTCGGCGATGGCATAATATAACCAAATTGTTCTATAAGGTTTTGATAGTTTGGTATATTTCTTAATACAGCCTGACTTGGTGGCCAAATCCCTATCCCTCCGCCGATACTTTGCTCATTACTATCGCAAAATGGCCGAGATTCGAATAGGGTTATATGAAACTTAACTTTTTTATTACCATGAATTAATAAATTAGCCAAAGTCAATCCCGCGATACCACCACCAACTATTAGAACATGAACTGGTTTAACCATGTCTTTATCCTTCACTATGAAACCCATTATTGCCTATAAAATATACATAAATTAGCACAATTTGCTCATGCTTTAAATGATTTGAGTTGAATTTTTGCGAATATAGACAAAAATTTATTAATTTTGCTAATGAATAGTCTAAGTGATAATACCATTTACCTAGTAAAAAATATTACTTTTATTACCATACCAATACTGGAGTTTATGGATAACTCACACTGATTCAAAGTTCATTTAAAGAAAGATTAAAATCAGACTCAATTAACAAACTGTGATTTCGAGGAATAATTTTCCATTCAAACCCTTTTGTAGAGAGTTTTTCAGATGCGATTATGACATATTCTGAAATAGAATTTTTATCCCTGCCAAAATACATGGTTTCCGGTTTAGCTTGAGAAGAGGTACAATAACGAAATGCTACTACCTGTTTTCCATTAGTAATACAAATATTAAAATAGCATACGGCTCTTTGATAATTTTTTTTTACTAAATCATTAATAAGAGTTAAGGTTTCTAGTAATACTGTATGGATATCCTGGGAACTTTTAATTTTTATTTGTTTTGATAATTGCAAAAACAAAGCAAATATCAACTCTGAATCAGTTGTTCCTTTTATCCAATTATAAATATCATCCTCCAACAAATGATGAATTTGACGTCTTATTTTTTCAAAATAGGGAATCCAACCATTATGCATGAATAGCCAATTTTTATAGATAAAGGGATGGCAATTAAATTGGGAAATACCTCCTGTACTTGCGGCTCGTACATGAGCAAAAAAAAGTGATGATTTTGTTTTTTTTGCCAAATAAGATAGGTTTTGATCATTCCATGCAGGAAATAACGAAGTAAATAATGCTGGATTTTTATCAAATGGAGTATACCATCCAACACCAAAACCATCCCCATTTGTCACTGTGTGTGATTCTTGAGAAATAAGGCTTTGTTTTACCAGTGAATTTTTTGGTTTAATTAAAAGTTCAGATAGTAAAATATTTTCTTTTCCAATATAGGCAACAAATCTGCACATTTTTTTACTCAAAATAGGTATATAAATTATTTTAGGAAATAATAATTAGAATAGCTAAAATATTTGGTAAATTAGTGAGCATATTTTTTAAAAATATTTTGTTCTTTTAATTTATTTATTATTTGCAAAATTGCGCCGCCATTTTAGCCCCCTAATGAAATGCTTTCTTTTGCTATCAAATTAGATGATGCAAATGCTTTTTCAGCAAACCAATGAGCATATGCTTCGATATCAGGAGTTAAAAAGGCTTTAAAGTCCCATCCTAATTCGTTATGAGTAAAAAATCCTAATTCAATATTTTTTGCTCTTGCTAAACCTCTTATCATCCATTCTACAATTGCAGAATTGCCTCGACCAACAGGTTGTAATCGCGCAAGCCCATGAGCAATTTTTCCCGCATTCATTAAGAACTCGTGGATGCTTTCAGTAGAGTTCCAATTACAACATAATTCAAAATAAGGTTGAATTAATGCAAATTGAACTTGAAAATAACTGGATTTGCTCGCATAGTTTTCTGCAAAAGGCGTCATGCAATGATCAATAACAAGAGTTGTTCGATTGTCTTGTTTGCCATAATCATGCAACGTAATCGTAAGTGCCACTTCATCTTCAATAAATGGGAAAAGAGAATTCTTGTTTTTTTCATGTAATTTGGCGCGCTCATCCTCAGTTAATTTAATGCGAATAATATATTGAGTTTTCTCTTCATGCTCATTTTTTTGTTCTGTTACTTCAATGTTCTCTGTAGGTTTATTAATTAACTCATGAACATGCTCGTAGATCTCATTTTTTTGTGAAGATAAATCTCTGTTTAAATTAAATTCATCGGTAGATGCAAATCCTGGCTTATTAAATAACCCAAATTGATGTCTTAAAGGGCCATGTTTTAAAATTTTAGCTACTTCTCGCCTTTTATTTGCTAACCAAGCATAGGTACATCCTACTTGGATGGATAATAAGTCCTCTGGGCAACGCAGATCTTTATGGATTAGTGGAGGTTTCTCCGGAAAGAAAGGAAATAGATCACCTAATTCATTAATTACTGCCGCAGTATATTCTAACCATGCATTTTGTTTGCTTGCATCAAAATCCTTTAAACGATCCTTAGAAGAAGCCGTTGAAAACACACTGTTCGGATTACTGCTTATTTGCAATTCTTTACTTTTATCTTTCATAATGAATCTTTTTCTATTGAACCTTATACAAGTGTAGCGTATCAAAAAAGACACTATGGAAAATGATACATCACCTCTTAATCGCTAATTATCACAAGGAGTTTGACACTCTATAAACAGACTTATCCACAGAAAATGTGCATAACTTAGAAGAGTAGATTTCATTTAAAACTAACTAAACCCTAGATAAAACAAGGAAAGATTAAGAAGTACGGGAAAAGGCTCAGCCCTTTATTTGAAGAAATATCCACAGGATGGGACATTTGAAAAGAATTAAGACATAGCTATTTTAAACAAACAAAAATTAAAAAAACAGTCTTGACTTGAACTATTTTTCTTCTTGTACTCCTCCGTCAGGAAATATACACGTTAGGATAACAGAGTTGTGATCTTAGGGCTTACTAAGATTGCCCCCAATAAGATCTTTTGGGGGCAGCATAATAAGATTTTCTTCTGTTTCCTGATAATGACTCCTCTACTGAAAAACAGGTTGAGCTGTTGGAATAACTGATGCTTTAGTGGCTTTATTTTGTTCGTATGACTCAAGCTTCGTCGTAATGTAATTTTTGTAGCTTGGGGCTGAAAGAATTGTGTGGAGCGCCGCTAATTTCGTTTTGCATATTTTTTCTGCATTTGGATATATTTCCATTGTTTTAATGAGGTAGTCAACAATTCTTCTTGAAAACAATGAATCATTTTCCATTGGATTTCGGTGGTTTTTCGCAAATAGCGATTGTCGAAAACCAAACATACCTTGATCCGCATAAGCAAAACGATGAATATTTTGATGTAAATCTATGTATAGTTGAACCATGCGTAGGCGAGATTCGACACCACTGGATTCAAGCTGTCCATTTAATTGGTGAATATAGCTATTATCAAAATGATTATCACGGGCTTGCAAACGCTCAGTCGTATAAGAATATTTCATCTTTTCAAATACTTGTTGCTTGAATTGATGAATAGTATGCTCATCCGCATAAGCGGGATCTAAAAACAAGTACGCCACTTTATAATAAGAAAAACTATCCCTAAAGTTTTGTCGCGTAAATTCACGGTCTCCACTTTGAACTAACTTATCAATTAAATCATGAATACGTTGAGGATCGTTCTGAGGTTCCTTATTGAGTAAATCAATGAGATAGTCCAAATTTTTCTTATCTTTTAATGCTTGAGGTACAGTTAGATCCTGGATATCTTTTAAAGCTTGAAGCCATATAGGATGTTTATTACTATTTTTTGATATCAAATTTGCATTTTGAACAATACTCTTACACTTAATATTAAAACTTCCTTCTTGCGGGTAATTATTAGGACTAACAAGCGATTGGCATACTTCATAGGCATTTTCACATTCTTTCTGCATAGCTGAGGAATGAGCGCAAAGCGCATTTAAAATCTCTGCTTCAGTATATAGATAGGGACGTGTAAGGAGTGAATGTGTCTTAGGATCATTAATGGTACACTCTTTTCCTTTACGATCTTCGCGCATCGTAATAAGTGCAGTGGTTAAATCACCATTTATTAAAGAACGATCAGCAGCTTCCATGCAGGCTAAATTTTCCAGTGAATCATCAAACATCTGATTTTCTAAATAGGGATTTTCAAGCTGAATTTGTTTATACCCCAATGCTTTTTTCGTAATTTCGTATACTGTTGGCGCTAAGTCTTCTTCATAGGAGCCTTGATACCTTCCTATTCGTGTTATATTCACAGTACCATTACTGCTATCAGTGATTGATTTTAAATAAGCCGCTGCATTTTCTTTTGAGTGGCGTGGATCCATGGTGGAAAGTAAATCAATCATCTGTTCTTTAAGCAAGGCGTTTTCTTCTTTTTGCTCAAAAACTTGTTGATTATACTGCTCCGCAAGTTTTTTAAGGGGTTCTTGATTCACCCCACTATTGATAAAAAATTCTTTAAAATCTTCTAATGCCTTTTGCAATCCAGGAACAGTGTCGTATAAATCCTGATTACCGCGCGTATTCTTTGTATTATACAAAAATGCAACGCCATTTCTTTCAAATTGAGACATTTCTTCCATACGAGGTTTCAACTCAGCATAACGCGCATTGGCTTGCTCTTGTGTAATACTACCTCTATCGAGATTTTCTTTGATCTCAATCAACGCACGTTCAACTGGAGCAATCATGTCTTCATAATATTGGCCTGGGCCTTGCCCCCAAGCAATATCATAAGTTGTATATACCTTAGAGATCTTTCCTGCCTCTCTCCATTCGTTTATTGCCCCCGTATATACAAATTTTTTAAATTGCGCTAAAGAAATCTGATTAGCCATAAGAAGATCGTAGGTCGGCCCTTTTGCCCCACCATGGGTAAAAATTGATACTTCTTTATAGCAAGGGAGAGCAGCCAAGGCAAAGACGGCTGAATTACGAACTACATGAGGTGGTTCTCCTGACCCAATCGTTCCATCATTGTCAATTAATAATCTTATCATCACTACTCCTTTGAGGACTTTAAAGTATAGGAACACTCTAGTTATGAGTATTTATTTTATAGCAACAGTCTTATCTAAATCTGAGCAAGAGATTACATTTGGTGATTGACCATTCCTTATAAGAATGAGCATCGATTCTTGAGCTTTCCCAATGAAATACTAGAAACTATATTTGAAGATAAAAAATCAGATTAAAAACAAGCAAGAAACATTCTTTAGTAATATGCAGGCTTCAATAAACACATCATCATACAGATGAAGTTGACTGTAAGTGCCTTAAGTCAATGACAGTGAGACTGATGAGGGGCAAAAGCGCTGACTGATTTTCAAAAGAACTCATCTAGTTGGATAAACATCTCCAAACATAAAAAATAAGAAAATTAAATTTGTTTAGACCACTTTTAATTCGTGAAGAAATATGGCATCTATCATGACGCATATTCAAATAAGTTTATGCAGGTTGGAAAATGAGTAAATTGCTCTTGATCTTAAATATATTATACAACTTATTATTAATAACGAATATAAAAAGGAGAATGATAAAAATATGAACCTTAAAAAATATAGTATTCAAGAAATACTAGAAAAAGATGTAAATCTCAAAATAAATCAACAAGAATTTGAAGTAAAAGGAGTCTGCAAAAGCTCTTTATTTACAAGTTCAAGTCTTCACAAACATAAAAGGAAACAACCCTCATGAATGAGAACAATGCTCAAAAACAACTACGCTCAAACGAAGAGCTTATTCATTTTAGAAAAAATCACTTTTTACCTACTGCTGGATTTTATCATAAAGAACCAATTCAGCTTGTCAAAGCACAAGGTACTTATGTATGGGACTCCGAAGGGAAACGTTACTTTGATGCCATAGGTGGAATTGTTTGTATCTCAGCCGGCCATAATCATCCTAAGATCAAAAAAGCACTGATTGAAGCAATAGAAGATGATGTAATTCAGCACACAAGTCTTCTTTATTTAAATCAAGCACCTGTCGAAACTGCAGAGCGTTTGCTTGAAGAAGCACCTAATGGTATGGACAGGGTATCCTTTACTAATTCTGGTTCAGAAGCTAATGAACTTGCCATAATGGCAGCACGTCACGCAACTGGCGAAACGATGGTCGTGAATGTACGCCACTCTTATCATGGGGGTACTTCTGCTGCACTGGCCTCATGTGGCCATTCAATCTGGCGATTCAAGGGACAGCCAGTTACCGGTGTAACATCGGCTCTTGAACCCTATTGCTATCGCTGTCCCTTTAAACAAAAACCTGAAAGCTGCAATCTGGAATGTGCAAAAAATGTTGAAACAACCATTCAAAATTCGACACATGGAAAAATAGCTGCTTTTATACTGGAACCCGTAATGGGCGTAGGTGGTTTTATTACTCCTCCTGATGACTATTTTGCCGAGGTCGCCCGGATTGTTCATAACTACGGTGGTAAGTACATCAGTGACGAAGTACAAACTGGAGCAGGCCGTGGCGGCGGCGATCTTTTACTTACCAAAACTTTGGCTATCGATGCAGATATGGTAACTATGGCAAAAGGATTCGGTAACGGTGCTGCAGTAGGAGCAGTACTTATGAAAACTGAAGTTGCTGAAACAATGACTGGCAAAACGTATTTTAATACGTTTGCAGGTGACCCATTGCAAATGATCCAATCTAAGCTCACATTGGAAATCATTAAAGAAGAACAACTTGTTGAAAATGCACGTATTATGGGTAATCTATTAAAAGATGGATTCCATCAATTACAAAAGAAGCACCCCCTCATTGGAGATGTTCGTGGTCGTGGTTTGCTTTTAGGGATTGAACTCGTCAAAGATCCCATAACAAAAACACCAGCATCTGATGAAGCATTTCAGTTAATGGATCTGTGTAAGGATAAAGGATTATTAGTTGGAAAAGGAGGACAATTTGGTAATGTTTTCCGAATAGCACCGCCTTTGACAATTAATGAGGATGAAGTGAATTTCATACTCACAACAATTGATCAATCCTTATCAGAATTAGCGCGATTATATACTCTCTAAAAAAACGTATTTTGGGTCAACATGGCCTAAGATCGGTAGACCGGCTGGCTTACAGCCGGGAAGCGTAAATTTGGACATTTTACCTCAACCAAGACTTAATTTATTTGATATGCTCATATTTTTTCCTAAAATCCTTTAACAGGAACATCTTTCAGATCGGGATTAACAACAGTATTTTCCAATTTTTTAGCACTTTGAAAGAATGTTTGCCCAGTAGATTGCCAAAATTTTGGGGTATTACCCGTTATTGCAGAATAAGCAAGAACACCTAAACCAGGAAGAATACCCGTCACCAATATACTTAGAGCAATCATTGTATATCTTTTCCATGCCGGATCTCGGTGAGCTTGGATGAGTCGTTCTCCTTCATTTAATTGATTATAGAATTGACCAACTTTGACACTAGGTTTATTCTTTGCTTTAAGTGTGTCATACAACTCGCTAACCTTATCAAATTTTTGCTTAAGAATCTTACTAGATTCATTTTCAGGCCAACTTTGAATTTTTCTCACATTTTTAACAAGATTAGGAAAGTCATTCACATCCAGAGTAGGATCCACAGATTTTTTTATTTCTTTAGCTAAATGAATTAAATAATCTTTAGTTAATGGAGTTAGTTCTTTTTTAATAATGATTTGAAGATCGAACTCATACTCATCATCAACCGTTGCTGTTGTACTTTGTTCTGCTTTTAATAGTTCCAATTGTTGATTGAGATGAGCTATGTTGCCACGAAGATTACGATTCTCCTCCTCAAGCAGGGCATTTGCTCTAGATAATTCAATAATTAACTTTTGTTGCTCTTCATTAGTAGAGGTTAAGGCATTTACTAATTGCATTTGCTTGTCCCATTCATCAGTCAACAAGACAATCAATTTCGCTTTCTCCTCTTTTCCAGAAGTTAATGATTTAATAAGTTCCGCTTGCTTTGTGATATCAAGCTCTAACTTGTGAATCACTTCAGCTTTCGCTCCTACCTCAAGTCTCAATTCCTTAATCAATTCTGCTTGCTCTTCAATATTAAGGTTTAGCGCTTTAATCAGCTTAGCGCGCATTCCAAGATCAAGATTCAAATGGCGTATCAGTTCTGCTTGATCTTTAACCTCAAGCTCTAACTTGCCAATAAGTTCCGCTTGATCTTTAACTTCAAGTCGCAAATTGCTAATAAGTTCCGCTTGATCTTTAACTTCAAGTCGCAAATTGCTAATTAATTCTGCTTTATCTTTAACCTCAAACTGCAAATTGTTAATTAACTCTGCTTGATCTTTAACTTCAAGCCGCAGATTGTTAATTAGTGCTGCTTTATCTTTAACCTCAAGCTGCAAATTGCTAATTAATTCTGCTTGATCTTTAACTTCAAGCCGCAGATTGCTAATTAGCTCCGCTTGATCTGTAACTTCGAGCCGCAGATTGCTAATTAGTGCTGCTTGCTCTTCAACCTTAAGACCTAACTTGTTCATCAATTCTGCTTGTTGTTGTCTATCTTGGGTCAACAGCGCTATCTGATTCGCTTGTTGTTCATTAGTTGATGATAACTCTTGAATCACATGTAATTTTTCTTCAATAGCTAACGCTAAAGGATTAACAGCCCCCATTCCTATAGCTAGTCCTTCAATTTGTTGGAAAAGATCCTGATTTTCATCTCCAAATATCTTTTTAACATTTTGTAAAGGGATCTTATGGCGATGGAGATATTGAGCTACTAGATAAATGACACGCGATTTATATTCTTCCAACTCTGTTTCAACTTGTTCGTAACTAAGGGTATTATCAAGTGCTTTAAAGTCAGGAAGCGCTTTTCTAAATTTATCGAGTTCATTGGAGGAAGCAATAACTTCTTGAATAATATGAGGTAATAAATAAGTAAGATTTTCATCCACAGCCTCATCGATTAACAAGCAAGACCATGCACGGCTATTTATAGCTAACTCACTGGACAACTCAAGTTTGGATAATTCTGAAAACTCTTGCTCCAATAAGTGTTTCACCTCATAAGACAGTGAGTGCTTTTCCTGAAGTTGTTTGGATCTTGATATAAATCCTTTTAACTTTTCTATTAATAATTCATTTTCTAAGGAGTTGCCCTCTGCCCTTTTCTCTTCTAAGTTATCAATAATTTTTTGAATTTTACCGTCTAACTCATTAAGAAATTGTTTTTCTTTTAATTTATTTGCAAGCTCCTGGTACTGACCTTTTAAAGTATTGCGCTTCATGGTCAAAGTGGCTTCTAAATCAGACTTTAATCGCTCAAAAATCTTTGTGGCTAATTCATTATGAGGATCGGTTTGAGTGAAAATTGAAAACGCAGAAAATGTTCGTTGAATTGCTTCATAAACAGCTAACCGTTCGTCAGGGTTTACTAATTTATTTTGTAAATAGGATTGCCTTACTTCTTCAATAAGAGTCGTTATCCCTTGTAAAAGTAAATCAAACCCCTCTTTAGAATCTATAGCATGGGCAATTTTATCAAACATTATCGATTCAGTCATATCCTGAAGTGCTGCTGTTGGCTCCTTTTTTTTCAAATCTTTCAACTCTTGCAATTTCTTTGTGTGTTCACAAATTTTGACCAGACGTTGCGTAGCAATATCCAAAGTCCCGCTAAGGGGAATATCATCTGATAAACCTAACTCATGATTTAAATGCATGCGAGCATGCTCGTAATTAAGAAAATGCCCGCCTGGAACAGGAGGAATAATCACGTCTAGAAAAGTATCATTATGAGCTAAATGGTGAACAATCCGCTGATCAGTAACATTCCATATTAATTTAAGTAGCGCTTGTTCTTGTCCAAGTACCGCGTAGGAAGTTTTATTGTAATTTAAATAAGCCTCCCTATTTTCGATAATCTGATTATACAATTTAAAATATAAATCTTTTAATCGTTTTTCCCAAGCAGGAAATTCTCTTTCAAATAGCTCAGACATTAATTCCGCAAACGGATCATCTTGCTGTGCTCGTGGAGTAATGTTTACTCCATTGCGTGTTAAGAAATCAATAAGTTTAACCACAGCGAGTTCTTGTACATGAGCCGTTGATTTTTCAGATGAATTCTTACCTCTTTGTTGATCCAAAAGATTTCCAGAACCGGTTCCATGATGTCCTGGTAAACTTTGCAGTTTAAATTTAGTTTCTGGAGAAACACATTTAGGTACGATTGGTTTAAAACAACGTGTACGCTCGTTCTCATAAATAACCTGCTCATACTCTTTAACAATTTTTGGTACTTCATAAAAACGAGGATCTCTCCAGGCTAGTGAAGAAACATGAGTAACCCCTACATAATTTCCTCCAGGAACAGGATCAATATTCAACATAGATATTTTTACATCACCTATATGTTTACTGATTTCATCCCATTTTAAATTCTCAAAAGCATCTTTATGAGAGCCAGACATCGCCGTTTTAGTATACTTACATACACTATTTAAAATCTCAGGACTAAAACTATCTAATCTTTTTTCTTTTGTTAGATTTTGTAAACGCTCTAACTCATGCGCAACCAATATCGCCTCAACAGCACCTCGGCTATGAGCAATGACATTAATATTCGTTTCTCCTCGGCTTATTGCTTCTAATACTGCAGCAACTCCACGTGCAATTCTATCTCCCACTTCTGCACCAAAAGTAGTAGGACCATCAATCACAGCTACGTCTTGATTTCTAAAACGAGTCACATCATCCGTAGGCATTGTTGACTCTTTGTTAATTAGCGTGGAAATGTAACTTAATGTTTCTGCTTTATCATATGCATTTTCAAGGTGATCCGGGGTAAATTGAGTATCAGTACCTAATAAAGTAAGCGTGAAAGACATAATTAGTCCAAAAACAACATCAATATCTTCATTATAAAATAAGGATATTAACTAAATATTAATCCACATGACTTAATTTGAATGCAAAAAAACGATTTTTGTATAGGACAAAAATTAGCGACATCTTTGTGAGAATGAGCGAAGTGATCTAAAACGATCTTTGCTTACTAAAAACAAATACGGCACTGATGAATGAGTCAACAAGCGGTTTTATCGGCATAGTTTTTTTAAGCTATCGATGCTTTTTCTAAAATCAGCAGATTCTGCAGCCAGTAACAGCCGATGTTGGTGCGTAATACTGGAAAATAAGGGATCATCGCTTTATCTTTCAATTACTAAAGGTAGTTTGACAGTATATAAACAGACTTATCCACAGAAAATGTGCATAACTTAGAGAAGTGAATTTTATTTAAAATAGGAATAAACCTAGATAAAACAAGGATCTTGAGAAACTCTAAAATTGAGTGCAACTATTGGGTCAAACTAAATATCCACAGATTTGGATATTCGAAAAGAATTAAAGCATGGCTATTTTAAACAAACAAAAATTAAAAAAACAGTCTTGACTTAAACTATTTTCCTTCTTTATTTTTAAAATATCTGCAAAACCTTATACCTAAATAAAAGTCGTAGCATGGCTTTTTCATCTATTTGTATGTGATTGCTCTTGCAAAATACATCTGTCAATAAACCCGAATATAGAGTACTATCGAACTCTATTTTTCTTCAAATGCAACTAAAATAGGACATGGCGCTGAATCAGCTCTTTTACATTCTTTTATTAAGCGGTAAAGAGATTCTCGAGCCTCCGTAAGTTCAGCAATTTGCATATCCAACTTTGTAATACGGTTTTGGGCGATGCTTCTCACACGCTCACGATCATTCTTTGCATCGAGATCTAATAATTCTTTGATTTCCTTTAGAGTAAAACCAGCTTTTTTTGCCGAAAGAATAAACCTTAAACGACGGATGTCATGCTCACCATAACGCCTGATTCTTCCCGCGCTAAACTCTTTTGCAAGTGGTGGAATACTAAGAATCCCTTGGCGTTGGTAATAACGTATCGTTTCTACCCCAACTCCACATAATTTAGCAAATTCACTAATTGTTTTACTATTCATTACTTGACTCCGTACTATAGTACATACTCTATATTATTTATAGACCATGAATCAATGGAGTATTCAAATGAGAAATACAGCAGCTAAAAAAGCGACTCTCTATCGTATGGTGATCCCAAAGCATATATGTCCTTATGGCCTTAAAACCAAAGATTTATTGGAACGCCAAGGTTATATTATTGAAGATAAGTGGCTCACTAGTCGTGAACAAGTAGATGCATTTAAAGAAGAACATGACGTGAAAACTACACCTCAAACCTTTATCAATGGAAAACGGATCGGGGGTTACGACGATTTGCGCCGCTATTTTGGAAAAAAAGTGCAAGATCCTAAAGAAAAAAGCTATCGTCCAGTAATTGTTCTTTTTTCTATAACTGCCCTTATGGCACTTGCTACAAGCTATGCATCCACCAGTACTGTGTTTACAACTCGAGCTTTAAGTTGGTTTGTTTCCTTTAGCATGACCGTTCTTGCGCTTTTAAAGTTACAGAATGTTGAGGGATTTTCAACTATGTTTCTGAATTATGACCTCTTAGCCAAGCGATGGGTCCCCTACAGCTACATTTATCCTTTTGCAGAAGCATTAGCAGGGATTCTAATGATCGCAGGAGCCTTTAGTTGGATTTCAATTCCGGTTGCCTTGTTTATAGGAACAATAGGCGCCCTCTCTGTATTTAAAGCAGTCTATATTGAGAAACGCGAATTGAAATGTGCCTGTGTCGGCGGTGACAGCAATGTTCCTTTGGGATTTATCTCCCTCACCGAAAACTTAATGATGATTGGAATGGCACTGGCAATGTGGCGCATGTATTGAAGTCACTACTCAATTCCCTTAAGGCAATATTTATACATTAAATTTATTCGTTAACTTAGCAGGAGCAGTTCATGCGGTATTTATTTTTTCTATTATATTTAGGGTTTATGCTGGACGGAGTCCCATCTTACGCCCAGGGGTACCCCCCTCATTCCCACCAATACCCTGGTAAAAATGAGGCGAGCAACCGTAGCATTAAGATTTCTCTTGAAAAATCACCAAATATACTCACCGCCAATAAACCAATAACCATCAGGTTTCAATTGCTAAGAGATAATAAAGCGCTCAAGATTGATGAGTTAAAAGAAGTACATACCCAGAAAATTCATGTATTAATCATTGATCCTTCTCTTAGTGACTATCATCATGTTCATCCTGTAATAGATAGTAAAAAACAAGATTTTGTATTTAGTTTTACCCCAAAAAAGACTGGCGCTTATCAAATGTGGGTAGATATTACTCCCATCAAAACCAATAAGCAGGAGTTTTTAGTAACTGATTTAGGAACTTCCCCCCTAAATCCATTAGTGAAAGAAAAAGTAGTATTAAATACTAAGATGAGCCCTTATGAATTCACTTTGACACTAGACAGTAAACCAAAAGCGGGGCAAGAAGTTATGGCAACCATTACCGTTACCAAGAATGGCAAACCATTCACTAAGCTTGAACCTGTGATGGGAGCATTTGCTCATGTTGTGGGTTTTAGCGGCGATCATGCATCGATTCTTCATATTCATCCTATGGGAAAAGAGCCCACTAGGGAATCCGAGCGCGGCGGCGCTGAGCTCATGTTTCATATAGGGCTTAAAAAAACCGGATTTGTTAAATTATTTGCGCAATTTCGGATTAATGAACAAGATGTATATGTTCCTTTTGCAATTAAGGTGAGCTAAGAAGTGAGTAAGGCTTCATTGCTTGTGAAAGCGGGGATAACTGGGGCATGAAATCTATGTTATGCCCCAGGTACAATATAAATTTAAAGAGGTTCACCCATCTTTTATTAATATTTTAAATATCTTATTGTTTACAGAAAGTTAGGTTAATTACCACAAGAAGTTTGACAGAATATAAACAGAGTTATCCACAGAAAATGTGCATAACTTAGAGGAAATAGACTCTATTTAAAAATAGCAAAAACCTAGGTAAAACAAGGCTCTCAAGAATCTTTGAAAGGGACTTCAATTACTAGGATTGAATAAATATCCACAGATTGAATATTTGAATTAATGCATTTACATTTTAAACAAACAAAAATTAAAAAAACAGTCTTGACTTGAACTATTTTTCTTCTTTATTTATTTAGGTAAATTTTCAAAAATTTATTGAAATCTATTAATACCCTCTTTTACCTCAATTACACGATCCAGTGCTTATTCTTAATTTTGCACTTCTCAAAATTAAACACCTTGACACTAAACATGTCGCCCTGTAAAAATTAAAACATTAATAAGGAATGAAAAGGAGAATGTTATGGAAGGAAAACTGGAACTTTATCAGCAGGAACTTAATGTTCAAACTCAAACAATTTTTGAGCGTCTAGAATACTATCGAAAGACCATGTTTGAAATAAGGAAATTATTAAAGGATTATTTCTTTAATACATGGCGAACACAAAGACTTACTGAAGTTGCTAAAGGAGAAGAAGTTGTTTTTAGCTTCAATATAGTTCAAAAAGCCATGGAAGATTGTTTGGTTGATGAGAACATATTAATAGAAACTGCTCAAACAATTGTCAAGGAAGCAGAAAATCCAAGCTTTATAGCTGCTTTTGATCATCATGTTTTAAAAAGTGGTTTACCATTGGAATTAAATCAAGAAGATGGCTTGTTTCTCTTTAAACCTGAAAAACCATATACTCCTATGGCACAAGTTTTTATGCGCCAATTTGCTTATGCTCTGAGTATTTATCGTGTATGTTTAGGCGCTTGCGAAACTTATTTTGCCATTTATAGTCATCAAGGAATAAACACCACCCAACAAAAAGATTACATTGAGTCCGCGAATTTTTTAAAACAACAACTTCATGAAGAAGTTGATTTAATTTCTTTGTGTAATGAAGTAAAAAAAATTGAAAATGAAATTTTAAGCTTGCTCCACACTGAGAAAGTCCATGAAGGACTAGATCAATTTAAGAAAGATATCGATACATTTAAAATTAAATTGGTTACATTATTGGAATCTGGAGCAAATTATTTACAAGATTCCTATAAAGAATTTCCTAACAATCCTATATTATGGATACTTCATGATCGGAGTTGGCACGCATTACTTAAGACGATTTCAGGCCTCCTTTATGCACAGCAATATAACTATTCTACCTTGTATGGCACATTAGAAATTAAGAAAGAATTTATTGGTTTAATTAAGACAGAAATAGACAAATTTGATACCGCTGTATTAGCAAAAACTCCTTTACTTAAAATTGAATTATTAAAAAAAGCAGCAAAACTTATTAATGAAATAAAAATTGATATACTTGGTACACTTGCTGAGAAAGAAATAGAAATGGTCGAAGCTCCCAAAGTCGATGTCTTTTCTCCTCGTCTATCTCATAATATTTATGGACTCTATTTTGCTTATCATAAAAGCCAATTGACAACTAAAGACCCTATTGAAGAAGAACACGTTGAAAAAGAGCAAGAAGAACTGTACAAACCTTTGTAAATAAATATTGACCGCAAATGCCTAAAACTCGATCAAGTTTAGGTTGATTAGTTGGATCTGGATCTGTCATAGAATCAATTAGTTTTCGCATCTCCTGACCTGCTTGAGTTTGAAAGTGCTAATCCTACTAATAGCTATTGAAAACCTTAGCATCTATATAGGTGGGACCTAGCAAGGTGTAGCCCATAGTTCTCTCTTGTGTTTGTCTAATGTATCATTTTCAGCAAGAAGAAAATTAGTGGGTTTAATGTCAACATGTGCTCCGCTATGTTGAAGCGTGTTCTCACTGGCCAATTCTATTACAGGCATAACGAGTAATCATATCACTGCTCTTGAGCACATTATGAGAGCAGTTAGCGAATCCCATCATGGAATAAAGATCCCGTATGGAGAATGATTTTATTTTCTATATTCAAATAAAACTCCCACCTTCTGAGCCAGACAAATTATTAAGTAGTTACTTGTTTATCGCAAAATAATATGAATATTTTTCGAATGCCCCATCAACCAGATTGGTCTGCTTAGTAGAAGGAATTGTAAAGGAATGTTCGAGTAAAAGCAGCACATATTCCTGGATGCACCCAGACGAATTCGAGTATGACGTTTGGATGGGAGGCTCTTGCAAAAATACTGGAGCCTATGTTAAAAACATAAGTGGTGCTGATTGTGTTGTCGCTATTAATATAGATGCAAGATTTGCTGCTGATACAGATATAGAGCCATTCCAAATTTCAAGAAATGCTATTCCATATAATGCTAATTACAGCTCAACCAATGAACATCAAAACTCGATTCATATTGATATGCTCCCCCCTCAGCTGCGTAATGAATTCTTTCAAGCTTTATACTTAATTGCACACCGTTATCCTGAAGACGATATAAGGAAAAGCCCCTAGCAATAATTAATCTTGAAATAAATAACAGTTACTTCCTCTATTATCCATTTCACTCAAAAAATAACTGCATGTCTTTATGGGGGATCCCGGCATCCGTGTATTCATTACTGCATACTATAAAACCCAATTTTTCATAAAATGGGATAGCATGAGTTTGCGAACTTAATTTAATTTTTTTTATCAATGTATGTTTCTGAAGATCAGATAAAATAAACCGCATAATTGCAAACCCTAACCCTTTTCCTTGATGCTCGTCCAATATAGCTACCCGCTCGATTTTTGCAAAATCCTCTACATACCTCACTCGGGTTGTCCCAGATGGATGCTTATTGTACCATAAAAGGTAGTGATCACTCTCGGCATCTTTTCCATCCACCTCCTCGTGTAGAGGAACATGCTGGCCGGCAACAAACACCTTAAAGCGAATCTCCAAACATTTTTTAATATCCTCATCAGAAGAGACTTTTTTTATAAAAATTGCCATAGTTAAGATCCATTTTGATTTATTGTTCATTATACTTAACTGAACTATTAACCTGCTAGGATGCGAGACCTAAACATGGTTCCTTAGCAGAATGACTAGTACTTCACAACTTGCACCGTAACGAAAAAATTTAGCTTATGTCATAGATTTCAATTGGATGTTTATCCTTATTTTGAGTATTACTGAGATTTAAATTGGAATAAACGTCAAAAAAATTACGCCGTTGCTCTTCTTCTAAATATTTTAAATAGGATGAAATCTCATCATAGACGGTTGGAATTTTAATATCTTGTTCGCCTAACAAGTCATAATTAACACATGAAGCAACAAATTGGAGCATTGGATTAAAATATCCGTCTATATTAACCAGTCCAAACGGTTTTTTAATAACTCCTATTTTGATAGCGCACCAAGTTTCGAATAGCTCATCGAATGTACCAATCCCTCCAGGCATCGCTAGCAACTGGGATGATTTTTCATGAATCAAACGTTTTCGTTCATACATGGAGCTTACTAGATGCAATTCATCTAAAAACTCGCTTGGTGGCTCTATTTTAGCAAGGTATTCCGTAGTTATCCCAATAACTGTTCCACCATGAGATTTAACCGTTTTAGCAAGAAGCCCCATTAAACCAGTTCCTCCTCCCCCGTACACCACCGCATATCCGTGTTTGGCAATTCCTTTTCCTAAAGAGACAACAGCATCTTTAAAAGATGGATTATTGCCCATACTTGAGCCTAGGTAAACGCCAATTGTTGGGGAAACAATTATTTCTGAATTATTCAATTTACTTGCTCGAAAATAGGTCGTTCATATTTTTGGGTGCTAAAAAAAGAAATTTTCATAATATTTAATAAATAGACAAAAGCAGTTTTTATCTTAATCCATAAGCTTCGTTAACATGAGTGTAATTATAGGGCAGGTTCTCTAAAATCCAATAAGATTTTTCTATCGTTAACTGTTAAAATTGAAAATTAATAAAAACTCTATTATTTATTTTATCTATTACGCTTTTTTATATTGATATTTCTATAGTTGCTGAATATTTCTGCTATAAAATTAAATAAACAATTAACAAATTTTTTTCAAACCTCTTAACTACACGTTGATAAAATTATGGCTCGTAATTTTAAAATTAGCATACGCATTAGTATTATGGCCCTATTTGTGTTTTTATTAAGTCTGATAGGTTTTACTATCATTGGTATTAATTATCTCGCTTTCAATAAGGTCCTTAATAATAGTGCAAAAGATTTAATTACAAAAACATCTTTGTTCGTTAATGAACGATTTCAAGCTTATTTAGATACCCTAAACCATAATCTAATGGAAATGAGAAGCGCGATTAGTAATGATATTATCAATTCTAATAACCAGAACTTATTTGAGCAATTTCTTTTCGAAACAATCCAAGATAATCCAGACATATTTATGATTCACTATGGAGCAGCAAATGGCGATTTCTTTAATATAAATAGAGAAGAAAAAAAAGGATTACAATTAGTCCACACAGTGAACTCTAAACCTCCTTTTATCAACATGCGTTATAAGTTAGATAAACAAGGAAAAATAATTAAAAAAGAAACGATGACTATTCCCTATGATCCAAGAACCCGTCCTTGGTACCAAGAGGTTGTACGCAATAAAAAACCGATATGGACCAACACATATAAATTTTATTTGTTTGGTAGAAGACCTGGTGTTGCTGTTGCTGCTCCTATATATGATAAAAATAATAATCTAAAAGGTGTTACAGCAATTGCTTTGACCATCAATCACCTCCAAAAATTTATAAAAGAACTGGAACTAACGAAAAATACAATGATTTTTGTTATTAACAATGAGTCAAATGTCATCGCTTTTCGTGATCCCAAGATTCCAGAAAATATTGTAGGAAAAAAGTTAGATTCTGATTTACTAAAAAAACTGAACATTCCATCAAAGATACTCGACGATCATTTTCATTTAAAAATACAATCCTATGTGTATAAACAACAAAGATACTTTTTCTCGTACCAACCCATATTAAATAAATTAGGAATAGAGCCTTGGCATATTTTAATTATTACTCCTGAAAATGATGTGATAAAGCCTCTAAAAAATTTAAGTAAGGGCTACGTCTTGTTAACTATTTTAGTTTTATTTATTGGAGCAATCTTAGTTCGTATCGTCTCGCAAAAAATATCAAATCCCATCATTCAATTAGCCGAAGAATCAAAAAAAATCACTATGTTTCATCTGAAAGCCAAATCACCCCTAAAAACTATGATTAAAGAAATCAGCTATTTGGATAAAGCATTATCTACCCTCCGTTCGAGTCTAACTTCCTTTCAGCGTTATGTTCCTCATTCTTTAGTTAAAAAATTAGTACATACGGGAAAAATAGCTAAGGTTGGTGGCCAAAATCAAACAATTACTATTTTATTTTCAGACATCAAGAACTTTACAACCATTTCAGAATCAACATCTCCTCAAAAACTCATGACTTATTTATCTAATTATTTCCAGTCAATGACAGAGGCTGTGATTCAACACGAAGGAACACTGGATAAATACATCGGTGATGCAATTATGGCCATCTGGAATGCCCCTTCAAAAGATGTAGAACATGCCTTTCATGCTTGTGAAACTGCCAAATCGATGCAGAAACGCCTTGAAAGTCTCAATAAAAGGCATAAAAATGAGGGGTTTCCTGAATTTAACATTAGAATTGGTATTCATACTGGAGAGGCTATTGTTGGTAATGTAGGTTCCGAAGACAGACTCAATTACACAGCCTTAGGCGATACAGTGAATTTAGCAAGTCGCTTGGAATCAATAAGTAAGAATTATAATACACAAATTATTGTTAGTCATGCGACATTCAATCAAGTATCAGAGAAATTTCATTTTCGCTTTTTAGATGAAGTTACCGTTCGTGGTAAACAAGAAAGCATTGCCATTTATGAATTAATCACTAATCAGGATATTGAAAATCTTGAGCAACATAAACAAGAATTTATAAAAGCATTTTCTCTCTATCAAAAAGGCTTATGGAAAAAAAGCATAGAGGCTTTTCTGGCAATTACCCCTGCTTATCCAGGCGATCAATTAGCTTCAATATATATTGAGCGCTGTCGAATGTTAGCTCATTCATCACCTGTTCACTGGGATGGTATATGGCGCTATTAATGTGAGTGCAGCCATTACTACTCAAAGTGTAGTCATCAATACATGCACACTGCCAGAGACAAAAAGCTGATGAGCGATTGATATTCTTCAATAGTAGGCCAACGCTCGCTATAATAAAGAGTATCAATAAAGCAAAGGATGAATTCATGGAAGTACAGTTCTTAGGCGCGACTCAAACAGTTACGGGTTCAAAATATTTAGTACAAACTGAAAATATGAAAATTCTTGTCGACTGTGGTCTTTTTCAAGGTTATAAAGAACTTCGTTTACGAAATTGGGCTTCAATACCTGTTAAACCCCAAGATATTAATTATGTTTTGCTTACCCATGCTCATATTGATCATAGTGGATACATTCCATTACTGGTAAAAAATGGGTTTCGTGGAAAAATAATTTGTACCGAAGGAACCTATGATTTGTGTAAAATTTTATTGCCCGATAGCGGCCATCTTCAGGAAGAGGAAGCCCTTTATGCAAATAAAAAAAGCTATTCAAAGCATCATCCAGCCCTTCCTCTTTATACTCAAGAGGATGCAGAACTCTCACTGAACTACTTTCATCCTACAGATTTAAACAAGCCATTTAAAATGCATAAGGATTTTTATGCAAGCTTCCATTATGCTGGTCATATTCTTGGAGCTTCTTTTATCCGGATTTGTCATCATAATGTATCACTACTTTTTTCAGGTGATCTTGGCCGAACCCAGGATCCTATTATGAATCCACCTCAGGCGCCGATAGAGTCCAATTATTTAGTTGTTGAGTCAACCTATGGTAACCGTTTACATGATAAAGTGGATCCTGAGAAACAACTTGGAGAAGTAATTAACCGTACAGTAAAACGTAGTGGTATTGTTTTAATCCCTGCTTTTACAGTCGGCCGCACCCAATCTTTGTTGTATTACATTCAACAATTAAAATCAAAAAAAATAATCGCAGATATTCCGGTTATTGTAGACAGTCCAATGGCTACGAATGCAACAGAAATATTTTCTCATCATGCAAATGAAAATCGATTAACTGCTCAGCAATGTATGGAACTCTGTGGTGTTGCCCAATACGTGCGTACTACAGAAGAGTCTATTGCATTGAGCCACCAAAAAATGCCCATGATTCTAATCTCTGCAAGTGGAATGGCCACAGGAGGTCGAGTTGTACATCATATACGAAATTTTGCCCCAAATCCTAAAAATACAATCCTATTTAGTGGTTTTCAGGCAGGAGGAACTCGTGGTGATAGAATGCTTCGCGGTGAAAAAGAAATAAAAATGTTTGGGCAAATGGTTCCAATTCGATCTGAGGTGATTCAAATGGAAAATATTTCTGCACATGCAGATTATGCTGAAATACTCTCTTGGTTAGCACGTTTAAAAAATGCGCCCAGAAAAGTTTTTATCACTCATGGTGAAAAAGAGTCTTCCGAATCTCTTAAAATAAAAATAGAACAAAAACTTCATTGGAACTGCGTGATTCCTAACTATTTAGATCAAGAAAAATTAAGATGAACAAACAAAAGAGATCCAATAAATTAAAATTAGTTAAATTAGGTATTGATACAAAGCAGGAATTTATTCTTTTTATACGTTCAGATTGTTTTATTTGTATTTCGGAAGGATTTGAAACCCAGGCCCGAGTTATCGTTCAGTTAAATAAAACTTGAGTTGGGAAAAAAAATACCCCCTCAGCAAGCTACAGAGTTAGCAATAAAATTATTGGAAAGTGGAACTGCACTAAAAAAATTCTTAGCAATTTGCGAAGCTCAAGGTGGTTTTAGAGTTCCCTCTACTGCATCATTTACACATGATGTTACTGCGACAAAAAATGGGCTTATTACCGCAATTGATAATAGAAATCTAGCGAAAATAGCAAAATTAGCAGGAGCTCCTTATGAACCTGCTGCGGGTATTGAGTTTTATGCAAAATTAAATACTCAAATAGAAAAAGGACAATTGTTGTATCGCGTGCATGCTGAATCTAAAGGAACTTTGGACTATGCCTGTACTTATGCTTTATCTATACCCAACATTATTAAAATCACACCGGAAAAAACATAGCCTAAGAGCAAGCATATGGATAAGCATATTCTTTTTTCATTACCAGGAAACTCAGGGCTTACAAAAAAGTTAAGCAATAAGCTCGCTATTGAAATGGGTAAAGCAGAGATACGAACCTTTCCTGATAAGGAATCTTATATTTGCATTCATTCAAAAGTCAGAAATAAAACAAGTAATAATCTCTGGCTTTAAAAATTCAATATGTATTGGTGTACATGCTCTTTTTAATACTCAAACGGAAAATATGCTCATAAACGCGGGCGCAAAGCAAATAATTACCTGTAATACCATAATACATTCCACTAACCAAATAGATATTTCTAATATTCTTGCAAAAGGCATGTTGAATTATGTTAAAAAATTTAACATGGGGTATGAAAATTAAAATCGATTTACCTAACGCTTCCAATTGTCCTCATCCAATGCAATAAAAGTGGATGGTTTTCTGTCAATAAACCGTTTGATTAATTGCTGCCAAAAAGGACGATATAAAACATTAAATAAAGGATGTGAGTCATCAACAGGAAAACATGGCCCATGATTCACTTCTAATAACCAAAGCTTATTCCCCTCGGCTTCAACCATAAAATCAAAACCAAAACAAGCAATTCGAGGCTGGCTATCTTGCCAAATAGTGGCAAATTGCTTTTTTAAGGCCTTCACTACAAGTTGGCAAATAGAAATAATACCCTGCTTATAGGGTTGAAAAATTGCCATATCATCGCTTAAGCGTTGGACAACATTAAGTCGCTCATCATTAAGATGTTCATTGGTGAGATGGGCTTCTAGTAGGTTGAAATTATCTTCTTGATAAGGTTTTAAGGCAATATTTAAATAGCCACTAGGAAAAAGTGCTGAGCCTACATGCGTCGATACCACGAGCAATTCTCGAATAGAAAATTTATGCCCAAATGTAGGTCCCTGAATAAGTTGTGGTTTAACAATATAACGCTGTAAAACTTGAGGCCCCCCCATGCGATGATGGGAAAGAAAATGTGTTTCAACATCATTTAGGTCATGAAATAGATGAATATGTTGTCCATTATTCAACATAGAAGGTTTCAATATCCAAGGCAAATTAGCAGCTTGTGAGTTGCCAATATCAGCCAATACAAAAGGCCAAATTTGATCATCGATAAAAAAAGTTTCCGGCATCAAATATTCGAGATGATTTTCTTGTAAGAAGGATGCCAGAAGATGTTTATACTCCAATGTCTTACTAATCAACGGTGAAAACTGAAGCCAATCTTCATTCACTGACGCCAGTGCCGAAAACTTACTTGACTTCCATCCCTCTGCTTTCAAAAAGCGAGCCAAATTAGCATGCGTTGGCGATTTATCTTCTACTAAATGAAATTTTCTCATAATCTGTTGCTATTCATTTTTTCAATTCTGGATTTCATAAACAAGTATAGCCTTCATTAAATGAGTTCGTAATGCATGATTTTGGAGTATGTAGCGGTTCGATAAATATTGAGGGCTATTACTCTCCTAATTTATCCTCTTTGATGACTGGTCAATAGTCTATATAATCCTTATTTATAAATTCAAATCAATGGTTAGGCTAAAGCGCAACCATAGCAAGGCTAGAGGATACCTATGTTTCGATCCATTTTAATAATTGCATTAATGACGTTTAGCGTCATTACTCAAGCAGCTCTTCCCAATGATCCAATTCAACGCTGTTTGGATATTAGAAGGCTTGCAGACTTTACCACAAGACAGAAAATGGCTGCTAAAGAACCTGGTGTATTGCGCTTTAAATTTCATAAAATTTCAGCATCCGAGTTACCGTTAGATAATCCTGTAGGAAACATGGATGAAGTGATTAAAGCATTAAATAATCAGCTTGAAAACTGCAATAAAAACTATGGTGGATTTCAGACAGTTACGATTGCTGGCCAAAAACTCAAGCGCCAAGAATGGTGTCTTAATACCAACACAAAAATGCTCGCTCTTGCAAAAGCAGCCCATGGCGATTTTCAAAAATTTTTGGCAACCATTAAAACCGAATTTGATTGGTATAAAAGTGATGGCTGGCCTGAAAATCATGCGGGATTTAAAAAGGGAGAGTTTCAATTTACTGCTTATTATGCCCCCGCCCCTATTGAAGCTCGCACCAAACAGGATGGAGCATTTTTATATCCTATTTATAGTAATCCCGGAGTTGTACAAGTAACATCGGAAAGCAAAAAATTCCATTTGCAAATTCCTCTTTGCGGCGTGGATCCACTTACCAAAATGGTGCGTGGATTTTGCCTGAAAAATGCCAATAACACCTACTCCTTAGTACCAGATAGAGAAGAAATTAATCATGGAGCTTTAAATCCAAAGTATATTATTGGTTATGTTAAAGACCCCAATGATCCAGCTTTTTTAATGCTTCAAGGCTCGGGTTCATTAATTCTTGATGGTAAATTATTTCAGATTAATTACGATGGGGCTAACGGCAGACCACGCACCATGCTTGGACGAATAGTTCAATGCGCACAAGATCCAACTTGTGGTGGCAACCTGGATACCATTGAACGTTGTGCTAAAGATCCTAAATGTCATGATGAAACAAAGTTACGCTGCAATCTCTCTAAAAAAATCAAACAAAGCGGGGCATCAGAAAAATTAATTCGCCAATATCTAAATACTCTTAGCCCTGATAAAGCCCAGAATTTGAGAAATCGTGATCAAAGCTATGTATTTTTTGCCAAAGAAAATGGTGGGCCTTATGGTTCAGAAAATATTCCTCTAACACCTCATGCCTCATGCGCAACCGATCACCGAGTCATTCCTATTGGAATGAGTTTTATTTATCAGTCCAAAAAATCTACTTCCTGGTGTTTGGCCCAAGACGCAGGTGGTGCTATTGTAGGGGCTCATGTAGATGTTTATAAAGGTGAGGGAAATCAAGCGGGTATAGAAGCAAATGGGTTAAATCACGCAGGCTCATTATTTGTGGCTCTACCAAAACATAAATAGAACTCACGCATCTGCTCCTTATAGTTTAATGCTGCTTTTTATAAAGCATCTATTATTCTGCGTGTAAATTACTTGGTCACTGGTAGGCCTGCTTTTGAGGCAGTGCCTACCGCACTCGTGCTTGGTGTAGTTTTTTTTGATCCAGTCTCCGAATCTTGAGTAGAGTCTTGGACTGTAGACAGATTATTTCCTTAATTGGAATTTCATATTCCTAGTTGTAAGAAAAAAACACATAAGATCTAGACTAGCCCCTCCGTTTTTCGCGGAGGGTTCATCTCATCATGACAAAAATGCGGGATAATATTCGAGAAATGGGGTTTCGGGCCAACGTTGTTTTAACTCATTTAATAGTGCTACCGCCATCTTTCGTAAATGTGGTAATTGTTGATGGGACGTTGTTTTATCAATAAATGCTTGCAACCTTGAAAAAACCCTTGGTCTCACCCAATTGTTTTCTGCCTTCCATAAAGAATCTTTAGGTACAGGGCCAGACGGTCCGATTCTGTCTTTTTCCCAAATTGAATCAATAAAAGGTATTGTTTGTTGTAAAATCCAAAAACCACACGCATAGGTATAGGCTTTCTCATACTCCGTATCATCTGTTGCTGCCGGAATATTTTGTTTCAGCTCTTCTCTATAAATGAGCTCTAAATGCTCAATAATATCAGCAGGGATTGCTTTCGCACACCAACAAGTAGGCATACTCATACGTAAATACGTTCCATCTAGCAACGCATTACGTACTACGCACCATTCAAAATCAATAAGCTGCAGATCTTTAGTTTCTGTATGGTCAAATACATTATCAGGGCAAATATCACCATGGGTCAGAACAGTAAAGGGTCCTGGTTTTAGCACATATTCAATGACAGACTTGGCTTCATCAATGCATTCATCGGTTAAAATTAAACTTAACTTTTTATTTGCTATCTCCAGTTTTGGTAACAAATCAGCAAACATAAAATCCCGTTCGTCATCAATTGATTGAGCATTTTGATTAATAGATATTAAAAGACGTTCATAAAGCTCGGTATTGCCAAAACTTGCTGCATGAAAACTACCCAAAGCTTTCATAAAACGAGTCAATGCTGCAGTAGCTGCTCCCTGATTTGCCGCAGTAAGTGAATCAACTAAACTAATATGCGGTATTCCCAAGTCTTCAATAAGAATAAATCTGTTCTCTTTATCGCCCCCATAAAATTTTGGTACATTATGACTCGTTTGTTTGATTTGACTTGCAAACTCAAGACCCGCCCAGTCTCGAGCAAATCGCGCATATGCTTCTTTATCATCAACATCAATTTCTTCTCGTAAAGATTGCTTCAAAATAATACTTGCAGGCACTGTTTTCGCTTTGCTTGATAAAACCAGTCTTACTACACAATTTCTACGTTCAGGTTCACTTAAAAACTGAGTGGAACATACCTTAACTTCTGTAGCAAATTTTGTGTGTAACAAATGAGTAATCTTATGAAGTATCTTAGGATCCAGAACTGTTTTTTCTATTGTCATAAAGTAACTCGCTTTAATTAATACGCCCTTGTGTTTCCTGCTCTTTCTCAAAAAACGTAACAAAAAATGTTTTAGAAAGCAGCGGATTCTAAACCTACTCCAGAATGAATATTTTTCCCGAAGCATTCCAGGATAGTATTTAAAATACCTTAAGTAAGGCCCTAATTTTTTTTAAATGCACCCATTTTAATGCACAAGTTTAAGCTCTCTTTGCAAGGACTTTGAGAAGCATGCCGCACTACTCTTGTGTACCCATTATTTTTTACCCAATATTGAAGGATGATCTGATAATTTGAATTATTTTTTTACTCACGGGATTTTTATGTTTTTCAGGCCTATAAACTAAACAAATCTCATCATGAAATACGGGAGCATCTTTTAATTTTTTAAGATGAGCATATTGAGATGCAACTCTTGAAGGCAAAAGACCGTAGCCAAGACCTAATGATGTTAATTTAGCAACAACCTCAAGATTAGCAGAGTTAAGTATGCCATTAAAAATTAATTTTTTACCCAATTTTTTAAGTATATATTGTGATTGAGCGAGATTTTGATCATAAATCAGTTTATCTTGAGCATTCTGCGCATAAAAGACGGTGACTTCATCCTTATTTAACTTGTTAATAACGAGATCAGGATGTTTTATAGGGTTTACAACGATTCCAAAATCGGCCTCCCAACTAATAATCTTTTCAGTCATCTCTCTTGAAAGGCCATGAATAAAATTAAACCCAAGTTTTGGAAAATTAACTTGGAGTTTTGGCATAAAGTATTCGAGCGTATGAAGAGCAACTGATGGATGAACAGCAATGGTATAGTTTGCTTGAATAAGCCCTGATTCAGAATTAGCCAGGTTTTGAGCCTGCTCCCACTCATACAATAGACGATAGGAACGTCGCTTAAACTCCTCTCCAAGTTTCGTGAGTTGGATACCCGTTTTAAGTCGAATTAGAAGCTGCCCACCCAGTTTACTTTCTAATCTTTTTACAGCATAACTGAGCGCAGGCTGAGATATCCCTATAATTTCAGAGGCCCTTGTAATGTTAAGGGTTTCACTGACAATTATAAAATATTTTATGTCATCTAATAATAAAGGCATAAAAAAATTTTATCACAACAATTAAAATAAGTCATTTTATTTATCTCTTGAAAGTAAGTAATCTAAATTCAGGAGAGAAAAAATGAAAAATACAACATTTAATTTAAGTACAATTCAGAATCATTCAATTAACAATTTTGAGCTTAGAAAATCATTAAATAGCGCCTATGCTATGGAAATGGCTAAAAAAATATTGGCTGAGTTCATGATTTTTCGGCGTGTTCCAAAGTCTATCGATGCATGTAACGATGTAAATTGCCCAAAGTGTTCTTCGCCTCATTTACCAAAGATACTCTCAGCAGTAAAAAAAAGTGAACCAGTGACTTTTGTATTGCCAGCTTTCCCTGGAAAGTCTCCAAATCCCGAAAAAGTACTTAGTCACTTTCCTGATCATGCAGAAAGACTTGCGCTCCATTTTCTTGGAAATCTTTGTCAAAAAATTAAAAGATTTTATCCACCTGGAATTAAAATCTTTCTGTGTTCCGATGGAAGAGTATTTAGTGATGTAGTTGGGATGAAGGAAAGTAATGTGACCGATTACCAGGTTGAATTAGATAAACTGATACAGGAAATGTCCCTTCCAGACTTATCAACGTTTAATCTTGATGACTTTTATAGGGGACTTAACTTTATCCAAATGCGTGACGAACTCATGAAAGGTTATGCACAATCATTAGATTTTCTTAAGTATAAGATTCGTAATGGCGCAAAACCCACAGCAAGCCCGGATGAACAAGAATCAAATCGCATGTATTGTGGTATCACACGCTTTTTATTTGAAGACTCCAAGTATCGAGGCCAAACTAAAAGTCGTACTGCGATCCAAAAAGAATCTCGTTCTAAAGCATATGAGGTTATAAGAAGAAGTAATGCCTGGAGTCAGTTAATTGCAGAGCATTTTCCTAACGCTGTTCGACTGTCTATTCACCCTCAAACTTGCGGTGCAAAAAAATTAGGGATCCGTTTAATTGGAAATGAAAGTTGGATGACTCCATGGCATGGCGTTGTCATTGAAAGCAAGAAAGGTTATATCTTGCTAAAACGCTCAGAAGCCGAAGCTTTAGGTGCTCAATTAATTTATGCCACTGATGGACGTCCAAGCCATTATAAACTAATCACAGATTAATGCTTATCGATAGAAAGGATATGGTATGAATTATAAAATTACTGATCTTGAACCATTTGGTGTGCTCTTAGAACCTCTGAGCAAAAAAAAGAATGTGGGAGATCTCGATATAGAGAGTTTACGGCATTTATTTGGGAAGAATCAACTCGTTGTATTGAGAGGGTTTGAGACATTTCAGAATGCAGAAGATTTTTCTAACTATTGCGAACTCTGGGGAGAAGTGAGTGTCTGGCCATTTGGAAAGGTACTTGAATTAATTGAGCAAGATGCCCCCGAAGATCACATTTTTGATCATAGTTACATGCCATTGCATTGGGATGGCATGTATCGCCCTCAAGTCCCTGAGTATCAGATTTTTCATTGTGTCAAAGCACCTTTGCCTGGCCAAGGAGGAAAAACAACTTTTTCAAATACCATTTTAGTTTTAAAACATACACCTTCTGAAATAAAAGAACTTTGGCATAAAGTAACTGGTACCTATCAAAGAAAAATGAAATTTTATAATAGCAAAACAATATCACCAATCATTACGAAGCACCCTCAAAAAGATTTTCCTGTCATTCGCTACAATGAGCCCCCCTCTCAAGATAAAGGCCATTTCGTAAACCCGCCAGATCTTGAATTTACGGGCGCTAGTCATGAAGAATTAGATATCTTTCATAAAAGTCTAGAAAAAGCGCTTTATTCTCCTGGTAATTTTTATGCCCATGAATGGCAAACTGGAGATGTAGTCATTGCAGATAATTTTTCACTCTTACATGGTAGAGAAGGCTTCACCTCTAAGTCTCCTCGTCATATTCAACGAGTTCATGTTTTGAGTAACCCTCCTTTTGATAACCCCGGTTTGGAATCTTACGAATGAACATACAAGTAGCAGATATTGTAATAGTTGGAGCAGGTCCGGTAGGACTCATGTGTGCTTACTTAGGACAACTTTGTGGAATGCAAACTGTTATTGTCGATAAGTCTGATGGTCCCTTAGAAGTTGGAAGAGCCGATGCTCTTAATGCACGTACGTTACAACTTCTTGAATTAGTTGATTTATTTGATGAGCTCTATCCCTTGGGAAAGACATGCAATACCAGTGCTGTGTGGGCGGATGGTAAATTTATTTCACGTCAATCCTCTTGGTGGGATGAACTTCAAGGCTGCTTCCATAAACATTTCCTTATGCTTGGACAGTCCTATGTAGAAAAGCTGTTAGATAGGAAGCTTAAAGAGATTGGAACATCGGTAAAACGTTCCACTGCAGCTGAGAACATTGAGCTCAATAAAGAGGGATGCCTCACAACGCTTTCCAATAAAGAAAGTATTCAATCACGTTATGTGATTGGTACCGATGGATCTCGTTCTTTCGTTCGCAATCATTTTAAAATACCTTTTGAAATCATACGCCCCCAAATTATATGGGCTGTAATCGATGGCATCATAGACACAGATTTTCTAAAAGTTCCTGAAATCATCGTTTTTCAAGCAGAAACCTCAGATGTGGCATGGATTCCCAGAGAGGGAGAAATTGATAGATTTTACGTAAGAATGGACACTAAGGACTTTACCCTAGAAGAGGCAATTGACAAAATTAATCATGCGATGCAGCCTCATACCCTCCGTTTTAAAGAAATCGTGTGGTTTTCACAATTTTCAGTCAAAGAATCTTTAGCCGAGAAATTTTGCGTGCAAGATCGCATTTTTCTTGCTGGCGATGCATGTCATATTCATTCAGTAAACGGAGGACAAGGTCTTAATACAGGTCTTGCAGATGCATTTAATCTCATATGGAAGTTAAATATGGTTATCAATTTTGGGGCTTCTCCACAACTTTTGCAAAGCTATGAAAACGAGCGTAAACCGGTTGCTCAAAGTGTGATTGAAACTTCCGGGGAACTTGTGCGTTCAACTAAGTATTCGCAGAACGGGACCCACGCCCAGGATTATGTAAAGATTGTACAAAAACGTGCGGGTAATATCACTGGGATGGGCATTTGTTATGGTCATCAAGAGCGCAATGGCTCTCGCCTTTTTGACTTTGAAATTTTTAATGGAATCGTTAAAACCCGACTTTATTCTCTTTTAGATTATACCAAATTTACCCTCTTAATTTTTAATGATGGTGCAGTTGAGCTAAACGTACCTGAATTTATAAAAGTTATTCAAATTTATTCATATGAACAGCAGGCAAACTATTGGACCCAGAACACTCAATATAGAAACCATGCAATTTTGGTCAGGCCGGATTCCTATATTGAATCGTCCACGCCGTTAGATAAAGTTGAATCTCTATTTGATTGGAGTTTTGACAAAACTCCAATCATGTTAATGAAAAATTCAAATAAGGAGGCAGTACGTGAATAGACCCGTGGTCATTGTTAATCCATTGTCATCAGGAATAGATTTAGCTCCTGCTTTTAAAGCTCGAGGAATACCGGCCATTGCAGTCACTTTTAAATCCTTAGAAGAAATTGGATTTGGATTAAAAGTTCAAACTTCAGATTTTATCGAAATTATTCCTAACCATCCAAACCTGGTCGAGGTTATTAGAAAGTACAATCCTATTGCGATTATTCCTGGTGACGAATTAGGGATTTCTGTGGCAGAACACCTGACTGAGATTTTAACGCCTCAATTCGCCAATGACCCCAAAAAATCGCTTAATCGATTACACAAAGCCCTTATGCAAAATGCTTTGAAAGAAGCTGGCGTTCCTGTTCTTAAAACGCTCAATACGTCATCGGAACATGAAGTGGATACCTGGATTAAGGAAAACGGATTAGTTGATGCTCCGCTTGTAATTAAACCGCCAATGTCTGCCGGTAGTGATAAGGTTTTTCACATTCCAGCAAAAGGAGATTGGAAAATGGCCTTCAATCGAGTTATGACCGAACCATCTCAAATTACTGGAGCGATTAGCGAAACCGTTGTCGTGCAAGAACAAGCTATTGGTACAGAATTTGCCATCGGAACTGTAAGTGCTCATGGAAAACACTATTTAGCGCATTTAATTAAATATAATAAAACCTCATTTAATAATCGTAACACGGTTTACGACTATGTTGAATTTGTGCCCTATAGTGAAAAAGTGTATGGGGAGTTATTTGCTTATACCCAAAAGGCGCTGGATGCTTTGGGAATTCGTTGGGGTGCTACGCACACTGAAATTATGCTTACGAAGCAAGGACCGCGCCTTATAGAAACAGGTGCTCGAATGTGCGGCGGTCCAGTTGTGAGGTTTGCACGAGCAGCGACCGGTAGTAGTCAAGCTGATAAATTAGTTGAAATCTATATTGATGGTGATGTACTCACTAAACAATATGTATTCAAAAAATCGGTTATCCCCGTTTTTTTGAAAGCGTTCGCGCAAGGAATAATATCAAATGCTGAAGCTCTTGCTGAAATTTCTAAATTACCGACCTTTCTCAGTGAACATATTTGGTTTAAAAATGGGGATCTGGTACCCCAGACTGTAGATTATCTCACGAGTATTGGCATTATTGGACTAGCTGGTGACCGCGAATCAATTTTATTAGATTACGAAAAAATTCGAAACATGGAATCGAAATTAGTTATTCATAAAATATAAATTATAAAAAAGGATTGATGGAATTCAACAATAATACTTAGCAATCTGTTTATGCTAACCTAGCATTATTTCTAGTACGTTTTTATAAGGAAATATGTGAATAAAAATAACAAATGTCCAATTGCTGTTGTGGCGGAAAATACACCAGCACGTAAGAAACCTTCTGTTTATCCAGAACCATTTGCTTCCATGATGGCTGGGCGAGAAAAACATCCATTAGGTGATCTATTTGGAATAAAAAAATTTGGTGTAAATTTAACTCGACTTGCTCCAGGTGCACAATCTGCATTACTCCATCGGCATTCAGTACAAGAAGAATTTATTTTTATTTTGGAAGGACAACCATCATTAGTGACTGATGTTGATGAACTTCCATTACAACCAGGAATGTGTGCTGGATTTACTCCTGATGGTGTAGCACATAAATTAATAAATCGCACATCAAGCGATGTTATTTACCTTGAAATTGGCGATCGAACTGAAGGTGATAAGGTAAGTTATCCTACTGACGATTTAGTCGCAATTTTTGATTCTAATGGGCACTGGCAATTTTCTCGTAAAAATGGTGAACCCTATTAAAGAAAGTTTCATGAATTATTCTGATAGATAAGAAGTTAATTTCAGGAAAAGACTTAATTTTTGTCTAATAAATGTCAAGACTGGTTTTGTAAGCATTCACGCCTCATGCACCGAAAGGCTGCTGGCGCAACCCCCATTCAAATCCTTGCACCAAGAGGCAAGCATGCTCCACTGACAGATACCTGGTTTTAATCTGGTAATCATATCGATCCAAAAAAATCAAATTGATTTAAAATTACACCAATGGTATAATTTTAAATCGTTGTGAGTTGGTATAACCGTAGCTTTTATGATCCCTGAAAAACTCTTAACCTATACAAAAACAATTTTTGAATATTCCCATAGTACCGTATACATCAAAGATAAAAATTGTCATTACCAGTATATGAATAATAATGGGCTCAAGCAATTGCAATTACAAGAAAAAGATATTCTTGGCATGCCCGATAAAGCACTTCCTTTTGGAAAATATGCTGATTTTTATAATAGTCATGATTACTGCGCCATGGAAGAAATTATTTATTTTCAATTGGACGATTGTCTTGCTAAAAATGGCGAAAAAATCTTTGCCTTATCTCACAAATTACCGCTTAAAGATGAGGATGGAAAAACGCATGGAGTCATTGGTTTTACGAAATTTATGAATTTCCATGAACTGATTAGTAACATCAATTCGAAAAATACCTTTTTAGCACCTAATCTTAAAATCAATATTGATGTTGATGATTGGTTAAAAACAACGATTAATTTGTCGCAAAGAGAGATGGAAGTTTTGTATTATTTTTTACAAGGAAAAACCATCAAGCTTATTGCTCCATTGCTTCATATTACTGAAAGAACGGTTATTTTTCATCTTAATAATATAAAAAGCAAATGGGGTTGTTACAATAAAGAAGATATATACACTAAATCTTTTGAAAAAGGCTTGAAAAATCTTACACTTATCTGGGATTTGTTAGCAATGCGCTCCTAACAATCCCAGAGCAACAATGAATATATTATAATTTACAGCCTGAGTTGGTTAAATTTTGATAGTTTATATCCTCTAAGAAGTCATTTATTTTTCTCATAATATTAGCTTCGCTTCTATGTAAAGGCTTATTCTGATGATGACTCAAGAACCTGTATAATGCTTGAGGTATGTCTTGTGATTCATTGTCATTCATTATTTGTTTTAATTCATTCATCATTTTTTGTAGAGTTGTAAAGCGACCGATTGTTTTTTTAAAAATTGTATTACTGCGATAATGAGAATATTGACAAGGAAGATACTCTAATAACTCCTGAAAATCTCTTTTGATATTCTGTTGAATATTTAATTGTTTCAGATGAGAAATTTTTGCGTTTTCAATTGGATTTTGAAAAAAGCGAAGATTATTCACATTTGAGTGATTCTCTATTGGGCATTGAGGTAATTTAAGCATCGGTGCGTTAATAGACACCAGTTGCTTAAATTGATTTATTGCGGAATCAATATCTGTTCTATCCTCTTGCTTTTCCGCTAACATGCGCCTTAAAAAGGGTTCTACCCATTTAGCATTTTCAGGCAAATTAAGGTTTTTTGCTGCATACCTGCTTTTGTTAAAAGGATTAACACTTAAATAGTTGTCAGTACTTTCACCCCATAAGAAGGCAATTACTCTTCCCATTGAAAAAATATCAGCTTTATTATCATGCTGTAAGCCAGTAAATATTTCAGGTGCTGCCCAAAGTTCGCTTCCAGGAAATAGCTCATCTTCTTCGCCTGCTTTTTTTGCAAGTCCATAATCAAAAATATTCACTTCAATAGGTTCAGCTATTTTAACATGAATATTCTCAGGCTTTATATCTCGATGAATAATCCCTTTATCAATTACCTGGTTTTTCAAAGCCAATAATAAAGCATAGGTTATCTTAATTCGTTGATTATCAGTAAGATAATTAGGATTATCCATTAATTTATAAAAGATACTCTCTAAATTCTTCCCTGGCATTCGTTTCATCGTAAGATAACATTTATTATTATCATAGACAGGTGGTTTTATGCTTAAGTGTCCTGCTTTTCGACAAAAATCAAATTCTTTTTCAATTAAATTTTCTATATTTAATTCACTATAATTTCTTTTAAGTTTCTCTAAATTAAATTCCTTGGTTACAAAGTCCTTATGATGAGTAGATTTTTTAACTATTCCAGTTTCATCTTGTCGATACAGAGTAATAGGATAAACAGAAGCGAACCCACCTTTTCCTATTGGTTTGTTTTCAATAACGGAAAAAAGATGCCCTTGTTTTGCCTGTCCTTTTTTATCAAATTGATTTCGGGAACCACCTATAATTCTTCCAGTATGAGGAAGTATCTCCTGTTCTTGTAATTCATTGATTATTTCTTTTATATTACTATCAAGCATGTTTAAATTACTCCAAAATAGTTACTAATGGTATTTGCTATCTCTTCTAAGTTGAGAAAATAAGTCAAATTTTAATCATTTTGATTTAAAAAAGTAACTGTTAAAATCCAACAGTTATGGCACTTATTCTTTTTGCTTATAATCACGCCGGGTGCTTATTTCTGCCTTTATCACTTTTAAACTATAGGACTTAATCTATGAAAATTACTGGAACAATTAAGATGATCCAAACACCTGGACGAACAGATAGATTTGTGAAAAAGCAACTACCCAATGATTATTTCTTAGCACTTGAAATTACTGATATTAATGGGAGTCCCATTTCAACTTTAGCGAGTGTTTTCAATACACTAAAACCTAATTTTCCCTCAATTCAAGTTAATAATGAAGAAGTGAATGATTTGTTTGAAACCTATAAATTAGCCGCAGGTATGACCGATGTATGCCATCTTTCTCTTGCTTATTTTGGCGATTTTAGAATAGGAAGAAATACGGATAACGATCTTGATCAACAAAAGATTGATACCGCTTATGAAGAATTAGATGGCCAGAAAGTATCCTTTGAAATCAATGGATGCCCTTTCCAAATCGTCTCAACAAGTAAAGAATTCAATAAAATAAACACTGAAGCTAACTTAGCTTTTGCGCCAGTTGTGGGTAGTTGTAGAGATACTATTGTAAATCTTTTACCCAATAAAGAAATCCAGGAGATGTTTTCTAATAAACTTTCATGTGTATTTGGTGAAGGATTTAAAATTTGGAATAGTCAGAAAAAGGAAATTCCATTTCATGTCACTATTGCACAAACTGATAAGTTAAATTTAAAGTTAGCTGCACTTCAGGATAATTTAGAAAATGTGGAAATGACTCGCTCCCTAGCCCTATAAATACTAGGCAACGTTCCTAAAGTTTTATTATAGTTTTTCCAGACCGAATCGGCGCCCAGATTTTTCAAATTATTGCGATCTGCCCCCTCTCCCGCGCAAGGAATTTGAAAAAAATCTATCTATTCCACTGTTAAAACATGACAGTTATTTATCTCATTAGACTTGCGTATAATTGAAAAAAAATCAACCTTTATGATCTTTTAATGATTATTGGATTAAATTATTTAACTTAATCAGGAGTTAACGATGACCAAAGAACTAGTTTTTATTGATTGGGATGATACATTAGTCAATAGAGAAAATGCAGAGGATTTTGAATCAGTAACAGACGAAAACAATACTCTTTATCAAATTTCTCCTATGTTCATTGGAGCTGTAGAGGCACTGAAACAACTACAAGAAAAATATCATGTTGTGATCGTCAGTTCACGCGGAGAGTTAAATAAATTAAGACAACTTCAATTACAAAGTTATGGTCTAGAGTCTTCTGTTTTGCCATTAGACAATTTCGCATTTGAAGAGAATGATACTCGTTTATTATTTACTAGGTATGGTGAAACAAACTTCCTTGATAAAGCAAGTTTCATTTTATATATCCAAAAAATGAGCGGAAATAAGATAAAAGTGTTTATCGATGATGATCATACAGAAATAGAAGCGGCACAGACAAAAGGAATTCCCACTATCCACGCGACCCATAAAAATTACCTGGAAAAATCAGAGCAATTTTTTGCAGGCTTAATTCATCAAGTAGATAATATGGAACTTTCTCATATTTTTAATAAAATAGCCGCTGAAATACGTAGCAATTCTCGTTCAATACACTTTGGAAGCAAGATTGCTGGTTTCTTTTCACTTCATCTACGTGCAGCAGACAGTTTAGAAATTTTGGCCTCAAAATTACAAAAAAAACCTGCCAGCGATGTGAGTGAAGAATTAAACCAATATCTTGAAAAAATAGCTTATGATCCAAATAAAAAAGGGGATATAACCGCAAGTTTAACTAAAGCTAAAACAGCAATAGATAACCATATGTCAGCCCCGATTGACACCAAAGATAATCAACAATTTCTCAATAGAATGCGTTAACAATTGATCTCCACCACCTAGGTGCCTTGGCATGTCCTAGGCCCTACTGCCATCTATCCTTATTCCGACGTCCTCTACTTGTTCGCGGGATCTCGATTTATAAAGTTTAAAATGCAACGAATAGCTTTTCACTTGCAAGTACTTAATTTAATATGGATTATTTACATCTAAATCAATAAGAAATTCACAAGTGAGAATTCAAAATGAGACTCTGGATGCGGTACATACCTAGAAGATTTTATGGAGCAATCTTTTTATTAGCCGTAAACCCTATTCTTTTTGCAAAAGCAATCATTGATATTGATGTTCTCAATACTGTAAAACACTCGAAAAGATTAGAAGTAAATCACACTCCTTTATCACTCCTCGTTTTTTTCCATAATCCTTCAGAAAAAGAATCTTTTATTGAGAAAATTAAAAAAATTCAGGGAGTACGAGTACAAGATTTAGGTTTCATGCCTGCTGTGGCAATACAACTTCCCAGGGATAGTAATTTGGTCGAGCAAATTGCTAATTTTGATGCCGCCGCGCAAATCTCTTCACATAAAGCAGCCGAAACTGAATTAGATATTACAACACAAGCTTTAAAACTAGCACCCTCTTCTTTTTATCCTAATGTAGATAATTGGTGGGCTCATGGCTATACAGGACAAAAAGGAATTATTGGTATTATCGATACAGGAGTAGATCCCTTACATCCTGCTTTATCCAACAAAAGGTTAATTGTCCGCCAAGATGTAGGCTCAGGATATTCCAATCATATTAACGGTGTAAAAGAACCCCATGCCACAGGTGTAGCTTGTATTTATGCGAGTAGCCATGAAAAATACAAAGGTATAGCTTATGGAGCATCGACTATTATTTCTGGATTAGCAGGAGAAGAAACAGCAGATCCAGCCAGTATTTTACTCACGATGGAAACATTAGATTGGATGTTAAACCGTTCTGAAGTGAAACCTACCCTCATTAATTACAGCATGGGAAACGGCAAATTGGATTTAAATTGCCCTTCTTGTCCTGAGTGGAGTGGGCTTGCAAAAGTCATTGACTATGTCGTAAATACAAAAAAAATCCTCTGGGTAAAATCAGCCGGAAATGCTGGATATATAGAAGCAACACACCAATTACCTTATGCGTCGACACTAACTGTTCCTGGTGACAACTATAATGGGTTGACTATAGCGAATATGAATACACTTGTCCTAGAAAATGATGCCGTGGTTAAAACTGCCGACAGAAAAAAACACCACATTAGAAATACAAGTAGTCGAGGCCCTACCCCTTTTGGTAGGCGGAAACCTGATTTAACTGCCCCTGGTCATGATACAATGACTTGTGCTCCTGATCCGAAAGTTTATGGTTTTATTTATTCCAATACGATGAATTATAAAGATGGTTATCGTCTCATGGGGGGAACTAGCTCTGCGGCGCCACATGTAGGTGCTGCTGCCCTATTGTTACAAGATGCAGGAATTCAGGATCCTATGGCAATTAAGGCATTACTTATCAATAGTGCCGATACTTGGACTGATGCAGGAAGTGCTGACTCCAAACACTCTAAAATCATGGGCTCAGCCTGGAATAGAACTTACGGCTGGGGTTATCTCAATATGGAAAAGGCGTTTCAACAAAGAAACAATATTGTAGAAAATGAACTCACTGTAGAAAACCCGGTGTGGGAGTACCGTACTGTACTTAAAAAAGGAGAAAAAGTTACTTTAGTACATGAGCGACGAGTAGGATATACTCCTGATGGATACGAGTGGAAACTCAGTCACTTAGAATTAACTGTTTTCGATCTAAAAAATCAAAAAGTGATTGATAAAGACAGCAGCTCCGTAGATACAGTGCATCAGGTTGCAAATTGTAAACGCGAATTGTATGACATCAAATGTTCCGAAGACAGCCACACTACTGAGGTTTTAATACAAGTTAAGTTGCTAAGCAAAACCATTGATGGTAGCTCTATTGAACCTTTTGCTATTGTAGTTCCACCAGCAAAAGTTAAAGCGGGTACTCTGTAAAACGCTCAAATAAGTCTGCTCTTTATGCTATAGTTTTCATATCTTAATTCGTTAGAGAAGCTTAGGCATGCACAAGGAATATCAAGGTGTTATCACGCGTTTTCTTCGTAAAGATGAGCGACTTATTTTATCTGAAGAACAACAAATGCCGTTGGTTATCGAGGCAGACAAAGCAGTTGATCTCGAATTTTTGCAGCAATTTCTACAATCTTATTCCAGTCAAATTATTCAGGATATGGCTCAATATGGCGCCGTGCTTTTAAGAGGATTTAATATTGAAACTGATGAACAATTTGAAAATATTATTTTAAGTATTTCTGAGTTTCGTGGTATTAGTGAAGCATTTATGTCTGAAAATGGTCGCGTCCATGTTGGTGATCTTCAATATGTTTTACATACCAACTCTATTTATAAAACCGGGGGGACATTATATCTTGGAGGATTTCATACTGAAAATTATTATTCTGCTGATGTCCCCAGTTATTTATGTTTTTGCTGTTTTCAACCTTCAGCATTAGGCGGAGAAACCGGTTTAATCAATACACAAAAAATTTACACTCATTTACCTAAAGAATTAAAAGAAAAATTAGAAAAGAATTCGTTTTTTGTATGCCAATGGTCAATTAAAGAGATCGCAGAAAGGTATCAGATCACCGAAGATGAAGTCAAAAAACAATGCGAACGGTTTGCTCTTCCTATTGAAGGAGAAGGAAATGAGTCGTTTGCCGTAATGTATAAACCAAGCGTTTTAGAACATCCCTTGACTCAAGAAAAAGCATTGCAAATTAATCTGTTTGAACTTGCAAGTTTGAATTATGAATTAAGAAAGTGTTTTATGAATGATTATAAAGGTAAGAAATGGCTTTGGCATCGTTTCTTTTGGAAACTACCCACCCCTATTTTTAATTCGATAGAATTTCTGGCTATTCTTTTTATTTCTTTTTTTCATTCACCAAAGAATTCTTATAAAATTTTGCGCACCAAATTTTATAATTTTAAAGCAGCAAGAAAAAATAAGCTTAGGTCATCCAATAAAAAAAAGGTAGGAAGCTGTTTTAATCATCAAGAGGTGACTGCTCTTGCACAAACAATGCGTCAGTATTATTCTTCATGTATCTGGAAAAAAGGAGATGTATTGCTCATTGATAATAAAAAAGTAATGCATGCCGGAATGCCAGGATTAGGTTCTCGATTGATTCGAGCAATGATTTGTAATCCTTTGGATATGAATTATTATTCTTCAGCACCAGGTACTTTAGTCGCTACTGAACGAATGACAGAAACTTTAGGTGCCTCAATGACTACCAAACCGACGAATTAATATTGGCGCATATTTTGATCATTTGACTTTTAAAATAGGAAAAAGAGGAGTTAGATCTCTTTATGCGTCGCTCTTGGCCCTACCCCATTAATTGCTTTGTACTGCTAATGATAGAGTTAATGATGTATCCCCCATTATCTGCACAAATTCTTGCGCTATTTTCTTTTTGAACTCTGGTGTTAAATTTGCTGAAATTACCAAATAATAGATTTTTTGATCTTCATCATATAAAAAACATGCTTCAAAAATATAATCGATGGCCAATAAGTCTCTCTGCGGCAGATCGGCACCCTGACTTTTAAAACCAAATAACTGAGTTTGGTTTTCATCATGAGCTAGAAAATTATTTCTGACATTCAGATTGATAACAAAATAATGATTGCGTTTAAACAACATTAAACGACTGATACAACGTTGCAATATCTTGCGATAAATAAGCGGTGTTTGCAGAATTTTGGTAAACACTGGCGTTACTAACTTGATTAAAGAGCTTTGGATTTTTTTCTTTTTTGTATTTAAGGTGCTCACTGCACTCAATTTTATAAGATTGGAACAATGTTGATGGTTACTGGTTTCAATGATTGATTGCTGAATTTGCTGCGATAAACTTTCTAGAGTCCCATTATTGTCTAAAGCAATTTTAACAGGCTCAACTCTTAAGAAACAGCCAATAGAATTATCATAAGCGGGATTATCTCGTGTTGATTTAATAATGTTCATTACCATGAACGGTTTATCATTTCTAGAATTGCTACAACAATTACGTAAGGCCAATGCTAGTACAGTGCATAAGCCATTATTCATACTAATATGATGCTGCTCACAAAAGTGTTTTAACTTACTCAAGGCTTCAGTGGGTATTGGCATGTAGGTTGAATAAGCAAGTTTCTCTTTTTTCATGTCACTGACGACATACTTTTTAGGAAAAGCGAAGAAAGAAGCATTTTGCAAATATTTTTCCCAAAACTGAACATCCTTCTCTAAAAAATTTTCAAGTAATTGCTGTTCAGTAAGAATATATTTTTTAAAATGCATATCAACTTCTATTGCTTGTAATAGCTCACTTGTCCTGTAAGTAGTAAGTTGTTCTCTTTCATTAAATTTCAGTTTCTGAAGGTAGAATTTAGATAAGTCACTAAATAAAATATCCACCGATGCATTATCAGAAATTAAATGAGGCATACAAACTTGCAACTCTGATTCATGTTTATTTAAGTAAAAAAGACGAGCTACAATCAAAGGAACATTTTTAGACCAACGTTTAAAATTCTCCAGTTCTTGCATTGATTGCTCGAGATTTTGTTCCACTTTTGCAGCGGATAAAGTACTAAGATCTTTTGTAATCAGTTTAATGGATAAATTTTTACTTGCTTTTTGTTTAGGTTGTAACTTAAAAACACGATAAATAAGCACCTCATGCTTTTTTAAAACGGCTTGAAAAGCAAAATCTAACGCTTCTTTATCAAAATGGCCTTGCACGCGCTTTCTAGCAATAATATTTAATCTTTTGGCTTTAGGCTCAAAAGTATCAGCCATCCACAGCACAAATTGGAAATCACTTAATGGTGTTGTTTCTAGTGTCTTTTCATTCACAATAATTTTTCTAATTCTTTTTGTGCGTTGAAGCACTGGGATTAAATCAGCAATACACGTAGTTTTATAAAAATCATAAAGTGTAATATTTCTTTTTAGGGTATGATTTATCTTAGACACCAGACGTGCAGCAGAAAGAGAATGTCCGCCAAGCTCAAAAAAATTATCTTTTAAACCGACTAATTTCACCCCTAATTCTTCCGACCAAATACGAGCAAGCTGTTTTTCTAAAGCGGTTACAGGTTCAATATAATCATGAGTTATATGCATTTTAGGTACAGATAAAGCTGATTTATCTAACTTTCCATTTGCAGTTAAGGGTAAAAAATCCACCCTTATAAAAGCTGAAGGAATCATATAATCAGGAATTTGTTTTTCTAAAAATTGACGTACTTGTGCGGCAGTTAGTTCGGTATTTTTATTGTCTAAAACATAATAAGCTACTAGTTGTTGTTCTTTTTGTTCATTTTCTTGCGTCACCACTGCAACTGACTTAATTAAAGAATGGGCTGCTAGACAGTTTTCTACCTCTCTTGGTTCCACACGAAAACCTCGTATTTTGACTTGATCATCTATACGCCCAAAATATTCAATCACACCATCAGTGCGTTTTCGGCATAAATCCCCCGTTTTATAAAAACGAGCTTCTGGTTCCTGGTTGAAAGAATGCTGAATAAATTGCTTTTGAGTTAAATCCGGACGATTTAAATAACCCCGTGCAAGGCAAACTCCACCAATAGCCAGTTCACCTTTTTCACCATCAGCTACTGGTTGATGGTATTTATCAAGAATATGATAGGAAATCTGCGGTCCCACCGTACCGATAGGTACATAAGTATCAAAATCAGTAAAATTATCGCGTTGCACTTTATATACTGAAACCGCAACAGTTGCTTCTGTCGGTCCATATTCATTATATAATATATGTTCAGGATACAAGCTAAGCCAGGCTTTACATTCAGCAGCAGCAAGATGTTCACCGCCTAAAATAATCGACTTTAGGTGGGGTAAGGCAATAAAATTGTTTTTGGTTTCTTGAACTAAGAGTTTAAAATAACTTGGAGTTAGCTTAATCACATTAATTTGTGACCTTGCTAAATTGGTTAAATAAGCTTTAGGATCTTTTTTTATTTCTGCATCACAAATAACAATGGTTAAACCTAACATAAGTGGTGCTAAAGAAACAGAAACTGCCATATCAAAAATAGGGCTAGCAGAAAAATCCACTCGTTGTTGCACTTGACTTTGAGTATATTCTCCAAGCCATTGACAATAATTTATAATGGAACGGTGTTCGATGAGCACGCCTTTAGGTGCACCTGTAGAACCTGATGTGTAAATAATATAAGCAAGTTGCTGTTCAGAGATAAACGTTGATGGATTATTGTCAGGTTGCTGCTCGAGCAATGCGTGACTTTTATCTAAGAAAACTATCTTCCTCTGATATTGTGAAAATTTATGAGCAGAGGCAGCTTGAGTAATTAAAATCGGGGCTTGACTATCATTTAAAAGAAACAAAAGACGCTCTTCAGGTTGTGAAGCATCAATAGGCAAGTAAGCACCCCCAGCTTTTAAAATAGCTATTATGGAGATTAAAAAATCAAAAGAACGCTCGAAACACACAGCAACAGGTGTATCCGCATTAAGTCCCATGCTTCGTAAATAATGTGCAAGTTGATTCGCTTGTTGATTTAATTGAGCGTAAGTGAGAATTTTTTGGCCATGAATTGCGGCAATATGATGGGGAAACTGAGCTGTATATGCCTCAAACCTACTGGGCATTGTATTTTTATTATCCATTTTGATATACCTTGTCCTTATCATTTGGGTAATACACAACCTTGCCATTTAGGTAAATACCAGCTCCATTCTTAAAACATCGCTATAGTAGCTGGTGCTCACAAGACATCTAAAAGAGTAACAACACTACCTAATCCAAATGCTTTAACCATTAATCTAAAGTACTAAGACTAAATCAATTCATTAAAACTACTTTTAATAGTTAAGAAAACTGAGCTGAATAATATTAAAAGTATATGATATGAAAATACCATTATCCATTTTATGGCGTGAGAACAATAAACAATAGATCTTATGTACGACATGGATACTGGACACAGCTACATCAGTTAAAGAAAACTCTACCGTTGTGTAAGGTCAAAGCTCTGTAACCTATAGTCGAAACAAGCAACATAATCCATTTAAGATTATTCAATTTTTCTTTGTAATCCCTTCCTTCAATTTACAATCAAAATGAAATGATTAAATCCAAAGAGAAAAATAATAATGCCAAATGAATTATATTCAATCGAATTTAATGTTTCCTTAATGTTTAGAATATATCATATTGGATCACTATTTAATCTTTATGTGTTGTTTTTATATAAAAAGGATTTTTAATTAACCAAAAGTCAAAAGATTAAATAGATAAAGATTACAAATATTGGAGTATCATTATGCCTCACCCCCTGACAAGTAAGATTTTGAATATATTATCTGAACATCGAAAAATTCCTGACAATGAAAAAGAAAGTCATACAGTCACCGAATTTTCAGATGCAATCATCAATAAAGTAGATAATATGGTACTGGAAGGAAAAAAAATACGACTTGTGGCACCAGCCTTCCCAGAAAAAGCGCCAGTACGAGGAAAAACCCTAGGGGACACGCCTGATATGGCCGAATTAGTCTCCTTACAACACCTAAATAATGTCTGTAAGAAAATAGAGGCTGTTTATGGCCCTGGAGCCGAAATTGTAATCTATACAGACGGATTTGCATTTGCAGAGGTATTTCCTGATATTCATACCAAAGAAAAACGTGAAATCTATCTCGCAAAATTAAATGAAATGATAGAAAAAAATGATTTAAAAAACATTAAAATTATTAACTTAGCAGGTACTGTTGATTTAAACAAATATGCAGAAACTGAAACCAGCTTCAGACAAAGGGTTTCAAAACCTAAGAATGATGATGATATAAATAGCCTTAATTTATATCGAGGCCAAATTCAATTTTTTACAACTGAACTAAGTATGGGCTATCCAGAAAAGTCCAAATCAAAAGTTAAAAAAGAGGCTGAAATCATTTCTCGTGGTGTTGCGCGTATGAGTAATGCACTTAGCAAATATTTATCAGTAATTGAGCCTGAAGCACTGCGATTGTCATGTCATCCTAAAACAATAGCTACTGACAAAATTGGTATATGGTTTAATGAAGATCATGCTCCCGGTGGTACTCCTTGGCATAATGCAGCAGTTTATGAGATCAGTGAAACAACGAAGAAATGTGTAGTCTCCTTTATGAAAGCACAAGAGGCTCGCGAAAAGGGTTATCGTTTACAAGTGGATAAGGAAGGAAAACCAAGCCACTTTGAATCAGAAAGCATCTATCGCCATGCATGTACATTACAGTCTTTTTTTAAATCAATACATAATAAAAAAATGTCTGCAGAAACGCCCAAAGAGCCCATACCCTCAAGTAAACTAGATCTTTTTTAATCAAATTTCGGGTTGGTCTTGTTAAATGACCAACCCAAAAACATCTTATTACTTATTCTTCCCTTGCTCTATTTAAATTATTTAAGTTAAAGTATCAATATACTCAATGTTTAAAATTAAATCATAAATTATTTGTTACTATAATGAATGAAAAACTATTTTGTTAACTAACTTAGGTGAATGACAATTAATGAAAATTTGGATTGATGGTGATGCCTGTCCAAAGGTAATTAAGCAAATTTTATTTCGTGCAGCCATGAAACGCCACATTTTGGTAATTATTGTCGCAAACCACTTAGCAACCATTCCACCTTCCCCCTTTATTAAAAGAGTTAAAGTTGACTCAGGATTTGATGGGGCAGATAAATACATTCTCGCTCATGTCCAAAGCCAAGATCTGGTAATTACTGCTGACATTATTTTGGCAGATCATATTATTACAAAACAAGCGTCTGCCCTTAACCCACGTGGCACGCTTTATTCTACCGATAATATAAAACAAACGCTCAGTATGCGTCATTTAAATGAATCTCTAAGAGAAAGTGGTTTAATTCGAGGAGGATTAGATACATTGAGTTCAAAAGAAATTCAGCATTTTTCGAACCACTTAGATCGCATTATTACCCACCTGCATCCATAGCTCATTCTCTTATCCTCTTAGACCTTAAAAATCTGGAGAAAAATCGGATTAGAGGACTCGCTTGTCTAACTAAAATTAATAATAAAAGGCTCAGCGGTTTTAGTAAGGGGATTATACTGAAGCCGATTGGTATAATTTAAATTTCTACCATATATATGTAATGAAATCGCCACAGAGTCAGAAACATTAACAACACTATGAATATCATTGGAATTAAAAGCAATAATATCCCCGGGAAAACAGGTAATGGCTTTATTTTCTTTCTTAATCTCTGCATAGCCCTCTTTAGTACCGTCATCAACACGGTTCCACAGATAGTTTTGTTCTACACCCACGACACAGCCTACTACACTCCAGGTTTTGTGATCATGCGGGATAATTTCTCGCCCAGGTTCCCAAGCAACTAAGTTAATCGCTAACGAATGATCTGATTCCTCAAAAATCAACCAAGAAGTAAATCCTTTTGTTGTATCAACGAGATAAAAATAATCTTCAAGCCAATCTGTTCTTTTCACCCAATTTTTTAAAATAAGTGAAACCTTTTCAATATTATAATGATCTTCGTGTTCTAAAATATTTAATTGCCTAAGTTCCTGTATCAAAGGAACCAATTGTGAAGGTGGATGATAATCCATATTATTACTCAAGAATCACCGTTCTTAATGAGCATAGCCTTTATAACTTAAAGAAACAAATCTCTTTTCTATTTTGATAAGCTCAACAGGTATAATCTTTATTTCTTAAAATTGGTTTTTCGTATCCCTCACGAGCAATTTTTATCATTGCCTGCCCTATCATTGAGTCGACGAAATAAGATTTGGAAAAAAATAACACAATATTGACAGTATGGGCTTTACTACACTATACCCCAACTTGAATACTAATTAAAAATCTACTACTCACCTTAGGCCTAGATATTCATTTTTATATCTTTAATCACTATATAAAATCTAAAATAGCCTAAAGTTACTTTTCCTAAAGCTTACAGTGAGTTAACATAACGAACAATCTGGAAGTTATATGTTTTCATAATTACAATATTGTGCATCACAATAGGAAAAAAGAAGACATTGTTCTTAAAAAATGATTTATTTCCATATTGCATAAGAAGACACTAAGCCTAGAGAACTAAAGGGAGGTACAATGGGCATGTTTAGAGAGATTGCAATCCGTTATTGTGAAAAAATATATGATGCCTACAAATTACAGGCAGATGAAAAAACTTATAAAGGTAAGGAAGCTGAATTATTAATCGAAAGAAATGAGTTCGCTCGATGTCTCATTAAAACAATTAAATCAAAGGAATTCGATGAGGATTATAATCAGTATTTTCAACAACTTTTAAATGAAATTACTACTACATTAGAACACGTTAATACTACTGTTATTGATTATAATAGCAAACACGGTACAGCATTTACATCCGATCTTTATGAATCATTTTTTACATCCAGTTTGAAAAACTTTATTAATGCTTTAAGCGATCTATATCAAAAAAGCCCTGAAATCATCAAAAACATTAAGGATAATTCATCGTTTAACAATAATAGAAGTGTACCCTGGATTTATCAATTTTCTTTTGTATTATATGAATACATTCTTGAAAAAGAATTCGAACTTGCTACTAATAAAACCGGTAGAGACATCTTCGATACAAAGATACAATTGATTCTTAAATATGTCCAAAATGCCACGAGTCTATATTCACGTTTTGAAAATAATGAAGAAGATAGTGAATACAAAGAACTTACAAAAATGTTACTGCAAAAAATGCAAACAGATGAAAATGATATCCAACGACGTAAATCGCAACCAAGCACAAGCTCGATGTATTCTTATTTTTCGCAAACATTTTATAAAGCCAGTGAAACAATAATGGGGAAAAGTCAGTTAGGAGAAAAAATCGATTTCTTGATAAAGGAGTTTAATGAACGGTCTATGACAAAGACTCTTCAGTGTTGTTAATCTTTAAATATCTCCTTAACTAATGTGAGATTTATGTTAACGCGATTACAATATATCATCTAAGGTTAGATGTATTTTTTCACAATAAAGCACAAAGATGAGATGGATCAATAACTGCAGATGAGCTACCCCCCACTGCCATTGACTTAAGAGTTTTATCATTTTCGCGAAGCAGAAATCTATCTCTATTTGAACATTGTGCGCGAGAACAACTACAAGTTCCTTAAGTCTTTAATTACATCAAGCAGATGCTCAACATCTGCTTACTCTCTTGCAGCTATAATCGAATAAAAAATGAGGTAATTTGCATTGTGCAGCCTCACTCATGGTAATCGGCAATAGAAGAAATCATCCTATTCAAATCCAATTTTTAATTTGATCACTAGTTGTTTTACAGCCAAACATACAGATAATACGATGTTTCACTTAAGAAATATTATAAAAATTCTTTGCAGTATTTGCGAAAAGAGATTGTTGTTCCTGGAGTGAGAAATCTTTAACAATGGTTTGATATGACTCATAAAGAGCCTTGGCTCCTTTTGAACATTTAGTAATAGGTAAATGACTGCCAAACATACATCGCGTCGGGCTAAAAATATCGATTGTTGTTTTTATCCAAGGAGCAATTTGAGTGAAAGACCATTCAAGACCAAAAATACACTCAATAGCAGTAATTTTCACAGAGACATTCTGACATTGACTTAAGCTTCGCATGTCTTTTTTCCATTTTGAAAAACCAGTTTGAGTTTGATCTAATGGCCAACCCAGGCAATGTAACGCGAATTTAATTGTAGGAAATTGTTCTGCATAATGAAGTACTGAGGGTATTTCGTGTGCATAAACTTCAAATTCAAAATTAAAAGGATAGTTTTTAAGAATTGCAAAAGACTCTTTTATAATAGGCTCTAGAAGAACCCCCGCCTTATCTGTATAACATCGATTAGAATTATTGGGATCCCAAAGCAAATGATCACGAACGGAACGTATCAAAGGGATTTTAAGATACTCATCCAGAAGCTGTGAAAGATTTTCATCACGTAGACTAATATTAGCAATTACTGCTGATAGCTGTGGATTCTGATTAGCAAGATCCTGAGCAAATTGCATTTCTTTGAGTGGGTCAGTTGAAACCAATTCAGCCATTACTAAACCATCGATTTGAAATTCGTTCATATCCCTAAAATAATCTGTAGGAAGATAGGATTCTGGTAGTTTTTGCTGATAATCTTTTCCCCATAATAATGCAAGATTCTCATCGTAATTTGCTAAAAAAGGATGATGATTTATTTTCTTATCGTAAAAATGGAAATGAGAATCTACAATTTTTAACACCATTCATACTCTCCCTGTTCTATTATATTATTATATTATGAATAATAATGATTATTATGAATGCATTTAATCCAACAGTTATCTTCAATTCCCAAGCTATTTTAGGGGAAAGCCCTATATGGTCAAAACTTGAAGAGGTACTATATTGGTTAGATTGTTTACAGCCTGCGATACATTGTTTTAACCCACGGACAGCCACCGATAAAGTTACTGTCTTAGACCAAATTGTAACGAGTATTGCTCTATATTCTTCAACCAGTTTACTGATTACTACTGAAAAAGGATACGCTTTTGCAAATCTTATAACAGGCTCCTTAGAGGATCTGGGTAATCCGTATGCCAATCAAGCGGTAATTTTTAATGATGGTAAATGTGATCGTGAAGGACGTTTTTGGTCAGGTACTGCAGCAAAAGATTGGCAATCTCCTATAGGAGTGCTTTTTCAATTATCCGCTGATTTAGTATTTAAACCTATGGACAAAGGCTTTATCTTGTCAAATGGTATAGGCTTTAGCCCCGACAATAAATATTTATATTTTTCTGATTCATTAACCCACACAATATATCGTTATGATTTTGATTTATCCTCTGGGGCAATTGCAAATAAAAAATCATTTATCAGCATTCCCGATTCCGAAGGATTACCCGACGGCATGACTGTTGATGCCCATGGTTTTTTATGGGTTGCCATGTGGGATGGGTGGGGCATTAATCGTTATGATCCACAAGGGAGGAAAGTGAACTCTATCGAGTTACCTATTCCTAGACCAACTAGTGTTGCTTTTGGCGATCGTAATCTTTCAACACTTTATATTACCTCAGCGCGCATGGGGCTTAGTGAGGAACAATTACAACAAAGTCCCTTCTCTGGGAATCTATTTGCAATGAAAACTCCTTTTAAGGGTTTACCTGAACCCCACTTCAAAGTGAACTCAAAACCCTCTTATTGAGTTTACATTTAGCATCTACAAAACAAAACGCTGTTCTACAATTTTATTGCAACATTAAATGTATTTGGCCAAAGATAGGCAATTTGTTGTACTTAGTTGAGAGAAAAACATCAAAACTTCAACAAACAGCCCTTTTTATATTAAAAGCATATTGAATAAAGCAGGCAAATGATATTACTATGAGCAATTTTTGGTGCTTATTTGATTGAGCAAAATTTTTATAAAGAAATAGGTTTAACTAGGTAATGAGTAAGAGTCTTTTTCGGGTTACAAAACGATTTATCTATTCTATTTTTTTATTATTCCTTTTTAAAATCTCTTGGGCAGCCCATCGCTACGATACCATCATTATTGGTGCTGGAGTGTCAGGCCTCACTGCAGCCAAACAATTACATGAGGCACAACAAGATGTACTGATTCTTGAAGCAAAAAATCGTATCGGCGGCAGAGTAGATACGAACTATAGCTGGGGATTCGCCATTGAATTAGGCGCTTCTTGGATTCATGGCATTGATCACAACCCATTAATCCCTTTGCTAGGCAAACTATCCATTGCGCCTACAAGCTATGATAACTCTAATCTAATAGCCATGCTCAAAGATTTTGCTTTGTATGATAGCAAGGGAAAACCTGTATCAGAATACGACTTACACCTATTTTCGAGTTTAACTTATGAGTTCTTACAGTACTGCCAAACTCGTAACAAGTTAATCACCTTTGAGCAAAATTTCACTGAATTTGCGAAACAAAAAAAATTAACCTTGAAACAAAGCTCCTTGTTATATTATGCGTTAGACAATATTTATACTTACGAATTTGCAGATAATTTGCCACAATTATCTCTTAACTCCTATTTTGTTTCTGAAAAATCAATTGCGACGGGTAAAAATGCCATTATTCCAGAAGGTTATTTCCAGATTTTTCAACAATTTTCGCAGCATATTCCCTTATATTTGAATCAAATTGTCCGAGAAATTGATTATGATGCAGATGGGGTTACAATTATAACCCAAAATGATACCTATCAGGCCGAACGAGTCGTCATCACCGTCTCCTTAGGAGTACTCAAATCCAATAAAATTCTATTTCGTCCTGACTTACCTAAAGACAAGCGGGATGCAATTGCTCAATTGAAAATGGGTAATTATGAAAAACTTTATTTATTATTTGATAAAGTTTTTTGGGATAAAGATAAAGAATGGATTGGTATGATACCCAATAATAAAGAAGAAGCATATAACATCTTCAATCTTTACAAATACACTCAAAAACCAATCCTTATCGTATTTACTAGTGGTAAGCTAGCGCGCAATATGGAAAAAGGACCGCTCACCCCATGGGTTATGCACCATCTACGACAGATTTATGGAAGTCATATTCCTGAACCGATAAAAACCAAAAGAACCCATTGGGCGAGCGATCCCTATACTCTGGGTAGTTATTCTTATTTACCTAAAGATGTCGATAAAAAGATGATTGCACTATTAGCCACACCCGTTGCGGGAAAACTCTATTTTGCTGGAGAAGCAACTTCCACAACGGATCTAAGCACCGTACATGGGGCTTATTTATCTGGGATTAGAGTGGCACATGAAGTGCTTACCCAAGTCCAAAAAAGCAAAAATTATACGATGACCAAGAATTAATGTATAGCAATACAGTGACAAACATTATTAACGTTAAAGATTAACTAAATAATGTACTGCTGCAAAAAATTATAAGCTTTTTTAGCGTACTCAAGCGGGGAAGCTTTGGCTGGATCTTGTTCTGCCTCAACAATCATCCATCCAGTATATTGATGTTTTTGTAAGGCTTTAAATATGGATGCAAATTCAAGAGAGCCATCACCTGGTACGGTAAACACCCCGTGGCGTACCGCATCCATAAAACTCAGTTGTTCTCGATCAACTTGGTCCAGAATATTTATGCGAATGTCTTTCAAATGAACATATAAAATACGCTCACTGTATTTATTAATTAAATCAACTGGCTCAATATCAGCAAATACAGCATGCCCGGTATCCAGTAATAAAGAAATTAATTGAGGGCTTGTATTCTCCATTAAAAAATCAATTTCATGCTCATAAAAAACTCCTGTTCCTGCATGGTAATGATAAACAAGACGCATATTAAAATCATAGGCAATACGTCCAATAGCATGAAGCCCCTGAATCAGACTCATCCACTGTTTTTCAGTAAACTTAGGTTTATAGTGACTTAAAATGGGTAATTCTGTTCCTTGAATAGCATGTCCACATTCGCAGACATTAATAAAGGAGGCGCCCATGGCTCTCATAAAGCTTAAATGCTCCATAAACCGCGATAAAGTATTTTCATATTGTTCTGGCTCTGTAAAAAAAGTACTAAACCACGCGCTGGATAATTGTAATCCATAATTATTGAGCGCATTTTTTAAAACAGACGTGTCTCGAGGGTATTTATTCCCTAGTTCTGTACCACTATAACCCGACTCCGCCATTTCACGAATGCATTGCTCGAAACTAATCTCTTTACCCAATTCTGGATCATCATCATTACACCAATTAATTGGTGCTATTCCTAATTTGACGTGCATCAATAATTCCTCTATTAAAAATCAAAAGTAAGATAACTATTCTTAGAAGACATTCTTGCATAGAAAAATTTGTAGGTTGGGCCTTGGCCCAACTTATAAAATTCAAACCGTAAGTTTTTATTGTTGAGCAAAGCCCAACCTACAATTTTATTTTTATTCACACACCAATGCCCATGCTGCACATGATTATTATCCTTCTTCAATATTCCCTAACCTGTTTCAATTGCTCGCACATCGCTTGATGTGCTTTAGTCACTTCTTCAGAATTCGATATTTCTGCAACCGCTACACGCCACCAAGTTTGATATCCATGACTCATGGTTTTAGGTAATATCGGTAATACAATCACTGAAGATTTTTTTTCGTTTCTAGCAACTTCCATTGCACCACTCAACTGTTCGTAAGAATTCACATAAAACGAGCGGGCTCCTAATCCTTCAGCATACTTACAAAAATCTATAGGTAAATAATTTCCTGATAACCGCTTCGTTTTATCCTCTCGAAAACGAAATTCATTGCCAAAACCTTGACTACCCTGACTTTCTTGTAAATTTCTAATGCATTGAAAACCATGATTATCAAAAATAATAATAATTATTTTTTTGTGTTCTTGAATACTAGTCAGTAGCTCCGAATGCATCATCACAAAACTACCATCACCCACTAAAACATACACTTCACCTGGATTATTTTCTTTAGCGAGTCTCACTCCTAAACCTGCAGCAACTTCATAACCCATACAGGAATAAGCGTATTCCAGATGATAGTCTTTCGGTGTTTTGGATTGCCAAAATCGATGCAAATCTCCTGGCAAACTCCCTGCCGCACAAATAATGACGTCATCTTCAGTGACCATTTCATTGAACAGACTAATAACCTTAATTTGAGATAAACCACTTTCTGAAGCATGAGATGTCGCACAAATACGTTTTAATTCTTTCTGCCATTCCTTTTGATAATGCCCTACCAATTGCTGATAGTCTTTAGAAGTTTGATAACTTCCCAATTTTTTTCCTAATTGCTCTAAACCGGTTTTTGCATCCCCTTTCAACATGAAACCATTCATTTTTAATGCATCAAAACGGGAAACATTAAGGTGAATGATCTGGCATGCTTCATTTTTAAAGCCCCATTTGGACGCAGTAGTAAAATCCTGTAAACGAGAGCCTATTACTAAGATCATATCAGCTTGAGAGGCAAGAATATTTGCTACTTCAGAACCAGTAACCCCTATTCCTCCTACATTCATAGGATGACTTGCTGGCAAAGCACTTTTGCCCGCCTGTGTTTCAGCCACTGGAATCTTATGGTGTTGCGCAAATTGCGATAAAACATCTGTAGCAAAAGAATAATGGACTCCACCCCCTGCTATGATTAATGGCTTTTTTGCTTTAAGAATAAGTTGAGTCGTATCATCGAGCGCACGCTCACTGACAGGCTCTCTATCAATGTGCCAAAAACGTTTTTCAAAAAAAGAATCTTCGTAATCATATGCTTCTGACTGTACATCCTGTGGTAAACATAAAGTAACTGTACCTGTTTCAACCGGATCTGTTAACACCCTCATTGCATTCATGCACGCAGTCATTAATTGCTCTGGTCGAACAATTCTATCCCAATATTTACTCACTGGTTTAAAACAATCATTAACCGATAACGCATAATCATGTGATATCTCAAGTTGTTGTAAGACAGGATCCGGTTGTCTGCAGCTAAATACATCCCCTGGCAGTAGCAATAAAGGGATTCTATTTGTGGTTGCCGTTGCCGCAGCAGTAATCATATTGGTAGCACCAGGGCCTATAGATGAAGTACAGGCAAAAATGCTTAATCTATTTTTCTGTTTTGCATAAGCGGTCGCTGCATGTGCCATTCCTTGTTCATTATGGCCTTGATAATAAGTCAAACCGTAGCTATCATACTCAAGAGCCTCACCTAAACCAGTCACATTACCATGCCCAAAAATGCCAAATATTCCTGCAATAAATCGATGTTCTTCGCCATCCATTACTACGTATTGATTGGCCAAAAATCGCAATAAAGCCTGAGCCATAGTTAATCGAATCTTCATCAATGCTAATCCTTCTTTTTCCATACCCTATTATTTGCTTTATCTGTTCTTGTCCATTCATGCTCTTTTAGAAAAGTTGGAGTACTGTAAGGATTATCTGTTAAATGCCGAATAAACCAAAGTGTATAAAGAGTATATCCTGGAGCGGTACAATGAGCATGAGTCTGACCAGGAGCAATTTGATACGTATCATAATGCTCAATACGTAAAACCTCTTCCCCATTTTCACCAAACGCGTAGCCTTGTGGCTCTGAGAAACGATAGTGATAAATTTCGGGTTGATCATGATAATGAGAGGGATAACTTGACCAGCGCCCCTGAAAAGTAATAATTTCTCCAACAACTAAATTAGACTCTGGTCTATTACGTTTATCGAATACCGTTCTCACAATACGATATGAACTGTCATCTAAAATACCTTTTCCCCGATTATCTAACTCCAGAAGGTTGGATTTATCAAATAATAAAGGAGCAAATGACGCATTATTTTCTGTTTCGATCAATAAAATCTCACAATCAGTCAGAGCTTCAACTGAAGCTATTTGACCTGAAGCGCAATGTAAAACTATAGGCTCCTGAAGAAAATAATCATATCTATCCACTTGTTGACTTTGTTCGGCATAATGAAATACTACCTTCCCAGTCATTAATAAAGCAGCGAATTCATAATGTTCATTAAATGAATATTTTTCTCCTGCAATCAGTTTTAAAGCACTAAAACTCATGCTCTCCATTGCTAAAGAATCCATAGTCACAATCGTATTACATCCTTGCTTAAAACCTTGTGGATTTTTAATAAGTCCATGCGAATTTCGTTTAGCTCTTTTTTGGTGCAATTGAGTCAAATAATTACTCCTCCAAATCTGTGGCTGTTCATCAAAATGTTGAATGAAATAGTCCAACTCTTCTTTATAGGGAATAGCCGGAGCACAGCCATGACGAGTTACTACTAAGGCTCCGCTAGCGTTAGCACAAGTAGTAGCAACCTCCCAAGACTTGCCGTACAAAAGAGCCGATAAAAGACCCGCCATAAAACCATCTCCTGCACCAAGTACATTAAGCACTTCAACCGGAAATGGTTTGGTCTTTAAGGGTTGATTATGATTTGCAAAATAAACGTCACAACCTTTTTCACCTAGCTTTACAACTACAGGTGCCTGAGTCAATGCTCTTATTTTCTCTAATGCCTTTACGACCTCATCACAGCCACCCGCGATACAAATCTCCTCTTCGGTACCTACGATTAAATCACAAAATGATAAAATACGTTGATAAGTAGTACTTACTCTTTGGCTATGAGCATACCTCGTCTCCCCATCGCCTACCTGCATTAATCCCCAAAGAACAGGACGATAATCCAGATCAAAAATTACTGCTGTTTCAGCGTGTTTCGCAAGTTGGATCACTTCTTCAGTTGTCTGTAACATAGTAGCGGTAGATAAGCCCGTCCCGGTCACTAAAATGGCTTTTGCTTGCTGAAGTACTTCACTCTTTATATGATGCGTCTTAATTTGCATATCCGCACAATCAGTACGATAAAACATTAAGGGAAATTCTTTAGGGGGCTTTATACCTAATAATACAAGTCCGGTTAAATGATGTTCAGTTTCTTGGAGTAAATCAATATTTACCCCTTCAGTTTCTAATTCCTTTTTTAGAAAACATCCCATCTCATCCTTACCAATGCAAGAAAACATCATGCATTTAAGGCCAAGGCGAGCCCCACCCACAGCAATATTTCCAGCACAACCGCCTAAATATTTTTTAAACCTTTCTACATCCCTTAAGGCAGTCCCAATTTGTTCTGAATAAAGATCAACTGCAACACGACCCATACAAATCAAATCTATTGGTCGTTCCGCATCAAAATAAAATGGTGGGAAAATCATGTCTATCCTCAACTCAAAAAAACAGGCAATTTAGTCACTAAAGATTGCTTTGCTGCTTGTGCTATTCGCAAAGCTTGCAAGCCATCTTTTCCAGAAGCAGGGCTGGGTTTATTATTCAACCAGGCATCATAAAACGAACGTAACTCGGCTATAAACGCTTGATGATAACGTTCAAGAAAAAAATATTTCGGATTCGCTTGTTCGGTACCTGTATTTGAATAATAAAACACGGAATGCGTTAATTGATTCGTAGCTAATAACATTCCTTCTTTACCAAATACTTCTATACGTTGATCATAGCCATAAACGGCCTGACGACTGTTATCAATAACTCCCATAGCACCGTTCGCAAAACGCATTTGTATGATTGCGGTATCCACATCATTCAATGCTTCAAAATCAGGGTTAATAAGCACTGCACCTGTGGCATACACTTCAACAACTTCTGATTGCGTTAAAAAACGTGCCATATCAAAATCGTGAATGCTCATATCCATAAATATACCGCCTGAGTTTTTACAATATTCCTGAGTAGGGCAAGCAGGATCACGAGAAGTAATTTTAACGACATGAACAGCACCAATTTCACCAGCTTGCACCTGTTTTTGCAGATAAGAAAAATTTGGATCAAAGCGTCGGTTAAAACCAACCTGTAATAAAGTATTGTTCGCCTCAATTGTCTTTAAGGCATCTATAATTTCTCCTTCATTCAAGCCTATCGGTTTTTCGCAAAATACAGCCTTATCTGCTTCGCTAGCTGCTTTAATTTGCACTGTATGTAAATTCGCGGGGGAAGCAATAAGCACTGCATCTAAATCCCGATGAAAAATGACTTCTTCAGCATGATGATACTGACCTTGAATTGACAGTTGATTTGCCCATTCTCTATCTAAATAAGGATCTGCGATAGCGGATAATTCATATTCTGGTAAATGATATTTAATATTTTCTGCATGTAATTTTCCAATACGTCCTGCGCCAATAATACCAATACGACATCTTCTTTGTTGATTGATACAATCCATTTTAATCTCTCATTAATTCAAAATTTTTAATTTTTATTGGATTCGATAATTGTTTGCCAATAGCTCTAATTTTTTTACCTGACATCAAATTTTTTTCTATTTTCTCCAAAGAAACACCAGCGGTTTCCGGTACAAAATAATAAATAAAGAAAAAAGCGCATAAACATAATGAACCAAATAAAGCAAAAGTAAGCATTTGCCCTAAATTTTGGTAAATAGCCAAAAAAGATATGGAAACTAAAAAATTTGCCCCCCACTGCACTACTGTAGCAATACTCATTGCTAAACCACGTACATGCAAAGGATAAATTTCAGAGATTAAAACCCAGAATAAAGATCCTACACTAATACAGTAACCCATGATGTAGACTGATAAGAAACCCAGTACCCAGAATTTTTGATGTGGCACGACCGAACTAAATAATAAAGCAACGACAAAGAGACTAAACGCAGCAATCAAAGTACCACTTAATAATAAAAAACGTCGTCCTAATTTATCGACACACAACAAAGTCAGTACGGTAAATAAAAAATTAACTACTCCCATACAAAAAGTTGCCAAAATGGCTTGAGAAACTGGATAAAAACCTGCGGATTCAAAGATAACTGGTCCATAGTACATTACGGCGTTAATCCCTGAGAGTTGCTGAAATACTCCTAAAATAATTCCGACTGCTAAAACGAAAACAATTGGCGGTTTAAGTAACAAACTATAGCTTGGCTGAATTTTCTTTATGTGGCTATAAATTTCTTCTATTTCTTGTTGAATGTTATAACCGCAAGGACGAATACGTTTTAAGGTTTTTATTGTTTCATCTACTCCATATTGTTTCATTATCCAACGAGGTGAATGAGGCACAAAATACATTCCTATAAATAATACCAATGCAGGAATCCCACCTATTGCGAATAAAAATCTCCAGCTGTTTATAGAATACTCATGAAGAAAGTAGCCAATTAAATACGCTATAGCCTGACCGAAGGTAATCGTTAAGCCATTGATCAAAATTAATGTTCCTCTTTTGTTAGGAGGAGCGATTTCTGCAATAAATAATGGAGCTACATAAGAAGCAATGCCGATACAAATTCCAATAATAAAGCGTCCTGCTAATAATACGATTAAAGAATTGGTCAAAGCACATAAGATTGTTCCTATAATAAAGCCTAAAGCGACTGTTTTTAAAAGGCAGCGTCGACTTATCTTATCCGCAAAAAAGCCACTTACCGGAATACCAAGAATACATCCAATTAGACTAATGCTGACTACCTGAGACCATTGCCACTCTGAAAGAGACAATTGGGCCATAACCTGATCTTTAACATCTGCGATGACACTGGAATCAAACCCAAATAAAAAACCTCCAAACCCAGCAATCGAGGCAACAAAAAAAATGAATGAATTTACTCCCTTATGCATAAGTGCTACTTTCCTTAGCTCATACTTAATCGTTGATGATGTTATCACCTTCTATAGGGAATAAACAGCAAATAATGGTACCGAAAATAATCATTTTTTCATTAAAATATGCATTCTCTTGAGGATTAAAACAGCGGCTTTGTTAGGGTAAAATCAAAATAGCCAAAAGATGTTACTATGGTTTTAAAACCATTTTTCAGCATCTGATTCTTGATGTTCAAAGGTTGAAAATTTGTGCATCACTAATTTCTACGGAGGCACAAAAGAGCCGCAAATTTCTTGCCCTTTTAGTAAACATCGAATGAGTTGATTTTACTCGCACTGTGCTCACTAAAATACGTGTGTTTTGAACCATGTCTCAGTTCAACAGAGGCCGAAAAAGAGTCTTAATTTGTTCGCTGCTCCTATTAATCCTATATATCAATAAATTGGATAACCCACAATAAAACTATTTCTTTGCTATTATTAAACAAAGTACTGCTTAAATATGGAGAATGAATTATGGCTGACATCAAGACATGGGGGGAGTTTGAAGGGGCAATAAAAGAAATAATAACTGCAATTGTAAATAAGACGAACCCACCTAACGATTATCAGGCAACAGTACGAACACAATCTTTGTATTCTACACTTTCTCCGGCCATCAATGAATACTATAGACAAATGAAGACGGGTGAACTCGGTGAACCTAATGAAGAAAATCTTAACAAAATGATGAACTTGTTTTGGAATAGGTTGAAAAATAACAGTACCGTTGAAGATCAAAAAATGAACAAAGATGCTTTTTTTAAAGCCATGAATGAACAAATCATAGATCATCAACAACAATTTGCGAATCACAAAAATACGATTGACTCTATAGCCTGCTTTAGATTTGCTGCAGATGGCAGACTTGATGATGGTGAATATTGGTCCTTAGAAAATTTGGGTAATTTGGCAAGCACCATGGAGTCCTTAGATGTTCCTCTTACCATTGACAGCAAAGATGTAAGAAAAGCAATTATGGGTGAACTAGGTAATCACGCTACCAGACAATGTGGTCAGCCTATGGATGAAGAAGAGGTCACTGTCTATCTGTGCGGTGGTTATGGGGGGGGAGGTAGTTCAGAAGAAGATAAAAATGACATAGGCCATGGACAGCTTCTACCCGAACATATGTGGATAGAAGTACATAGAAAGGGTAAACCTACAATCTCTATAGATACCTTCCCAAGCAGACCACCTAAGACAATGATTGGTGCTAGACTTAATGAAAATTTTGAGGGTCCTCCATCTGAGCCTCGTCGTATTCATACCGATGACAAAACATTTAAACAAAAAATTCCCGGGTTACCATTAGGGGTTATGCAAGCATTAGCTAAGGAAGATTATACAATTCTTAACAATAAACACATGAGAACAGTAAGTAATCCTGGAGGGTTATTTATCAAGCGAGATGGGACTTTATTGAAAAATGCTGAAGCGGTAAACACATTTGATCGACTTACAAACCCGTTGAATGCTTTGCTTCAAGACTGCAATGCCATTAAGCCTGAACGAATAGTAAAATCTAAAACGATGACAGAGGCCAAAGAATGCAAAAAAGATCTACTCGAAGCATTAAAAAAGCTTGAGAATCAAAAAAATACCTTGGTTAAGGAAGAAGATAAAATTGCACTTCAAGAAAAAATTGACGAGAAAAGACTAAAAATTGGGGAACTATTTACCGAAAAGGAAAAGATCGGCAAAACCATAGAGAACGTAAAAACCGCTGCAGAAAAATATTTACAATGGTCTACCGCAAACGCTACAGGCTGGCGACTCACTAATTGGTCTTATGGTTCGTATGGAAGAGAACAAGCAGACAAATTAATAAAAATGATTGAGCAGGATAGGCCTATGGCCGAAATATTAAAAGCAACGCATGAAATAGTTAACACTTCAGGTGTTAATGCGAACTCATTTACTCGTTATTTACATGATGCACTTCACACTGAAGAACAAAAGCTAGTTGGTCGAGAGACTCTTACTGATAAATTTAAAAACTATAAGGCACAACTGGAAGTTGAATTAAATGATTTGGAAATAACAGAGGAGAGAAACAATCGAATCAGACTTAACTAACGAATTCTAGATACACAAGCATTAAATGCAGTAGCAGTTCAAACGTGCTCTGACAGCTTCCGGGTTTTTAAGAAGTATCTGTCAGATCAAATTTAGTTTATAAATTGCTCCATCTCGATGAATTATGATATGCATCTAAAATGTCGAGATGGAAAAATTGTGCTGACAATTAACAATAGAATTTAATGAATTAGTTGAACTTCATACCATCAACATGTTCAATAAACTCCTCAAGATTTTCCTCTTTTTGTTTTATCACTTCATCCATTTCTTTTATAAAATGAACCACATCCTCAAGAACAAAATGCCGTCCTTGATATTTGACATAACCAATGTAACGTTGGGCTATTTCTCTACACTTTTCTGGAGAATACTCTTCACTCCCATGAAGTCCTTCTTGATACATTTTTCTCAACACCTTTGCTACCCTTGGTCCTGTTTGTTTGTTTTCTCGAATATATCTGGCAATTTCCTCAGGATAAGCCCTTTGAATTGTTGTAGACGGTTTTTTGAACAGAGTATGTTGAGAAAACTTACTGACCATTTCTTTTTGAGATTGGCTTGGCCTTTCCTCAGTATTGGTAATATCTGGAGGTGATAATTCTTTTTTCTCTGAAGCTACTGGAGTAAGATGTGGTCGTGTAGTGAGCAATGATTCACATTGAATCAATCCCGAACTTATTTTTTTGTCTGCCATCAAGGTGGGAATACATTCGAGCAAGGCAGTGAAAAAATGAGCGAGCAAAACTCTCCAATAGGGATAATTACCTAATATTGGCATCATCTTACCAAGAATTTGCATCGAATCGCTCATTGCTTTCTCTTTCGCTTCTTGACTAGGATTATCTTTCATGGCACCTATTTGAACTCTTAAAGCATGAATCCAATCGCTTGAAATACTGGCCTGTTTTTCTGAGCCTTGTGGTATACTTTCATACTCCATCTGCATGTCATCAAGTAATTGATAAAGTCTTTGTTCTTGAGGAGTGTACTTTAATACAAATATTGAATCAGGTATGATCGAAGTCCAATGAACATTACCTTTATTATTTACAATCATTTCTGGACTTCCAGATTGATCGTAGGAAATTCCATCATTTCGATACAGATGTAAGATAATCTCTCTATCGTATAAAATATGAGCTCTCCCCTCTTGATTCCGAACTAAATGTTCTCCTTGAATCGCACGATGGAGGACGAAAAGCGTTTCTTCTGTGCCCCATACACCGTTTTGTTGGAGATGATGAGCATATTGATCCAAATGCTTGTCTTCTTCTCCTAAAAAAAACTCGATTGTCTCATTTCTCAGAATATTATCTAAAAGAGTTCTTTTTTGAGATTGAATCTCACGTTCAGTGAGTTCTTTTTTCTGTTGTATGCATTCTAGTTCTTTAATGCTCCACTGACGATTGAATTTTTCAACAACATAAGGCAATCGAGCTAAAGAATACTCATGCATTGCTATGTCCATGCCTTTGACCTTATAGATTTCTGCTCCAATATAATCAGGATTATCAAACTCATGCTCAATAAGATGGGACAATTCTGAGCTATTAATCCGCATAGAACATTTAAAACAAAACTCTAACCCATAATGAGCAGAAGAAAATAAAGGAGTATCTTGAGGAGACAATTTAAATTCCTTTTTTGTATATTCTGCCGCTAAATTTCGAGTTGCTTTTCCAAGAATAGGTTCAATGATATTTTTAATCTCAGAAGAGGAAAACTCTTGGTCTGACTTCTTAGATAATAGAACTCGTAAACGAACTTTTTCCTCTTCTCCAAGTTTTAATGTATTAAAAATATCTTCAGCTACATCAGGAATATTCTTGGCTCGTAGAAAATACATTAAAGAAATACTATACGCATAATACATGCAATTGCCTTTACCACTATTATCCACTTGAAACATATTTACCCCTTTTTGGAAGTTGTTAATCCCTTCGTACAAGACAATATTGAGTGTTTGGACTAATTCCCGATGTATATCGGCCTAACCACAGTATCTAGATCACTTAGAAAGGCTATGGACAAGACACAACATATAGGGTTTGAAGTTTTGTCCAGTGCAAAGTGTTAATCCTTAATTTTGTTCTGTTTTAGTAATTTTTTTATCCTCCTTGATAAAATAATGAAGATTAAAGTTTATGTTGTTTTAATAGTGAAAGGCTGATATTGATCAGTCATATAAGTCATTGGGTTGTATCGTTGTATCTCTAATCTTAAGATCTTTTTGACATGCAATAGGGCATTGATTCTTGTGAAGTAAACGGTGACATTTTCATCCATGGTGTCTACTTGTATGATGAGATCGCAACATGTTGACACAACATTAATCCTTTAGTTTTTATTTAGCATAAAATGCAATTTATACGATCAAAATGACATATGCAATATCTTTATGCCATTATCCAATCAATAAGCGCTAATTATGGTATACATTGATTTCCTTAATTCTGAGTTCTACCGCTCTTCACCCTTGCTGGCAAACACTTTTGTATTGTATTCTGAGTGAGTTTCTAGCTTGGATGCTTATTTATGAAAGGATACACCAGCTTTTTAGAATTATTAGTCATTATTTTAATCTCATTAATCATTCTTGTAGCGATATGGAATGTATCCCAAAAAAAACACACTATATTAAGAAATTTTCCTATTATTGGTTACATACGCTATATTGCCGAAAGATTAGGGGTATACTTAAGAGAGTATTTTTACGCTCGAGATCGAGAGGAGTTACCCTTTAATCGCACTGAACGTACATGGGTTTATGAAGCAAGCAAAAACACAGACACCACCATAGGATTTGGAACTACTCGAGATCGCAAACCGATTAATACAATATATTTTGTAGACTCTCCCTTCCCAGTACTTAAACGGGATGTCGTAAAAGCAGGATCAGTGACAATAGGAAAACATTGTAAATTTCCTTACACAACAAGCTCATTAATTAACATTTCCGCAATGAGTCATGGAGCCATTTCGAAAAATGCAATTTTAGCATTATCGCATGGTGCTCAAAAAGCAGGTTGCTGGCTTAATACAGGTGAAGGTGGATTATCGCCTTATCATTTGGATGGTGGTTGTGATTTAGTAGCTCAAATTGGCACCGCAAAATATGGTTATCGTGATGAACATGGCAATTTATCTGATGAAAAATTGAAAGAAGCCGCAGCGCACCCTCAAATTAAAATGTTTGAAATTAAACTAAGTCAAGGAGCAAAACCTGGCAAAGGGGGATTATTACCCGCAGTAAAAGTAACTCAAGAAATTGCTAAAATTCGCGGAATCAAACCTCATCAAGACGCAATAAGCCCTAACCGTTTTCCTGAAATTTCAAACTCTTTTGAATTGCTGAACATGATTCATCACATAAGAGAAATAACGGGTAAACCTACCGGGTTTAAAGTTGTTTTAGGAAATTATGAATGGCTCGATGAACTTTGCCAAGAGATTATTAAAAGAGGAGTTGAATATGCACCTGACTTTATTACCCTGGATGGTGCTGAGGGTGGAACAGGAGCTACTCCACTTACTTTAGCAGATTATATGGGGTTACCTTTAACAGAAAGTCTTCCTGTTCTTGTTGATAAGCTCATTGAATATGATTTACGTGAACGAATTAAAATTATAGCATCAGGAAAATTAATAACCCCTGGCATGGTTGCATGGGCACTCTGTGTCGGTGCTGATTTTGTAAATTCAGCACGTGGCTTTATGTTTGCTCTTGGCTGTGTTCAAGCATTAAAATGCCATAAAAATACGTGTCCTACAGGAATTACAACACACAATAAATGGCTTGTTAGAGGTTTAAATCCTAAAATTAAAGCGAACCGCGTATATCACTATGTAAAAAACCTCACTTATGAAGTAGGAGTCATTTGCCATTCCTGTGGTGTAGAAGAACCACGTGAATTAAGGCGGCACCATGCGCGTATTGTTTCGGAACATGGTACTTCTGTATCGTTGGCAGATGTGTATCCGCCAAAAGAAAAAGGTTCAAAAATTAAAAAATCATACGAGACAAGGTGCAAATAAAGTAAGCTGAATGAGTTAACCAAGTACATGACTAATCCAACCGAGCTTGCAATGATGTATCGAACCTAATGGGTGGTGCTATACAATGCTATAAGAAGATGTATTTCTGTAAGAAGACTTTATTTATTGTATTTATAGTTCTACCCATAAATAATTGAAATTTTCCATCGTGAACAATATATTGTTTTATAAATGGATGACTTAAATAACTTTCTGCCTTTTTCCCAAATTTAAAAAGTATATCTTCCAGTCCTTTCTCAGAAAATTTGATTCCAGAGTTGGATGCTTTATTTAAAGTATCCATAGCAACAGTTATGTTTATCAAATTCTTGCATGTTGTTTCTGAGTAGGGTTGTATACCTACCTCTGGTATCTGGAGTCTCTTTGTAAAAATCTCATCTCTAACGGCAATCTCAAAAGCAAGGTTTTTAATGAGACTATCAATTACTACTTTTTTTTCGTATAAAGTACAGCATGTTCGCTCTAAATAAACTGTATTCTCTTGATGCAGTTTATTTTTTTCTTTAATTATTTCTTGAATTATGTATTTTAAGGTATCTAAACAACTCATTTTTTTCGTACCAATTTGTTTTAGTCGCGCACCAATTTCTTCAATAGATGCAAATTTTCACCATCAGCTTGCCATGGCTTATTTTCACTTAATTTAAACATTAAGTTAAATTTATATCCAATTGATTGTTCTGATATGTTATACGAAAATTTCAAATATTAATGTATTTTCAATCTCTTATAATCATTATTAACTATGAAATAAATAAAAAGCACAAATTAATGTTTACTGTTCTATTGAGGATTGTTTATAATCCATCCTATGCTCCTCTCCCCAAAATTATGAATTGGAGCTAGCATGGTTATCGATGGTGCTTAATGCTAATAAAATTTAGTATTAAGCATCAAGCCATGTATAAAAGATAATATGTAGGCAATAAAAGATGTAACATCTCTCAGCTCGCAACACGTGACAAATAGTTTTTCAATAAAACTAAGTTTTCCATAATTTTGGATATTTCAAAATGAGTCAGTTCTTAGATTTTTCTCTACTCAAAAAAAATCGTGACTTTCGATTGCTCTATTCAGGACAATTCATTTCATTTATTGGCACTATGATCAGTAGTGTTGCCCTACCCTATCAAATTTATCAAATAAGCCATTCGAGCTTTATGGTCGGATTATTAAGCCTTGTGCAATTACTGCCTCTATTAATCACCGCACTGATTGGAGGAGTATTTGCTGATCGGTATAATCGTAGAAGATTATTAATTATCAGTGAACTATTTCTGACTGGAGGCTGTTTCTTACTGGCGTTGAACTCTTATCATACAACTCCATCTACATGGCTAATTTTTATTGTTTCTGCGGCAATGTCAGCCATTAATGGATTACATCGTCCTGCTTTTGACAGTGTTATCCAGCAGATCGTAAATCCAAGTGATTATAAAAAAGTAGGAGCACTCGCTACATTTAAATTTAGTTTTTGCATGATTTGTGCGCCGGCAATTGCTGGGTTACTAATTGCCCATTATGGTATTGTGGTTACTTATTTTATTGATTTGCTTACTTTTTTCTTATCATTAATTACTTTAGCAAGAATGCATACTTTACCTAAACCAGAAATTAAAGAACACCCATCCATTTTATCTTCTTTAAAACAAGGAATTTCTTTTGCTTTTAATCGACAAGAATTAATAGGAAGTTATTTTGTTGATTTTTTTGCTATGATTTTTGCTTGGCCTAATGCATTGCTTCCTGCTCTGGCACAATCATTTGGTGGTGCAAAAACTCTAGGCCTACTCTACTCTGCCCCAGCTATTGGTGCACTATTTATTTCATTTTTTAGTGGGTGGACTTCAAAAATAAACCAAGATGGTAAAGCAATTGCAATAGCTGCGCTACTTTGGGGAGCCTCAATTATTGGATTTGGATTAGCAGACTCACTTTGGTTAGCCCTTATTTTCTTAGCACTGTCTGGTGCATTTGATGCCATAAGCGGTATTTTTCGCACTACCCTATGGAATAATACTATTCCAACCGAATACAGAGGCAGGTTAGCCGGTATTGAAATGATTAGTTATTTAAGCGGGCCTAAATTAGGGGATACACGTGCCGGCTTTATCGCCTCTTCTCTTGGTATTTCGACAGCCTTGATCTCAGGCGGTATATTGTGCATTGTTGGAGTAACTGCATGCTGTTTGTTATTACCCAAATTTTGGCATTATCAAGCTCATACAACATCACCGTCCAAAGACTTGTAATTTAACGTCAGTTATGGATAAAAGATCGAGTTATTACATTTCAAACCGTTCTGGCTGAGGGGGCCTCGTATTAATGTATTAACTAATATCAATCAAAATTTATTACCAACTATAATATAGGTGATAACAATGGACTGAAAGGCAACCTCCCAAAAGAAGGCTGCTCCTTTATCAATGCTTTTCAACCTCGCCCATTCATGAGTTATGAATTTTTTTAATATGACTTACGAATAAAACTAATTGGATTAATTAAGGTTAAATTGATTAAATATTTCCCATTATAAAAATTCAAATTATAGGGGAAAAGTATGCAAGACAAATTTGAGATGTTTGATGAATTACCGACAGAAATCGAAGTCGAAACAGCAAAAAATTTATCAAACCGTGATTTAGTGAACTTGGCTCAGGCATCAAAATATCATTTAGCTTTGTTTAAACCCATGATTAATGTTCGTAAGCTACTGCACCATGTCGTGCAGGGTAAGCATGATACAGTTAAAGCAATGTTAAAGAAGGACAGGAGTTTACTTTTTAAAAGGGGCTTCGTTACTGATTGTTCTGGGCGAGAATTTGAGAACATAAGTGGCTTTGAATATGCACTGTGGGCTCTGGATAAACACATGTGGGCAAAAATGATTGCGTGCATACCCCAGAAGAAAGAAAGCAGAAAAGTATTTGCAAAATTGATTGCTCAATACAACAAAGTCAACACCGACGGAGTCACTTATAGGCTGAATGGGAAAACAATCACTGAAAAGCATTTTGATTTTGAAAATACCCTCATTAAAGAGCTGCAAACACAAGTAGATTTAATCAATGCGCTAGGGAATATGAATTGGAGTGCCATTATTAATACTCAGTGGCGAGAAGGTGTTGGTGGTGCCCAAAAGTTGCTGCCTATGCATGTTGTTGATGAATACTGCTCTAATCAGCCATTTTGTCCTGTACCTAAGTTTACCTCGCAGCCAGAATCATCGAAACAATTCTACAATTGGGCTACTCATAAGGACGAAGATTGGTTTAGTGTTGATTCCAAGTTAGGTTCCGCGTTTGCTATATGGAAAGGCATCTGGTATTTACCCGGCCGGGTGGCAGATGGGGGATGGCACGGGGGCGCCACGCATGATTTAAATGCCATGAAGACATTATGTGAAGTAAGAACTCTGGATCTTATTAATCTCAAATCACAACTTGAAGAGCAAGCGGGCTTGGATAATCACTACCAAGTTGTTCCGATGTGACCAAGTTGACTGCATGGCTATGAAGAAGCCTGGCGGCGTACGCCGCCACATGCTCATCCCAGCATGAGTTTAAAAGCCATAAAAGCAAGCCCTGGTATAACCAGTGTGCTGCTATTCTCACCCACTACAGACACCATCCCTGCAAGTAACTGATAATTCGCCAGGCAGACAACCCATCTTTGACCATCCATTTAACTTGCACGCGCGCTTTGCGCAATGTTCTTGCATGAGGAACAATGTGTGTTTGCAAAAGGGGCTGCTCATCGGGTTGCCAAATTGTCTCTACCCCGCAGGTTTGGATTGGTTTTGATCAACTTACTCCACGTTAAAAACAGTTACAATAGCCTGTGTTATTGTGGTGTTATCCACAGGTCGCGTCTGTAGATATTGGATGCCTAAAAAGTGAAAGCCTTTATCAATTGACCCAATACGCGTTTTTTTACCGGACAAGCGCAGACGCCTTTCATGTAATATCTGCATGAGGCGCTGTTTACAACGATTGAGATTGCGCTTGGTTTAGCACAGGATAAGAAGTCGAGTAGCCCGAGGGGATCTCCCACTCAAGTTCTCACAGAACCGGACTTGAATGTCTCCGCTCATCCGACTCTTCTTGGCCAGTCGCAGGGAAAAGCCTTAAGCGTTTCCAATGAGGAAACAGTTTTGTGTCGCGTTTTGCGACTTGTCCCAGCCAATATGTAGCACGCCTTTAGTGTCCTTCCAGCTTTTTATATTTTCATTGCCCATCGGACCAATAGCAGGATGAAGCTCCAGTTTGCATTTCAAGTAACCGCAGTTCAATGCCTTCTTGAGTTTATAAGTCTCTTCTTCCAATTGGCAATGTGCAACAATATCATCAAAGTACCTTTCAAATGAGTTTTGCGGATAATTCCGTTCCCTCTCTTTATCAAAAGCGTAGTGTAGAAATAAGTTTGCCAGTAATGGGCTTATTACACCACCGCGCCCCTTAGCCGGAACGATTCGTGATAGGAACTGCTTATAATTACATCCATATCCATAACTGACACTAATGTAACATTAGTTCGATGTAAAAAATAAAGTGACTTTTTTATCGTTTAAAACATTATACGGTCTTATTCAAATTTCGACACGAATAAGTCAAATCAAATGTTGAATCATATTCTTTTGTTTTCACATCAAAAAAAGCCAGCAATGTAGAAAACAGATAATCATGAGATAGAGAATCCGATTGTTTATCGCGTAGACAATCCTCTTTTACTACTAATTGCTTTGTAAGCCCTTGGGACATCCACAAGATCATTGGCACCTTTTTTTGTTCATCCGGAGCCATAAAATAGGGAAGTCCATGTAGAAACAACTTATGTTCTCCCAATGATTCCCCATGATCAGAAACATAAATCAGTCCTGTATCATGGGTTTTTATCGTTTCTAATAGATCAATAGCATTCGCTAACATGGTATCAGTATACAAAATAGCATTATCGTAAGTATTGATTAGAGCTTTTTGCGAGCAACTGGATAAATCCGTAGTTTCACAGGTAGGTTGCCAACGTTTAAACTGCATTGGGTATCGCTCGTAATATGCGGGGCCATGATTACCTAGCATATGGAGTATGATTAACTGATCTTCCTTATTTTTGACAATACGTTGTTCCAGTTGATGCAAAAGAATTTCATCAAAACAACGCCCTTTTTTACATAAAGCATCTATTTCCAATTTTTCAGTGACCAAGCCATCGCATACTCCTTTACATCCTGATTGGTTATCTCGCCACAATACTGAAATATTAGCTCGATCGAGTAGATGCAATAAAGACTCTGTTTGATTTATTTTTTGACTGTCATAAGCATGGATTCCATAAGGAGAAAACATGCAGGGTAGAGAAACTGCGGTTGTAGTGCCACAACTCGTTACTTGATTAAAATTAATTACATGACGTTTTGCAAGTTCAGGTGTTGTCTGCCGGTGATAACCGTTCAATCCCCAATTTAGTGCTCGAACCGTTTCACCAATTACAAGTACTATAACTCGAGGTTTACTATTTTCTGCGCGTGGAAGCTGATATGCATCTTCACCAATTTTGATTTTTGTTTTATCCGCCAGAACTTGGCGAGTCTTCCTATATGCTTTTACAGAAGATGAAATTAAATTTAATGGAGTAATCAAATAAACAATTTCCTTCCGCTCTCGATGAACTGGGCCAAGATCATGAAACACTGCCCATCCCCCCCCAAAAACCATACATAGCGATAAAAAAATTGTTCCTAATCGCCCAATCCAATAAGAAGTCAGGCTTCTTTTATAAATTTCGATTTGCCATATAATCCAACAAGGAAGGACACCCAATAATAAAAAATAAGGAAGAATTCGCCATTGCAGAAACTCTCTACTTTCATGATAATCAGTGCTCACAATATTAGTGATCATTGTGGAATCAATATAAACATGAAAAGTGCTCATGAAATAAACTGCAATAGATGTGATCAAAAAAAGGCAACTGGTAACCCACTTAAAAGTCCAACGATTAATCACTAATAAGAGCAAAAACCACTGTAATCCAGTGATTGCGATTGCTGTACCAAAAATCACAAACCAGGTATGGGCATTCATTAATTCCTTATCGCGTAATAATTCAGTCCAAAAGGAGGTATTACATGCTAAGGTAAAAAAAATGCTGCATAATAAAGTGATTAATTCACTAGACCAATAACTAGTACGTTTCAATATAATGGTTCACTCCTCAAAAGGGAGTATAGTTTACAAATTTTTTTATTAATTAGATAGTAGAGTGGGAAAGGCTGGCAGAGTTAAATTTTGCAACCTCAATGCCAGTAAGTGATCCTCCACTTACTGACGCGCAGATGCATTGATATGATTCAAGCAGGATATTTAAACCAAATAGGCATAATCTTATTAAGGTACACCATAAACTTCCATAATCCGACCTGAGACTCCACATTACCATAGATATCTGCCTTTGTTTCAGGATATGCAATACCCAAACCAAATAATCCCGGGCCAATAATACCTACATAGGGATTATGATGAGAATATTCATAATCACCAATAACAATAGCTTTACGCTTCTCAAAACCTACTGCATAAATAACATGATCACATTCTGGTAAAAAACGTGCAATGTTAGGTTCACTAACATTATAACGAACAAGGTTTGAGGGTAAAATTCCATCAATATTTTCTCGAGCCCATGCCGCACTTTGACCTTTAAGTCCAGTATTATCAAAAAGAATCCAATTATCCATTTCAATGGCATAACAGCAAGGTGAACGATAAAAATTGATAACTTTTTTTGCACCTAAATCGACTAGATGTTTTAAGATAATGATTGCAGAATGAGACGAACCAAATACTCCGTAAGTTTCATCACGATGAAACATCGAAGATAATTTTTCTTTATCAATCGCAATATCAAAAGGAATGACATTCACTCCAGGATAATTAAGCGAGGAAGGCAATGCACCAGTAGCTAAAATCACATTTTTAGCGTAAAAAGTTTCTGTCTCTGAACTTAAGGACCATAACCGATCAGACAAAAACATAGTATGAATTGTTGTTTTTATGGCCTGGACTTTTTTTAAGAGATGATCAGTAACCCACTGCAACGGTTCAACCACATAAGCTAAAGTACATGTTTCATCTTCTGGTAAGTGGTTTAATTTAAAATCAATAGTGGCGTCTTTGTAATGAAAAGAGTTAGCCGCTAACAAAAAATTTTTAAAGAGCTTTACCTTAGTATTACTCGATACGTTCGGCCAAAAAAAACCCAGATCACCCACTTTAAAATGAGGATCTAACCAAAGAATATGCTCCGGTAAGATACCATGATCCAATAACTTACCCACCGCTGCAATTCCAGCAGGTCCTGCTCCTATTACCGCCCATTGAAATTTATTATTATGCATAATCCGTCTTTATTCACACGTATTTACTAACATGCATGTACCTGTACTGCAATCATCGATTGTTTGGCATGAAGGATCATAATACCCCTCATCAGGCACCCCTACTACTACATTTGTATCATCATTTAGATTATTATCATACCAAATTCCATCATCCCATGAATTGACATCTATAGTACCACCATACCAGACGTTATTGTGATAGCCATTATGTTCATAATTACCGCTATGATAACCACTATATTCATCAGCAAAAACAGATGTATTTAAGAAAAAAAACATTAAAAAAATGACAGAAGATACATGTATTTTCATTTTCTTTCCTTAAGATAAATAGGCCTTATTAAATTAAGTATAAACTGAATTGATTGATAGCTAACTTTGATTGCAAAAGCAATTCGATGACATACAAAATCAGTTATGATAAAATCGATCTCGTTCCAAAAAAACATCATTTATCTCATAGTCACAATTGGGGGGTATTTTTTGTTCATCTGTGGATATTTGATTGATAATGCCAGAAATTTTTCTTTAATTTAGCCACTCTATAAACTTTGGAACACTAATAAATAACACTTTTTGGATTCATAATGGCAGTTACAATAAAAACTCCTGACGAAATAGAAAAAATGCGTGTCGCTGGCAAACTTGCCGCGGAGGTTCTTGAAATGATAACCCCTCACGTACAAGAAGGTATTACAACGGATGAGCTTAATACCTTATGTCATGATTACATTGTAAATACACAAAAAGCCATTCCTGCTCCTTTAAATTATAATGGTTTTCCTAAATCCATTTGCACTTCAGTTAATCATGTCGTATGTCACGGGATACCTGGAAAAAAAGTTTTAAAAGACGGAGACATCATTAATATTGATGTGACTGTTATCAAAAATGACTATCATGGCGATACCAGCAAAATGTTTTTTATTGGCAATCCATCAGTTAAAGCAAAGCATGTAGTCCAAGTAGCCCATGATTGTCTATTTATCGGAATTGAAATGGTCAAGCCAGGCATTCATTTAGGAGATATAGGCCATGCAATTCAACAGTATGCGGAGAAAAACCGTTGCTCCGTGGTACGCGACTATTGCGGCCATGGCATAGGTCGCATTTTTCATGAAGATCCACAAGTATTACATTATGGAGTACCTGGAACTGGAATGAGATTAGAGCAAGGCATGACTTTTACAATTGAACCAATGATCAATGTTGGAAAACATCATACACGATTATTACCTGATCATTGGACAGTAGTCACCAAAGATCACAGCCTTTCAGCCCAATGGGAACATACCTTATTGGTCACAGATAACGGTGTAGAAATTTTAACTCTGCGCAATGAAGAACGAAAATAAACATTCCAATGCTGCCCATCCCTTTTTATCAGGAATGTCAGTAAATTTACATCAGCTTAAAAATACGGTTAAAGAATTTAAAGAAAAACTTAGGAAAGAGTTTGATTATAAAACCAATGTTACTACAATCATTCGCAAATTGGTTGCCTTTATTGATGAGCTGGTGATCACCCTTTTCATTAAAAACAAACTGGATCATGATGTTTTTTGTCTTCTAGCCTTAGGTGGTTACGGGCGCCGAGAGTTGCTCCTTTATTCCGATATTGATTTACTTTTAATACATACTGATAAAGTTTCAAAATCACAATTGCAATATGCGCAAAACTTCATCCAAGATTGCTGGGACGTAGGGTTAAATCTAAGTCATCAAATTACGAGTGTTTCTGATTGCGCAGAATTAGCCGGACAAGATATTACCGTCATCTCTAGTCTTATGGACATGTTTTTATTATATGGCCGCGGTGCATTGATGGAGGAATTAATTTATCAAACTCATCCTTTACATATGTGGACCAGTCATGATTATTTTTTAGCAAAACGTCAAGAACAAGAAAAACGTGATGCTAAATATGGTGAAACAGCATACAACTTAGAACCCAATGTTAAATATGGCCCAGGAGGATTACGCGATCTACAAATTTTACTGAGTATAGGTAAACGTCATTTTAATATTAAAAAATTAGCAGATGGCATAAGCTACGGATTTATTACTGATAAAGAATATGAAAACTTAATGTATTGCCAACATTTTCTTTGGCGCGTACGTTTTGCCTTGCATGTATTGGCTGAAAAAGCAGAAGAACGTTTATCTTTTGATTACCAAATTAAATTAGCCCAGTTTTTTGGTTATAAGGATAAACCGCATTCATTAGCCATAGAACAATTCATGAAAGATTACTTTAAGATCATTAAGCGTAATAGAGAACTTAATGAAATGTTATTACAATGGTTTGATGAAACCATTGTGCACGCCCCTAAGCAACAACTGTTTCATTTGGATAATGAATTCCAACTTTCCAATAATTATATTGAAGTACGAAATTCCCGCATCTTCAGCCAACATCCTCAAGCCCTTTTAAAATTATTTCTTTGGATTGCAAAAAGAACTGATATTGAAGGAGTTAGAGCAAATACAATTCGATTAATTAGAGAATCGCTCTATCTTATGAATAAACGCTTTAAAACCTCCCAAGAAACAACAGACCTTTTTATGAGCATCCTTAAAACAGAAAATGATCCTTATAAAGCGCTGCATAGAATGAATCGTTATGGTGTTTTAGCTCATTATCTTGAGTGTTTTGCTATGGTTACTGGACAAATGCAATATGATCTTTTTCATGTTTATACAGTTGATCAACATACTTTGTTTGTAATTCGTAATCTCTCCCGCTTTAAACAAGAAAAGTATGCAAAACAATTCCCTCTGTGTGCTCAAATAATGCCTACTTTAAATAAACCTGAGCTTTTATATATAAGTGCATTATTTCATGATATTGCAAAAGGTAGAGGAGGTGATCATTCGGAGTTGGGCGCTGTTGAAGTATTTCATTTTGCAAAAAATCATCATCTTAAAAAAGAAGATTGTGATTTACTTGTCTGGCTTGTACGCAATCATTTAATCATGTCACAAACTGCGCAACGACAAGATATTTACGATCCAACTACAATAAAAAACTTTTGTCAACTATTACCTCAGCCCTACTATTTAGATTATTTATATTTACTTACGGTTGCAGACATTTGCGGTACTAATCCTACTTTATGGAACTCATGGAAAGACTCTCTGCTTAAAGAGTTATATCATGCAGCAAAACATATGCTCCATAAAGAGCAAGAATTAATGGATGAGTCCATGCTCATTAGGGTGCGAAAACAAAATGCCTTATCCGCATTAATTGCTGAAGGTGTAGCCTCTAAAACAGTGGAACATTTATGGGCTCAGTTTAAAGATAAATATTTTTTGCATGAATCTTCTGAAATAATTGCACGCCACACCAAAGCAATCTTGGCTTGTACTCATTTTCCTTTAGTTATGATCATGCCTCATCATAGTCAGGGTGGAACTGAAGTATTTATCTATATGCCCCACTGCGATGATCGATTTGCCATTGCAACAACAGTCTTAAATAATCACAATGTAACCATTCAGGAAGCAATGATTCTAACCTGTGATAATCAATACGATTTAGACACCTATATTATCTTAGACGAACAAAATCAGGCATTTTTTGATACCCAACGCTCCATCGACATCAAAGAAGCCTTATGTATTCATTTAGCTCAAAGTGATCAATTGCCTGTAGTAGTGAAAAGAAGACTGTCTCGTGTTTTAGCGCATTTTAATGTTAAAACTCAAATTCATTACTACGATGAAATTGTAAATAACCAAACTCGTTTGTTTTTAGTCACAAGCGACCGACCAGGACTTCTAGCAACAATTGGTAGGGTATTTTCAACACTCAAAATTCATTTACATAATGCTAAAATTGTAACTGCTGGAGAACGTGCTGAAGATACGTTTTATATTACAAATCAAAAAAATCAAGCATTAATTCCTGAGGAAAAAGAAATACTACGGGAAAAACTTATTGAAGAGCTTTCCAACACCTATTAAAAAACGCTCAAGCCATATCATGATAGAGTTCTGTTAACACTGCATCAAACGAATCAACACGTATAAAACCATTTACTGGAGTATATTTTTTCAGATCGAAACAATAAGTAAATTTAGCGACAGGTTTTAAAAAACTCAGTTAATAAAGAAGCACATTGAGTTTGCATGATTCCTTCATCGACTTGAACTTTATGATTTAGCGGATAACCTTGTAATAAATTATAAACAGAGCCTGCTGCTCCTGCTTTAAAATCACGTGTCGCAAAAACCAATCGTCTAATGCGTGCATGAACCATAAGTCCTGCACACATAGCACAAGGTTCCAGAGTAACATATAGAGTTGTATCCAATAAGCGGTGATTTTGTAAGCGCTGCGATGCCTTTCTGATGGCATGAATTTCTGCATGGCTTGATGGATCATGACTCTGTTGGATGAGGTTTCGTCCTATTCCTAATAACTCATTCTCTTTACTCACTAATACCGCGCCTACAGGAATTTCTCCCTCAGTTTGAGCAAGAATTGCCTGTTCATAAGCTTTACACATCCAGTATTGATCATTCATTTTGAATAACTTAAAAAACGCAAATTATGATTGTGCGCAGTATATATATCATTCCCATTCAATTGTAGCTGGTGGTTTACCCGAGATATCATAAGTGACACGTGATACGCCATCTACCTCATTTATAATACGATTGGAAACTTGACCAAGAAAATCCCAAGGTAACTGTGCCCAATGTGCGGTCATAAAATCAATTGTTTCTACAGCACGAAGACAAATGACATAATCATATTTACGACCATCCCCCATCACACCCACACTTTTAACGGGTAAAAATACTGCAAATGCTTGACTCACCTTATAATAAAGATCAGCCTTTCTCAATTCATCGATGAAAATCGCATCTGCTTTGCGTAAAATATCAGCATATTCCTTTTTCACTTCAGCTAAAATTCGCACTCCTAAACCAGGACCAGGAAATGGATGACGATAAATCATATCATGAGGTAAACCTAGCTCAAGACCTATATTGCGAACCTCATCTTTAAATAATTCACGTATAGGCTCTAATAATTTCAAATTTAACGTTTCAGGTAACCCACCCACATTATGGTGGGATTTAATAACCATTGAAGCTCCATTTGTATTTGTTGCTGCAGACTCTATAACATCAGGATAGATGGTGCCTTGGGCAAGCCATGAAACACCAGGAATCTTGTGAGCTTCTTCATCAAATACTTCAATAAAGGTGCGGCCGATAATTTTGCGTTTTTCTTCAGGACAAGTGACACCTTTTAATGCATTTAAAAATTTATCTTCGGCTTTCACGGCAATAACTTGTACTCCCATGTTCTTGCCAAACATATTCATAACCTCATCTGCCTCATGAATACGCAATAAGCCTGTATCCACGAAAACACAAATCAATTGCTTTCCAATTGCTTTGTGTAATAAAGCAGCAACAACTGAAGAATCTACACCTCCAGATAATCCCAGTAAGACTTTCTCTGCTCCTACTTGAGCCTTTATCTCACTAATCGCTTCATCAATAATAAGCTCAGAAGTCCAATTGGTCGAAGCCTTACAAATATCCACCACAAAACGATGCAAAATACGCAATCCTTGCAAGGTATGTGTTACTTCTGGGTGAAATTGTACTCCATACATTTGTCGACTTTCATCCGCCATTCCAGCAATAGGAGCATTGCGTGTTTCGCAAACAATCTTAAAACCTGGAGGTAATTGCGTTACTTTATCACCATGACTCATCCAGACATCTAATAAAGCACAACCCTCAGAATTGATACGATCTTCAATTTGTGAAAATAACTGACTGTGGCCATGTAATTTTAATTCTGCATAACCAAACTCTCTAAGCGAAGAAGATTGAACTTCCCCTCCCAATTGAACTGCCATTGTTTGCATTCCATAGCAAACTCCTAAAATAGGTATTCCGGTGGTAAATAACCATTCAGGCGCACGCGGATTCATATCATAGGTTACTGTTGCAGGCCCCCCAGATAAAATTACACCACATGGATTCAGAGCAATAAATTTTCCTTGCTCAATATTGAAAGGGTGAATTTCACAATAAACACCTAATTCACGAACACGTCGTGCAATCAGTTGTGTGTATTGGGAACCGAAGTCAAGGATTAACAAAGGATGCTGTTTTAAATCTTTCATGATTAATTATCCACCTGATAATTTGGTGCTTGTTTTGTAATATTCACGTCATGAACATGCGACTCTCGCATCCCAGCACTTGTCACTTGCACAAACTCAGCTTTAGTATGCAATTGTTCGATATTTTCACATCCTGTATAACCCATACAAGAACGCAAACCACCCAGTAATTGATGAATAATCGCTTGAGCCAATCCTTTATAAGGAACACGACCTTCAATCCCTTCTGGAACCAATTTCTCGGAACCTAATGATGCATCCTGAAAATAACGATCACTTGATCCTTGTGATAATGCCATCGCACCAATTGATCCCATTCCTCTATAACTTTTGTATGTTCTGCCTTGATATAATTCAATTTCTCCCGGGGATTCCTCTGTTCCAGCAAACATACTACCTAACATTACAGTATCCGCCCCTGCTGCAAGTGCCTTACAAACATCTCCGGAAAAACGAATACCACCATCTGCGATAATCGGAATTTTTCCTTTAAGTTCTTGTGCAACATTCGCAATAGCACTAATCTGAGGAACACCCACACCTGTTACAATTCTTGTAGTACAAATAGAACCAGGGCCTATACCCACTTTTACAGCATCTGCACCTGCAGCATACAAATCTCGAGCAGCAGCAGCAGTAGCAATATTACCACCAATTACCTGGACATTGGGGAAGTATTTTTTTATCCATCTAACACGATCAAGTACGCCTTGTGAGTGTCCATGTGCCGTATCTACAACAAGAACATCAACACCGGCTTCGACCAATGCTTCAATACGCTCATTTGTTCCTTCACCCACACCAACAGCAGCACCAACACGCAATTGCTCTGCCTCATCTTTACATGCATATGGATTTTCTTTAGCTTTTTGTATGTCTTTTACGGTGATCAATCCTCGTAGGTGAAAAGCATCATTAACCACGAGTAGTTTCTCGATACGATGCTTATGCAGCAGACTCAAAACCTCTTCACGGCTGGCCCCTTCTTTAACGGTAACCAGTTTTGTTTTAGGCGTCATAACCTGTTCTACATTCAAAGACAGATTTGTTTCAAAGCGTATGTCTCGACTGGTTACAATACCAACTAAATCCTCACCATCAACGACCGGCACACCTGAAAAATTATATTTTTCCATCACATCCAATAATTCTCTAACAGTGATATTAGGAGTAACCGTAATTGGATTTCTCACCATGCCACTTTCAAATTTTTTCACTTTCCGAACTTCATCCGCTTGAGCCTTAATTGTCATATTCTTATGAATAATACCAATCCCCCCTTCTTGAGCTAAAGCAATTGCTAAACGTGCTTCAGTTACTGTATCCATAGCTGCTGAAACAAGGGGTATGTTTAGTTCAACACCTTGTGTCAGTTTTGTTTTTAAAGAAACATCTTTAGGAAGCACCAAAGAATGGGCGGGAATAAGAAGAACATCATCAAAAGTTAATGATTGCTGCACAATAGAAAGAGCCATTTTATTCTCATCACTACGGAGTTAAATTAACCGAATAGTTTACCATAAATAGTAGACAAATTAAACAGATAATTAACAGTAAATAGACTTATCAGCTGATATTTTGTTATAATTTTACTTGTTTTGCTCTATTAATTAAGTATCTTAAAGAATTCAAAAATTGCTTGCAATTGCAAGCTGCTCCAACAAAAATCAGAGTGATTTTTTATAAAAATTAATAAGAATCTGCTTAAGCTAAATCATTGGAAAATGTTTTTTCATAGATCCGAATACAGCACTTGAATTATTTATTGATTAACGTGTACACTGTTGGTTAAATATTGTGTTGAATCAAAAAATAGGATGGGTTCAGCGTTGGCTAAGATAATTGTTATTACATCAGGTAAAGGTGGAGTAGGAAAAACTACTTCTTCTGCCGCTATTTCTTCAGGTCTTGCTCTTTTGGGACACAAAACAGTTGTCATTGATTTTGATATTGGTTTAAGAAATCTTGATATCATTATGGGCTGCGAGCGCCGTGTTGTCTATGACTTTGTTAATGTAATCAATGGTGAAGCAAGTCTTAATCAGGCATTAATTAAAGATAAGCGCATTGCAAACCTTTACATTCTTCCTGCATCTCAAACTCGAGATAAAGATGCATTGACTCTTGAAGGCGTTGAAAAAGTACTTAATGACCTATCTAAAGATTTTGATTTTATCATTTGCGATTCCCCTGCAGGAATTGAAACTGGTGCATTAATGGCTATGTACTTTGCTGACCATGCAATTGTGGTAACTAACCCAGAAGTTTCTTCCGTACGGGACTCTGATCGAATTTTAGGAATACTTGCCAGCAAAACAAAAAGAGCCATTGAAAACGCAACACCAATTCAAGAACATTTATTGCTAACCCGCTATGATCCAGAACGTGTTGAACGTGGCGATATGCTCTCGGTTAATGACGTAAAGGAAATATTGGCTATTCCCTTAATTGGTGTCATCCCCGAATCAAAATCAGTTCTTAAAGCTTCAAATACAGGTACTCCAGTAGTACTTGACGAAACCAGTGATGCCGGCATTGCTTATCAAGATGCAATTGCTCGTTTTCTCGGTGAAGAGAAACCAATGCGCTTTATAAGTAATGATCGTAAAGGATTATTGCGTCGCTTATTCGGTAAAAACAAGGAGGAGGTAACCGTATGAGTATTTTTAATTATTTGCGTAGAAGGAGTGCTACAGCATCAGTTGCTAAAGAGCGGTTACAGATAATCATTTCTCATGAGCGCTCACAACGACATACACCTGATTATTTACCAAAACTTCAAGAAGAAATTCTGGCGGTTATTGCCAAATACGTTCATGTTACGCGTGATCAGGTCAGTGTAAATCTTGAGCGTATGGGTGATAATTCCGTGCTTGAATTAAACATTACTATGCCGGATGATGCTTTAGAAAGCGCATAACACTCAATTTGTAATTATCGTGCAAAATTCCGATAAATACTCAAAAGGATTTTCAAACTTACCCGATTCTTAAGTTGCTCATAAGCATATTTTCTAAAAGTTTTATTATTAAACGCACCAGCTTTTCGTTGTGAACGCACTCTGGAGGGCATTTCTTGTATTGTTTTCATTGAAACTAGAAGACGCTTCTCGATTTACCGTTTATATCCCTTATCCCCGCATTTATTTATTGAACTAGATAATGCTTCTAAAGTTTTTCAAATTCACCAGCTTTAATGCATAAAACTTTAGGAATATGAGGGTCAGAATCCATCTTTAGGTGCATAATTAACTCTAGGTTCTAATTGGACGTTAGGGGTTTGACTTTACGCGTAGGGTAAACTTATGGATTTAGGCTGAATATCCTTATTGTTTGTGATAAATATTTGATCAGAAAAGCGTCATTGGATCTCCGAGTAAAAGATAAACAACCACTGGTGGTGTATGTTAAATAGGATTATCTGACTCAACTTTTTGAAATATATCGTTGATACTTTTTTTATTTTTAGGTTCAACTTTTTGAAATACGTCGTTGATACTTTTTTTATTTTTAGGTTCAACTTTTTGAAATACATCGTTGAAATTTTTTTTATTTTTAGGTTCAACTTTTTGAAATACGTCGTTGAAATTTTTTTTATTTTTAGGTTCAACTTTTTGAAATACATCGTTGAAATTTTTTTTAGTGGCCATTTTATAAGATTGCAAAGGACTCCAGGGGTTACTCCCATTTTTTAAAAGAATCTGTTGCCTTTCTTTAAAAGACAGAAAGCTTAGCGTCCCATTAAGATAACTAAGCCTTACTACTTGGGAGGAAGGATCTGCAAAGATAAAGGTGGATACTAAACAGCTAAAACAACCTAGGCAGGCAGCTAGCATGGTAGTATGCCTTATTGATCTCTTTTCCATGCTATTCTCCTAAAGCAACATGAATTGTGATTACCCATCTTTTATCCATTAATTATAGCTCCTAAATCAAGATACCTATGCGCCACCAAAGTGAGTTGAGTGAGAATTTATTAATACATATAAGAGAAACAAAAGCCATTGATAACCCTGCTGAAAACACCACAAACATCATATGACCGTCAATGCTTCACAAATATAGAGATGTTTCTTTTTACCCGCAGAATATCACCATTCCCAGTTCTAACATCAGGCTTCCCTACAAAATTCAGAAATAATTTTAAGGCAACAAGAACATATCAAGCCCTAATTATTTTTTATCATTCCATAAGATTACGTTCAATTGTAGGTCGAGATTTAATTTAACTATTAAATTATTTGATATCACATATAAATAAAATCAATTAGATTTATTGCGATCACTTTGGTTAAATTAAAATCAACTTAAAAGTGACAAAAATATAACCAATGATGGCAAATAGATATCATCTACTTTGGATCAACAGGGTTTTATCTTAGGAAATATTATTATGGCTGGTTTAATGTATATCGATTTAATACAAGGTCCGAATACAGATCCCTTTATAATTGCTGTAAATACAGACATCAAAAAACTGAACGAGTTAATACACACATACAATCACTGTGCAGATAATAAAGCGCAACTTGCATTATTAAAAGATATATTTCTTTGTAAGCAAAGAATGGATAATACATATAGTGATAATTACATAAGCAGATATACTGATTATCAGGAACAAATTCAAAAAAAACTGTTCAAACAAATACAATTAGAGGCTAAAAATCATGGTATATATTCAATGTATCATTCCGAATATTTAACCAATGTACCTCTAGATAGTTTTCCTATTATTTTAGCGAATATGGAACCTGAAAAAATAAATCTGTTATTGCAAATTCTATCAGCAGGTTGCGGATTTGAAAAAGATAAACTTACAAATTTGTACAGTCCATCTGAGCCAGGTTATCAAGACTACTAAAAGTTTATTAACACTCATTCCATTATCTTTCTAGGGGGAAATAATTCAAAAAATTTTAAAGTAATTCCTGCCAATGGTACACAACCCTTTGTATTAAAAATTGATAATAGAATGGGCATGCCTAAAAGTATAGAACAACATTTAAGACATGAATTAAAAGAAGTATTTACTCCAGTTTATGTTGAACGACAAGCTTCAAATATAGTGAATAACGAGATGATAACCAGAACATTATTAGTCACTGAGTTCTGTTGCGGAGGAGATCTTGAAATGCATTGTCAAAATTTTCCAGCTAATTCTTCTCATCGACTCAAATCATCGCTAAATATATACAGTCAAATGGCTAATATTTTACAGCATCTTGTCTATAAGCAAGCTGGCTTTCCTGATATGAAAAATACAGATTGGTTGATAGACCCGCAAGGAAAAATACAATTAGCAGATACAAAATCTTTTGTTCCCTTAGATAAGGATGGATTCATTAATATAGATAATTTAAACAAAAATTGGTGCCTTCTTATTACTTCTGCCCATATGAATCCACCAGAGATAATAGGTACACGCTTATCTGCAGATAAATTACATTCTTTTATACTTGGAAAAAACTTATACCAATATTTAACAGGCTGTCAGGCGGCATATCTTCATAATAAAAGTGATGCAAATATGTATGATTTCAGTAGTTCAATTTTTCAAACTGAAGAAGGAAGTGAATTAGAAAAACTAATTCGCTCGATGATAAAACAAAATCCTACCGATCGTATTTCAATCAATCATGCTTTATTAGAGCTTGAAAAAATTAAATGTCGAAACCTTTTAAGGGATTTCTCTTCTTATAATCTAGGTGACAAGGAATCTGAAAAGGTTAAATTTATTAAAGAACAGGTTGTAAGCATTAATAACTCTAATAGTCTGGAACAAATTAATACCATTTCTAAATTTTTGTATCTGCAAACTGCAGCAATAAAACAACATGCTCTTAATTTAGAAAAAGCTAAATGTCAAACCCTTTTAAAGGAACTTAATTCTTATAATTTAGAAGGGCAAGAATCACAAAAAGCTAGTTTTATGAATGAACAGCTTAACAACATTAATCATTCCAATAGTCTGGAACAAATTAATACCATTTTTAAATTTTTGCATGAAAAGACTACAGCAATAAAAAAACATACTTTTGACTTAGAAAAAACTAAATGTCAAACCCTTTTAAACGAACTTAATTCTTATAATTTAGGCACAGAGGAACCCCAAAAAAGCTGCTTTATTAAGGAACAGTTTATCAACATTAATCATTCCAATAGTCTGGAACAAATTAATGCTATTTCTAAATTTTTGCATAAAAAAGTCACAACAATAAAGCAACATGCTCTTGATTTAGAAATAAGTAAATGTGAATCTCTTTTAAAGGAACTTAATTCTTATAATCCAAGCGATAAAAATATTGAAATAAAAAAATACACTGAGGAGCAAACGAAGAATATTGCTCTTGCTAAAACGTACCAACAAGTTGTTGATATTAAGTATAATCTGAGTTTTTATCTATTCAAAATAAAAAATACAGCAAATCAGAATTGGGATACCCGAGTGCCGCAACAGATGTTTTTTAAAGAAGCGCCAAGAACGGCTTATAGATGCGATGCTAATAACCAAAGAAACGATCTAAGACCATTAAAATAGTAACAGTATTATTTTAGCACTACCTGTTATCACACCCCAGAGATAAGTATACTTCTTGAACAAATACAAACAAGTTGATAGTTATGAAGGGTTATAAGTAAGAAATTAAGGTGTGTTATGGGAGCGAACACACCTTAGAAAAATTTATGAAAAACTTTCTATCATTTTAGCAAGCCAGGGAAAGGCGAATTAAATGATTTCTGACTCTATGTCATCTTTAACTTTTTTACTTTTTACTGCTTTTGTTAATACAGGACGACGAAGATCCTCATCATTAAAATCATCTACCTTGATCACTTCTTGGCGAGCCAATTCAGCTTCTTTTAATTGGTTTGCTTCTTTATCGCTGAGTACCCCACAAGCCAAAGCCTCATCGATTTGTTCAAGCAAAGTAAGCGATTTTAAAACATTTTCTTTGACTGCGCGCATTACTTTTCTTTCTAACTCTTCTGCAGCACAAATTTTAAGGAATGCTTCTTCGGTACGGCCTAACGGACAATTCTCCCCAGATTTTTTATAAACTAAACGAGTTAAACGCGACCGAGTTTCATTGGGTTCAATTAAAATTCGTGCTAACTTATGACCTAATTGATCATCTGGTTTATTTCTACGATTACCTAATGGTTTGATAATCAATCGCAACATAATTCTTGCCCAACGCGCAGGAAAATTAACAATTACGCCCTGCATTGCTGTCTCACAGTCATACAATAATTGCTGACAACTCCATTCAACCAAAGGAAAATCAGCCTTTGGCTCTCCATCCTCGTGAAAGCGCTTCAAAACAGCGGAAGCAAGATACAAATTACTAAGCATATCACCAAGACGCGAAGATAATTTTTCTTTACGCTTTAATGCCCCCCCTAAGACGGTCATTGAAAAATCCGCAAGAAATGCCAAGTGAGTACTGTACCTATGGACTAATTGATAATACCGTTTTGCACTACTTACAGGTGCTTTGGATAAATAAGCATCCGTCCAGCCAAAAATAATGGACTTAGTAAAATTAGCCAGGAAAAAACCTGCATGTGCAAAAAAAGCCTGATCAAAATCAACAAGGTTATTATTTCTAATACTTTCTAGTTCATGATACACATAAGGATGACAGCGTATCGCGCCCTGACCAAAAATAATTAAGCTACGAGTTAATATATTTGCGCCTTCAACAGTAATCCCGATAGGAGATCCCTGGTAACCTCGACCTAAATAATTATTAGGGCCAAGACAAATTCCTTTACCACCATGAATGTCCATAGCATCGAATGCGACTTGTCTGGCACGTTCGGTGGTATGATATTTTAATATAGCCCCAGCCACAGACGGCTTAGCGCCATGATCAATAGCTGCAGCAGCCATTGTTAATGCCGCATCAATAATATAAGTATTCGCGGCAATGCGCGCTAAGGGCTCTTCGATTCCTTCGAATTTTCCTATAGGCTGATTGAATTGTTTCCGTATACGTGCATATGCTCCTGAAACCAAAGCAACTGCCTGAGCACCACCATTAGCACTTGAAGGCAAAGAGATTGCTCTTCCAGCACTTAAACACTCCATAAGCATACGCCAACCACATCCTACCATAGCTGCGCCACCAATGAGATAATCCATAGGTATGAATACATCTTTACCTTGAGTTGGCCCATTTAAAAATCCGGTATTTAATGGGAAGTGTCTGCGTCCTTTAGTAATTCCTGGTGTATTTGCAGGAATTAATGCACAACTAATCCCCACATCTTCACCCCGACCTAACAAGTTCTCAGGATCGAATAATCGAAAAGCTAAACCTATTACTGTAGCTACTGGACATAAAGTAATATAACGCTTGTCCCAATTTAAGCGTATCCCTAGTACTTTTTGACCATTAAATTCTTGATGACAGACAATTCCCTTATCTGGAATCGATGCGGCATCTGAGCCCGCATTAGGTCCAGTCAACGCAAAACATGGAATTTCTCGTCCATCAGCCAACCGTGGCAAATAATAATTTTTTTGCTCTTCAGTCCCATATTTGAGTAACAGTTCACCAGGGCCCAGTGAGTTAGGAACAGAAATAGTTGTTGCTGCAGTGATCGAACGCCCATAGATTTTTACTAAAACTGACATTTGTGCTGTGGCAGAAAACTCAAGACCACCATAACTTTTAGGAATGATCATACCTAAGAAACGATTTTCTTTAATAAATTGCCAAATTTCAGGAGGTAAATCAGTAAGATTATGAGTTATATTCCAATCATCAATCATAGAGCATAAAGTATTCACAGGTCCATCAAGAAATGCTTGCTCCTCCTCAGTCAAATGCACAATTGGAGCATTTCTAAGTGAGGAAAAATCAGGAGCACCACTAAATAAATCGCCCTCCCAACTCACTGTACCTGCTTCTAAGGCCTCCTTTTCTGTTGCTGACATAGAAGGCATTGCTTTGCTTACTGCTCTAAAAAAATACTTAGATAATAATTCTCTTCTTAAAGGTTTTATAGAACTGACAATTAAAATGAGTTCAATAATCACAAGAACAATTTTAGTGAATAAGCTTGGAGAGCCATAGGAGAAAATAAGAGCACTAAATAAAGCAAAGCTAATAGCCCAAACCGAAATGGCTGCTTGTCTCGTGAGTAAAATTCCTGCTGCTCCAAGGGTTATGAGCACTAAAATAGCATGTAGCACAGTATTCTCCTTAATTAATGTAAGGTTTGATATAAAAATAACGCGCCTCTTTATATCAAACTAATTTTATTTGGCACATGTAAAGGTCTATTCAAACAAGAAACAATTTTTATAATTTGCTTTGCCGCCAATTCAGGATACTCCATAGGAAACAAATGGGTTCCTTGAATCCGATGGTTGATTACATTGAAATATTTTTTCATGTAACGTACATCCATTTTACCAACCACAGTGCTTTTGTCACCATAAATTAATGCTGTTGGAATGAATAACTTACCTTCAAAATTAGGAATGACATGAGGAATAGTCCGATAAATTTGATATTCAATATGTCTGTCGAAACGTAAATAATAGCCATCGTCCGTATGTTCTAGTCCATAACTAATATAATCATTTAAACAGTCATCAGTAAACGTTTTAAATAAGTCTCTTGTTTTTAAATAGCTAATTAATTGCTCATGATCTTTCCAATACATACGACGTCCCCGAGTTTTATGTGCAGGTGTTATCCGATCAATAATCCCCAATGTTTTTGCAAAACGAACCATACTGGATTTAAAAGTACCAATTAATGGTGAGTCTAGCATAATTACTGCTTTAAATAATTCGGGTTGCTCTATCGCAGCTAATAAACTTAAAACACCACCTAAAGAATGACCCACTGCAATAACGGGACGGGTTGCTTGTGCTTTAACACTAGCAATAACTTCCAGTACCAGATTGTGCCAATTTTCACTAACTGGAAATAATGGATTATGTCCAATCCTATCTATATAACAATAATCAAATTGATTCTCTAGACAATCCAACATTTGCTTATAGCATAAAGCTGGGAAGCCATTTCCATGAGCAAAATGAATCAATTCTTTCATAAAGTCACCACTTATTCTTAGCCAAACGCAACTCTTTTAAGTTAACATGAGTATGGATAAAGATTATATAAGATCTAGTCTATATCTAGGTCCGTTCGGACTGAGGATACTTAACCCATACAAGGCTTAGTGAGGCATCAATGCCTCCTAAGCCTAAACGATTCGAGATAATAAGCCGATCGCTTATCCATATGCGTTAAGTTACTGTTCCTCTAAAATTCAACAATTATTCTTGTGGAAATATTTTAACTCAATCATGTCTTAACAACTTTCTTACTCTCTGCACGCAAAGCATAGAGAGCATAACTGAAATACCCAATAAGCAAAAATAATAAAATAAATCCCGAGCCGGGGAACATAAAATTAAATGTTAATAAAAGAAGCATTAATAACAGCATTGGTGTTGCTGCAACAATTAAAAGTCGACAAGATTGCTTGAAGGTAATACTAAAGGAAAAAAATACACTAGAAAAAATTTGCCCTAAAAATCCAAATAATAAAAAAACCGTAATAAACATTGAAAAAAATATCGCAACAATCATGGGATACATCAATACTTGTGCAAAGTATTTCATATTAGTTATTGTCTTTTCTTTGGTAATTATTTTACCATCAAACACAGCATTATCTTCTTTACTAAACTCTTGCACCAGTGGAGGCCCACTACTTAATTGAGCTTGAGGCATATTAAATAATTGTAAATTGGGTATTTTTAAAGAAATTTTATTTTTATTGACCAAAACTGCAAGTGAAGGATATTTAGAAAAATCATTAACTTGTCCTGTAGTATCAATAATAATACTCACTTGTCCTTTATCATTTTTTACTAAATAAGGCATAGGCTTGTCAAAAACAACATTTCCATCCTGGATATAAAAAATCGGAATTTCTTCTAAAGGTTTAATAAGCTGTTCCTTAAAAGAATGACTAAAACTTAAATCCATTCTTATAACAAATGGAATTGAAAATAAAGCAATAGCCAATAAAAGATAAAGAAAGCCGAGTCCCCGCCAACGCTTTCCTACATCGACATAAAGAAGTCTGGAGTAAAAAGACAGATACAATGCAGACCAATAGCGATAATTAGGTGTGTCAATTGATTTTAGTGTGTTTTTTTCTTTATTCATACTACCTCTCCAATTCGTTTTCCCGATTGATCCTGAAATAGATGTATCTTTATTTTAGGTAGCTCCACATAAAATTGTCCACTAGGAAGAGATTGATCTGCTGTAATGCGCAAATTCAAAATTAATCCATTTTTATTCGTTTTAGCTCTTATTAATTTATCAGCTCCCATATCATCCACAAACTCAGCTTGGATTGATATTGCTTGGGGCTCATTTTCCGAACAAAGTAACACATGCTCCGCGCGAATCGCTAAAATGACCCTCTCTTTATCTTGCAAATTCTGAGCTAACTCTGGAACAGGAAAACTCAATCCTAATTCTGTTTGTACGCAACGACTGTTCTTATCATAAATACCAGGTACAAGATTCATAGGATAATGGCCTGTAAATCCTGCTACAAATAACGTTGCAGGATTTTGATACAACTCTTGTGGTGTTCCTATTTGTTCAATAACTCCTTGATTAAGCACCATTACCCGTTCTGCCATAGTCATGGCCTCAGTTTGATCATGGGTCACGTATAAACTCGTTGTATTCAACTGTTGATGTAAACGTCGAATTTCATGTCGCATTTCAGTGCGCAATTTTGCATCTAAATTAGATAAAGGTTCATCAAATAGAAAAACAGCAGGAGATCGCACCATCGCTCGTCCCATAGCAACTCTTTGTTTTTGCCCTCCAGAAAGCGCTTGTGGTTTACGATCTAAATAAGGAGTTAAACGTAATAATTGAGCTGCCTCGTGAACTCTTTTTTGAATCTCCGCTTTCTTAAATCTCCTCATTTTTAATCCATAAGCCATATTTTCGAATACAGTCATATGCGGATAAAGTGCATAATTTTGAAAAACCATAGCCATATCTCGTTTAGCAGCAGAAATTTCATTAACACATTGGTTATTAATTAAAATTGTTCCTGAACTTACATCCTCCAAACCGGCAATTAAACGTAACAAAGTTGTTTTTCCACATCCAGAAGGACCAACAATTGCCACAAATTCACCTTTTTTAATGCTCGCATTAACGTGATTTAAAATTGTTGTTTGTCCAACCCGTTTTGATACCTCAATTAAATTGACTGTTGCCATGTTTATTTTAACCCTTTTTCAAACCACCGCTGCATCAACATCACAACCAAACATGGTGGAATTAAAGCAATTAATGCAACAGCCATAATATAATGCCATTGAGGAATCTGGTCAGCTACTCCAGCAAGATAACGAATACCCATGACTACGGTAGCCATTTTTGTTTCTGTAGTAATCACTAATGGCCAAAGATATTGATTCCAACCATACACAAATAAAATCACAAATAGTGATGCAATTTGTGTTTTAGATAAAGGTAAAACAATATCAAAAAAGAAACGGATCGCCCCTGCTCCATCCAATTTCGCTGCATCAACTAGTTCAGCGGGGATGGTTTTAAAAAATTGACGAAATAAAAATGTACCTGTTGCCGAAACAAATAAGGGTAAAGTTAATCCTGTGAATGAATTTAACAAGCCAAAAGAAGCAACCACCTGGAATGTTGGTACAATCCTGACTTCAATGGGTAACATCATCGTCGTAAAGATTAATGCAAAACACAATTTTTTAAAGGGAAAATCAAAATAAACCAAAGCAAACGCAGATCCTAAAGCAAAAATAATTTTACCAAAAGCAATTGCTAAAGCCATAAATAAGCTATTAAGCAACATAAAAGTAATTGGCTCGCCCCCTGTAACGGATAGACCCTCTGTCATTACTGCCTTTAGATTTTTAAATAATAAACTCCCAGGAACCATAGGTATATGGGATTGCATCATGATACTGCCATCATTACTGGCAGCTACAAGTGCCAAATAGACAGGCAACAACATTAAAAGAACAAAAATACATAAAAATCCATGAGATAAAACACGTGTGAAATAACGTTTCATGCGTAATGAACCTTTTTTTCAAGGTATTTGAATTGCAGTAAAGAAATAATGATTACAATAATCATTAGTAGTACTGACTGAGCCGATGAACTTCCCAAATCCATTCCCTCAAATCCATCTTGATATACTTTATAAATTAAATTAGTCGTACTATTACCTGGCCCCCCGTGAGTCATCACTTGAATAATGCCAAAAGTCTCAAAAAAACCATACATTAAGTTCATAATGAGTAAAAAAAATGTTGTTGGCGATAAAAGCGGAACAATAATCTGCCAGAAGCGTTGCCATACAGAAGCACCATCAATAATTGCTGCATCAATTAATGAGGAGGGTATCGCTTTTAAAGCTGCAAAATAAAATAAAAAGTTATAACTAAACTGCTGCCAACTCGCGGTAATGATAACCACTAAAAGCGCCTGGTTTACATGATTGACATAATCAAAATTTATTCCCTTTGATTGCAAAAAATGAGTCACCCAACCCAAGGTTGGATGACATAAAAAACGCCATAAAATTGCAGCAACTGCAGGTGCAACGGCATAAGGCCAAATTAACAAAGATTTATAAACCCCTTGCGTCTTACCTCGGTTATTCACTAATATGGCAATAAAAAGCCCTAAACTCATAGTGAGAAATGTGACACTAAAAGCGATGCTAAACGTAACTCCAATTGCCTTACTGTAACTTGGATCTCGAAAAAGATCTAAAAAATTGGCAAGGCCTGCGAATCGTTTATGGAGGCCAAAAGCATCTGTATAAAAAAAAGAGTGCAGTAATGCATTGCATGCAGGCCAAATAAAAAACATCAAGGTTACAATAAGTTGAGGAATTATAAAAAACCAAGCATAAAGACGTTGATGATTGAATTTAGCCATTGCCCAACAAATAAAAGGGTAGGTACAAGCATTATATAGGGATAGTTATTGAAGTAAAGTAGGGGTTGTTTACATTTCGCTTGCCCAAATCAAAATGGGTTGATCTTCGAACACCAACACGCAGCAATATAGTTATATGAGAATTGGAACATAGAAAATTATGCTCATTTTGGTCGAGATATGTACCAGTCTCTAGTAAGCTAAGAGAATAAGATGTTAAGACAAATTGCAATTTATGGATAACGCGTCACCTGGGTGCAGCGAAACAAAACCCGGGAATCTTATGCCAATTAAACCTAGGGCTCGTTTCGCTGCGCCCAAGTGACGATAAAAAGGAATATATGCGCTACGTACACATAGAAAATCCTGGGGTACACAGTCGTTTAATTATTGAAAATGGCATCACGCCTGAGTACAGCGACTCACAAATCCTGGTGCGAGTTCAAGCAACAGCTCTGAATCGGGCTGACATTATGCAACGGTATGGAAAATACCCACCCCCTCCTGGAGAATCTGAAATTCCTGGCTTGGAATTAGCTGGAGATGTAATCGAGGTAGGCGCAAAAGTAAGTCAATTCAAACCTGGTGATAAAATCTATGGCTTAGTGGGTAGTGGAGCATATGCTGAGTTTTGTCCTGTGGAAGCATCGCTTGCACGCCACATTCCTGAGAATTGGGATTATCTACTCGCCGCTGCCCTTCCTGAAGCTTTAACAACCGCTTATGCTACCCTATTTGATCTAGGAAATTTTCAATCTGGACAAAATTTACTTATTCATGGGGCAGGAAGTGGTATTGCCTCACTCGCAATTCAAATGGCAAAACTCGTTCAGGGGAACATCATTACGACTGTAGGAACTGATGACAAAGTAGAAAAAGCCGTTATGGTAGGCGCAAATCAAGTCATCAACTATAATAAACACGATTTCGAAGATTTAATTGCCGATCACAGTATTGATTTAGTTATTGATTTTATTGGCGGCGATTATTTTAATAAGCATCTGCATCTGCTCAAACCTAAAGGTAAATTAATTCAGATTGCTTGTCTTAAAGGCAGTACTGTCGAATGCAATCTTGCACTGGTTATGCGTAAGAGACTAAAAATTATTGGGTTTGTGCTTCGAGCCCAAAGTATCGAAGAAAAAGCTAAACTATGGAGTGATGCCCATAAAATGTGGCTTGATTCCCTCAAAATAAAACAACTAATGCCCATTATTGATTCTAAGTTTAATCTGGAGCAAATTGAGGAAGCTCACCAATACATGCAATCAAGTGCCCACTTTGGTAAAATTGTTACGCTTATCAATTAAAATTATTGCAAGCTCTTAAGAGGTACTATCTTAACTTTTTACTCGCAAGAGTCCGATACAGCAACTGCTCATAGATTGGACCATTAGGAGCAAGCTGCAACACAATAGTTGCGGTAATACAAGTCATCATCACAGGGAATATGAGGTAATAATTATGAGTCATTTCAACCACTAATACTGCTCCAGTGATAGGAGAACGAGTCGATGCAGCAAAAAGTGCAGCCATTCCTGCGATAGCAAACATACCTGGTTGCGTTAAAAAATCAATGTGCATAAACTCTAATATACGAAACATCGCTAATCCAAGCAGTGTGCCCAAAGAAAGGATAGGAGCAAAGATTCCTCCTGGTACAGCAGTCCCATAGCAAGCCATCATACCTATAAAGCGTACAATCAATAAAAAACACAAAAGACTAAAACTTGGTGATAATGTGATTGCTTGATGAATAATGTCCATTCCGCCACCCACTGCGGCAGGATGATGTATTGCTAAAAAACCAACTAAAAATCCAACAATTAAAACATAATATGATTTCTGTCTTGAGGTTAATTTATCCAAAAGTTTTAGCGTCTTCATTAAAGAAAGATTAAACAAAAGGCCTAGCAAACCAACCACAATACCAAATAAAGCGAATAACCATAAAGCGTCAAGTTGTGGAAATTCAAAAACATCCATTGGAATAGTCGGCTGCGGTCCAATCATAAAATCTAAAATTACTGTGGCTGTAATACAACAAATAACTACCATATTGAAACTTGTGAAAGAGTAGTTAAATTGGTTACGCATTTCTTCCATAACAAAAATTACTCCTGCTAACGGAGCATTAAACGCAACAGCCAAACCCGCAGCAGCCCCTGCTGCAATCAAACTATCTTTTCTACGTCGTGCCAGATTAAATAAACTACCAAGCATTTCTCCTAAATTACCACCAATATGAATAGTAGGTCCTTCTCGACCTAAAATCATTTTTGCACCAAGCGCCAAAATACCAAAAAAGAATTTTACGGGTAATAAACGTCGCCAAAATATAGGTCTTAGGTGGAGTAATGCTCCCTCTATTTCTGGAACTCCGCTTCCTGAAGCTTCAGGGGCAAAATGTTTCACGGCAAGGTAAGCAGCATAGACCATAATCATAGAGACTAATCCAGAAATAAGTCCGGATGGCCATCCATTGATACTTAGAAAATGATAAAAATTATCTAATAAAGCACTCAATACGTCGATGGATAAACGAAAAGTTGATCCCACTAAACCAACGACAATGCCCAATACAACAGATACAACATACAGTATCAATATTTTATTGCGCATGCTTCTAAATCATCCCCATCAGATTTGTTATAATTTTTATTCCTGCTTGGTTCACTAAAGATAATATTGTTTCAGGATGAAACTGCACTGCATGAATCGGCAAATGCTGATGCGAAACAGCCATCACAATACCATCATCGCTTACTGCCGTCACATTCAACTCTTTAGGCATGGTTTTTAAACGCGCATAAAGTGAATGATACCGACCCGCTTTAAAACTCTCACCCAAGCCAGAAAATAAACGAGAAGGATGCGTCACCTTAACGATTGATGGTTTACCATGCATGGGATAATCAAGTACGTCTAAAACACCACCAAAATGCTCAACAATACCTTGTAAACCTAAGCAAACACCAAATAAAGGGATGCCTTGAGAAATTACTGCGGCTATTGTTTCTGAAACATGAAAATCACTGGGTTTACCCGGGCCAGGAGACAAAACAACAAGGTCATATTTTTGCTCTTGTAAATAATGTAATGCCTTATCAAAGCGAACCGTACTTACTTCAGCTCCCGTTTGGCGGAGGTAATTTGCCAAGGTATGAACAAAAGAATCTTGATGATCAATAAGCAAAACACGTTTTCCTTTTCCCGTTAAAGGTAAAGATGGTTTAACGTGTGCACTGATTCCTTTTTTCTGCAAGATGTCTAAAAAAGCAGATGCTTTCAAACGAGTTTCTTGTTCCTCGGCTTCAGGCACTGAGTCATAAAGCAAAGTAGCACCTACACGAATTTCTGCAATTCCTTTTTCAATGCGAACGGTTCGTAATACCAAGCCTGTATTTAAATTGCCATCAAAACCAAACCATCCCACAGCACCCGCATACCATTTGCGTGGTGATTTTTCATGTTCTTCAATAAAATTAAGCGCCCAAATTTTAGGTGCACCTGTAACCGTTACCACCCACATGTGGGTTAAAAAAGCATCAACAGCATCAAAATTTTCTCTTAAAACTCCTTCCACATGATCCACAGTATGAATAAGCCGAGAATACATTTCAATTTGCCTTCGCCCAATGACTCTCACTGAACCTGCTTCACAAATTCGTGACTTATCATTTCTATCCACATCCGTGCACATCGTCAATTCAGACTCTTCTTTTTTGGAGTCGAGTAAAGCTTGGATATTTTGAGCATCTTCAATCGCATCAGCACCGCGCTTAATTGTTCCAGAAATAGGACATGTTTCTACTCTTCTTCCTTGTACACGCACATACATTTCTGGAGAGGCGCCCACCAAATACTCTTCCTCACCTAAGTTAATAAAAAAACCATAAGGAGAAGGATTTAATTGCCTCATTTGTTTGAATAAAGTAGAAGGCAACTCCGTATAATGGGTATAGAAGGTTTGACTGGGAACTACCTCAAATAAATCCCCACAAGCAAAACGATTTTTAGCGATATTGACTATTTTTGCGTATTCCCCAGGCAAATGATCACACGTTTTTTCAGGCTTTTGCGACGCCTCATACGGTACAGAAACACCTTCTCGGGCTAAAGACTTAGTGGATAAGTTTTGAAATTGAAACTCGTAACGGCGTACAAAGGCCTCTTCTTTTTGATGATTGACAACAAAAATTTCATCAGGAAAATAAAGAACCATATCTCTTTGCGATAACTCTCGTTCTTTATGCTTTTGCAAATCTTCAAATTGAAAAATTAAATCAAAACCAAAAGAGCCATATAATCCCAAATAAGATTCATTCTCCATTTTAAAAAAAGCCAGAAGCAAGCGAATGACAGTAAAAACAGAAGGCTGACGACTGCGTTCTTCCTCACGAAACACCTGATCAGAAGTTTTAATTTTAATTTGAACAACAGAATCGTTTTGCGTCACGAGCTGCAAAGAGTCTTCCTTTGCCAATAAAGGACTAATAAACGTCAACAACATACGGCCTCGTTGATTTAATGCATCGATTTGCACCAGGTTTTTTCGGCATACAAGAGCCAAGGGAGGATTATAAAAACCTATATCCCAACATGTATAACGTCCTGGGTATTCAAAACTCGAAGCAAATAAAGCACCTCGTTGCGTATCTAAGTGTTCCAGAAGATTTCCTATACCTTGGGTGTAATCTAAGCTTTGTTGAGTACACTCAATCTCAACACCGCCTTGGGTTTTATAGTGTTGCAACATAAATAACAAACTCAAAGAATGATTAGGATGGCTTATCATTGTACTTTAAAAATGCTGTTCTGCAAGAATCTCAATGTTGTATCGTAAGTCCAGTCACCTATGAGGATCCTTTATTAAAGAAGTTATCCACAAAAATTGGGGATAACCCCTCGCGCTGAGTGATCCTCTGATTTTTTTAAATTCCCGTTTGCAAACAGAGTCAAAAAGGGGAGTTTTCATTATACTCTAATTGAAACCAAGCGATGGTACGGTCAAACTTTCGTATTTTTAATCATTTCAATCCATTGATAATTAGCTGTTTCGCTAAATAGAGGAAAGAAAGCACTCGATGAGTACGTAGAGTATTTGCTTGAAAGTGATAGTGAATTTTCTTTTTTTCAGCGGCAAATCCAATCATCCAAAGGATTAGTGTGGCGATGGTGGTGATGAGTATTAAAAGACTTATTTTGTTTTTATCTTTTGTCCTACTAAACCGCCAACCGAATCCCAGGCGCTCGCTCTTATCATCTCGGAAGTTTTGTTCAATCTGCATTCTTTTGCTATATACTTCCCGTGCCAAAATGGCTACGGTCTCTTGTTGATTTTCCACATCCAAGGAGAGGTCTTGATGAAGATTGGATACCAAAATCCAAGGTTCGGAATACATTTTAGAATATCTCTTTTCAACGTCGGGATATTTGGGTTTGGGATTTTTGCGTCCCTTTTTTTTCACCCCAATAGCCTGTAAATAAAACGTGAGTGCGTGTTTTGGAATCTTGTCCCAATTGACCGATGCCAAAATATTGGGTTTCTCCACGAGCAATGTCAGAATGTAACTTCGCTATAGGGCTCCATTTTTTGTCGGTATTCATACGATAGTTTAGTGTACCGCTTACCCTTCCAAGAAAATACCAACCGAGTTGATTAACGCGAGTAAACCAAGGTGTTTTGAAGCCTGCATCTGTGATAATAATGATTTTCTTCCCTTCCGGTAAAATCTCTTTTAAGTGAATTAAAAACTGGGTATGTATCTCTTCTTTTGCCAAATCGTGCTGGGAGTGGATTTCATTATAAATAGGGATTGAGCGGCCTTCGTGTACTAAACTTGCACGTAACATATGAATATCTGAACGACAACAACCCGTCAGTCTACTGCGATTAATAGCTCATTTAACCCCGTAAGCATGTCTTTGAACAGGCTTTTGTAAAGGGCAACTTGATTTTGAGAAAGTTTTTTATGGGATAAAAAACGCCAACACCTATTTATTTTATGTGTTACTTTTGCCTTTCCAGGTAAATTCCTTCCAATACTACTCAGACTTAAGTAGGTTTGACCCTTTAATAAACTTCTCGCTTCGTTGATTATGCTTTTTCTTGTCTTTGTGTGCATCCAAGAAAGTGATTTAGTAATGAAGTTCTGACAAAATACATCTGCAAGCATGGTTCTTATCTAATGATTGTGTAGGAACTCTTATTAGATCAAAAGATTCCATCGCTTGCATCCTTTTTTAGCTATTCAAAAAAATGAGAGGATTTTTCAGCGCGTAGCTTGAAGCGATGTAAACAACGATTGATGAAGGTCTTACGAGAAAGAAAATTGCAATTATCTGGCAAAAAAACGCGAATAGGAGCAATTGATAAAGGTTTTCACTTTTTAGGTATCCAATATCCAGAAACGCGACCTCTGGATAACACCAATGTAACACAGGTGGCTCATGTTGCTTATCATCAAGCATCATCTGAACAAAATATATCCTCTGTGGGGGGCAGAGACACTATGTCAATCAGAAGAGCAGCCTAGCTTGGAATCAAACATCGTTCCTCATCCGAGGACTTTGAGAAAGGCGCGCGAGCAAGTCAAATCGATGGTTATCGATGGGGTTTCTCCCCTAAAAATCAAACGTTACTTGCATCGATGGTGTCATTGGTGGGTTAGAACAAGCGCAAGTTGGCACTACATTGACTTGCTGTTATGGTTTTTGAAGGTTTGTTGGGACAGGCGAGCGGCAGGGTATGCCGCCGAACTGTTACAGCAATATACCCAGCGCTTAACGAATATCAGTTCTTATACTGGTGTTCAGACAAGTAACATGGTTTGAGATCATTTTCTAGCGCAAGAAAATCTTTTGTTCTGGCCACGCCCAGCGCCGTTATGGCATTTAAATCGATGCGAACGCAGGCCCCGGCAAGAACATACGCGGCAACGGCCACCACACGGGGGCAGCCTTTATATATTGAAAAATCAATACCTAACTTAGACCCCTCGCAAAACCAAGATTCTTTCTCGCCATTATTTAACCAATTATAAAATTCTGTTGACGACTTGGGTTGTTCTTTAAAATCAGGTACCGGATAAAAGGGCGTGTCACTACAGTATTCATAAACAACATGAATAGGCAATAATTTTTGAGCACTGCCAACACCAGTTCGCCATTGATTATCATCATCCTTATCAACATATTCCTGAAGTTCCTTAATAATAGTACCTTCAAAATCAAAATGCTTTTCTGGCGTTTGCGTGATGACACCATGAAGTTCATAGGTTACACCGGTTTCTTTTATCCTTTGATATTGTGTCCTTAATACCGTCTTTATTTTTTCACCTTCTGCTGTTTTAGGTAAACAATCAAGCATCTTCGTCCACATGTGCTTATCTAAAGCCCACATAGCGTATTCAAAACCACTAATATGGGTAAATTTGCGGCCTGATAAATCAGTCACTTGTCCCCTGATATGCATTAAAGCCGGATTCTTTTTCAGCATCTCTGCTACAGCTTCATGATTTCCACGAACAACTTGATGGAGAAATTTTCTAGCCTCCTGTAATGGTGCTAAGTGTTGATTTGTTCTGAACAAATTATGATTACTTTTTGAAGTCATAGAAAGGTCTAGGAACTCTTTGGTGGGTAAAAACTTAGTGATTTCACCTTTTATAACATTGGGCAACTGATTAAAATGTTCAAATTTATCGTGCATGGCTTTTCCTGTAAATTAATTTTTGTATTTTATTTGATCATTTAGTGTTTGTAAACACCATTAATGATTTGCTTCAGCACATCTTAATTGTAAATCTGTTCATTTAAACCACTTGATCATTCATAAAATTTTATGGAAGACAAAATAAGAATACTTTGGGTGATGCGTAAAATGACTATTTGGTGAATTGTGTCATTGTTTGCTTACATTAATCTGAGGTCACACCCCTGCAAAAAAGGACAAATATTACTCCAGTAGTTCAATTAATGCAACTTTTAAAAAATAAGAAGTATTATTGGAAAATATCGAAGCAATCTTAATGAAGACCTATAACACCATTAAAGTAGCCGCAAAAGAGATGAAGAAACTATCTCAACTCAGTCAACCAGGATTTCAGTAACCCATTTCCAAAAGTGCGAACCTAAGGGAACCATTTTTTAGAATTTTTAAGGTTCGATATCGCGCATAAAGCGCGATATGTAAACAGTACCCCTCTTGTAATCGCAGATTTGTTTAAAGAACATCTCATTGATTTTTAATAATTTCACTTAAAGAACAGTTATTCTCTATTGCTTCTTTAACCCACATCCCAACCTGATGATGTGCATCTCGAAATGGCATTCCTTGCAATACCAATGATTCTAAAAGTGCCGTAGCATCTAAATAGCCACTATTAGCCTTTTGTTGCATCAGGTTCGTATTGAATTGTACACTTTGTAAGAAAGGAATCATGATTTCCAAACACGCACTCAATGTATTTACAGTATCAAACAACCCTTCTTTATCTTCTTGCATGTCTTTATTATAAGCCAGGGGCAAGCTTTTCATTACGGTTAAAATACCCATGAGATGTCCATAAACACGACCACTTTTTCCCCTAATGAGTTCTAAAACATCAGGATTTTTTTTATTGGGCATCAAAGAAGAACCCGTAGCAAATGCATCATCAAGTGTGATAAAACCAAATTCCTGTGTTGCCCAAAGAATTAAATCTTCAGTCAAACGTGATAAATGCATCATGACTATTGCAGCAACGGAACAAAATTCAATAATAAAGTCTCTATCGCTTACTGCATCTAATGTATTTTCAATAATCCCTGTAAACCCCAAAGTTTGTGCCACCCATACTCTGTCGAGTGGTAAAGTGCTTCCTGCCAAGGCTCCCGCGCCTAAAGGGGAATAATTCATTCTTTCGTGCCAATCGTGCAAACGTCCTAAATCGCGATGAAACATGGCACGATAAGCTGCAAAAAATTGGCCTAAATAAATAGGCTGAGCTTGTTGCAAGTGAGTATAACCCGGCATTTTTTCCTGAGCATGGCATTTTTCGAGGTCTTCTAAAACATGAAGTAAATGATTTAAGAGCTGGCTAATATGTAATCCCATATCACGAGAATATAACCTTAGATCCAAAGCAACTTGATCATTACGACTGCGGCCTGTATGCAGCTTTTTACCCACCTCACCAATTTTAGCAATCAATAATTGTTCAATGAGCATATGAATGTCTTCGCAAGACTCATCAAACTCGTGAGTCTTGTTTTCGAGCTCATGACCAATTTCTGTCAAAGCATTGCAAATACAGTCCGCTTCACTCTGCGTAATAAGTCCTTGGCGAGCAAGCATTTTTGCGTGGATCTGACTTCCCAATATATCGTGCTTAAAAAGTATCTTGTCAACAGGCAATGAGGCATTAAAATGCATCACTCTGGGATCCAATGCTTTCTTAAATCTTCCGCCCCAAGTTTTATGACTCATTACAATTCTCCTTGCTTTTATGTACCTTGCCATAGACTTGTGCTGACAAAGAAAATAAATTAATAAACCCTTCGGCATCTTTTTGATTATAAACACTATCCTCTTCAAAAGTAGCTAAAGCAGGATCATGAAGACTGTAAGGTGAATGCATACCCTCAAAAATAATATTTCCTTTAAATAGCTGCAACTCCACCGTCCCCGTAATATGCTGTTGGGTTACATCGATCAAGGCATCCAATGCTTTTTTAGCATGAGAAAACCAACGCCCTTCATATACAAAATTGGCATAAATGTGTTGCAAGGATTGTTTTAAATGCAATGTTGATCTATCCAAGCATAAACTTTCCAACATTTGATGTGCTTTATAAAGTACTGCCGCGGCTGGAGCTTCGTACACGCCTCGGATTTTCATTCCAACCAATCGATTTTCTACAATATCAGCCACACCTATTCCATGTGCACCTGCTATTTGATTTAATTCGTTCAGCAATTCAACTGGGGATCTTTTTTTAGAATTTAGAGCAACAGGTATACCCTGTTCAAAATCAATATGTATGAGCTCTGAATGATTGGGCGTATGCTCTAAAGCGGTTGTCATTAACAACAAATCATTCGGTTTGGGTTGTCCTGGATCCTCCAACACCCCACCCTCGTGCGAAATATACCAAAGATTATGATCTCGTGAATAAGGAGATTTAGGTGTTACCGGCACTTCTATTCCATGTAACTTGGCATATTCTATTGCTTCTTGTCTTGACTTTATCGTCCAAATTCGCCATGGAGCAATAATTTTAAGTTCGGGAGCCAAAGCTTTTATCGTATATTCAAAGCGCACCTGATCATTACCCTTGCCAGTTGCTCCATGAGCTATTGCATCTGCATTTTCTTGTAATGCAATTTCAACTAATTTTTGCGCGATTAAAGGTCGAGAAATAGTGCCTAAAACATATTGATTTTCATAAAGTGCTCCTGATTTTACTAATCGCCAGAGATAATTACTGGCAAATTCCTCTTGAACATTCATCACATAGGCTTTTGTAGCACCACTTTTAATTGCCTTTTCCTTAATTGCAGCTAAATCTTCATTTTGTCCTAAATCACAAACCATCGCGATAATTTCTGCTTGGTGATAATGTTCTTTAAGCCAGGGAATCATCACTGAGGTATCAAGGCCGCCTGAATAAGCAAGAACAATTTTTTTTATGGATTCAGTCATCGTTTACTCCTGATAATATTGTTTTAAATGTGCTATTGGTTCAGCTAATTCTTTAGGAACTACATCTGCGACTAATTGGCCGTTTTTAAGAATAATTAATCGATCAGCCATTTTGCTTAGGAAATCAAGATCATGCGAAGCAATGATCATCGTAACACCCAAAGACTTTACTGAATTTAATAAACTAATCACCTCATCAATCGTTGCTAAATCAAGACCTGATGTAGGTTCATCACAAAGTAGCAACTGGGGTTTCATCATCAAACTTCGTGCTAAGGCAACACGCTGCTTTTGTCCTCCAGATAACTGTTGGGGATAAACATATGCCTTATCACTAATACCCAAACTCTTTAAGAAAGTATGTGCTTGCTCCTCATGATTTACGTTTTTGTGGTGTAATTGCGGTGCATACACTAAATTTTGCATTACAGTCATATGAGGAAAAAGTTGAAAATCTTGGAACATGAAACCACTTTTCCCTACCACCTCAATTGTCCCTGAATCCAAGGTTTCTAACTGTTGCACGCAACGCAATAATGTAGATTTTCCACTTCCTGATGGTCCCGCCAAACCAAGTACAGTATGTGCTTTAACATGAAGATCTAAATTGTTTAATACCAGCACTTCACCAAAGTACTTACATGCTTTATTAATGGTTAACATAAAGCTCCCCTTTGTTCTATTTTTTTGCCCAAAGATTCAATTAAGAGGACTAACGCATAGTAATAAAAACCCGCAATACAAAGAGGGATAAAATAAGTAAATTGCTCAGCAGCAACAGACTGTGCTCTACGCATCAAATCCATACCACCAATGGTCGCAATCAAAGCAGTTTCTTTAAGTAGCGCGATCATTTCATTAATAAAAGCAGGTAAAACATTTTTAATTACTTGTGGTAAAACAATATCTTTCCATAAATAAAAATTTGGAATGTGTAGTGTTTTTGCCGCTTCAAACTGCCCCTTTGGTAAATGGTCGATGCCTGCTCGCAAAATTTCAGCTATATATGCGGAACTGTTTAAACCAAACGTGATTAGTCCCGCCACCATAATATTTGCTTTAATTCCAATTAATGCAGGTGCTGCAAAATAAATAAAACTCAACTGTAAAATTACTGGGGTTCCTCGCATAATCGAAATAAATCCATTAATAAGAGGTTTCATTATTCCTTGATAACGTAATAACGCCAGCAAGGTTCCCAATAAAGTTCCTATCAACAAACCACCAAACAACAAGATTAAAGTGACTAAAATTCCTTCACCTATATAAAGAATATCTTGATTTAATTCTGCCATTGGGCACCCCCCAACCATTTTTTCTTCAGTTTGGATAACTCACCACTTTGATCCAAATCCTGTAACACATTATTGATCTGCTGTGTTAAAAGTGAGCCTTTTTTTAGTGCAATACCATAACCATCTGCTGATTGAGCGATAACAGCAAAAGACAATCCGGGATTTTTTTGACTATAAACAGCTCCTTGTATTCCATCTACCAAAACTAAATCCACATGCCCTGCTTTTAATGCCGCTATAGTTTGATTGTTATTATCCATCACTAATATATTGGCATTGGGCACGTTCTTTTTTAACCAAATTTCCATAGTAGTCCCCAATTGTACTGCTATTTTTTTATCAGTTAATTCTCTTGCATTTTTAATTGGTTTTTCTTTTGGAAAAACTGCTGCCATGCTTTCGAAATAATAAGGTTCTGTAAAATCAAAATTCTTTTTTCGCTGTTTTGTAATCGTAATTGTAGAAATCGCTGCATCAACCTGCCCCAAGCTTAGCGCAGGTAAAATACCGCTAAATTGCATGGCATCAAAATAGGCTTCTTTACCTAGTTTTTTAGCAATTAAACGGGCAAGATCAATATCAAATCCCTTAATTTCCCCATAGTCGTTATATTCAAATGGTGGATATTCTGCCGCCACGGCAAAGTGAATTGTTTTTGTATTTTCATCAGATATATCGGCATAACATAGAGATATAATAAAAGTTAAGCTTGTTAAAACAATAGAAAATATGATCTTCATTTGAATTTAAATCCAGTTTTTATGCGTTTTTTAAATTTAACAACCCACTCTTGTTTTGTCAAGGAATTATGAATATAATTTCTAAAAAGTGACTATATATTCAAAATATCGAATAAAAGGAAGATATCAATGAGCCAAGATCCCGCTTTGGATGGACATATATTAAATATTGTGCAGACAGAACAAATTGAAGAACAAATTGATTTACAAAATGCTTTAAAAAAACGAGGTTTCACGATTCCTCAGGCAACTTTATCGCGTCGACTCAAAAAACTAAAAATTGCGAAAATTGGTGGCACTTATCAGGTAATCGATTTTAATCTACCCAATTTACCCTTAGTTTTGAATATGCAAATTTCGGATTATGGACTCATAATACTCCATACCCATCCCGGAAACGCAAACAGTCTTGCTTTTTACATTGATAGAAAATATGTCTCTTTTTCGCTTCAGAATATCCCAAACTCCGGCATTTTGGGGACTATTGCAGGCGATGATACAGTGCTTCTTATTGTAAAAAATAAGGAGTTACTACCTACTGTAGTCCAATTGTTATACGACGAGTTTCCTTATTTAAAAAGATAATTGGCTGCAACATTAACTACAACTCAACCATTTCGCAAAGCATTGTTACGTTTTACTAAGAAAACAAAAATCGCTCCGAAAAATACGCACAGAAGCTACTGATGCTCCATATATGTAGCCTAGGTGCAACGCAGCTGAACCCGGGCTTTAGCACGCCTCACCAAAAATATAATTATATTTGTAAGTTATTACATCCTAGATATAATAAGGATTCAACGTGAAAGGTACCTAATTTATGACCATCTCAGTAAAAGAGTTAGAAAAGATTTCTCAACTAGCCTATCTCGATACAGATATAGAACATTCACCCAAGCTTATTGAAGATATTAATGCCATTATGAATTTTGTAGATCAATTGCGTGCTGTCAATACTCAAGGAGTAGAGCCACTTTTTCATCCCCTTGCTCTAAATCAATGCCTAAGACCGGATCTGGTTACGGAAGAAACGTGCGTGACTGAATTAGCAGCACTTGCACCCAAATTTGAAAATGAGCTTTATCTAGTACCTCAAGTGATAGAACAGAGTAAATAACTATGGAAATCTTATCTCTAAAACAATACTCCGATGCTTTGCACCAAGGTGAACTTTCTAGCGTTGAATTAACGCAACACTATCTGACACAAATCGAAAAACAAAGCGATTTAAATGCATTTATTAGCATTGATGAAGAATACGCCCTGCTTGCAGCCCAAAAAGCCGATCAGAAATTAAAAAATGGCCAAGGCAAAGTACTCACTGGAATTCCGATGGCCCTGAAAGATTTATTTTGTACTAAGCGAATGACCACGACATGTGCGTCTAAAATGCTTGCTGATTTTCGAGCTCCTTATGAAGCAACTCTGGTGAATAAGCTTTTAGAACATGGCTCCATTCTTATTGGTAAAACTAATATGGATGAATTCGCCATGGGCTCATCCAATGAAAACAGTTACTTTGGTGTCGTCAAAAATCCATGGGATAAAGAGCGAGTTCCAGGAGGCTCTTCTGGAGGTTCTGCAGCAGCCGTAGCTGCAGGTCTAATCCCTTTTGCAATCGGCTCTGATACAGGTGGCTCAATAAGACAACCTGCTTCTTTATGCGGAATTAGTGGAATAAAACCCACCTATGGCCTTATTTCGCGTTATGGAATGATTGCCTATGCATCCAGCCTTGATCAAGCCGGACCTCTGGCCCGAAGTGCTGAAGATCTAGCTCTGGTGCTCCAAGCAATGGCCGGACATGATTCCAAAGATTCAACCTCCGTTGAAGCAACAATTCCTAATTATTATGAAGAACTCAATAAGTCCTTAACCAAACTAAAAATTGGCCTACCCTCCTGTTTCTTTCAACCCCAAGTAGAACTAGAAGTACAACAGGCAATTCGTACAGCAGTAAATGTTTTTGAGGGAATGGGAGCTGAAATTATTGAGTTGGATTTGCAACTACAGCCATTATGGGTGCCTTGTTATTATGTAGTTGCTTGCGCTGAAGCGTCATCTAACTTATCGCGTTATGATGGGCTGCGTTTTGGTTACCACAGTGATAAAGCAACAAGCTTAACAGAGCTCATTCGCAACACGCGTAGTGAAGGATTTGGTATTGAAGTAAAACGTCGTATCCTTACTGGAACTCATGTACTTTCTTCAGGTTATTTTGATGCTTACTATTTGCAAGCACAAAAAATTCGTCGTTTAATCCAGGAAGAACTTGTCACTACTTTAAAAACAGTAGATATAATTTTGGGGCCAACCTCGCCAACATGTGCTTTTAAGATCGGCGAAAAAATTGCAGATCCCATTCAAAATTATCTGGCGGACGTCTTTACTGTCGCGGCTAATCTTGCCGGACTCCCTGCAATTTCCATACCAGCAGGATTTGCTCAAGGGTTACCCGTAGGGCTGCAACTTATGGGCAAGCATTTTAGCGAACACCGTTTGCTTCAGGTTGCTCACCATTATCAACAACAGACCAACTGGCATTTAGCCAGTCCAAATCAATAAGGGCGAACTATGGAATGGGATACTGTCATTGGGCTCGAAGTACATATTCAGCTTAAAACAAAATCTAAGCTTTTTTCTGGCGCCTCTACTACATTTGGCTCTACTCCTAACTCACAAACATGCTTTATTGATGCAGGACTTCCGGGAGTCTTACCCGTATTAAACCAAGAAGCGGTCATTATGGCGATCCGATTTGGTTTAGCCATCCAAGCAGAAATCCAAGATCAATCCATTTTTGAGCGCAAAAATTATTTTTACCCAGACTTACCCAAAGGATACCAAATCAGCCAATTTCAAAAACCAATTATCAGCAACGGTAAATTAACCATTACTTTAAAGGATGGCAGTGAAAAAGAAGTTTTAATTGCACGTGCCCATTTGGAAGAGGATGCAGGTAAATCACTGCATGGAGTACATGCGGGTTATAGTGGTATTGATCTGAACCGTGCAGGCACTCCATTATTGGAAATTGTAACAACTCCCTGTTTATTTTCCAGTCATGAAGCTGTTAGCTATCTCAAAAAACTGCATCAACTAGTTCAGTTTTTGGATATTTGTGATGGGAACATGCAGGAGGGTAATTTTCGTTGTGATGTGAATCTCTCATTAAAACCTAAGGACTCTTCTACTTTAGGGACACGAACTGAATTAAAAAACTTAAACTCATTTCGTTTTATTGAAAAAGCAATTGCGTATGAACAAGCGCGACATATGGATTTATTGGAAAGTGGACAACAAGTAACCCAAGAAACTCGTCTTTATAATCCTGATACGCATACTACTCATGCAATGCGCAGTAAAGAAAATGAAAATGATTATCGTTATTTTCCCGATCCTGATTTATTACCCATTCAAATCCCCCTTTCTCTTATCTCTGAAGTAAAAAATAATTTACCAGATCTTCCCGATAAAATTTATCTGGAATTAAAAAATACTCCTTCATTAAACGAAGAAGACATTAATTTTATTCTTTCTTCGCCCGCAACTTATTATTTTTATAAAGAAATAAAGACACAAAGCCATGCCCCTGAAAAAATGATCATTAATTGGTTAAAAGGACAATATACTGCAGCGTTGAATGAAGAAAATCTCACCTTTGATACACCTCGTGTAGCGGCAAATATTATGGCAAATCTACTCAATAAGTTACAGGATAATATTATTTCTCTAAATCATGCCCGAACCATTTTTACTTTACTCTGGTCTGGTGAAAAAGATATTGAAACTATCATTGAGCGTGAAGGTTTTCGTCAATCAGATAATACCGCTCTTTGGGAAGAGATGATTGCTCAGTTAATAAAACAATATCCTGAGCAAGTTGCTGATTACAGATCAGGAAAAGAAAAATTATTAGCCTTTTTTATTGGGCAAATAATGAAACAAACTAAAGGAAAAGCAAATCCTGAACAAATTAATCTTCTTTTGAAGAAACGTTTAAGCGGAAATTGATCGAAACTAACTCTTTATCATCACAATATATTACTTAGGGATTGCAACATGAAACAACATGGAATTTATAAAATAGGTATTGTTATTTTAATTTTTTTAACTATGGGAATGAGTTACGCAGGAACCCCTGTATGGACATTCACACCTGATGGAAATTTCCCTCCTACAGTCACAGTCGGGAAAACCAGTAACGCCACTATTAAATATACAGTAACCAATCAATCACATAGAACGCATCAGTTGATAATGAAGCCCATAAAGGGCATCACCTCATCAGGCTGTAGCTTGCCTTTAGGGTATCATCAATTCTGCACGTTGACTTTACAGGTTCATGGCAATGAGCTTTCAGGAGCTGTGGTAGGAGGCCCGATTCTTTGCAGTCAAGGAAATCCCAATCAATGTTATCAGCCTAGTGCAGGCAATGAGTTGAATATTAAATTAGCCGAAATTACAGGCAAAGTACAATCAGGTATTGCGAATAATATTCTCTTTATCAATAATGCTTCGGTAACAATCTATGCAGCAGGGCCTAATGGCTCTGAAATTGTGGGAAGTACGCTAACCAATGCCAATGGGGAGTTTTTTATCGCGCTCTCCCCTGGCACCTTAAAAACATACAAAGATTATACCTTTTTTGTAATTGCCAGGAAGGGAAATGACTTAGTACTCGCTAATGTCATGGGAACCCAAATAATACCCACTCTTGTAGTAAATGAACTGACCACGGTGGCTACCGCTTATGCTATGGCACAGTTCTTAGATCCATCAAAACTTTTATTAGGATCTTCTTTAATGCAAGGTTCTTTAAAAGGTTTAAATATTGCCAGCCAAATGAACCATAATTTAGTTGACCCTATGACTGGCTCCTTCTCTTCGATAATTGCTTCGCCCCCAAATGCATTCGAAACAAACGCGCAACGGTCGTTAGGTTCTTTAGCAAATTTATTGTTGCCTTGCGTGAGAAATGGGGGAAGTGATTGTACCTTTTTATATAATGAAACTACCTTTAATGGAGCGAGACCCGCTAATGTATTGGCGGCCATTTATAGCGTCGCAAGACATCCTTCCAATAATGTTTCAGGAATATTTAATTTGGCACAAACTACAACGGTTTATATCCCGTCTTTAACAATACCCGAATTGCCTTTCCCTGAGTTTCAATCAGAACCTGACGCATGGACGATTGCAGTGAAATTTAACCATTCAGGGAATGATACCTCTTGCCCTTTTGGAGGTCCTGGTGGAATGGTTCAGGATAAAAATGGTTTTATTTGGATAACTAATAACACCATTCAAGGTACTCCTGACTCCAGCAATTGTATGATTGTACTCAAAAGCAATGGAGCCCCTGCAGATGGCAAAAATTGGACACCAAGTTCACCTATCTTTGGCGGTGGACTTTTAGGCGGTGGATTGGGAATATGTATTGCTGCAGACAACACTATTTGGCAAGGTAATTTTGGTTGGGGTAGTTGTAGCACCTGTATTCCCAATGGAAGCGCCTCTCAATTGACTCCATTAGGTCACCCCATTTCTGGCCCGGATGGGTATCAATCAGCACCGCCGAATGAATTAGATCGTGTTCAAGGAATTGTTTCAGATAAACATAATAACATTTGGATGGCAAGTGTTGCCAATAATAAAGTAGTGGTTTTTCGTAAAGGATTACCAAATGATGCTATATCGTATCAAGAACCGGACATGAGCTACCCATTTGGCATTGCAATCGATAAAAAAGAACGTATCTGGGTCACAAACAACGGAGCAGTACAATTGCCAGAAGACAGTTCTTCAAACCCTGGATCTGTTTATGTCTATAGGTTAACAGAGGCAGGTATTAAGCTATTAAAAATTATCAGCCCGGTAGGTTTAAGGCTTAAAGAAATTGCTGTAGATTCGATTGGCAATATCTGGGTCGCTTCAACTGTGGATAATACAACCCCTATTAGCTCATCTGTTTATCAGATTGACGGAGATAATTATAATATTATAGGGAATTATACAGGAGGTGGAATTGCAGGCCCCTGGGGGTTAGCAATTGATGGAAATGATCATATTTGGGTGGGAAATTTTGAATCTCAGCCCCTAGGCTCCCAACCCTTTAAAGCAAGAGTAAGTGAGTTATGCGGCAATCAGCCGGTAACCTGTCCTCCAGGTAGTACTATACCAGGAGATGGTATATCACCAGAAACAGGCTATACCTTACCCTCAGGCGGAACGCAAGTGCGCTTGCCCAATGGCGATCCTCTGAGAGGAAAAAATCAACCACCCACCTTTAGTCCTTTAATGCGACAAACCTATGTATTAATCGATCCCGCAGGCAATGTTTGGGTTACCAATAACTGGAAACCTGTTCCCATTACTGAGGGACAATTAAATACAGGAGGCGATGGATTAGTAGCATTCGTTGGTATGGCAAAACCAAAAGATGCTTAATTATGCTTAGTTTTTTTGCAACCGGATTTGTATCGACCGTGTTGCAAAAAATATAAGGATCAAAAAATAAATTTTAGAACTACCTATCCACCCCCACAAATTTTTTTATAGCGAGTAATTTGCTTGAAATAATAAAAAATTAATACTAAATATTATTAATCATTCACCCCATAATAAGTTGAGAAACGCCAAGTAACTATGGAATGGAAATAATTAATTTTTCAGAAGAAGTGCTGTATTTTTTTAATATGGATTAGTATTAATTTGGGAAGAGAGGTTAATATGGCTAAGAAGATGCAAGGAAAGCCAATATGGGATAGAGTCGCCTTCTTATTTCAGGGAGGAGGTGCTTTAGGAGCTTTTCAGGTTGGAGTTTTTGACGCCCTACAACACGCTGGATATCATTTTGATTGGGTGAGTGGTATATCAATTGGTGCAATTAATGCGGCTATTGTTTCTGGTAATAAACCAGAAGATCGGGTGAAAAAGCTAAAAGAGTTCTGGCAAATAATTAGCTCCCCTGAATCCTTAAATTGGTGGTATTATTGGGGCTCAGAGGAGGGTCTAAGGAAGTTGTATAATCAATGGCATGCCCATGCAACCCTACTCTTAGGCCAACCTGGTTTTTTTCAGCCACGCATGATATCCCCTCATTTTATTCATCAGGCTGTTCCTGAGGAAATCAGTTTTTATGACACATCAATACTTCGTAATACCCTGGAAAATCTCATCGATTTTGATCTTTTGAACAGTGGTAAGACTCGCTTAACTTTATCTGCAGTAAGAGTGGATAACGGACAAGAAGTCCATTTTGATACAAAAAACCAAAAGATATACCCCGAACATATTATGGCAAGTGGTGCGTTACCTCCTGGGTTTCCAGCGGTAAAAATTGATGGAGAATATTATTGGGACGGTGGAATCGTCAACAATACACCGATTGAGGTGATTTTGAATGATTTACCTCGCAAAAATACGTTGTGCTTTATGGTACATTTGTTTGATCCCGATGGGGATTTGCCTTCTAATTTAGACCAAGTCTTATTAAGACATAAAGACATCAGTTATGCGAGTAATTATAAACGAGTCATAAAGTCTTTTAGTGAAGCTCACGAAATGCGACATGCCATTTCTGCTCTTTATGATATGCTTCCAGATAAAATAAAAGAAGATCCGCATGCCCGAAAATTAAGAGCACTAGGATGTAAATCGACAATGCTGATGGTACGTTTTCATCGCCATCATACAACAACCGATCTCTCTTCCAAAGACTATGCCTTTTCACCCGCATCAATACGCGAAGGTATTGAAATGGGATACGAGCAAGCAACGCTAGCCGTTAAGAAATCCCCTTGGCTTAAACCCATACCTCAAGACGTAGGAGCAGTTTTATACGATATGCATTTGCACGATGAGTCATTAGCTCATCATAGGTGAAATCGCAAATATATTTTGATCAGCATTTATTTAATAAGGAGTTTGCCATGAAGGACATTAACTGGATTTGGCAAGGAGCCGTTGCAGGGATAATTGCAGGTATTGTGTTTGCTTTTTTTCTTGTTCATGCTGGAATGCTTGAGACATTAGGAAATATCATCAATCTTCCGAATATCACGGGTGGTTTACTAGTTCATACTGTCGTAAGCATAGGCGGTGGTATCGCTTTTGCTTTAATTTTAGGATGGTTAATCAACTCCTGGGTTTCTGCTGTAAGCCTTGGAATACTGTTTGGTTTTGCTTTGTGGGTAGGAGGTCCTATGACACTACTGCCCGCCCTTTCTTCAGGCGCACCTTTATTTGCCAAATGGACTATTGAAGGCATAAAACAAAATATACCTGCTTTAGTAGGCCATCTTGTGTTTGGTGTTGTATTAGGCATTAGCTACTTGATGCTGAAACAAAAAACTAAATAAGCAACAGAAATTCGGCAATCTTAAAGTATTAATTAAGGATAAAATTAAAATGAGTAAGGAATTGCATCATATCGTAGTTGTGGGTGGAGGAGCTGGTGGAGTTGAGTTAGTTACTCGTTTAGGTAAAGATTTAGGAAAGAAAGGACTAGCAAATATTACTCTTTTAGATAAGCAAGAAATCCATATCTGGAAACCGTTATTGCATGAGGTAGCTGCAGGCTCACTCGATTCCAATATGGATCAACTCAATTTTTATTCTCATTCAGTATCACATCATTATAACTACCAACCAGGAGCTATGATTGGTTTGGATCGTAAGGCAAAAATCATTCGTATTGCTGCCCTAGTAGATGAAGAACAAAACATTATAGTGCCTGAACGAACTTTAAAATACGATACATTAGTGATTGCCGTAGGCAGTCAAAGCAATGATTTTAATACTCCTGGAGTTAAAGAACATTGCTTAAGCATTGATAATCTTGATCAAGCAAACCATTTTCAAAAGAAATACGTAGATAAATTATTATCCCTGCAATACACTCCTGAAGGAGAAACACCCCAAGATTTTAATATTGTAATTATTGGAGGAGGTGCCACCGGCATCGAATTGGGTGCAGAATTACTTCATACCCTCAACCAAACTGAAAAATATCAATTTAATCATGTGGTTAGAAAATTAGCAAAAATTACTATCATTGAGGGTGCTCCGCGGATTTTACCAGTTCTTCCTGAATTGCTTTCTGCTTTAACTACTAAAAAACTACAAGAATTAGGAATTGAAATTTTAACAAATGAAATTGTAAGTCAAATTGATCATGAAGGAATTCACACTAAAAGTGGGAAAGTTTTACCGGCAAGTATCTGTGTGTGGGCTGCAGGCGTTAAAGCGCCTGAATTTTTATCTACTCTAGATGGGTTAGCCGTAGATAATTTAAATCGGATAATGATTAACTCAAAACTACAAACTGCGAATGATGAGCATATTTTTGCAATTGGTGATTGTGCTCAAGTAATAGATATTGCTACAGAAAAACCTGTACCACCACGTGCACAAGCTGCTCACCAGCAAGCTCATCTCTTAGCAAAATCATTGAAGAATAAACTGAATAATGAGGAGCTACTTGATTTTAAATATGAAGATCGAGGTTCTTTAATTGCATTAAGTTGCTATGGTGCCTATGGTGATATTTCAGGCATGGGCAAAGTACGTTACTTTCTAGGAGGCAAAGTTGCTCAACTTGCTTATCGTTCATTATATTTAATGCATTTATCCGCATTGTATGGAGTATGGTGTTCATTTTTACTCCGAATAGCGAATAGAATGCTAAGCCGTGCACGACCAAAACTAAAATTACACATTAGCAAACACTAAAAAATAAGAACTTACATTTTATTTTTGAAGATGAAAAAACTGGAAATAAAAAGAGTCGGTCGATAAGCCGGGTTCTGTCGTGGACAATCATTCATCTGGGACGTGTGTCGCCACACGCCTCAAGCGACCTACCCGAATCCCGTGTGGGCCACACGTGTTAGCCTTACAGCCAAATGGATTCCTATTTGGTCTTGCTCCGAGTGGGGTTTTCCCTGCCACGACTGTTACCAATCGCGCGGTGCGCTCTTACCGCACCATTTCACCCTTACCTTAAAAAGGCGGTATATTTTCTGTGGCACTTTCCGTAGATTTGCATCTCCCAGGCGTTACCTGGCACTCTGCCCTTTTGGAGCCCGGACTTTCCTCCCTTTGCAACAGCAAAGAGCGATTGCCTGACCAACTCTGTTATCAATAGTAGCAGAGTGCCTACCGAAAGACCACTATTTGGGGATAATTAATCGAAAAATGCTATTGAGAATTTAGGGTTAAATTAATTAAAAATCACGAGTTCCAATAAACTCATCGTCAAAATAGCGCTTCAATTTAGTACGTAAGGTCCCACGACTTACACCAAGAACACGCGCTGCTTTTGATTGATTGTAGCGAGTTAATTCCATAACGGTCCGAAATAAAGGTGCTTCAACTTCTTCAACGATTAATTGATATAAATTCAAATTAGAGTCTTTATTGTTAATGCTCGTCAAATACCCCTTAACAGCACGAATTACTTGATGTGAAAGTGCTTCGCTGCTTTGCACCATTGTTTCTGTGCTCATTTAAGTCTCCTAGTACAAATTAATAAATGAAATTATGCCCAGTACATACACTCACCGAACACCATGGTCTATATAGTACCAAACATCTCAAAGAGTGTAAATATTGTTTTAATGATATTCATTTATTAAGGAAATATTAAGTTAAAAAATTCTACCATTTTAACTGTTAAATGGACAGGGTGAATTTATTAATTAATTAAATTCACCACAGTTTGAAGTTTACTTAACGTCAATTACGGATAAGAGATCGGGTTATTACTTCGGCCCGTTATAATTATATCTTTATCCATAACTGACGTTACTTACTTAGATATAAGGTATTTTTATCAAACAATGAAATGCTCGGCGGCAGCATAGACTGGTATTCTTGAGGTTATATCTTTTGAATGGGATGAATGTTTAAAATTTCTATGCTCATTTAAAAAGACACCAACAAAGCGCGCTATCGCGCGCAATATAGTTCAAATTTTGGATAATTTCCAAGGAAAGTATTCGGATGTATAAAAACTTCAGGGATATTACCTTGTCTTTTCATACTTATTTCAAAGCAGGAGAAATAGTTTGCAGCAAAGATTTAAATACTTTAGGAGTTCCTGCAACAATATCTCCATGTTTAATAAAATCATCTCCTCCTTGTAAATCGCTAATTAAGCCACCAGCTTCTCTAATTAATAATGAACCTGCCGCAATATCCCAGGGGCGTAAACCAAACTCCCAAAAACCATCCAATCGTCCACTGGCTACATACGCTAAATCAAGAGCAGCAGATCCTGTTCTTCTTATTCCAGCACACTTACCCAACAATGCTTCTAATGTGGGTAAATATCTTTGCGCAACATTAATATCTCGGGATGGAAAACCTGTTCCTAATAATGCAGCCATGAGTTGGGTTTGTTTCGAAACACGAATTCTTCGATCATTTAGCCGAGCTCCTCGCCCGCGACTCGCAGCAAAACATTCGTGTCGCAAGGGATCATAAATAACTCCATGTTCCATCCTTCCTTTAACTTTTACCGCAATAGAAACTGAAAAAAAGGGAAAACCATGTAAATAATTAGATGTTCCATCTAACGGATCAATAATCCACATTGTTTCTCCGTCCCCTTCTTGTATCCCGCTTTCTTCAGCTAAAATTCCGTGCTCTGGATATGCCTTATAAATGGTATTAATAATAGTCTGTTCCGCTTTGATGTCTACTTCGCTAAAATATTCATGGTTATTTTTAGCGGTAATTTTAAGACGATCCACTTGCTCCATATGACGAATTATTATATCACCGGCTTGTCGCGCTGCATTAACTGCTATATTTAAAAGTGGTTCCATGAATATACTCTATGTAATCTACAAAGCTGGCGATTCTATCATACTTTTTTTGCACAAAGAGAGTTAAATGTTATGATCACATGATCGAAATACATTAATTATTGTTTTTTATGAATCTAAACTCTATTCGCATCATTTTAGTAGCAACTTCTCATCCAGGTAATATCGGTTCAACAGCTCGAGCAATGAAAACTATGGGATTAAAATCTCTATATTTGGTTAAACCCAAATCTTTTCCTGATCTGCGTGCACAAGAAATGGCAGCTGGAGCAGATGATCTTTTAGCAAGTGCACGAGTTACAGAATCTTTAGACGAGGCTTTGGTGGGATGTCAGCTCATTTTAGGAACCAGTGCAAGGCCTAGAGGAATTTCTTTGCCCGGTCTAACTCCCTCATCTTGTGCGGATTTAGTCAATCAGCAAGCAGATAAGACTCAAATTGCTCTTGTATTTGGGCGGGAACATGCAGGTCTTACTAATGAAGAACTGCTAAAATGTCATTATCATATAAATATTCCAAGCAATCCTGAGTACAGTTCGCTAAATCTAGCTCAAGCCGTACAAATTATTGCCTATGAGTTACGGATGAAATTATTAGCACCTAAAGCAGAAGTAGCATTACGACAAGACGAATATGCAACTGCAGAAGATATCGAACAATTTTACGAACATCTCAAAGAAGTTTTTATTGAGATCCAATTTTTAAAAGCGTCTAATCCACGACGATTAATGCAACGCGTACGACGATTATTTAACCGCGCGAGCTTAGAGAAAATGGAGGTGAATCTTTTAAGAGGAATGTTAAGCCAAGTACAAAAATCAATTGAATGGGCAAGCAAAAGAGGCAGGAGTGAACAGGATCATTAAAAAACCAATTTATTTTGATTACATGGCAACAACACCGGTTGATCCACGTGTTGTAGAGCGTATGCTCTGCTATTTAGGGCCCGATGGAGACTATGGTAACCCTTCATCAACTACTCATGAATACGGTAGAGTCGCAGCACGTGCTGTTGAACATGCTCGTACCCAAATTGCGGAGTCAATTCACGCGTCGCCTCAAGACATTGTGTTTACATCGGGTGCAACTGAAGCAAATAATTTAGCAATAATTGGTGCCGCCCATTTTTACCACAGCAAAGGAAAACACCTAATTACTATGAGTACAGAACATAAAGCAGTACTCGATAGTTTTAACCGCCTAGAAAAGGATGGTTTTGAAGTGACCTATCTGCAGCCAAAATCTGATGGGTTGCTCGATCTCAAACAATTAGCTCAAGCATTAAGATCCGACACTATTTTAGTATCTATTATGCATGTAAATAATGAAATTGGGGTTGTCCAAAATATTGAAGCTATAGGTTCTTTATTACGCCACAAAGGAATTATTTTTCATGTTGATGCAGCACAAAGTGCGGGAAAAATTCCGATTAATTTAACCCAGCTTCCGGTAGATTTAATGGCATTTTCAGCACATAAAAATTATGGCCCTAAAGGTATCGGTGCATTGTATGTCAGACATAAACCTAGAATTCGTCTTCAACCCCAAAGTTTTGGCGGAGGACATGAAGGAGGTCTACGCTCAGGAACATTAGCAACCCACCAAATAGTAGGTATGGGAGAAGCATTCGCATTAACTGAGCTCTTGCGTCAAGAAGAACAGGCACGTATCTTAAGTTATAGGAGGCGTTTATGGAATGGCATAAAGCATCTACCGGGTATTCAGCTTAATGGCGATGAACATCAACGAATCGCTGGAAATTTGAATATAAGCTTTGCAGGATTAGATGGTGACTCTTTGCTTTTAGCATTAAATGAACTCGCAGTATCTACTACCTCAGCATGTAGCTCTGCAAGCATTCAACCCTCTTACGTGCTTAAAGCCTTAGGATTAAGTGATGATCTGGCACAAAGTACGGTGAGATTATCCATTGGACGTTTTACTAAAGAAGAAGAAGTTGACTATGCAATTAATACAATTTGCACTCAAATCACTCGATTACACGAAATATCACCATCATGATGTATAATAAAATAGTACAAGACTACTTTTTTTTACCAAAACATGTAGGGATCATTGATATCAATCATGCGCTTGCAGTGATGGTAAAAAACAGCCAAAAAGATCAAGGAACTATTGAGTTTTACATGCAATGCAACTCAGAGGGCACCATTGTGCGCACTTGCTTTAAAACCAATGGAAACCCCTATGTGATTGCTGGCCTGGAATGGTTATGCAGGCAGTTAGAAGGAAAAGCTATAGATAATGTACCGCAGATTGATCATGTGCTGATTATTAAAAATTTGGATATTCCTATTGCCCAATATCCTATAGCATTAAGAATCGTAGGTATTTATAAAGAAATCATGCTTTTAATAAAAAACAAAAATAAACCCCTTACATAGTCAGTAGGTTTTGCTTCATTGCAAACAATTAAAGATGATATGAAAGAGGTCTACATATAAATTGAGAGGTAGTATCATGAGCGTCATCATGCATCATGCAGAAAATAAAACACCTGAAATCAGTTTTACCGATGCAGCTTTAAAACATGTAATATCTTATTTACAAAAAAAACCTGAACATGCAGGAATCCGCCTATCAGTAAAAAAAACAGGGTGTTCGGGTCTGTCCTATGTAGTAGATTATGTGTTAGCTCCATTAGAAGGAGATTTAATTCTACCTTTAACTGAAGAATACGTTGTCTGTGTTGATAAAGCCAGCTATCCATTTCTAAAAAAAATGGATGTTGATTATGTAAAACAAGGATTAAATCATAAATTTGTATTTAATAATCCCAATCAAACAGGTCAATGTGGTTGTGGAGAAAGCTTTACTGTCAATTAAATGCCGCGTATTTTACGGGATAACGTTTGTTGAGCGACATACAAGGCATAAAAATGCCTTGTATGTCGAACTCACGTTACTTAAATCCTTGTCTTGCCCCAAAACTTAAAGGTAATTCATCCGCCATTGCTGTACCAATATTTTTAGTGACGCGATCAAAGAGGTTTTGTTTATGCGTATAATCAATAACTTCTGGAACATTAATAATTTCGCGAGCCAATTGTCCGCTGCTGGCATATCCATCAATTAAGCCAATAGTGAGAGCTTGCTCACCTGTCCAAAAAAGTCCTGAAAAAGTTTCATCATCAATATGTAAACGACTTCCTCTCCCTTCTTTCACGCGGTTAATAAATTGCTGATGCACTATATCAAGCATCGTTTGTAATTTTTGTTTTTCAAAATCTGTTTGTGGAGAAAAAGGATCTAAAAATCCTTTATTAACACCGGATGTTTGCAATCGACGCGAAACCCCGATTTTATTCATCAGATCCACGACTCCAAATCCATTGTATAAAACCCCGATCGAGCCAACCATACTTGCAGGGCTCGCATAAATAGCATCTGTAGCAACAGCTACATAATAAGCAGCAGAAGCACAAGCATCGACACAAACTGAATAGATTTTTATACTGGGATATTTTTTTTGATAGTATTTTATTGTGTTATACATATACTCGGCCTGTACCGGACTACCTCCAGGACTATTAATACGAACAATGAGTGCTTTTAATCCTGAATTTTTATAAGCGGTATCAAGACCCTTAGCAAAATCATCAGAGTTAGCAGGCTTTGCATCCGCCATTTCACCATTAACGTCAACAATTCCAACATGAGGCTTGGTATTGGTACCTACTTCCTCATTTGAGCTCGTAGAAAATTGATAAACAATATAAGCAATAATTAATAAATAAATGACCCGCATGAACCATTTCCATCTACGCTTTCTTTTGGCTTCTTTCATATAATCAATGATGATTTGATTCAGCAAAGCTTGTGAATCCTGACTCGGATTAGAAGAAATATCATTTGTCATATTAAAATCACTTGAAATTATTTAATTAAGCCTCATTTTACGGTAGATAAAAGAAAATTAACACCCATTAAATAAGGTGAATCGTTATGAGAATGGATAAACTGACGTCAAAGTTTCAAATCGCTTTAGCAGATGCACAGTCTCTAGCTTTAGGAAGAGATAATGGTTTTATAGAGCCAGAACATTTAATGAAAGCGCTTTTAGATCAGGAAGGAGGCAGCTGTAGACCCTTGCTTAGTAAAGCTGGAGTGAATATCCCTCTATTAAGAACTTTGCTCGATCAAGCCTTGGATAAACTTCCTAAAGTAGCTGGCATAGGAGGCGATATTCATATTTCCAATGCTTTAAATCGCCTATTAAATCTTACCGACAAATTAGCACAACAAAAAAAAGATAATTTTATTTCCAGCGAGCTTTTTATTTTAGCAGCAATAAGTGAAGAAGGCGTTCTTTCTCGCATGCTCAAACAAGTTGGTGGTGAAGTTAAAGCCATAGAAAAAGCCATAAATGAGTTAAGAGGTGGAGAAAAAGTCACCGATCCCAATGCCGAAGAACAACGACAAGCACTTGAAAAATATACTCTAGATTTAACAGCACGTGCAGAACAAGGTAAGCTGGATCCTGTTATAGGGCGCGATGATGAAATCCGTAGAACCATTCAAGTGCTGCAAAGACGTACTAAAAACAACCCCGTTTTGATTGGTGAACCCGGAGTAGGTAAAACCGCTATCGTTGAAGGATTGGCGCAACGTATTATTAATGGTGAAGTTCCCGAAGGTCTAAAAAATAAACGATTGCTCGCTCTAGATATGGGAGCATTAATTGCCGGAGCGAAATTTCGAGGTGAGTTCGAAGAACGACTTAAAGCCGTACTCAATGACTTAGCAAAACAAGAGGGTCAAATTATTCTCTTTATAGATGAGCTCCATACCATGGTGGGTGCCGGAAAAGCAGAAGGAGCAATGGATGCAGGAAATATGCTTAAACCTGCTTTGGCTCGGGGAGAGTTGCATTGCATTGGTGCAACTACGTTAGACGAGTACCGACAATACATTGAAAAAGATGCGGCCTTAGAGCGACGCTTTCAGAAAGTTTTGGTTGATGAACCAAGTGTAGAAGACACCATAGCCATTCTTCGCGGATTAAAAGAACGCTATGAAGTTCATCATGGCGTTGAAATTACCGATCCCGCGATTGTTGCAGCTGCTACTTTATCACACCGGTATATTACAGACAGGCAGCTACCTGATAAAGCAATTGATTTAATCGATGAAGCAGGAAGCTTGATACGTATGGAAATCGATTCAAAACCCGAAAGTATGGATAAATTAGAGCGACGCTTGATTCAATTAAAAATTGAACGTGAAGCACTCAAAAAAGAACATGATGAAGCTTCTAAAAAACGACTTGAAGATTTACAACATGCGATTGACGAATTGGAACACAATTATTCCGATTTAGAAGAAGTATGGAAAGCTGAAAAAGCAACCATGCAAGGAGCCACTCAAATTAAAGAAGCGCTTGAGCAAGCAAAGCTTGAAATGGAAACCGCACGTCGAGCTGGAGATTTAAGTCGGATGTCCGAATTACAATACGGGCGTATTCCAGAACTTGAAAAACGCCTAACCCAAGTAGCAACTGCGGAATCGCATGAAACCAAACTCGTGCGTAATAAAGTCACTGAGGATGAAGTTGCAGAAGTTGTTTCTAAATGGACGGGTATCCCTGTAGCTAAAATGATGGAAGGCGAAAAAGAAAAATTACTAAAGATGGAGGAAGTACTGCATCATCGTCTCATAGGACAAAATGAAGCCATAGAGGCAGTGTCTAACGCCATTCGTCGTTCACGTGCAGGCCTCTCTGATCCTAATCGTCCTATTGGATCCTTTTTGTTTCTGGGGCCTACTGGTGTCGGCAAAACAGAATTGTGTAAAGCCTTAGCAACATTTCTTTTTGATACAGAAGAGGCAATGGTGCGTATTGACATGTCTGAGTTTATGGAAAAACATTCTGTCGCTCGCCTAATTGGTGCCCCTCCAGGTTATGTTGGTTATGAAGAAGGTGGCTACTTAACCGAAGCCGTACGTCGCAGACCTTATTCAGTCATTTTACTGGATGAAGTGGAAAAAGCACATTCTGATGTGTTTAATATTCTCCTCCAAGTAATGGACGATGGTCGTTTAACTGACGGCCAAGGGCGTACTGTAGATTTTCGCAACACGATTATTGTCATGACGTCCAATCTTGGCTCGAATCTAATTCAAGAAATGGGTAATAAATTCAAATACGAGCAAATCAAAGAAGCCGTCATGGAAATGGTTAGACAACATTTTCGTCCTGAATTTATTAACCGAATTGATGATACAGTTGTCTTCCATGCTTTGGTTAAAGAGCAAATCGCAAAAATTGCTGCCATACAAATTAACTATTTACAAAAACGCCTACAACAACAAGACATTCATCTTGAAGTGACTCAAGAGGCGTTAACACATTTAGCTGAAGCAGGATTTGACCCAGTATATGGTGCCAGACCTTTAAAGCGAACCATACAGCAACAATTGGAAAACCCTCTGGCCCAAGCAATCTTAACTGGAAAATTTAAATCAGGTGAAACTATTGCTGTGACTTACCAAGATGGAGAGATGAAGTTTACTGGTCACGAATAGATCATTCAATTAAATGAATTGGTAGCCTGGGTACAGCGTAGCGGAACCCAGGCTACAATGAATCCCCAAAGCCATGGGAAAAACTAGAAACCTCTTCGCTTAGCAGTCGGACATTACACCAACTCAACATCACAACAACGAATTCAATTTCAAAAAGCAAAAGAAATTTGACACGTTGCTGCAGCCCAGCTTCTTTGCATCTAAATTTCGACTAAAGCTCTTTCTTAGTCACGAAAAGTTAAATTGAGGATGCTCTGATCCTCTTTCACTGGAGCTTCTCTGTTTTCCTCGAGTGCCTTCTTGAAGTCCCGAGTTTTTTCCGACAAATCGGATTCTTTAACTTTTGCCGCTATTCCCGTTCCTATGCTAGCCGCTGCCAGTGCCCCAGCTACAGCCATCCCAATAATAAACCCAATACCTGTAGGAGCAAGAGCAAATGCTACTATTGTGGCAATAACAGCAAATACTCCACATGCTACAGAGACTGCCTGCAACTTCTCAGATTTTGCTCCAACAAGCTCATCTGAAAGATAAGCAAGTTCGCAAAGGGATTTTGATTTAGTTTCCGGATCTACATTAGGAGCCGCAGCAATTCTCGCATGCCCTACTAAACTATTCAATTTTTGACAATCTTGTAGTGTTATAGGTGAGTTCAATGCATCACTAATGGTGCTACATAGTGCATCTCTTGTTTGTTTTATCCCTTTATTTATTTCCATATCGGCTAAAAATTTATTTTCATCGCGAATTTTTAGCTTATAAAGATCAATTAAATAAGACTCTATTGCAGTTCTCTTTTCAAGATCATTCTCATTGCGCAATTCCAATAATTTTTCATTTATTATGGTATTAATAGTCTTTGTAAAACCTTTAAGAAAAGATTCTATCTGCTGACGTTCTTCCTTACTTAATTCTTCTTTAAGCTGATTGATTTTGTTTTCTATGATTTGTTTAATTATATTATCTTTATTTTCATTCCCATTAAGGATTTGAACTACTGCTTGGCTACTTATTTTGCTCTTAGAAAGTACTTCAGCAATCTCTTTATTTCCCATTTTTGAAAGATTGTGATCAATAAATTCTTTCACTCTTTTAGCAGGTAAGTGAGTGTCGGAGTAGGATTGCGATATAAGTTCTGTAAAACTGAACTCACTAGCAACTTTCATTGCTTTACAATGCTTCGCATCGGGACTCATCGAAGCTTCCCGAACTGCTCTATAAAGAGGTTTCCAATCAGCTACTTCTTTTGGAATACTACCTTCGCCTGGTATTGAGGCTATTAATGTTGGGCTTCCATAATTATAGATTTTATCGTTTCTTGTTACTGGGATAGGCAAAAAATGATGCTTTTTTAACTCATCAAAAATTTCCATGTTTTTTGATGTATTAAGTCTTTCAAGCTCTTTAAGCTTCGGAAAAACCCCATCAAAATTAGAGGCTATATTTCTATTAAAGTCAGCGAAGCCCCAGACTCCATTAGCACCACGGCAATATATTTTAAATTTTTTCTCCTCACCTGAAATTTTAATGAGGATAGGAAAATTATGTTGTTGGGCTTCTGATATTGCCTTCTTTGTTTCTTCACTTTCAAGATCTGTTGTTGTGAGTGTTAGAAAATGAAGGAGATTCTCATTGGCTTGTTCTTGAGTTAATTGGGGTCCGGAATATCCTCTTAAGTTTAAAATTACATTCTTAGGAATTAATTCGGGATGTTCTTTAAAAAAATGTTCCATACTTTCGACGATATCTTTACGATCGTCGTAAAAATTAAATTCAATGATATCATCAGGATTTTCCATGGCAGCATAATGCATTTGAGCCAGAGCCAAGGAAACCTTACTTTCATCATCTATTAACTCTAAAAATCCATCCTCCTTAAATGTTGATCTTATTTCCTCTTTATAACTCCCATTCTCATTTAAGTATCCCTTCTCATTGAATTTTTCAAGCGTTTTTCCTGCCACAAATACATCACTCTCTAAATCTGGAAGCAGAAAAGGATTAAATGTTGCATTTGGTCCCAATTCTTTAGCAATAGCGGCCATTCTCGGGTAAACGGAGCCAGGAGGATAGTCCGTACCAGTTCCATTTTTAAAATCTATATCAGGTGCTTGGCGATTAGAACCAATAAAAAGAACTGTTTTATCTTTTGTTTTCAGAGAATCTAGAAATTCACGATTTGCCTCTAGATACGCTTTATTGGATTCTTCAAGTGTTCGTTCTGTAATCCAGTTTCTACCAAGATTAAAGCTTGAGGCCTCGTTGCTATAACATCCATCAAAATCCAGAGAGTGATAAACTACTTTATCCAAGAGTAGTGCGCCACCAATAATGGGTCCCCACGATTGGTTTTTTCCAATTGCATCTCTTATATTATTATGCTGCTTTTCACGGGTTTCCTTGGTAGGATTCTCGATAAAAGCTTTTGTATCATTAAGGTAGGTAGTTATTCTTTGCAAATCCTCTGTACTCAAATCAACATTATCTTTAAGCTTTTTAACAGTGCTTAAAAGGTTTCCAACTCTTGGATGAGATGAACTAATTTTTTCTAAATCCTTATAAGCCTCGTTGAAATTGACTCGAGCTTCTAAATTCTCATCCAATGGAACAAGGGAAATATTTTCTTCAACCAGCTTATATAATTCTTGGACTTTTTCTTCAGATAATCCTTTTAAATTCTCTTCTTTTAATGCCCAGTTTAATGCATCTAAATAAGCTTCAAGAGCTTTTATATTGCTAAAATCAAAAGAATCATTAAATCTTTGATACTTATCCTTCAGTGCTTTAGGGGCATTCTCCTCTCCTCCATATACATCCATTAAATCCCGCATACGGGATATTTGTTCTTTTTTATCTATGGGTAAAGGTTTCTGCGCAAACTCACTAAGTCCATCAATAGTCACTAGTCTACTTACTATTGTAAACTCAGCACCCTCATTATTGAACCATGCCATTTGTGCTTCTTGGTTTGGGTCTTTCCTAACTTCGTCTAACATTTGCTGACTATAACCAACAACTATTGCTTGTATAAAGAGTCTTGCAAGTTGTTGAGGGTCATTATTTGCTTTTTGCAGCATGAGGCGGTAATTTTCTTTATTATTGTGATTAATTGCGTCAATTATTCTGGGATTTAAAGCCGTTTTATCTTCATTTAAAATCTGAGGTACAAGTTCATTCATTATCGATTGCATATATGCACCAATACAACTTGGTGCTTCTACATATTTTTTAAACTCAGCATAAGAGGGTAAAGGAACTTTGTATTCATCAAATATACGAGAAAAACTAGCCGCTGTGTTCTTTGATTTTTCTATGACTTTATACGGTTGATTATCCGCGCCTTCGGGATCATATGGCAGCTTTAGATGATTTTCTAAATTTAAAAGAAATTTTTTTTGAAAATCCTGCTTATATTTTTGAAAACCCTTATCACTTAGAGGATTTGTTTTATCAAACATATATATTCCTTTTAACTTAAAATTAATTTTGCCTAACTCAAAAGCACTTTATAAATGAATAAAAAATGACACATAATACCAATTATAATTCAAATACCTTAAGTAAGTATTATCAGTCTTCCAATACAACGTACGAATGAATAATATTATAGATTTGTTGTTGAAAAATAACGGCAGTAGAAGGTTGAGTCATCTTGTCTCAACTTCTCTATGCAAGCTAAATATGGGATAAATTTCAGAAGATGTTTAAAATCGATTATTTACATACAGCTGTATTAACCGCGCTTCTAATCTTGTTTTTATTTCGGGCCATTCTTCTGCCAGAATACTGAATAAAACGGTATCCGTTATCTGGCCATTATGGTGAATCATATGTTGGCGCAAAATACCTTCTTGTTTTGCACCTAATTTCTTCAATGTATTGTAATTTTTGATATTACAAGGATCCGTTGCAATCTGCACACGATTGATATGCCATTCTTCAAAAGCATTTTTAAATAGAAGCAATAAAGATTCATGATTATAGTGCATACCCCATACCGATGGAGTAAACCAGCCATAGCCTACTTCCAGTTTTTTATGCTGTAGTTCAATTTCATAGTAGGCACGACTGCCAATTAATTCATTGTCTTTTAACCTTCGTATCACATAAGTCAGCTTTGTGCGCGAAGCTTGTTGGTGTAAACAATCCTGAAACCAGCAATCATAAAATTCCTTATCCGCCCTGCATGGCATATAAGTCCAAATTCGTACATCATTTGCTGGATATCGTAAAAACTCATAATGATTCATAGTAATAGGTTCTAATTGAATCGTTTTACCCTGAAGAACCTTAGGCTCCAAATTACTGATTTCTGGTTTTTTTTTAAACATAATAGAGACATCAAACGTTATTTAGTGTTGATCTTGATTCTATTCAACAAGAAAATGAATTTTGTAAACATCCCGGATTATGATTTTCTAACCGGGATTGTTTTTGGAAAACTAACAGGTTAATGAAAGCGCGTTCTCAAAACCTTCCGGGGATGTTGCTTTGGTCAATTCTTTCTCTACTCGTGCAATAAGAGTATCCATTTTATCTCGTCCACCAAAAAACTCACAATCCAAAACCACACCTGGATCATGTTCAAGAAATTCTTTGAGAAACATTATCCCGTTACCCAGATCCTCTTTGCTCAACTCATCTAAAGAACGCTCAAGACCTAATGCTTTCTGTAAGGTAAACAACAAATTGTCATCCAGTCCTCTTGGCTGTTGCAATAATAAGGCATATCCACCAAAAAGCATATAATTGCATTTTTGATCATAACATTCCTTTATCTTAGTTACCAAAGTACTATGATCCATCGACTCAAGATTATCTCGAATCAGGGGTGTGTAATATAAATCATATATTATATTTCTTGATTTATCTGCTTCAACATGTTTAAGAATACTTGCGCCAATTACCCCGTCACTTAATGTTCTAAAAACATTAAAATCTTTATACTCTTTTGCTATTGCTTTGCACCATTTTTCTATATCTTTATCCAGCTGCTGTCGTTCATTTTCAATTTGCTTTATTAGAGATTGAACAAAAGCGATTGCTTTAAACCGATGCAAAACCGCAGCACCACGTCTTGTTTGTTGCTCAATGATATCCTGCAAGTACTTTTGGAAATTTGTATCTTGAGCAAAATGAGGATATTTCATGTATCGAAGAACTTTTTCTTTATCTTCGATAAGCATATTATCACGAAAAACCTCTAATGCCCGTACAATAGTTACAACATCCAGAATCTTTAAGTCATCTTCTTTGAATTTCTTTTTAGGAATGTGCTCTATTTCTTTAAATTGCAATGCTCTTCTTATTGCTAGGAACAATTTACAATTAGTGACATCACATGTACCAAAATAGGTCCAAGATGCATATCCATTATAATCATCATACTCTTTGATTAACCGAAAATAACGATGAATTAATGCTCCTAATAAAAACAAAGTGCCTTGGGTGGTTTTTTCTCTATCTTCTCTGGGAATTTGTCGCAATTCATTAACTAATAAGTTAAATACTTCGCGCTGACTCTCTCTATCAGTCTTACATTTTATTACTTCATTTGTTCTGGCTATTAATACTTCAAGGCTCGTTTGCTGTGCTGAATCACTACTTCGTGCTTCAACCACTTTATATCTGCCTAATAAAGTAGAATATGCAGTATCTAGGTTAAGAGTATTGACTCTAAATGTCGCAAATGGTGGTGGGGTATAAGTCATACAATCTCCTTATTACATATTCAATCCCAAGGAACCCATGATCCCTCTATAAATACCATACAACGCTGAAAGATCATTATGAAACGATAAGTGTTTAGCCTCATGAATATCTTTTTGAATTGTTACTCCCAATCGTGTATTTAACTCACTGTATGTTTTTTCTTCACGTCTTTCATAAACAAAAGTGCAATAATAGCTAAGATCGCTTAGACACGAATCAAAGAACCCCTTATTTATCTCTTCAAGTGATTGCACCCCCAAATGACCGCGAAACAAATCAATCAAAGGTTGGTGCAAGTAACTGTTAATTATTGAGTTATATTGCAACCACTTTAACAAATATATCCCAATAATAACTTTAGTTCTAAATTCATCGAAATCATCAAGAGTTAACTTAGGATCTCTTTTAACGTCTTTAACATAATTGAGTAAATCATAAGTCTCATCTAAACTCTGAGCGAGAAGACTTATTGTGCTTGCATCATCCATGGCAGCATTGTCAGGAATTAGTATTGAAAAAAAACTTAAACAGCCCGCATGTTGTCCATAAGCTTTTGCTAAACACATCGCCAACCGTTTTGCTTTTTGCTGAAACATAGCAAATTGAGTCATTGCATCCCTCCTGCAAATAGTGACCCGCAAAACTGCAACGCGTCATTTATGTCCTAAAATGTAAACACCTCCATTTTTTATAACAACCAATAAAAAATATTGCAACTATTAATTTAACGAATTGAACATAAAAAGAATTAAGCGTTTCTTTTTCTAAATTTATGCTTGAGTTTTAACTGTTAAATATAAGTCATTTTATTAAATTATCAATCAAAACGTTACATTGCAAAACGTCCATCAATTGAAGTAATTAGCTTTTGGTGAATACCATTAAAACCACGGTTACTCATAACTAATACAGCATCTCCTGCTTCTACTGTTTTGGAAACTTCATTAACGATTTCATCATGGCTTTTACAAATAGTGTAAGGGCAAGTCCAATGCTCTAAGGTTTTATGTAAATCAAAATCTTGAGGCTCTAAAACATAGGCGCCATGAACTGATTCCAAAGCGTGTGCCATTTCTTCAGCATGAACACCTGTGCGCATGGTATATGATGCAAACTCCAAAACTGCAAAAATTCGTTGATGTCTATTACTTCGTTTTAAAGCATCAACAGTGCGCATTATCGCAGTAGGATGATGAGCAAAATCATCATAGACGGTAATACCATGCTTATTGGAACGAACTTCCAATCGCCGTTTCACTGGTGTAAAACGTTCTAAGGCTTCAGCAGCAACTTTTGGACTCACTCCAGCATTTACGCTTGCAGCAAGCGCAGCTAAACCATTTTCCACATTAAAGCGACCAATTAAAGGCCAATTAACTTCTGCAACCTCTTTCCCCAGATGCAATACTTTAAATGTCGAACCATTCTCTTCCAGTAATTTTGCAGACCATTGAGCATCACCCTCCAAAGAAAGCTCTTCAATACGGGAATATTGACCGCGAGCAATAACTTCATTGAGTGCTTTATCATGACAAGGTTTGAGTGCAACCCCACTTGCGGGTATCGTTCTTAAAAAATAATGAAATTGCAATTGAATTGCGCCAAGATCAGGATATATATCAGCATGATCAAACTCTAAATTGTTTAAAATAGCTATTCGTGGTCGATAATGCATAAATTTAGGACGCTTATCAAAAAAAGCACTGTCATATTCATCTGCCTCAATAACAAACCATTTTCCTGAACCTAAACAAGCACTGGTTTTAAAATCTGACGAGACCCCACCAATCAAAAAACCCGGATTCAATCCCGCTTGATGTAAAATCCAAGCGATCATAGAGGTGGTTGTTGTCTTTCCATGTGTTCCTGAAACAGCAATCGTTTGATATTTGGATAAAATGTTTTCAGCAAGCCATTGAGGTCCTGAAGTATAGGGTTTTCCTGCCTCTAGAACAGCCTCAAGCACAGGCATGCCTCTTTTAATTGCATTCCCCACAATAACTACATCTGCTTGTAATGCATAACGTGTATCCACATAACCTTCAGTCCAAGCTATACCTTTTGCCGCAAGCAAATCACTGACCGGAGGATAGCAATTAGCATCGCTGCCAGTGACTTTATGCCCTGCTTCACGAGCAAGCAAAGCAAGTGCACTCATAAATGTTCCACTGATACCTAATATATGTAAATGCATAATAATCCTAATCTCATTGTAATAAAGAAACCGTTAAAATATTAACAGCCACTAAACCAAAAGCAGTTAATACAGCTTGAATCATGGTCACATTTAATGCGAACTTATAAATATTAGCAGTAATAACAAGTTGCCAAATCGATAATCCCAAACTTAACAATAAATAAATAATTCCCAGAAATAAAAATAAAGGGCCTTTTAAATGAATCTGAGATAAATAAGGTGCTATCAGTAATAAAGGCACAACTAATATATGAATAATAATGTTGATAAAAAATAATGAAGTTACAACTTGTACAAGCCTTGCTGTTAATCCCTTAAAAGATAAAACCAAATAAGTATAAATCACATCAGAAACAATCAAGAAGAAAGAAATAAGGACACTATTCACCATATCATTAGAAGATTTCAACGAAGTTACATTCCATTCGATCATGATGAGTAACACCAAAAAAAATCCACTCAAAACCATTCGAGAAATAGAATAAGGAGTATTTTCAGGACTTTCCTTTAATAAACAGATATCCCAGTAACGATCAAATATAAGATGGAACATTTATGTCTTCATTTTAGAACATAGAGTATTCGCCTATTGCCATTAAATTAGTCCACTACTCTCTTCATTAATTTCTTCACCATGCTAAGCTGCTGAATGACGGGTTCATTCCATGGCCCTGATATTTTATAACTGTACCCAGAAATTTTTTGCATACTTTGACTTATAATATTATTCGCAACCCATGCTGCAACACCCGCAACAGGACCTCCTGCAATAGTCGCGACAACAGGTAAACTTGCAGTTATATGAGGTGAGATCTTTAAGTTCAAATTGTAAGTATGCTTAGGCAAATTTAAATCCCCTTTCATGCCGGCATAAGCAACTGGACCATCCAAATAACTGTCTTGGGTACTCATGATGCCATCGTTAATCATAAAATTCCCTTGAAAAATGTCAAAGCTGTACCCTTGATGTGACAAATCACTAAAATCCAATTGCAATCGACGAGGAATGGTCTGTAAACTCAAAATACTTAATAATTTACCTAAACCTAGTTTTTCTTCAGTTGCCTTACTTAAATGAGTAATTCTTCCATTTTTAAGTTGTAGATACATCTGTCCATTTAAGGAGGCAAGAGAAAAGTTATATATTCGATTTTTCCAACCTCCGTGAAACTCCATATATCCTTTTTTAGCATGGACAGCAGGGGTTACTCTCCAACGTTCTAAAGTTTTTGCTAAATGAGTCATATTTAATTTTACATCCAGCTTTGTTTGGTTGACCTTCTTTTTCTCCGTCCACTCCCCCTGAATATCAAATTGATATACTGGAGAATCAATTCGGCAATAATTTATCGACCATTTTCCAACACTGGACTGGCTTTTCAAAGTAACGTTACCAATTTGTAATTTATTCACTGATAAGTTATCAATACGCAAATTTAGATTTGGAATTTGCTCGGGATGTATTTGTACTGAATCAACATAATCTCTATCAGCAACATAAATTTTATCCAAATTCAAATATTGGACATGGCCGCTTAATTCGTTGGTGGGTGCATGATAAACCAAATCTGCGGCAATCATTTTTTGTTGTAAATTAAAAGACCAATCCTTATTAGGTAATATTTTTGCTTTAACAGCCATTGCATTGAATTGTTGTTTTAAAAAGTTAAATTTATCAATAGTTATATTGATGACACGTAATTTATTTAATAAAGATGTATTCGTTTGTGTTGTAGAAAATTGAGTATATATATCCTTCCAATCGTGCAAATCAAAACCTTTTAATGAGCCTACTAGTGAAAGACCGGGTAAATTCTGATTTACTGCATTCGCACTTCCCACACGCAACTGCCCTGAACTAAAAGCCAAACCTTGCTTGTCTTTTTTAAACAAGAGATCAGCACTGAGGCGTCCATCATAATTACCTCTTAGTCGCATTGATTCTTTTGCATTAAAATCAATATCTAAATTTAGAGGAGTTTTTTCATCTGCCTCTTTTCCTAAAGGTGCAGGTAAATGAATCGCCAATCCTTCTAAAGAACTGCTTAAACTGATACTGTCTGCCTCAGAGGGCTTATCGGTTAGCTTTAATTCTGCATTCACTAAAAAAGAACCATCAGCTAAAGCAAAAATAGGTAATTTAAATTGATCCTTTAAAGAATCAACGGTACATTTTCCATTAACGGTAATTGTTGTAGCAGGTTGAGGCTGTTTAACAGATTGAACTTTAATATTCATTGGATTTTCAAGAATGTTAGCAGACAATGAACTATCAGTAACGCCTGCTTCACTAAACATTAATTCACCTGATAAATTCTTTACAGTAAATGAGCTTAATTCATGATTTACAATAATGGTATTATTTTTAAAAGTCGCAGTTCCTTGTGCAAGCACTGTATCATTTTCAGGATATAAAGGAGCCTCTACCCTTAAATTGAGCCATGCAGTTCCCTTCACTGACAACATTTTTAAAAGAGATAATTTTTTCTTGAGGGGAGAAGCCATAATATAATTCATCATTTTTTGAACAGATGCATTAATTCTTCCCGTAACAATCAAATTTTCTTTATTCTTTCCTATATCATCAATACGCAAATGCATTTGTTTGGCTGGCACGCCCTGAAAATTAGCATGGACGATGTCAATATTTAAATTACGCTTGTTTAAGTGGATATATCCATCAATGTCTTTAATCACTTGCCATTTAGAATTGATTGCAAGCTCTCCCCCACTTGCAAAACTATCTATAGTAAATTCCCCCGTATTATTATCAAAGGGAAAATCCTTCGCTAAACCATTAAGCCTAATTCGACCACTCGCTTCATCGATACGTTTTAGATCATTTTTCAGCCAGAGATATAATTTAGGTTTCAAGTATTCTTTAGGGAGAAAAACCACCCATTGCTGCCAATTTTTTCCAGAAAATTCAGCCCCCAAACGAATATGGCCTATAGATTGACGACTTACTTGATCGACAACACCCTGCATACTCATAGTTAACTCAGGTTGGCTCAAGACAAATCGATCTACACTAATGCGCAAACCATCATTCAAGTCCTTCCAATCAAAAGCACCATTGAGTAATGATAAAATTTGCTCTGGATAACCATTGACCTTTATGGAAGTATTCTCGGAGTCAAGTTCTAAACGTCCTTGGTCAGGTTGCCAATTAATCACTCCTGAAAGGTTATGTACTTCTGGGATAGAGTCTTTGGCACTCCATCCCAGCTGTTCAAAACGGGTTAAAACATAATTAATAGAATAATCATTAAAAACTATCTCATTATCTTCTTTTTGCAAATTATTAGGGTTTTGCTTGTTCTCATCAACCCCAGCAAGTTGGAGCTGAGGTAACTCATCTGCACCAAAGCGCAACGTATTAAAACTTGGAATGGGGGGAATACTTGAGACATTAGCATTTGCTGTTATCATGATCTGAGAATCATGCAAGAATCCCTGGGGTTTCATGTCCAACAGAGCTTGCATACTTTTAGGCCAATCAATTGCATGAGACAGTAACGATTCGATGATAATTGATTTCACAAATAATTGATAACTTTGTTGCTCCTTCTTGTATTTAAGTAATATCTGATTTTCAGGCCAACTTATGCCTCCCATACGCAATTGAATGTGATCAGCAAGTAATTGCCATCCTACATTATCAGGCTTCCAAGATAAGTTAGCAAAAAAAGACTGAACTAATTGGCTTTGTTGATTACGTAATAGGCGCCAAGCTAAGCGTTTAAAATCTACCTGTGCTTGTACCGAAGTAATAGAACCATGACGCATATCAACCCATAAAGCAATATTACCTTTACCGCCTTCCAAATGTTCCGTTGCTTGAGGGAATAAACTTTGCCATTGAGCGGGGACGATATTTTTAGCTGAGAAATAAAACCGTCCTTTTATCTCTTCAAAATGCTCTGGATCAAAATATCCATCGCCTAATAATTGAAAATCAGTACTGTTAGTTTGTGCAAGCCTAGCCCCCCCCTTAAATTTATAATGTCCACCACTATTAGCTACTGATACATTTAATCCATCTACTGGAATCAAACCACCATCACTAAAATAAAAATAAGCTGAAACATGTTTAATAATTAAACGTTCTTGTTGTGATAACCAAATCAAAATTTGTTTGGTTTTTTCGGGGGTCATATCATTACTGAGTGCATTTGTAGTAATGCCATCAATAGTCCAATGAGCATCTTTTTCTCTTAGATTAAGATGCATATCATCAATATAAAGAACGCCTGGCTGTATCTGCCAATTCCATAAAGATTTGAATAAATTAATCCCTACTAATAATTTAGTGACATGAAAATTATTATTTGAGTCATCGCCTAACGTAACTTGATTTAATTTAAGTACAGGATGCAACCAATACCATCCTGTCTCTATAGTTTGAATGGTAACTGGCTGACCAAGAAGAAGAGATAAATGTTGCTCAATCTCCCCTTTATACTCTTTCGCCCATGGAGTCAGCGCACGGAAAATACTGGATAACACCGCCATAAAAATAATGAAGACTGCTAAATACACCCAGATTCGTTTAAATACTTTACTCACACTTAGGATTCGGTTACTCATTCATTGTTTTACTATACCATTGCTTTCTTGCTCATACTACATTTTAAGCTTTATACAGTGTAACCTTCCTCACGCATTTTCGCTAATTTATAACGTAAAGTTCGCTCGCTTACTCCTAATAAAGCAGCTACCTTTTGCCTGTTACCTTCGTTTTCTAATAAGGTTTTCTCGATCAATTCAAACTCATGGACTTGTAAATTTTTACTGTGCGCCGTTGAACTGGTATCTGGAACCAAAGGAGCAGTTAAGGATAATTGTAAATGTTCTGCCTCGATAATACCTTGTGTTTGTAACACTAATGCTCTTTGAATCACGTTATCAAGCTCTCGTGCATTTCCGGGCCATGGATAAGCTAACATCAACTTTTGCGCAGCTGGACTAATTACAGGAACTACGGGTTGCTTATGTTGACAATGTTTACGAGTTAAATAATTGGCTAAAGGAATAATATCATTTTTTCTTTCCCGCAGCGGATGCCATTGTAAGGGAAAAACATTCAAACGATAGAACAGATCCTCTCTAAAACGTCCCGCTTTCACTTCATCCTTAAGTAGTCTGTTTGTTGTAGCCAAAATACGTACATCAAGAGTTATTGTTTTATTAGCGCCAATACGCTCAACTTCTTTCTCTTGTAAAACACGAAGCAATTTAGCTTGTAAACTTAAAGGCATTTCACTCACTTCATCCAGAAGCAAAGTCCCGCCTTGCGCTTGCTCAAATTTTCCTGGAGTAGACTTATATGCTCCAGTAAATGAGCCTTTTTCATAACCAAATAAGGTTGCTTCAAGCATTTGTTCAGGAATTGCAGCACAATTAATTGCAATAAAGGGTTGTTTTTTTCGTGGTGAATGATCATGAATAAAATGTGCTAACACTTCTTTCCCCGTGCCACTTTCACCACTAATCATTACTCCCACATCAGATTGAGCAACTTTTAACGCCATAGACAATAAAGCTTGGCTCTTAGGATCTTGAGCTATAGGTTCTCCAGTATTTTCATCAAATTCAACTTTAATGTATTGATTGATTTTTTCAGTTAATACTTGGGCACTAAAAGGTTTTTGTAAATAATCCACTGCACCATGATGAATAGCTGTCACTGCATCTTGGACGGAACCATACGCAGTCATTAAAATAACAGGCAATCCCGGTCTTTTTTTTTGGATTTCCGATAATAACTGATTTCCATCCATCTCATCCATGCGAATATCGGATAAAACTACAGATGGATTATGGATTTCAAGAAGAACTAAAGCTTCTTTGCCATTTTTAGCGGTAATATAGGTATGGCCAGAAATAGTCATTGTTTCAGCCAGAGCTTCCCTTAATACTGGATCATCTTCAACGATTAAAACATGACTCATAAGATTTCCTTTTCTAAAAGTTAGTACCCCCTTAGGGCAAAAACAAATTAACTTGTGTACCAATTCCTTCGGTAGACTCCAGACTCACTCGACCTCCATGTGCTTTTACTACTGCATAAACCACAGCTAAACCCAGACCATTGCCTTGAGCTTTTGTAGTATAAAAAGGTGAAAAAGCCTGATTCTTCACCTCTTCTGTCATTCCTTTTCCATTATCTTCTACTGTTATTTGTATACCTGAATTATCAGTAGATGCAAGTGTTAAATTAATTTCTGTTGCCCCTGATTGTAATGAATTGATCACTAAGTTTAAAACTGCGCCAAGAAGTGACTCTCCATGGATTAATGCCTCATGAGTAATGAGTTGGTTACTCACATTAAACGTTACTCCACGGGCTAAAACATAAGGTTGAGCTCGTTGCATCAGCAAAGAGCACCAATAAGTCACATCCAGTCGTGTTGGCTCGATTGTAGTACCACGTGCAAATAATAATAAATCCTGAATTTGTTGCTCAATGCTGCTATGACATTCTTGCAATCTAAGAATCCAATTTTGAGTGCGAGAATCCAAATCAAGAAGATTATTCAAATGCTCCGTATACAACATAGCGGAAGCTAGAGGAGTTCTGATTTGATGGGCTAGCTGAGCTGTCATGGTGCCAATAGAAACTAAGCGCTTTTCATTTTCTTTAGCTTTCTCATAATCTCGTGTTGCCGTGATATCTGTTAAACTCACTAAAATACCTGGCAAACTATCTAAAGTAGCAACTGCTACATGAACACGCCTCCCATCCGCTAGAGAAACCTCATGGCCATCATCAACACGCGGAACAAACGCCCGCAAAATCACATCTAACCATAAAGAGCCGAGTAATCCATAACCTAACATCGCTTCAGCAGGTGGATTTAGCCAAACAATACGCCCTTGAGAATTAATAATGACTAAAGCCGTAGGCAAACTGGATAAGATATCCCACTCAGAAAGAGGTATTTGTGGTTTTACCGCACAAGTTTGGTAATTAGAATAATGCATCTAGATGAAATTATTATAATTAATATATTGACTCTAACAAATTTAGATTCAAATGAGAATATCTAAACATTATGTAATTAACGTGAGTTCGACATAAAAGGCATTTCTATGCCATTTATGTCGCTAAACGAACGTTATCCCGTAAAGCTTGTCCCCAGCGAAAGCGGGGATGCGCCACATTTATACGGGATCCAGTTCTAAATAAAAGTAATTCGACATAATGCTTAGATATTTTAAACTAAAACATTGGGTTTTTATTTAAACTCTCTTTTTCAGTAGCCTCTTGAACAACAGACTCTTTTATTGCAAATAATCCATTTTTAAATTTATTACCTCGATTAATTGTATTCGCGATGTTGTCAACATTTGAAGGTGCAATAGTAACCTGTTGGTTATGTGCTGGCCTTTCTAAAGAGGCTCCATCGTTCTTAACTGAAAGCTTTATTTTCTTTATACCTTCATCTATTTCTTTTTGGTCAACATCATGAATTATCACATCGCATTCTTCATTTGTATCTGTATTATGGAGTCCGCTTGTACTACTTTGTGCTGATTGACCCCTGTGGCGACAGTTAGATTCTTCCTCATTTGAAGCTTGTTTCTCGACCTCAGAGCTTTCTTCCAAATTGCTAATCTGTTGAAATAAATCTTTTTTGTTTGCATCAAGACCTGGGAAAGTTTCATTACCTGCTATTCCGCTTAATATAAAACATGCCTGTGTTATTTTATCCATCTTAGGTAAGTTATTTTTTATGTCATTAATGGTACTAACTCTAGGTACAGTGATAAACCCAAAAGAAATCACATGAATGAACCATCTAAAACCACTGGCTTTTTCTAAATCTTTTGCTAATAGTGCACCATCCACAGCTTTAAGATATTGATTAGCATGAGCAAGTGATTTGCCTTTAAACAATGACTCTGAATGGAATCTAGGATCGAGAAATAGTGTTTCTAAATGAGTTGGATCCATTTGCCCTAGTTTTTCTTCTAATTTCTCATCTAAAGTATCTGCGGTTAAAATGGTTTTAATTAATTCAATATCCTCAGAAGAGCTTAATTTAGATGCAGGAGATAATTTTTCCAGCTCGTCCATAAATTCATCGGGAGATAAGGTTACTTTTTTTAATAATGTTTGAAAGTGTTTAATCGGAAGCCTGTCTTTTGAGTTTTGTCGAGTTAACTCTTGAACAAGTACTGACATATTTCTTATTTCATTTGTAGATGGTTGAGGATTAGCAAATTTACTTAATGATTGCCATTTAGAAAATTTTTCCTCAAAGTCTTCCTCACTTTGTTCGTCATAAGGAATAAGATTACTTTTGAGCATAAACTCTTTCAAAGCCGTACCTACTTGAAAAGACATGTAGGAAGGCATATCAAGTGTTGTAGCAAATGCTCTAAAATTGAGACCTACACTTCCTGATCTAAGACACTTCTGATACTCCGGTGCTCCATAAATAGGTGAACTGGAAATTTCATTAACTTTAGGATTTTTTTTATCAGTGATGGTTTTTCTATCGCTAACAATAAGTCGCTCACCATCAGTTAAAAAATTAGATAATTTAATATCTGGATGATAATGCCCTGAGTCCATTAATTTAGTACAAAAATCACCTAGATTATCCATAAAATATACTGTTTGTTTTAAAATATCCTTAGGATCTCGGCCTTTAAGCTTTTCGGCATAATGAGCTAAATCTCCCTTTGAGGCAAATTCACTAATCACAACAGGTTGATACGCTGTTTCATTATCATCATTCAAAAAGGGAACCATGATCGTTACATAATCTTCAGAGAAATACTCACTCACTTGATGTGTTTGTAGTTGTTGTTCTTTTCCAATGGTATTCCGATCTTCTACTCGGATTACCGTTTTTACTGGCTCGCCTTCAATAGTAAACGTAAAGTTTTTATTATTGCCTTTAGGATTACCAAGAACTTCGGTCTGATATTCTCCAAACTCTTGTTGAACAAATCCTTGTATGGCGTCAACTTTTGCATAAGCAAGGGATAAATAGTATAAATTTCTTTGGACTTTCTCTTGTAATTGCTTATCTTGTTGATAATAAGCTTTTATAATTTGGTTATACTGAATGTATTTCGTAATATTTCCCGGAGCTGGGTCCTCAGTAAATAATTTATCCCGCTCTTGCATTGCTTCATAAAAATCAGTTTGCAATAGTTCAGGTGATGATCCTAATAGAGGAGAAAAACGAGATACAGCATTGGCAAATTCAATACCTTCTAATAACAGTGATGAATCACGATGTACTCCATATTTTTGTAAATGACTTTCTAGTCCATTTTTATCGTATTGATTTCGCCACTGAATGATGACAGTGTTTGTACTGTATTTAGTTAAATAATTAATCTGTTGTAGATAAAATAACCTTTTTAATTCGGCATTTTCTTCTTTATCAGAAATTTCATTATATCTTGTAATTAAATCTATCAGTTTTTTGAGTTCTTTTGAAGAATGGGCGCTTGGGATATCTAAAGACATGGGACAACCTTAATGAATTATTATTTTCATTGTCATCAAATCATAAGAGAAGAATAGTTCAAATATTGATCAACACTGAAAATTTACTGCTATTTCTAAAGCTATGATGGCCGCATATTATACATTAATTATTTTTTTTGTCCAACGATCTTAAAAAAGCAAGTTTCTCCGCGATCTTTATTTCTAAACCACGTTCTACTGGTTTATACCATCCCGGTTCTTGCATCCCTTCAGGTAAATAATGTTCGCCAGCAGCATAAGCGTGCGGCTCATCATGCGCGTAGCGATATTCTTTTCCATAACCTAATTTTTTCAATAATCGAGTGGGTGCATTACGTAAATGAATAGGCACTTCTCGAGACTTATCGTGTTTTACAAAATCCATTGCTTGATTAAAAGCCATATAACCTGCATTACTTTTCGCAGCTATTGACAAATAAATAACAGCTTGTCCCAATGCAAGTTCCCCTTCTGGAGAACCGAGTCGCTCATAAGTTGCTGCAGCATCGCTAGCAATTTGCATGGCGCGTGGATCAGCTAAACCAATATCCTCCCATGCCATCCTTAAAATACGCCGTGCTAGATAGCGAGGATCTGCCCCACCATCTAACATACGACAGAGCCAATAAAGTGCGGCATCAGGATTAGACCCACGCACAGATTTGTGCAACGCAGAAATTTGGTCGTAAAAATTTTCTCCACTCTTATCAAAGCGACGAGTATTTTCTGCCAAAGAATTGATAACCAATTCTTTGGTCACATGTTGATTATTCATTGCAATACAAGCAGTTTGTAATTGCTCCAGCGTATTGAGTAATCGTCTAGCATCCCCATCAGCAAATCCAATGATCATTTGAATAGCCTCTTCATCAAATTGAAGATGGGATAAAACTGCTTGATGCGCTTTTTGAAATAATTGCCGTAATTCATCATCAGTTAAAGGTTTTAAAACATATACTTGGGCTCGCGAAAGTAAAGCAGAATTTACTTCAAAAGAAGGATTTTCCGTGGTAGCGCCTATGAAAGTAACCAAGCCTGATTCTGTATAAGGCAATAACGCGTCTTGTTGTGCTTTATTAAAACGATGAATTTCATCAATAAACAAGAGGGTATGTTTACCATGAATCAAGTTTTCTTGTGCTTTTTCGATCGCAGCACGAATATCCTTCACTCCCGAAAAAACTGCAGACAGTGCTATCCATTCACAGTCAAAAGCTTCTGCAGTAATGCGTGCAATTGTTGTTTTACCCACGCCAGGAGGACCCCATAGAATCATGGAATGAAGTTTTTTTCCTGCAAAGCTCAGTTTTAAAGATTTGCCCTCACCTAATAAATGACTTTGCCCAATCACCTCATCGAGACTCTTGGGCCTTAGACGTTCTGCTAATGGCGGTGTAGGTTCTTCCTGAAACAAACTCATTGTTGGACCACATCCACACCTTTAGGCGTTTTGAATTGAAACATATTGGAGGTCAATTTAGGGTTTAATTTAATTTGAGTTAATTGTACAGTAGTCACTTGTCCTAATTGATCATAAAGCTCTAGCCCTGTTAAGAGATCTTGCCGAAAAACCAATTTAATTCGTTGAAAACTCGCTTTAGACGACTTTGCTTTTAAATCAAAAACCAATTCATGACCCATTCCACTTTGAGCTACATTAAAATCTCGAGTTACTGTATCGTCATAACCACTCAAAAATAAAGCAGCAGTACCGCCTAAACCTTTATCTTGCTTTTTAACCGTTACTTGCTCTAAGTCTTTATCATAAACCCAAATTCGCTGACCATCGGCAACCATCAACTGCGCCATAGGTTGCACAGTTTGCCAACGAAATCGACCAGGTCTTTGCAAAGCCATAGTACCTGATGAACGAGAGACCACGCGATGTTTTGCCTTCACTGCCTGCTTAAAATTGGCAGTCATGGAGCGAATTCCATTGAGTTTATCTTGCAATAATTCGCCTGGTGTTTGGCAAAATACTGAGGTAGAAATACTTAAAAGTAGTGCAATAAACATTTTTTTCATAGTTAATCCTCTGTCACTGATGTCACTAGGACATCCCGATATCCCCCTTCTAAGGGGCCAACAATTCCTACACGTTCCATTTCTTCAATCATTCGTGCTGCACGGTTATAGCCTATTTTCAAACGTCTTTGTACCGCAGAAATACTTGCTTTGCGTGTTTGAATTACAAATTCTACCGCCTGGTCATAAAGAGGATCATCCTCTTCTGTTTGACCTTCTTCATCAGAGCCACCTTCATTCCCATCTCCAGGCATTTTTAAAATAGAATCAATATAATCAGGCTCACCGCGAGCTCGCCAATCATCAGCGATACGATGCACTTCCTTATCATCCACAAAAGCACCATGAACACGTAAAGGAGCACCACTTCCTGGTGCTAAGTATAACATATCTCCGTGCCCCAATAATTGCTCAGCACCTTGCTGATCCAATATAGTCCGAGAATCAATTTTTGACGAAACTTGAAAAGACATTCGTGTTGGAATATTTGATTTGATGAGACCGGTTAAAACATCTACGGAAGGTCTTTGGGTAGCAAGGATCATATGAATTCCTGCTGCTCTAGCTTTTTGTGCGATACGGGCGATTAATTGTTCTACTTTCTTGCCCACAACCATCATCATATCTGCAAGTTCATCAATCACAACTACAATGCAGGGTAAAGGCTCCAATTCAGGGGCAACCTCATCCATTGAATCAGTAGGTTTCCATAAAGGATTTGCTAAAGGTTGACCATTAGCAATGCTTTCAGTAATTTTACTATTAAAGCCTGCCAAATTTCTTACCCCTAACGCAGCCATCAGCTTATAGCGTCGCTCCATCTCCTCAACACACCACCGCAAGGCACTCGCAGCTTCTTTCATATCAGTAACTACTGGAGTTAATAAATGGGGAATACCATCATACACCGATAATTCCAGCATTTTAGGATCAACCATAATCAGGCGTACTTGCTCAGGAGTTGCCTTAAATAGGATACTTAAAATCATGGCATTTATCCCCACAGACTTACCTGAACCGGTGGTACCAGCCACAAGTAAATGGGGCATTTTTGCCAAATCCACCACTACTGGATGGCCTCCAATGTCCACTCCTAAAGCCATACTTACAGGCGAATGTGCCTGCTGATAGACCTCTGCTGATAAAACATCAGATAAACGAACAACTTCGCGTGAATGATTAGGTAACTCCAAACCAACCACAGTCTTACCTGGGATAACTTCAACAACACGTACCGAAATGACCGACAAAGAACGGGCTAAATCTTTAGCCAAAGCAGTTAACTTACTGACCTTTATTCCAGCAGCCAATTGTAATTCAAAACGAGTAACCACAGGGCCAGGATGTACAGCGACTACTCCTGCTTGAATACCAAAATCTAACAAATGCTGTTCCACTTCGCGTGATAAATTTTCTAATTCTTGGTGTGTGTATCCACCCATAGGTTTGCCAGGTTGTCCCTTATCTAATAAGCTAAGCGAAGGTAAATCGCCTGAAGTACTCATTTTGGGAGCACGAATTTCTTTTATTTCTTTGGCAGGTTTAACAATTTCAGGCTTTACTTCATTGGCTATTAAAACAGGGGCAGCAACCACTGTTTCTTTTTCCTTCACTACTTTAGGTTTAAACAATTTAGGTGCAGATTTCTCACGAGGGGTGCTAGAAATCTTCGTTACTTTTTTTGCTTTATTTTTATCAATCTGGGACTTGATGAACTGCCATGCCCTTTGTAACGTTTTGGTTATATAATTTGCAATAAATAAAGTATAAAAACCGATTAACTCAATCGCGTTTATCCAGGACAAACCAGTGAACCAAGTAGTACCTACTAAAAATATTGCCAATAACGCAAGACTTGCTCCATATACATTCAGCATTTGGTACCAACCACTACCTACTGCCTGTCCGATAAACCCTCCAGGACCGCGAATGGAATTTAATTGACTCAGCTCTACTTGTAAGCTTAATAAACCACAGCCACCTGCAAACATAAAAATTAAACCAATAGAGCGCAGCAATAAAACTCGTTTATCAAGAATTTTTAACACACGGAAATCATGTAAAATAAGCCATGCAACATATACAAAAGATATAGGCACTAAATAGGCAATATACCCGAATGTAAAATAAAGCGCATCTGCTACGTATGCCCCCACTTGTCCACCTGAATTAGCAACAGTAAGTCCCTTCCATGCAGCATGCGACAGCCCAGGATCACTTACTTTATAGGTTAGCAAGGACAAAAGAACAAAAAGAGCACTAGTTAAAATGAGTATAAAACTCCCCTCACTCAACCGTTTGGTGACATAATTTGGCATGTGTTTTTTAGTACCTTGATTTTTTTTTCCGGAGCGTTGTTTTTCCATAGGTATTTTCATATCTTTGTTTTTATCATAATATTCGCCATCTTAACACAAATTATTAAGGAAGGCAGAGAGATGAGCGCAAGCAATCACCACCGCTTAATCATATTAGGTTCAGGTCCAGCAGGTTATACCGCCGCTGTCTATGCTGCAAGAGCCAATCTTAATCCCGTTTTAATCACGGGTATGCAACCAGGTGGCCAATTAACGACCACAACCGATGTAGATAATTGGCCTGGAGATATTGAGGGATTACAAGGCCCTGCCCTGATGGAGCGCATGCAAAAACATGCAGAGCGCTTCGAAACCCAAATCATTTTTGATCATATTGTTAAAGCTGAGTTGGCACAAGCACCTTTTGTGCTTCAGGGTGATAGTGAAACTTATACTTGTGACGCTTTAATTATTGCTACTGGAGCCTCCGCACGTTATCTAGGATTAGAATCTGAATCTGCCTATCAGGGGCGAGGTGTTTCTGCCTGCGCTACTTGTGATGGTTTTTTCTATCGCAATAAAACAGTCTGTGTTATTGGCGGAGGAAATACCGCAGTTGAAGAAGCACTTTATTTATCCAATCTTGCCTCATCAGTTACTTTAGTGCACCGACGCGATAGTTTACGTGCCGAAAAAATTCTTCAAGACAAACTTTTTGAGAAAACTCGAAATGGAAATATCAAAATCATATGGAATTCAACATTAGAAGAAGTTATAGGTGACGGTAAAAAAGTAACTGGAGCCTTAATTCGCAACGTACAAGATGATACCAAAGAATCATTAGATGTGGATGGTGTATTTATCGCCATTGGCCATACGCCAAATACTGATTTATTCAAAGATCAACTCGTAATGAATAATGGTTATATTGTTATTAAATCAGGACTTGATGGAATGGCTACCAGTACATCCATTCCTGGAGTATTTGCATGCGGCGATGTAGCCGATCATGTATATCGTCAAGCCATTACTTCAGCAGGTTTTGGTTGTATGGCAGCCCTTGATGCAGAACAATATTTAGATTTAAATTTAAATAAATAAGACGCAAAATTATAGCTTGGGCTTTTCCAATTACACCCAGGCTATGATTTTTGATTAGCAGCTGATAAAGTATTTTAATCTTATATCTGCCTCCAAATTTCTTCAAACCCAAGATCTTGTCCCTAAAAATGTCTCTAGGGTTCTCTTGTTTTCTCTAATACTTGCTTATAATCACTGTAAGATACAATTTTATAGAAATCAAAGTTCAGGAGATTAAGTTGAGTTATAATGAACTATACTCTTTCCCAAACCCAGAAACTAGTGATGATCATGGTTTATTGATGGTCGGAGGCGATCTGGCTCCCCAACGTATACTTCAGGCTTATAAACAGGGCATTTTCCCATGGTATGAACCTGGCATGCCTGTGCTTTGGTGGTCACCAAATCCTAGACTAATCTTGATTCCCAAGGAATTTAACTTATCCCGAAGCTTAAAAAAATCTCTAAAAAAAGGTTTTAGCTGCACCATCGATACCGCATTTAAACAAGTAATTACGGCCTGCGCTACTTGTTCTGATCGGTTTAATAACACGTGGATTACTGAAGAAATGATAGAAGCATACACCAATTTACATCTTTTAGGTTTCGCCCATTCCTTCGAAATATGGTATGAAAACGAACTCGTTGGTGGCCTTTATGGAATTAATCTAGGACGGGCTTTTTTTGGTGAATCCATGTTTCATAAAATAACGGATGCGTCTAAAATTGCTCTTTACTATTTATGTAAAACGTTAACAGATTGGAGTTTCGATTTTATTGATTGTCAAATACCTACAAATCATTTACAAAGTCTAGGTGCTAAGATAATTGATCGCAAAGAGTTTCTTTGTTTATTAGGCAAGACATTAATTAATCCTACTCAACAAGGCCTATGGCATTTCTCTTTTTGACCACTAATATTTTGAATTAGTAGAACTATACTATTAGAAGGCTGTATAAGGTAGCTAATAGTCAGTCTTTTTATCATAACTTACTGATTATGACCTGGCTTTAATATGATTTTAATAAAACTGGAGTACTTTATGGAAGCAATACAAAAAAATGAACCAAACTCCAAGATCCCGATTATTTTTGGATTAATCAACAGCTACCAAATACATAACCTTCTAGAACAGCATAATGCAAAAGCAAAAGAATCTAAGGCGGTATTTTTAATAAGAGATAGCGCCACTTATCCAGGTTTAATCACTGTTTCCTATTACTGTCAAGAACAAGATATAGTAAAACATATTCGATTTGGGCTAACTGAAAAGGGATGGAAAATGGCCCCCAAGCCACCCCAAGAACCTCTAAAAACAGATTCAACTGCGATTAAAGAAAAATATACCGCGGATAAAATAAAGTTTGATAAGAAAATGAAAAAATTTATCAATACTGCAAAAAAGTTGTTTGAACAGCATGTTAGTTCTGAACCATTCAAAACATTAATCATGGAATTACAAAAACACGAATTTAACTTACAAGGACTCATAAAACCCAAGCGCTCTCAAGCCAGTCAAGAAAAACATTTCACCGGTTATGTTTGGTAATATTTTTACATCTGGTAACAATTTGATACAAAGAAATGGATACTAATCATGAAAATTAATCCGGTTAGATTGCCATTTTATTTATTTTAGTGCAGTATACATGGCTGCAAGTAAATGTATAATTATGCATAATAAACTTTATCAATTTGGTACATCACTGAGAGACCTATGGCAAAAGAAGATCATATAGAAATGGCTGGTACTGTTATAGACACCCTACCCAACACCATGTTTCGTGTTGAATTAGAAAATGGGCATGTTATCACTGCTCACATTTCTGGTCGTATGCGTAAAAATTACATAAGAATTTTGACTGGAGATAAAGTCAAGGTTGAGTTAACTCCTTATGACCTAACTAAGGGTCGTATTATCTTCCGCGATAAAAATTAATCCCATTGAGAATTTAGTGGTAACTCCATCGTATTATCCTTCAAGCACATCATCTTGAAGGAACTTTCGATCTCAAGTAGTGCAAACTAATTTGTGCCGCTACTCTCTACGTCACCTTCTGCAAAAGCGGCGTTGTTGCATGGTCAACACATGGCTTGGTATAAATCTCGTCATCGGGTTTATGCCGAACCCCCGCGGTGCAGACCGCAGGGCCCAGTATCAAAGCTGTTGACACTATTATGTGAAAAAAGCGTTTTATAAAGCTTCAAATATGGCAGCAGCTCCCATGCCAGTACCAATGCACATAGTAACCATGCCATAACGACCCTTAGTTCTTTGTAAACCATGTAATAAAGTTGCCGTCCTTATCGCACCAGTAGCTCCTAGTGGGTGACCCAAGGCAATAGCACCACCTAAAGGATTTACTTTGTCACGCGGAAGCTCAAGCTCTTTAATCACGGCTAAAGCTTGAGCCGCAAAAGCCTCATTAAGCTCTATCCAATCTAATTGATCTAACGTAAGCCCTGCTCTTTTTAACGCAATAGGAATAGCTTCAATAGGTCCAATCCCCATAATTTCAGGAGGAACCCCAGCTACTGCATAACTTAACAACCGTCCCATAGGTTTTAGCTTATAATAATGCAGCGCCTGCTCACTTGCTAATAAAGCAATACCGGCACCATCACTAGTTTGCGAACTGTTTCCCGCAGTGACCGTTCCTCTTGCGGCAAAAACGGGTTTTAACTTAGAAATTGCCTCATATGAAGTATCAGCACGTGGTCCTTCATCCTCACTTACCAATTTTTTCTTAATTAATACATTTGAGTTTTCTAAGTCTGCTTGTCTTATCGTAATCTCAATAGGACTGATCTCTGCCTTAAAATCACCACGTTGCTGTGCTGCCACGGCTTTTTTATGACTTTCAGTAGCAAACTCATCTTGTTGCTCTCGCGAAATTCCCCATCGCTTAGCCACATTCTCAGCAGTAATTCCCATACCATAAGCGATTGCTATATCTTCATTATTAAAAATAGCTGGGTTTGCTGTATATTTATTTCCACCTAAAGGCACCATCGACATGCTTTCAACACCACCAGCAAGGGCCAAATGTACATCGCCACTACGAATAGAGTCCGCAGCTATAGAAATACTTTGTACACCTGAACAACAAAAGCGGTTAATGGTCATTGCTGGAACTGATTGAGGTAAATCGGCCAATAACGATGCGATACGCGCTACGTTCATACCTTGCTCTGCTTCTGGCATAGCACATCCTACAACAACATCCTCTATTTTTGACGTTTCTACAGACAGATTACGCTGCATTAAATTTCTGATTACATGTGCTAACAAATCATCAGGCAAAGTATGCTTAAATACACCTCGAGGTGCTTTACCAACTGGAGTACGTAATACGTCAACTATGTATACATTAGTCATTTTCAATCTCCCTTAATTACGTAGTGGCTTGCCGGTCTCTAGTAAATGACTAATCCGTGCTTGCGTTAACGGTGCCGAAGCAAGATTAATAAAAGCCTCTCGCTCCAATTTAAGCATCCAATTCTCATCAACTACTGTATTTTGATTGAGATTGCCACCACAAAGCACTGTTGCCAACTCCGTAGCGATAAAGTAGTCATGCTGAGAAATAAATCCTCCTTCTAACCAATTCACTAAACCTGCTTGCAATCGAGCTTTACCTTCAATGCCTGCAATTTTAAATTGTTTCTTTAAAGGAGGAAGATAGTTCTTTGCATGCATGCATTTTACTTGTTCTAGCGCTACATATAGAACCTCATTAGCATGCATGATGTAACTGTCGGTATTTCGCAAATATCCCATCTGTATCGCATGAGCAGCTGAATTCGCTACTTGGGCAGTTGCAATTTGCTGAAAATAAACCTGTATCACGGACAATAAATCCCCTTGAGGAACAAGATGCGCCGCGCGCATTGCCATTTCCTTACATCCACCTCCAGCAGGAATCACACCAACACCGAACTCCACCAAGCCAGGATAAGATTCAAAAGCAGCAACTACAGCATCACAATGCATCATTAATTCACAACCACCGCCTAGAGCTCGCCCTCTTAAGGCAGCAACAACGGGAATGGGACTATATTTTAAGCGCAAAGCTACATGCTGAAATTGGGCAATCATTGCCTCTAAATCACGCATTTTATTATCTTGAATTAATTTTAATACGCCACGTAAATCAGCGCCTGAGGAAAAATTATTCGCATCTTGCTGATGTAGGATTACTCCACGACATTGTTTTTCCGCCATTTGCAATGCTGCTTCTAACCCATCAAGCACCGATTGCCCTACTGTATTCGCTTTACTCTTAAAGTTCACTACAGCAACATCATCTTGTAAATGCCACAAACAAACACCTTCATTTTCATAAAGTACAGGTTTAGGATGCGCAGGCTCTTTGAGAACTTTATCTGGGAAAAATTGACGCTTATAAACAGGTAATTGACTTCTAGGTTGGTAATCATTGAGTTGTGGCGAATAGGCGCCTTTTTCGGTATAAAAATGACTAATTTCAAAAAGCCATCCGGGCAAAGACGCGGAGCTAAGGGTCCTATTTTCTTTTATTTCTCGATAAATATACTGGGTCATCGTTGCTAAATCAGCAAGCTGCCAGGTTTCAAAAGGACCTTGCATCCAACCAAATCCCCAACGAATTGCTAAATCCACATCTCTTACATTATCCGCAATAGAAGCAAGATGATAGGCACAATAATGGAACAAATCCCTAAAACATTCAGCTAAAAATTGCGCTTGCTTGTCCTTAGAGGTAATCAGACTTTGCATGCGAGCAACTGGATCTTGGTTCCCCATGATTGCTTTCAACTCATCACTAACGGAAGGTTCTGCGGGACGATAGGTTGCTGATTTTACATCGTAAACCTCGATCATTTTACCATTTTTTCGGTAAACACCTTGGCCAGTTTTTTGTCCCAAATGTCCCTCTTTAATTAAATTAACAATCCATTCTGGTAATTGAAAACTATGATGCCAGGGATCATCAGCTAATTGCTGTTGCATGGTATTTACAACATGTTGCATGGTATCTAAACCAACAACATCCATGGTACGAAAGGTCGCCGATTTGGGCCTGCCTAATAAGGGGCCAGTTAACGCATCAACTTCATCCAAACCCATATCCATAGCAAATGCATGATGTAAGGTTGTTAATAAAGAAAATACCCCAATACGATTACCAATAAAATTAGGGGTATCTTTTGCCCTGACCACTCCTTTACCCACATAGCGAGTCAACCAAGTTTCTAAATGATTCACCAATTCTTCATCTGTGGTTGCTGCAGGAATAAGCTCGGCAAGATGCATGTAACGTGGGGGATTAAAGAAATGAACTCCACAAAAATTCTTTCTATGTCGTTCAGGCAAAACAGAACATAAAGTATTAATACTTAGACCGGAAGTATTACTCACAAGAATCGCTTTTTCTCCTAAGTAAGGAGAAATACGTTCGTATAAATCTTCTTTCCAATCTAAACGCTCCGCAATAGCTTCAATAATTAAATCACATGAGGACAAGTCCGAAAGATGTTGATCATAATTTCGTGCTTGTAATAAGGCAGTAGTTTGGGCTGTTGCAAGAGGGTCTGGTTTTAGCTTTCCTAAATGAGCTATTGCTTTGTCAACAAAAGCATTAGGGCTCCCCTCTTTTGATGCTAAATCAAAAAGTAAGGTTTCTACACCTGCATTCACTAAATGCGCGGCAATCTGCGCACCCATAACACCGGCCCCTAGAACTGCGGCTTTTTTTATAAAAAAAGATCCCTGCATTCTTTTTTCCTTATTCATTTATATTATCTGAGTAAGTACCATTAAATTTAGAGAGAAACACATTGATTTACCTCGCCCCATGCTGCGACAGCGAGGTAACATTAAATATCTTTAATTAAATGGTCGCTATGCTTCACGTTACCAAACAACAGTTTTATCAAGACAGATCAAAACGAATACCTTGAGCTAAAGGCAGCTCATTACCCCAATTAATTGTGTTAGTTTGTCGACGCATATATGCCTTCCAAGAGTCAGAACCAGACTCACGTCCCCCACCAGTCTCTTTCTCTCCTCCAAATGCGCCACCAATTTCAGCACCTGAAGTCCCTATGTTAATATTGGCAATTCCACAATCACTGCCCCAGGCACTTAAAAAATGCTCCGCATTTTTCAAGTTTTGAGTAAACATCGCTGAAGACAGTCCTTGAGGAACATTATTTTGCAAAGCAATGGCGTCATCTAAAGTCTGATAAGGCATCACGTACAAAATAGGCGCAAATGTTTCTTCTTGCACAATATCCCAATGATTTTTTACATCACATACTAGGGTAGGTTGCACAAAAAATCCCGGTTGATGCAAGGACTCTCCACCAAATAAAATACGACCGCCAGCTGATTTAATACGCGACATTGCTTTATTAAATTGTTCTACAGCTTGCTTATCAATAAGAGGCCCCATTAAATTGTGTTTATCCAAGGGATCACCAATTGTTATCTGTTCATAAGCAAAACTTAAACGCTCAAGCACATAATCATACATGGAATGGTGTACAAATAAACGTCGTGTCGAGGTACATCTTTGCCCTGCAGTGCCGACAGCCCCAAAAACTATGGCAGGTATCGCTAAATGAAGATCCGCTGTTTCATCTAAAATAATGGCATTATTACCACCCAACTCAAGAATAGTCTTTCCTAATCGAGCAGCAACTTTCGCAGCAACTTGTTTCCCTACAGCCGTTGAACCGGTAAACGAAATCAGGGGTATACGATTGTCATTAACCATCGTTTCCACAACCTCGTGACTTTCAGGAATAATTAAACTAAATATCTCAGGACAGCCATTGCGACTTAATACCTCGTTACAAATTTGTTGTACTGCTATAGCGCATAAAGGTGTTTTTGCTGAGGGCTTCCATAAAGTAACATTTCCACATATAGCAGCTAAAAAAGCATTCCAAGACCAAACAGCAACGGGAAAATTAAAGGCTGAAATAACTCCAACAATTCCATAGGGATGCCATTGTTCATACATTCTATGCTGAGGCCGTTCTGAGTGCATAGAATTCCCATATAACATTCGTGATTGACCAACAGCAAAATCAGCGATATCAATCATCTCTTGAACCTCGCCATCGCCCTCTTGCTTTGATTTGCCCATTTCCAAGGAAACTAAACTACCTAAAGCATCTTTATGCTCACGTAAAGCTTGGCCAATTTGTCTGATTATTTCCCCTCGTTTCGGAGCTGGAACTTTTTTCCATTCGTGTGCAGCATATTGCGCGCGCTTCATCACCTCTTCGTAATCTTCTATGGTACATGTTGCAACTTCGGCAAGTTTTTCCCCATTGGTAGGGTTAAAAGAAACTAATTGATGATTATGAACCCTGCTTTGCCATCCCTGACCGCTAAAAGCTCCTGGGTTAACAGCATGAATTTTTAAATGCTTTAATATATCCATTGATTATCTCCGTAATAATCCAAAACTATATCATTTAACTCGAGATACGACCGCTAATCCAAAACATCTATTTGCACTAACGATCGTGGATAAGAACATGGGGTTGCGGTCGCGGTTAAGCGTAATAACGACCAAAACGATTTTCCAATACAGCAGATAATTGGAATTTTTCTTGTAAAACCAAACCCTTATATTCATTGGCTTGGCCTAGTACTAAATCAACAACAGCACAAACACCTGAAGCTGTACTCACTTGAATAGCAGACCACTCCAAACCACAAATTTCGACTGGATAAATTTTCTTCACATAATTTCTTTCTGTAAGTTCACCACGTTTTATTCCTTCTACAGAAACATAAACAATCACAATATCCTGATAGGTTTTAGGAATAGCATTTTCTAAGATTCGCTTTAATGTAGGTCTATCTTGGTTTAAACGCAAGTCATTCATTAATAAACGCATTTTTTGACAGTGACCCGGATAACGCATCGTTTTATAATTCATGGTTTGCACTTTGCCTGCGTGCATTTCTGCTAAACTCCCAAGACCTCCAGAGGTATTAAAAGCTTCATATTCACAACCATCAATTTGAATCGTTTCCAAACCTTCTAATGGAGCTACAGTAACTGCTTTTCCATATTTAATGGCATAGCAAGGATTACCATATTCATTAATTACACCGTCGGTTGACCAAGTTAATGAGTATTGCAGTGCATTATTTGCATTCTGCGGAAGTGCACCCACACGTAATTTCACATGATGGCATTCCTCAAACTCCTGCATTAGGCTATTAGCAGCGATACTAATAAATCCTGGAGCTAAACCACACTGAGGCACAAAAGCAGTTTCTGCATCCAAAGCAATTGCTTTGACTGCCTCCGTAACAGCGGTATCTTCAGTCAGATCAAAATAATGTGCTTTGGCAGCTCTTGCTGCTTCAGCAACATGGGTATTTAAAAAATAAGGAAGGCTTGAGATAACAGCCACAATTCCATGCTTTTCCATATAAGCTTGAGTCGATTCTTTATCTTGAACATCTAAAGCCACAGTTTTGACTTGTGGCACCGCGTCCAATAATCTTTTTACATCGGAACCATTAAAATCAATATCTACTAAATGGACCTGATAAGAACCGCTTTCTGACAGTAAGCAAGAAATTAAACTACCAATTTTCCCTGCGCCAGTAATCATTACATTATACATTTGAATCCCTCTCCCATTATAAAACGCGATCATCCTACACAAATTCTCAAGGCTTGGATAGTGTTCTCTAAATCTAAATTTTGTACATGAATAAATAAAAGGTAGTTATCCCCGCATCAGTGATACTTTTAATGAATCATTCTGATTCCCAATTAACATATACTTTTTAATGGAAGATATGCTGTTTTAGTCACTAATGGTGCAATATCTTGCGATACATGTTATCTTTCGATTTTAAAGAAAAGAATTTGCTAATTCTTGACCTAAATCCAGTACTCATTTATCTTACCCTTTTATAATTTATTGATAAAATATGAAGCAAACTGCTTTAGCGAACAGCACCACGCTTAAATCATCAATCCGTATTAGCTATACAAAATATCTATTTGTATTTATAGCTGGAATATTATCTCCTTTTGGCTTTGCCCCTTTTCACATGCCAGGCCTCACTTTATTAAGTCTAGCCTCTCTCTATTTCAGTCTGAAAAACTGCTCTATAAAACAAGGTGCTTTCTTAGGATTCTTTTATGGATTAGGCTATTTTGGCTTCGGCGTTTCGTGGGTTATCATCAGTATTCATGATTATGGCCAATTAAATTATTTTGGCTCAGCATTAGTTACATTAATTTTTATCATGTATCTCTCACTTTTCCCCGCTCTTGTTACTTACTTATATAAGTTACTTGAATTAAAACACCGAACACTGCTGTCTTTACTCTTATTTAGTACTTTATGGTGCCTCAGTGAATATTGTCGCTCCACATTATTTACTGGATTTCCATGGTTATTGGTGGGTACAACTCTTATTGATACACCTATTAAATACCTTGCCCCTATTTTAGGAATCTACGGATTAAGTTTAGTTTGTGTTTTTATCTCTGCATTGCTTACCTTAGCAGTTTCACCAAATTACCCAAAACGCTATTACTGCTTCATTGCTTTTGTACTTGTCATGATAAGCCCTGTGTTATGTAAAAATATTTCTTGGTCACAAATAAAGCAAGAACCCATTAGTGTTGGTGCAGTTCAAGCCAATTTATCCATGCGTGATAAATGGGATGAAACTTTATTTTGGAACTTATTAAAATATTATGAAAATGCAATAAATAAACTTTTAGGAAAACAACTTATTATTTTGCCTGAATCCGCAATACCACTTCCTGCAAGTTATCTGGATAAGTATTTTCTTAAATTAAACAAAAAAGCAACAAAAGCAAACAGCGCTTTAATGTTAGGTATACTTCAACCTACCAATGACAATGAAACCCATTATTATAACTCCATTATTACTTTTGGACAGGCCAAAGGAAAAAAATTCAAACGTCAACTTGTTCCTTTTGGAGAATACATTCCTAAACCTCTAATTACGATTTATCAATGGTTCAATTTACCCGAAGCAAATTTATTACCTGGAAAAAAACAACAGCCTTTAATTAAAATCGCTAAACACCCAATTGCCAGTCTTATTTGTTATGAAATTGCCTATCCCAATATTTTACGTGCACAAATGCCCAAAGCCCAATGGATCGTTTCCATCAGTGATAATGGTTGGTTTGGACATTCACTAGCGAGTTATCAGCAATTACAAATGGCTCAACTTCTCTCGTTACTGACTGGGCGATATCAAGTGGTCGTTAACAATGATGGTTTATCTTCAATAATTGATAGTCATGGTGATATAGTTGAAAGTCTTCCTCCATTTAGCTCTGGATTATTACAAGGTACTGTTTATCCTGCTCAAGGTTTTACCCCATGGATTATTTGGTATGAGTATCCTTCTTTAATTTTTTGTACAATTTTTATAATTTTTATACTTTTTATTCAACTTCGTCGCTTATTCCAGCAATAATCTATTGCTGGCAAGCACAAGAGGAGTTATCCTTAGCGATTTAGAGTCACTTAAAAAATTGGACCATGGATAAAACCTATATACCACAAGAAGTTGAGGAACAAGCTCAACAATATTGGCATAAAAAACAATCATTTAATGTTTCGGAAGATTTAAACAAAGAGAAATTTTATTGTTTATCCATGTTCCCCTATCCCAGTGGAACATTGCACATGGGGCATGTGCGTAACTATACTATTGGCGACGTTATTGCCCGCTATCAACGTGCTTTAGGCAAAAATGTCCTCCAACCTATAGGTTGGGATGCATTTGGTTTGCCTGCAGAAAATGCGGCGATAAAAAATGGTATTCCTCCAGCTGAATGGACTAAAAAGAATATAGAGTCGATGAAAAAGCAGTTTTTACGTCTTGGTAATGCCTATGATTGGAAACGTGAAATTTGCACCTGTACCCCTGAATATTATCGGTGGGAGCAATGGTTTTTTATCCGATTATTTGAAAAAGGTTTAGTTTATAAAAAAAATGCAGTAGTAAATTGGGATCCCGTCGATCAAACTGTCTTAGCGAATGAACAAGTAGTTGATGGCCGAGGATGGCGATCTGGGGCTCTGGTTGAAAGAAAAGAAATTTCTCAGTGGTTCATTAAAATTACAGCCTATGCTGATGAATTATTAAGTTCATTAGATAGCCTGGACGAATGGCCAGCACAAGTTAAACAAATGCAGCGCAACTGGATAGGACGCTCTACTGGGACTGAAATTTATTTCAATGTTAATAACTATCCCAAACGGTTAAAAATTTATACGACCCGACCTGATACCCTCATGGGTACAACTTATCTTGCAGTAGCAACGGATCATCCTATAGCTAAAGAAGCAGCCAATAATCGTAAAGAAATAAAAGAATTTATTGACAGTTGCCAGGGCACCAAAATGGCTGAAGCAGAGTTAGCCACCATGGAAAAACGTGGTGTAGATACTGGAATGACTGCGATTCATCCAATAACTGGAGAAAAACTACCAATATGGGTGGCAAATTTTGTACTGATGCAATACGGCTCTGGTGCTGTAATGGCAGTCCCCGCTCACGATCAAAGAGATTGGGAGTTTGCAAAAAAATATCAATTACCTATTAAAGCAGTCATAAAACCAGAAAATGGTGTCGTACACGATTTAAACCTATCAGCCTATACAGGCGAAGGTACGCTGATTCACTCAGATCAGTTTGATGGATTAAGTTCTACTCAAGCTATGGAAACTATAACGAATTTCCTTGAAGAGCATGATGCGGGTAAGGCCACAATTAATTACAGATTACGTGACTGGGGTGTATCGAGACAAAGATATTGGGGAACGCCTATTCCCATGATTTTATGTGAACAATGTGGCACAGTCCCTGTTCCAGATGAAGATCTTCCAGTAGTGCTCCCAGAGAATGTTTCGTTTACCGGAACAGGCTCACCTTTAACTCAATGCCCTGAATTTGTGAACATCACTTGTCCGAAATGTGGACAGGATGCATATCGTGAAACAGATACGTTTGACACCTTTGTCGAGTCTTCTTGGTATTACGCACGTTTTGCGTGTAAAGGCCAAGAAAATGCCATGCTCGATGATCGGGCAAAATATTGGACTCCTGTAGATCAATATGTAGGGGGGATTGAACATGCCGTTATGCATTTACTTTATGCCCGTTTCTTCCATAAATTAATGCGTGATGAAGGCTTAGTTAATTCAGATGAACCTTTTAAAGCTCTATTAACTCAAGGTATGGTTTTAAAAGATGGGCATAAAATGTCTAAATCTGTTGGCAACGTCGTAGATCCTAACCATCTGATTGATACTTATGGAGCAGATACAGCACGACTATTTGTTATGTTTGCAGCACCACCTGAACAATCTTTAGAATGGTCAGATACCGCAGTAGAAGGCGCACATCGTTTTCTTAAACGAATTTGGGTTTTTGCTTATCAACATCAAAATATGCTTATTGATATAAATGACCTTATTCTCAGTGGTAACGGTCATGTAAACTGGCAACAAGCTGAAAGTCGCTTAAAAAAATCACGTCATGTGGTGCACCAAACTCTAGCCCAAGCGACTCACGATTACGATCGCAACCAATTTAATACAGTAGTTTCAGGGTGTATGAAGCTGTTTAATGAATTATCAAGTTATTCTATAGAAACTGAGGAAGATAAATTTTTTATTCATTCTGGAGTAAGTATATTACTTCGATTACTCGCTCCTATAACCCCTCATATTACGCATCACTTATGGCAACAATTGGGCTTTGAAAAAGCAATTATTGATGCTAATTGGCCTAGAGTCGACAAAGGAGCATTAAAAACCGATGAGGTTGATTATGTGGTTCAAGTTAATGGCAAGCTTAGAGCACAATTTACTGCG